>CAWKBS010000013.1:0-180285 GCA_963847985.1 uncultured Actinomycetes bacterium | reverse complement strand
GTGTTCGTGTAGAACACACGTTCCCATGATCGCCTGTCTGACCATTCCGGGCTTCTCTCTCAGGGCTCCGCTGCTCCGGCGGCCCGAGCTCGCAGGGAAGCCAGTGGCGCTCGCGCCGGTTCCCGGGACACAGCCGCTCGTCGGGTCCTGCACCCGCGCCGCCCACGAGGCGGGCGTGCGGCCGGGGATGCGGCTCTCCGAAGCGCTCTCCATGTGTCCGCGCCTGGAGCTCGTCGAGCAGGACCCGGCCGGGGTGGAGGAGGCCTGGGAGGCCGTGTTGCGGCGCCTCGAGGAGGCGGGCTTCGCGGTGGAGCCGGCCGAGCCCGGCTGTGCCTATTTCGAGACGCGCGGGGTCGAGCGGCTGGCCGGGGGGCTCGCGGAGGCGTTGCGGCGCGCGCTCGACGCGGTCGGGGAGGAGTGGGGGGCGCGTGTGGGGGCGGCCTCCCGGCGCTTCGCCGCGCTGGCGGCGGCGACCGTGGCGCCGGCCGGCCGGGCGCTCGTCATCGACGACGGCGAAGCGGACCTGTTCCTCGAGCCGCTCCCGCTCGGCCTACTGCCGCTCTCGCCGGAGCGGCGGGAGGAGCTCTCGGAGCTGGGGGTCAAGCGGCTCGGCGAGCTGGCGCGGCTGCCGGGGGCGGCAGTCGCGGATCGGCTCGGCGCCGACGGCGCGGAGGCCTGGCGGCTCGTCCGGGGCGAAGGGGGCGCCTCGGTCGAGCCGCGTCGGCCGCCTGCCGAGATCGCGGAGACGCTCACCTTTCCGGAGCCCGTGGCGAACGAGCTGACGCTCTCCCGGGCGCTGGCGGCGCTCGTGGAGCGCCTGCTCGCCCGCCCGGAGCGAGCCGGCCGGGCCCCGCGGCAGCTCGCCATCTCGGCGAAGCTCGTCGGTGGCGGCTCGTGGCGGCGCTCGCTGACGCTGCGCGAGCCGACGGCGGAGCCCGACCGCCTTCGGCTCGCGCTGGCGTCCAAGCTGGCGGAGCTGCCGGCACCGACGGCGGAGCTGCGCCTCGAGCTGGGGGAGCTGACGGAGTCGGTCGGGACGCAAGCAGAGCTCGTCCGTCCGCGCGGGAGCCGCCTGCGGGAGCGCCTGCGCGTGGGGCTCCGGCAGGCGCGAACGGCGGTGGGCCTGGACGCGGTCTGCACCGTCGTGGAGGTCGCGCCGTGGTCGCGCATCCCGGAGACCAGGGCCATTCTCGTACCGCGCGACGACTGAACGAGCCGCGCCCGGCGCTCGTGGCCAGCGAGGACGGGATGCCGGCGGTGATCGACCGGGTGCGCGTGGCCTCGGTGCGGGAGGAATGGCGGGTGGTCGACCGCTGGTGGACGGGGGAGCCGGTGGAGCGGTGCTACTTCGAGGCACTGCTCGAGAGCGGGCGGAACGTCGTGGTCTTCCGGGACGAGACGAGCGGCGAGTGGTTCCGGCAGAGCCCCTAATCCAGGAACGCCAGGTCGTGACGCGCGAGGATCTCGCCCATGAGCCGTGGGTCGGGCGGGCCGTCCGCGGGCGTCGCGGCGGCGAGATCGCGGATGTAGTCCTCCCAGCCGCCGGGCGTGTTGAGGTTGAGGAAGCGCACGGGCCCCGCGCTCCGGTTGGCGAACGTGTGGACGACGCCCGGCGGGACGCAGGCGTACGTGCCCGGCGGCGCCTCCAGCTCGCCGTCGCCGACCCGGACGGTCAGCGTTCCCTCGAGGACGTAGAACGAGTCGAGCAGCTCGCGGTGCGAGTGGGGCGGAGGCCCGCTCGTCCCCGGCTGGATGGTGACTTCGGCGAGCGAGAAGAAGCCGGCTGTCGCCTCACTGGTCGCCTTGAAGAGCGAGGTGGCTGTGCCCACCTCATAAGTCGTGCCCTCGCCGGGGCCCAGGAAGGTGCCGCCGCCAGGCTCCTGCGGCCCGTCGACGTCGACGCTGTCGAAGGTGGCGTCCTCGCCGCGCGTGCGGGCGCGAAGGAAGTCGACGAAGCCGGAGTCGGGCGAGTGGATGTTGAGGAAGCGGGCCGGCCCGCCGGTGCCCGCGAAGGCATGGACGACTCCGGGCGGCACGACGGCCACCGTCCCGGGGCCGCCGCGAAGCGTCTCGCGACCGAGCGTGAAGTCGAGCTCGCCCTCGAGGACGATGAACGCGTCCGTGTGGTGCTCGTGGAAGTGGGGCGTGGCACCCTGGTAGCGCGGGCCGGTGACGTACTCGATGAGGCTGAGCCCCGGCCGCGTGACCTTGACGATGTAGACGGCTTCCTTGCCCTCGAGCCGCTCGCCCTCGCCGGGCCCATTGACGATCGCCTCGTCCACCCGCGCCACCTCTCCTCGCCCGTTAACTCTAGGGGCACCCCTCTCCCACCACCCGCTTTCCAGCGTAACGAGGAAAGGCGCGCGTGTCTGTGCCGCATCGTGTCGAAAGCGTGACGGGGGAGTGACAAGAAGCGCGTGGCGGCCTACGTCGAGCTGCACTGCCACTCCGCCTACTCGTTCCTCGACGGCGCCTCGCAGCCCGAGGAGCTGGCGGCGCGCGCGGTCGAGCTCGGATACGAGGCGCTCGCGCTCACCGACCACGACGGGGTCTACGGCTCGCTCGAGTTCGCGTACGCGGCGCAGGCGCTCGGCCTGCGCCCGATCACCGGCGTCGAGGCGACGCTGGCGGGCGGCTCGCACGTCACGCTCCTCGTCGAGACGCCGGCGGGCTACGCGAGCCTCTGCCGCCTCCTCACCGAGGCGCACGCGCACGAGCGGCTGAATCCGCGGCTCGACCCGGCCCGGCTGGCCGAGGAGGGAGAGGGCCTCGTCTGCCTCTCCGGCTGCGCGCGCCACGGGCTCGCCGTCCGCGACCCGAACGCGGCTGCCGACCTTGCCCGCGCGCTCGGCCCGGAGCGCTTCTACGTCGAGCTCCAGCGCCCCTACGAGCGGGGGGACGCGCGCCGCAACGCCGCGCTGCGCTCGCTCGCGGAGACGCTCGGCGTCCGCACGGTCGCCACCGGCGACGTCCACGTCCACCATCCGCGCCGGACGCAGCTCCAGGACGTACTCGTCGCGATCAAGCACCGCACGTCCCTCGAGGGCTGCGAGGCCGAGCGGCGCGGGAACCGGGAGAGCGTCCTTCTCGCTCCCCACGAGGCCGCCGCCCGCTTTCCGGATGATCCCGACGCCGTGCGCGCGACGGTGGAGCTGGCGGAGCGGCTCACCTTCGATCTCACGCAGGAGCTCGGCTACCGCTACCCGGACTTCTCCGACGGCCCGACGCCGGCCGACGCCCAGCTGGCCGAGGTCTGCCGCCGCGCCTTCGAGGAGCGCTATCGCCACGCGCCGCACCTGCTCCGCACGCGCGCCGGGGAGCGCCTGCGCGAGGAGCTGGCGCTGATCGCCGAGCTCGGCCTCTCGGGCTTCTTCCTCCTCCACTGGGAGGTGCTGGAGCTGGCGCGCGACGTGGCGGCCGAGGTCAGGGGCGCCGGCTCGCCGCGCCACCTGCTGCCGCCCGGGCGGGGGCGGGGGAGCTCGGTCGGCTCGATCGTCTGCTACCTGACCGGGCTCTCGCACGTCGACCCGGTGGACGCCGGCCTGGCGCTCGGGCGCTTCCTCAATCGCGAGCTCAAGTCGGTCCCGGACATCGACCTCGACTTCCCGCGCGACATCCGCGAGAAGCTGATCGTCGCCGTCACCGAGCGCTACGGCCGCGAGCACTCGGCGCTCGTGGCCAGCTTCGCCACGTACCGCGCCCGCGGTGCGATCCGCGACGTCGGCAAGGCGCTCGGGCTCCCGCAAGCCGAGCTCGAGCGGCTCGCGCGCGTGTCCGACGGCTGGAACGCCCGCAAGGTGGGGGAGGAGATGGAGCACGTGCCCGGCGCCGACTCGCGCCTCGTCTCGCCGCGCTGGCGCGTCTTCCGGGAGCTCTGCGGCGAGATCGCCGGCCTGCCGCGTCATCTCTCGCAACACCCGGGCGGGATGGTCATCTCGTCGCGGCCGCTCGTCGAGCTCGTCCCGGTTGAGCCGGCTGCGATGGCAGGCCGCCAGAACTGCCAGTGGGACAAGGACTCCTGCGCCGACGCCGGCTTCCTCAAGATCGACCTGCTCGGCCTGGGGATGCTCTCCGCCGTCGAGGAGTGCGTCGAGCAGATCGCGCTCCTGCGCGGGAAGCCGATCGACCTCTCCCGCATCCCGCTCGACGATCCCGGCGTCTACCGGGAGATCCAGGACGCGGACACGGTCGGCCTCTTCCAGATCGAGAGCCGCGCGCAGATGCAGAGCCTCCTGCGCACGCGTCCCGAGAACCTCGACGACCTGACGATCCAGGTCGCGCTCGTCCGCCCGGGCCCGATTCAGGGCAAGGCCGTGCATCCGTACATCGAGCGCCGCCAGCGGCTGCGCGAGGACCCGGGCTACGAGCCGCCCTACGACCACCCGTCGCTCGCCGAGCCGCTGCGCGAGACGCTCGGCGCGATCATCTTCCAGGAGCAGGTGCTCGACGTGGCCGTCGCCCTCGCCGGGTTCACGGTGGGCGAGGCCGAGGGGCTGCGCCGGGCGATGAGCCGCAAGCGGAGCCTGGACGCGATGGAGGCCTACCGGCGCCGCTTCCTCGACGGCGCCCAGGCGAACGGCGCCGACCTCGAGACCGCCGAGCTCGTCTTCTCCAAGCTCGCAGGCTTCGCTTCCTTCGGCTTCCCCAAGTCGCACGCGGCCGCCTTCGCGCTCCTGGCCTACCAGTCGGCCTGGCTGCGCCACCACTATCCGGAGGAGTTCCTCTGCTCGCTCCTGAACGCGCAGCCCATGGGCTTCTACCCGCCGGCAAGCCTCGTGCGGGATGCCCAGCGGCGCGGCGTCGAGGTGCTGCCGCCGGACGTCAACCTGAGCGCGGCGAGGTGCCGGCTTCGAACCGGGGCCGTCCGCGTCGGGCTCGGCTACGTGAAGGGACTGGGGGAGACGCCCGCGGTCGCGCTCGTGGAGGAGCGCGAGGCCGGCGGCGCCTTCGGGAGCGTGGCCGACCTCGCCCGGCGCGCGCCGCTCGACCGCCCCGCGCTGGAGGCGCTCGTGGCGAGCGGTGCCTGCGACTCCTTCGGCTGGCCGCGCCGCCAGCTCCTCTGGCGCCTCGGGCTGGCGCCGCGCTCCGCAAGCACCGGCGACGGCGGCGAGAGCCGGCAGCTGGCGCTGCCGCTCGAGCCGACCAGCGAGATCCCCGAGCTGACCGAGCAGACGCCGTGGGAGCGGATGCTCGCCGACTACCGCCTGACGAGCCTCTCCGTCGGGCTCCACCCGCTCGAGCTGCTGCGACCGCACCTGCCGGGCGAGGTGCTGTCGAGCGCCGAGCTCGAGGAGGCGCCGCACGGCGCCCGGGTGGCCGTCGCCGGCCTGGCCGTCGCGCGCCAGCGGCCGGCCACGGCGAGCGGCGTCGTCTTCATGCTGATCGAGGACGAGCACGGCCAGGTGAACCTGATCGTGCCGCCGCCCGTCTACGATCGCTACCGCGCGCTGGTGCGCGGCGAGCCGCTCCTGCTCGCACGGGGCCGCTTCGAGCGGATCGACCGCAATCGCAACGTCCTCGTCTCGGAGCTCGTCTCCCTCGCGCCCCTCGCGCGCCGCGTTGCCGACGACGCCGAGGTGCGCGGTGCGATGCCTGCCGCCCACCACTTCGGCACTCGATAGCCTCCGGCCTCATGCCGACCCGCTCGCTCTGGCTCCAGGAAGCGCTCGCGGCCGAGGACGGCGTCGAGTCCGCGGAGCTCGTCGAGCGCATCCGCGCAGACGTGTGCATCGTGGGCGGCGGGTACACGGGGCTCTGGACGGCGCTGCGGCTGGCCGAGCTCGAGCCCGGCGCGTCGATCGCGCTCGTCGAGGCCGACATCTGCGGCGGCGGCCCCTCCGGACGGAACGGCGGCTTCGCGCTCTCCTGGTGGCCGAAGGTCGAGACGCTGATCAAGCGCGCCGGGGAGGAGGAGGCCTTCAGGCTCGTGCGCGCCTCGGCCGCCGCGGTCGACGAGCTCGGGGCGTTCTGCGAGCGCGAGGGCATCGACGCCCACTTCCGCCGTGGCGGCTGGCTCTGGACGGCGACCTCGCCCGCTCAGCTCGGGGCGTGGGAGGGAGCGGTCGCGGCCGCGGCGCGCGCCGGGGAGACGCCGTTCGAGCTGCTCTCCGCGGAAGAGGTACGGCGGCGAACCGGCTCGCCGGTGCACCTCGGCGCCGCGTTCGAGGCCGGCGCGGCGACCGTGCAGCCCGCGCTCCTGGCCCGCGGCCTCCGCCGTGTCGCGGTCGAGCGGGGCGTTCGGGTCTTCGAGCGCTCGCCGCTGGTCGAGCTCGACCGCGACCGCGGGATCGTCCGCACGCCGTCGGGCTCGATCGAGGCCGGCGCGGTCGTCATGGCGACCGGAGCATGGCTCGCCGCCGTCCCCGAGCTGAAGCGCGCCGTCGTGGCCGTCTCCAGCGACATGGTCGCCACCGCACCCATGCCCGAGCGGCTCGAGGACGCCGGCTGGACCGGGGGCGAGGCGATCTCGAACTGCCGCCTGATGGTGCACTACTACCGCACGACGAGCGACGGCCGGATCGCGTTCGGCCAGGGTGGGCACCGGCATGTCTACGGCGGGCGCGTGGACGACGAGTTCCTCGGGTCCACCTCGAGCTCCGCCAGGGAGACGCTGAGCCGCGACCTCGTACGGCTCGTGCCGTACGCCGAGGGCGTCGAGGTGACGCATGCCTGGGGAGGCCCGATCGACCGCACCGCCGACGGCGCGCCCATTTTCGGCCGGCTGCCCGGCGCCGTCCCGATCGTGTACGCCGTCGGCTACTCGGGGAACGGCGTCGCACCGAGCCTGACCGCGGCCAAGATCCTCGCCTCGGGCGCGCTCGGCATCGACGACGAGTGGTCGGGTTGCGGGCTCAACCGCGGCGTGACCGGGAAGTTTCCGCCGGAACCGATCCGCTACCTCGGTGGCTTCGTCGTGCGCGCGGCCGTGAAGCGCAAGGAGAGCCGGGAGGACGTGGGCCGCTCGGTCGATCCGCTCACGCGCCGCGTCGCGGGCCTGGCGCCGCAGGGCTTCTTCCGCGTCAAGCGGTAGAGGAGGAGCCGCGAGTCAACGGCCCGTCAGTCGAGCTCGAGACCGAGGCTGGGCAGGCGCACCTGCACGACCCGGTTGAAGACGTTCTCGTACTCCTCCGCGGCGTCGGCGTCCAGGGTGGCGGCGAAGCTTTCGCGGTACTCGAGCAGCTCGTCGCGCGCTGCGTCGACCGCGTCGACATAGTCGCCGTACAGCTCCTCGGCGTCGTCCTTCGAGGCGGCGTTGTAGGCGTCGAGCGCGTCGCGGCAGTCGTCGAGGAGGCTCGCGCACTCCGCCTCGAACAGCTCGAGCTGGCGCTCGACGAGATCGACGAAGCGCCCTCGCACGCTCCGTAGACTAGTCAGGTGCTTCTTCAGGTGATGCCGCCCGCAGAAGCTCGGCCTGCTTGCCTGGAGGACCACTAGTGCGCCTCCTCGTCCGCAGCTGGAACGTCTACCACGGGAGGACGCATCCGCAGTCGTCCACCCTGCATCTCGAGCGGATGGTGCGACTGGTGACCGCTGATGCTCCCGACGTCGTCGCGCTCCAGGAAGTGCCCATGTGGTCCGTGAAACGGCTGGACGACTGGAGCGGCATGCAGGTGTCCTGGGCCATGACGATGCCGGCGCGCCTCGGGCCGCTGGCGGAGAAGGTGACCGAGGCCGACCCCGTCCGCTTCCGTTCCTCGCTCACCGGTCAGGCCAACGCGCTGCTCGTGAACCCGCACTTCGAGCTGGGGCGGCACCGGCGCCTCGTCCTCAATCCGGAGCTCTCGCGGTTCGACTGGCTGATCGGCGGCGATCAGCGCCGCGTCTGCCAGTCGCTCGAGGTGGAGGCCCGCGGCATGCCCGTCGTCCTCGCGAACCTGCACGCCACGAACGACCCGGACCCGTCGGTGGCCGGGGCGGAGATCGAGCGCGCCGCTTCCTTCCTTGCGGGAGCGGAACGGTGCGTCCTCTGCGGGGACTTCAACCTCCGCCGCCATTCGGTGGACGGGTTCTCCCCGCCGATCGAGGGCATCGACCAGATCCTCGTGCGCGGCCTGGAGCTCGTGCGCGGCCCCGAGTCTTGGCCCGAGGAGCGACGGCGCGTCGAGGGCGCCGTCCTCTCCGACCACACGCCGGTCGAGGCGGTGATCGCATCGACCTAGCAGCCGTCCGCCGTGGCCTACCGGTGCTGGAGCGCTACGCCTACCTGAACACCGGGACGTTCGGGCCTCTTCCGCGCGCCACCGTCGAGGCCATGGAGGCCGCCCAGCGCCGAGAGCTGGAGGAGGGCCGTTCGAGCCGAGCGTTCTTCGAGGGCGTCCTGGCGCAGCGCGAGGAGCTGCGCGCCGCGCTGGCGGCGCTCATCGGGGCGGCACCGGAGCAGGTGGCCCTGACCGGCTCGACCACCGAGGGCTGCAACATCGTCGTTCGCGGGCTCGAGATCGGCCCCGGCGACGAGGTGGTCACCACCGACTCGGAGCACCCGGGCCTCTTCGGCGCGCTGGTCGCGTCGGGCGCCACGCTCAGGGTTGCCGCGATCCGGGATGTGCCGGCCGCCGAGATCCTGCCCATGCTGGAGGCCGAGATCACGCCGAGGACGCGGCTGATCGGGGTCTCGCACGTCTCCTGGATCGACGGCGCGGTGATCCCGGTGCGGGAGCTCGCCGGTCGGGGCGTGCCGGTGCTCGTCGACGGCGCGCAGGGGGCGGGGGCGATCCCGGTCTCGGTGGAGGAGCTGGGCGTCGACTTCTACACGGTTTCCGCGCAGAAGTGGCTCCTCGGCCCCGCGTCGACCGGCGCGCTCTACGTCGCGGCCGACCGTCTGGATGAGTGCCGGGTCGCGTTCCCCTCGTACTTCTCCTGGAAGCTGCCCGACTACGAGCTCCGCGACGGGGCCGGGCGCTTCGAGGGCTCGTGGACGCCGCCGGGGTCGGTCGCCGGCCTCCTCGCCTCGCTCGCCTTCGCCGCCGAGGCGGGGGAGGAGCGCTTCGTGCGGGCGCGGGAGGCCGCCGAGCGTTGCCGCGCCCTCCTCCACGAGCGGGGACACGACGTCGTGACCGAGGAAGGCCAGGCGACGCTCGTCTCCTGGCGGGCCGAGGAGACGGCGGCACTCGTCGAGCAGCTGGCCGAGCAGGGAGTCGTCGTCCGCGATCTGCCGGGGCTCGGGCTCGTGCGCGCCTCCTGCGGATTCTGGACGAGCGACGACGACCTCGAACGCCTCGTTCGGGGCCTCTAGCCGGAGCGCCCGCAAGCGCTGGTCGCCCAGGAACGGGCCTACTCGGCCCCGGTGCGCAGGCCGAGCTCCCCGGCGATCGGCCGCATCGCGGCGACGACGTTGCGGATGTGGTCGTCGAGCTCGAGGCCAAGGAGCTCCGCGCCCGCGTAGACCTCGTCCCGGTGGACGCCGGCGGCGAAGGACGGCTGCTTGAGCTTCTTCTTCACGGACTTCGGCTCGAGCGTCCCGATCCCGTCGGGCCGGACGAGGCCGCATGCATGGACGAAGCCGGCTAGCTCGTCGCAGGCGAAGAGCGTCCGCTTGAGCGGCGTGTCGCGCGGCATCTCGAGGTGCTCGGCGTGGGAGAGCACGGACTCGACCACCTCCTCCGGCCAGCCTTCCTCGCGGAGGATCGGCGCGCCGTTCTGCGGGTGCTGGTCGAGCGTGGGGTGGATCTCGTAGTCGAAGTCGTGCAGGAGCGCCGTCGCGCGCCAGAGCTCCTCGTCCTCGCCTTGCTCGCGCGCGTAGAAGCCGACGCACGCCTCGACGGCGAGCGCGTGCCGGCGCAGCGCCTCGCTCTGCGTGTAGCGGGTCAGCGTCTCCCAGGCACGGTCTCGGGTCACGTCCATCGGGGCGTTTAGGATAGCCTCCTGGGTCGCTTCGGCAGCCCCGCCCGAACGAGACCTGTGCCTGAAACCGTTGTCGCCGACACGCTGATGGAGTCCTTCGTCATCGAGGGCGGGCGCGCGCTCCACGGATCCGTCCGGGTCGCGGGGAACAAGAACGCAGCGCTGCCGATCATCGCTGCCGCGCTCCTCACCGAGGAGACGGTCACCCTCACGAACGTCCCGGCGATCAGGGACGTCGCCACGATGCTCGACCTGGTCGCAGACCTCGGGGTCGAGGTCGACGTCCAGGCGGGCGGGGTCGTCAGGCTGACGGCCGAGGACATCCGCAAGACCGAGCTCGACACGGACCTCTGCACCCGCATCCGCGCGTCGATCCTGTTGGCGGGGCCACTCGTCGCACGCTGGGGCGAGGCGATCGTGCCCCCGCCCGGCGGCGACGTCATCGGTCGGCGCCGGCTGGACACCCACATCCACGCGCTCGCCAGGCTCGGCGCCGAGATCTCGGCGGATCGGCGCCTGCACCTGAAGGCGGACCGCCTGGTCGGCGCCCGCGTCTTCCTGGACGAGGCGTCCGTGACCGGGACCGAGAACGCCGTCATGGCGGCCGCGCTCGCCCAGGGCGAGACGACGATCGTCAACGCCGCGTGCGAGCCGCATGTCCAGGATCTCTGCAACTTCCTCGTCTCCCTGGGCGCCGGCATCGAGGGGATCGGCTCGAACGTGCTCACGATCCACGGTGTCGACCGCCTCGGCGGAGGCGAGTGGCGCATCTGCCCCGACCACATCGAGGTGGCGAGCTTCGTCGGCCTGGGCGCCGTGACGGAGGGCGAGATCGTCATCGAGGACGTCGTCTCCGAGCACATGGTCGGCGTCTGGCACGGCTTCGAGCGGCTGGGGCTCGAGTGGTACGCAGAAGGCGACTCGGTGCGCGTCCCCGGAAGGCAGGAGCTCGTGATCCGGGACGACCTCGGCTCCCAGATCCCCAAGATCGAGGACGGCCCCTGGCCCGCGTTCCCGGCCGACCTGACGTCGATCGCGCTGGCGGTGGCGACGCAGGCGCGGGGCACCGTGCTCATCTTCGAGAAGATGTTCGAGAACCGGCTCTTCTTCGTGGACAAGCTGGTGACCATGGGGGCGCGGATCATCCTGTGCGACCCGCATCGCGCGGTCGTCAACGGGCCGACCCGGCTCTACGGCGAGCGGATGGAGAGCCCCGATATCCGGGCAGGCATGGCGATGCTGATCGCCGGCCTCTGTGCCGAGGGGCGCTCGACCATCGGGAACATCGGTCAGATCGACCGCGGCTACGAACGCATCGACGAGCGCCTGCGGGCGCTGGGAGCCAGCATCGAAAGGGTGGAGGGATGAGCGAGAAGAGAGCTGTCAGGACCGAGAGCGCCCCGGCCCCGTTCCAGGGAGCGCCCTACTCGCAGGGCATCGTCGCCGGCGACCTCGTCTTCGTCTCCGGCCAGCTCGGTATCGACCCGGCACTGGGCCAGGTCGTGGAGGGCGGGATCGTCGCGCAGACCGAGCAGATCATGAAGAACCTCGCTGCGATCCTCGGAGAGGCCGGAGCAAGCCTCGACGACGTCGTTATGACCTCGATCTTCCTCGTCGACCTGCAGGACTTCCAGGCGATGAACGAGGTCTACGCGCACCATCTCTCGGAGCCGTATCCGGCGCGGGCGACGGTGCAGATCGCGGCGCTCCCCTCGGGCGCGCGCATCGAGATCGCGGTCGTCGCTAGACGCGCCTGACCGTCTTCACGACGTTCAGAGCCGGGAAGCCGGCCTTCGTGAGCCGGAACGTCACCCTGCCGGGATAGCGCCGTGCCCGGATCCTGAAGCTGACCTTGCCCGTCGCCCCGGTCTGCTTGGTGGCGGCTCTGACTCCCGCGCCGGAGACCCGGACGCTCGCGCCCGCGACCGGCTGGAAGCTCGCGTTCCGCACCGTCAGGGTGATGGTCTTCAGCTTGTTCCGCGTGGGTGAGCCCGACGACATGACCTTGAACTTCTGGGCGACCGGCGTGCTGCCGCCGCCTCCGCTACCGCCGGGAGTCGTGATCGGCGGGAGCGCGAAGGAGCGGACGGGTGTGTAGTCGCCGACGTTCGAGTCCGTGTCGACCACTGCGACTCGCCAGTAGAAGGTGCCGCCCGCCGTGTAGGTGCCGTTTATGAGAAGCGGGGCGTAGGCGGTTGTCTGGGTGTTCACGTTCTCGACAGTCGTCAGGAAGTCCGCCCTTGTCGAAACCTGGACGCGGTAGTGGTCGGCGCGTGGACGCGGATCCCAGGTGAAGAGCAGGCGGCGCTCACCGACCTCGTCCGCGGCGTTGGTGGGCTCGGGAATGGTGTGCGTGAACGCCCCGGGGAGCGAATAGGGGCCGTGAACGACCTGGCTCGAATCGGTCGGGAAGTTGGCGCGCACCTCCCACGTGGCGACGCCGACGCCCGTCATCTTGATGAACGTGCCTGCCGGGGCAGGGATGTTGGTGAACGTCTCCGCGTCGCCCTCGGGATCGACCATGTGCACGTCGTAGGAGACGGCTCCCGGCACCGTGCTCCAGCGGATCGTGGGGAGGAGAGAGCCGCTCGTCGGGTTGTCCGGATCGAGCACCGGCTTGGGCAGCTGCTTCGTGAAGGTCTCGATCGCCGACCAGGTCAGGCTGACCATGGTCGTCTTGCCGTTCTCGGCGTCGGCCCTCACGCGCCAGTACAACGTGGCGTCGGACGGGTAAGTCGTGTTGCTCGTATACGCGGTCGAGTCCGTGACGACATCGTCGATCGGGCTCGAGAAGGTCGGGTTGTCGTCGACCTGGACTCGGTAGCGGCGCGCGCCGAAGACCGGCGACCACTGGAACTCCGTGGCCGGGGTGTTCACGGCGGCGTCGTCGACCGGGCTCTCGACAAGCGGTGGCGTGGACTGCTTGGTGAAGCTCTGTGGGTTGCTCGCGAGAGGGTCCGTGGCGACTCCGCTGCCGTCGGCATTGTTGGCGGGGAGGACCGCCCAGTAGTAGAGGGTCGTCTCGTCCGCGTAGCCGATCGACTGCGATGGACTGCGACGGGGCGCGTAGGCCGGAAGGCGGGTGTACGCGTAGTCGATGATGGTCGTGAAGTTGGCGTCGCGCGACACGAGCACGTAGTAGCTCTCGGCGCCGGGCACCTCGTCCCAGGTGAAGAGGGGCATCTCCCCGACCGAGGTGCCGGTGAGCGGTGCGTTGTACGCGGAGCCCGGCATCTGACAGGGGCTGCAGGACGTGGAGGCCGGCGGCCCGGTCCAGCGGAAGCCCGGCTGGTTGTTCGCGGGGAGGTAGGTCCAGTCGCCGAACACGAAGGACGCACCCGACGACGGCGAGGAGCGGTCGATCGCCCGCACGCGCACGCAGTAGGACGCGCCGGTCGTGAGCATCTTGTTGAGGTCGTCCGCGATCGTCATCGTGGTCGGGTACGGATCGCCCGCGGGCCCGCTCCAGCCGAGGGGCGTCCAGGCGGTGAGGGTTGTCGGGGTGTTCTCCCAGATCGCCTGTGTCCAGTCGCAGGCGTTGTCCTCGTACGCCGTAATGTTGACCTCGTAGCTGGACGCTCCCGGAACGGGATCCCAGACGACGATGGGCACGCCGGTGTCGACGACGGTCGTGCCGGTGTCGGCGTCGGTCGCCGGGTCGACGAGGTTGTCACGCATCCTCAGGTTCTTGATGCTGGGTCCGGTCACCGGCGGGACGGTGTCGAACGACTTGAAGAAGCTCGGGCCCTCGTTCCAGACTCCCGCGTTGTTGCTGGAATCGATCGCCCGGACGCGCCAGTAGTACGTGTTGTTGTTCAGGATCTCTGCCGGGGTGAGCGACGTGCCCAGTGTCGAGATGCGGCCCTTGATCGGGTCGCAGCAGACCTTGGAGCTCTCCGTCCAGTCGGACGAGAAGTTGACCTCGACCTCGTAGCCGGCCGCGCCGAGCACGAGGTCCCAGGAAAACCGCGGGTCGTAAACCTCATCCGCGACGACCAGGTCTTCGACCACCGGGGTCGTCGTCGACGGCCACTCCCAGGTGAACGAGCGGACGGGGGAGGGGCTGCCCGTGTGGTCCTCGGCGTCCAGCGGCGTGATCCCCCAGTAGTAGGTCCCAGGGGCGAGCGGATCGTTCAGCGTGAAGGACGTGGCGGCCGTCTCGAACGGCTCTCCCCAGACCAGGGAGCCCAGCGCCGGGTCGGTCGCGACCCTGACGAGGTACTTCGCCGCTCCGGGGACGGCGCTCCAGTTCAGCTCGAGCGCTTCGTCCGGGAAGGTGATCGTGGCGCCGTTCGTCGGCCACCCTAGGGACGGCTGCGCCGTCCACGCGAGCTCGAACGACCGCACCTCGGACCAGGCGCCCAGCGCGCCGCCGCCGGTCACCCCGCGGACGCGCCAGTAGTACTCGCCGTTCGCGATCAGGTCCTTCGCGGTCGCGCGCGTGTTCTTGGTCGTCAGGTTGAGGATCGGCGAGTTGAAAGCCGGATCGCCGGCCAGCTCGAGCTCGTAGCTGGCCGCGTCGGCCACCGGCTGCCACTTGAACACGGGCAACGCCGTGACCACCACGTCGTCCGCCGGCGAGGTGAGGACGGGCGCCACCGGCGCAGTCGCGGCGGGCGCGACGAGCACGAGCGAGACGGCGAGCACTCCGAGGACGATGCGGGATGTTCGAGACACGTAAGCGGCAGACCCCTGACGCAAGGTGAAATGGAGGGGGGCTCCGTGCATCCCCTCAAGGGGGGATCCAGCCACCCAGGTCTAACCTTCAGACCGTGGACGTCATCGTCTCCCACACGAACACGGACTTCGACGCGCTCGGTGCCATGCTGGCCGCGCGCCGGCTCTACCCGGGCGCTGCGATCGCGCTCTCCGGCTCCCTGAACCGGAACGTGCGGGAGTTCTACCGCCTGCACGCCGACGAGCTCGACCTCGTCGAGGCCGGCCGGATCGCCGTGGCCGAGGTTCGGCGGCTGATCGTCGTCGAGACCGTCCAGCCCGAGCGCCTGGGCGAGCTCGAGGAAGTGGCCCGCGATCCCGCGGTCGAGACCGTGGTCTTCGACCACCACACGGGCGAGGCGCCGGCCTGGGTGAGGCCCGAGAACCTCGTTCTCTCGGAGGACGGCGCGCTCACGACGACCATGGTCGGGATCCTGGCCGAGCGGGAAATCGCTGTCACGCCGCTCGAGGCGACCGTCTTCGCGCTCGGGATCCACGAGGACACGGGCTCACTCGGCTACCCGGACGCCGGCGTCCGCGACGCCGAGGCCCTCGCCTGGTGCCTGCGACACGGCGCCCGCCAAGAGGTCGTCGCGCAGTTCCTGCGCACGCCGCTCTCGGAGGACGAGCGCGCGCTTCTCGACGCGCTCGTCTCGTCGCTCGAGGCGAAGGACGTCGCCGGCGTCGAGGTGCTGGTCGCCGCGGTCGAATGGCCGGCCTACGTCGACGGCGTCTCGAACCTCGCCCACAAGATCGTCGACCTCACGGACGCCCTCGCGCTCGTCTGCCTCGTCGAGATGGACGGACGCGTCTTCTGCGTCGTCCGCACGCGCCTGCCGGAGCTCGATGCCGCGGCCGTCGCGGCGTCGCTCGGCGGGGGTGGCCACCCGCAGGCCGCTTCGGCCGTGCATCGGGGCTCACTCGCCGAGGCGCGCGAGCTCGTCCTCGCGGCGCTTCCCCGGGCGGCCCGGCCTCTTCGCACCGCCGCGGAGATCATGTCCCGCCCCGCGCGCTTCGTCGGGCCGGAGACGCCCGTGGCCGAGGCGATGGTCCAGTGCCAGCGGCACCGCCAGAGCGGCATCCTGGTCGGCGAGGCGCGCCTGCTCGCAGGCCACGTCACCCGGGAGCACCTCGACCAGGCAATTGGCCACGGGCTCTCGCACGCGCCGGTCAAGAGCGTGATGAGCACCGAGGTGGCCACCTGCTCGGAGGAGACGCCGCTGCCCGAGCTCACCCGTGTGCTTCGGAGCTCCGACGCCGGCCGGGTGGCCGTCGTCCGCGAGGGTGAGGTGGTCGGCGTCGTTGCGAGGAGCGACCTCCTGCAGGCCCTCGGCGAGCCGCGCGCGGAGGAGGCCGTGTCGGCGGGGCCCGATCTGAGCGGGCGCCTGCTCGGCCTGCCCGGGCTCGAGCCGGTCTTCGAGGCCGTCCAGGCCGTCGGCGAGGGGTTCGAGGGCGTCTACCTTGTCGGCGGAGCCGTGCGCGACCTCCTCATGGACGAGCCGAGCTTCGACATCGACATCGCGGTCGAGGGCGACGGCATTGCGTTCGGGCGCGCGCTCGCGCAGGCTCTCGGCGGCCGGGTCGTCCCTCACGACAAGTTCGGAACGGCGGTGGTGATCCACGACGGCGGCCGGGTCGACGTGGCCACGGCGCGCACGGAGTTCTACGACTACCCCGGGGCGCTGCCCGCGATTGAGCAGGCCACGATCCGGCAGGACCTCTACCGGCGGGACTTCACCATCAACGCGCTCGCGGTCTCCCTGAAGGGCGAGGACTTCGGGCGTGTCGTCGACTTCTTCGGCGGGCTGGCGGACCTCGAGGTCGGCGTCCTCCGCGTTCTGCACAACCTCTCGTTCATCGACGACCCGACGCGTCTCTTCCGGGCCCTGCGCTACGAGAACCGCTACGGCTTCCGGATGGAGGCGCACACGCAGGGCCTCGCGCGGGCGTGCGTCGAGATGGAGCTCGTGGGCGAGCTCTCCTCGGCCCGGCTTCGCGACGAGCTGGAGGCACTCCTCTCCGAGGAGGAGATCGCCGGCACGCTGAACCGCCTTGCCGAGCTCCACCTCGACCGGGCCATCCACCCGCACCTCGCGGCCGGCGAGGACGCGGTCGCGCTCGTCGAGGAGCTGGACGGCCTGCGGGCGCGATTCGCTCCGGAGACGCCGGTGTGGCGGCCTCGGCTCGCCGCTCTCGCCCTGCGCCTGCCTCCGGACGAGCTCTACGACTGGTTCGAGCGCCTGCGTCTGCGCCGGCGCGACGCAGACCGGATCGCAGATGCGGTGACCGTGGCGCCGCGCCTGCGCGAGCTGGTCGCCGGCTCCGACGAGCCGGCCGCGCTGCGCGCGGTCGCCGAGCCGCACGATCCTGACGGGATCCTGCTGGCCATGGCCGGCGCGGACGACCAGGTGCGCGCGCGGCTGGAGCGCTACTTCCGGGAGCTCCGCGACGTCCGGCTGGAGATCTCCGGCGCCGACCTCGCCGAGCTCGGCCTCGACGAGTCTCCGAAGGTGGGCGTGGTCCTCGACGAGGTGCTGCGCCGCAAGCTGAACGGCGAGCTCGCCGGGCGCGACGCCGAGCTCGCTGCGGCACGGGAGCTGGTCGGCGCCTGACGCTCGAGCTCCTCGTCTGGCTCCTGCCGTTCCTGCTCGTGAGCCTGGTGGTGCACGAGCTGGCGCACGCCTATGCGGCCACGTGGCTGGGCGACCCCTCGCCCCGGGCCGACGGACGGCTCAGCTTCAACCCGATCGTCCATCTCGACCCGCTGGGGACGGCCATGTTCCTGATCACGGCGTTCCTCTCGGACTTCATCTTCGGATGGGCGAAGCCGGTGATGGTCAACCCGCGGTACTTCCGCCGGCCACAGCTGGACATGGCGATCGTGGCGGCGGCGGGGCCCGCGACCAACCTGCTGTTGGCGCTCGCCTGCGTCGCCTGGGTGATCCACGGCGACCCGCAGGGCACGCTGAACGAAGTGCTGGTCCGCGCCTTCGAGATCAACGTCGTCCTCGGCGTCTTCAACCTCATCCCGATCCCGCCGCTCGACGGCTCGCGCATCGTCGGGGCCGTCCTTCCGCGGTCGCTCCACCTGCGCTGGTCCCAGCTCGACCACGTGGGGATGATCGCGCTCTTCGGCGTCATCCTCGTCTTCAACGAGCAGTTCTGGGACGTGTTCTCGGCGATCCTGGACGAGACCACCGAGGTGATGGTCTCTATCGTGACCGCATGACCCTCTTCGAGTGGGAGGCGCCCGGGCCGTACCGGGTCGCGTTCTCGACGCGCGTCGGCGGCGTCAGCGAAGGCGCGTTCGCCTCGCTCAATCTCGGCGTCTACACCGACGACGACCCGGACCGCGTCCGCGAGAACCGCCGCCGTCTTTGCGGCCGGGTCGGCGTCGACCCCGAGACGGCGACGATGGGCTGGCAGCACCACAGCGCCGACGTTCTCCGGGCGGACGGGCGCGGCATCGTCACTCCCGGGCTCGAGTTCGCGCGCTGCGACGGTCTCTGGACGGACGAGCCGGGTCGCGCCGTCATGCTGCTGACCGCTGATTGCCTCCCGATCGCCCTCGCGCGGACGAACGGGGCGCCGGCCGTGGCCGTGCTGCACGCCGGCTGGCGCGGGCTGCTGGGCGGCATCGTCGAGGCGGGCGTCGCCGCCCTGGGCGGCGGGCCGGTCGCCGCCGCGGTCGGGCCGGGGATCGGGCCGTGCTGCTACGAGGTCGGCGACGAGGTTGCCGCCCCGTTCCGCGAGCGCTTCGGCGACGGCGTCGTCGCCGGGCGCAGCCTCGACCTCCAGGAGGCCGCCGAGCGGGCACTCCGCGAGGCCGGCTGTGTCTCCGTCGAGCGGGTCGGGCTCTGCACGTCGTGCGAGGAGGGCCTCTTCTTCTCCCACCGGCGCGACAGCGGCCGGACGGGGCGCCAGGGGATCGTTGCCGCTCTCGCCTGACGTCGTCCGGGAGCGCTACGCCCGGATCCGCGAGGAGGTGGGGCCGAGCGTCACCGTCGTCGCCGCGACGAAGTACGTCTCGGCAGACGACCTGGGCGTCCTCGCCGAGGCCGGCGTCGAGGTGGCCGGGGAGAACCGGCTGCAGGACCTCGCCGCCAAGCACGCGCGCTTCGGTGACGCGTTCCGCTGGCACTTCATCGGCCACCTGCAGTCGCGGAAGGCGCGCGACGTGTCGGAGCTCTGCGAGCTGTGCCACTCGCTCGCGAGCGCCTCGGCGGCGCAGCGGCTCACGATCCCGGCGCTGGTCGAGGTCAACCTCTCCGGCGAGCCGTCGAAGTCGGGTGTGGCGCCCGAGGAGCTCACGGCCTTCCTGGACGACGCGCAGGCGGCCGGGGCCCAGGTTCGCGGCCTGATGACGATGCCGCCGCTCGCCGAGGATCCGGAGGCATCTCGGCCGTACTTCAGCCGCCTCCGCGAGCTGGCCGCCGAGCACGGGCTCCCCGAGCTCTCGATGGGCACGTCGCAGGACTACCGCGTGGCCGCGGAGGAGGGGGCGACGCTCGTTCGGGTGGGCTCCGTTCTGTGGGGTAGCTAGTATCGTTCCGCGGTTATGGGAGTCGGAGACGTGTGGAGCCGAGCGCTCGTTTACTTCGGCATCGTCGAGGAGGACGAGTACTGGGACGAAGAGGCGTACGCGGCCGAGGAGGAGCTCGAGCGCACCTACGATCGCGACCGTCAGAACGTCCGGCGGATCAGCCCTCGTGCGCGGCAGCGCGAGGAGTTCGAGGACTGGTCCGACCCGGAGGCGGGCGGTGCGGGGGCCCAGACGGCCGTCGCGCGCCAGACGAGCAGCCGCCGGCTAGAGGCCGTCGCCGGCGCGGCGGTGAAGGTTCATCTCGTGGTGCCGCGGAGCTTCAACGACGCCCAGTCCATCGCCGACAAGTTCAAGGATGCGACGCCGGTGATCGTGAACCTGCAGAGCGCCGACCCCGAGCTCTCGAAGAGGCTGATCGACTTCTCGAGCGGCCTCACGTACGCCCTCGGCGGGAGCATGCAGCGGGTGGCCGACAAGGTCTTCCTGCTCACACCGCGGAACGTCGAGGTCTCGGCCGAGGAGCGCGCGCGCCTCGTCGACCGCGGCTTCTTCAACCAGGCCTGACGACCTCGCCGTTTCGCTCGGTCCGCGCGGGGCGGTAGGTTTCTCCCGCGATGCTTCTGGCGGATGCCATCTCGACGGCGAAGGGCTTCGTCGATGCCCTGTACTACGTCTACCTGATCTGCATCCTCGCCTACATCATCACGTCGTGGGTGCCGCTGCCCTACAACACGACCCTGAATCGCATCCAGCGGTTCCTCTACGACGTCGTCAACCCGTATCTGAGCCTCTTCAGGCGGTTCATCCCGCAGCTGAACCTGGGCGGGCTGGGGCTCGACCTCTCGCCGATCCTGGCGATCATCGTGCTCACCATCCTCCGCTCGCTCATCCAGACGGGCCTCGACGCTTTCTGAGGGTCTGACGAAACGCAAGTCTGTGCCGAGCGACGTTCCGCCAGACCCTGTGATGTAGGAAAGCGCAGCGCAGCGGCGAAGGTCCCGGCGCGATGTCGCTCACGCCCGTCGAGATCCGCCATGTCCGGATCGGTCGCCGCCCGCTCGGCTACGAGCGACCCGGCGTCGACCGCCTGCTCGACGACATCGCCTCGAGCTACGAGGACGTGTGGCGCGACCGGGCCGACCTGCGCGACGAGCTCGAGCGCCTCGAGGGTGAGCTCAGCCGCCAGCGCGAGATCGAGGAGGCGCTTCGCAACACGCTCCTCTCCGCCGAGCGCATGGCCGACGAGCTCCGCGCGCGCGCACACCACGAGGCCGATCTGATCGTCGAGGAGGCGCGGAGCAAGGCGCGAGAGATCGCCGCCTCGGCCGAGGCCGAGGAACAGCGCATTCGCGACGAGATCCGCCGCTTGCGGGCGCTCGAGACCGACGTCAGGGCAGAGTTCCGAGCCTTTCTGACCGCGGGACTGGAACGGCTCGAGGGCGACCCGCCCGCCGTCCGCGTCGCCTCCGAGCCGGCCGCGCAACAGGCCGTCTGATCCCCTCGGGGGCCGGTCGGACCGGCGGTTATACTCGGCAGGTGGACACCGAGCGCTACCGGAAGCTGCTCGTCGACGAGCGCGAGCGCGTGTCGTCGACCGTCGAGCACCTGCACGAGTCGAATTCGCGGTCGTTCGAGGAGGAGACCGAGGAGGAGACGTACGACAACCACCTCGCGGACTCCGCCACGGCGACGCTCAACCGCGAGATCGACTCGACGCTCGAAGAGAACTCCGGGCACGTCCTGACCGGCATCAACGAGGCGCTCGAGCGGATTGACAACGGGACGTTCGGGACCTGCGCGGGCTGCGGGAAGCAGATTTCCGAAGATCGGCTCGAGGCTCTTCCGTACGCAACGAGGTGTATCGACTGCCAGCGTCTCGCCGAGAGGGCCTAGTCAACCCGTCGGCAAGGCTGATCGACGTTCGCGTCGGTTCGGCCACGGATGGGCGCGTGCCGATCTCCATGGTCGAGCGGTCGCTCTCCGCGACCCCTTTCCACTGGTTCGGCCTGCTGGCCGTGGCGTTCGCGGCCGTCGTCGCCGACCAGGTCACGAAACAGATCGTCGTCAGCCAGCTCGAACTGGGCGAGTCCGTCCAAGTCCTCGGGCCGCTCGAGATCCGGCACGTCACGAACCCCGGGATCGCGTTCGGGCTCTTCTCGAACTGGGCGACTGCCGTGACGCTGCTGACCGCTCTCGCAGTCGGGTGGATGCTCTTCTACTTCGCCCGCTCCGGCGCGCGGCACCCGGTCCTCCCGGTTGCGCTCGGCCTGCTCGTCGGCGGCAGCATCGCGAACCTGATCGACCGCATCCGACTCGGGCACGTCACCGACTTCCTCGACCTGCGCTTCTGGCCCGCGTTCAATCTCGCCGACTCGTTCATCGTCGTCGGCGTCACCATCCTGCTCGCCGCGCTCATCTCCTCCGAGCGCCAGCCGCGCCTGCGCCGGACGGCTCCGAAGACAACGGGATGAGAGCCCGAACCAGGGTGACGCTTCGACGCGGCGTCCTGGGTGAGTGCGATACGTCGTGGCTCGAGCGCTGAAGCTCGTGGTGCCGCCCGAGGCGGCCGGCGAGCGGCTCGACCGCTTCCTCGCAGCGTGTGAGGGCGTGGGCTCGCGCGCCGAGGCCGAGCGGCTGCTCGGGGCGGGCGCCGTGCTCGTCGACGGCGCGGCGAAGGCGAAGAGCCATCGGCTCGCCGGCGGCGAGGAGCTCGAGCTCGAGGTGCCGGAGCGCCGAGAGACCGCGCTCGAGCCCGAGCCGGTCGCAGGGCTGCGCGTCGCCTACGAGGACGACCACCTGCTCGTCGTCGACAAGCCCGCAGGAGTGGTCGTGCACCCCTCGGCCGGCCACGCGCACGGAACGGTCGTCCACGGCCTCCTCGCGCGAGACATCGAGGGCGGGGAGGAGCCCGAGCGCCCGGGGATCGTCCACCGGCTCGACCGGGACACGTCGGGGCTGCTGGTCGTCGCGCGCTCGGACGAGGCGCACCGGCGACTCCAGGGGCTCCTTCGCCGGAGGAGGCTCGTCCGCGAGTACCTCGCGCTGGTGCGAGGGCGGCCGCTCTCCCGGACGGGGAGGATCGAGGCGCCGATCGGGCGCGATCGCCACGATCCCACGCGCCACTCCCTCGACACGGGCACGCCGCGCGAGGCGGCCACGACCTTCGAGGTGCTGGAGCTCCTGCCGCTGCACGCGCACCTACGGGTCGGGCTGGAGACGGGGAGGACGCACCAGATTCGCGTCCACCTCGCGGCGATCGACCTCCCGGTGAGCGGCGACCCGACGTACGGCGTCGCGGGCGACGTGGGGCTCTCGCGGCAATTCCTTCACGCCGCCCGCCTCGCGTTTCCGCACCCGTTCACCGGCGAGGAGGTCGACGTCGAGTCCCCGCTGCCGCCCGACCTGGCGGTCGCGCTGGACATGGCTCGATCGGGGGACGCTGGAGGTTCGGCCCGGCACTAGCTCTTCTAGGCGTTCCCCACAGGCTTCCGTGGACAGCCGGGTGTCCCCGGCAGCCATGTCCGGGGACAGGCCCCGGCCGTGTCCGCGGAGGACGATGCTCCGCGCCCCGAGCCGGGCTACGGGTCGCGGCGGCGAGTTGGCCGCGTCCGCGGAGTCCATGGCCCGGGGACAGGCCCCGGACGTGGCCGGAGGGGACGCTGCTGTGGAAGGCGGCGGGCCTAGGCGGCCCTGGCGGTCTTGTCCGAGTAGAGGCGGCGGTCGGCCGTTTCGAGGAGCCGCTCGACGACGGGGCACTCGTCCGGGAGGTGGGCCGCGCCGGCGCTGACGGAGAGGCCGTCCGGCAGCACCTCCCGGAGCCGCGCGACGAACGCGTCCACGTCCGGGGCAGCCGCCCCGAGGAGAAGCGCGGCGAACTCGTCGCCGCCGACTCGGCCCGCAACGTCCGTCTCCCGGAGCGTCGCAACGAGGGCCGAGGCGAACGCGCGCAGCAGGCGGTCGCCCTCGAGGTGGCCTTCGCGGTCGTTGATCTCCTTGAAGCGGTCGAGGTCGAAGAGGACGAGCGCGAGGCTGCCGCGATACCGGCGCGAGCGCGCTGCCTCGACCGCGAGCTGCGCGTGGAACGCGTTGTGGTGGAGCAGGCCGGTGAGCGGGTCGCGCCGTGCGCACTCGGCCAGGTCGTTCGTCACCTGCCTCACGTACCCGACGAGGCAGCGCTCGACCGCCACGCGCGCATCGGTCTCGCCGTGCCGCTCCAGCACGCGGCCGAGGACGAGAAGCTCGGCTGCGATCTCCGGCGGCGCGAGCCCCAGGCTCTCCCGTTCCCGGGCGAAGTCCGTGGCGAGCCCTTCGGGGTCGTCGCCCTCCTCGAGGGCGGCGATGAACGAGGGGAGCGAGCCGAGCTGGCCGAGCCTCCCGAGCCGCTCCAGCGACGGCACCGCGCCGGTCGCGAGCGCCTCGTCGACGCACTCGACGGCAAGGTCCCACGCGGGCAGCCTCACGACCCCGTGCACGCGTCTCAGGGTACGGAGGCGGTCGGCTAGAATGCGGGAGCTTCTGCACCCGACCCGGCGGAATTGCGCGGGTGGCGGTGCCGGGCATCGTGCCCGGTTCCACCCGTTCCCGCCGGCCCGAAGACCCGAGAACCGAGGAGGAAACCAGTGCCCGTCGTCTCCATGCGAGAGCTCCTGGAGGCCGGAGTCCATTTCGGCCACCAGACGCGTCGGTGGAACCCGAAGATGCGCCGCTTCATCTTCACGGAGCGGGGCGGCATCTACATCATCGACCTGCAGCAGACCCTCGAGCTGGTCCAGCAGGCCTACGCCTTCGCCCGCAACGTGTCCGAGCGGGGCGGCTCCGTCCTGTTCGTCGGCACGAAGAAGCAATGCCAGGACTCGGTCGCCGACGAGGCGAAGCGGGTCGGCATGCCCTACGTGAACCACCGCTGGCTCGGCGGGCTGCTCACGAACTGGCGCACGATCTCCGAGCGCATCGCGCGGCTCCACGAGCTCCGTCGCCTCCGCGACGACGGCCAGCTCGAGCTCCTTCCCTCGAAGGAGCGCATCTCGATGCTGAACGAGCTCGAGAAGCTCGAGGTCAACCTCGGCGGTGTCGCCGACATGAAGACGGTGCCCGATGCCGTCTTCGTCGTCGACCTCCGCAAGGAGCAGCTCGCCGTGCGCGAGGCGCGCCGGCTCGGGCTGCCGGTGATCGCCCTCGTCGACACGAACTGCGACCCCGACGACGCCGACTACATCATTCCCGGCAACGACGACGCCATTCGCTCCTGCAGCCTGGTCGTCCGCGTCATCGCCGACGCGATCGAGGCCGGCAAGTCCAAGGTGACCGCGGAGGAGATGGCCGCGCCGGCCGCCGAGCCCGAGGCCGTCGCCGAGCCCCAGCCCGAAGCCGCCGCCGTCAGCCGAGTCCGAGTCCCAGCCCGAGCCGCAAGCCGCGCCCGAGGCGCAGGCGGAGCCGGTCGCCGAGCCCGAGCAGCCGCTGAGCCGGAGCCCGAGCCGGCCCCAGAGCCCGCGGCCGTGTCGGAAGGCTCCGAGCCGGCAGCCGAAGCGCCTGCCGAGAGCGGGGAGGAGGCCAAGTGAGCACGACCGAGATCCCCGCAGCGCTCGTCAAGGAGCTCCGCGACCTCACCGGCGCGGGAATGATGGACTGCAAGCGCGCGCTCGTCGAGTCGGGCGGCGACCTCGAGGCCGCCCGCCAGTCGCTGCGCGAGAAGGGCCTCGCCGAGGCCGGCAAGCGCGCCGGCCGCGACACCACCGAGGGCAAGGTCGCCGCCCACGTCGACGGCGCGACCGGCGCGATCGCCGCCGTCGGCTGCGAGACGGAGCCGGTGTCGGGGAACGAGGAGTTCCTCGACTTCGTCCAGCACGTGCTCGACCTCGTCCGTGTCGAGGGCCCTGCCGCCGCGGAGTCGCTCGAGGAGGAGCGGGTCGAGCTCGTCGCCAAGCTCGGCGAGAACATCGCCGTCGTCGGCGCCGAGCGCTACGAGGGCGGGGACGGCGACGTGGTCGCCGGCTACATCCATCCGCCCGCGCAGAAGATCGGGGTGCTCGTCCACGCGCAGGCGACGCCCGAGCTCGCCCGCATGGTCGCCATGCACATCGCAGCCGCGAAGCCCGTCTACCTGAGCCGCGACGAGGTGCCCGAGGCCGACGTCGCCGAGGAGCGGGGCGTCTACGAGAAGCTCCCGGAGGTCGAGTCGAAGCCCGAGGAGGTCCGCGGCAAGATCGTGGAGGGCATGCTCGCCAAACGGTTCTTCGCGCAGACCGTGCTGCTCGACCAGGCGTGGGTTCACGACCCGGGCATCACGGTCGGCAAGGCACTCGCCGAGCACGGCGCCGAGGTCAAGGCCTTCGTGCGCTACAACGTCGGCGAGTGAGAGCGCAAGAGGAACGTGACGTAGCCGCGAGCGCGGCGCCGGGCGGTGCCGCGTTCGAGCGCGTCCTGCTCAAGCTTTCCGGGGAGGCGCTCATGGGCGAGGAGGCGTACGGCATGAGCCCCGAGAAGGTCGACGATCTCGCGGCCGAGGTGAAGCGCGTCGCCGACCTCGGCGTCGAGACCGCCCTCGTGATCGGGGCGGGGAACATCTACCGCGGCATGAAGGCGACCGCGGAGGGCATGGACCGCGCCACCGCCGACTACGCGGGCATGCTCGCCACCGTCCTCAACTGCCTCACGGTGCAGGACGCGCTCGAGCGGCTGGGCGCCCACACGCGCGTCCTCTCGGCGATCTCGGTGAGCGAGGTCGCCGAGCCGTACATCCGCCGCCGCGCGATCCGCCACCTCGAGAAGGGGCGCATCGTCATCTTCGCCGCGGGCACCGGGAACCCGTTCTTCACGACCGACACGGCGGCCGCGCTCCGCGCGCTCGAGGTCGGCGCCGATGCCATCCTCATGGGCAAGAACGGCGTGGACGGGGTCTACGACGGCGACCCGGCGGTCGACCCGAGCGCGAGCTTCCTCCCCGAGCTGACGCACCTCGAGGCGATCGAGCGCGGCCTCAAGGTGATGGACACGACCGCGCTCACGCTCTGCATGGACAACGGCCTCCCGATCTACGTCTTCGGCCTCGACGAGCCCGGCACGATCGAGCGCGTCGTCGCCGGGGAGAGAATCGGCACGATCATCTCGACGCCCCGGAGGGATGCATGATCGAAGAGCTGCTCGACGACGCGAAGCGTCGCATGGACAAGTCGGTCGAGGCGACCGCGCACGAGTTCAACACGGTGCGGACGGGCCGCGCCTCCGCCGCCCTGCTCGACCGCGTCAAGGTCGACTACTACGGCCAGGAGACGCCGCTGAACCAGCTCTCGACCATCAACGTGCCCGAGCCTCGCATGTTGACCATCCAGCCGTACGACCCGAGCTCGATCAAGGCGATCGAGCGGTCGCTGCTCGAGTCCGAGCTCGGCCTCACGCCGTCGAACGACGGCAAGATCATCCGCCTGCCGATACCGCAGCTCACGGAGGAACGGCGGAAGGAGCTCGTCAAGGTCGTTCGCAACCTCGCCGAGGAGGGGCGGGTCGCGGTGCGCAACGTGCGCCGGGACTGCATGCATCACCTGAAGGAGCTCGTTAAGGACGGCGACGTCGGCGACGACGAGGAGCGGCGCGCCGAGGAACGCGCCCAGAAGCTCACGGACGAGCACGTGACGAAGATCGACGAGATCCTCAAGCGCAAGGAAGAGGAGATCATGGAGGTCTGAGGTCGCCGTGCGATCTCAGACCCCCAAGCGGATGCGGCTGCTAACGAGAATCCGCATGATCACGGGCCTCACGCCCGTCCGGGAGCCGGAGCTTCCGGACGTCGCGCGGTCCATCGCCATCATCATGGACGGAAACGGCCGCTGGGCCCGGCGGCGGAAGCTTCCGGTCGCCGCCGGCCACCGTGCAGGCACCCGCGCGCTCCGGCGCACGGTCGAGGCCGCCATCGACCTCGGCGTCGAGTCGCTCTGCGTCTACGCGTTCTCCACCGAGAACTGGTCGCGCCCCTCGGACGAGATCGACGCGCTCATGGAGATCTTCGTGGAGACCATCGAGCGCGAGCTGCCCGACCTCGCGCGCGAAGGCGTCCGCACGCGCTTCATCGGTCGCCGCGATCGCGCCACCCCTGAGCTGCGCGCGAAGATCGAGCGCCTCGAGGAGGGTACCTCCGGCTGCGACCGCCTCCAGCTCTGGATCGCCTTCGACTACGGCGGACGCGCCGAGATCGTCGAGGCCGCCCGCCGCCTCGTCGAGGAAGGGATCGACCCGCTCGACATCGACGAGAACGCGATCGGGGCCCGCCTGTACGCGCCCGAGATGCCCGAGCCCGACCTGCTCATCCGCACCTCGGGCGAGCTCCGCGTCTCGAACTTCCTCCTCTGGCAGCTCGCCTACACGGAGCTCGTGTTCGTCGAGACGCTGTGGCCGGACTTCGGGGAGCAGGAGCTCCGGGAGGCGCTCACGCAGTACGCGAGCCGCCGCCGGCGCTTCGGCGGGAGATGAGCCCGCTCCTCAGCCGCGTCGCCGTCATCGCGGCGGGCCTGCCGCTCGTGCTCTTCGCCGCCTACTACGGCGGCTGGGCCCTGCTCGCGCTCCTGGCGCCGGCAGTGCTCCTGGCCCTCCACGAGCTGTACCGGATGGCCCGTTCGCTGCGGCCCCTCGTCCTCGCGGGCTATGGCGGCGCGCTCGCCGCAGTCGTCGGGGCGGCGCTGGGCGGGCCCGAGTGGATGCTCGGCGGCTTCATGCTGACGCTGCTGCTCGCCTTCCTGTTCGCCGCCATCTCGGAGACGCGGCAATCCACCACCGTGGCCGTGGCGGCCACCATGCTCGGCGCCGCCTGGATCGGCCTCGGCCTCGCGTTCCTCGTCCTCCTGCGCGATCTGGACGACGACGGGCGGCTCCTGCTCATCACGCTCCTGCTGACCGTGTTCGTGGCCGACACGTTCGCCTACATCGGCGGGAGGCTCGCCGGTCGCCACAAGCTCGCGCCCGCGATCTCGCCGGGGAAGACCTGGGAGGGCCTCGTCTGCGGCATCGCCGGGGGAGTGCTCACCACCTGGCTCGCGCTGAACGACGAGCCGATCGAGATCGTCGGCTGGGAGTCGTTCCTCCTGGGAGGCGTGATCGTCGTGGCCGCCGTCTGCGGGGACCTGTTCGAGTCGATGGTGAAGCGGGACCTCGGCGTCAAGGACTCCGGCCGTGTCCTCATGGGCCACGGCGGCATCCTCGACCGCGTGGACTCGATCGTCTTCGCGGCGCCCGCCGCCTACTTCGCCGTGCTTGCCCTCACGCACTCCTAGACTGCCTGCGATGAAGCGCATCGCCCTTCTGGGCGCGACAGGCTCGATCGGGCAACAGGCGCTCGAGGTCATCCAGGGCAATCCGGAGCTGGAGCTCGTCGCCGCCTCCTCGGGCTCGACGCCCATCGACGGGCTCGCGCCGCTCACGCAGGTCGGAGGCGAGCCGGCCGAGCTGCTCGACCGGGCCGAGCCCGACGTCGTCCTCAACGCCGTCGTCGGCTTCGCCGGCGTGCCCGCGACCTTCTGGGCGCTCGAGCGCGGCGTCGACCTCGCGCTCGCCAACAAGGAGAGCCTCGTCGCGGGCGGCGACCTTGCGGTCGCGGCCTGGCGGAAGGGAGGGGGGAGGCTCCTGCCGGTCGACTCCGAGCACTCGGCGGCGTTCCAGCTCCTGGACGGGCACAGCGCGGACACGGTCCACTCGCTCGTCCTCACGGCGTCGGGCGGCCCGTTTCGCGGCCGGACACGCGCCGACCTCGCCGACGTGACGTCGGCCGACGCGCTCGCACACCCGACGTGGAGCATGGGCCCGAAGATCACCGTCGACTCGGCCACGCTCATGAACAAGGGGCTCGAGCTGATCGAGGCGCACTTTCTCTTCGACCTGCCGTACGACCGGATCGAGGTCGTCGTGCATCCGACCTCGGTCGTGCACGCGCTCGTCCGCCTCCGCGACGGCGCGGCGCTCGCGCACCTCGGCTACCCGGACATGCGGGTGCCGATCTCGTACGCGCTGACGTATCCGGAGCGGGCCGCGACGCCGATCGCGCCGCTCGACCTCGCCGGCGGCGTGATCCTCGAGTTCGCCGAGCCCGATCTCGACGCCTTCCCTTGCCTCGCGCTGGCGCGGGCTGCGGGGGAAGCCGGCGACACCGCCCCGTGCGCCCTGAACGCCGCCAACGAGGTGGCGGTGGCCGCCTTCCTGACCGGCGGCCTTCCCTTCCTGGGGATCGCCGATGTCGTCGAGCGCACGCTCGCGCAGATCGACTGCGTCCCTGCGAAGGACCTGGACGAGCTGGCCGCCATGGACGCCGAGGCGCGCCGGATCGCCGCGGCGCTCACACGCCAACTGGTTCACTAGTGTCCCAAGTGCTCCCACAGGCAATGCCCGCGACGCAGGGACTGGGCAGCATCACCTGCAGGAACACTTAGGACACCGCTATGAACATCGCCGTCGCCATCGCCGGCCTGGCCTTCCTCATCCTCATCCACGAGGCCGGGCACTTCTTCACCGCGCTCGCGGTCAAGATGCGACCGCGGCGGTTCTACATCTTCTTCCCGCCCGCGCTGGTGAAGTGGACGCGGAACGGCATCGAGTACGGCATCGGCGCGATCCCGCTGGGCGGCTACGTGAAGATCCCGGGGATGCACCGGCCGGCGGCGGAGGACCTCCGCCATCACCTCGAGCCGGCCCGGGGCGAGGCGCCGTCGCTCGCGGACGCCGAGAAGCCGGTCGAGCAGGCCCTGGCCGAGGAGCGCTACGAGGACGCGCGCGCCGAGCTCGGCGAGCTCCGCGCAAAGGTCGCGGGCAAGGACCTGTCCGAGCACGCGCACCGGGCCGCCGAGCGCGGCCTCACCGACGTGGACGACGCGCTCTCGCCGGAGGCCTACTGGCGCGCGCCCACGTGGAAGCGCGTGGCCGTCATCTTCGCGGGCCCGGCGACGAACTACCTCTTCGCGGTCCTCGCGCTCGCGATCGTGTTCATGGCCGGCGTGCCGACCGGCGCGACGCGCGTCGTGGACGAGGTGAGCGCGGGCTCCCCCGCCGCCGCGATGGGGCTGCAGCCGGGGGACGAGATCCTCGCCGTCGACGGCGCGCGCGGCGAGTCGGCCGACCTGGCGGAGGCGATCCGCGGCAGCGAGGGCGAGCCGGTCACGCTCACGGTCGAGCGCGACGGCGCCGAGCTCGCGCTCGAGGGCTCGGCTCGGCTCGACCCGGTGGACGACGTCTACCGACTCGGGTTCGCGTTCGGGCTCGACTACGAGAGCTACGGGCCGCTCGAGGCGATCGGGCTCGCGTTCGAGACGACCTGGGAGGTGACGAAGGCGATCTTCGCCTCGCTCGGCCGCCTGGTGACCGGCGAGGGGCGCGAGGAGGTTGCGAGCGTCGTCGGGATCACTGCAGTCTCGAGCGAGTCGCTCGACGAGGGATTCATGTACTACCTGCAGGTGCTCGCCTTCATCAGCCTGTCGCTCGCGCTCCTGAACCTCCTGCCCCTGCTGCCGCTCGATGGCGGCCACATCGCGTTCTCGATCGCCGAGCGGGTCCGCGGCCGGGCGATCCCGCGCGAGGCCTACGAGCGCGCGTCGATGATCGGGATCGCGCTCGTCCTCTTCCTCTTCGTCATCGGCCTCACGAACGACATCAACCGCCTCAGCGGCGGTTAGCGGCCGACGCGGCCCCGTTAGACTTTCCGCGATGGCCAGCGAGCGGCAGATCAAGGTCGGGAACGTCCCGATCGGCGGCGGCGCGCCGGTCGTCGTGCAGTCGATGACGCTGACGAAGACGCACGACGTCGACGCAACGATGGCGCAGATCGGCGAGCTCGTCTCCGGCGGCTGCGAGGTCGTCCGAGTGGCCGTGCCGAAGACCGAGGACGCGGACGCGCTCGCGAAGCTCGTCTACCTCTCGCCGATCCCCGTCATCGCCGACATCCACTTCAACGCGTCGCTCGCGCTGAAGGCGGTCGCCGCGGGCGTCGCGGCCGTTCGTATCAACCCGGGCAACATCGGCGGGCCCGAGAGGGTCGCCGAGGTCGTGAAGGCGGCCAAGGCGCGGGGGATCCCCATGCGGATCGGCGCCAACTCGGGCTCTCTCCCCAAGCACCTGCTCGAGCTGGCCCAGGAGGACACGGCCGAGGCGCTCGTCGAGGAGGCGCTCGAGCAGGTCCGCCTGCTCGAGAGCATGGACTACTACGACTTCAAGATCTCCGTCAAGTCGAGCTCGGTGCCGACGATGATCCGCGCCTACCGGATGCTCGCCGACAAGGTTCCGTACCCGCTCCACCTCGGCGTCACCGAGGCGGGGACGCCCGCCGTGGGCTCGATCAAGAGCGCCATCGGTGTGGGCAGCCTGCTCATGGACGGGATCGGGGACACGATCCGCATCTCGCTGACCGCAGACCCGGTGGAGGAAGTGAAGGTCGCCTGGGAGATCCTCAAGGCCCTCGGCCTGCGCGAGCGCGGGCCGATCATGATCGCGTGCCCCTCGTGCGGGCGGGACAACGTCGGCGTCTGGAACCTCGCGGAGGCGGTCGAGGAGCGGCTGCGCGCGTACCCGCAGGCGTTCGAGGTCGCGGTCATGGGCTGCGCGGTCAACGGGCCGGGCGAGGCGGGCGACGCCGACTTCGGTGTCGCCGGCGGTCGCGAGACCGGCTTCATCTACGCACACGGGCGCGTGCTCCGGAAGGTCGAGTCGGAGGCGCTCGTCGCGGAGCTCTTCCGCGAGATCGACGCGTGGATCGAGAGCGGCATGGTCAGGCCGAAGCGCCTGAAGCTGGCCAAGCCGGCGGCCCTCATGATGGCCGAAGCGGCCCAGCGCCCGTCTTGATGACGAAGGCCTCCGAGCTCTTTCTCCCGACCCTGCGGGAGGATCCGGTCGATGCCGACGCCGCGAGCCATCGCCTGCTCGTCCGCGGCGGGTTCATCCGCCAGGTGAGCGCCGGCCTGTGGTCGTACCTGCCGCTCGGCTGGCGCGTCCACGAAAAGGCAGTGCAGATCGTCCGCGAGGAGATCAATGCGATCGGCGGCCAGGAGATGTTCATGCCGGTCCTGGCGCCCGCCGAGCTGTGGCAGGCCAGCGGCCGCTACCCGATTCCGGAGCTCTGGAAGACCGAGGACCGGATGGGCCGCCCGTTCGTGCTGTCGATGACGCACGAGGAGACGATCACGTTCCATCTTCGCGAGATCTCGTCGTACCGGCAGTTGCCGCAGATCCTCTACCACTTCCAGACGAAGGTGCGCGACGAGCCGCGCCCGCGGGCCGGCCTCATCCGGGTGCGCGAGTTCGTCATGAAGGACGCGTACTCGTTCGACCGCGACGCGGAAGGGCTGGAGGTGAGCTTCCGCAAGCACGAGGGCGCCTACCACCGGATCTTCCAGCGCTGCGGGCTCGAGTACTACGCCGTGCAGGCCGAGTCGGGGATGATGGGCGGGAGCGAGTCCATCGACTTCCTCGCCCCGTCCGGCTCCGGCGAGAACACGCTCGTCACCTGCGAGAACGGCGACTACGCGGCCGACCTCGAGGTCGCGCGCGGGATTCCTCGCCCGCCCGAGTTCCCGGAGCGGCTCGAGGCACCCGGCGAGGTGGAGACGCCCGGCGTGACCACCATCGAGGCGCTCGCGGAATTCCTGGGCATCGACGCGGCGGCCACGTCGAAGGCGATGCCGGTCGTGAAGGACGACGGCACGGTCGTGCTCGCGCTCGTGCGCGGCGACGACCGTCTGGAGGAGGCGAAGACCGCCGCCGCGCTCGGCACCGGCTTCCGGCCGGCGACCGAGGAGGAGATCCGCGAGGCGTTCGGCGCCGATCCCGGCTCGATCGGCCCGCTCGGCTTCGGCGGCGAGATCCTCGCCGACGAGGCGCTGCGCGACGGGCAGTTCGTCACCGGCGCCAACCGGACGGGCTGGCATCTGCGCGGTGTAGAGCACGGGCGCGACTTCCAGGCGACCTTCGCCGACATCCGCGAGCCGCGCGAGGGCGACACGTGCCCGAAGTGCGGCGGGCGCCTCCGCTTCCAGACAGCGCTCGAGGTCGGGCACATCTTCAAGCTCGGCACGCACTACACGGTCCCGCTCGACGCGACCTTCCTCGACGAGGACGGCACCGAGCGGCCGATCGAGATGGGCTGCTACGGGATCGGCCCCGGCCGGATCATGGCCGCCGCGGTCGAGCAGCGCCACGACGAGCAGGGCATCGTCTGGCCGCGTTCGCTCGCACCCTACGAGGTCGAGGTCGTGGCCATCGGCGCCGCCGGGGCCGAGGCGATCGAGATCGCCGGGCGCGTGGCGGGCGACCTCGACGCCGCCGGGCTCGAGGTGCTCCTCGACGACCGCGACCTGCGCCCGGGGGAGAAGTTCGCGGACGCCGACCTCATCGGCTGCCCGGTTCGCGTCACCGTGGGGAAGAAGACCCTCGAGGACGGCAGTGCGGACGTGCTCCGACGCTCGGACCGGACCGAGGGCCGCGTCGCCGTCGAATCTCTCGTCGATCGTGTCAAGGAGGTCCTCTGATGGCGAGGAAACGCCGTTTCTCGACCGAGCCGTTCGGCGAGACCATCCAGGCGCTGATGGCCGAGCGCGGCGTCACCTACCGCGGCCTGGCCGCCAAGACCGGCCTGTCCGCCGGCTACCTCAACCACCTCGTGCACGGCAACCGGCCCGTGCCCTCGAACGGCGTGATCGAGACGCTGGCGAAAGCGCTGAAGGTCGAGCCGGCGCACTTCCGGGAGTACCGCATCCGCACCATCACCGCGCGGCTCGAGGAGATGCCGGAGCTCGTCGACCGGCTCTACCGCCGGCTCGAACCCTAGATCTCCGCGTAAGAGTTAGCTCGACGGAGCGCCTAGGCGCCGACGCGCAGGAGCACGAGGACGAGCGCCGCGGCGACGAGCGCGAGCGCGGCCATGCTGACGAGCGGCTGGAGCCGCGACCGCCTGGGCCGGAGAGGCCGTGTTTCACCCGTGGGCATGACCCCACTGCTATCGGCCGGCCGTTTGTCGCCCTTGAACCGGTGCCGCTAGGGGGCGGAGGGGCGCTCGGACGAGACCCACTCGACGATCGCCACGAGCGTCCAGGCGACTGCCATGGCGACCGCGATCGCGGGCGTGGGGAGGTCCGCCTGCCACACGATCACGGCGACGGCCACGATGAAGGCCGCCTCGAGCGCGAAGCGCAGGGGGCGCGAGAAGCGGAACGTGCGCGGCGGCGGCGGTGCCGCCTGGCGGACGGGCTGCGCGGGGGAGCAGCCGGCCGCGGCGGCGCAGGCGGCATCGGCATGGGCGAGGCCATGGGCTGCGGGGCCGCTGCAGCCTGGGGTGGCAGCCAGATCTCGCGGTTGGAGAGCTCCTCGACCTGCTTGGTGAGCTCGCTCACGCGGCGGCCGAGATCGGTGGCGGCCGCCTGCTGCTGGGCGGCCTGCGGCGGCTGCGGGTCCTGCTGGGGCTGGCGCTCCAGCTCGGCGAGGCGCACGCGCAGGTCGGCGAGCTCGTTCGTGAGCCGCAGGCTCTCCGCCTGCACGGTCAGCGCCCGGTACTGCGCGATCTCCTGCGACTGGCGCTCGAAGCGGTCGAGAACCTCGCGGAAGAGGGTCGCGAGCATGTCCTCGTTCGTCCCCGTCTCGGCCAGTGCCCCGCCGGACGCGGGGTGGGGCAGGAAGGGGGCCGCGGGGTCGCCTGCGCGGGGCTCCGCCTGGCCCTCCCCGAGCAGCCCCGCGCGCACGAGCTCGGACCGCGGGATGCGTCTCAGGCCGTTCCGAACGACCGAGCGCAGCGACCCGCGCTCGACCCGCCGCGCGATCGCCTTCCGGCTCACGCCGGTCGCTTCAGCCGCCTCTGTGATCGTGTACGTCCGCAAACCGTCGTCCCTGGACTCCGGATTTTGCCGAAGCCTGCGGGTCGGGGCAACTCGGTAGTCCCCTCGGGGTGCCCCACCGGGGTCGAAACGAGGGGTTATCGGGGCCCCCGCCGGGTACCCCGCGGCGGAATCGACCCCCCAACCGGCACCGGCCGTCAGGGGGAGCGCGTCGGCGCTAGGATGGAACCAGTCGACGGGGCGTGGCGCAGCCTGGTTAGCGCGCTAGTCTGGGGGACTGAGAGGTCCCGAGTTCAAATCTCGGCGCCCCGATACGCGAAAGCCCCGTCCGAACGGGGCTTTCCTCGTTCTCGCGTCTCCCGTCTTGGAACGGGGGACCCGAAAGGTCAGCGCTATGTGGGCGGACCCGGATCTCGGCGGCTCCGAGCCGGGGTTACGCAGTACCTGCGCGTGCGCGCCGTTTCATCGACGTAAGTTTTCCTCGTCCTACCGCGTTACCACCACCTGGGCCTGGGTATGACAGTCGGTCGCGCGGAGCGCGACCCCGACGTCGGCTGTCACCACACCGGCTGACGGTGAGTGGCCCTGAATGTGGATCGAGTCGACGACGGGAGGACCCAGCTCGGTCGCGTTTCCCGCCGAGAGCTCCTGAAAGAACGAGCTGCCGGCGATCTCGATCACGAAGCTCATGCTGTCGGCGCTCGCGTTTGCGAGCACGAGAGTGCCACCCCCGACGGCGCACTGGTACGTCAGGACCAGCACGCCTGGGACGGAGATGATCTGCGCGAACGCGTTGACGGCGATGTCGACGGTTCTTCCGACTGCCAGGCCGTTTCCCCGGATGAGCTCGGTCGAGTTGAGTCCGTCCAGCAGCTCGGCGTCGGCTGCCTTCGCGGCCGAGCCCAGGAACGCGGTCGAGTTGAGTCCGTCCAGCAGCTCGGCGTCGGCTGCCTTCGCGGCCGAGCCCAGGAACGCGGTTGAGTTGAGTCCGTCCAGCAGCTCGGCGTCGGCCGCCTTCGCCGCCCGAGGCAGGTAGCGCGCGTCCGCCCGCGCCTTCGTGTAGTAACGCGCATCCGTCTTCGGCTTGATGTGCGCATTCCAAAGATGCGTAACGCTCGAGCCGATGTGGCCGGAGACCGGCGTCGCCGTCATCGCGACTCCGATCGCCAGTCCGGCCGCGAGCAGGACGACCGCGCGCCAACGGCGCAGCGATGACCCAGACACGGCCTGTCCGTGGTCAGTACCCATGATTCCCCTCCGATCCTGGAACGAGGGACCACTGTACGAACGGTCGCGCGGGAAAGCCAGGCCGGGACGGTTAGCGTTCGTCGGCCGCCGCGGCTACCGGATGGATCGGTGGGCCGGCCGAATAGGACTATCTGGGGACCAGGGTCCGAAGTTCAAGTCTCGGCGCCCCGATACGCGAAAGCCCCGTCCATCCGAGCCGGGGCTTTCCTCGTTCTACTCGTGGGCTCGGCCGGCGCATCCCGGCAGGAGGGCCAGTGATCTTCGTCACGAACGGGCCAAGCCTCCGGCAGGGATGTGAGCGGACGCCGGGAAAACCTTTACAGCACACTTACAGCGGGGCCGTTAGAGTCGGCCTTGTTCTCCGCCGCGCCGTCAACGTCGCCTGAACGTCGTCGGTTGCGCAGCGGGAGCTCTCATGCGGGGGGACGCCGGCAAGGCAGGCCTCCCGCTCCTATGGACCGGGCCCGGTGGACGCGGATCGACTTGCGCACGCGACGATCGCTATCCTCCGCAGGGCGGCGCGCGATTCGGCCGCAGGTCGTGTGTCGCCGGGATGCAGCTCGATGCCGCGTCCCACCCGGGTGAGCGGGCCTCCCTAGGCCAAGGGGGTAGGGCCCGCTTACCTGTTCCTGGGGTGGCTCCGCACCGGCCGCGGCTCCCGATCGCGCGAGGCAGGAATCCGGAGTGCAGGGGCCAAGGACCCTGCATGCGAACCGGAAGGTACGTGGCGTTCGCATCCGTGCTGGTCGCCCTCGCGGCGGCCGCGCCGGTGCAAGCGGTCCTGGACCCGCACGTCGCGGGCACCCAGGTCGCCCTGCGCGCGAAGGGGCTCTACGGCGGGCCCATCGACGGCATCGCCGGGCCACAGACGAAGCGGGCGGTGCGCACACTCCAGCGGCGGGAAGGGATCCTCGTCGACGGCGTCGCGGGGCCCCAGACGCGGTCGCGTCTCGGCCGGCTCGGCCGTCCGCTCCTCGGGAAGCGGCAGATCCGCCGCGGCATGGTCGGGCTGGACGTCTCGGTCGTCCAGTTTCTGCTCCATCGTCGCGGGACTCCGGGTCGGCATCGACGGGATCTACGGAGGTGCGACCCAACGAGCCGTTCGGCGCTTCCAGGCGGCTACCGCGCTCGCCGCGGACGGAATCGTCGGCCCCGCGACGACGCTGGCCCTGGCCGGCGGGCACGGCGGTCCCGCGGCCGTCGGGCCCGGAGCGAGCCGGACGAAGGTGCGTGCGATGCTCGGCTACTGGGCACGTCACTACGGCGTCAGCCCTAAGCTCGTCCGGGCCGTCGCCTGGATGGAGTCGGGATTCCACTGGAACGTCACGTCGTCGACCGGCGCGTGGGGCGTGATGCAGGTGATGCCGGGGACGTGGCGTTTTGTCGAGAACGTGCTGGCCGGGAAGAACTACACCCGGTCGGCCCGGGGAGGCATCCGGGTCGGCATTCTCTACCTCCGCCACGTCCTGCGCGAGTTCAACGGGAACCGGCGTCTCGCCCTCGCTGCCTACTACCAGGGGCCGAAGGCCGTGCGCCAGCACGGGCTCTACGGCGAGACGCGTCTCTACGTCCGCACCGTTCTCTCGCTGAGACACCGGTTCTGAGCGTCGCTCACGCGAGGGATCGTGCCGATCGGTGCAACGGCCGATGGACGGGTCATGCGCGTTCGCGTCCTCGTCCTGGGGCTCGCCTTCTTCGGCCTCGCGGTCGCGGTCGCCGTGCAGCCGTACGTCGCGTCCGGTCACAGGCCCAACCTCTCGCGCCCGTGCACGATCACGGGAACGGCCGGCCCCGACCTCCTGAAGGGAACTGCGGGGAACGACGTCGTCTGCGGGCTCGGCGGGAACGACACGATCGGCGGCAACTCCGGGAACGACGTCCTCCGCGGTGGGCCCGGAGACGATCGCATTCAGGGGGACAGCGGGATCGACGTCCTCCAGGGCGGCGCCGGCGCCGACTGGCTGTGGGCCCGCGACGGGCGCCACGACCACGTGAACGGCGGCAAGGGGTACGACCGCTACCGGTACGACCAGTCGATCGACGGGCTGCTCGGCGTCGAAGCGAAGATGTAGCGCCTCGCGCCGCGCGGTAGGGTTCGCGCGATGCCGGACGCCGGACGCACGCTCGCAATCCTCGGAGCCGGGAAGGCCGCCGAGGCTCTGATCGCCGGGGTGATCTCCTCGGGCTGGCGCGAACCGGGAGAGATCGTCGCCACCACCCGTCACCAGGAGCGGCTGGACGAGCTCGCCGAGCGCCACGGTGTCCGGACGACGCTAGCCAACGCCGAGGCAGTCGAGGGCGCGGGCATCGTCGTCATCGGCGTCAAGCCGCAGGACATCGAAGGGTTGCTGGCCGACATCGGCGGCTCCGTGACGCCGGAGCAGACGGTCGTGTCGATCGTCGCCGCGATCCCGACCGCGTTCATCGAACGGCACCTGGAGGCGGAGGTGCCCGTCGTCCGGGCCATGCCGAACACGCCGATGACCGTCCACGAGGGAATGGCCGGGATCTGCGCCGGCGCCCATGCGGGCGAGGAGCACCTCGCGCGGGCCGAGGAGGTGCTCTCGAGCGTCGGGCGCGTCGTGCGCGTCGACGAGCCGTACATGGACGCCGTCACCGCGGTCTCCGGATCGGGGCCCGCGTACTTCGCCCTCCTCGCCGAGTCCATGATCGAGGCCGGGATTCTCCTCGGCCTCTCGCGGGAGATCTCGACCGACCTCGTCGTCCAGACGATGCTGGGGACGGCGAAGCTCCTCCGCGACGAGGGCATGCACCCGGTCGAGCTTCGCGAGGCGGTCACCTCGCCGGGCGGGACGACGATCGCGGCCATCCGTGAGCTGGAGCAGGCGGGCGTGCGCGCCGCCTTCCTGAACGCGATCCAGGCGGCGATGGAACGCTCGAAAGAACTGGCCGCGGGCTAGCCGGCGAGGACGTCCGCGCCGCAGCCGTGCACGAGCGCGGCGGGGAGGTCGGCGGGCTCGACACCCGCGAGGGAGCGGTGCGCCAGGTCGACCTCGACGCTCCGGCCAGGCGTCGAGCCCGAGTGCCCGCGCGCCGCCGGCCGAGCCGATCACCAGCAAGCGCTCGACCGGGATCACGTTGCGGCGCAGCTGCTGCCGGCGGGCGATGCCCTCGAGCTCGCGCAGCTCCTCGAGCGGGTCGATCCTGACGTTCGAGTCGGAGCCGATGCAGAGCGGGATCCCCCGCTCGAGCAGGCCGGCGAGCGGCGGGAAGCCGTCGCCGAGGTTCGCCTCGGTGGTGGGGCAGAGGCAGACGCCGGCGCCGTGCTCGGCGAGGAGGTCGAGCTCGCGCTCGTCGGCGTGCGTCGCATGGACGACGGTCGTCCGCGGGCCAAGGCACCCGGCCTCGGCGAGAAGCGCGATCGGGCGGAGCCCGTGCTCGGCGAGGCACTCCTCGATCTCGCGCGGCTGCTCGTCGGCATGGACGTGGAGGACGAGGCCCTCGCGCTCGGCGTAGCGGCCGATCTCCTCGAGCCAGTCGCGTGGACAGGCGCGGACGGAGTGGGGGGCGAGCCCGACGCGGGCGCCCTTCTCCCGCAGCGACTCGACCTGACGCAGGTAGTCGGCCACTGAGTCCTGCCGGAACCGGTCGATGCCCCCGCGGCCGTAAGCGGCGAGGAGGAGCACGAGCTCGACGCCCGCCACCCGCGCGGCCTCGACGGCCGCCTCCGCCTCTGCGAGCCCGACGTAATGGAACTCGCCGACCGCCGTGTACCCGGCCGCCCGCATCTCCGCGTACGCCGCCGCGTAGCTCGAACGGACATGGCCAGGGGTCAGACCCCGGGACACGTCCAACATGGACTCGCGCCACGCCCAGAAGTCGCCGCCCTCGACCTTCCCGCGGAGGGCTCGCTGGAACGCGTGGCTGTGCGTGTTGACGAACCCCGGGAGCCGGAGCGAGGCGGGCATCGCGGCGACGTTACCATTCGGTCCGAGCATGGCGACACGCGTGGTCTCCGCACCGCTGGCACAGCTTCCGAATGCGCTCACGGTCCTGCGCCTCCTCGCCATCCCGGTGTTCGTCGTCCTGATGCTCGAAACAGACGGGGAGGGCAGCTACGGGCTGGCCGCGCTCTTCGCGGCGGCGGCGCTGACCGACCAGGTCGACGGGTACCTCGCGCGCCGCTGGCACGTCGAGTCCGAGTTCGGCAAGTTCGCCGACCCTCTCGCCGACCGCCTGATGATCGACGCGGCCGTGCTCCTCCTCTGCCTCGACGGGCGCCTGCCGTGGATCGCGCTGGTGATCGTGCTCGGCCGCGACGTGCTCCTGATGGGCGGCTTCGGCCTCGTCAAGGACCGGGGCTACGACTTCTCCGTCTCGACGCTCGGCAAGGCGTCGACGTGGCTGCTCTACGCCGCCATCGTCGGCGTCATCGCCTCCGACGAGGGAACGGAGTGGCCGCTCTGGCTCTTCTGGATCGGCGTGGGCCTGGCCGTCCTCGCCGCCGTCTTCTATATCGCGCGCGCCCTCCGGTCGGTGAAGCGGTGAAGGCCGTCGTCATGGCCGGCGGCGAGGGCACCCGCCTGCGCCCGCTGACCTCGAACCAGCCGAAGCCGATGGTCCCGATCGTCGGCAAGCCCTGCATGGAGCACATCCTCGACCTCCTCCGCGAGCACGGCTTCGACGACGTCGTCGTCACGCTCGCCTTCATGCCGCAGGCGATCCGCGGCTACTTCGGCGACGGCGAGGCCTACGGCGTCTCCGTCCGCTACTCCGTGGAGGAATCGCCCGCGGGCACCGCCGGCTCCGTGAAGCTCGCCGAGGAGGCGCTGGGCGAGACGTTCCTCGTCATCTCGGGCGACGCGCTCTGCGACATCGACCTGGGCGCGCTCGTCCGCTTCCACAAGGAGCGCGGCGCCCTGGTGACGATCGGGTTGAAGAGCGTTCCGAACCCGCTCGAGTTCGGCATCGTCGTCACGGACGAGGACGGCCGCATCGAGCGCTTCCTCGAGAAGCCGAGCTGGGGCCAGGTGTTCACCGACACGATCAACACGGGGATCTACGTGCTCGAGCCGGAGGTCCTGCGCCACGTCCCGACCGACACGCCCTACGACTTCTCAAAGGAGCTCTTCCCGCTCTTGCTCGAGATGGGGAAGCCGCTCTACGGCTTCGTTTGCGACGGCTACTGGCAGGACATCGGCAACCTCGACCAGTACCGGCAGGCGAACTTCGACGCGCTCGACGAGAAGGTGCGGCTCAGCATCCCGGGGATCCGCCTGCGCGGCAACGTCTGGGTGGGGGAGGGGGTCGGCCTCGAAGACCTCGAGGCGGTCGAGGCGCCGGCCTTCATCGGCAACTACTGCCGGATTGCGCCGCGCGCGTCGGTGGGCCCGTACTCCGTGCTGATGCCGAGCGTCACTCTGGGCGACCATGCCCGCACCGCGCGGTCCGTCGTCGACGCCTCGACCTCGATCGGCCGCAGCGCCGTCGTCGAGGGCGCGATCGTTGGCCGCGCGTGCGACCTGCGCCCGCACACGCGCTTGCACGAGGGGGTCGCGGTCGGCGACAACTGCACGATCGGCGAGGAGAGCGTCGTCATGCCGGGCGTCCGCATCTATCCGTTCAAGGAGGTGGAGTCGGGCTCGCTCGTCGACCGGAACCTCATCTGGGAGTCGCGGCTCTCCTCCCGCCTGATCGGGCTGGACGGCGTCTCCGGACGGATCGACGTCGACCTCACGCCCGAGACCGCGCTTCGCCTCGGGCTCGCGCTCGGCACCGCCCTCGACCGCGGCGACCGGCTGGTCACGAGCCGCGCAGCGTCGGCCTCGTGCCGGCTGATCCGGCGCGCGCTCATCGCGGGCGTCAACTCGGCGGGCGTCCACGCGACCGATCTCCAGGTGATGCCGGCCGCCGTCAACCGCCACTTCCTGAAGACGGAGGGCTTCGACGCCGGCATCCACGTCCAGCCGAGCCCGAACGACCCGGAGGTCGTCCAGATCCGCATCTTCGAGCCGCCCGGAACGCCGGCCACGCCCGCCCTCGTCAAGGAGATCGACAAGCACTTCTCGCGCCAGGAGTTCAGGCGCGCGTCCTGGGGCGAGGTGGGGGAGATCAACTACTCGGCCCGGACGGCGGAGACCTACGTGGCGGATCTCGTCGCCGCGCTCGACCGCGAGGCCATCCGCAGCCGACGTTTTCGCATCGTCGTCGACTACGCGTTCTCGGCGGCGTCGCTCGTGCTGCCGCAGGTCCTGGGCGCGCTCGACGTCGAGGCGGTCTCCTCGCACGCGTATGTCAGCGAGCGGCGACAGGCCGGCGAGACGGCCACGCTGGCCGAGTCGCTCGGGCAGGCGAAGCGTCTGGTGGAGGCGGTGGGCGCCGACCTGGGCGCCGTCCTCGACCCGGCCGCGGAGCGCATCTTCCTCATCGACGACCGGGCTCGCGAGGTACCGGTCGAGCAGGAGCTGCTGCTCTTCCTGCGCCTGCTCGCCTCGGACGGGAAGCGTGGGCGCCTGGCCTTCCCGACGACGGTCACGAGCCTCGTCGAGCAGCTCGTCGAGGGCACGGAGCTCGAGGTGGAGCGGACGCCGCATTCCCTCTCGGCGCTGACGCTGGCGGCGGCCGGCGACGGCGTCATCTTCGCCGGCTCGGTCGGCGGCGGCTTCGTGTTCCCGGAGTTCGTGCCCGCCTACGACGGGATGGCGAGCCTCTGCAAGCTCCTCGAGTTGCTCGCGCCGACGGACCGACCGCTCTCGGAGATCGTCGGCGAGCTGCCGGAGTCGGCGGTCGTGCACAGGCAGGTTCGGTGCCCCTGGGCCCGCAAGGGCGCCGTCATGCGCATCCTCACCGAGCGGACGAAGGGGATGGAGGTGGACGTGACCGACGGGATCAAGGTCTACGACCAGCGCGGCTGGGCGCAGGTGCTGCCGGATCCCGACGAGCCCCTCGTGCATATCTTCGCGGAGGGAAAGACGCCGGAGGACAGCGCGGCGCTCGAGGCCGAGTTCCAGGGCCTGGTCGAGGAGATCGTGGCGAGGGAGGACGAGGCGGAAGAGGTCTGAACCGGGCGCGGGGAGCCAAACCCTCAAGTCGAGGTTGACCGTTCGGCGGCGTGCTGGTTTACTGTGTGGTCGCCTCCGTCCCCGATTCTGGAGTTCAAGCGTGGAAGCCCTTCCTGACCTTGGCACCCTGTCCGACCAGGAGCTGCGCGACCTGATCCGCGAGCTCATGGTCGAGGAGCACAAAGTCTCCTACGAACGCCGGCTCCTGCACGGGAAGATCGACATCCTGCGCGCCGAGCTGCAGGCGCGCCTGCAGAAGCAGGTAGGGGAGGGCGACAGCCCTCTCCACGACATCGACGTCGACAAGCTCGCAGCGATCCTCGCCTCGAAGGCGGCGCCGCCGACCGACGAGGAGCTCGACGCGGCGGAGCGGTGACACACGTCCACTGCCCCGAATGCGGCTTCCAGAACCCGGAGGCCGCGAACTACTGCTCCAAGTGCGGCGCGCTGCTCATCCACGACGAGCAGGGCGGCCACACGACGATGACGTTCGCGCCCGAAGAGGAGGCCGAGGACGACAGCCTGTCACTCGACGGCCTCCGCATCGAGGGGCCGGCGCTCGTCGTGCGCGCGGGGGGCGGCCGCGCCGGCGAGACGTTCGCCCTCGGCCACGACCGCACTTCGCTAGGGCGCGCCCCCGAGTGCGAGGTCTTCCTCGACGACGTGACCGTGTCGAGGCGCCATTCGGTGATCACGCGGAGCCCCGAGGGCTTCACGCTGCACGACGAGGGCAGCCTCAACGGCACTTACGTGAACCGCCGCCGCGTCGAGAGCGCGAAGCTCGAGGACGGCGACGAGGTGCAGATCGGCAAGTACAAGCTGACGTTCCTGGAGAGCTGAGCGGCTATGGCGACGGCTGCAGCCGACATCGGGCCCGGGCGGCCGCTCACGATCGGAGCGGTCTGCAATCGCTTGCGGGACGAGTTCCCGGACATCTCGATCTCGAAGATCCGCTACCTCGAAGACCAGGGCCTGCTTGCTCCGCGCCGGACGCAGGGCGGCTACCGGCTCTACTCCGATGAGGACGTCGAGCGCCTGGAGACGATTCTCCGGCTCCAGCGGGACGAGTTCCTGCCGCTCAGGGTGATCCGCCAGGAGCTTGCCGCCGGCGCTCCCCGGCAGCGCCAGCGTGCCCGCGCGGCCGGCCTGCAGGCGCAGGAGGACGAGGTCGACCTTGCCACCCTCTGCGAGCGCGCCGGGATCGAGGCCGCGTTCGTGCGCGACCTGGAGGAGTACGGGCTCGTGGAGCCCCGCGCCGTCGACGGCGACAAGCGCTTCCCCGAGCGGGACGTCGACGTCGCCGCCGCCTGCGCCCGCCTCGCCCGCTACGGGGTCGCGCCGCGGAACCTGGCCACCTTCAGGCGCTGGGCCGACAACGAGGCCGATCTGCTCGAGCGGATCGTCGCCCCGGAGCTGCGCTCGCCCAACCCGGAGAAGCGCCATGCGGGCCTCGAGAGCCTGGAGACGCTCGCCGCACTCTCGCAGGAGCTCTCGAACCTCCTCTTTTGGCGCGCACTCCGCGGTATCGTGCCCCGGTCGTGACGGTCGCTCACTTTCCGCTCGCTCCCGTGGGGGAAACCATGTTTCCCCCACGAGCCCCCTTCTTTGAGACAGTGAAGGAACCTCCCGGTTCCCTCACACTCCCTCCCCGCGGCCACCGGCCGAAGGCCGTCCGGTGACCGTCGACCTCGCCGCCAAGATCCGGGACATCCCGGACTTCCCGAAGCAGGGGATCGTCTTCAAGGACATCATGCCGCTCCTCGCGGACCCCGAGGCGCTCCACGAGACGGTCGAGCGCCTGGCCGAGTTCGCCGAGCCGCGCAAGCCGGACGTGGTGCTCGGCGCCGAGGCGCGAGGGTTCATCCTCGGCGCCGCGCTCGCGTACCGCCTCGGCTGCGGTTTCGTGGCCGCGCGGAAGCCGGGCAAGCTCCCCTGGCGCACGATCAGCGCCAAGTACGCCCTCGAGTACGGGTTCGACGCGCTCGAGCTCCACGCCGACGCGATCTCCGGCGGCGCTCGGGTGCTGATCCACGACGACCTTCTGGCGACCGGGGGGACGGCCAGGGCAAAGATCGACCTGGTGGAGCAGCTCGGGGGCACCGTCGTCGGGCTCGCATTTGTGATCGAGCTCGAGTTCCTGAACGGCCGCGAGAAGCTCGGCGGCTACGAGACCTGCTCGCTGATCCAGTACTCAGACTGATCTTTCGGTATGGAGGTGCGTCCTCCGTGCCGATACATAATCAGGTTTCCGATGTACGACCAGCTCACCGGCCGCTACACGTTCGCGTGTCCGGCGCGAGGCGAGGTCAGTGTCCCGCTCTCGCGCTTCCGCGTCCTCGAGCGCCTGCCTGGAGCTGCCCACCCGGCGGTCTTCAAGATCGTCTTCGCGTGCGACTGCGGCGCCGAGCACGACGGCCTGGTGACGCACGACGAGCTCGACTGGGCGCCGCTGGCCGGGTCGGACTCGACGTTCCTCAACCTGATGACGGCGCGGCTCGAGCCGGCGGAGCTGGAGCTCCTCGATCTCGCCGCGCGCCACATCCAGTCGGGGCATTGGCCCTGGAGCTTCTTTTGCTACCCCGAGGAGCGCCCGCGGCCCGTCACGCCGTCCTCGTTCCGGCTCCTCGCGGACGGCGAGGAGGAGCTCGGACTGGCCGTCGAATGCCCGACGTGCGCGCACACGAGCGTGAACGTCGTCAGCCGCGAGCACGTGGACGTGCCGTTCTACAACGACCGGCGCGTCGGGGTCGTCGAGCACATCTTCGTCCGCGACCGTGAGCGGGCGCTCGCAGCCTTCCGCGACGAGCTCTTCTCCGGCGCGTTCGACGCGGGCCGGCGCGATCTCGCGGCCTGACGAAAGCTTGACCCTCGCGCCAGGGATGAGCGGGCCGCCCATGCCCGCCGATATCGAGAGGGCATGGACGCAGTACCTGCTCACGATCTCCACGGCCGGGGCGCGCCCGGGCTCCTCCGGCACTTCGCCGCCTTCGACCAGCTCACGCAGGACGGCGACGCGCCGAGCGGCCGGTCCCGCCTGGAGCGGGAGCTGGGAGGCCACCTCGCCGGCCTGCTGCTGGATGCCCTCGGACGCCCGGGCGGCCGCCGAGACTCGTCGCTCTCGCTGTGCAGCGCCTAGCGCGGGAGGGCTAGTCGCGCCTGAGCTGGTCCTCGCCGCGGAGGCGGACGAAGAAGAAGATCAGGACGCCGCCGGCGAGGCCGAAGAGGAAAGCGCTGCCGCCGCCGGTGCCGATCGCCAGTAGCCCGAGCCAGATGTACGCGCCGAGAACGAATGCCCAGACGAGCGCATGGAATCCCGGGCTGAACGCTGGGGGGCGGGGGATCGCCATCGCCGCTGAGTCTAAACGCCCGCGTACCGGATACGGTCTTGGACCAAAAAAATTCGCCGAGCCGGTTTCGCTTTCGTCCACCCCTCCGACCAACTTTCGGCTTCCGCCTACGGCCGCCCGGTTGGGCTTCGACCTACTCGCGCTCCGTGCTCGGCGCAAGCGGGAATCTAGACGGCCTCGGGGGGTCGCGCAAGGTCGTCCGGAGATCGTTCCCCGCAAATTGCGGAAAGTTCATTTTTCCACATTTTCCACAGGTCCCGGCCGGGGCTGTGGGCATCTCTGTGGGTCCCGGCTCGGGGCCTAGGAATCATCGAGCGCGCGGGTCGTGTAGATCCCGCTGGGGTTCCAGAGGAGGAACCCGCCGGCCTTCGCGTCGCGGGCGGCGAGGATCTGCGCGCGGACGTCCTCGAGCGTGTAGTCGCGGCCGAGTGAGAAGTCCTGAAGCCACGGGACGATGGCGGTGTCCTGGCCGCGCAGGGCCCGGCGGAAGTCGCGGAGTGCCCGCGCCACCGTCACGCCCGGAACGGCGTTCGGATCGTTGATCGAGTATTCGCCCGACCCGAAGTGGGAGGGATAGACCATCGGGTAGATCGCGTCGAGGTGCTGGGAGAGCTGCCGCGGACGCTGGCCGATCCCCATCTCGCGCGTGGCCGTCAAGCCGAAGACTGCGGCCGAGACGCGCGTGCCGAGCGGCTCGAGCCGCGAGCGCGCGTACTCGAGGAACCCCGCGATCGTGGCGTTCTTGGACTGCTTACGTTTGCCCGAGAAGACCGCTGACGACAGGTCGCCGTCCGTCGGGAAGCGGACGTAGTCGAACATGATCTCGTCGAAGCCCGCCTTGGCGGCCGCGACGGCCACGTCGACGTTGTAGTCCCAGACGCGCTTGTTGTGCGGGTTCGTCCAGGCGAGCCCGGCGCTGTTCGTCCATACGCCGCCCCCGCTGCGCTTGATGGCGAGCTGCGGCCGCTGCGTGGCGAGGACGGGGTCCTCGAAGACGACGACGCGCCCGATCAGGTAGACCCCGGCCTCTTCCGCCGCCCGGGCCGCCCGGCGCGGGTCGTAGAACGGTCGCGTGGCGCCGACGGCCCTGGCGAGCTGCGGCGCCTGGCGCTCGAAGCCGATCTCCCCGTTCTCGTCCTTGACGTCGAGCTCGAGCGCGGTCAGCCCGGAGTCGGCGAGCGCCAGATACTCGTCCAGCTTCCCGTCTAGGGAAGCGAGAGCGGCGGTGACGTGGACGCCGCGAATCTCCTCCGGGAGCGGCACCGGCTCGGGCTCCGCCGGAGCCGTCGCCGTGCTCGTCGCGGCCGGCTGCTGGGAGCCGGCGACCGGCGCGGGGTGACCGCCCCAGCTGTTGAGGAAGGTCATGCCGAGAGCGGAGACGGCGGCGGCGATGGCGACGACGGCAAGCACCAGGATCCGTCGCACGCTGCGCCGCTTCCGGGTCTGCCGCCGCCGCTCGCGAAACCGTTCGTTCGGATCGACGGGCTCGAGCAGCATCGTGGTTCGGGCACGGTATTTCCTCCCAGCCCGCACCGCAAGCATCAGCAGAGGCTCCGCGCAACGCTTTTCGTTGCGCTAGCATCGGGCCATGCCGGTCGCGGTCGCGGTCAAGGTGGACGCCCTCGCGGCCGACTTCGGCTCGCAGCGCCGCCTGGCGGACGCGCTCGGGGTCAGCCCGGCCCAGGTGAGCCGCTGGACGCGCGGGCAGGGACTCGATCCCGACAACGCCGAGCGGCTCGACCTCCTCGAGCTGGCGATGGCCAGCCTGCTGCGGCTGTACGAGCGCGAGACGGCGGAGCGATGGCTCTACGGGGCCAATCCGCACCTCAGGAACCGCCGCCCGATCGACCTGATCAGGCTGGGGAGGACCGCGGAGCTGCTCGCGGCGCTGCGCCAGGAGCGGGCCGGCTCGTTCGCGTGATCCTGTACCGCTGCTTCCCCCGGGACGGCCGAGCGGCGGCCGCCGCGCCCGGCGGGGCGCTCTGGTTCCCGCGCGAGCTTCAGGGCGACGGCCGACACGACGCGCCGGAGCACTACGGCTGCGCCTACGTCTCGGAGGAGCCGGCTTCGACGGTGGTCGAGCAGCTGGCGCGCTTCGCGGGCACCGCCCTGGGCACCGCCGACCTGCGCCGTGGCGGGCTCCCGCTCGCGCTCGCCGAGCTGCGCCTGGACGAGGAGGCGGTGCTCCTGGACCTCGACGCGCCGCTCGTGCTGGCGGCGGAGGGCCTGCTCCCGTCGCTCGTGGCGACTGCGACGAGGGAGCGCTCCCAGGCGGATGCGCTGGCGCTGCACGGCCGCTACCCGCATGCCGCCGGAATCCGCTGGCCGTCGGCCTTCGAGGCGCAGTGGGCGAACGTCACGCTCTTCGACCGCGCCCTGCCGGCGCTTTCGGTCGTGCGCGTGCGCCCGCTCGGCCTGGACGACCCGGTCGTGGCCGAGGCAGCGGCGTTCCTGGGGCTCAGAGCCGTGGCTTGACCGCCTGGGGGTAGAGGGCGCGGTCGAGGGCGCCGCGTAGCTCGACTTGACATAACGCCGGTTATCGTGCGTGAGCGAGACCGGGGCGAAAGTTTGACTTGGCCGCTCCGACGGGTAGGGTAATCGCGGCACGCCTGCCGGCAGCCGGCCACCCCTATTCCCCCGCAGTGACCCAGCTTCCGACATCGCCCAATGCCTGACGACCGCTCGGTCGCAGGCCAGCACGACGAGCTTCAGCCGTTGCTGGAGCGGGCCGACGCATCCGGAGTGGTCGAAGCCGTGGAGCTACGGGAGGCTCTGGAGCTGCTCGATCTCGATCCGGGCGACGTCGAGGCGCTCCACAAGGAGCTCGAGGAGCGCGGAATCGAGGTCGTCGACCGGCAGAAGGAGCCTGCGGCCCCGCTCCCCGGCACCGAGGTGCTGGAGACGACGACGGACGCGCTCCAGCTCTTCCTCCGCGAGATCGGGCGTCATCCGCTGCTGACCGCCGCGGACGAGGTCGAGCTCTCCAAGCGCATCGAGCGAGGCGACATGGCCGCGAAGCAGCGGATGATCGAGTGCAACCTCCGTCTGGTCGTCTCCATCGCCAAGAACTACCGCAACCAGGGCCTGCCCTTCCTCGATCTGATCCAGGAGGGCATGTTCGGGCTCATCCGCGCCGTCGAGAAGTTCGAGTGGCAGCGGGGCCTCAAGTTCTCGACGTACGCGACATGGTGGATTCGCCAGGCGGTTGCCAGGGCGATCGCCGACAAGGCGCGCACGATCAGGGTGCCCGTGCACGTCGTCGAGCGCATGCAGAAGATGCACCGCGCCGAGCGCCACCTCTGGACGCAGCTCGCGCGCGAGCCGTCGCTCGAGGAGATCGCCGACGAGGCGGGCCTCCCGCTCCAGCAGGCAATCGAGGTGCGGGCTGCGGCCCGGGCCTCGACGAGCCTCGACCAGCCGATCGGCGAGCAGGAGGATGCGGTCTTCGGCGACCTCGTCGCCGGCGACGAGCCGCTCCCCGACGAGGTGACGGAGAAGCGGCTCCAGAAGGAAGCGCTCGACCGGGCGCTCGAGTCGCTGCCGGAGCGCGATCGGCGTGTCCTCGAGCTGCGCTACGGCCTGCGCGGCGAGGAGCCGCACACGCTGGAGCACATCGGTCGCCGGCTCGGGATCACGCGGGAGCGCGTGCGCCAGATCGAGATCGAGTCGCTCTCACGCCTGGCCTCGCTTCGCGAGATCGAAGCGGTCGCCATCCACTAGGAGGGAGTGGCGAAATAACGGCTGTGCCGCCGGGCCGCGCTGCTCGCCCCGAAGACTGCGTCCTCGGTCGCGCCCGTAGCTTCCGGCTACGAACGCTCCCTGCGTCCTTGTTTCGGAACGACCATCACACCCCGGCGACGAGCGGAATCTCGCCAAACCCTCCTAGCGCCCTCAGGGCGCTCCCGTCGAACAGGGGGTCGGCGCCCTCCCCCACGCGCGCCCGCGCCAGCCGGCGCGCCTCGTCGAGGAACGGCGGCCGTGAGCTGCGGTGACCGTCGGAGGCGACGAGGTCGGCCAGGCCGCCGTGGACGAGGCGCCAGCCGGCGTCCTCCTCCTCGTGGCCGTGGGCGCCGAGCAGGCTGGTCGCGTTCACCTGGACGAGCCAGCCGCGCTCGCGGAAGGTCGAGACGACGGCGAGATCGGCCCGAACGTCCTCGGCGCGCTCCGGATGCGCGATGATCGGGGTAAGCCCGGCACCCGCGATGTGCGCGGCGAGGCGGTCAGCGACCGCCAGAGAGCCGCGGAAGGGCATCTCCATCAGCACGGCGGCCAGGTCGCCCAGCCGGTAGCGCCGGGGATCCTCATCGAGCAGGCGCTCGTCCGGGGTCAGCTCCCAGCCCAGCCGGAGGTCGAGCCCGTGCGGCGCAAGCGAGGCGGCCATCTCGGCGTGGGCCGCACGGACGCCCTCCTCCCGCTCCGGCGGGAGCGGCAGCGACGGCCAGACGTGCGGCGTGGCGTAAAGGACCTGCGTTCCGTGCCGGGCCGCGTCCAGGCAGAGCGCGAGCCCCGCCTCGACGGAGCGGGCACCGTCGTCGCCGGAGGGAACGACGTGAGAATGAACGTCGACGAAGCCGATCACGGCTCCACGCTAGCGGCCGGTGAGGGTGTCGCCGCTACTCGGCGCGGAGGTACAGGCGCAGCTCGGGCGCGACGGCCTGGAGCTCGCGCAATGCGCGAGACTCGAGCTGCCGGACGCGCTCGCGGGTCACTCCGAGCTCGTTGCCGACCTCTTCGAGCGTCTTCGGGATCATGCCGTTCAGGCCGAAGCGGAGCTCGAGCACGTGGCGCATCCGCTCGTTCAGCGACGTCAGCGCCTCCTGGAGCTCGACCCCTCGAAGAAGCTCGGCGAGAACGGTGTCGGGCTGCTCGGAGTTCTCGTCCTCGAGCATGTCGCCGTACATCGAGTCGCCGTCACCGACGGGTGTCTCGAGGCTGACGGGATCCTCGACGAGGTCGAACAGCTCGCGAACGCGCTTGACCTCGAGTCCCGCCTCGGCGGCGATCTCCTCGGGGAGCGGATCGCGGTTCAGTTTCTGAGTGAGGACGCGGCGGGCGCGCATGACCCGGCGAACCTGGTCGACCACGTGGACCGGCAGGCGGATCGTCCGGCCCTGGTCGGCGATGGCGCGCGTGACGGCCTGGCGGATCCACCACGTTGCGTACGTGGACAGCTTGAAGCCCATGCTGTAATCGAACTTCTCCACCGCGCGGATCAGCCCGAGGTTCCCCTCCTGGATCAGGTCGAGGAGCGGGACGCCGGAGTTGACGTAGTTCCGCGTGATCGACATGACGAGCCGGAGGTTGCACTCGATCAGGCGGCGCTTGGCCCACTCGTCGCCCTCGTCCTTGCGCCGGGCGAGCTCGCGCTCTTGGGCCGGGGTCAGAAGCGGCCCGTCGCCGATCTGGCGCACGTAGAGCTTCAGCGGGTCCTGGGTCGGGGCGGGGACGGACGCCTTGACGGCGACCTTCTCGTCCTCGGCCTCGTCCTCAGCCTCGGTCTCTTCCTCGTCGTCGTCGACCTCGTCGACCTCGACGGGATCCGGGACCAGCTCGAGCCGTGGCTCTTCGGTCCCTGCCTCGACGGGCTGGGAGTGGTTCGGAAGTTCGGCGGGCGAGTGCTCCACGCCACCCGTATCGGCGGTGTGCGAGCGGGGCTTGAGCGCCCGCGACCGGATAGAGGGATGGAAGGAGGTTCGCTATTCGTCGAGGGTGGTAGTGTCTGTTCACTGGACGGGAGTCGGCCGTTGCGGCCGCTGCGGGCCGAATGACTGTCCGGGAAGCGACCTAGGATCGGTGAAGGAACGTGTGCGGGATTGCTGGATATAGCCTGAGCGGCTCGTCGCGGGTCGACCAGACCCTGGCGACGCAGACGCTGCTGGCGGCGATCTCGGAGCGCGGCTCGGACGCCGTCGGCTACGCGCACCGCGGGCCCGGGCGGCCCACCGCCGTCCACAAGCAGCGCGGCGGCGCCAGCGCGCTGCTCGACCGCCTCGACGTCCCGGGCGACGCACGCCAGGTGCTCGTCCACGTCCGCGACTACACCAAGGGCCACCCCAGCTTGATTGCGAACAACCATCCCATCCGCCACGGCGCGGTGGTCGGCATTCACAACGGCATCATCGCCAACGACGACGAGATCCTGGCCGGCCACGGGTTCGAGCGCGCCGAGCCCGGCATGACCGTGGACTCCGAGGCCATCTTCGCCCTGGCGGATGCTGCTCCGAGCCGCGCCTCCGCCCTCGAGGAGCTCCACGGCTCGATGGCCGCCGCCTGGCTCGACGACCGCGACGAAGGCACCCTCTTCGTCGCGCGCGGGATCGGGCGACCGTTGTGGCTCGGCGAGGGCTCCGCGGAGCTCTTCTTCGCCTCGACCCGGAAGGCCCTCGAGCTCGTCGAGCGCTACACGGCCGTCCGCCTGCGCAAGCGCGAGCTCGGCGAGGGGACCCTCGTGGCCGTCGCCGGCGGCGCCGTTCGTCAGACCGACTCGTTCGAGCCGGATCGCAGCTTCGTCGAAGACAAGGTCCTCCCCGCCGTCCGGGCTCCGGAAGAGGGACGGTCGGCGCTCGCGCGCCTGGCCGCGATCGCCACGGCCGCCGCCGCGGCCCGCTAGCCGTCGAAGAACTCGGACCAGACCGAAGCCTTGTGCCGTCGCGACGTCCTGGGCGGCGCGCCTACGTAGCGTCAGTCCGATTCGAGTTCAGGCGCTCGCGCAGGGCCGAGCGGAAGGCCTCCCAGCCCGCTCCGTTCTCCGCGAAGAGCCGGTAGACCTGCCATTCGGAGAGCAGTGTCGTCGTCCGGCCGTCGCGCTCGCGCCGCCAGTCGGCGAGACTCGGCAGCCGCTTCAGCCGGCGGGCGAGCTCCTCGCCCTCTGCGAGCGCCCGCTCTCGCCGCTCGGCGCGTCCCGGGACGGAGAAGCCGGCGGCCCGCAACGCGTTCGAGAAGGATCCGAACCGGTACCAGTAGAGCGACGTGGACGGAAGCTCCCGCCGGCGCCGGTCCAGGTCCCGCCCGGTCGGCGTCCGCCCGAGCCGGTCGCCGAGGATCCGCAGCTGGCTGAGGAGCTCCTCGTCGGAGGCGAACCGGCGCGGGATCAGCCCGGCGTGGCGCTTGGCCGCGTTCCAGGTACCGAAGCGCTCGACCACCGTCTGGGGATGGAGCGGGGCCTCCGGGTCGTCCGCGAACTCGCGCATCGTGGGCGAGCGCCCCAGGCGGTCGGCGCAGGCCGACAGCTCGGCGAGGATTCGGGCGTCGGAGTAGCGGGGCAACGCGATCCCTCCTCCGCGCCAGTGTATGCCGGGCTCAGGCTGGCTCGTCCTGCAGGTAGCCCAGCTCGGCGAGGAGGTCGCCGGACTCGGCGAGCACGTCGGCGAGCTGCTCCTCGGTGAGCTCCTCCCTGAAACGCCCCACCGAGCCGGTGTGGGCCTCGACGAGCGCGGCCGCAAGCGGCCCTTCGGGCGCCTCGAGGGCAGCCGCAAGCCGGGCGGCCGTCCCGGCCGGATCGGCCGTCAGGCGCTCGTAGCGGACCTCGACGACTGGAACTCCCGAGCCCCGGACGGCGTCGGTGTAGCGCCGCCAGGCCCACGCGGCTCGGCGCGCCTCGCCGACCGAGGAGAACTCGTCCCTGCGTTCGGCCTCGACCCAGAAGCGCGCCTCGACGCCGAAGCGGTTGCCGGCGTCGTCCGTGCCGGTCCTCCCCGCCCCCAACCAGCCGCGCTCGAGCAGGGAGCAGACGACGTCGCGCCCGTCGCGGAGGGCATGCACGACGCGCGCCCGGGGGAACGCGGCGAGCAGGGCGGGCAGGACGAACGCGGTCTCGGGCGTCTGCTCGACGGGCCGCAGGCTGCCGACGAGCCCGAGCCTGCGCGTGCGGGTCAGGATCTTGCGCACTGCGGCGGCCGCCTCTCCGGCCTGCCGGCCCTCCAGCTCGGGGATGGCCGCCTTCAGCGGCGCAACCTCGCCGAGATCGATGAAGCCGGGCAGCGACCCCAGCGAGCGGGCCAGGAACGTCGTGCCCGAGCGGGGGCTCCCGACGACGAGCACGAGCCGCTCGTCGCTGCGGCCGAAGCGTTGCCGGGTAAGCGGCGCGCGCGGAAGGACGTGGCGTGCGGCGCGGAGCTGGAGGTCGGCGGAGCGAAGAAGGCCGGGCACGCCCCTATGGTCTCAGGTGGCTCCTACGACGCGGCGGCGAGAGCCGACGCCGCCGGCTGCTCGCGCTCCTGACCGCCCGCCAGGATCCGATCGAGCGCGCCGACGGAGCGAGGGCAGAACTGGCTGCCCGCCCCGCGGCGGAGCTCCTCCAACGCGTCCGCAGCCGGCCGCGCCGTGCGGTAGATGCGGTTCGTGAGCATCGAGTCGAGCGCATCCGCGACGTGGATGATGCGCGCGCCCAGGGGGATCTCCTCGCCGGCGAGCCCGTCCGGGTAGCCCGCCCCGTCCCAGCGCTCGTGGTGGTGCCGGATGGCGGGGACGGCGTCGTCGAGGAACCCGAGGCGGTCGATGATGCGCGCCCCCTCCTCGGCATGCCGCTGCATCAGGGCCCATTCGTCGCTCGAGAGCGTCGAGGGCTTCAGCAGAACGGCGTCCGGAATGGCGAGCTTGCCGATGTCGTGGAAGAGCGCGGCATGCCCCAGCAGGTCGAGCTCGGCCTGCGAGAGGTCGAGCTCCCGCCCGATCGCGAGCGCGAGCTGCTGCACGCGGCGGGAGTGCCCGGCGGTGTAGGCATCGCGGGCGTCCACGGTCGCCGAGAGACTCTCCATGGCGGCCGTGGAGCGTTCCTTCAGGAGGCGGTTGGCCTGCTCCAACGAGATGTTCTGGCTCCGGATCGTCTCGGCGGCCTCGCGCAGCTTCTTGGTCGACTTCTCCGTGTGGCCGAGGTAGGTGGCCATCGTCTTGCGCATGAGCAGGAGCGGAAGGACGAAGACCGCCAGCCCGTAGAGGCCGATCGCCTCGTAGGAGAGCGCGATCGCGCCGCCGACGGCGCCGAAGGCGACGTAGTGCGGGAGCAGCCAGGAGAAGCGCTCCGTCCACACCCGACGCCAGCTGTCGTGCCCTTCGAGCGCCATCGCGCCGCTCAGGAGCCCCGTGTTGACGACGAAGTAGACCCCGCCGGCGACGAGACCCGCAGCCGCGGTCACGAGCAGCTCGAAGCCGTCGGAGCCGCCGAGGCTGAAGACGAACGCCGCCCCCAGGCTCGCAAAGGAGAGCGCGCCGATGTTGAAGAGGAGCTGGTAGATGGGCGTCCGCCGCGAGCTCCACTCCACCGCCGCCGTGGCGAGCGCCAGGGGGAGCGCGGCCTTGGGCCCTACGATTGCAGCGCCGGCGAGGGCGCCGACGGCACTCACGGAGATCGAGCCGCCGTCGAGCTCCAGGGCAAGGGCCTGGCCGCCGGCGACGAGGGCGATGACGGCGAGGAGGCCGATGATGTCCGTCGTCCCGCTCACGACGAAGCCGAGGGCACCGGCGGCGATGCCGCCGACGCTGACGGCCACGACGAGGAACGCGAGGCTGCGCGAGAGGGCGACGAACCGAGGTCCTGCCTGCGTGTGCGGCCGCTGTTGCTCATGCCGCTGCTCGCTCGAGGATGCCGGAAGCTCGGGGATGGCGACCGCCGCCGACGCGGACGGCGCCTTCGAATAGACCTTCTCGTCGGGGACCGTCGCGAGTCGGAGCGTTCGGTCGGCCGGCAGGAGGACGGGCTCGGAGCTGGCCTGGAGCACGCGGTTTCGCCCCTGGAGCTTCGCGCGGTAGACGGCGAGGTCGGCCTGGTGGACGAGCTCGTTGGCGTCGGTGCCGTCGGCGGGGCAGCCGGCCACGCCGAACGAGACCGTGGCGCGGATGGGCTCGCTCGAGGTCTCGACCTCGAACCGCTGCTCGGCGACGGCGCGGCGGATTCGCTCGGCGATCTCGAATGCCTCCTGCGGCGTCGTCTCCGGCAGGACGATGGCGAACTCCTCGCCGCCGAAGCGCGCAGGAATGTCGGAGTGGCGGAGCTGGCGCTGGAAGACGCCCGCGATGCCGTGCAGAACGGCGTCGCCGGCGAGGTGGCCGTAGGCGTTGTTGATGTCGCGCAGCAGGTCGAGGTCGGCCATGATCACCGACAGCGGCGTCCCCGACCGCTGGGCCCGGTCGAGCTCCTCGCGGAGCGCAGCGGTGAAGTAGCGGGCGTTGAAGAGTCCGGTCTTCGGGTCGACGCGGGCCTCCTGCTGGAGGGCCGGAACGCTCAACGAGCGGTGGATCAGCAGCAGCGGCGCCACCGCCATCGGCAGGAGCAGCGGGTTCCAGTCCCAGAGCCCGGCGAGGGCGACGCCCAGCATGGCGAGGACGAAGTCCGTCGAGAGACTCTCCATGGAGAAGAGCCCTGTGCCCCGGAACGAGTGCCCCCGCGCGAAGTGCAGCATCGTGGCGAGGAGCGTGTGGTTGAGCGAAACGAAGACGACCGACGCCACAAGCCCCGACAGCGCGAACTCGAGCTCGGGGCCGAGGCCGGCGTTGCGCACGAGCTCCACCGCCCCCCACGCCGCCAGGCCGTTCAGCGTGTGATTGGCGATGTTGAACGCCTGGATGTACCAGGCGTAGCGGATCTTCAGCCACTCCGGAATGCAGTAGACGACGCCGAGGAGGGCGATCAGCTCCGGCGGCAGGAGGAGCACGCCCGGAATGAGGAACACGATCGTCGTGTGGTAGCTCTGGTCCCGCGGCGTGATTACGACGAAGAGCTGGGCGACCGCGGCGCATGCCCCCAGGGCCAGGAAAGTCAGCCAGCCGCTGGTGTCGAGCGAAAGGTGGGCGAACGGGACGATCGCCGCGGCAGCGGCGAGCGCACCGATGGCGAAGAGAAAGGCCTTCGCGCGGGGCTGGAGCGACGACAGGTCGGATGGATCCGCATCAACCGGCGGCTCTCCGCGGGCGCGCGTGCTCGGGACCTCGCTCACAGGCCCCGAATCGGATCGAGACGAGCCCACGCCAATGGGTGATACGGCCGCAGAGCCATGGGCTGAACGTATGCCCGGGCACGGGCCAAGGCGTCCCCCGTTCGAGGGACGCCTGGAAGATCACCCGGAAAGGTGAGCCTCGGGCCCGGACGGCCCGAGGCTCCTAGTGCTTACTACGGGGCGAGCCCGAGCTCGGCGATCTCGAGCTGGTCGAGGAACTCGCCGGTCTGGCTGACGTCGCCGTCGGCGTTGTCGGCGTAGGAGGCCGAGGCCCAGGAAGCCGAGGCCCAGGAGGCGTTCGCCCACGAGGCCGAGGCCCAGGACGCGGACGCCCAGGAGGCGTTGGCCCACGAGGCCGAGGCCCAGGAGGCGTTGGCCCAGGACGCGGACGCCCAGGAGGCGTTGGCCCACGAGGCCGAGGCCCAGGACGCGGACGCCCAGGAGGCGTCGCTCTGGGCGACGTTCGCCCAGCTCGCCGCGTCGAACATCGGGCCCGTGCCGTCGCCGGCGGCGACGACGAACTGCCGGAGCGCCGCGTTCGGGTTGGGCGGGTTGACGACCGCGGCGGCGGCCGTGGCGTCGACCATGCCAACGCCGAGCGAGCCGCGGACGGCGCTCGGAGTGTCCTTGGCGGACACCATGAGCGCGCCCTTGACCTGGTCGGGCGTCCACTCCGGATGGCGGGCGAGGACCTGGGCGGCCGCCGCTGCCACGACCGGAGCCGCGAACGACGTGCCGGAGAGCTCCATCGTGTTGTACGGCTTGACGTTGCCGGGGCGCTCCGCGAACAGCGTGGAGGTGTTCGGCACCGCGGCGACCATGTAGCGGCCGGGAGCGCCGAGCTCGGGCTTGGAGAAGCCGTCGAGCGTGTAGCCCCACGCCGACCACGGAGCCGCGAAGTCGTCGTGCGTTCGGATGGAGCGGTTGACGTCGGCAGCGCCGACCGTCAGCACGAACGGATCGTTGCCGGGGGCGAAGGTCACACCCGTGGGCGTGGCGTCGACGCCGTAGTTGCCCGCCGCGGCCACGACCACGACGCCGTTCAGCCAGAGCTTCTCCACGGCCCGGTCGAGCGGGTCGAAGAAGACGCTGGCGGGCGTCGAGCTGTGCAGCGAGAAGTTGGCGACGCGGATGTTGTACTGGGCCTTGTTCGCGAGGATCCAGTCGGCGGCGGCGATCACGTCACGCGTCATCGCCATGCCGTTGTCGTCCATCACGTCGATGGAGACGATCTTCGACTTGGGCGAGCCGCCTGCGCGCCCGGCCTTCTCGCCGGCCGCGATAGCGGCCACGAAGGTTCCGTGGCCACGACCGTCGCCGGCCGCGTTCGGCTGGATCGAGGTCAAGTTCACCTGGGCGGCGATCCGCGTGCCGAAGTCGGACCGGCCGGTCTGAATCCCGGAGTCCACGACGGCGATCGCCGGGGCGTTCGCCGCAGCGGCGCCGTTCCAGACCCCGTTGAAGCCGGCCACGTACGGCCAGCGCTGGGAGCTGGAGTAGGCGGACAGCTTCACGGGCGCGTCGCTCGTGATCGCACCGATGTCGGAGCGGCGGGCGAGCCTGAGGATCTGGCGACCGGTCAGCTGCGCGGCGACAGCGCTGAGGGAGCGGAAGCGCTTGCGCAGGCCAACACCACGGCCCGGATCGTGCTCGCGTGCGTCTCCGACCTCGCTCGCCACTTCGGCGGTCGACTCGTTGCGCGCGCCCTGGATGATGACGTCGAACATGGCGTTCGGAGTCGCCTGGACCGCTTCGAGCAGGTCGGGCGACACGTACGCCTTGAGATTGCTGTCGTGTGAGTTGGAGGACCTCCCGGCACCGGCCGCCATGGGCGCACCCAGAACGACGGCAACGAGCACCAGAAGCGCGAAGCCGCGACCGCCCTTGCCCCACAGAGCGCTCGAGCGTGTTTCACCCTTGGAGGGTTTCCCCCAGAGGGCGCTCGACCGGGTTTCCCCTCTCGACGAGCCGTTGAGCCGCATAAGTCTTCTCTCTCTCCTTCTCCGCGCAGAACGCGGGCCGCAGATCAATTCCCACACCCGAGGCTAGGGACGAACCCCCGGCGGAGCCTCCCCTGTTCGAGTGAGGGGCCGCAGGATCACTCGTTCGAGTGACGCCGCTATCATCGAGCGACGTTGGGCAGGAAAGGCCGCGCACTCCTGGCAGTAGTGGTCGCTGCGGCCTTCGTTCCGTGCGCCGCGGCCGCGAGCCCGAACATCGTCCTGATCGTCACCGACGACCAGCGCTGGGACACGCTCTCGGCGATGCCCACGGTGGAGTCGGAGCTCGTCGCCAAGGGCGTCACCTTCTCGAACGCCTTCGCGGTCAATCCCCTCTGCTGCCCGGCGCGGGCGTCGATCCTCACCGGCAGGTACTCGCACGGGACCCGGGTCTACGGAAACCGCGACCTGCCGAAGTTCGACGCGCGGTCGACGATCGCGGTCGCGCTGCAGCGGGCCGGCTGGCGGACGGGGTTTCTCGGCAAGTACCTGAACGGCTACGACACCCTGCGCGTGCCGCCCGGCTGGAACCGCTGGTTCGCGTTCACCCCGTCGAGCGCGCACCGGTACTTCGACTACCGCGTCAACGTGGACGGGCTGCCCGTCGAGTACGGCTCCGAGGAGGCCGACTATGCGACGGACGTCCTGGCGGCCGAGGCCGAGTCGTTCATCGCGGCCGCCGACTCGCGCCCGTTCTTCCTGGCGCTGTTCCCGATCGCAGCCCACGGGCCTGCGACCGCGGCCCCGCGCCACGCCGGCTCGTTCCCGGACCTCCCTCCGTGGCGGCCCGAGAGCTACTTCGAGGACGTCTCCGACAAGCCGCGCTGGATCGAGCAGGTCGTCTTCGACGCCGCCGTCGCGGACGAGTACCGGAGGAGCCAGTATCAGTCGCTCCTGGCCGTGGACGACGCCGTGCGGCGGGTGGTCGACGCGCTCGAGGCGACGGGAAAGCTCGCGGACACGATGATCGTGTTCACCTCCGACAACGGCTTCCTGTGGGGCGAGCACGGCATCCTGAACAAGATCGCCCCGTACGAGGAGTCGATTCGCGTGCCGATGGTCGTCCGCTACGGCTCGCAGGTACGAACGGACGCGCGGCTGGCTCTGAACATCGACCTCGCCCCCACCTTCGCCGCGCTCGCCGGGATCGCCTGGAAGGCGGACGGTCAGAGCCTCCTGCCCCTCCTCTCCTCGACCGCCGGCCCCGGACGGCGCGAGTTCCTGATCGAGTCCATCGGCATGCAGCCGTTCCCCTCGCCCCCGTACTGCGCCATCCGAACGCAGGGGCAGATGTACGCCGTCTACGCCGATGGGTCACGGGAGCTCTACCACCTCGCCTCGGACCCGTATCAGCTGGAGAGCCTGGCGCAGGACCCCGCCTGGCAGATGCGCGAGGACGTGCTCCGCGCCCGCCTCGGCCGCATGTGCAACGCGCCCCCGCCCGGGCTCAGGCGCGAGCTCCTCTGCACGCACCAGGGCAGCCGTGGGCCGGACCGGCTGCTCGGGTCCGGAGGCTACGACATCCTCTGCGGGGGCGTAGGCCGCGACGTGCTCGCGCCCGGGAAGGGGCCGGACTGGTCGTTCGGCGGCCATGGACGCGACGTCGTCTACACCCGCGATGGGCACCGTGACTACGTGGACTGCGGCCCCGCCCGGGACGTCTTGTTCGCCGACCGGCGCGACCGGGTCGTCGGCCGGTCGTGCGAGGTCGTCCGACGGCCCTGAGCTACGGCGCCCAGAGCGAGCCGAGGTAGACCGTCGGGTCGCCGGGCTGCCAGCGGGAGAGAAACCGCTGGATCGGCGGGTGGAGCGCCAGTCCAACGAGCTCGTCCACGTCGAACAGCCGCTGGTTGCGGACGGCATCGTCCGTCGACGTGACGCGCTCCAGCGAGCGATCGTCGAGGCTTGAGGCGAACACGATGTGGACGACGTGCTTCTGAGGCCATCCCGGCGGCGAGATCGAGTCGGCCAGCGCGACGGGGCCCTCGAGCGGGAGGTCGTCGTCAATCCCCACTTCCTCCGCCAGCTCACGTTTCAGGGCGGCGACCAGGGTCTCCCCCGCTCCGACGCCGCCGCCCGGGAGGAGCCAGTACTCGCGCCCCTGCTTCTCGTGGCGGACGAGGAGGACGCGGCTGTCCCGCCGCAGGATCGCGGACACCCGGATGCGCGGCTCCATGTCAGGTACGTGAGGAGCCGAAGCCCCGGACGCCGCGCTCGCTCGCAGGCAGCTCGTCCAGCTCCACCAGCTCGAGCTCCGGGATCGGGAGGACGACGAGCTGCGCGATCCGCTCGCCCGCCTCCGCGACGAACGCGTGCTCCCGGTCGGTGTTGAGAAGGACGACCCTGATCTCGCCCCGGTAGCCGGCGTCGATCAGGCCCGGGGAGTTGACGAGCGCGATCCCGTGCCGGGCGGCCAGGCCCGAGCGCGGCTGCACGAAGCCGGCGAAGCCCTCGGGAATGGCCACCGCGAGGCCGGTCGGCACGACGGCGCGCTCGCCAGGCTCGAGGCGGAGCGGCTCGCAGGTCGAGAGGTCGAGGCCGGCGTCTCCCGCGTAGGCGCGCTCGGGGATGCGGGCGTCCGCGCGCAGGCGGACGATCGGGAGCTCGATCACGCCTCGTGCGCCTCGGCGGCCGACTCGTCCTCGTCCTCGCCGGCGATCATGAACGGTGCGTAGCGCGTCAGCTCGCGCTCGGGCAGGCGCGCGCGCACGAGGACGCCGTCGGGCCGGTCGGAGCGCTCCTCGATCGGCGCGCCGAGATCGTAGAGCTCCTTGAGCACGCGGCCCTGCTCGTACGGAACGAGCAGCCGGACCGGGCGGAAGCGGTCGGCGAACAGCTCGGCGATCCGCGCGCGCAGCTCCGAGAGCCCTTCCCCGTCCCGCGCCGAGAGCTGGAGCGCGCCCGGGAACCGGTTGGAGAGCCGGCGCCGCCGCAGAGGGTCGACCAGGTCGATCTTGTTGAGCACGAGCTCGACGGGGAGCTCGTCTGCGCCGATGCCGGCGAGGACTGACTCGACGGCTGCGATCGTGTCGTCGAGCCGCTCATCGGAGAGCGAGGCGTCGGCGACGTGGAGGACCAGATCGGCGAGCAGGGTCTCCTCGAGCGTCGCCGCGAAGCCCTCGACGAGCTGGTGCGGCAGGCGCCGGATGAAGCCGACGGTATCGGTGACGAGGTACCGGCGGCCGTCGTGCTCGAACGCCCGGGTGGTCGGGTCGAGCGTCTCGAAGAGGCGGTCGTCCACAGACGCGTCCGCGTCCGTGAGGGCGTTCAGGAGCGTCGACTTGCCCGCGTTGGTGTAGCCGGCGAGCGCGACGACCGGAGCAGCCGAGCGCTCGCGCGCCTTCCGCTGCACCGCGCGGCGCTGCTCGAGGTCGCGGAGCCTCCGCTTGAGGATCCCGATGCGCCGTCGCGCCAGGCGTCGGTCCGTCTCGAGCTGCGACTCGCCGGGGCCGCGCGTGCCGATGCCGCCCCCGAGGCGCTCGAGGTGCTTCCAGAGGCCGCGCATGCGCGGGAGGTTGTACTCGAGCTGCGCCAGCTCGACCTGGAGCTTGCCTTCGGCGCTGCGCGCGTGCTGGGCGAAGATGTCGAGGATGAGCTGCGTCCGGTCGACCACGCGGGCGCTGAGGGCGTCCTCGAGCCGGCGCTGCTGCCCGGGGTCGAGCTCGTCGTCGACGATCAGCGCTTCGGCGTCGGCATCCGCGACGAGGCGCTTCAGCTCCTCGAGCTTCCCCTTGCCGACGTAGGTGCGCGGATCCGGCGCGGGGCGCCGCTGGACGACCTCGCCGACCGGCGCGACACCAGCCGTTCGGAGGAGCTCCCTGAGCTCGCCGAGCTCGTCGCCTTCGTCCACCCCGGGTGCCAGCACGGCGACGAGGAACCCGCGCTCGGGCTCCGCTCCGGGCGCGGGGTCCGGCTGGTGATGGCTCACAGGGCGATTATGCCCGGGATCCGACCTTCGAGCCCCTGAAGGGCTGAAGGGCCATGCCGCCTGGCCGCGCTGGACGCCCGAGGCCGCGTCCTCAGTCGCGCCCATACCGCTTGGGGTATGAGCGCTCCCCTGCGTCCTTGCCTCGAACCGCCCATCGCGTCCACGCGACGGGCCGTCAGCCCATCAGGGACTCAGCGAAGACGCGATCCGCCGCGCGGCCTCCTCCAGCCGCTCGTCCGGGACGGTCAGCGAGATCCGCACGTAACCCTCGCCCGACGGCCCGAACGAGGGCCCCGGCGAGACGATGACCGCAGCCTGCGCGAGCACGAGCTCCGTGAAGCTCGCCGCATCGTGGCCTTCGGGCACGCGGATCCAGAGGTACGGGGTCGCCCTGGGCGGCTCGGCCTCGATCCCGCTCTCGGCCAGGGCCGCGATCATGAGGTCCCGGCGGCGCCGGTAGACCTCCGACATCTCCTTGGGGAACTCGCGCGCCTCGGTCAGCGCCGCCACGCCGGCGAGCTGGAGCGCGTCGAACATCCCCGAGTCGAGGTTGGTCTTCAGGCTGCGGTAGCTCTCGACGACCTCGGCGTTCCCGGCGATCCAGCCGACGCGCCAGCCGGTCATGTTCCAGCCCTTGGAGAGCGAGAAGATCTCCGCGCCGACGTCCATCGCGCCGGGCGCGGCCAGGAAGCTCGGGGGCCGGTAGCCGTCGAAGGCGATCTCCGTGTAGGCGGAGTCGTGGATCGCCACGAGGTCGTGCCGGCGCGCGAACGCGACGGCGCGCTCGAAGAACCCGTCCGCCACGACGGCGCCGGTCGGGTTGTTCGGGTAGTTGAAGTAGAGGAGGTTGGCGCGGCCCGCCGTCTCGGGCGGGATTCCTTCGAGGTCGGGCATGAAGGCGTTCTCCGCCCGGAGCGGCAGGTAGTGGACCTCCGCGCCGGCGAAGACCGGGCCCGACGTGTACGGCGGGTAACCGGGATCGGGCGCGAGCGCGACGTCGCCGGGGTCGAGGCAAGCGAGGGCGACGTGGGCCACCGCCTCCTTGCCCCCGAGGACCGGGATCACCTGGCTCGCGGGGTCCACCTCGACGCCGAAGCGGTCCGCGTAGAAGCCGGCGACGGCCTCCCGGAAGGCGGCGAGCCCGCGGTTCGAGGGGTACTGGTGCGTCTCCGGGCGCTCCACCGCCCGCCGGAGCGCCTCGACGACGGCGGGCGGCGTCGGGATGTCGGGATCGCCGATGCCGAGCGAGATGACGTCGATGCCGTCGGCCCGCATCGCCTCGATCCGGCGCTCGATCTCGGCGAACAGGTACGGCGGTACCTGGTCGAGCCGGCCCGCGAACCTCATCCGCCCCTGACTTCGTCGAGCAGCTCGTCCGAGACCTCGCCGGTGCAGATCTCCTGGGCCGCGCCGGTCAGGCGGGCGTTGAAGTCGCCGTCGAGCTCGACGTGCATGTCGCCGCCCGCGAGGTGGATCGTCACGGGGCTCTCCGCCCAGCCGTTGGCGACCGCGGCCCCCGCCACCGCGACCGCGCTCGTCCCGGAGGAGAGGGTCTCCCCCGCCCCGCGCTCCCAGACGCCGACGGTCGCCTCGCTCCGCGAGTCCACGCGGACGAACTGGACGTTCGTGCGCGCCGGGAACCGCTCGTGGTTCTCGACGAGCGGCCCGAGGCGGAGCAGGTCGGCGCGCTCCGGCTCGCGGCGGATGACCGCGTGCGGGTTTCCGACCAACACCGGAGTGAACTCGAGCTCGGAGCCGTCGACCGCGAGGGTCTCGGGGCTCCCCACCTCGACCTTGCCCATCTCGGTCTCGACGAGCAGGCCGCCGCGCATGCGCGCGATCACCTCGCGCGGGCCGACGGCGACGGCGACCTCGTCCGCCCCGCTCCGGCGGGCGAGCCACCGGGCGGCGATGCGCGTGCCGTTGCCGGACAGCTCGGCCGTCGAGCCGTCGGGGTTCCAGATCACGATCTCGGCCCGCGGGCCGTCGACGGCGAGCACCTCGAGGACCCCGTCGGAGCCGACGCCGAGGTGGTAGTCGCAGAGCCGCCGGACGAGCGGAGCCTCGAGCGGGGAGCCGACTTCAGCCCGCTCGACCAGCAGGTAGTCGTTGCCGAGCCCGTGCCATTTCGAGAATTTCATCGGCTACCGCGTCCGGAGGACGATCCGCGCGAACGCTAACAACGCCCGGGACCCGCCGGAGCCACTTGCGCTGATACGCCGCGTACTGCCGGGTCCTGAGGGCGACGGCCGCCATCGCCTCGTCTCGCGGCAGCGTGGCGAACTCCTCCAGGCCGATCACCTTGCGGGCCGTGCTCGAGAGCGGCCCGGCCAGCGCCGCGGCCACCTCCTCCACCACCCCGCGCTCGACCATGCGCAGCGTGCGCTCCTCGATGCGGCGGTTGAGGATCTCGACCGGGACGTCGAGGCCGACCGCGAGCGTCGGATGGCGCGTCTCCTCGGTCCAGAGCCGGTTCGTCCCCGGCGCGAGCGAGGCGCCCGCCTCGGCCAGCTCCAGCGCGCGGACGATCCGACGCCGGTCGTTCGGGTGGACGAGCGCGGCCGCCGCGGGGTCGCGCTCGGTGAGGTGGGCATGCGCAACCTCTCCGCCGTCCTCGTCGTAGGCGCGCTCCCAGCGCTCGCGCGCCCCCGGCGCCGGCGCAGGCGGCAGGTCGAGCTCGGCCAGAGCGGCGCGGAGGTAGAGCCCGGTGCCCCCCGCGACGATCGGCGTCCGTCCGGCGGCGAGGATCTCGTCGATCGCGGCGTGCGCGAGCCGCTGGTACTCGGCGACCGAGCCCTCCCGGTCCAGCGGCCAGATCCCCACGAGCCGGGTCGGGCGCTCGGGCTGGTTCGTCAGGATCGGCAGGCCGCGGTAGACCTGCATCGAGTCGGCCGAGACGACCTCGGCCGGGATGTGGTCCGCGAGAGCCTCCGCGACCGCGCTCTTGCCCGACGCGGTCGGCCCGAAGACGGCGAGGACGATCTCGGAGCCGGTCATCCGGTGCCGCACGGGAGCCCGCCGCCGCCGACGATCGCGCCGGCGGGGAGCATCCAGCCCAGTCGCTTCGGACTAGTCACGTTCGGCGGAGGGGCCGCCGCGGGCCTCCCTCCGCTGCCAGCGTAGCCCCGAAATACGCGCGGGTGTTGCGCGCAAAGTCACGAAAGCGTGTCGACGAGCGCCCGGGTCGCCGTGCCGGCAAGAGTGGTCGATGTCGCCGCCTCGATGCGCACGTCCACGAGTGTTCCCGGCTCGGCCTGGCCGTGGAAGTTGACGGTCGTGTTGCGCCTGGTGCGGCCGCGCTGGACCTCCGGGTCCGTGCGGCTCGGGCCCTCGACGAGGACCTCCTCCACCCCGCCCACGCGCTCCTGGTTCCGCTCGCGCGCGATGCGCTGGACGACGTCGATCAGGCGCTCGATGCGCTCGCGCTTGACCTCCTCCGGAACCTGGTCGGGCATGACCGCCGCCTCCGTGCCGGCCCTGGGGCTGTAGACGAACGTGAAGGCGCCGTCGTAGCACACCTCCTCCACGACCTCGAGCGTCTCGCGGAAATCGGCCTCCGTCTCCCCCGGAAAGCCGACGATGACGTCCGTCGTGAGCGCCAGGTCGGGGATCGCGCTCCTGAGCCGGTCGACGAGGGTGAGGTAACGCTCGCGCCCATACGTCCGCCGCATGCGTTTGAGCACGCGCGTCGATCCCGACTGGAGCGGGAGGTGCGTGTGCTCGCACACGGCCTCGCAGTCGGCCATTGCCTCGATGACAGGCTCGCGGAAGTCCTTCGGGTGCGGGCTCGTGAAGCGGATCCGGTCAATGCCCTCGACGGCGTCGACGGCACGAAGCAGCTCACCGAACTCGGTGCGGAGGTCGGGCAGGAGGTCGCGTCCCCACGAGTTCACGTTCTGGCCGAGAAGCGTCACCTCCCGGACCCCGTCGGCCGCCAGACCCGTGACCTCGGCGACGATCTCGCCGGGCCGGCGGCTTTGCTCCTTGCCGCGGACGGCGGGGACGATGCAGTACGAGCAGACCGAGTTGCAGCCCATGGAGATCTGCACCCAGGCCTGAAAGGCCCGCTCGCGCCGGGCCGGGAGGTCGCCGGCGAAGTGGCGCCACTCGGCGAAGCTGCCGCGATCCACGCCGAGACCGCCGGCTCCGAGCCAGTCGGCGAGGTGTGGGATCGAGCCTGGCCCGAAGGCGACGTCCACGTACGGGTAGAGCTCGAAGATCCGCTCGCGCTGGGCTTCGGCGTAGCAGCCGCCCACGGCGATGACGCGCTCCGGGTCCGCCTTCTTCAGGGCCGCCGCCTGGGCCAGGTGCGCGGCGAAGCGTTGGTCGGGCTTCTCGCGCACCGTGCAGGTGTTGAAGACGATCACGTCGGCCTCCTCCTGGGAGACCGCCTCTCCCAGGCCTGCCGACTCGAGCAGGCCCTTGATCCGCTCGGAGTCGTGGGCGTTCATCTGGCACCCGAATGTGGTGACGTGGTAGCGCCTCACGGGCAGATCGTAGCGAGGTCGTAAACGGCCTTGTCCCTTGTCGCCGCCGGGTTTACCATCGTCACAGTCCGAATCAGCCCTGGGGGTTCATATGTCCGGCTCGTCGAAGTCGCGGGGGCGCCTGCTTCCCGCCCTGCTCGTTGCTGCCGTCGTCATGCCGCTCGTCTTCGCGCTCGGGAGCGCGCGGGCGGCGCCGACGGAGTTGTTCTTCTCGGAATACATCGAGGGCTCGAGCAACAACAAGGCCCTCGAGATCTTCAACGGAACCGGTGCGCCCGTCGATCTGGGCGCGAACAGCTATGCCGTCCAGATGTGCTTCAACGGAAACGCGGCGTGCACGCTTAATATCCCGCTTGTCGGGACGGTCGCGCCGGGCGACGTCTTCGTCCTCGCGCAGGCCGCGGCCGGCCCCGTGATTCTCGCGCAGGCAGACCAGACGAGCGGCGCCGGCTGGTTCAACGGCGACGACGTCGTCGTCTTGAGGAAGGGCGCGACGCTGATCGACGTGATCGGTGAGCTCGGCTTTGACCCCGGCACGGAATGGGGCACCGGGCTCACGAGCACGGCCGACAACACGCTCCGGCGCAAGGTGACGATCGAGGCCGGCGACTCGAACCCGAGCAATGTCTTCGATCCCGCAGTCGAGTGGGACGGGTTTGCAACCGACGACTTCAGCGGCCTCGGGGCGCATTCGGTCGTCGCCGCCGACGCGGCCCCGCAGGTGACCGCCACGTCGCCTTCGGCGGGCGCCACCGGCGTGTCCCCGTCCGCTGACCTGTCCGTGACCTTCAGCGAGCCCGTCAACGTCAGCGGCCCGTGGTTCTCGATCTCCTGCACGCTGAGCGGGGCGCACACCGCCGTCGCAAGCGGCGGCCCGACCACGTTTTCGCTCGCCGTCGACGTCGACTTCGCGCTCGGCGAGACCTGCACGACCACCATCGCGGGCGCTCAGGTGTCCGATCAGGACGCAGACGATCCACCCGACGCCATGGCCGCCAACTTCGTGTGGTCGTTCAGCGTCGTCGGCCCCGTCAAACGGATTCACGAGATTCAGGGCGCCGCGCACCGCTCGCCGCTCGAGGGCCTCGCGGTCTCCGATGTGCCGGGCGTCGTCACCGCCCGGGTCTCGAACGGGTTCTTCTTCGAGGATCCCGATCCGGACGGCGACGCGGCCACGTCCGAGGGCTTGTTCGTCTTCACCAACGTGGCACCGGCTGCCGCCGTGGGCGACGCCGTCCTGGTCGACGGGTTCGTGACCGAGTTCCGCCCGGGAGGCGCAACCGGGAACAACCTGACGCAGACGGAGCTGACGTCTCCGACGGTCGAGCTTCTCTCCGGCGGCAGCGCCCTACCCGGGCCAGGCGTGATCGGCAAGGGCGGACGCGTGCCGCCCGGCGAGATCATCGACAACGACTCGGCGGGGGACGCCGAGATCAGCGGCGTCTTCGACCCGGCCGAGGACGGGCTCGACTTCTACGAGAGCTTCGAGTCGATGCGCGTGCAAGTGAACAAGGCGCGCGTCGTCGGACCGACGAACGGCTTCGGCGAGATCCCCGTCGTCGGCGACGCTGCCGAACGGGCGAGCATCCTGACGAACCGGGGCGGCATCATAATCCGGCCCGACGACTTCAACCCGGAGCGGATTCACCTGGACGACCGGCTGCTGCTGCCGGCGTCGCTGCCGCTCCTGAACGTCGGCGACCGCTTCAAGTCGCCGGTCGTCGGGATCCTCGACTACAGCTTCGGGAACTTCAAGCTCGACGTCTCGGAGCCGGTCGTGTCCGTCTCGGGCGGCCTCGTGCGGGAGTCCGCCAAGACCGCCGGCCCCAACGAGCTCGCCGTGGCGACCTTCAACGTCGAGAATCTCGACCCAGACGATCCCCCGGACAAGTTCGACCAGCTGGCCGGGCTGATTGTGAACAACCTGAAGTCGCCGGACATCGTAGCCTTGGAGGAGATCCAGGACGCGAACGGGCCGGTGAACAACGGCGTCGTCGACGGCGGCCCCACGCTTGACACGCTCGTGGCCGCGATCGCTCAGGCCGGCGGCCCGGCGTACTCCTACCGGCAGATCAACCCCGTCAACAACGCGGACGGCGGCGAGCCCGGTGGGAACATCCGCGTCGGCTTCATCTTCCGCACCGACCGCGGCCTCTCGTTCGTCGACCGCCCCGGCGGAACGGCGACGGCGGCGACCGGGGTGGTGGCGGGGCCGGCCGGCGCCGAGCTGACCTTCAGCCCGGGCCGGATCGACCCGACCAACCCGGCGTTCAACGCGAGCCGCAAGCCGCTCGCCGGCGAGTTCCGCTGGCGCGGGCACACGGTCTTCGCCATCGTCAACCACTTCAACTCGAAGGGCGGCGACGATCCGCTGTTCGGCCGCTTCCAGCCTCCGAACCGCATCACGGAAACGCAGCGGCACGCACAGGCGCAGATCGTCAACGACTTCGTGGACGCACTCCACGCCATCGATGCACGCGCCCGGGTCGTCGTCCTCGGAGACCTCAACGACTTCGAGTTCTCCGAGACGCTCTCGATCCTGCAGGGTGATGTCCTCGAGAACCTGCTCCTGACCCTCAAGCAGCCGGAGCGCTACACCTACGTGTTCGAGGGCAACTCGCAGGTGCTCGACCAGATCCTGGTCAGCCGGCACCTGGAGCGGGACCTCATGGCCTACGACGTGGTGCACGTGAACTCGGAGTTCGCCGTCCAGGCGAGCGACCACGAGCCTCAGGTCGCCCGCTTCCTGCTCAGGCCCTAGCGACTTGGCGCGAAGCCGCGCCGTCGAGCCGCCTACTTGGCGAACTCGACGGCGCGGCTCTCGCGAATGACCGTGACCTTGATCTGGCCGGGGTATTCGAGCTGCTCCTCGATTTCCCTGGCGATCTCGTAGGAGAGAAGCACGGCTGTGTCGTCGTCGACGTCAGTCGGCTTCACCATGACGCGGATCTCGCGGCCGGCCTGCAGCGCGTAGACGCGCTCGACGCCCTTCTTCTGCGAGGCGATCTTCTCCAGCGTCTCGAGGCGCTTGATGTAGTGCTCGAGGCTTTCGCCGCGGGCGCCTGGCCGTGAGGCCGAGATCGCGTCGGCGGAGATCACGAGCACCGCCTCGACGGTCTGCGGCTGCACCTCGTAGTGGTGGGCCTCGACCGCGTGGACGACGTGCTGGGACTCGCCGTAGCGCTTCGCCATTTGCGCGGAGATGGCGGCGTGGGAGCCCTCGACCTCGTGCGTCATCGCCTTGCCGACGTCGTGAAGGAGCGCCGCGCGCTTCGCCGTCTTCACGCTGGCGCCGAGCTCCGAGGCCATCACGCCCGCGAGGTGAGCGCATTCGAGCGAGTGCTTGAGGATGTTCTGGCCGTAGCTCGTGCGGTAGCGGAGCCGGCCGAGGAGCTTGACCAGCTCTTCGTGCATCTTCCCGCAGTTCGCCTCGAAAACCGCCTGTTCGCCGGCCTGCCGGATGTGGTCCTCGATCTCCGCTTTCGACCGGTAGTACATCTCCTCGATCCGGGACGGATGGATACGGCCGTCCTCGACGAGCTTGGCCAGAGTGAGCTTCGCCACCTCGCGGCGAACGCCGTCGAAGGAGGACAGCACGACCGCCTGCGGCGTGTCGTCGATGATGAAGTCGACGCCTGTCAGGTTCTCGAGAGCGCGGATGTTCCTGCCCTCGCGGCCGATGATGCGGCCCTTCATGTCGTCGGACGGGAGCTCGACGAGCGAGACGGTCGTTTCGGCGGCGTGGCTCGCGGCGACGCGCTGGAGGGCGTCGCCCACGAGATTCCGCGCCCGGCGCTTCGCGTCCGTCCGGGCCTCCTCCTCGAGCTGCCGGACCATGCGGGCGAGGTCGTGGCGGACCTGCTCCTCGGAGCGGTCGAGCACGACCTTCTTCGCCTCCTCGACGGTCAGTCCGGAGATGCGCTCCAACTCGCGGAGCTGGTCGTCCTTCGCCGCCTTCGTCTCCTCCTGGAGCTGCTTGAGATGGCCCTCACGGTCGAGGAGGCCCTGCTCGCGCCGCTCGATCTCGGTCAGCTTGCCGTCGATCTCCTCTTCCTTCGTGATGACCCGCTCTTCGATCTTGGCGATGTCGGTGCGCTTGTCCTTGAGCTCCTGCTCGACGTCGGCTCGCAGCTTGAGCGCCTGCTCGCGCGCCTCGACCTGCGCCTCGCGCCGGATCGACTCAGCCGCGCGGATGGACTCGGCGGTCACCCGCTCGCGGTCCGCCTCGGCGGCAGCGGCGCGCCGTGAAAGCAGCACGCGTGTCCCGACGAGGAGCCCCGCGACCAGGCCGAGCACGATCCCGAGGATCAGGAGGCCGATGGAAGTTGCCATTGCTCGCTCCTACGTGTGGCCCGTAGGAACGGCGGTTTCGGTGAATCGGCGTCCCGCAGGAACGCCTCGTAGCGGACCTAGCTCTCCGCTCGAGATCTCCCTCCAACCGTGGGTCTGCGGGTCGTTTCGCGCTCTGGGATCAGGATCGTCATCAGTGGTCGTTCCGATTCGGCGAAGAGCCGTTCCGATGCAGGCAATTCATGCTTGAGGTGAAGACATGGTAACCGGCGTCAGAGGTCGGCGTCCAGAGCGCCCACGACATCCTCAAGCGTTTCGGGCGCGAACCCACGCCGGGCGAGGAGCTTCCACGCCGCGCGCGGGTCGCCGACGCCGGCGGCAAGTGCTTCCGCCCGCTCGTGCTCGGGGCTGAGGTCATCCAGAGCGGCACGCACGGCGTCGGCGTCGTATCCCTCTCCTCCGAGCCGGGCGGCGATGGCGGCGTCGCCCCAGCCCCGCTCGGCGAGCGCCCGGCCGCGGCTCGCCGCCGAGCGGCCGTCGTCGACGACGCCGGCGCCCGCCAGCGTCGCCACCGCCCGGTCGGCGTCGGCCCGGCGAATGCCCCGGGCGGCGAGGCGGTCGCGAAGACGCGTGGTGGAGACGTCGCGTCGTGCGACGGTGCGCACGGCCGCGCCGAGGGCCTCCGCGCTGCGCAGCTCCCGGCGGAGTGCTCGCAGGAGTGGGCGGTCGAGCTCCACGCCGGCGGCGAGCCCGCAGCGGAGGACGACCTCGTCGGGGACGCTGCGCCAGCGACGGCCCTCGACCTCGAGCTCGACCCTCCCGGGACGCGCGCGGCGGACGGCCGTGAGCCTCGGGGGCCCCTCCCCCATGCCGTCGGCTGCCCTAGGCCGCCGAGGCGGCCTGCTCGGCCGGCGCCTCGGCCTCGTCCCCGTCTGCGGCGTCGGCCGGGGCGGCTGCCCGCGCGCTCTCGCCGACCGGCAGCAGCCGGGAGGAGACGACGGCGTCGGGCCCCAGCTCGCTCTGGACGGCGCGCAGGATGCCCTCGGTGACGTCCGGGTGCTCCTTGAGGAAGGCGGTCGCGTTCTGGCGGCCCTGCCCGAGCCGCTCGTCGGCGAAGCTGAAGTAGGAGCCGGACTTCTGGACGAGCTTCCGCTCGAGGCCGACGTCGAGGACGCTGCCCTCCCAGGAGATGCCGTCGCCGTAGATGATGTCGAACTCGGCCTGCTTGAACGGCGGGGCCACCTTGTTCTTGACGACTTTGACGCGGACGCGGTTCCCGATCGCCTCGACGCCCTCCTTGAGTGTCTCGATGCGCCGGATGTCGAGCCGCACCGACGAGTAGAACTTCAGCGCGCGGCCGCCGGGGGTGGTCTCCGGGCTGCCGAACATGACGCCGATCTTCTCGCGGAGCTGGTTGGTGAAGAGCGCCACGGTGCCGGTGCGGTTCAGCGTCCCCGCCAGCTTGCGGAGCGCCTGGCTCATGAGTCGCGCCTGCAGGCCGACGTGGCTGTCGCCCATCTCGCCCTCGATCTCCGCCTTCGGGGTGAGGGCGGCCACGGAGTCGACCGCGACCACGTCGAGCGCGCCGCTGCGGATGAGCAGCTCGGCGATCTCGAGCGCCTGCTCACCGTTGTCCGGCTGCGAGACCAGGAGGTCGTCGATGTTCACGCCGATGCGGCGGCAGTACGCCGGGTCCATAGCGTGCTCGGCGTCGATGAAGGCGCAGATCCCCCCGCGCCGCTGCGCCTCGGCGATCACGTGGTAGACGAGCGTCGTCTTGCCCGAAGACTCCGGGCCGAAGACCTCGACCACGCGGCCGCGCGGCAGGCCGCCGATGCCGAGGGCGACGTCCAGCGAGAGCGCGCCCGTGGAGATGGACGGAATGGAGACCTGGGCCTGGTCGCTCATCTTCATGACCGAGCCCTTGCCGTACTGCCGCTCGATCTGGCTCAGCGCGGCGTCGAGGGCATGTTCGCGTGTGGAGTCGGTCACGGTGTCAACCTCCCAGAGGAACCGATTGCAGAATCTCGTACTGCGCCCCGGTCGGCCGCAGCACCGAATGATAGAGAGCCACTTCGGACGGACTGACCGCGCCGAGGTCGGGAAGCGGCGGCCGCGCCCCGGGCGCCCGGCGGAAGCGCACGACGGTCACGTGCGCCAGCCACTTCCGGTGCTCGCGCTCGTAGACGCCGAGGCGCTCGAGCCCCTCCCCCACCTCGTCGGCGAGGCGGGCGGCCCCACCGCCTTCGTCGACCAGGGTGACCATCCCGACGCTACGCGTCTCCCGGTAGCCGCCCGCCGTGAGCAGCGGCGGCTTCGCCCGCTCGGCGGCCTCGCGGAGCACGGCGAGGATGCCCGGGACGGCGGCGGCCGGCCGCGGGCCGAGGAAGGCGAGGGTGACGTGGAGGTTCTCGGTTGGCACGATCCGGACGCCGTCGCTGTCGGCGAGCTCCCTGTGCTGCCAGGCGACGAGGCGCTCGACGGCGTCACCAGGGAGCGCCAGGGCGGCAAACAGGCGGAGGTGCTCATGCCCCTCGACGCTATCGGCCGAGCTCATGCGCGTGTGTGCCGGAACGTCACAAGAGCCGCCGCAGAGCGTGAAGAGACTGCGCCGTCGCCCGGCCTCGCACGCCCTCCCGGTCGCCCGAGAAGACGAAGCGATCCGTGGAGCGCCCGCCCGGCGCGGCGGCGGCGATGTACACGAGCCCCACGGGCTTGTCGGGCGTGCCGCCGCCGGGCCCCGCGATCCCGGTCACCGCCACCGCGGCATCGGCCCCCAGTTCGGCCAGTGCTCCGGCGACCATCGCGTCGGCCGTCTCGGCGGAGACAGCGCCGTGGCGCTCGAGGACGTCCGCCGGCACGCCGAGCCGTGCGATCTTCACGGAGTTCGAGTACGCGACCACGCCGCCCAGGTAGACGTCGCTCGCGCCGGGGCAGTCCGTCAAGCGGGCGCCGACCATTCCGCCCGTACAGGACTCGGCTGTGGCCAGCCCGAGCCCGAGCTCGCGGCACCGGTCGACGACGAGCTCCTCCACGGGGCGCTCGTCCTCGGCGAAGAGGTCGCTCCCGAGCTCTGCACGGAGCAGCTGCTCGATCCGCGCGGCCCGCTCCTCGCCCCCCGGGCGCTCGAGCAGATCGACTCGGATCTCCAGGTTCTGCGCGCAGACGGTCACCTCGAGCCCCTCCCCCTCGCCGCCCTCGGCCTCGAGGAGCCGCGCCACGGCCGACTCGCTGGGGCCGAAGAAGCGGAGAACCCGGTGCCGTGGCGCGTCGACACGGGCGAGCACGCGCCGCAGGGCTTCGGCCTCGAGGACCCGCGGCCAGAGCCGGCGCAGCTCGTTCGGCGGGCCCGGCAGCGCTACTGCGAGGCTTCCGTCGCTCTCCAGCAGCACTGCGGGTGCCGTCCCCGCGAGCCCGAGCGCGACCGCTCCCGCGGGCAGCGAGGCCTGCTTGCGCACCCCCGGGGCGAAGTCGGCGAACGATCGCCCGAGCCGCTCGGCGACACCGCGCGAGACGCTCTCGATCTCGTCGGCAAGCCCCTCGTCCACGCGCAGCTCACGGCCGGCGACGCGGGCGAGCGTCTCCACGGTCCGGTCGTCGTGCGTCGGGCCGAGGCCGCCCGAGAGGATGCAGACCTCCGCCTCGAGCCCCTCGCGCACGGCGGCCTCGAGCTCGGCGGGGTCGTCGCCGACCATCAGTATCCGGGCGGGCTCGAGGCCCAGGGAGGTCAGCTCGCGGGCGAGAAAGGCGCCGTTGGCGTCGGCCTTGTCTCCGCGCACGAGCTCGCTGCCCGTGAGGACGACGACCGCCCGCGGGCGGGGCGTCAAGAGCCGGTGGAGATCGTCCGGACGCCCTTGGCGGTGACGACCACGACCGCGGGCTCGATCGGGAACTTCGCCACGCGGCGTCCGTTCAGCTTCGCGTTCAGGTTCTCCGGGGCCTCCAGGTCGATCCAGAGGCGGCGATACTTGAGGAACCGCTGCGTCTGGCCCTGCTCGAGCGTGCCCTCCCACAGCAGGCGGCCGTTGACGCCGCCGTTGCGAACCTGGAGGAACGAGTCCCCGCGCGCGGCGGTGAGGACGAGCCGGGCCCGCGGAGGCGGCGCTTCCTCCTCGCTTTCCGCGTCGGTTGTGGTCAGCGCGGGCGCCGTCGGGACTGTCGTCGGCTCGGTGGCCGCGGGCGGGAGCGGCGTCTCGCCTCCGGAGTCGCTGCCGAGCCCGGAGAGGCCGACGACGACGAGCACCGTGACGGCCACGATCGCCGCCAGCGCGACGACGACGAGATTCGACTCCACCCGCCTCCGCTGGCGCCGCCGTGGCGCGGCGGCCGACGACTGCGCGAACGGGAGCTCCTCCGAGGCTGCGAAGCGGGAGTTGTACTCGTCCATGTAGAGCTGCCCGTCGAGCCCGAGGTAGTCCGCGTACGTCCGCAGGAACCCCTTGACGTACGTGTCTCCGGGCAGCACCTCGAACTCCTCCTCTTCCAGAGCTCTGAGGTACTTCCCGCGGATCTTCGTTTCAGCCTCGATCCGAGGAATCTCGAGACCCTGCCGCAAACGAGCCTCTCGAAGGCTGTTGCCGATCTCGAACACGAGCCCCGATTGTACTGATGCGAGGACGTGGTGCTCTCGGAGCCCTACTCGAAGACGAGCACGAGCACGGCGAAGACGGCCAGAGCGAGGGCGGCGCTGAGCGCCACCAGGAAGGTCACCGTGCCGAGCAGGCGCACGAAGCCGAGGAAGACGGGGCTCCCGCTGCGGCCGAGCGACCGTTGATGCTCGCCCTTCGCGCGCCGGTTCAGGAGCACGCCCGCGAACGCGAGCACGAGCGCGATCGGGACGGCCACGAGCGCGTCGAGCACGCGCACCTCGTCGTAGCGGCGCGCCAGGTAGACGAGCGCGCCGAGGGCGCCGAGGGCGAGGAGCGAGCAGACGAGCGCCGCGACGGCCTTCGTGTTGGTGCTGCGCATCGGGCGCAGGCTACTGCTTGACGTACGGACGGCCGGCGGCTGCCGGCCCGCGCGAGCGTCCGATGACTCCGACCAGCGCGATGAGCGTCAGCACGTAGGGCAGCGTCTGGAGCAGGTTGCCGGACGCGACGTCTGCCGGCAGGAGCGGCGAGCCCTGGAGACGCAGCGCCAGCGCGCTCGAGAACCCGAAGAGGAGGCAGGCGCCGAAGGCGCCGAACGGCCGCCAGTTCCCGAAGATGACCGCGGCGAGCGCGATGTAGCCGCGGCCGACGGTCATGTTCTCGTTGAACGCGTTGCCGAAGCCGAACGAGAGGTAGGCGCCGCCGAGGCCCGCGAGGATGCCCGACAGGATCACGGCCGCATACCGGACCTTGAAGACCGAGATGCCGAGCGTGTCCGCCGCCTTCGGATGCTCGCCGACGGAGCGGATCCGGAGCCCGAGCGGCGTCTTGAAGAGCACGACCCACGAGAGGAACACGGTCAGGAGCATCAGCCAGATCATCAGGCTGAGCTGGCCGAAGATGTCCCCGACGAAGGGAATGTCCTTGATGAACCCGAGGTTGACGTCCGGGATCTCCTCGCCCAGCTCGGGCGTCCCGCGCGACCCGTAGATCGAGCGGAAGAGGTAGCCCGTGATCCCGAGGGCGAGGAAGTTGATGGCGAAGCCGCTGATGATCTGGTCGGCCTGCAGGTGGATGCAGAAGAAGGCGTGGATCAACGCGAGGAAGCCGCCGGCGGCCATGGCGCCGAGGATGCCGAGCTCCCACTGGCCGGTCTCCGCGGCGACGAGGATTCCGAAGAACGCGCCCGCGAGCATCATCCCCTCGAGGCCGATGTTCACGACGCCGGAGCGCTCGGAGAAGATGCCCCCCATCGCGGCGAACGCGAGCGGCGTCGCGAAGCGGAGAGTCGCGGCCAGCAGGCCGATGCTGAACACCGACTCCAGCTCGGAGAGCGCCTCGTTCTGGAACCAGAGCGCCCCCAGCACCGCGAGGACCGCGGTGAGCAGAGCCCAGATCCCGAGCTTGCGCTGACCGCGGGTCAGCCCCCAGAGCCCGAGCGCACCCGCGAGGACGGCAAGGGCCGCGGGCACGGCGATGTTCCGCACGGTGAACGGCGGCAGCGAAAGCCAGAAGCCGAGCACGCCGGCGCAGATCCCGGCGATCGCCACCGAGCGCGGCTCGCCCAGCCGGCGCAGCCGGTCGGCGGTCGTCTCTTTCGTCTCGTCGACGGTGCTCATGCTTTCTCAGGTTCCGTGCGCCTGGGCCCGAAGCCCACCTTCCGCCTGGCGCGCCACAGGTAGATGATGAGGAACTCGGCGCCGACGAAGGCGATGATCAGCGCCTGGATCATGATGGCGAGATTGGTCGCGAGCTCGGGGTTGAAGATCTCCGGATCGAGCTGGCGCGGCGACGTCCCCACCGCGAGCGAGGCGAACAGGAGGGCGGCGAAGAGGATGCCGACCGCCTTGTTCCGTCCGAGGAGCGCCACGGCGATGCCGATGAACCCGTAGAAGTTCGGGTCGAACTCCGTGCTCGTGAGGCGGTACTTCCAGCCGACCATGTCGATCGCGCCCGCGAGCCCCGCGAAGGAGCCCGCGATGGCCAGGGCGAGGAAGTAGTTGCGCTTCACCGAGATGCCGCCGTAGGCGGCAGCCTCCGGATTGAAGCCGACCGCGCGCACCTGGAAGCCAAGCGTCGTGCGGTTCAGGAGGAGGTGATAGACGATCAGCGCGAAGAGTGAGATGAAGATCCCCGCGTGAAGCGGCTGCAGGGCGCCCCAGATGGTCGGAAGCTTCGCCGAGTCGAGCACGTTGTCGGACCGTGGCAGACTCGGGTCCGATCCCTGCAGGAAGCCGTCCGGCGCTTCGAGCAGCCACTTTCCGACCCAGATGGCGATCCAGTTGAGCATGATCGTCGAGATCACCTCGTGGGCCCCGGTCGTCGCCTTGAGGAGCCCGGCGATGCCGCCCCAGACGGCGCCGGCGACGATCCCGGCCACGATGGTCAAGGTCACGTGGACGACGGGCGGAGCGCCGTCGAAGTGCGTACCGAACCAGATCGCGGTCAGGAGGCCGACCCAGTACTGCCCCTGGCCGCCGATGTTGAACATCCCGCAGCGGAAGGCGAATGCCACCGCGAGGCCCGTGAGCACCAGCGGCGTCATGATCAGGAGCGTCTGCTGAAGATCGCGCGCCTCCTCGGCCGTGTCGCCGCCCGGGATGAACCACGTCAAGCCGGTCCCCTCGAAGATCGCCTTGTACGCCTCGAACGGCGCCGTGAGGCTCTTCTCGGTGACGGCGACCACGAGGCCGCCGATCAGGAAGGCCAGCAGGGTCGCGGCCACCGGAACGGCCACGCCGCCCGCGCGCTCGTAGAACGCCTGCAGCCCGGAGACGGAGCCTTCGAGCGGCTCGTCCGGCGGCGGAGCGGGAGGTGGTGCGGGAGGCGGCGTGGGCTCGCTCATGCGGCCGTCTCGGCCTTACGGCCGCCGGTCATCGCGATACCGAGCTCCTCCTCGGAGACCTCGGGCGGGTACTCCCCGGCGATCTGGCCCTCGTAGACGACGAGGACGCGATCGGAGAGCGAGAGGATCTCCTCCAGCTCGAACGACACGAGCAGGATCCCTCGGCCCTCGTCACGCTCGGTGACGAGGCGCCGGTGGACGAACTCGATCGCGCCGACGTCGAGGCCGCGGGTCGGCTGCGCGGCGATGAGGATCTTCGGGTCGCGCGAGACTTCGCGCGCGATCACGACCTTCTGCTGGTTTCCGCCGGAGAGCGAGCCGGCGAGCGTCTGCGGGCCGCCGCCGCGCACGTCGAACTCCTTGAGCAGCCCGCGCGCGCGAGCGACGAGGCGCTTCGGGTAGAGCCAGCCCCATTTGGAGTCCGGCTCCTGCCGGAAGTCGTGCAGCGCGATGTTCTCGGCGAGCGAGAAGTCGAGGACGAGGCCGCGCCGCTGCCGATCCTCCGGGATGTGGCCGACGCCGGCGTCGAGGCACTCCCGGCAGCCCTCGTCGGTGACGTCCTCGCCGGCGGCCACGATCCGGCCCGCCTCGGGCTTGCGCAGGCCCGTGATCGCCTCGACGAGCTCGGACTGGCCGTTGCCGTCCACGCCGGCGATGCCGACGATCTCGCCGGCCTTCACCTCGAGCGAGATCCCACGGACCGCCTCCAGACCGCGCTCGTCGAGGACGCGCAGGTTCTCGACCGTCAGGAGCGGCGCGCCCGGATTCCCCGGCGTCTTCTCGACTCGAAGCAGCACCTCGCGCCCGACCATCAGGCGGGCGAGGCTCGCCTCGGTCGCGCCCTCGCGCGGGACCGTCTCGATCGTTTTCCCGCGCCGGAGGACGGTGATCCGGTCGGCGATCGCGAGCACCTCGCCGAGCTTGTGGGTGATGAAGATGATGGACTTGCCCTCGGCCTGGAGCGAGCGGATGATCTCGAACAGCTCCTCCGCCTCCTGGGGCGTGAGCACGGCGGTGGGCTCGTCGAGAATGAGGATCTCGGCGCCGCGGTAGAGCGCCTTCAGGATCTCGACCCGCTGCTGCATGCCGACGGAGATCGACTCCACCCGCGCCTCGGGGCGCACGGCGAGGCCGAACCGCTTCGAGATGTCGCGCACCTTCTCGTTCGCGGCGTCGAGGTCGATGAACGGGCCCTTTCGCGGCTCGACGGCGAGGACGATGTTCTCGGCCACCGACATCACCGGGATGAGCATGAAGTGCTGGTGCACCATGCCGATCCCGACGTCGATCGCGGCCCTCGGCGAGTCGATGCGGATCGGGTTCCCGCGCAGGCTGATCTCGCCCTCGTCCGGGTGGTAGAGGCCGTACAGGATGTTCATGAGGGTGGACTTGCCCGCCCCGTTCTCCCCCAGCAGGGCGTGCACCTCTCCGGGCGCGAGCTCGAAGTCGACGTGGTCGTTGGCGACGACGCCGGGGAACCGCTTGGTGATGCCCTTGAGCTCGAGGAGAGGGGTCTCGGTCATCGGCGGCGGAGCCGGGGGACGGGCTTGCGCCCGCCCCCCGGTTCCCTTCCGGTTATTCGAGCGTATCCGGCACCGTGATGGAGCCGTCGACGATGCCCGGCACCTGCGCAAGCGCCTCGTCGATGGCAGCCTGATCGGCGTTCGGCGAGAACTCGCCGAGGCCCACGCCCTCCTCGGCCAGGCCGAACAGCGTGACGCTGCCGCCGGTGAACGACCCGTCCGCCTGCGCCTGGATCGACTGGAAGACGGCCTCGTCGACCCGCTTCAGGGCGCTCGTGAGGACGTGCTCGCCCAGGAACGCCTGGTCGGCGTCGACGCCGATGCCCCAGACGCCCTGCTCGGACGCAGCGTCGAGCGCGCCGAGACCGCAGCCGCCCGCCACCTGGAAGACGACGTCGGAGCCCTCGGCGATCTGGTCGAGCGCCAGCTCCTTGCACTTCGCCTGGTCGACGAAGTCCTCGGAGTAGCCGTTGAGCGTCGTGATGTCGGGATTCGACGCCAAAGCACCCGCCTGGTAGCCGGCGATGAACCGGTCGACCGGCGGGATCTTGATGCCGCCGACGCTCGAGATCGTGTTCGACTCGGTCGTGAGCCCGGCCAGGTAGCCCGCGAGGTAGCCGGTCTCCTGCTCCTTGAAGAGCAGGCCCTGGAGGTTCGGCAACTCGCAGGAGTTTGTCTCCTCGCACCCGTCTCCGCCGTAGGCGAAGTCGATGATGGCGAAGTTCGTGTCTGGGAACGCCTCGGCCGCCTGATGGGTGGCTTCACCCATGAGGAACCCGACCGAGATCACCAGGTTGTAGCCCTCCTCTGCCAGCGTGGAGAGGTTGGGGATGTAGTCCGCATCCGACTCGGACTCCAGGACCCGGATCTCGGCGCCCAGCTCGGACTCGGCCCGCTCGAGGCCCTCGTTGGCCAGCGAGTTGAAGCCGCGGTCGTTCAATCCCCCGATGTCGGTGACGAGTCCGACCCTGATCGGCTCGGCCTCCTCCGTGGTCGTGTCCTCGACCGCGGTCGTGTCCTCTCCTGCCGGCTCGGTCGCGTCGTCGTCGTCCCCGCCGCAACCCGCTGCGACGAGCGCGAGAGCGAGCGTGACCAGCAGCAACAGGAGCCACGGCAGCTTTCTCCTTACGTTCACGGAACCTCCTCTATCGCCCATGCCGTCGAGTGGATCGCAGGATGCTATCCCTCTCGCGATCCCTTTTCTAGGACGTGCGCGCAGAGGTGTTCGTTAGCGCGCTACGAGGCCGTCTCGGTGAGCACGCGGTCGAGCTCTCCTTCGCCCACGAGGACGCGGCGCGGCTTCGAGCCTTCGTACCCGGAGATGATCCCGCGGCGCTCGAGCATGTCCACCAGGCGCCCCGCGCGGGTGTAGCCGACCCGGAGCCGCCGCTGGAGCAGCGAGACGGACGCCGTCTGCGTCTGGACGACGATCTCGATCGCGCGGTCGAGCAACGGGTCCTCGTCCGGATCGAAGTCTTCATCGCCTTCCCCGCCCCCGTGGGCTGCGTCGGGCGGCTCGAGCAGCGACTCGTCCAGCTCCTGCCGGCGCTGGCTGCGGCACTGCTCGACGACGAGCGCGATCTCCTCCTCGCTGACGTACGCACCCTGCACTCGCTGGAGGCGCGACGTGCCGAGCGGCTTGAACAGCATGTCGCCCTGGCCGAGGAGGCTCTCCGCGCCGGAGGTGTCGAGGATGACGCGGCTGTCGGTCTGGCTGGAGACCGCGAACGCGATCCGCGAGGGGACGTTCGCCTTGATCATCCCGGTGATGACGTCCACGGACGGGCGCTGGGTGGCGAGCACGAGGTGGATGCCGACCGCGCGCGATTTCTGAGCCAGGCGGATGACGGCGTCCTCCACTTCCTGCGGCGAGACCATCATCAGGTCGGCGAGCTCGTCGATGACAATGAGCAGGTACGGAAGCTGCGCGTCGCCCCGCTTGCGAAGCGCGCGGTTCAGCTCGGGCAGGTTTCGCGCCCGCGCGAGGCTCATCCGCTCGTAGCGGCGCTCCATCTCCGTGAGGACGTTCCTGAGGACGGCGGCGGCCTGCTTCGGGCTGGAGACGACCGGCGTCAGCAGGTGCGGGATCGACTCGTAGAGACCGAGCTCGACGCGCTTCGGGTCGACGAGGATCATGCGCACGTCGTCGGGGGTCGCCCGGAGCAGGATGGAGCAGAGCATCGTGTTGATGCAGCCCGACTTCCCCGAGCCGGTCGTTCCGGCGATGAGGATGTGCGGCATGCGGGCGAGGTCGGCCTGCACCGACGCGCCCGAGATGTCCTTGCCGAGCCAGACGGAAAGCGGGCTCGCCGTGGACGGGAGCTCGTCGAAGATGTCCCCGAGGGTGACGATGTTCGGCGAGAGGTTGGGAACCTCGACGCCGACCGCCTGCTTGCCGGGGATCGGCGCGAGGATGCGGATCTCGGTCGTGGCCAGCGCGTAGGCGAGGTCGTCCTTCAAGGCAGCGACCTTGCCGACCTTCGTGCCCGGCGCGAGCTGCAGCTCGTAGCGCGTCACCCGCGGGCCGACCACCTGCCCCACGAGCGTCGCGTCGATCCCGAAGTGGCCGAGCGCCTGCAGCAGGGCCTCTGCCGTGCGCTCAGCGGCCTTGCCCGGCTGGCCCTCGTGCGGGCGCGAGCGCCGCAGGACGCCGGCGTCCGGAAGCTGGTAGGCAGGATGCTGCTCGCTGCTCGGCGAGTCGAAGAGGGTGGGCGGCTCGGGCAGGTCGTCCGACTCGAGGCCGAGCCCGGGCTCGGCCACAGGCTCGAGCTGGTCGACGAGCACCGCCTGAAGCGGCGGCGCGTCCCCGACGACGTCGGGATAGGCGGCCTCGCCGTCCACCGGCGCCTTCGCCTGGGCGTGTCCGTTCGACACCTCGTCCAGGGTCTGGCCCCAGGGCAGGTCGTCCCTGGTCGGGACGCGGACCGCCGTGACGGTTCGCTTGGCGGCGTCGGCGGTGTCTCGCGCGGCGCGGGCGGAGCGGTGCAGGATCGCGCCCAGCGAGGCGCCCGTGAGGAGCAGCGCGCCGCCCCACACGAGGAAGAGGCCGAGGATGAACGTCCCCGTCCCGCCGATGAGGCGGCCGAAGATCACGTCGGACCCGGTGCCGAAGGCGCCGCCCCGCTCCGAGCCGAGGAGGATGAGAATGCCGACGCAGACGAGGACGAGCCCCGTCCGGAACGGCCTCACGTCCACGAGGGACGCCCTGGCGATCATGAGCGCGCCGAGCACGAGGAACACCACAGGCACGCCGATGCGCGCCGCCCCGAAGAGGCCGTCGAGCCAGTCGGCGATCGTCGTCCCGACAATGCCCCCGTTTCCCTCGAGCCAGGTGACGACGGCGAGGAAGAGGCCCAGCGCCAGCAGGCCGAGGCCGAGGAGGTCGTGGTTTCCGTGCGCGCGCTCGCGCCGCTGCCGCTTCTTCGTGCGAACGCGGGCGGGCGACTTCGGGCGAACCTGAGACGGACGCTTCTTCGGCGCCATGCTCCGGCCTGTTTCGCGGCCCCGGGGGCCGCTCCTCCTCACAGAGAGGCGATCCGCTCGCAGAGAAGCTCGAGGAACGCGTCCGCGTCGATGTCGACGCCGACGTCCGCGTTCGGCTCCTCCCCGGTCCTGTGCCAGAGGTCGACGAGGGTGCGGCCCCGGCAGAGCTTCGACTCGCAGTCGACCTCGACGTGGCGGTGGAGCGTCTCGACGATCCCCGGCCGCAGGGCCTGGGCGACCGCGACCGCGTCGTGAATCGGGGCGCCCTCGTGGCCGTAGGTCCGGAGGTGGTACTGGACGAAGAAGTCGTAGAGCTCCGCGACGAAGCGGCCGATCGCACCCGACCCGCGCAGCCGCTCGGCGTGCGCGTCCGTCATCAGCGCCCTGTGCGTGACGTCCAGCCCGATCATCGTCACCGGGACGCCGCTGTGGAAGACCCGCCAGGCTGCCTCCGGATCGACGTAGATGTTGAACTCGGCCGCCGGCGTCACGTTGCCCTCGGCGATCGCGCCGCCCATGAGCACGATCCGCTCGATGTTCGCGGCCGCCTCCGGGTAGCGGGCGAGGAGGAGCGCGACGTTGGTCAGCGGCCCGACCGGCGCGAGCACGACCGGGCGCTCCGAGCCGAGGATCCTCCCGGCGAGGAAGTCGACGGCGTGCTCGGGGACCGGCGAGCTCGTCGGCTCCGGGAGCGTGGGACCGTCCATCCCCGACTCGCCGTGGACGTAGGCTGCGATGAAGAGCTCCCGCGCAAGCGGCCGGTCGGCGCCCGCGGCGACGGGCACGTCCCCACGCCCGGCGAGCTCGAGAACGCGCAGAGCGTTGGCGGTCGTCTTCTCGAGCGTCTGGTTCCCGCCGACCGTCGTCACCCCGAGCAGGTCGAGCTCAGGGCTCGCCAGGGCGAGCAGGAGCGCGATCGCGTCGTCGTGGCCGGGGTCGCAGTCGAGTAGGAACGGCGTGCTCATCCGGCCAGTATCGCGTCGACCTCGGCGGCGGTGGGCAGCGACGGCTGGGCGCCCGGCCTCGAAGCCGCGATGGCGCCCGCAGCGCAGGCCCGGCGCAGCGCCTCCTCCCGGTCGCGGCCTTCGAGCAGTGAAACGACGAGGCACGCGGTGAAGGAATCCCCGGCCGCCGTCCCGTCGACGGCCTCGACGGACGGCGGGGTCGCCCGCGCCAGCTCGACGCCGTTCTCGAGCAGCAGCGCGCCCTCCGCGCCCAGTGTGAGTGCGAAGAGCGCCCCCATCGGGCTCGACCCGAGCGCCTCGAGCTCGAGCGAATTGGCGACGATCAGGTCGGCCCGTTCGAGGATGCCGGCAGCCGCCGGACGGGCCGGCGCCGCGTTCAAGCAGAAGAACGCGTCCGTCTGCCGGAGCGCAGCCTCGATCGCGTCGTCGCCGATCTCGAGCTGGCAGACGACCGCGTCCGGTGTCCCGACGTCGACCCCGTCCGGGTCGAGCGCATGGTTGGCGCCCGGGACGACCACGATCTGGTTCTCCCCCGCCTCGTCGACGAGGATGAGGGCGATTCCGGTGGGGCGGTCGACGACCTGGAGCCCCGCGAGGTCGACGCCTGCGGCGCGGAGCTCGGCCAGGGCCCGCTCACCGAACTCGTCGGCACCGACGGCGCCCACGAATCGGGTCGCCGCCCCGAGCCGGGCCGCGGCGACTGCCTGATTGGCGCCCTTGCCACCGGGGACGCGGTCGAGCTCGGCGCCGGTGAGCGTCTCTCCCGGCCGGGGCAGGCGCGGGACGGTTGCGACGAGGTCGAGGTTGACCGAGCCGACGACCGTGACGCTCGGCACGCTAGGCCGCGAGGGCGCGCAGGTCGTCCAGCGCGCCGTCGAGCAGGTTCTCGCGCAGATCGAACAGCCCTGCCCACAGCGAGTCGCGGTCGGGGACGGACTCGATGCGGGCGGAGTCGGAGAGGCCCTGGAGCGCGCGGACGAGCACGGCCAGCTCGAGGTAGGCGTGCGCAACCCGGTGCGGCGCGACCCGCACGCCGGCGCGCTGGAGCACGTCGTCCCAGGTGACCACCTCCCCCGGTCCCGGCTCGCCGTACCAGGAGCGCCCCTCCGCCCCCTGCGGCTCGAGCTCGAGGAGGTAGCGGCCGAGCGGCTGCTCCAGGCCCGTGAGGGCGGTCTCGGCGCGCTCGGCTGCGCGGCGGAGCGCCGCCTGGCGCCGCTCGGGCGTGCACGGCTCCGGCTCGCCCTTGGCCCAGCGCTCCAGGAGCCGGCAGAAGGCCAGCCCGGCGACCTCGCTCGCCGTGAGCGAGCGGATCAGCCGCGCGGTCGTGGCGTCGGAGACGCCGTAGGAGCCCATGAGGCCCTGCCAGCCGGTGCTGGTCGGATCGGTCACTCCCTAACTAGTACACCAAGCGGGCGGAAACGCGTACCGTTCCCGGGGGATGGCGACCTACGACCGCGTCCGCGACCTGCCGCTCGAGATCGAGTCGTATCGCCTCGAGCCGCTCGAGGTGCAGGCCTCGCACGATTTCACGCGCCTGACGACCGTGATCCACTTCGAGGGCGGCGGCCACGAGGGCGTCGGCGAGGACGTCACCTACTCGAGCGAGGACCAGGTCGCCCTGCAGGCCGAAGGGCCGACCCTCCCGCTTGCGGGCAGCCACACGCTCGACGGCTTCTCGCGGCTCCTCGAGGGGCTCGCCCTCTTCCCCTCGGGCCCGGGCATGGCCGCCTTCCAGGACTACCGCCGCTGGGCCTACGAGAGCGCCGCGCTCGACCTTGCCCTGCGCCAGGCGGGCCTATCGCTGGCGGAGGCGGTCGGCCGCGAAACGCAACCGGTGACCTTCGTCGTCTCCCTGCGCATCGAGCAGCCGCCCCGGCCGGACCCGGTGCCGCTCCTCCTCGAGCGCTACCCGTCGCTCCGCTTCAAGCTCGATCCGACGGGCGAGTGGGACGCGGAGCTCGTTGCGACGCTCGCGGCCACGGGCGCGGTGGACACCGTCGATCTCAAGGGCGCCTACAAGGGCACGCCCGTCGACCAGCCCGGCGATCCGGATCTCTACGGCATGGTCGCGGAGGGATTCCCCGCGGCGTGGATCGAGGACCCCGACCTGAACGAGGAGACCGACCCCGTCCTCGAGCCGCACCGCGACCGGATCACGTGGGATGCGCCCATCCACTCGGTCGCCGACATCGAGGGCCTCCCGTTTCCGCCGAAGACCACGAACTTCAAGCCGTCGCGCTTCGGCAGCGTGCAGCGGCTCTTCGACGCCTACGACTACTGCGACGAGCGTGGCATCGCCATGTACGGCGGCGGCCAGTGGGAGCTCGGCCCCGGCCGCGGGCAGATCCAGCACCTGGCGTCCATCTTTCACCCCTCGACTCCGAACGACGTGGCGCCGGCGGCGTTCAACATCCACCGGCTCGACCCGCCCCCGGGGCTGCCCACGAGCCCGCTCCAGCCCGAGCCGAGCGCAACCGGCTTCCGCTGGGGCTAGTAGGAGCGCTCAGCGAATCGCAGCCTGTGCCGCCGGGCCGCGCTGCTCGCCCCGATGCGGCGTCCCGCCGAGCCCTGCTAGACCTCGACGACGACCGGCAGGATCATGGGCCGCCGGCCGGTGCGGTCGGCGACGAGCTTGCCCACGTTGTCGTGGATGTGCTCCTGCATGAGCTTCAGCTCCATGACGTCCTGCGCGAGGCATTCCTTGATCGTGCGCTCGGCCTCCTGCCTCGCCTCCTCGAGGAGTGAGTCCGTCTCGGCGAAGCCGCGGGCGATGACCTCGGGAGTCGCGAGATCGCCCCCGTTCTGCGAGCCGATCGTGGCGACGACGATGAGGACGCCGTCCTCGGAGAGGTGGCGCCGGTCGCGGAGGGCCACGTCCTTGACGTCGCCCACGCCGAGCCCGTCCACGAAGGTCATGCCGACGTCGACGTGGTCGACGAGCCGCGCGATGCCGCTCCGGAGCTCGACGACCGACCCGTTGTCAGCGAGCACGATCCTGTCGGCCGGCACGCCGGCGTCGCGCGCGAGTCGGGCCTGGGCGGCGAGCATGCGGAACTCGCCGTGCACCGGCATGACGTTGTGCGGCCGCAGGAGCGCGAGGATGGTCCGGATCTCCTCGGCGTTCCCGTGCCCGGAGACGTGGACGGCCGCGATCTCCTGGTGAAGGACCTCGGCGCCGGAGCGCGCGAGCCGGTTGATCGTGTCGTGCACGCGGAGCTCGTTCCCCGGCACCGGCTTCGCGGAGATGATGACCGTGTCGCCCTCCTCGATGGCCACGTGCGGATGGTCGTGGTAGGCCATGCGCGTGAGCGCGGACATCGGCTCGCCCTGGCTGCCCGTGCAGAGGATCATCGTCTCCTCGGGGCGCAGCAGCTCGAGCTCGTCCGGCTTGACGAGCAGATCGTCGCGGACGTCGAGGTAGCCGAGGTTGCGCGCGATGTTCACGTTCTTGCGCAGCGAGCGCCCCACGAGGCAGACACGCCGCCCGGTCTCGGCCGCGACGTCGATCGCCTGCTGGACGCGGTGGATGTTGGATGCGAAGGACGCGAGGAGGATCCGCCCCTCGCGCTGCGGGATGAGGTGGCGGAAGGCCTCGCCGACGGTCCGCTCGGACTCGGTCACCCCCGGCCGCTCCGCGTTCGTCGAGTCGCCGAGGAGCAGGTCGACGCCGCGGTTCCCGAGCTCGGCGAGCTTGCCGAGATCGGTGCGGAACCCGTCCACCGGCGTGTGGTCGACCTTGTAGTCGCCCGTCAGGACGACCAGCCCGCCCGGCGTCTCCAGCGCCACCGCGACCGCGTCCGGAATCGAGTGGGCCATGCGCACGAACTCCGCCTGGTACGGCCCTAGCTGGGCGGGGCCCTTCTCCGGCTCGATCTCCACGAGCTCGGCGGCGCGCAGGAGCCCGTGCTCGTCGAGCTTCGACTTGATGAGCCCCAACGTGAGCCGAGTCGCCCAGATCTCCGGCACCTCGACCTCGCGGAGCAGGTACGGGAGGGCGCCGACGTGGTCCTCGTGCCCGTGGGTGAGGACGACGGCGCGGATCTCGCCGCGGCGCTCACGCAGGTACTCGAAGTCCGGGAGCACGAGGTCGACGCCGAGGTGCTCGTCCCGCGGGAAGGAGAGACCCGCGTCGACGACGACGATGCCGTCGTCGCACTCGATCACCGTCATGTTCTTGCCGACCTCGCCCAAGCCGCCGAGCGGGACGATCCGCGTGCTCTGGGCCATCGGGGGGAAGTCTACTCCGGGCCTCGGTCCGGTCGGCTACGGTTGGCGGCATGGACGGGAACGGGGCGCGACCGGCGTTGCTGGCGGCGATCGGCAAGACCCCCGTCGTGCGCCTCGAGCGCCTCGCTGGCCCCGACCGCGGCGAGGTCTGGCTCAAGCTCGAATCCACCAATCCGACCGGCTCCTACAAGGATCGCATGGCCCTCGCCATGATCGAGGGCGCCGAGCGCTCGGGCCGCCTCTCGCCGGGGCAGACGGTCGTCGAGTACACCGGCGGGAGCACGGGCTCGTCGCTTGCGTTCGTCTGCGCCGTCAAGGGCTACCCGCTGCGGATCGCCACCTCTGACGCGTTCGCCCCGGAGAAGCTCCGGACGATGCGGGCCTTCGGCGCCGAGCTCGACGTCATCCCCAGCCCCGAGGGCATCACCGCCGACCTCATCCCGCGGCTGATGGAGCGCGCAGAGGAGATCGTCGCGGAGGTCGACGGCTATGCGACCGACCAGTTCCACAACGAGGACATGATCGACGGCTACCTGGAGCTGGGAGCTGAGCTCGCGGAGCAGCTCGACGGCCGACTCGATGCCTTTTGCGCCTACGTCGGCACCGGCGGCTGCTTCCTCGGAGCGTCCCGCGCGCTCCGCGCCGCGATTCCCGACGTCCACCGGGCCGTGATCGAGCCCGCGGAGTCGCCGGCGCTCTCCGAGGGCCACGCCGGCACGCACCACATCGAGGGCGGCGGCGTCGGCTTCTGGCCGCCGCTGCTCACGCGCGACGACTTCGAGGAGATCTCTGCGATCCCGGAGGCGGAGGCCTTCGCCATGGCCAGGCGGGCGGCTCAGGTCGAAGGGCTCCTCTGCGGGCCCTCGACGGGCGCGAACATCGCCGTCGCGCTCGAGCTGGCTCAGCGCCTCGGGCCGGGCTCACGGGTGGCGACGGTCAACGTCGACTCGGGCCTGAAGTACATGACCCGGGGTCTCGAGCTCGCCTAGGCGTTCGCGACCGCGAGGACGCCGGCACGTTCGAGCGCCTCGCGCACGACTGCCCTCTCGGCCTCGGTGGCCTCGACGAGCGGCAGGCGAAGGCCCCCAGCGTCATGGCCGAGCAGCGCCAGCGCGGCCTTCACCGGAATCGGGTTGGTCGTCACCGCGAGCGCCTCGATCACGGGGCGGAGCTCGGCGTCGATGGCCCGCGCACCCTCGACGTCCCCGTCCCTGAAGCGGGTCACAAGCTCGCGCACCTGCGACCCGACGACGTGCGTGTAGACGAGGATGCCGCCCACGGCTCCCAGCTCCAGGAACGGGAGGAGAAGCTCGTCGTTGCCTGCATAGAGCTCGAGCTCCGTCTCGGCGAGGATCCGCCGTGCCTGGCCGGGATCGGTGGTCGCCTGCTTGACGGCGGTCACGTTCGGGATCTCCGCGAGCTGCGCCAGCGTCTCGGGCTGCAGGTTGACGCCGACCCGCTGCGGGATGTTGTAGACGACGATCGGCCGGTCGGTCGCGGCCGCGATCGCCTGGAAGTGCGCCACGATGCCCCGGGTTGGCGGCTTCGAGTAGTACGGCGTGACGACGAGGAACGCATCGACTCCGAGCTCGTGCGCCTGCCCGGTCAGGTGGACCGAGTGCGCCGTCGAGTAGGTGCCCGTGCCCGCGACGACCGTCGCGCGCTCGCCCACGGCCTCGACCGCGACCGCGAAGAGCGAGAGCCGCTCCTCGTCGGTCAGGGTGGGCGCCTCGCCGGTCGTGCCCGCGACGACGACGCCGTCCGAGCCGGCGTCGACGAGGTGCGAGCAGAGGCGCGAGAACGCCTCCAGATCGACCGATCCGTCCGCCCGGAAGGGCGTGACGACGGCTGTCAGAACCTCGCCGAGCACCGCTCGCATTGTAATCGCCCCGCTCGACGAGCCGACGAAGGCGGTCCTAGGCTGCCTGGGTCGCGAACTCGCGCCATGGAAGCTGCTCCGGGCAGAGCTTCGCCAGCAGTCCGACGAGGTCCGGCCGGCCGTAGTAGATCGGGATGCCCCGCGAGTCCTCCACCATCAAGACCGAGGGCACGCCGAACTGCGCCGAGCACGCCTGCACGGCGCCGTCCCGCTCGCGCCGCAGGCCGCTCATCAGCGAGGGCGAGACGACGACGACCGCGAACCGGACGCCTTGCTCGCACACCAGTGCCACATGCCCCTTCATGAGATCCTCTCCTGGGATCGATGAGCCCGCACCTGTAGCAGGCGGGTCGGACGGACACCCCCGGAGGAAGCTCACGCCTCCCGAACCGGGCGACCGGAATCCTCTCAAACACGTCGGACGGCGCTCGAGCGGCCGCGCGTGCGGGGATGCTAGTCGACGAGTGCGTCCAAACCCACGGTGAGGCCCGGCGGGAGCCCTGCGAGGCGCTCCAGCGCGAGCAGCACACCGGGCGCGAACGCCGCTCGCGAGAGCGTGTCGTGGCGGATGGTCAGGAGCTGGCCCTCGCCGCCGAAGAGCACCTCTTGGTGGGCGACGAGGCCCGGCAGGCGGACCGAGTGGATGGGCACGTCCCCCGGAAGGAGGTCTGCGGTCGCCTTGGCCGTGCCTGACGGGGCGTCGAGCTTCGTCTCTGCGTGGAGCTCGACGATCTCCGCCTGCGGCAGATAGCGGCCCGCCTCGGCGGCGAAGCGCAGCATCAGGACGGCGCCGAGCGCGAAGTTGGGTGCGACGAAGCACGCGACCCCGTGCTCCCGCGCCAGCTCGTCGAAGGCCGCGAGGTCCGCGGGGCCGAGCCCGGTCGTGCCCACAACGATGTGCACGCCGGCGGCGAGGCAGCGCTCGACGTTCTCCCGGGCCGCGCCCGGCACTGTGAAGTCCACGGCGGCGTCGTGGCCGCCGGGCTCCCAGTCGTCGCCGGGGCCCGCCGGCGTCACCTCGTGTCCGGCGTCGGCGAGCCGGGGGGCGAGCGCCGTCCCCACCTTGCCGCCCGCGCCGAGCAGCAGGACCTTCACGCCGCCGCGCGCTCCACGAGCCCCGGGCAGACCGGGGCGACCGCCTCGAGCAGCCGCTCCCGGCTCGGCCCGATCGCGGCCACGGAGAACGCCTCCGGGTGGAGCACGACCTCGGCGAGCTTGGCCACGGAGGCCGCTTCCACCGCCTCGATCTCCGCAAGGATCCGGTCGAAGTCGAGCAGCTCGCTGTCGGTTATGAGCGACTTGCCGAGCCGGCTCATGCGGTTCGACGTCGCCTCCATGGAGAGCATGATGCGGGTCTTCAGGTTCTCCTTGGCGCGGGCGAGCTCGTCCTCGGCGGGCCCGTGCTCCGCTAGCTCGGCTATCTGCTCCGCGACGATGCGGACGCACTCGGCGAGGTTCTCCTCGCGCGTCCCGACGTAGACGCCCATCTGCCCCGTGTCGGCGTACTGCGAGGAAAACGTGTAGACGGCGTACGCGAGGCCGCGCTTCTCGCGGATCTCCTGGAAGAGGCGCGACGAGGCGGAGCCGCCGAGCACGCCGTCGAGGATGGACGCGGTGAAGCGCCGCCGGTCGGAGCGCGCGATCCCGGGCGCCGAGAGGCAGACGTGGTACTGCTCGGTCTGCTTCGCCTGGAAGACGAGGGAAGCCTTCGGCGGCGCGACGAACGGCGCGCGGGCCGAAGGCTTGCCCGCGGTCGGCGCTCCCGATTTCGCGCACATGACGTCGATCAGCTCGACGAGCCGGTCGTGGTCGACGCTCCCGGCTGTGGCGACGACGACGTTCTCGGGGCGGTAGCGGCGCCGGTGGAACGCGCCCAGCGAGCGCCGGGAGACACTCGAGATCACGTCTGCCGAGCCGAGCACGGGTCGGCCGAGGGGATGCCGGCCGAACACGGCCTGCGTGACGAGGTCGAAGATGAGCTCCTGCGGCGTGTCCTCGACCATGGCGATCTCCTCGAGCACGACCTCGCGCTCGGCGTCGAGGTCGGCCAGGCTCGGTGCGAAGACCATGTCGGTCATCACGTCGAGCGCCGTCTCGAGGTGCTCGTCGAGCACGCGCGCGTAGACGACCGTGTAGTCGCGGGCCGTGGCGGCGTTCAGCTCGCCGCCCAGGGTGTCGAAGATCTCGGCGATCTCGACTGCCGAGTACGAGGCCGTCCCCTTGAAGAGGAGGTGCTCGAGGAAGTGGCTGACGCCGGCGTGCGCGTCGCCCTCGTCCCGCGAGCCGGTCCCGATCCAGAGGCCGATCGCGACCGAGCGGACGGCCGGCAACGGCTCGGTCACGACCCGGGTACCTCGGTCGAGCGTCGTCAGGAAGTAGCTCTGCATCGTCGCATCGTAGGCGTCACGCCTGCCTCCACGGAGGCCCCGGCGCCCACCACGATCGCGTCGTAGCGCCGCACCGCGCCATTATCGCGTTCCATCTCACAGAAGGTGGCCGCGCCGCGTTTAAGCTGTCGGATGGATTCGGCGGTTGCGCTCAGGCGATCGACGGCCTCGGCCCACGGAGCGCTGCTCGCCGTCGTGGTCGTCTGGGCGAGCGCGTTCTCTGTGATCAAGGCGCTGCTCGACCACGGTTTCGCCGCCGAGGACGTCGCCCTCCTGCGCTACCTCATCGCCGCTCCCGGGTTCGCCTTCCTCCTCTGGCGCGTCGGCGGGCTGCCCGGGATCACGAAGCGGGACGCCCTGCGCCTGGCTGCAGTCGGCGTCTGCGTGGTCGTCGGCTACCACATCTTCCTGAACGTCGGGACGAAGTACACGACCTCGGGGACGGCGGCGCTCGTGATCGCCCTCTCCCCCGCTCTGACCCTCCTCCTCGCGGTCGGCCTCGGCCTCGAGCGCTGGAGTCTGCGCCGGGCCGCAGGGCTCGCCGTCGCCTTCGCCGGGGTCGCGATCGTCATCCTCCTCGGCGCGGGCGGAGAGCTGTCCTTCGCCAACGCGAAGGGGCCGCTGATCGTCCTCGTCGCCCCCATCTCGTTCGCGCTCTACAACGTGCTCCTGAAGCCGCTGCTGGGGCGCTACGACCTGCTCGCGCTCACGGCCGCGTCGAGCCTCGTCGGGACGCTGTTTCTCCTGCCGTTCGTCCGCGGTGGGACGATCGACTCCGTGACCGGCATCTCGCTGGAGGACGCCGTCTTCGTGCTCTACCTGGGCGTCGTCTCGACGTTCCTCGGCTACATTGGCTGGAACATCGGGCTGCGCGGGCTCGGGGCGACGCGGGCCGTGGCCTACGCGTACGTCATCTCGCCTCTGGCCGTGGCCATGGGGGCGCTGTTCCTGGACGAGCCGGTGACCCTCTGGCTGGTCGTCGGCGGGGCGCTCGTGGTCGGCGGCGTCGTCGTCGCGCAGCGCGCGCGTTAGCCGGGCAGCGTCGCGCCGAGCCAGAGGAGCCGGCCCGAACGGGCCAGGAGCGTGGCGATCGGCTCCGACTTGTCCGACGGATGCCGCCGGGTGAGGCACTGGTTGAGCCACACGCCCTCGACGAGGCTGGCGATCGCGGAGGCGAGGTCCCGCACCGTCGTCCCCTCGCGCAGCCCGAGCCGGAAGTGCTCGAGCGCGCCGCGCAGGACCTCCTCGAGGCGGTCGAGGTGCTGGAGCTGCTCGTCGAGGCTCGGACGGCTCACGCGCTGGCTCCACAGGCCATACGGGACGGCGCTCAGCCACAGCGTCCACAGCGACGCGTAGCCGACCTGGGGCGCCGCGCCGTGCACCGGCCCGCGCGCCGACTCGCCGGCGAAGAGCGCGTCGACCCAGTCGTCGGCCGTGGCGAACGCCGCGGGATCGGGGTACTCGATCCGCTCGACCCAGTCCTCCGCGCTGAGCGCGAGGGCCATGGTCTCGGCCTGGAACGCGGCCTGGCTCCCGAAGACGTTGGTGACCGCGCCGCGGGTCTTGCCGTCGCGCGCCGCGACCGCGTTGGCGTCCAAGCGGGCGAACGGGCCGACGGCGAGCGACTGCTCGTCGAGCCGCCGCGCGTCGGCGCGCACCTGCTCGAGCACCGCGAGCTCCCCGATCTCGACGTAGCGGCGGCGTGCCTCCTCCCTGGAAAGCATCGACCGCCGGCGCGTGTGGTTGACGTCGTCCGCCATCTCTGGAAAGGTTACATACGTACGGTACGTACGTTTCTCGTGAACGCGTCCTCTCCTTCCCCGCCGCGGAGCCGCCTCGCCCGGACGAAGCGCTGGGCGGTAACGCTCGGCGCGACCGTCGTCTCGACGTATCTGCTCGACGCCGTGGCCACGGCGGCCGGGGTCGCGCTCGCGGCCTCGCAGCTCCTCCACGGCGCCGACCACTGGGTCGTGCTCGCGTTCCTCGGTGCGACCTACGTCGTCTGGGCCGCGGGCCTGCGGGTCAACCTCGCGGCGAACTGGGCGCTGCTCGAGCAGACGGGCACGAGCACGAGCGCGCTCTCCAAGGCTGCGTACGACCTCGCCGGTGCCGGGCGCGCGAGCGTCCGCGTCCGGCGGGTCGCCTCACAGGCGGGCTACGTCGCCACCGAGCTCGCGAAGGAGATCCCCTACTACGCGGGCGCGTTCGGCGCCGCGCTCTTCACCGACTCGGTCTCGTCGAACGACGCGCTCGTCTTCCTCGCCGGCGCCAATCTGGGCGCAGCGGCCTACGAGTACGCGCTCGGGCGCCTCACGCGCGTCTTCCTGCGCCTGCGGCTCGGACGCGCGCGGGCCGCCCCCTAGGGACGGCCCGCGCAGCTCCGCGTTCCTTCGGGCTAGCCGCGACCGCGGTCGCGCCCGCCGCCCCGACGGCCACGGTCGCCGCCCTCGCGCTCGCGCGGCGCGCGCGGCGGGGCGTCCTTCGCCCGCTCGATCAGCTCTTCGGGCTGGACGACGGTGCCGTTCTCGTGCTTGCCGACGAGCTTGAGACCGATGCGGCCGCGGGCCTTGTCGACCTCCTGGACGATGACGTCCAGCACGTCGCCGCGGCTGATGACGTCCTCGATGTGGCCGACGCGGCCCGGGCCCACGTTGGAGACGTGGAGCAGGCCGTCCGTGCCCTTCTTCAACTCGACGAAGGCGCCGAAGTCGGTCGTCTTCACGACCTTGCCGGTGTACGTGTCGCCGACCTCGGGCTCCTTCGTGATGCCCTGGATGGCGGCGATCGCGGCGTCGGCCTTCTCGCCCTCCGTCGCGTAGATCAGGATCGTCCCGTCCTCCTCGATGTCGATCTGCACCTCGTAGTCGGCCTCGAGGCCGCGGATCGTCTCGCCGCCCTTGCCGATGATGAGGCCGATCTGCTCGGGGTCGATGGAGATCGTCGTGATCCGCGGAGCGTGCGCGGCGAGCTCCTCGCGGGACTCGGAGATCGCCTCTGCCATCCGGTCGAGGATGAACTCGCGGGCCCGCTTGGCCTGCTCGAGGGCGCTCCGCATGATCTCCTGCGTGACGCCGGTGATCTTGATGTCCATCTGGAGGGCGGTGATGCCCTCGCGGGAGCCGGCGACCTTGAAGTCCATGTCGCCCAGGTGATCCTCGGCGCCCTGGATGTCGGTGAGGATGGCGTGCTCGTCGCCCTCCTTGACGAGCCCCATGGCGATGCCGCTGATGGGCCGCTTGATCGGCACGCCGGCGTCCATGAGCGAGAGCGTCGAGCCGCAGACCGAGCCCATGGACGACGAGCCGTTCGACTCGAGCGTCTCGGAGACGAGCCGGATCGTGTACGGGAACTCGTCGAGCTGCGGGATCATCGGCTCGAGGGCGCGCTGCGCGAGGGCGCCGTGGCCGATGTCGCGGCGCTTGGGGCCGCGCATGAAGCCCGTCTCCCCGACCGAGTAGGGCGGGAAGTTGTAGTGGTGCATGTAGCGGCGCTCGACCTCGAGGGAGAGGTCGTCGATGCGCTGGCCCTCCTTGGCGGTGCCCAGCGTGAGCAGCGTCATGATCTGCGTCTGGCCGCGGGTGAAGAGCGCCGAGCCGTGCGTGCGGGCCGAGACTCCGACCTCGCAGGCGATCGGGCGGATCTCGTCCGTGGCGCGGCCGTCGGGGCGGCGCTTCTCGATCGCGATCTTCTTGCGGATGAGGTCCTTGTAGACGGCCTCGGCGGCCTTCTTCACATAGGACTTCGTGAGGCTGTCCTTCACGGACGGCGCCTCACCCTCGACCGTGGCCGGCCCGACCGGGAACGGCAGGTCGGAGGACTCGAGGATCCGGTCGAAGAGGATCTTGCGCTTCGCGGAGCGGAGCTGCTTCGAGTCCTGCTCGGCGTCGGTGAGCGCCCGCAGCTCGTCCTCGAACTGCGCCTTCACCGGGGCGACGACCGCGGCGAGGCGGCGCTGCTCCAGGATGGCGTCCAGGCTCGCGCGCACCTGGGTCTCGCGGACGATGTCCTCCTCCGTCGAGTCGATCGAGATGGGCGGGCAGAGCTCGCCGGCGATCTCCTCGACGGCCGAGGCGGCCTCGCGGAGGCCGTCAGCGGCGATGCGGGAGGCGATGACCTCACCGTGGCTCGCGTCCAGCTCGGCGGTCAGCTCGGGCTCCAGCCACTTCGGCTTGCCTACCCGGCGGCGGAGATCCTCCTGCAGCTCGCAGAGCTTCTTGATCTCGCTGTGGGCGAGCTCGAAGGCCTCGAGGAGCCTTTCCTCGGGGATCTCGTTCGCGCCGGCCTCGACCATGGTGAGGCCCTCCTTCGTGCCGACCACGATCAGGTCGAGCTCGGAGGTCTCGATGTCGGGGAGCGACGGGTTGACGACGAGCTCGCCGTCGAGGATCCCGATGCGGACGGCGCCCACCGGCCCGAAGAAGGGCAGCGGCGAGATCATCAGCGCGGCGGACGCGCCGTTGATGGCCAGGATGTCGTGCGGGGTGATCAGGTCGGCCGAGAGCGTGGTGCAGATGACCTGCACCTCGTTCCGGAAGCCCTTCGGCCAGAGCGGCCGGATCGGGCGGTCGATCATGCGGGCGGTGAGGATCGCCTTCTCGGTGGGGCGCCCCTCGCGCTTGAAGAAGCCGCCGGGGATCTTGCCGGCTGCGTACATGCGCTCCTCGACGTCCACGGTGAGCGGGAAGAAGTCCGCGCCCTCCCGCGCCTCGAGGCGGCCCTGGGCCGTCGCGAGGACCATCGTGTCCCCGCTGCGAACGACGACGGCGCCGTCGGCCTGCTTCGCCAGCTTGCCCGTTTCGAAGGTGATCTCGTCCCGGCCGATGGCAGCCGTAATCGACGTGATCTCAGATGTGATGGTGCTCATTTGTGTCCTCCTTCTCCTTGCGGGAGACGGAGGCGGAGGTTTGAAGCAGGCCCGCCTGAACGGACTTCCCTCAAACTTCCACCTGGGTCTCCCAGGTCGGTGTGCCCAGTGGCGGGCGGTGGGAGTCCGGGAGTTCCGCCTACCTCCTGAGGCCGAGCTCTTGGATCAGCGCGCGGTAGCTCTCGAGGTCCCGCTTCTGCAGGTAGTCGAGGAGCCGGCGGCGCCTACCGACGAGCTTGAGGAGCCCGCGGCGTGAGTGGTGATCCTTCCGATGCGTGCGCAAATGCTCGGTGAGCTGCTCGATCCGCTTGGTGAGCAGAGCGACCTGCACCTGGGGGGAGCCGGTGTCGCCGGCAGCCCGCCCGTGGTGGTCGAAAATTTCGCGCTTTGCGTCCTTCGTGAGGGTCACGACCGACGTAGGCTAGCAAAGGTGCGGGTTTCTCCCGGTGTTGCCGCGGGTCATCCCGCCACGGCCGAGGCCGGCCTCGAGATCCTCGCCGAGGGCGGGACGGCCGTCGATGCGGCCGTCGCTGCGACCCTCGCCTCGTGCGTCGCGGAGACCGTGATGACCGGGATCGCGGGCGGCGGCTACGCCGTCCTGGTCGAGGCCGGGAGCCACGACGCGCAGGTGCTCGACTTCTTCGTCACCGTCCCCGGGCTCGGACGTGTGGGCGGGACTCCGGTGCTCGAAGAGCTCGCCGTCCCTTTCGGCGAGGAGCTCGTCCACTACTTCGTCGGTGCCGCCACGTGCGCGGTTCCGGGCGTCCCCGCCGGGCTCGAGGAGCTCTGGCGCCGGTCGGGCACGCTGCCCTGGGAACGGCTCGTCCAGCCCGCCCTGGGGCTCGCGCGGGTCGGGGTCGGCATGCCTCCTGCCCATGCCAAGTGCCTCGCGATGCTCGCCCCCGTGATGACGCTCCGTGAGGGTGGGCGCATCTACTCGCCCGGCGGCCGGCTCCTGGACGCGGACGACCGGCTCGACCAACCCGGGCTCGTCGCTGCGCTGGAGGTGGTCGCCGCGGAGGGCGCGCGCACCTTCTACGAGGGGACGCTCGCCGAGTCCCTGCTGGCCCTCATGGCGGAGCGGGACGGCCTGGTCACGCGGGAGGACCTCGCCGCCTACTCCGTCGAGTGGACCGCGCCTGCCGAGGTCGAGTACGCGGGCGTGCGCGTGCTGACGCGAAGCGGGCTCTCGCAGCTCGCCGACACGCTCGCCGCCCTTCCCACGCTGAAAGGCGTGTCGCCGGCCGGCCGGGCGCTCGTGCTCGCCCGGCTCCTCGCCGCGCCGCTCTACAGCGGCAGGACCTACGAGCACACGACGAACCTCTGCGTCGTCGACGCGGCGGGAAACGCCTGCGTGATCACGACCAGCCTCGGTCTCGGCTCGGGCGACTTCCTCCCGGGCTACGACGTCCACCTGAACAGCATGCTCGGCGAGTCCGACCTCCTCGTCGGCCCGCTGGATCCCGGGAAGCGGATGGCCAGCATGATGTCGCCGACCGTCGCGCTGGACGGGGACGGGCTCGTCCTCGGGGCCGGGGCGGCCGGCGGGACCAGGCTTCGCCCTGCTCTCGCGCAGGTGCTCTCCGGGATCCTCGACGAGGGCCTGGCGCCCCAGGCCGCAGTGGATCGCCCGCGGCTGCACTCGACCGGCGCGATCGTCCACCTCGAGCCCGGCTTCGAGGAGAGCGCCGTCGAGGCGCTCGCGGGCGACGGGTACGACGTGCGCCTCTGGGACGAGCAGCACCACTACTTCGGCGGGGTGAGCGTCGTCGCCCGCGGCGGCGGAGCGGCCGACCCGCGGCGCAGCGGGCTGGCGCTCGGGCTCTAGGAACCCTCCTAGCCCGGCCGCCGCGCGGCGCGTGCCGCCTCGACGTCCGCCGCGATCTGCTCGACCAGGTCCTCCTCGCTGGCGAATGCCCGCTCCTCCCGCAGTCGCTCCCACAGCTCCAGCCGCAGGCGGTTGCCGTACAGGTCGCCGGTGAAGTCGAGCAGAAAGGCCTCGATGCGCCGCTCGCTGCCGCCGTAGTGCGGGTTGACCCCGATCGAGGCGGCGACGCGGTGGCCGAGCGCCTCGCCCGCGTAGATGCCGTAGGCAGGGACGAGCGCATGCGGGTCGGGGGCAAGGTTGGCGGTCGGAAAGCCGAGCGTGCCGCCTCGCCGGTCGCCGTACACGACCTCACCTTCGAGCTCGTACGGCCGTCCGAGGAGCGCGGCCGCCCCGGGCAGGTCTCCTTCGCGGACGAGCTCGCGGATCCGGCTCGACGAGACGCCCTCGACGAGCGGCACGGGGCGCACGTCGAGCCCGAGCGAGCGCAGGAGCTCGACGTCGCCGCGGCGGCCGGCGCCGAAGCGGAAGTTCTCGCCGGCGACGACGATGCGCGCGCCGATCCCGGTCAGGTACTCGGCTGCGAAGTCCTCCGGCTCCCGGCGCGACAATTCCTGGGTGAACTCGACGACCAGCACCTCGTCCGGCCCGGCCTCCTCGATCAGCTCGAGCCGGCGGTCGAAGGTCGTGAGGAGCTGCACGTCGTAGCCGAGCACGAGGCGCGGATGCGGGTCGAAGGTGAGCACGGTCGAGCGGAGCCCCGTTCCCTTCACCGTGTCGATCACCGCCCGGTGCCCCCGGTGGACGCCGTCGAACGTGCCGAGTGCGACTGCCCGCTCGGCGGCCGGCAGCTCGGCGGGCGAGCGGGCGACGATCACGCCGCCTCCTCCGGCAGCTCGCGCAGGGACGGAACCGGCGAGGGCAGGAGCAGCAACGCCCCCGCGAGAGCGCCGACGGTCGCCACCCAGAGGGTCGGGCGCACGCCGATCCAGGCGCCGAGCGCGCCGCCGGCCAGCGCCCCGAGCGGTCGAATGCCCCAGTTGACGACGTTGAACGCCCCGGTGGCGCGGGAGCGGAGGCGGTCCGGTGTGAGCGCGAACATCATCGAGCCGACGTTGATGTCGAGAATCATGACGCCGAAGCCGGAGCCGAGCTCGGCGACGAGGAGCGCACCGATGATCGCCCAGCGCGGGCCGCCGGCCAGGGGCACCAAGACGAGTGGAAGTGGGAAGAGGATGCAGCCGAGCAGGAAGGCCTTCCCCACCCCGAGCGCCCGCGCGATCCGCCCCGCCGTGACTGCGCCGGCGACCCCGCCGACGGCTCCTGCGCCGAGCACGAGGCCGAGCGTCGCCGGTTCGACGCCGAGCGAACGCGTTGCGTAGAGGACGAACAGCGCCTGAAACGCGTAGTTGAAGAAGTTCAGCGTGGCGACGGCGGTCAGGGTCGGCCGAAAGATCGGGTTGCCGCCGATGAAGCGCAGGCCCGTGGTGATGCGAGCGAGCAGGCCCGGCTCGTCGTCGGGCTCGATCGGCGGCTCCTGCGCGCGCACCCGGCCGAGGAAGACCGCCGAAACCAGGAACGAGACGGCGTCCCCCAGCAGAGCGGCAGGCGCGCTGAACACCGAGACCAGGACGCCGCCGAGCGACGGCCCCGCCACCGCGGAGAAGGACCGGCTCCCGTGGATGAGCGAGTTTCCCTCGATGTACCGGTCGCGGCTCGCGAGCGAGACGAACAGCGTCGGGTACGACAGGTCGAAGAGCACGGCCAGCGAGCCCGCGAGGAAGGCGACGGCGTAGAGCTGCGCCAGCGTGAGGACGTCGAGCGCGTAGGCGAGCGGGATCGTTCCGACGAGCGCCGCCCTCCCGAGGTCGCTCGCGATCATCACGCGGCGGCGGCTCGCCACCCGGTCGAGCCAGACACCTGCCGGGAGCGAGAAGAGCAGGTGAGGGAGGAGCGCCGCCGCGGTGAGCAGGCCCATCTGTCCGGGGCCGGCGTCGAGCACGAGCACGGCGACGAGCGGCAGCGCGAGGAGGGCGATCTGGTCGCCCAGGAGCGACACCGAGGTCGCGAGCCAGAAGTTGCGGAAACCGCGCTCCCGAAGGAGCGTCATCCGACGACGGTCTCGGGCCTGATCTCGCCCTCGCCGGCCTGCCCGACCGCCACCAGCCCGCGGTCGCCGCTCCAGAGCGCGACCGGCCCCTCCCCGGGCCCGGCCACCGCGCGCCCCGAGCGGACGAGCGCGGCCTCGGCCTCGTCCAGCTCGCGCTCGGGCAGGTGGACGAGCGCGGCGAGGAGCGGCAGAACGCGCTCCGCGTCGGCGTCCTCGACCCGGAACGGGCCGACCGCCGTGCGCCGGAGCCAGCGGCAGTGGCCGCCGAGCGCATCGGCGATCGCCCGGACGTACGTCCCGCTGGAGACGTGGAGGTCGAGCTCGACGAGCGGCGGCGCGTAGCGGACGATCCGGAGAGCGTGGATCGTCGAGGCGCGCACGGGCATCTCGACGGCCACGCCTCGCCGGTGGAGCTTGTAGGCGCGCTCGCCGCCGATCTTCACGGCGGAGGCCGCCGGAACCGGCAGCTCGACCTCGCCTTCGAGCGCCAGGATCTCCTCCTCGCTCGCGACGGCGGTCTCCTCGACGACCTCACCCTCGCCGTCACCCGTGGACGTGCGCAGGCCCAGGCGGATCTCGGTGCGGTAGCGCTTGTCCAGCCCGACGAGGTAGCGGGCGAGCCTCGTCCCCTTGCCGAGGAGAACGAGCAGAAGGCCCGTGGCGAGGGGATCCAGCGTTCCGGCGTGCCCGGCCTTCGTGCCGTGGCGTCGGCGAAGGTCGGCGACCACCGCGAACGACGACGGCCCGGCCGGCTTGTCGACCAGGACGAGCCCCGAGGTCGGCGGCGCACTCATGGTGCGCCAGTCTACGAGCGAGGGCGGCCTAGCTCGGAGCCGGTGCCTGCTCGAGGAACTCTCGGCGGATGAAGTCGACGATCTCGTCCGTCGAGGCCTCGCTCGAGAAGCCGGCGGCCTGGCGGTGGCCGCCGCCGCCGCTCTTGCGGGCGATCGCCGAGACGTCCACCCCGGTCCCGCGCGTGCGCAGGCTCACGCGGCGCGTGGGGCCGTTCTGGGTCGGTGGCTCACGGATGAGGGCGACGATCTCCGCGCCCTCGACCGAGCGAAGGAAGTCGATGATCCCCTCCGCGAAGGGCTCCTCCGCCCCGGCCGCGGCGAAGTCGGCACGCTGGAGATCGGCGACGATCACGCGGCCGCCCTCGTAGACCCTGGCGCTCTCGAGCGCCCGGGCGAGCAGCTTCAGCTTGGCGAAGGCGACGTTCTCGTAGACGTCCTGGAAGACCTGGTGGACGTTGGCCCCGGCCTCGACCAGGTGCGCCGCGATGCGCAGCGACTTCGGCGTGGTGTTCGTGTACTGGAAGCGCCCGGTGTCGGTGACGAGCGCGATGTAGAGCGCCTCGGCGAGCTCCGGGGTGAGCTCGACGCCGAGCTCGGCGAAGAGGTCGTAGAGGATCTCCCCGGTCGAGGACGCGTCGGCGACTATCAGGTTGACCTGGCCGAAGCGGGAGTTGTCGTGATGGTGGTCGATGTCGACCACGAGCGGCGAGCGCTGGACGAAGGACGAGTCGGGGCCGAGGCGGCGCTCGTTCGCGCAGTCGAGCGCGAGGACGACCCGCTCGTCGGCGTCGGCGGGCAGCTCCCGGCCGACCGAGCCGAGGTCCATGAAGTCGTACTCGCTCGGCAGCGGGATGACCCCCGAGAGATAGAGCGAGGCATCCTTGCCGAGCTGCTCGAGAGCGAGCTTCATGGCGAGGATGGAGCCGAGCGCGTCGCCGTCGGGGTTCTCGTGGGTGGTGACGAGGAACCGGTCGTGCGACCGGATCGCCTCCACGACCGCATCGAGCTCAGCTTTCGGGTTCTGGGTTTCCGTCTGGGGCAAGCTCATCGATGAGCCTGGTTAGCCGCACGCCCTCCTCTATCGTCGGATCGTACTCAAAGGTCAACTGGGGCGTCCGCTTCAGATGGAGCTCCCGGTTCACCGCCGCCTGGAGGACCCCGCCCGAGGACGTCAGCCCCGCGAGCGAGGCCTCCCGCTTGCGCTTCGAGCCGAGCACGCTGACGTAGATGGTCGCCTGGCGCAGGTCCCGGCTCGTCTTCACGCCCGTGATGGTGACGAAGCCGATACGGGGGTCCTTGAGCGCACGGATCTCCTCGGAGAGCACCTCCCGCAGGGCCTCGTTGACGCGGCGCATGCGCTCACTCATCGAGGGTCACCACCTCCCGCTCGACGCGGACGAGCTCGAACGCTTGCCCGTCGAGGTAGCGCTCGGCACCGTCCAGGAGGCCGAGAAGCTCGGAGTGGCCGCGCGCCACGCACGCCAGCGTCAGCTGCGCCCGCTGCCAGACCTCGTGGTGGTCCACCTCGGCCACGGAGGCGCCGAAGCGACGCTGCAGCTGAGCCTTCGCGGACAGGAGCGCCTTCCGCTTGCCCTTCAACGAGTGGTTGTCCGGAAAGCGAAGCTCCGCGGACAGGATGCCGACGTACCCGGAGCCCACGGCCCCGCCTACTCCGAGTCTTCCGCCTCCGGCTCGTCCGGGGCGCCGCCGTTCCCGGCGACCGTGAGGTCGGTGCGCTCGATCTCCTTGGTCTCGTAGGCCTCGAGGACGTCGCCTTCCTTCACGTCGTTGAAGCCGTCGAGCAGGATGCCGCACTCGAAGCCCTCCTGCACCTCGCGGACGTCGTCCTTGAAGCGCTTGAGGCCGGAGATGGTCGTCTCGTAGATCACCGTGCCCTCCCGGAGGACCCGGACCGAGGCGTTCCGCCGGATGGTGCCGCTGGTGACGTACGAGCCGGCGATGACGCCGAGGCGGGAGGCACGGAAGAGCGTTCGCACCTCGGCCTCGCCGAGGACGTTCTCGTGCGTCTCCGGCGTCAGCATCCCGACGAGCGCCTGGCGGATGTCGTCGGTGAGCTGGTAGATGACGCGGTACGTCCGTAGGTCGACGCCCTCGCGCTCGGCCAGCGACCGCGCCTCGGCGTTCGGGCGCACGTTGAAGCCGATGACGACCGCGTTCGAGGCCGACGCGAGCATCACGTCGCCCTCGGTGATCGCGCCGATCCCGGTGTGGATGACGTTGACGCCGACCTCGGGGTGGTCGATCTTCGCAAGCTCGCCGACGACGGCCTCGATCGAGCCCTGGACGTCGGCCTTGACGATGATGTTGAGCTCGCGGAGGGCGCCCTCCTCCATCTGCGTGAAGAGCTCCTCCAGCGAAACGCCCTTCTTCGCGCTCCGCGCAAGCTGCTCGGCCCGGACGCGCTGGCCGCGGAGCTGGGCGAGCTGGCGAGCCTGGCGCTCGTTCTCGACGACGCGGGCGTGCTCGCCCGCGGCCGGAGGCTTGTCGAAGCCGAGGATCTCGACCGGCGTCCCCGGCCCAGCCTCCTTCGCCTTCTCGCCGCGGAAGTCGAGCAGCGCGCGCACCTTGCCCCAGGCGTCGCCGGCGACGATGGCGTCGCCGACCCTGATCGTGCCGCGCGAGACGAGCATCGTGGCGACCGGGCCGCGTCCGATGTCGAGCCGGCTCTCGATGATGGGCCCGGAGGCCTCGGCCTTCGCGTTGGCCTGGAGCTCGAGCTCGGCGTCCGCGACGAGCAGGATCTTCTCCAGCAGCTCGTCGATGCCCTCCCCGCTCTTGGCCGACACGTCCGCGAACTGCGTCGTCCCGCCCCAGTCCTCCGGCTGGAGGCTGTGCGTGACGAGCTCCTGACGGACCTTCTGCGGGTTCGCCTCGGGCCGGTCGATCTTGTTGACCGCGACCAGGACCGGCACCTCGGCGGCGCGCGCGTGGTTGATGGACTCCACGGTCTGCGGCATGACGCCGTCGTCGGCGGCGACCACGAGCACCGCGATGTCCGTCACCTTGGCGCCGCGGGCGCGCAGCGCGGTGAACGCCTCGTGGCCGGGCGTGTCGAGGAAGGTGATCCGGCGACCGGCGTGGTCGACCTGGTAGGCGCCGATGTGCTGCGTGATCCCTCCGGCTTCCGTCTCGACGACGGCGCTCTGGCGGATCGCGTCGAGGAGCGTCGTCTTGCCGTGGTCGACGTGACCCATGATCGTCACGACGGGCGGGCGGGCCGACAGGTCGTCGGGGTCGTCCTCGTAGACCTCGGGCTCGAGCTCCTCCTCGTCGGCGTGCTTGATCTCGACTTCCTTCTTCGACTCGGCGGCGATGACCTCGATCGCCTCGTCGGAGAGGGTCTGCGTGATGGTCACCATCTCGCCGGCGTTCATCATGATCTTGATGATCTCGGGCACCGAGACGCCCAGCGCGGCGGAGAGCTCCTTGACGGTGGCGCCCGAGTTGACCTTGATGGGGCCGGTCTGAGGCGCCGGGACCTGCTGGGGCGCTCGCTCCTGCTTCGGGACGTCGCGCTGCTGGCGTGCGTCGGGGCGCGGGCGCGCGGCCTGCGTGTCGATGACCACGCGGCGCTTGCGGCGCCCTCCCGGCGCGCCGCCGCGCGGCCTTAGTGGTCTCTGGCGATCAGACACGGTTCGAGCCTAATCCTCTCGTATTGACGCTTTCAAACCCGATGGGATAGTGACAGTCCGCCTCAGAGCTCGCGCGAACGCCCGCCGGGACTCCGCCTTCTCGAAGCACGAGGGGCGCCGGCACGTGTACGCGCCCCGTCCCGTGAGCCTGTGGCCGCCGTCCAACTCGAGCACGCCGGTCGGCGCTCCGAAGCGCAGGAGCTCCCGCTGCGGCGCCTTCCGCCCGCAGCCGACGCACGTCCGGATGGGCTCGCTCACGAAGCAGGCTGCTCCTCCTCCTGGGCGGAGGCCTCGGGCTCCACGGCCCCGACCTCGGCCTCGGCTTCGGCTTCGGCGTCGTCGGCCTCCGCGTCGGCCTCTGCAGGCTCCGGGAAGCCTCCGACCGGCACGGCCTCGGACGGGTCGAGCTCCTCGCCGGCCTCTTCGCGGGCGGCAAGCTCGCGGTGCGCCGGGATCCCGCAGTAGCGCGAGCCGGGGATGGACGTGTTCGGGCAGCGCTTGCCCGTCCCGAGGACGGCGGCGCAGCGGCCGGTGAACTCCTCGTCGGCGCCGCCGCCGAACGCGGCCTCGGCCTCGCTCCTGCGCGAACTCGGTCTCGGAGACGATGTCGACCTTCCAGCCGGTCAGCCGGGCGGCGAGGCGGGCGTTCAGGCCCTCCTTGCCGATGGCGAGCGAGAGCTGGTCGTCGGGGACGACCACGGTCGCCTCCATCGTCTCGTCGTCGACGAGCACCTCGCGCACGCGCGCGGGCGAGAGCGCCTTGGCCACGAAGCGCGCCGGCTCCGGGTTCCAGGGGATGATGTCGATCTTCTCGCCGCGGAGCTCGGACACGACCATGCGGACGCGCGAGCCGCGCGGGCCGACGCAGGCGCCGACAGGGTCGACGCCCTGGACGTGCGACTCGACGGCGATCTTGGAGCGGTAGCCGGGCTCCCGCGCAACGCCGCGGATCTCGACGAGGCCGTCGGCGATCTCGGGCACCTCCAGCTCGAAGAGCGTCTTGATCAGCTCGGGGTCGCGGCGGGAGAGGATGACCTGCGGCCCCTTCGTCCCCGAGCGGACCTCCGTGATGACCGCCTTGATGCGGCTCCCCTGCTCGTAGCGCTCGCCGTCGACCTGCTCGGAGCGAGGCAGGAGCGCCTCGACCTTGCCGAGGTCGACGAGGACGTTGTTGCGGTCGCCGGCCTGCTGGACGATGCCGGTGACGACCTCGCTGACGCGGTCGACGTACTCGTCGTACATCATCTCGCGCTCGGCCTCGCGGATCCGCTGGAGAATCACCTGCTTGGCCGTCTGCGCCGCGATGCGGCCGAAGTTCTCCGGGGTGACGTCGTTGCGCTTGACGAGCTCGCTCGGGATGTCGGACCAGTCGATGGCGAGGTCGTCGTCGGAGATGAGGGTGTGCGAACGCTCGCCGTTCTCGACCTCCGCGGCCTCGAGCTCGGTGATCGCGCGCTCGCGCGCCTCGTCGAGCAGGCGCTCCTCGACGTCCGCCGGCAGCTCGATCGACCACACGCGGAAGTCGCCGCTCACGCGGTCGAGCTCGACCTGCGCATGCCGAGCGGCGCCGGGTGTCTTCTTGTAGGCGGCGAGCAGGGCGTCCTCGAGCGCGCGGACGAGCGTCTCGTCCTCGATGCCCTTCTCCTTCTCGATCTGCCTGACGGCTTCCAGGATCTCCCGGCTCATGGTTCCTTCCTATCCCTCGTCGATGAGATTGCCGCGCGCGATCGCCTCGTACGGGATCTCCACCCGCTCTCCGCCGGTCGCGAGGGTGACCTCGCGCTCGTCGGCCGAGACGACCTCGCCGCGGAAGCGCTTACGGCCGGCGATCTCGGTGCTGGTGCGGATCGCGGCCCGTCGGCCCAGGACGCCGCCGAAGTGCGCGGGCGTCCGGAGCGGGCGCTCGAGCCCCGGCGAGGAGACGTCGAGCGTGTACCGGTCGAGATAGCTGCGGAGCACGTCCGTGACCTGCGCGCACAGCGCATGGTCCACCCCGGCGGGGTGGTCGATGTACACGGTCAGCCGCTCGGGACCGCTGAGCTCGGCCGCCAGGACCTCCACGTCCGGCAACCGCTCCTCGACCGTCGCTGCGACTTCGCGTTGGATCTCTCGCTCCCTCTCGTAGACCTGCATTCCGTTCCTTCTCGCAAAAAATGGGCGCCGCGCGCCCATCTCTCCGAACCTGGGGAAATGACTCAAACAGGATAGCAGCGGTCGGGCCGCCTCCGCCGGATTCGTGGCGTTTGCAGCGAGGACCTGGGCGATGCCGGGGCGTGGGCAGGGTGGTCCTAAGGTGTTCTTGCGGCCCGCGCCTCGGCCTCCCGTAGCGGAAAGACGTGGGCGCTGATAGGCGGATAGTGCTCGTAGGTCTCGACAATCGGGACGGCGGCCTCAGTCGGAATGCCGAGCCGAGCGGCCGCGGCCGCCGTGATCAGTGCGTACGCGCTGTGACCCAGCACGGCCGCCGCGTTGTTTTTGAGCAGGCGGTGCGCCATGACCACTTCGGGCCCGGCGAGTTTGCTCTTGCCAGCGATCTCCTGGGTCACGTAGGCGCCGGCGTGGAGAATGAACTTGAGATCCAGGACGTAAATCCGCGTGCAGGCATCGCACTCGCATGTCCAGTTGTCGAGAGCCGTGCCTACGCGACGACGGAAATCGGCATAGCACGCGGTGAGGCAGTCGAGCATGGCCGCGCCGCGTGGTACCGGGTCTGAGGTGGTTGCATATGCGAAGACCGCGTCCCCCTCGAGCTCCGACAGTGTGAACGGCGGTACCACGTGCCCGATGATTCCGTCGAGCAGGTTCGAAAGAACGGCGTAGGCGGGCGGGACGGCACCATCGGCGAAGGCATCGTCTTTGTGGGCCAGGGCCACGGACTGCAGGAACGACGTGTAGCCGCTGATGTCGGCGAGAAGGAGCTGACCGCTCGCGGCGCTGGGCGCTTCCTGACTAGTCACGACGAGCCCTCCTGAGCGTTCCTAGCGGCCAAGCGAACCACCGGAGTCGAGTGTCGCAGATTCCTGACGCAGGGCACTCGCCCTCCTCAATCTGTCTTCCGCCTGAGACAACCCCTCCACAGGCTCATGACGCCCAGCGAAGTAGGGCCTCGGCCCGCCCGCTTACGGCGCGTAGGTAGACCGAGCCCGGGGCGTGGGTCAGGGTAGTCCTAGGGTCACCTTGCGGTCCCTCGCCCCGGCCTTTCGATTCTCCTAGGGGTAGTCGAGAGCAGCCGTGGTCTACGACGATGCGGCCTCTACGCGTAACTGGAAGTCGGAGAGCAGCTTCTCTATGTTTTTGCCGCGCGGGAGGAAATAGTGCCTTGCGCCGGGGGGGTTTTGAGATCGAAGTTCAGACCACCGGGACCAACACCAGCATCCATGCTGCTGGTTTCGCGTACGGACGTCACGTTGGCGAAGTCGATAGAGATCGGTCTCCCGAGGTTGGTCCCGTCGGCCCCCCAGTCGGGCGCCATGGAAATCAGACGAGTTGCCGTGATGCCTACGACCCAGTTGCTGTCGCGGGACGCACTCAAGTCGGCGTAGAACCAGTCCTCTAGCCGTTCCCCTGGGTTCAGCTGTTCCAGAAGGATTGTCGGTGCCTCGGCAGCCTTTCTCTCCGCGAGGGTCGGCTCACTCGCGACGGGGCCGACTGCCTCGGTAGCCGGCCCATCCGAGGGGGCAGGCTCACTGGCAACGGGGCCGATGAGGCGCTCAAGCGAGGTCACCAACCGAGCCACACCGGCTCTCCACTCGGTCTGCTTCAACTCCAGAGCGTTTCGATCGGTGAGCCCGACGAGATCGGCGGGAAGGTCCGCGGCGCGGGGCAAACCAGCGCCGTTCACAAGGACAGGAACTACTCGGATGTTTCGATCGAGCGCCTGTGCGATTTCCAGGCGGACAAAATCGTGCTCGTCGTCCAGACGTCTTTGTCCATCGGCATCGACCGTGGTCAACCAACCTCGCCCGATCACCGCGATCAGCGCCTCCACTTCGGCGAGCGACTCCTCAATCAGCTCCTTGAAGTTCACTCCCGGCTCGATGGCGTCGACATCCATGAACACGTTCTCGGCGCCAAAGTGCTCTTCTAGAGAGTCATAGAGCCTGCCGGCCGCTGAAGGGTCATCATCTCGCCGATAGCTGATGAAGATACGAGGCAGACGGCACCTCCTCCCTCGTTGCCCAGGACCTCACGCTCGCCTTGGCGCCCAACAGCCGTGAGGCTCGCATACCTGCGACATCGGTTCAAGAGGACCACTGAATCAGCGTCCCGGGTGCTCGCTCGAGCCCGCGGCGGCCCCACCAGTTCGGCCAGCGCAGCCGCCGCAGGCTTAGGTCGCGGACCCGCCAAGCCGGCGAGGCAAGCGAGGACAGCATGGGCCTCCTCGACGCCGACGTCCGGAACCTCGGCGCAGTAACGGGCATGCCAGCGCAGCGCCGCCTTTCCGCTCGGCGTTCAGGCTTCGAGGATGATCGTGACTGGCCCGTCGTTGGCGAGCTCGACGGACATGCGCGCCCCGAACCGGCCCCGGGCCACGTCGATGCCGTGGCCGGCGAGCGACTCGCAGAAGCCTTCGTAGAGGCGCTCGGCGAGCTCCGGCGGCGCGGCCGCCGTAAAGCTCGGCCTGTTCCCCTTGGCCGTGTCCGCAATGAGGGTGAACTGGCTCACGACGAGTGCGCCGCCGTGCACGTCGACGACGCTGCGATCGAACTTCCCGTCGTCGTTCTCGAAGATCCGCAGCCGCGCGACCTTCCCGGCGAGGCGCTGGGCCGTCGCCTCGTCGTCGTCGGCAGCAACGCCCAGGAGGACGCAGAGCCCCCTCCCCACCTCGCCCACGATCTCCTCCTCGACGAGCACCTGCGCTCCGGTCACCCGCTGCACGACCGCCCTCATACCTCGGCCTTCTCGCCGGGCGCGCTCGACTTCAGCTCCTCCTTCCACTGGTCGGCGCGGTTCTGCAGCGACGCGGAGATCAGGCTGGGTGTGAACCCGAAGACCGCCGCGGTGATCAGGCCCATCGGGCTCTGCGCGATGTCGAAGACCTGCGAGAGCGGCGGGACGCTCGTAGCGGAGTTCAGCGAAGTCACGTAGGCCGTCAGCACGACGCCGCCGACGGCGGCGAGACCGGAGGCGAGCGGCGTATGGACGAGCCGCACCATGCTCAGCCCGAAGTCCTCCTCGGTGACGGAGTCGGACGCCGCCGCCTGCCGGAGCTGGCGGAAGAGCCCGACGGAGGCACCGATGAGGTAGAACGTGCCGCCCGCGATGATCTGCGTCGTTCCGGCGCCGGCGAGGAGCGCGAGGCCCAAGCCTCCGTACGCGACCACCCCGGCGAAGACGACCGTCGCGAACAGCCGGTTCCGCGCCCTGACGAGGCCGCGGCGGCGGCTGTCGCGGAAGTCGTCGACCGTCATCTGCGCGTCCTGGACGATGCCGCGGGCCAGCGTCTTGTTCCCGTGGGCATTGCCCGTTCTCGGATGGGACAGATACGCGTCGCCGCCGAGCGCGTGGATCGCGCGCTCCAGGCGCAGGATCTGGTCGGACGCGTTGGCGACGCTCGAGCCGAACAGCGCCGAGCGCTCGTAGAGCGCCTGCTGGACGACCGCCTCCTCGGGGAGGAGCTTGGTCAGGGCCTGCTCCGCCCGGTGGATGAAGTTGAACACGACGATGTACGCCGCGCCGCCCGCCCAGGAGCTCCCGTCGCCGCCGGTTCCGTCCTCGGCGAGCGCCTCACCGACGGTGGCGAGCGCGGACTGGAGCACGGCGTAGGCCTCCGGATCGGCCTTCCCGTCCACGGTTGCCGCGACGCCCGTCAGCTCCTTGTGCCGCGCCTCGAGCTCCCGGTAGACGCCCGAGTTCGCATAGCGCGGGTAGGCGAGACGGCGCAGCGGGAACGCGACGACGAGCCAGGCGACGACGCCCATCAGCGTCCCGAGCAGGAAGTGCTGGCCGGCCGTGAGAGATTCGTCGGCCGACAGGCCCCACGCGACGACGCCGATCGAGCACGCCCCGGGGAGGAGGATCAGGCCGGCGAGGAGGCCGACGGCATAGCGCGGGAGGAAAGCGCGGACGCCCGTTCTGGACACGCGCCAACCCTCCTAGAGGCGGGAAGGCGCGTCAAGCCGTCTGGCTCTCGAGGTTGGCGAGCGCCCGGCGGTAGTCTCGGCTCTCAGGCCGGAAGAAGCTCGCCAGGCGGTAGTGCCCGACCGCCTCGGCGGGCCGACCCTGCTTCTCCAGGCAGCGGCCGAGCGCGAAGTGCGCGTAGTGGTCGACCGGCTGGAGCTCGAGGATCGTCCGGAACTCCTCCTCCGCCTCCGCGAAGCGCCGGATGCGGTAGTAGGCGATGCCGAGCGCCTCCCGGATCGAGGCCTTGCGGGGCTCGCGCTTCTTCGCCTTCTCGAGCGCGACGGTCGCCTGGGCGGCGTGGCCCGCGGCGAGGTGGTCGCGACCCTGCTGGTAGAGGTCGTAGGTCTCGCTCATGCCTGCTCCTCACGATACGGGACGGCGCCCGGTCTGCCGAGTCGTTCAGAGGGAGAGCGAGCGGAGGCTGAGCGCACCGCGGACGCGGCTGACGACCCCGAGCCGGCGGCGCAGCCCGCGGCGGATCTCGCGGAGCTCGCGCCGGGCGCGGCCGAGGGCCTCACGCGCCTGCGCCGGCGGCCCGAAGCGCGCCACGGTCAAGTCGCGGACGAACGAGGTGGCGTCGATCGAGTAGAAGCGCTGGAGCATCGCGCCCAGCTCGGGCATGGTCGCGCTCGGCGGGACGTCGACGCCCTGGTCGGCGAGGTAGCCGGCGACGTCGCGCCGGCACGCGCCGGCGAGCGCGCGCGGGTCACGGGCGGCGAACCGCACGCTTCGCCGCACCGCCTTGATGACGAGCAGCGCAGCGATTGCGCCCCCGAGGACGAAGGCCAGCAGCACGAGGAGCCCCGGGCCCTGGTCGCGGACGACCGTGAAGGTGCCGCTCGATCCGGCGCCGAAGCCCGGGTTCGTGGGAGCCCCCGTCTGGCCGGCCGTGCGGATCGCCTCCGCCCTGGTCGGGGAGAGCCGCTCGAGGCGGTCGGCGAACCCGATGCCGGCCGCGTCGCCGGCGTTGTACGTCTGGGAGGTCACGGCGTACGTCGCATCGAGCTCCCCGCGGCCGGGCGTCGGGTCGAAGGGGATCCAGCCGAACTCCGGGAACCAGACCTCGACCCACGCGTGCGCGTTCGTGTCCCTGACCACCCACTCCTTCGAGCCGCTCTTGTACTCGCCGCTCGTGAAGCCGACCGCCTCGCGGGAGGGGATGCCGAGGAGCCGCAGCATGAGCGCCATCGCGCCCGCGTAGTGCTGGCAGTAGCCGCGCTTCGTCGTGTTCACGAAGTCGACCAGCGCGGGCGTCCCGCCGATCGGCGCGGGCGGCTGCTCGTCGTAGACGAAACCGCCGGCTTCGCGGAACCACGTCTCGAGCAGGGCGGCGGCCTCGTACGGCGACTGCGCCCCGCTCGTCACGCCCTGGGCCGCCTGGTAGACGGACTCGAGGACGGTTATCTCGAACTCGCCGGAGGCGCCGAAGAAGACGTCCATGAGAGTCTCTCGCCCCTCTGCCCCCCACTCCGGGACCGGCTGGTAGACGACCTCGAGGTACCGCGCGGCCGCCTCCGGGTAGTCCCCTCCGAACGCGGTCAGGTCGCTCGGGTTGGGCCGCGGAGCGTAGCTCCACACGGTGTAGGTCTGGTCGCGGCGGATCCCGTCCGGGACGACGACGATTTCGCCGTTCTCGTCGGCCACGGGCGCCTCCGTGCCCGGCTGCCAGCGGACCGGCTGGGCCGAAGCCGGCAGGCGGGTGTCGCGCAGCGCCTCGATGGTGAACTCCTGGCGCACCCACTGGTCCTCGTTCCCGGCTGCCTCCGGCAGGAGCGGGCCCTCGGCGTCGATCTGCTCGCGCGTCGTGGCGTCACCGAGCTCGAGGTCCTCGTCCCAGTAGAGCCCGGTGTAGTCGTCGAGCGTCGTCGCCCGCCAGTAGAGAGACCGCTTTGGCCCCGGCACCTTGACCCGGAGGACCGTGGTCGGCTTCTCCGGGAACTCGATCCCGTCGTAGCTTCCGTCCCACACGTAGGAGACCGACACGGGCTCCGTCGGGCGGTCGTAGGGGTCCCAGGTCTGCCAGGAGAGGAACGCCGGCTTGGCAACGGCGTCCGTCGTCGACACGGCCGCGGCGAGCGCGACGAGCAGCACACCGACGGCGGCGGCCTGGAGGATCCCGCGGGCCGGCTCGTCGCGCCGCAGGAGGAACAGGATCGCCAGCACCCCGACGAGCGCGAGCACCCCGGCGAGCACCGGACGGTCCGCGGGGACGAGCGTCGCGGGCCAGGCCACGGCGACGACCAGCCCAAGCGCAGCGCCGACGGGCCGGCGCGCCAGGATGAGCATCCCCACTACCGCCGTGAACCCGAAGATGGCGAGCAGCAGGACCGTGTGCATGGCCGGGAAATCGACCCTGTCGAAGGGGAGCTGAGTCTCGTAGAAGTCCAGGAACCCGCGCCGGAAGCTGTCGAGGACCGGGCCGAAGAAGTCGCGGGAGGGGTCGCGCGGGCGCGCGTTCGCGAGCGGCACGCCCGAGGCGATCGCCGCCGCGACGAGCGTCGACCCGGCGAGGACGAGGGCGACGACCAGGCGCGACCGGCGGAGGGCCACCGCCGCGATCGGGAGGACCGCGAGCAGGGCCATCGGCAGCCAGTCGTCCGCGACCGACTGCACCTCGAGGCGCGCCCAGGAGACGGAGATGACGACCGCGGCGAGCGCGGCGAGCAGCCAGCGCCTAGCCAACGGCCCTCAGCTCCCCGGCGGACAGACGCGCGGCGAGGTCGTCGCCGCGGCGGAGGATGACCACGGGGACGCCCGCGCGCTCCAGCCTGAGGATCTGAGCGGCTTCGGCCGGGCCGACCGGCGCGTTGGCGTCTGGCCGGGCGAAGCTCGCGGCGTCCACGTAGACGACGCTGGCCGCGTGATTTCCGAGCGCGCGGTGGGCCAGCCGCTCGACGAGCCGCGGCGCGAGGGCCGACGTGACGACGGTCAGCTCGACCGAGCGGGCGGCCGGGCCGGCCTCGTCGGCGAGGATGTTCGCGGCGGACGAGTGCCCGTCCGGCTCCACGGCTGCAAGGATCTCGAGCGCCCGGTGCCAGTCGCCGTCGAACGAGTGGACGCGCTGGTACAGCGGCCGCAGGCAGTTCACGATGAGCGCCGCACGGCGCCCTCGGCTCGCGTGGGACTTGAGGATCGAGCCGGCGGCGCGGACGGCGAGCTCGAAGCTCGAATCCGGCGCCGTGCCGACGACCGAGCCCCCCTCGGCGTCGAGGAGGACAGCGGTCTCGTCGCGCGGCGAGTCCTCCAGCTCCTTGACCATGAGGTGTCCCCGCCTGGCCGTCGTCGGCCAGTGCACGCGCCGCAGGGACTCACCCTGCTGGTAGTCGCGGACGCTGTGGAGGTCGAAGCCGCTCGGCCGCCGCATCAGCAGGCGTCGCCCTTCCGGCGTTCGTGCACCCGACTCCGAGAAGAGCCTGTCGACGTCGACGAGCCGCGGGTAGACGAGGATCGACGCTCCCGTCGGGAGCGCGACGGACGTGCTCTCGAGGCCGAAGGGGTCCTCGATGACGACCTCGGTCTCCTCGATCGGGTAGCGCCCGCGCGGTACGCGCCGGAGCAGGTAGCGGCCGCGCAGGCGGCCGTGCCGCCGGATGAGCGGCGTCTCCAGCTCGCCCAGGCGCGCCACCTTCTCGCGCAGGACGAGCGTGCCCGAGGGAATCAGGCCCTCCGTGTCGAGCTCGAGCTGCACCGGGATGTCGTCGCCGGCCAGCCGCTCGCCGCGGCCGAGCGACCGCCGCAGCGTCATCGGGCGCCGGAGGAGGCGCACCCAGAGGGCCGCCGCGAGGACGGCCAGCACGAGGCCGATCGCCACCGGGTAGAGAACCCTCGAGCCGAGCGCCCAGGCGGCGAGGTAGATCCCGCCTCCGAGGGCGAGGATCCAGCGGCCGCGGTCTGTCAGCACGGAGAGGCCGGCGCCCTAGACGGGGACCGGCGTTCGCTCGAGGGTGTCCCGGACCAGCTCGGCGCCGTCCAGGCCGCCCGCTCGCGCCTCGGGCGAGAGGATGAGCCGGTGGGCGAGGACGGTCGGAGCCACCGACTTCACGTCGTCGGGCTCGACGAAGTCTCGGCCGGCGACCAGAGCCCGCGCCTTGGCAACGCGCAGGAGCGCGAGGCCGGCCCGCGGGCTTGCCCCGAGGAACAGCCGGGCGTCCGTGCGCGTGTGTCGGAGCACGGCGACGATGTAGCGGTTCAGGCTCTCCTCCACGAAGACGTTCTTCGCGCTCTCGATCGCACCGAGCACCTCCTGCGCGCTCGCCACGCACTGGAGCGAGTCGAGCGGCGTCTCGGCGGCGTTCTCGGTGAGCATCCGCGCCTCGTCGGCCAGCGGCGGGTAGCCGATGGCGATCCGCATCGTGAAGCGGTCGAGCTCGGCTTCCGGGAGCGGGTAGGTGCCCTCGTACTCGATCGGGTTCTGCGTCGCCATGACCATGAACGGCGGCGCGAGCTGGTACGACACGCCGTCGATGGTGACCTGGCGCTCCTGCATGCACTCGAGCAGAGCCGACTGGGTCTTCGGCGAGGCGCGGTTGATCTCGTCGACCAGCAGGATGTTGGCGAAGACCGGCCCCGGCCGGAACTCGAACTCGTTCGAGCGCTGGTTGAAGACGTTGACCCCCGTGACGTCCGACGGCAGCAGGTCCGGCGTGAACTGGAGGCGCGAGAAGGAGCAGTCCACCGACCGGGCGATCGACTTGGCCAGGGTCGTCTTCCCCACCCCCGGGAAGTCCTCGATGATCAGGTGGCCCTCGGAGAGCAGGCAGAGGACGGCGAACTCGAGCGTCTCGTCGGGCGCGTGGATGACGCGTCGTAGGTTCGCTGTGATCTTCTGGGCGAGCGCCGCCGCGGCGGACGCCTCGACACGGAAGTTCGGCTCGACGGCTTGCTCGTCCATCACACCCCTCCCAACAGGGCCTCGACCCGATCGAGGATAGCCACAGCGCATTCCTCCTTGCTTCGCCTGCTCACGACCTGCTCGCCCTCAGGCGTGAGCAGGACCAGCTCGTTCCAGTCCGACTCGAACCCGATGTCAGAACGAGATACGTCGTTATAGACGAAGAGGTTCCCGCCCTTGCTTGTCAACTTCGTGCGCGCCCGCACTAGGCCCGCCTCGCCCTCGTCCGCGGCGAAGCCGACGAGGATCTGGCCGTTCCGGCGCCGCCGGCCGAGCTCGGCCAGCACGTCCTCGGTCGGCTCGAGGTCGATCGTCCATGTCTCGGTGTCCTTCGGACGCTTTGCCTCGACCGGTTCGACCGGGCGGTAATCGGCTACCGCTGCCGCCATGACGACGACGTCGGCCTCGCCGTGGGCGAGAACCTCCCGCGCCAGGTCGGCTGCGGAGGGAGCCTGAACGACCTCGACCCCGTCGGGCGGCGGCACGGCCAGGTTCGACGCGACGAGCGTCACCTCCGCCCCACGCCGCCTTGCCTCCCGGGCCACGGAGACCCCCATCTTCCCGGAGGAGCGGTTGCCGACGAAGCGCACGGAGTCGAGCGGCTCCCGTGTCCCCCCGGCGCTGACGAGCACCCGCTTGCCGCGCAGTGGCCCGTCGGCCCCGAGGAGCTCGAGGCACCGCGCGAAGACGTCCTCCGGCTCGGACATGCGTCCGGGGCCGTGCTCGCCTTCCGCCAGCTCGCCGGCCTCCGGCCCGATCACGTGAACCCCCCGCTCGACCAGGAGCCGCAGATTCGCCTGCGTCGCCTCGTGCTCCCACATGCGGACGTTCATCGCCGGCGCGACAAGCACCGGCCCGCGCACGGCGAGCGCCGCCTGCGTCAGGACGTTGTCGGCGAGCCCGTGCGCCAGCTTGGCGAGTGTGTTCGCCGAGAGCGGCGCGATGACGAGCAGGTCGGCGTCGGCCAGGTGCGGGTAGAGGTCGCGCGCGGCCTCGCGGCGCGCGAGCGCCTCGAAGGTGTGCGCGGTGACGAAGCGCTCCGCGTCAGGCGTCAGCACCGGGGTCACCTCGTGGCCGTCCTGCACGAGCAGCCGGACGAGCTCGCACGCCTTGTAGGCGGCGATGCCACCGGTCACGCCGAGGAGAACGCGGGCCACGCCGGGCCTGGGATCCCCTAGGTGTTCGAGATGGTGATCTTGCCCTCGGCGATCTCCTCGAGGGCCATGGTCAGGTAGTTCTTCGACCTGGACTCGACGAGCGGCGGGGCGAAGTCGTCGAACGTCCCCTCGCCGAGCTGGTGGTGATAGTTGTTGATTTGCCTGGCCCGCTTGGCCGCCGCGATAACGAGCGCGTACCGCGAGCCGCCGGCGCTGGCGAGCAGATCGTCTATGCGTGGGTACATCATGGCGCTCGAAGCTTACCTGCAGCGCTCGGCTCCCAGAGCGCCTGGTCGACGATCCCGCCCACCTCGGCCACCGCGCGCGCCAGGTCGTCGTTCGTCACGACGTGGTCGAAGTCACCCGCCTCCTCCGCCTGACGGCGCGCCAGCTCGAGGCGCTCGCCGATCTCGCCGGCGCTCTCGGTGGCCCGGTCGCGCAGGCGGCGCTCGAGCTCGGCGAAGGTCGGCGCCTCGATGAAGATCGTGATCGCGTCCGGGATCGACGCCTGCACCTCCTTGGCGCCGCGCGTCTCGAGCTCGAGGATGACGCTCTGGCCGGAGGCGAGGATCCGGTCGACCTCGGCGCGGAGGGTGCCGTACCGGTGGCCGGAGACGTAGTCCACGTGCTCGAGAAAGTCGCCCGCGTCGACGCGGCGCTGGAACTCCTCGTCCGTCAGGAAGTGGTAGTCGCGGCCGTCTTCCTCCCCGGGCCGACGGGCGCGCGTGGTGGCCGAGACGGCGACCGCGAGGTCGGAGCGCTCGGCGACGAGCTTCCGGATCAGCGTGCCCTTGCCGGCGCCGGACGGTCCGGTGACGACGAAGAGCCGGGGCCGCACGTCAGCGGCGCAGGAGTGCGACCAGCTCGGCGCGCTGGCGGTCGGACAGGCCGCCAACGGTCTTCGACTGGCTGATTCGGCACTGGTTGAGGAAGCGGGCCGCCTTGACGCGCCCGAACTTCGGCACTGCCATGAGGATGTCGAAGACCTTCGCGGTCTCGACGTACTCGGGCGGATTCCTGAGGATGGACTCGATCTGGACGGTGCCAGCCTTCAGGTCCTTCTTCAGCTTCGCCCTCTTCACTCGGATCTCGTTCGCCCGGCGGAGAGCCTCCATTCGCTGGTCCAGTGAACGGAGGGGAGCCTGGACCTGCATCTTGGTGCCTTGCATGGCGCGGCATTCTAACAGCGCCTCTCAGACCTTCAACCCGAGCTGCTCTCCGCCGACCCGCCGGCGTCGGCAACGCTGGCAACAGCACGGGAGGTCTCGACGTCGAGTGGCGAGTGGGCGACGCCCAGCGCGGCGAACGGGTCGGCGAAGCCACGCCGAGCCGCCTCGTCCTCGAGCTCGCGCCGGATCCGTCCGGGCGCGCCGGGATCGGCGAACAGGACCGTCCCGAGCGCGACCGCCGAGGCGCCGGCGGCGATCAGCTCGAGAGCCTGAGCGCCGGTCTCGACGCCGCCCATGCCGACGATCGGGAGGCCCGTGGCGCGGTAGGCGGCATGAACAGCGGCGAGCGCGACCGGCCGCAGCGCCGGGCCGGAGAGCCCGCCCGAGCCCGTGCTCAGGCGGGGCCGCAGCGTCACGGCATCGAGCGCGAGGCCGCGGATCGTGTTGACGAGCGAGAGGCCGTCGGCCCCTGCGTGGGCCGCCGCCTGCGCGACGGCCGGCAGGTCCGGGAGACCGGGCGCGAGCTTCGCGTAGAGCGGCTTTCCGGTCGCGCGCGCGCGCGGCGGTCACGATCGCCGTCGCCTCGTCCTCGGGCGCGGCCACGTTCGGGCAGGAGAGGTTCAGCTCGAGCGCCGCCGCCCGGCTCGAGTCGAGCCGGGCGCACAGGTCGGCGTACTCCTCCGCGGCGAACCCGCCGACGGACACCCACACCGGCGGCCCGAGCTCGAGCAGCCGTGGGAGCACCTCGTCGAGGAAGCGGTCGATGCCGGGATTGGCGAGGCCGATCGAGTTCAGCATCCCCACGTCCGTCTCCGCGATCCGCACGGGCTCGTTTCCCTCCCGCGGGAGGGGCGTCACGGTCTTGGTGACGAAGACGTCGAGCGCGCGGGCCACGTCCGGCGCGGTCAGCGCGTCGAGGCAGCCGGAAGCGTTGAGGATCACGCGGCCGCGGCCTTTCCGGCCACGGACGGGGCCTGACCCCGGACGTGCCCGCCGAGGACAGGGCCCTCGACGCAGAGACGCGCCAGGCGGCCGTCGATCTCGACGGCGCAGCCGTAGCAGCCGCCGTAGCCGCAGGCCATCGGCGCCTCCCACGCGAGCTGGGCGTCCGGAGCGATCGCTCGGACGGCCTCGAGCATCGGCTCGGGGCCGCAGGCGAGGACATCGTGACCCGGGTCGAGCGCCTCGGTCACGTACGTCGGCTCGAGGACGACCTCCGCGTTCGGGACGAGCGCGGCGGCCTCGGCGTGGTGCGCCGTGCGGAAGCCGAGGAGCGCCGGCGGTCCGCCGAGCCGCTCGGACAGGTACGGGAACGGAGCGACGCCGATGCCCCCGCCCACGAGGAGCGGCCGCTCGACGTCCAGGTCGAACCCGTTGCCGAGCGGGCCGAGCACGTCGACCTCCTCCCCAGCCTCCAGCTCCACGAGCGCGCGCGTCCCGGGACCGATCGGATCGACGAGGAACGCCAGCTCCCCGGCCGGAGCCAGGCAGAGGCTCATGGGCCGAGGGAGGAGCAGGCCGCGCGGGCGCAGCATGAAGAACTGGCCCGGGATCCCCGGCTCGACGTCCCCCCGCCGCAGCCGGACGAGCGCGTACGGCCCCACCGCCTCGACGGCGATCGCCCTAAGCCGTCTGGGCGACACGTTCCTGGAGAGAGAGCGTCTCGCCGCGGGTCGCGCGGGCGATCGCCTCGACCGCCGCGGCGGCGCCGGACACGGTGGTCACGCACGGCACGCGGGCGAGCAGTGCCGCCTCGCGGATGAGGTAGCCGTCCGAGCGCGCGCCGCGGCCGTCCGGAGTGTTCACGACGAGCTCGACCTTCCGGCGGCGGACGAGGTCGACCACGGTCGGCCCGTCGCCGGGCTCCGAGACCTTGCGGACGCGCGTGACCGCGAGCCCTGCGGCTGCGAGGGCGGACGCCGTGCCGCCCGTTGCGCAGAGCGAGAAGCCGAGGGCCACCAGGCTGTGCGCGAGCACGACCGCGGCAGGCTTGTCGCCCGCGCGGACGGAGAGGAAGGCCGTGCCGGAGCTCGGGAGCGGCCTCCCGGCGGCCCGCTCGGCCTTGGCGAAGGCGGTGGGGAAATCGGCCGCGCTCGCCATCACCTCGCCCGTCGAGCGCATCTCCGGGCCGAGCACCGCGTCGGCGCCGGGGAAGCGCGCGAACGGGAACACGGAGGCCTTGACGGAGACGTGCGCGGGCGGTTCCCGGTCGGCGACGTGCACCTCCTCGAGCCTGGCCCCGGCCGCCAACCGGCAGGCGGCGGCGACGAGGTTGATCCCGATCGACTTGGAGACGAACGGCACCGTGCGCGAGGCGCGCGGGTTCGCCTCGAGGACGAAGAGCCGCCCGTCCTGGAGAGCGAGCTGGACGTTGATGAGCCCGATGACGCCGAGCGCCGGCGCGAGCCGCGTGACCGTGTCGACGCACCCGGCGAGCACCTCCTCGGGCAGGCCCACGGGGGGCAGCACGCAGGAGGAGTCGCCCGAGTGGACGCCCGCCTCCTCGACGTGCTCCATCAGGGCCGCGACCCACGTGTCGCTCCCGTCGCAGAGGGCGTCGACGTCGAGCTCGACGGCGCCTTCGAGGAAGCGGTCGACGAGCACCCTGCCCGCGCCTTCGGCCGCACCCGCGACGTCGTCGGGCCCGTAGCACACCCGCATGCGCCTCCCGCCGAGGACGTACGACGGGCGCACGAGCACCGGATAGCCGACCTCCTCGGCCGCGGCGACGGCCTCGAGGGGGTCGTCGGCCATGCGCCAGGCGGGCACGTCGATGCCGAGGCGGCCGCAGAGATCACCGAAGCGCTCCCTGTCCTCCGCGAGGTCGACTGCCTCGTACGGCGTCCCCAGGATGGCCAGGCCCTCCTCTTCGAGGGCGCGGGCGAGCTTGAGCGGCGTCTGGCCGCCGAACTGGATCACGACGCCGACGGGCCGCTCGCGGGCGCAGATCTCGAGCACCTCCTCGATCCGCAGCGGCTCGAAGTAGAGGCGGTCGGAGGTGTCGTAGTCGGTCGAGACGGTCTCCGGGTTGCAGTTGACCATGACGGTCTCGAAGCCGAGCGCGGCGAACGTCCGCACCGCGTGGACGCAGCAGTAGTCGAACTCGATCCCCTGGCCGATCCGGTTGGGGCCGGAGCCGAGGATGACGACGCGCGGCTTCTCCCCGTCCGGCCGGGCTTCGTCCTCCTCACCCCAGGTCGAGTAGAGGTAGTTGGAGCTCGCCTCGACCTCGGCCGCGCAGGAGTCCACGCGCCGGAAGGACGGGCGGACGCCCCAGGAGCGGCGCGCCCACCGCACCGCGTCCTCGCTCTCCCCCCAGGCGTCTGCCAGGTCCGCGTCCGACCAACCGAGGCGCTTGAGCCTCAGCCAGTCCGCCTCGACGAGGTCGGAGCTCCTGCGCGCCCCCGCGAGCGCCTGCCGGGCGCGGTCGAGCTGGTCGCGGAACCAGGGATGGACGCCGTCGGGCAGGTCGTCCAGCGTCGCCCAGGGCGTCTGCACCCCCGGCTCGAGCTCGCGCGAGCGCATCGCCTTCAGGAACGCCTCGGTGAACGTCCGCCCGATTCCCATCGCCTCGCCGACCGACTTCATCTGCGTCCCCAGCTCCTCCTCCGCGCCGGGGAACTTCTCGAAGGCGAAGCGCGGGAACTTGACGACGACGTAGTCGAGCGTCGGCTCGAAGCTCGCCGGCGTCGTCTTCGTCAGGTCGTTCGGGATCTCGTCGAGCGTGTAGCCGACCGCGAGCTTGGCGGCGACCTTCGCGATCGGGTAGCCGGTGGCCTTGCTCGCGAGCGCGGAGGAGCGCGAGACGCGCGGGTTCATCTCGATCACGCGCAGCTCGCCGCTCCCGCGCTCGCGCGCGAACTGGATGTTGGAGCCGCCGGTCTCGACGCCCGACGGCGCGGATGACGCGCGCGGCCGCGTCGCGGAGCTCCTGATAGGCCTCGTCGGAGAGCGTCATCTGCGGCGCGACCGTCACGGAGTCGCCCGTGTGGACGCCCATCGGGTCGAGGTTCTCGATCGAGCAGATGACGACGACGTTGTCCTTCACGTCGCGCATGACCTCGAGCTCGAACTCGTCCCAGCCGACGAGCGACTCCTCGACGAGCACCTGGCGCACCGGGCTCTCGGCGAGCGCGCGCTCGAGCCGTTGCTCGAGCTCGGCCGGGGTGCGCGCGATCCCGCCGCCGTGGCCGCCCAGCGTGAACGCCGGCCGGAGGATCAGCGGGAACGAGAGCGCCTCGGGCAGCTCGTCGGGCGAGGTCACGACCACCGACTCGGGCACGCGCAGGCCGACGTTGCCCATCGTCTCGCGGAAGAGCCCGCGGTCCTCGGCGCGGCGGATGGCGTCGTAGCTGGCGCCGATCAGCTCGACGCCCAGCTCCGCGAGCACGCCTTCCTCCTCGAGGCGCCGCGCCAGGTCGAGCGCGGTTCCGCCGCCGAGCGTCGGCAGCAGCGCGTCCGGCCGCTCCCGCTCGAGGACGTCGCTGACGCCTTCCAGATCGAGCGGCTCGAGGTACGTCCGGTCGGCGTAGCCGGGGTCGGTCATGATCGTGGCCGGATTCGAGTTGACGACGATCGTCCGGTACCCCTCCGCACGGAGCACCTTGAGCGCCTGGCTCCCGGAGTAGTCGAACTCACAGGCCTGCCCGATCACGATCGGCCCGGCGCCGATCACGCAGATCGACGTGAGGTCGGAGCGCTTCATCGGGTGGTCTCGCCTTGATCCGGGTGTGCAGGACGGTGCGAGGCAAGGACGCAGGGAGCGGTCGTATCGAGACCGATACGGGCGCGACCGAGGACGCCGCATTCGCGCCGTCCTGCGCGGCCGGACGAGCCGTGCCCACCCGGTGGAGCGCTCCTAGGCCGCCGCGGCATAGCCGATCTCCTCCACCCAGGCCTCGATCTCCGGCCATGCGTCGTGCGGGCCCGGGCCGGCCTCCGGGTGGAACTGGAGCGAGCGCGCATGCTCGTCGGGGAGGGCGATCCCTTCCACCGTGCCGTCGTAGAGCGAGACGTGCGTCACCGCGGGCCCGTCGCCGCGGACGGCGAACCCGTGGTTCTGGCAGGTGACCAGGACCCGGCCGGCGGCCAGCTCGAGCACCGGATGGTTCGCGCCGCGGTGGCCGAAGGGCAGCTTGAACGTCTCGAAGCCCGCGGCCTGGGCCAGGAGCTGGTGCCCGAGGCAGATGCCGAGGATGGGCACCCGCCCGAGCAGCTCGCGCACGACGGTGACCTCCCCCGCCAGTGCCGCCGGGTCGCCGGGGCCGTTGCAGAGCAGGACGCCGTTGGGACGGGAGGCGAGGATCGTCCCCGCGTCGGTCGCGTGCGGCCAGACCGTGACCTCGGCCCCGGCAGCAGCCAGCCGGTCGACGATCGACCGCTTGCAGCCGTAGTCGAGGACGGCCACGCGCACCGCGCCGCTGCCCACGCGAGTACGGCTCCGACGTGGACACGCCGGCGACGAGCGCTCTCCCCGCCATCGGCGCCTGCGCGCGCACGTCGGCGAGCACCTGCTCGACCGAGGCCGCGCCTGCGACCGCGGCTGCGCGCATCGCCCCGCGCTCGCGCAGGCGGACGACGAGCGAGCGCGTGTCGATCTCGTCGAGCGCGACGATCCCCCGGCCGTGGAGCCACCGCGTCCAGTCGCTCCCGGTGGCCTGCCGCATCAACACCGCACGGGCGTGTGGGCGCGTCGACTCGGACCGCTGCGGCGAGACGCCGTAGTTCCCGATCATCGGCGCCGTGAAGGCGACGAGCTGTTCGGAGAAGCTCGGGTCGGTGACGACCTCCTGGTAGCCGGTCATCGCCGTCGTGAACACGGCCTCGCCGTGCGCCACGCCGAGCGCGCCGACCGAGCGGCCGCGGAAGACCGAGCCGTCCTCGAGGACGAGGAAGCCGCTCACCCGTTGGCCTGCCCCGGAGCCCGCAACGCCGTGGGCAACGCCGAGCGCAAGTAACAGTCTGTTACTTGGACGGCCCTCGTGTTCACGCGGCGTAGACCACCTTCCCCGCCGCGACGGTCTGGAGGACGCGGCCGTGGAGCTTCGAGCCGAGGAGCCACGAGTTCGCGGACTTCGACCTGAAAGAGCCCTCGTCCACGTGCCAGACGGCGTCCAGGTCGAGGACGACGAGGTTTGCCTCGGCGCCGACCTCGATCGTGGGGGCAGCGAGGCCGTAGATCCGGGCGGGCCCGGCGCTCATGCGCTCGAGCAGGGTCGTCAGCGGGACGACGCCCGGCTCGACGAGCTGCGTGTAGAGCGCCGAGAAGGCGGTCTCGAGGCCGGTGACGCCGAAGGGCGCCTCCTCGAACGGGACTTCCTTCTCCTCCCGCGCGTGGGGAGCGTGGTCGGTGGCGATCGCCTCGATCGTGCCGTCGAGCAGCGCGTCGATCAGCGCCGCGCGGTCCTCGGAGGCGCGGAGCGGCGGGTTCATCTTCACGTTGGGGTCGAGCGAGCGCACCGCGTCGTCCGTGAGACAGAGGTGGTGCGGCGTGACCTCGGCGGTTGCGGGGACGCCGGCGTCGCGGGCGCGCCTGAGCTCCTCGACGGACTCGCGCGCCGAGAGGTGGAGCAGGTGGAGCGGCCGTTGTTCGTAGCCGGCAAGCGCCAGGTCGCGCGCGACCATGACGCTCTCGGCCACCGACGGATACCCGCCGAAGCCGAGCTCCGCCGAGACGAACCCTTCGTGGACGTGGCCGCCGCGCGAGAGGGTCGGCTCCTCGCAGTGCACGGCCACGGGGCGGCCGGCCGCGGCGCTGTACTGGAGGGCGCGGCGGATGAGGCCCGGCGCGACCACCGGACGGCCGTCGTCGGTGAAACCCGCGGCCCCGCGCTCGGCGAGCTCGACCATCTCGGTGAGCTCGGAGCCGTCCTGGCCCTTCGTGATCGCGGCGAGGAAGCCGACGGGGACCTCGGCCTCGCGATCGGCCGCCTCGGTGAGGGCGCCGAGCACGGAGGCCGAGTCGACGACCGGGTCGGTGTTCGGCATGGCGAGGATGGCGCAGTACCCGCCCGCAGCCGCGGCGCGCGTCCCGGAGGCGAGGTCCTCCTCGTCCTCCCGGCCCGGCGTCCGCAGGTGGACGTGCGGGTCGACGAACGCCGGCGCGAGCACCTTGCCGTTCGTCGGAGCCGCGGCGGGCTCGATCGCGGCGATCACGCCCTGCTCGACCGTGACGGTGAGCGCCTCGTCGAGGCCGCGGGTCGGATCGACGACGCGGATGCTCTCGAAGACCAGCGAGTCGCGGCTGCCGTTCTTCGCGTGGAGGATCATCAGGCGACCTCTTCGATCTCGGCGACTTTGATCTCGACCGGGCCCTGCGTCAGCAGGTCGTAGAGGACTGCCATGCGGACGACGAGGCCGCTCCGCACCTGGCGCTCGACGAGGGACTCGGGGGCGTCGGCAACGGCCGCGTCGATCTCGACACCGCGGTTCATCGGCCCCGGGTGCATGACCTTCTGGCCGGGACGGAGCCGCTCGGGCGTCACGCCCCAGCGGGCCGTGTACTCGCGCAGGCTGGGGACGTAGTTCGCGCCCTCGAGCATCCGCTCGCGCTGCATCCGCAGCACGTAGACGACGTCCGCGTCGGCGATGTCGCCGATGTCGTGCGATACCTCGCAGCCCATCGACTCGATCCCGCGCGGGATCAGCGGCGGGGGGCCGACCAGCGTCACCCGAGCGCCCATGAGGACGAGCGCCTGGATGTTCGACCGCGCGACGCGCGAGTGGAGCACGTCGCCGACGATCGCGACGTGCAGCCCCTCGATCCCGCCCAGCTCCTCGTCCAGCGTGTAGAGGTCGAGGAGCGCCTGGGTCGGATGCTGGTGCTTGCCGTCGCCCGCGTTGACCACGTGCGCGGGGGTGAAGCGCGCGGCGAGATGGGGCGCCCCGATGTGGGCGTGGCGGATGACGACGACGTCAGGGTCGTAGGCGCCGATCGTGAGCAGCGTGTCCTTCAGCGACTCGCCCTTCTCGACTGCCGAGCCGGAGGACTTGATCGACATGACGTCGGCCGAGAGCCGCTTGGCGGCGAGCTCGAAGCTCGACGAGGTGCGGGTCGAGGCCTCGAAGAAGAGGTTGACGACCGTGCGGCCCCGGAGCGTCGGCAGCTTCTTGACGTCACGCTCGAGCGAGCGCGCGAAGGTGCGGGAGAGCGCGAGCAGCCGCTCGACGTCCTCGCGCTCGAGATCGGCGATCGAGATCAGGTGCTTCCGCGCCGAGCTCTTCGGCGGCAGGAGCTCGGTGCGAAGCAGGGGACGGACGTCTGCCATGCGCTTCCTCACTTCTCGGGGGTCGGTACGAGCAGGACGCGGTCGACCTCGTCCACCTCGAGGAGCTGGACGTGGACGCGCTCGCCGCGGGAGGTCGGAAGGTTCTTGCCGACGTAGTCGGGGCGGATCGGAAGCTCGCGGTGGCCGCGGTCGACGAGCACGGCGAGCTGGACGCGCTCGGGGCGGCCATAGTCGAAGAGGGCGTCGATGGCCGCGCGGATCGTGCGGCCCGTATAGAGGACGTCGTCGCACAGGACGCAGGTCATCCCCTCGAGGGGGAAGTCGAGGCGCGTCGCGCGCACGACCGGCTGCGGATGGAGCGGCCCGGTGCCGTTCCGCGCGTGGACGTCGTCGCGGTGGAAGGTGATGTCGAGCGTCCCGAGCGCGACCTCGTACCCTCCGAACCCCTCGATCTCGCGCCGGAGGCGCTGGGCGAAGGGGACGCCGCGCGTGTGGATCCCGACGAGGGCCGTCCGCTCGAGGTCGGGGTTGCGCTCGACGACCTCGTGCGCGATGCGGACGATCGTGCGCCGGAGCGCTTCTCCGTCGAGCAGGACCTGGTCCGCCTGTGCAGGCGCAGCCACGCGCAACTCCTTTCCGGCCTCACAGGACCGAGTTAAAGGTGCGCGGCCAAGGCTAGCTGCTCGGGCGGACGGCGTCCAACTGCCCCAGGAGCCGCCGATGCAGCTCCTGGGCGGCCTGGCCGGGCGCCACGCCCAGCTCGTCGCGCAGGAGCACGCGCAGCCCGTCATAGATGCGGAGCGCCTCGGCGACGTTGCCCCGTGCCTCGAGCGCCTCCATCAGGAGGCGATACCCGCTCTCCCGGAACGGCGCAGCGGCGACGAGTGACCGGCCGGCCCGCTCGGCGGCCGCCAACTCGGTCCCGCCCATTCGCAGGCCGGCCGTGCCGAGGCATTCGAGCGCGCGCAGCCGAACGTCGTCGAGCCAGCGCCGGCGCTCGTCGACCCACGGGGCCTCGTGGCCGGGGAGGAAGCCGCGGTTTGCCACGTAGAGGGCAGTGCGCGCCGGCGCCCACGCCTCCTCCCAGTTCTCGAGCGCAACCGCCGACTCGGCGCGGTGCACGGCCGTCCCTGCCGCCTCGAGATCGATCCATGCGTCCGCCGGCAGGTGCAGCCGCAACTCAGTCTTGCCCTCCAGCGCCGCGGGACCGAGCACCCGGCGGAGCTTCGAGAGGAGCGCCGCGAGCGACGCCTCCGCCGCGTCCGGGGCCCCTTCCGGCCAGAGAGCCGAGACGAGCTCGGAGCGCGTCGCGCGGCGGGAGCGGCCGGCCGCGAGGTACGCGAGCAGGAGCCGCCCCTGCCGGCCGGGGAGCTCGTCCTCCACCCGCCGCCCGGCCAGCTCGACGACCAGGCGCCCGCAGAGCTGGATCCTCGTGCCGCCGTCGCCCGCCAAGGTTTCTCCAAGGTAACCGCAAGGCCGCGCGGCGACAATGGCGCTGTCCATTCGACCGAAGGAGGCAGGATCGTGGGCAAGGTCGTCAACTGCGAGTGCGGGGAGACCGTGCGGGCCGAGAACGACGCCGAGCTCGTGAGCGGAGTCGAAGCGCACGTGGCGCGCAATCACCCGGAGATGGTGGGCAAGCTGTCCCGGGACGACATCCTCGGCATGGCCGAGGAGGAGTAGCGGCATGCGGCTGTTCGTGAACCTGACCACGGGCCCCGAGAACCCGACGAGGGCCGCGCTCGGCTTCCTCGTGGCGCGCACGGCGGTCGAGGAGGGCCACGACGTTCGGCTCTTCCTCGCCGGCGATGCCGTCCAGCTCGCGCGCCCTGAGACGGCGGAGGCAGCGAGGGGCATCGGAACCGGCTCGGTCTCCGACCACTGGCAGGTGCTGTCGGACGCGGGCGTGCCGATCTCGCTCTCCGGGCTGTCGAGCAAGGCGCGAGGGATCGACGCCGAGACGAGGACCGACATCGAGCTGGCGAAGCCGACGAAGCTCGTCGAGCTGGCCGCCTGGGCGGAGACGACCCTGGTCTACTGAACCGGCGGCTTCTCGGCCGTGACGACTGCCCACTCGAGCGTGGTCTCGATCGTGTTCGGAAGCTCGCGCTCGGCCCGCGCCAGGCCGGCCGCGTACGCGTCCTCGTCGAGGAGCTGGAGCGTCGAGATGTACTGCCCGCGGATCCGGTCGAGCGCATGCTCGCGTGTGAGTGCCCCGCGCTGGAGGAGCGTCCGAGTCCGCACCTCGCCGAAGCCGGCGGCCAGGAGCTCGCCGGCGAGCGTCTCCGGCGACGGGAAACGGCGGCGGTCGATCTCGCCCACCTCCGGGAAGACCCCGACGAGCCAGTAGGTCTCGAAGTGCCCGGGCTGGAACGTCGCGATGACCGCCCGGCCCCGGGGTGCGAGGACGCGGCTCAGCTCCGGCAGCGCGCGCGGCCGGTCGACCAGGTGCACGACGAGGCGCAGGACCGCGCGCTCGAACCAGCCGTCCTTGAACGGGAGGGCTTCCGCGCGGCCCTGCTTCAGCCCGACATTCCGTCCGCCGGCCTCGCGGGCCCGGGCGAGCATCGCGTTCGAGGGCTCAACCCCCCACACCTTGGCGCCGCGTTCGGCGAGGGCTGCGGCCAGCCGCCCGGTGCCGCAGCCGACGTCGAGCACGCGGCGGCCCCGGAGCTCGCCCTCGGCCATGAGGACGTCGACCAGCTCCCACCAGTTCTCGTCGACCGGGCGGAGCCGGTCGTACGAGTCGGCGAGCGGCCCGAAGTCGGGGTTGGACGGGCTAACGGCCGCCGATGAGCTCGTCGGGGTCCGTCATGGACTCGATGGCGTGCTGGGCAGCCTCGAGCGACGTCTCCGGCACCAGCACCTTCTGCGGCGAGTCATCGAGCTCCGCCGGATGCTGCTCGACCGCCGGGTGGAGCTCCGACGGGATCCCCGCCGAGTGCAGAATCGTCTGGATCTCCTCCGCCTCCGTGAGATCCCCCGCCATCGCCACCTGCACCATGCTCGCCATCTGGCCCGGCCTCCTCTCGCGCCGGACGGGCTCCCGCCTTCACGAGGCGGGGACCGCCACGCTCCTGGAACCGAACATCGATGATATCGAAGTCCTTCGGAACCACCGTGTCGGGGAAGAGCTCCCGCGCCTCACGGGCGATCTCCGGGCCGAAGTAGCGGTTGGAGAGGTGGGTCAGGGCGAGCAGGCGGACTTCGGCCGCCCTGGCGAGCGCCGCTGCGCCGGCGGCGGTGGAGTGCAGCGTCTCGTCCGCGCGGGCGCGCTCCTCCTCGGCGAACGTCGCCTCGTGGACGAGCACGTCCGCCGCCTGGGCGACCTCGAGCACGCTCGCGGCCGGGGCCGTGTCGCCGGCGATGACGACCTTTCGCCCCGGGCGGGGCGGGCCGAGAACCTGGTCGGGGCCCACGGTGCCTCCGTCAGGCAGCTCGATGGTCTCCCCCGCCTGCAGCCGCCCGAAGAGCGGGCCCTCCGGCACCCCGAGCCCCCGCGCAGCCTCGACGTCGAAGCGACCCGGGCGGGGAAGCTCGACGAACGCATAGCCGTTCGCCGGCACGCCGTGCGCGACCTTGACCGCGAGGATGCGGTACTCGCCGCGGTCGAGCGCGTCCCCGTCGCGCAGCTCCACCACCTCAACCTGGTACGTCAGCTTGCCGAAGATGCGGCGCAGGCCGGCGAAGAGATCCTTCAGCCCCGGCGGCCCGTACACCGTGAGCGGGACCTCGCGGCCCCGGAGGGCGAACGTCTTCAGCATCCCCGGCAGCCCGAGGTAATGGTCCGCGTGGTAGTGCGTCAGGAAGATCTCGGGCAGCTCGACCAGCCCGACCGCCGAACGCAGGAGCTGGCGCTGCGTCCCCTCGCCGCAGTCGATGAGCATCCGCTCGCCGCCGCGACGCACGAGGGTGCCGGCGAGGCCGCGCCGGGCCGTCGGCACCGAGCCTGAGGTTCCCAGGAACACGAGGTCGAGGTCCACCGCGCAAGTGTAGGGTCGCCTCTCTCAAGTTCGCCTTTGCACGAGCCGATAGCACTCAGGCTGTGGCTCGTCTTGCCCTGCCCGAGCTTGTTGCCCGCTCGCTGACTCTGCTGCGGGCATTTCTCGTTCTCAGCGCGGTCATCCTGGCCGCAGGCGCCGTCGTGCTCGGAACGGTGCTCACCGCCGCGCTCCGCAGCCAGGCGGTCAACGACGCCGAGAACAGCCTCGCGCTGTACACGGACGCAGTCATCGGCCCGCACCTTGTCGAGGGCGGCAAGATCGTCGTCGACGAGCAGGCGGCAGCCGTCATCGAAGCCGACCTCGAGCGCCGCCCCAACATCGTCAACGTCAAGGTCTGGGACGCGGACGGCACGCTCGCCTGGACGCGCCTCGCTCCCGAGCGCATCGGCAAGACCTACCCGCTCGGCGGCGGCCTGGCGAAGGCGATCGAGACGGGTGAGCCCGACGGGCACCTCGAGGACCTCCCAGAGGAAGAGGACCTCGCAGAGGCGTTCGGCATCAGCAAGCTGCTCGAGGTCTACGCTCCGATCCGTTCCGACGACGGGGACGTCGTCGGCGCCTACGAGATCTACGCCGACGCCGCGCCGCTCGAGGCGTCGATCGCCGACCGGCGACGAATGATCTGGCTGACGACGGCCGCCGTCTTCGCCCTCCTCTGGCTCGGCCTCGCCGTCCTCGTCAGGAACGCGTCGAAGACGATGACGCGCCAGACCAACGTGCTGAAGGAACGCACGCGGGCGCTCGCGGACTCCTACGAGCGCCTCGAGCAGAGCGCCCTCGAGGCCGTGGAGACGCTGAACGCGACCGTCGAGGCGAAGGACCCGTACACCGCCGGCCACTCCCGCCGCGTGCAGCGCATCGCGGTCGCCGTCGGCGAGGAGCTCGGGCTCAGGCCCAAGGAGCTCGAGGCCCTCAGGTTCGGCGGGATGTTCCACGACATCGGGAAGCTCGCGGTTCCCGACTCGATCCTGACCAAGCCCGCGCGGCTCACGCCCGAGGAGTACGAGCGCATCAAGGAGCACTCCGCCGAGGGCGCGCGCATCGTGGCCAAGCTCGGCCGGCTGCGCGAGGCGGTGCCGGTCATCCGCCACCATCACGAGCGCTGGGACGGGCTGGGCTACCCCGACGGGCTCGCCGGAACGGAGATCCCGACCGCAGCCGCCGTCGTCGGCCTGGCCGACGCCTGGGACGCCATGACCACCGAGCGGCCCTACCACCGCGCCCTCGACCTGGACGAGGCGTTCGCGGAGGTGCGCAACGGACGCGGGACGCAGTTCGCGCCCGAGGTCGTCGACGCGTTCTTCTCAGTTGTCCGGAAGCGGCCCGGGGAACTCGGCACCCGCGACGGGGAAGCCGGCGCCGAAGTCCGCGCAGCCGGCTAGAGCACCTGCACTACGCACCACCTGCCCCGGCGGGCAGGTAGAGGACCGTTCCGGCCGGGAGGACGTCTCCCCGCAGGTCGTTGCGCTCGCGGATCCGCCAGACTCCTTCGCGCGGGTCACCGCCGTACCGGTCGGCCGCGAGCCCCCACAGGGTGTCGCCGGGACGCACGACGTAGCGCTCCTCGCCCGTTGAGCCGCCGGACGGACGGGCGATGGCGAGCAGCAGCAGGACGACGACGGCGCCGGTGAGAAGGAGTGGCCGTAGAGCGAACATGTGTTCGCATGCTACCCGCCCGGCCGGACGGACGTCGGCGAGCGCTCAGGAGCCCTGCCCGGAGCGGTTCAGAGAAGACCGTTGACGAAGCGCCCGTCGCGGTAGACGAGCTCGCCGTCGGCGAAGACCTCGCCGCCGTCTCTGAGGTCGCAGACGAGATCCCAGTGGAGCGCCGACTGCACCTTCCCGCCGGACTCCGGGTACGACGCGCCCAGCGCGAGATGCACGGTCCCGCCGATCTTCTCGTCGAACAGGATGTGGCCGGTGAACTCGGTCACCGCGTCGTTCAGGCCGAAGGAGAACTCGCCCACCCGTTTGGCACCCTCGTCGAGCGCGAGCATCTCCCGCAGGAACGTCTCCCCCTCGTCGGCCTGAGCGCGCACGACCTCGCCGGCCCGGAACTCGAGCTCGACGCCGCCGACGCGCCGCCCGGAGTGGGTCGCCGGGTAGCTGAAGCGAACGACGCCGTCGACCTGGGTCTCGACCGGGCCGGTGAAGACCTCGCCGTCGGGGAAGTTCTCCCGTCCGTCGCACGGAATCCAGGTCCTGCCGGCGACGCCGAGCGTGAGATCGGTGCCGGCTCCGACGACCCGGATCTCCCGGCGCTCCCCGAGCGCGGCGGCCAGCCGCTCGTACCCGCGGCCGAGGGCCTCCCACTCGGCGACCGGATCCTCGCGGTCGAGGAGGCCGGCGTGGTAGACGAAATCCTCGTACTCCGTGAGCGACATGTCGGCGTCCTGGGCGGACGCATCGGTGGGATAGAGCGTGACCACCGCCCTCAGCTCTCCTGCGCTGGCGCGCGCGAAGTGCACCCGCCTGAGCGGCTCCCGCGCGCGCTCGACCTGCGCCTGTCGTTCCGGCTCGACTCCGGTGTTGGCACGGGTGTTCACCTCGGCTTCGATGGCAATCCGGACGTCCGCGCGCTCGACCTCGGCGCGCCGGAGCGGGCTGATCCAGCCGAGTTGCGCTGTGTTTCCCTCGCGGAGCAGCAGCTCGGGGGTGCCCTCGACGTCGAGACGGAGGTGCGGATGCCCTCCGGCCGCGAGCACACGCTCCCAAATCTCGTGCACCAACGGAGCGGCCGCCAGGCCGGTGTCGATGCAGACGAGATCGCCGGGGCCGACCCGGGTCGAGTAGTCGACCAGGACGCTCGCCAGCTGTTCGAGCCGCCCTTTGCCGCTAGCCATGCAGGCCGCTCTCGACGACCTCGCGAGCCGGCTCGGCGAGGAAGCGACCCGCCTTCCAGATGAGCTCGCCGTCCGCGTAGACCTCCCCGTCCTCGCGGAGGTCGCAGATCATGTCCCAGTGCAGGCCCGAGGTGTTCCGGCCGCCCGCCTGCGGGAACCCGGAGCCCAGGGCGAGGTGCATCGTCCCGCCGATCTTCTCGTCGAAGAGGATGTTGCGCGTGAAGCGGTCGATCTCGTAGTTGAGGCCGAACGCGACCTCCCCGAGCACGCGCGCGCCGTCGTCCATGTCCAGCAGGGACCGGAGGTACTCGTCGCCGCGCGCGGCCTCGAACTTGGTCACGCGGCCGGCCTCGAAGCGAAGCCTGACGTCCTGCACCTCACGCCCGTGGTAGACGGCCGGGAACGTGTAGCGGATCTCGCCCTCGGTCTCGGTCTCGAGCGGGCTCGTGAAGACCTCGCCGTCGGGCATGTTGTAGCGCCCGTCCGCCGCGATCCAGGTGCGGCCCTCGACGCCGACGCGAAGGTCGGTGTCGGGGCCCACGATCCGAAGCTCTGCCACGCTGCCGAGCTCGTCGGCGCGCGCCTGGAGGCCGGTCGAGACCCCGCGCCAGTGCGCGGCCGGATCCTCCTCGTGCACGTGGCAGGCGGCGTAGACGAAGGCCTCGTACTCGGCCAGCGACATCTCCGCCTCCTGAGCGTGCGCGTTCGTCGGGAAGAGCGTCCCGCACCAGCTCATCTCCCCGCTCGAGATCCGCTCCCAGCGCCGGTTCGAGAGCTTCCGCTGGGCCGCGATGTAGGCGGCGTGACGCGTCGGGTCGACCCGCGAGAGCGACCGGGTGTTCGTCTCCGACCAGACGGTCACGAGCGCATCGAGCTGCTCGATCTCCTCCCACTGGACCGGCGACAGGTAGGTGAGCTGCTCCTCGGTGCCCTGCTGGAGCAGCGTCTCGCCGAGCCCGGAAAGGCCGACGTTCGTGTACGGCAGCGCCCCGGCCCGCAGGGCGGCGCCGTAGAGCGCGAGGACGAGCGGCGATCCCGCATCGAGGCTGTCGATTCGGAGCACCTGACCCTCGCGGAGCGCGAGCGAATAGTCGGTGAGGAGGGTCGCCAGGCGCTCGATTCGGGGATCGGTCATCGGCGCGTTATACCCGAAGCAGCGCGGCCAACACGGCGTCGAGCAGGAGGTCAGGTCCGAATCGGACAGGGTCGTCCGCGGGCAGCCCGGTCTCCTCGGCGGCGGCGGCCACGGCCGCTCGCGCCTCCTCCTCCGTAAGCGCCGCGGTGTTGAGCGCGACCGCAGCCACCCGGGCGGGCCGCACCGGCAGCGCGAGGCGTTCGTACAGCTCCACGAGCTCGGCGAGCGGCAGGATCGGGTGCCCCGGGGCGCCCTCGAGCTCGGTGTCGCCCGCACGGTGCACGAGGACGAGCACGTGCGGCGCCGTCCCGTGGTAGAGGCCGAGCGTCACGCCGGAGAACTGCGGGTGGATGATGGAGCCCTGGCCCTCGACCCAGAGCAGGTCGCCGCGCTCGGCGCCCTCGACGACGAGGCGCTCGCCGGCGCCGGCGAGGAAGTCCGAGACGACGGCGTCCACGGCGATGCCCCAGCCGGCGATCATGATCCCCGTCTGCCCGGTCGGGACGAACACCGAGCGGAGGCCGCGGGCGCGGGCGGCCCGGTCGAGCTCGACCGCGACCGTCTTCTTGCCCACGGCGCAGTCGGAGCCCACTGTGAGCACGACCTCCGCTGCGAGCGCGAGGTTCGCCCCCGAGGCGACACTCAGGTCGGCCGGCGGGCGGCGGTAGTCACGAAGCTCGACCCCGTGCTCGCGCGCGAGCGGGGCGAGCTCGGGGTCGTCCGCGAGGAACTCGTGCATCCCCGCCTCGACGTCCAGCCCGGCCTCGATGGCCTCGCGGAGGATTCCGCGCCAGACCGCGGGGAGCCGCCCGCCCGCCACGGCGACGCCGACGAGCGCGACCGTGGGCTCGTGGACGAGGGCGTCCGCGACCGTGCCGACGATGGGGATGCCCTCCATCGTCTCGCCGGCCCGCGTCGAGTCCAGCACGGCGACGACGGGATCGGGCGCGTAGCGGATGACGCCGTACGCTGTCTTGCCGTAGTGGACGTCGTCCGAGTAGCCCTCAGCCAGCGCGAGATAGCGCTTCATGGACTCCCAGCCCTGGTTCGTCGGAGGGGACCTGCACGCCGTCGGAGAAGGCGACCCCCGGCCAGGGGTCTTCGGCGAGCAGGAGATTGCCGTCGAGGTCTAGGTGGTCGCAGAGGCTGCCGATCTGGGCCGCTGCCGAGATGCCGAGGCCGGACTCGATCATGCAGCCCAGCATCACGCCCAGCCCCAGCGCACGCGCGGCATGCGCCATGCGCACGGCCTCGCGGATGCCGCCGCTCTTGGCCAGCTTGATGTTGATGCCGTGCGCCCGCTCGGCGCAGGCGGCCACGGAGTCGAGCCGGTGCACGTCCTCGTCGACGTAGATCGGGAGCGGCGACTCGCGCTTGAGCCGCGCGCCGCCGGGATCGCCGGCCGCGAGCGGCTGCTCGACGTACTCGACGCCGAGCGCGGCCAGCTCCTGCACGGCTGCGAGCGCCTCCTCGAGCTCCCAGTACTCGTTGACGTCCACCTGGAGCGGCAGAGCGGTGACGCCCCTGACCGCCCGCACCCGCTCGACGTCGAGGCCGTCCCGGCCTCCCAGCTTCAGCTTGAGCCGGCGGAAGCGGCCGTCGTCCGCCTGCTCCGCCCGGCGCGCCATGTCGTCGGGGTCGCCGAGCCAGACCGTCCACGAGGTCGGTGGACCTCCCCGCTCCAGGCCGAGCAGCCGCCAGACCGGCCGGCCCAGCAGCTTTCCGCAGAGGTCGTGGAGCGCCGAGTCGACGGCCGACTTGGCGGCGTGGTTCCCCGGAAGCCCGTCGAGGCGGCGGCCGATCTCCTCGAGCGCGAACGGGTCGTCGCCGAGCAGCCCCCCGGCCTCGTCGAGGAAGCCCTCGGCGCCCTCGATGCTCTCCCCGTAGTGGGGCTGCGGCTGGGACTCGCCGAACCCGGAGACCTCGTCCCAGGCCACCTCCACCCAGAGGACGTCCTCGGTGACGCTCGTCTCCCGGGAGATCCGAAACGGCTGCGCGAGGTGGAGCGTGGCGCGGCGGTGGCTCAGCTTCACCCCCGGTACACTAAGCCTCCCGCGCCTGTAGCTCAGGGGATAGAGCGCGCGCCTCCGGAGCGCGAGGTCGTAGGTTCGATTCCTACCAGGCGCACTTCTCTATGCCGCGAGCGGCAGCTCGACCCTGAACGTGGTGCCCTCGCCCTCGCGGCTCTCGAACCCGATCGACCCCCCGTGGCTCTCGGCGATCGCCCGGGCGATGACCAGGCCGAGGCCGGTGCCCTCGATGGCGTGCTCCCGCGCCACGCTCGTCCGGTAAAAGCGCTCGAAGAGCCGATCCCGCTCGTCGGCCGGGATGCCGATGCCGGTGTCCGCCACCTCGAGGACGGCCCGGTCGCCCCCGCGCGCCAGGGAAACCGTCACCGTGCCGCCGTCGGGGGTGAACTTGACCGCGTTCGACACGAGGTTGTCGAGGAGCTGCCCCAGGCGCAGCCGGTCGCCCTCGACGCGAACCGGCTCGACGTCGAGTACGAGGTCGACCCCCTGGCTGCCGGCACCGACCTCTGCAGCCTGCACCGACTCGGCCGCCAGCGTGGACAGGTCGAGCGGCTCGAGGTGCAGGTCGAGTGACTGCGACTCGATCCGGGCGGTCAGGAGCAGGTCGTCGATCAGCCGGTTGAGGCGGCCGGCGTTCCGCTCAACGATGTAGAGCGCGCGGAGCTGGTCGTCGTCGAGCGCGCCGAAGTCTCCGGCCCGCAGGGACTCCGCGTACCCGAGCACGGACGTGAGCGGCGTTCGTAGCTCGTGGGAGACGGAGGCGAGGAACTCCTCTTTCAGCCGCTCGACCTCGCGATCCGCGGTCGTCTCGCGGAAGACGAAGATCCTCCCGTCGACCTCGCCGCCATCCCCGACGGGGACGCTGTAGGCGACGAACGAGCGGCGGTCGGCGAGCTCGAACTCCCCAGCCGACGACTGGGCGGGCGCGGCGTCGAGCTTCCTGACCTCCCGGGCGAACGCCTCGGGGTCGGCCGACCGCTCGGCGAGCTGGAGCAGCCGCGTCCAGACGGAGCCCTCGGCGGCGATGTCGAGGCCGCTCCACAGCTCCAGCATGGCGGTGTTGACGAACCGCACGGTCCCGTCCCGGTCGCTCAGGCAGATCGCCTCTTCCGTCGCGTCCAGGACGGCGCGCAGGTCGGCCAGGCGGCGGCCGAGAGCCCGCTCGGCGTCCTCGCGCTCGACCACCCTGCCGAGCTGGGTCCCGAGATTGCCCATCACCTCGAGCAGGTGCTCGTCGGGCTCGGCGCGCTCGTCGGAGTAGAACTCGAGCACGGCGACCACCTCGTCGCGGACGAGCACGGGCACGAAGACTCGCGGCGTAGAGGCCGGCCGCCAGCGCCTCGCGACGCGCGAGGGTCGGCTCGGCACCGATGTTGGGGATCCACAGGCTCTGCCGGCTCTCCAGCATCCGCGCGAGCGGTCCCTCGCGCGCCGAGAAGAGCTCGTCGGCAGCCTCCCGGAACTCCTGGTAGGCGGCGGCGACCGGCACGCGCCAGACTCCGCCGGAAAGGCGGCGGACCGACTCCCCGCCTCGCTCCAGCGCGTACGCGCGGCCGACCGGCCAGCCGATCCGCTCGCAGACGCGCTCGATGGAGATCGCCAGCGCCTCGTGCAGCCCGGCCGCCTCGTTGGCCGCCGTCGCGCTCTCCCGCAGCAGCTCGACGAGGGCGATCTCCTGCTGAAGGTGCGCCTGCGCGCGCCGGTGCTCGAGGAGCGCGACGGTATGGCGACCGAGCGCGTCGAGCGCGTCGAGCTGAGCCTGGGTGAGCTCGCGCGGCGTGCGGTCCATGACGCAGAGAGTCCCGAGCGCATGACCCTCCGCCGTGACGAGCGGCTTGCCTGCATAGAAGCGGATCCCGGGCTCCCCGACCACGAGCGGGTTCTCGACGAAGCGGGCGTCCTCGCCGGTGTCCGGCACGACGAGGATCTCGCTGTCGAGGATCGCGTGGCCGCAGAACGCGATGTCGCGCGGCGTCTCCTCGAGGTCGAGGCCGACGCGCGACTTGAACCACTGCCGGTCGGCGTCGACGAGGCTGATCAGGGAGATCGGGGTGCCGCAGATCGAGGCCGCGAGCGCCGTCAGGTCGTCGAAGGCCTGCTCGGAACCCGAGTCGAGGATGTCGAGCCGGCGGAGGGCCTCGAGACGGGCGAGCTCCGCGGCGGACGGCGGACGGCGCATTTCCTCAGCGTTCATCGGCTTTCCGCCCACGCCGATCGAGCGTAGCGCGAACGAGCCCACAAGGGATTGCGAGTACAATCACGTACCTGGAGATGCAACTCGAGGATCCACTGAGTATCTATGGCACGGCCCACTCTCCCACGCCTCCGGCGCGGACGGGCCCGCGGTGTTGCGGGCGACGTCGACGAGCGGACCGAGCCTCGCATCTCCGAGCTCTCCGCTGACGGCCTGACCTGGGTCCACGCCGAGCGGCCCGGCGCCCTCGAGGTCTCCTTCCTGGCCGAGCGGTTCGGCTTCCACGAGCTCGACATCGAGGACGTTCTCTCCAAGCGGCAGCGGCCCAAGATCGACGAGTACCCCGAGTACCTCTTCGTCGTCCTCCACTTCCCTTTCTACGACAAGGCCGTCCGCCGGCTGAACGCCGCCGAGCTCGACGTCTTCCTCGGCCAGGACTTCCTCATCACGTTGCCGAACGTCGAGCTCCGTCCGGTCTCCCACCTCTTCCGGCAGTGCGAGGCCGACCCCGAGCTGCGGAGCGAGCTCTTCCGCGGCTCCGGCTACCTCCTCTACCACGTCCTGGACGACCTCTTCGACTACTGCTTCCCGATCCTGGACAAGATCGGGGCGAAGCTGGACGCGATCGAGGCGGGCATCTTCGAGGAGCGCTCCGAGGACGTCGTGCGCGACATCTCGAACGCGAAGCAGGAGATCATCGCCTACCGCAAGATCATCAAGCCGGAGCGCGCGACCCTGCGGATGCTCGAGCGCTCGACCGAGCGGTTCCTGCCGGAGGACCTCGACCTCTACTTCGACGACATCGTCGACGCGGCCGAGCGCGTCTGGGACCTCCTCGACAACTACAAGGAGGTCATCGAGGGCCTCGAGTCGACGAACGAGTCCTTCATCTCGCACAAGCAGCAGTACCGGCTCCAGCTCCTGACCGTCGTGACCGTGATCCTGCTGCCGCTGACGCTGATCACCGGTCTCTTCGGGATGAACGTGGCGGTTCCGGGCGAAGGGGAGATCGAAGCCTTCTGGCTGATCGTCAGCGTCATGGCTGTTCTCGGCCTGGGGCTGCTCGCGCTCTTCCGCTTCCGCCGCTGGCTGTGAGCGCGCGGCTGATCGCGCAGGCCGCCGGCGGGTCGGACGCCGCGAGCGCCGAGTCCGTCCGCGCCCTTCTGGGCTCGGGCGAATGCTTCTGGCTCGACCTGGAGGCACCCGGCGAGGAGGAGTTCGCCCTGCTCCAGGAGACCTTCGGCTTCCATCCGCTCGCCGTGGAGGACTCCCGGCACTTCGGGCAGCGGCCCAAGGCCGAGGACTACGAGGACTACGTCTTCCTGGTCGTCTACGGGTGGTCGCCGGACGAGGACGGACTCGTCGAGGTGCACTGCTTCCTCTCCGAGAAGTTCCTCGTGACCGTCCGGCGGGACGAAGCGCCCGGGCTCGAGGCGCTGCGGGCGCAGGTCGCGAACGACGGCACGCGGTTCCGGAGCACGGTCCTCCTGCTCCACGAGGCGATCGACGCGCTCGTCGACGGCTTCTTCCCGGCGCTGGAGCAGATCGACGAGCGGCTCGACCTGATCGAGGAGCACATGTTCGCCTCGCCCAAGCCGCAGCACCTCGAGGACATCTTCAAGATGAAGCGCCGGCTCGTCCGCCTGCGGCGCGTGATCGCCCCGCAGCGAGACCTCCTCGGCAGGATCACGAGCGGCGGGGTCGAGCTTCCGGGGATGACGCAGGACGTCGAGCGTTACTACAGGGACGTCTACGACCACCTCGTTCGTCTGGGTGAGGCGCTGGACGGCAACCGGGAGCTGATGAACGCCGCCATCGACGCGTACCTCTCCACCGCCTCGAACCGCCTCAATGTCACCACCAAGCAGCTCACTGTCATCGCCACGATCTTCCTGCCGCTCACGTTCGTCACCGGCTTCTTCGGACAGAACTTCACCTGGATGGTCGACCACGTCGGCAGCTGGCAGGCGTTCGTGATCCTCGGCGTCGGGCTCGAGATCGTCGCTGTCATCGGGCTCCTCGTCCTCTTCCGCAAGCGGGGCTGGTTCTGAGACAGCTCTGGGCACCGTGGCGGCTGGAATACATCCAGAGCGCCGACGAGCAGGAGGGCTGCGTCTTCTGCCGGGCCTCGACGCTCGAGGACGAGGCCGGGCTCGTCGTTCACCGCGGAGAGCACGCCTTCGTGCTCCTCAACCGCTACCCGTACGCCTCGGGCCACCTGCTCGTGGCGCCGTACCGGCATGCGGGCGAGTTCGGCGGGCTGGCCGACGAGGAGGCCGTGGAGATCCATCACCTCGCTGCCGCCGGGGTGCGCGTCCTCGACGAGGTCATGGCGCCGCAGGGCTTCAACCTCGGCTGGAATCTCGGCCGGGTGGCCGGCGCGGGCATCGTCGACCATGTCCACCAGCACGTCGTCCCGCGCTGGGGCGGCGACACGAACTTCATGCCCGTCCTCGCCGACGTGAAGGTGATGCCGGAGGCGCTCGAGTCGACTCGGCGTAAACTCGCCGAGGCATGGCCCTAGACCCCAAGGCCTTCAAGGCATACGACGTCCGGGGGATCTACCCGGCGGAGCTCGACGAAGAGGGCGCCTACGCGATCGGGCGCGCCTATGCCGAGCAGTTCGAGCCGGCGTCGATCGCGGTCGGGCGCGACATGCGGCTGTCCTCGCCGGCGATGCAGGAGGCGTTCGTCCGCGGCGCGGCCGAGGCCGGCGTCGACGTGCTCGACGTCGGGATGATCGGGACGGAGATGCTCTACTACGCCGTCGGCGAGCTCGGCCTCGACGGCGGCGCCACCATCACCGCCTCGCACAACCCGAAGGAGTACACCGGCGCGAAGATCGTCCGCCGCGGCGCCCTGCCGGTGGGCGGCGACTCCGGCCTCCTGGAGATCCGCGACCGCGCCCTGTCCCTGGCGGACGTGTCAGGGGGTCAGACCCCTGGACGTGTCCAGGAGCGCGATGTCTACCCCGGCTTCGTCGACAAGGTCATGTCCTTCGTCGACCCGGCTGCCGTGCAGCCGCTCCGTGTCGTCGTGGACGCGGCCAACGGGATGGCGGGCGCGATGCTGCCGCCCGTCCTCGACCGGCTGCCGGTGGACGCGGTGCGCTGCTACTTCGACCCCGACGGCAGCTTCCCGAACCACGAGCCGAACCCGCTCCTGCCCGAGAACCGCGAATTCATCATGCGCAAGGTCGTGGAGGAGGGCGCCGACCTCGGCATCGCCTTCGACGGCGACGCCGACCGCTGCTTCTTCGTGGACGACTCGGGCGAGTTCGTTCCGGGAGATTTCGTCACCGCGCTCCTCGCCGAGTCGATGTTGGAGAAGGAGCCGGGCGGGACGATCATCTACGACGTCCGCGCGAGCTGGGCAGTCCGCGACGTCGTCGAGCGGCTGGGCGGCACTGCCCTCCCGAACCGCGTCGGCCACGCCTTCATCAAGCTCCGCATGCGCGAGGTGGACGCGGTCTTCGCCGGCGAGGTGAGCGGGCACTACTACTTCCGCGACTTCTACCAGGCGGACTCGGGAACGATCCCGGCGCTCCTCATGCTCGAGCTGGTCTCGAAGCGCGGGCAGAAGCTCTCCGAGCTCCTCCGTCCATTCCGGGAGCAGTACTTCCTCACCGGGGAGCTGAACACGCCGGTCGCCGACGTCGCGCTCACGCTCCAGCGGCTGAAGGAGCACTTCGCCGAGCAGGGCGAGATCTCCCACCTCGACGGCGTCTCGGTCACCGCTGCGGACTGGCACCTGAACGTCCGCCCGTCGAACACCGAGCCGCTCCTGCGGCTCAACCTCGAGGCCCTCGACCGCGAGCTCATGGAGCGCAAGCGGGACGAGGCACTCGCCGTCGTCCAGGGCTAGGACCCTCCTAGGACGGCGAGGGCGGGGCCGAAGCCCCGCCCTCGCGGCGTCGGTCCCTCGGAGCCGTTACGGCTCGAGGAAGTAGTCCATGGCGCGGCCCATGACCTCCGCGCGGTTGGCTGCGCCGGTGACGGCCTCGAGCCCGAAGCCGAGGAGCAACGAGTCCTCGGTCGTGATCGAAGCGCCCTCCGGGAAGCCGGTCGCCGTCGTGAACACGAAGTTGTTCACGTTCGGCGCGCTGCCGGGCGGCGGTCCGGAAACGACCCAGCCGCCGGTGTCGCCGCCCTCGAAGGAGGTCGACGAGCCGTCGGGCAGGGTCACGTCGTCCACGAAGACGCCGAGGCCCTGCGTCGCCCAGTCGCTCGCGTAGGAGATGCGGATGTCGACCTGTCCGCCCGCATAGGCGCCCAGGTTGACGCTCCACTGCTGCCAGCCGCCCGAGTCACCGGAAGCCGCGTGCCACGCTCCGGAGGTGCCGGTCGGGGAGCACGCCGTATCGCTGACGACGGTCTGGTACCGCTCGAGCCACGGATGCAGCTCGAACCAGCCCTCCGGGCAGCTCAGGCCGGTGCTCTGAGACGTGTGGCCCATCGTGTCCGGGAGCGTCGTCCAGTTGCCGGTGCCTGCCGGTGCCGCCTCGACGAAGAGGAAGTCCCAGTCGGCCTCGGTGTTGTACGACGTCCAGAACGACAGGTTGCCGCCTCCGCCGGGGACGGAGACCGTTCGCGAGATGGTCTTGAACGAGACGTCCGCGATCTGGGAGTACGCGTACGAGTCGCCCGTGTGCGGGTCGAACGGCCCGCCTGGGCGGTCGTAGCGCGACGACACCCAGCTCTCGAACTGCGGGAACTCGTCGGGCGGCAGGATGCCGCTCGTCGCGATGAACGAGTTCGCGTTGTCGCCGTTCTGCGCGCTGTCCGCCCCGTTGAACATGAGCGTCAGCGAGTCGAACGGCGTGTCGGCGCCGAGGACGTTGAAGATGTCACCGTCCTCGGTGAGACCGGCGGCGTTGTTGAGCAGGAAGCCGCCGAACCAGTACTCGAGCACGTCACCCTGGAGATCGCCCGACCCATGCGCAACGAGGCAGCGCCGGGGATCGGTGCCCGCCGGAAGCGTCGCGCACTGTGCGTTCGCCGCGGTCGGGTCGTACAGCTGAGCCTGGTTGGTCGAGTGCTGGAGGCCGGCGTGCTTGCCCGTCCAGAGGGCCTTGCCGCCCTCGTTCAGGTACGCGCGGACGTTGAGGATCTGGTCCATCCCGATCCGCGACATGTTGCCGCCACCCCAGCCGGGCTCTCGCGTGATGATGTCGTTGCCCGTGTACCAGACGACGGCGTCGTAGTGCGAGAGAACGCCGAGCGCGGTGGCCGCCGTCCGGCCCCTGGCGTCGACGTCGTACACGTCGTAGCCGATGTCGTTGGCCTCCAGAGCGTCCTGGTAGTAGGAGAGGTAGTTCGGCGCTGTGGCATTCGCGTAGACGGGCGACGCACCGGTGTAGTCCTCGTTCGCGAGGATCAGCACGTCGTTCTTCGACTCGACGGCCGCCGTGTACGTGAATGAGTCGCTCGAGACTCGCTTGCCCTTCTCCTTGCCCTCGAACCAGACGGTCACCCGGTCGCCGGGCTTGGTACCGCGTACCTCGCCGCGCATTACCTCGTAGTAGACCGCGGTCACGCCGTAGCGGTCGCCGCCCTTGAACTTGCTGGCGTTGGCGCTTTGCACCTTGCCGCCGTTGATCTGGTACTTGAGATCGACGTTCTGGAGCGCCTTCTTGGCGAGGACGCGGATCTCCTGCGGATCGCCGTAGGAGACGGCGAACGTGAAGTTGGCGCCGGGCACCCCGGTCTTGTACGTGTCGTCGCTCTTGAAGTAGAACGGCTTCGTGTCGATGCCGAGGTGCGAGACCGGGTCGTCCGGATCCTGCGCCGACTTGGCGACGTCGAGGGCGAACGGAAGGTTCCGCTCGAACTCGGCCTGGACGAGCGCCTCGTCGTCCGGGAACACGAAGCCGCAGCCGTCGCAGCCCTCGGAGAGCTCAGGCGTCCACGCGAGCGCTCCATTTTGCGCATGCGCGAAGTCGGTCGTCTCTCCGTTCGTCACATAGAGCACGTCGGACGAGAGCCCCGGATGGAAGTCCTCGATCGCCGGGTTGTCCAGGTTTCCGGACAGCGCGAAGTAGATCGGGTCGTCCGCCGTGGGCGTGCCCGTCTGCCACCCCTCCGGATAGAGGAGCCACTGTCCTGCGGAGTGCCAGTTGACGTGGAAGACGAAGCCCACGCGCTTGTAGAGGCTGGCGATCGCCTGCGTCTCCGCCTCGGAGCCCGCTGAGGCCCCGCGGTACGTGTCGCTCGACGGGACGCTGGAGGAGCCTTCCTCGTCGTACTTGAAGTGCTCCGGGTAGTTGCGGTTCGGGTCGACGCCGTCGCCGACCTCGGTCGTTCCGTTCGCGTTGTTGTCGCGGAGGTTCTTCCGCCAGAGGCGCGTGTCCTCACTCGAGAAGGTGTACTGGTAGCCGTCGGGGTTGGCGACGATGACGAACCAGTACTCGTTCTCCCGCAGGAGATTCCTTGATCTCCTGGTCGCCGTTCCGCCACCCGTTCACGAAGTGCTTCAGCAGCCGGCTATTGACCTCGGGAGTGATCCACTCGCGTGCGTGCTGCGTGGAGGTGTAGAGCACCGCCGGCTTCCGTCCGTCCTTCTTGCCGGCGTCCTGCGTGACCTTGAGGGCGATGAGCTCCCGGCCCTGGATCGTCTGGCCGAGAACGACCAGCTTCGTGATGTCCGGGTTGTCCTCCGCGATCGCGTAGAGCTGCGCGCGATGCCCGTCAGGACTGTCGTAGTCGCGCCAGACGTTGAAGCCCGCGACCGCCATCGTGGCCGCGAACTGGCGAGCCGACTGACCGAACTCGTTCCTCTGCAGCCGGACGTTGATGTCCTGGGCGCGGAGCGCCAGGACCTGCTGCTTGGTGAGGACGAGATCGACCTCGACTGAGCCGCTCGCGAGCTGCTCGGCCGATACGACATCCAGGCCCTTGGCCTCGAGGTCGCGGAGGGCGTCCTGGCTCACCGTTGCCGTGTACTGGTCCAACGAGAGCGCGCGTCCGTCCTGGGCCGCCGTCGCAACCCCGCTCAGTGCAAGCGCGGTCAGCAGCGTGACCCCCATCAACCACTGCTTCATGATGATTACCCCTCTTTCTTTTCCCGGGAAGTGAAACTGCGGAAGGGTCTCAAATCGAGGGGAAAAGCGCAACCGCGCACCGACTAGGATCTCTCCCGTGGATGTGACCCTCGGACAGCCGACCGACCGCAAGCCGCCCTACAAGTTCTCGGCGTTCGCCCGCGTCGGCTTCTCGGACACCGACGCGCAGGGAATCGTCTACTACGGCCGCTACCTGCCCTACTTCGACCTGGCCCGCGTCGAGTACGAGCGGCACCTCGGGCTCCTCCGCAAGGAGGCGGTGGGCAAGGACTTCGTCATGCGCGCCTCCTCGGTCGTCTACGAGGCGCCGGCGCGGTTCGACGACCTGCTCGAGGTGTTCGTCCGGACGAAGCGGATCGGCGTGACCAGCATCGTCTACGAGCTCTGCGCCAACCGCGTGGAGGACGACCTGCTCATGTGCACGGCCGAGCAGACCTTGGTGCTGGTCGCCGTCCCCGAGCGCCGGCCGACCCCGATCTCGGAGGCGTACCGGCGCGCCGTGGTCGGGTTCGAGGGCACAGACGTCGAGCTGGTTGTCCCGGTCGAGTGAGCGCGACGACGGACGCCTACCGCGGCGCGCTCGAGGCCGTCGACCGGATCGTCAACCGGGAGCAGGAGGCCGACGAGGTGCTCCGCAAGGCGGTCGAGGTGCTGCACGACCGCTTCGAGCACTACTCCTGGGTCGGGATCTACCTCGTGGAGGGAGATGACCTCGTCCTCGGCCCCTGGAAGGGTCCGCAGGCGACCGAGCACGTCCGCATCCCGGTCGGCGAGGGCATCTGCGGCGCGGCGGCGGTCAGCGGGGTCACCGAGATCGTCGACGACGTGAACGCCGACGACCGTTACCTCGCCTGCTTCGTCTCGACGCGGAGCGAGATCGTCGTACCTGTCTCCTACGAGGGCAAGGTCGTCGGCGAGATCGACATCGACTCGGACGTCCCCGCGGCGTTCGGGCCCGAGGATCGCACGTTCCTGGAGCGCGTTGCGCTCCTCATCTCCCCGCACTGCCTCGTCGGCTGGGACACCGGCGGGGAGCGCTGGGAGGCCTAGCAGGGCGTCAGGGCCCGGCCTTCGCGGCCTCGGCGAGCAGGCGCTCGGCCTCCTGCACCGGCCCGAGCGGCGGTGCCGCGGCGATCGCGTTCCGACCACTCGCCTTCGCCGCGTAGGCGGCCGTGTCGGCGATGGCGAGGAGCCCCTCGGCCGAGACTCCCGAGCCGCGGTGGGAGACGGCTCCGATCGAGACCGTGACGGGGGCGTCTCCGCCCCGGGTCGACTCCTCGACGGACGCGCGGACGCGCTCGGCGACGACGAGGGCACCGTCCAGGTCGGTCTCCGGCAGGAGCACGCAGAACTCGTCCCCGCCGAATCGCGCCGGGACGTCGTACTCGCGCGTGGCGCTGCGGAGGGCCTCGGCGACGGCTACCAGCGCGCGGTCGCCGGCGACGTGGCCGTGCATCGTGTTGACCTCGCGCAGGTGGTCGACGTCGATCATCAGGAGGGCGATCGGCCGGTCGAAGCGCGAGGCGCGGCCGAGCTCCTGGCCGAGCGCGGACTCGAAATGGCGGAGGTTGTAGAGCCCGGTCTTCGGCTCGATGCGGGTCGCCTCGACCAGGGCCGGGATGGCGAGCGAGCGGTACGCGAGCGCCAGCGGAAGGAGCGTCAGCGCCACCAGGCCGGGGTAGTCGCCCCAGAGCGCCGCCGCGATCGCGCCGAGCGAGAGGAGGCCGGCGTCGATCAGGACGCAGTCGAGGCGGATCGTGTCGGCGGGGCGCACTCCTCGGGCCAGGCGGAGCACCGTGGCGAGCAGGCCGTAGTGCAGAAGGAGGAAGGCGAGCAGTGCGAGCGCCGCGCCGACCGTCCAGCCGGCCGAGGTGCTCTCGTCGACGGCGTCGAACACCGCCCGGGCCAGGAGCGCAGGCGCCACGAGGTTGCAGACGTTGAAGACGAGGATGTACCAGTCGGTGCGCCGGCGAACCCACTCGGGGATGACCGCGAGCGCGATCAGGAGGGCGGTCAGCGACGGCGGCAGAATGAGCACCGCCGTGAAGATCGGGGCGAGCGAGAGCTGCGAGCCCTGGTGCTTCGTCCGGTCGGCGCCGAGGAGGTGGGCCACGGCGACCAGCGGGAGCAGCACGGCGAACGCGATCCAGTCGGCCCGCTCGACGCCCTGAGGCCCGCCGAGCGCGGCCACCAGCGTGACCGTCGCGAGGACGACCACCAGCTCGAGCCCGGCCGCGTCGCGACCGAGCCCACGGTCGAGTGGATGCTGCGCATGGCGCATTTGACGCCTCGCACGGTTGGTCGGCCTCAGGGGGGTCGTGTGCATCCCCCGAACGAGTGACCGATCCCTCGATCGAGTGACGAAAACGGGTGATGGCATCCCTCGAACGAGGGAGGCCGAGCCTCAGATCTCCAGTCTCAGCTCGGCGAGCTGCTGCGGGAAGATCTCGGCCTCGGGCGCGAGAGCTGCTCCCTGCTCCAGGTCCGCGATCGCCCCCTCGAGATCACCCTGGTCCCGGCGAGTAAGACCCCTGTTGTAGAAGGCCATCGCGTACGTGGGGTCGAGACGAAGGGCCTCGTCGAAGTCCGCGATCGCCTCCTCCAGATCGCCCCGTACACCGCGGGCAAGAGCCCGGTTGTTGAACGCCACCGCAAGGTTGGGGTCGAGGCGAATCGCCTCGTCGTAGTCGGCGATCGCCGCCGTCAGGGCACCGTATCCGGCGCGGACAAGACCTCGGTTGTTGAACGCCAACGCATCCGCGGGGTCGAGGCGAATCGCTTCGTCGTAGTCGGCGATCGCCCCCTCCAGATCACCCTGATCCGCACGGGCAGCACCCCGGTCGTAGAACGCGGCCGCGAGCCCGGGATCGAGGCGAACCGCCTGGTCGTAGTCAACCATTGCCCCTTCGAGGTCGCCCTGGATGGCGCGGGCCCTGCCTCGGTTGCGGAACGCCACCGCATCCACAGGGTCGAGGCGAATCGCTTCGTCGTAGTCGGCGATCGCCCCCTCCAGATCACCCTGATCCGCGCGGACAGCACCCCGGTTGTTGAATGCCACCGCGTACTCGGCGTCAACGCGGATCGCGTCGCTGTAGTCAGCGATCTTCCCGTCGAGGTCGTCGTCTCCCCGCGCCCATGCCTGCTCGAAGTACTCCTGCGCGGACAACTGGACGTCGGTGACTCGCGGAGCCGCCCGCGCCTGCTCGTGTAGGCGGTCGACGACGACCTGATCCTCGTCCGGAGGTACGGTGTTATCCAGTTCGATCGGGACCAAAAACTCATCGACGAGCTGCTGGACCGCGAACTTGAACCACCGTTGCGGCAGCTCGAGCGCGTTGAACCGCCCCACCACCGGGCCGATGTCCTCCGGCAGGAACCGCTCGAAGTCGTCGAAGTCGAAGCCCGGGGTGTTCGCAGGGACGATCATGCGGTTGGTGGCGAGGGCCTGCTCGATCTCACGGCGGACCCAGTCGCCTGGGTCGCGACAGCGATCGAGCGTGCCGGGAGTGAGGACGAGCAGGAAGTACGGCCTCGCCGCGATCTGGTTGAGAATGATCGCGTCGAACTGCCCCGCCCTCAGGCTCTCGATGTCGTAGAAGGCGTCGAGCCCGCGCTCCGTCAGCTGCTGGTGGATCGCCATCGCGAGGACGCCACCCACCTCGCGGCGGTACGAGATGAAGACGTCGTTGCTCGCCTCCCCTTTCACGATTCTCGCCGCAGACGATACAAGCCTGGCGGCGCAGGCGATCGAAACGACGTCAGCCGGCGAGGCCGGCCTCGACGCGCCGCACGACCTCGCGCGTGGCGAGGGGCGGCAGGGCCTCGCCGAGCACTACCGCGGCCTGCTCGTGTGCCAGGCGTACGACGCCGTCCCGCTCGACGGCGAGCTGGCTCCGTGCGACGAGCAGGGCGGCCCGCGCGCGCGTGCCCCACTCGGCCACGCCGGTTGCCCCGGGGCCGGGCGCGCCCGAGGCTTCTCCCGCGAGCCTCGGCCGGCGCCCGAGGGCCGCTGCCAGCTCCCCGGCGCGCGCCTCGAGCGCGCTGGTCTCCGCGTCGATCGCCTCGGCGCGGGCTTCGAGCTCCGCCGCGGCCGCGCGGGCCTCGGCGGCGAGCCGCTCCGCCACTCGGAGCGAGTCGCGGGCCACCAGCTCGAGCCGCCGCGCCTCGGGCAGCTCATCCTCGCCGGCCTGCGCGAGCGCAGCGGCACGCTGCTCCGCCGTCGCGCGTGCTTCAGCCAGTCGCGCCTCGACCTCCCGAACCGCCGCCGCAGCGGCTGCCCGTCGCTCCGGGAGCTCGACGGTGAGCTCCGCCAGCTCGAGCGCCCGCCCGCGCAGCTCCTCGACGGCGGCGTACTGCTCGTCGACCTCCGCGAGCTCCGCCGCCACCGCCTCGTCCGCCCGCTCGAGCTCCCTGAGCAGCTCGAGCCGGTCGTCCGTCAAGACGGCGTGACGCGGTAGGCGTCGAAGACGGACTCGAGGTTCCGCAGCGCGCCCAGGAGCGCGCGGAGCGCCTTGATGTCGCCCACCTCCGCCACGTACCAGTTCTTGGCCATCTGGTCCTCGACGTGGCCGCCGTACTCGACGATGTTCGTCCCGTGCTCGGCGAACGTCCGCGCGACGTCCTCGAGCAGGCGCGGCCGGTCCCACGAGACGACCGCGATCTGGACGCGGAAGCTCTGCGAGGCGCCGCCGTCCCATTCGACCGGGGTGAACCGCTCCGGGTTCCGCATCAGCGCCTTCACGTTCGGGCAGTCCAGCCGGTGGATGGTGATGCCCTTGCCCAGGGAGATGTAGCCGGCGATCTCGTCCCCCGGCACGGGCGTGCAGCACTTGGCGAGGCGCACGAGGACGCCCTCGACGCCGGGCACCTGGATGCCGAAGTTCCCGGAGTCGACCGCCTCGCGCGCCTTCGGCCGCCGCGGGAGCGTCTCCTCTTCGGCGACCTCCTGGGTCTTGAGCCGGTGCAGGACCTTGTTGGCGACCTGCGAGACCTGGAGCTTCCCGGAGCCGAGGGCGAGGTAGAAGTCCTCCGCCTTCTTGAAGCCCATCTCGCGGATGATCTCGGCCAGGAGCGGCGAGCCCGAGAGCTTCTTGTAGGGCAGGTTGTGCTGCTTGAGCGCGTTCTCGAGCGCCTCGCGCCCGCGCTGCTCGGCGACCTCGCGGGTCTCGCGGCTGAACCACTGGCGGATCTTGTTGCGCGCGCGCGAGGAGACCGCGAGCGAGAGCCAGTCGCGCGACGGGCCGCGGCTCGTCTGCTTCGACGTCAGGATCTCGACGAAGTCGCCGCTCCTGAGGCGGTAGTGGAGCGGCACGATGCGGCCGTTCACCTTGGCGCCGACGGTGCGGTGGCCGACGTCGGTGTGCACCGAGTAGGCGAAGTCGATCGGCGTCGAGCCGCCGGGGAGGCTCTTCACCTCGCCCTTCGGCGTGAAGACGTAGACCTCGTCGAGGGCCAGCTCGGGGAAGGCGCGGACAAGCTCGCGCGAGTCGGTCTCCTCGCGCTGCCAGTCGGCGAGCTGCTTCATCCAGGCGAGCTCCGCCTGGCTCGACTTCTTGCCCTTGCGGCCCTTGTAGAGCCAGTGCGCGGCGATGCCCCGCTCGGCCGTGCGGTGCATGTCCCGTGTCCGCACCTGGATCTCGAGCGGCTTTCCCTCCGGCCCGATCACCGTCGTGTGCAGCGAGCGGTACATGTTGAACTTGGGCATGGCCACGTAGTCCTTGAAGCGGCCGGGCATCGGCTTCCAGAGCGAATGGATGACCCCGAGAGCGCCGTAGCAGTCGCGCTCGCCCTCCTTGCCCTCCCGCTCGACGAGGACGCGCATCGCGGTCAGGTCGTAGATCTCGTTGAACTCCTTGCCGCGCTTCACCATCTTCTCGTAGATGGAATAGAAGTGCTTCGCGCGCGAGGAGATCTCCGCGGGGATGCCGACCTTGTCGAGCTCGCGCTTCAGCACGCGGCCGGCGCCGACGACGTACTTCTCCCGCTCGGCCCGGCGCTCGTTCACCATCGCCTGGATCTCCGCGTACTTGCGCGGGTGCAGCGTCTCGAACGCGAGGTCCTCGAGCTCCCACTTGATCGTGTGGATACCGAGACGGTGGGCCAGCGGCGCGTACACCTCGAGCGTCTCGCGGGCCTTCTGGAGCTGCTTTTGCTTGCCGAGGTACTCGATCGTCCGCATGTTGTGGAGGCGGTCGGCGAGCTTGATGAGGATGACGCGATGGTCCTCGGCCATCGCCACGATCATCTTGCGGTAGTTCTCGGCCTGCGCCTGCTCGCGGCTCTGGAAATGGATCCGCGTCAGCTTCGTCACGCCCTCGACGAGCCGAGCGACGTCCTCGCCGAACTCGTCGCGGACCTGCTCCATCGACGCGTCGGTGTCCTCGACGACGTCGTGGAGGATCCCGGCCGCGATGGTGGCGTCGTCGCTGCGGAGCTCGGCGAGGATCAGCGCGACCCCGAGCGGGTGCAGGATGAAGTCCTCCCCGCTCCGGCGCTGCTGGTGCTCGTGGGCCTCGGAGGCGAAGTGGTACGCCCGCTCCAGAAGATCCCGATCGACGTCGGGGTTGTAGGCCGCCACCTGGGCCACGAGCTGGTCGAACTGCTCGCGGTGCCGCTCGGCGGACGCGGTGAGCACCTGACCCGCCACGAACTCATCTTAGCTTCCGGGGTTGCGGCCTCCCGCCCCCGTTCGAGGCACGGGAAGCGCTACGCGGCCTCCGCGGCGGCCTCCTCGCCCAGCGCGGCGAGGAACGCGGGCGACTCCGCGAGCGGGCGCCAGCCCTCTGCCTCCTCGTCGAGGCCGAGCTCGGCGAAGACCTCGCTTGCCCACGGGCTCCAGGCCTCGGGGCCTGCCTGCCACTCGGCCAGCAGCATGCGGCGGAGCCCCTCGAAGCGCGGCGGGGTCTCGAAGATCTCCTTCACCACGAGCTGCGGGGTCACCGTCCCGTTCCAGCGGTTGGCGGCGAGCTTGAAGGCGACGTCGTAGCGGCCCGGCCGGCGGAAGCGGTCGAGCGCCGTGCCGCGGCCGAAGGCGATCGCGCCCGAGCGGGCTCCGGCCGCCGTGACCGCGAGGCGCAGGTGCTTCCCCTCGCCGATCGCGTCCAGGTCGGAGAGCTCCGTGCCGACGGCGAGCAGGGTGACGTTCGGGTTCCCGAGGCCGAACGGGGCCAGGCGCTCGAGCTCCTCGCAGAGGCCGAGCGTCAGCTCGTCCCCGCGGACGACCGCGTCGACGACGGTGACGGGCCGGAGGTCCTCCAGCGTGAGCATGCCGGCGGCGTGCTCGGCGAAGGCCTCCGCGAAGGCCTCGACGTTGTCCGGGGCGATCGAGAGCCCCGCGGCCGCGCGGTGCCCGCCCCAGCGGCCGAGCAGGTGCGAGCATGCGCCGAGCGCGCCGTGGAGGTCGAAGCTGGAGACCGAGCGGCCGGAGCCGACCCAGTCCTCGCCCGGCTCGCCGCCCGCGATCAGCACGACCGGCCGGTGGTACCGCTCCACGAGGCGCGAGGCGACGATCCCGATGACGCCGCGGTGCCAGTCCTCCCCGGCGATCACGTAGCCGAGGCGGCCGCGCTTCGGCTCGGGCCACTCCTCGACCTGGCGGACGGCGTCGCGCAGGATGCGCTCCTCCACCGCCTGCCGGTCGCGGTTGAGCGCCTCCAGCTCGCCTGCGAGCCGGCGCGCTTCTGCCTCGTCCTCGGTGAGCAGCAGCTCGAGGGCGGCGCCGGGGTGGCCAAGGCGCCCGGCGGCGTTGATGCGCGGCGCGAGCCTGAATGCGATCGCGCCCGTGTCGATCGTCGCCGGATCGACGCCTCCGGCACGCATGAGCGCCTGCAGGCCGGGCTTGTCCGTCCGCGCGAGCCGGCGCATCCCCGCCGCGACGAGGGCGCGGTTCTCGTCCAGGAGCGGCACGACGTCCGCGACCGTGGCGAGCGCGACGAGGTCGAGGTGGCGCTCGAGATCCTCGGCGCCGAGCGCCTCGAGGAGCTTGAAGACGACCCCGGTGCCGCACAGCTCGGGGAACGGGTACGCCGACGGCTTCGTGGCCACGATCGGGCAGTCCGGGAGGGACTCGCCCGGACGGTGGTGATCGGTGACGACCACCTCGAGCCCGGCGGCGCGGGCCTCGGCGACCTCCTCGACGGCGGTGATCCCGCAGTCGACGGTGAGCACGAGCGCGCAGCCCTCCTCCGCCAGCCGCGCCAGCGTCTCGCGCGAGACGCCGTAGCCCTCCTCGAACCGGCTCGGAAGGTGCGACTCGACGTCCGCGCCCAGGCCGCGGAGGACGGTGACGGCGAGGGCCGTCGCGCAGATCCCGTCGACGTCGTAGTCGCCGTGCACGCAGATCCTCCCGCCCGCCGCGATCGTCTCGCGGATCCGCGCGCAGGCCGCCTCGACGTCCCCGAGTAGGAACGGGTCATGGCCGGGCGGCTCCGCGGCCAGGAAGGCCCGCGCCGCCTCGGGGTCGCCGTACCCGCGCCGGACGAGGACGCCTGCGGTCGCTTCGCCGACGCCGAGCGCCGTCGCGAGCCGTCGCACCTCCCTGCGCGGGCACGGACGAATCGTCCAGGTGCCCTCGTGCATCGCATCTCACCGTAGGGCCCGGATCGGACGGACCGGCTCCTGGAGCGGGCCCGCGGGGCCGTGGCTATCCTCAGGCCGGGTGAGCGACTCGAACTACACGTCGGGGGACGACTACGTCGTCGAGTTCCTCGGGTACCGCTTCAGCTTCAACGCGCTCGACTTCGAGCAGCGGGTCAACGCCGCCGCCGTTCGCCTGCGGCTGGTCGAGCCCGGCGAGCTCGCGGAGGAGGAGACTGCCGATCTCGTCGAGCTCACCGCCCATGGTCGCATCGACGATCCGCAGAGCGGGCTCGGCGAGTACCTGGTCCGCCAGTGGGAGCGGGTCGCGCTCGTCAACGACGAGTCGCTCGTCTACTGGCTCCGCAAGCTGATCTTCCGCGGCGCGTGGCTCGACCAGCGCGTGAAGGAGGACCGGCTCGAGGTCGACTGGGACGGCGATGCGGCGGAGTTCGGCTACCGCGAGCCGGACGGCGGCCGCGCGCTGCTCGAGCTCGCCCCCGTGCCTTCCTGGCACGAGCTCCAGTTCCGGCGCTAGTCGCGGAAGTCCGGTGGCCGCCGTGCGGCTGTAGCGGCCGGTGTCGTCGTTCGCGCTGAAGACCGCGTAGCACCAGGCGCCGGTGCTCGGAGACCCATGCGTCGTCCCACGTGCGCGTGGCACCGGGCGGCCCCGACGGCACGTAGTCGAGCCACTCGGCACTCGTCGTCGTTCGGATCGGTCGGACAGCTCTCCGAGCTTCCGCATGATCAGCACGAAGTCCGCCCGCGGATGCGCGGCGCTCGTCCACTGCGAGCCGGACGAAGACGTCGGGCGCGGGATCCGCGCCGCGGTCAGGCCCGACGGCGGGAGGAAGCCGTCGGTGTGGTTCACCCAGACGGTGGTCGGCCCGGCCGTGCGGTCGGCCTCGTCGAACGACCAGAGCGTGTAGCAGTACGAGCCGCTCGCGAGCGGCCCGGAGCCGAAGTCCTCGAACGTCTGGATCTGCCCCGGGTTGGCGGGCTCGCGCCAGTTCGCCTCGCCCCCGTCGACCGTGGTGGGGCAGACGTCGCGCCCGCGCGCGATCGCAACCTGGCTCAGGCTATTCGACGTGTTCTTCCAGCGGAGGAGCACGTCGGCGCCTGACGCCGGGTTCGACACGGCGCTCACCTCGGTGGGAGCCGGAGGCGGCGGATACTTCCAGCAGTAGACCGGGCCCGGCGCCCTGGCCCGGCCGCCGTACCGGCGAACCGCACCCCGAGCGTCGTCGCGTTCCAGGAGGCGGCACCGCCACTGGCCCGGCGGAGGGTTGTCGGGGCAGCGCGCCCACAGCACCGAGTTCATTGTCGAGCAGCGCCGGTTCTCGTGGCCCAGTCCGAGGACGTGGCCGAGCTCGTGGGCGAGGACCCCGGCCCCGACGAAGCGACCGCACGAACGGGCGATCTGGACGCGCCCCTTGCCGAACACAGGATGGACGAAGCCTGCAGTGGCGTTCCCCCAGCACGCGCCTCCGCCGGCGTTGGTCGCGCGGATGAGGACCTGAGCCCGCGCCTTGGAGGACTTCACGAACCGCAGCCGGGTTCCGCTCGTGTTCCACGCCTGAACGGCCTGCTGGAGCGACCACTCGTAGCTCGGCGCGAGGTTGTGGTACCGAATCGTCTTCCCCGGCCAGCGCTGACCGAGAACGCTGTAGGCGTCCGCGGGGGCTGCCGCCGCCCCGGCCGCGCCCACCACGAGGAGGCACGCCGCGACCCGAAGCCAGGCGCTGCTCGCCGTTTGTCTCTGCCGCCGCATAAAAGCCCGAACCCCCCTCGGAATCTCCCTCGGGCGGATTGTGACAGCCGGCCGGCCGGGGTTCAATCCCCCGACGCGGGGTCGGCTAGAAGAGAGCCTCGTCGGCGGGAACGCCGCCGACGTACGCCCGGCCGAGCTTCGTCACGATCCGCCCGCGCGGCGTGCGCTGGATCAGGCCGAGCTGGAGCAGGTACGGCTCGTAGACGTCCTCGACCGTGTCCGGCTCCTCGCCGAGGGCGACCGCGAGCGTCGAGAGGCCGACCGGCCCGCCGTCGAACTTGTGCGTGATCGCGGCCAGCAGCACGCGGTCGGCGCGCTCGAGGCCGCGCCCGTCCACCTCCAGCAGCTCGAGGGCCTCGCGGGCCACGTCGAGGGTCACGGCTCCGTCATGCCGCACCTCGGCCACGTCCCGCACGCGGCGGAGGATCCGGTTCGCCACACGCGGTGTTCCCCGCGCACGGCGGGCGATCTCGTCGGCCGCCTCGTCGGCCACCTCCACGTCGAGGATGCGCGCCGACCGCCGCACGATGCGCGCCAGCTCCGCCGGCTCGTAGTGCTCCAGCCGGTAGGTCATGCCGAAGCGGTCGCGCAGTGGCGTCGTCAGGAGCCCCGTGCGCGTGGTCGCGCCGATGAGCGTGAAGTGCGGCAGGTCGAGGGTCAGCGTGCGCGCGGCCGGGCCCTGCCCGACGATGATGTCGAGCCGGAAGTCCTCGAGCGCCGGGTAGAGGATCTCCTCGACGGCGCGGTTGAGACGGTGGATCTCGTCCACGAAGAGCACGTCGCGCTCCTCGAGCGACGTGAGAATCGCGGCCATGTCGCCCTTCCGCTCGAGCGCCGGCCCCGCGACGCTCCGCAGGCCGACCCCGAGCTCCTCGCGCACGATGAAGGCGAGGCTCGTCTTTCCCAGCCCGGGCGGGCCGGCCAGGAGGACGTGGTCGAGCGCCTCTCCCCTCCCCTTCGCGGCCTCGAGCGCGATTGCGAGCTGCTCCTTCACGCGCTCCTGGCCGACGAACTCCTCCAGCGAGCGCGGGCGCAGCGAGCCGTCGAGCTCCTCCTCGTCGGGCGCGAGCACCGCGGTGGTGACGCGCTCGCTCATGCGGCCCTCAGCGCCTGGCGGACGCGCTCGGCCGGCGGCAGGTCGGGATCGGTGTCGGCGAGCCGCTGCTCGGCCTCGGCCGGGGTGTAGCCGAGCTCGACGAGGGCGTCGCGCGCGACGATATGGCCGTCGCCGGGCCCCAGGTGCGGCGCCCCGTCGACGGCGGCGAGCGGCGCGATCCGCTCCTTCAGCTCGAGCACGACGCGCTGCGCGGTCTTCTTGCCGATGCCCGGAATGGTCTGGAAGAGCGCGTCGTCCTCGCGGACGATCGCGCGCCTGAGCTCCGCCGGGGAGTAGCCGGAGACGATCGCCAGCGCCACCTTCGGCCCCACGCCCGAGACGGCCAGAAGCTGCTCGAAGAGCTCTCGCTCCGCCGCGTCGGCGAACCCGTAGAGCTGGAGCGCGTCCTCGCGCACGTGGAGGTGCGTCTCGACCACGACCTCCTCGGCGCCCTCGGCCTTGCTGATGGCCGACGGGGTCGCATGGACGCGGTAGCCGACGCCGCCCACGTCGAGGACGAGCCCGTCCGCGTCACGGGCGACCGCCTTCCCGCGCAGGCGCGCGATCACCGGCGCTCTCCCGCGAGCGCGAGGAGCGGCGGCGCGAGGGCGTGGCAGATCGCCACGGCGAGCGCGTCGGCGGCATGGTGCGGCCGCGGATCCTCGGAGAGCCCGAGCACGGCCTTCACCATGCGCTGGACCTGATCCTTCTCGGCGCGCCCGTAGCCGCAGACGGCCTGCTTCACCGTCGCCGGCGGATACTCGGTGCAGGGCACCTCGGCGACCGCGCACGCGACGAGCACGGCGCCGCGCGCCTGCCCGACGGAGAGCGCGATACGGGCGTCGGCGCCGACGTAGGACTCCTCGAGCGCGACCGCCTCCGGCTCGTGCCGGTCGATGAGCTCCGCGACCTCGTCGTGGATCCGCCGGAGCCGCGCCGCGGGGGGATCGCGCGGCGACGTCTCCCACCAGCCGTACTCCACCGCTCTGAGGCGGTTGGCGCCGTCGGATGCCACCATGCCGAAGCCGCACGCTGCCGTGCCCGGATCGATGCCGAGGACCTTCACGAGTCGAGGTTAGGCGCCGGCTCGGACGTTCCTGCCGCGCCGCGGAGCTCTCTACTACGAGAGGATGTTCGCCTTCACGCCGGGGTTGGCGGCGCACCACTCGCGCAGGCAGCCGAACACCCTCGCCCGCTGCTCCGCGTCGGTCAGCGGACGGTCGGGCGACCAGACGCGCACCTCGAACACCTCGTGCGACCGCGGCTCGCTGGGGCAGCCCTCCTGCTGGAGGTGCGCGCGCAGGGAGCTCATGAAGGCGGGGTCGCTGATTTCGATCTGCATGGCGATCGGCAGAAGTATCGGCGGCGGGGCGGTCGAACTGGAGCGGGAACTACTACGCGGCGACGGCTTCGAGGATCCCTTCGGGGATGTCGAAGTTCGCGTAGACCGCCTGGACGTCGTCGTTCTCCTCGAGCGCGTCCATGAGGCGGAGCAGCTTCTTCGCGGTCGACTCGTCCTCGACGGCAACGGTCGTCTTCGGGAGCATGGTCAGCTCGGCCGACTCGAAGGGGATGCCGGCCGCCTCGAGCGCAGCCCTCACGCCGGCGAAGTCGTCGGGCGCCGCGATCACCTCGTAGCTCGAGCCGTCCTGCTGGACGTCCTCGGCGCCGCCGTCGGCCGCCACGAGCATGAGCTCGTCCTCGTCGACCGAGCCCCCGGCGACGATCACGACGCCTTTCCGCTCGAAGAGCCAGGCGACCGCGCCGCTGGTTCCGAGGTTCCCGTCGTTCTTGGCGAAGATGTGGCGCACCTCGGCCGCGGTTCGGTTGCGGTTGTCCGTCAGCGCCTCGACGAAGACGGCCACGCCGCCGTCCCCGTAGCCCTCGTAGGTGACCGTCTCGTAGGCCTCGCCGTCCGCGCTCGCTCCGGAACCGCGCGCGATGGCGCGCTCGATGTTGTCCTTCGGCATCGAGTTGTCGCGCGCCTTCTGGATCGCCGTCGCCAGCGTCGCGTTCCCGTCGGGGTCCGGGCCGCCCTCGCGCGCGGCGACGATGATCGCGCGCGTCAGCTTGGAGAAGAGCTTGCCGCGCTTCGCGTCGGCCGCGCCCTTCTTGTGCTTGATGCTCGACCACTTGCTATGCCCGGACAAGGCGCCCCTCCCGCGCGACCTCGAGGAACCGCTCGTGGACGCGCGTGTCGTCCGTGAGCTCGGGGTGGAACGACGCCGCCAGGATGCGGCCTTCGCGCACGAGCACCGGCTCGCCGCCGAGGCGGCCGAGCACCTCGACCCCGGGCCCGGCGTCCGAGATCCGCGGGGCGCGGATGAACACACCGCGCACGGGCTCGGTCTCCCCTTCCAGCTCGACGTCGGCCTCGAAGCTCGCCACCTGGCGGCCGAAGGCGTTGCGCGCCACGTCGATGTCGAGGAGCCCGAGGTGGGCGCGGTCGAAGAGGATCATCCCCGCGCACGTCCCGAAGAGCGCGCCCGGGAACGCCGCGACGGGCGCCTCGAGCCCGCCGATCCGCATCAGGCGCCGGATCGCCGTCGACTCGCCGCCCGGGACGACGAGCCCGTCGAGCCCGTCGAGCTGCTCCGGCCGCCGCACCTCGACCACGTCCGCACCGAGCCGCCGCAGCATGGCCGCGTGCTCCCGGAAGTTGCCCTGGACCGCCAGGACGCCGATGCGCATGGGCTCGCCCATTCCCGTGAAACTGTACCCCCGGGGGCCTTCGGCCCCTCGCCCCCGCTTTGGACGCTAGCGGCGAAAGCGTGACGCGTGTGTGACCGATTGTGCCGAGTGAGTGCCGGCCGGCGCCGGCCCGCCGGGCTACCAGCCGCGGGTCTCGAGCAGCTCTTCCGGCGCGAGGGCGGCGGCGTCGAGGCCGCGCATCGGCTCGCCCAGGCCCGTCGAGACGCGCGCGAGCGTGTCCGGGTCGGAGAAGTGCGTCGTCGCCTCGACGATCGCCTTCGCGCGCAAGAGCGGGTCGGACGACTTGAAGATGCCGGAGCCGACGAAGACCCCGTCCGCCCCGAGCTGCATGCAGAGCGCGGCATCGGCCGGCGTCGCGATCCCGCCGGCGGTGAAGGTCACCACCGGCAGGCGCCCGTTCTCGGCCACCCAGCGGACGAGCTCGACCGGTGCCTGCAGCTCCTTCGCCTCCGTGTAGAGCTCCTCGGAGGACAGCGTCCCCAGGCGGCGGATGTCGCCGAAGACCGCGCGCATGTGGCGCACGGCGTTGACGATGTCGCCGGTGCCGGCCTCGCCCTTGGTGCGGATCATGGCGGCGCCCTCGCTCAGGCGCCGCAGCGCCTCGCCCAGGTTGCGGCACCCGCACACGAACGGGATCCGGAAGGCCCACTTGTCGATGTGGTGGGCCTCGTCGGCGGGCGTCAAGACCTCGCTCTCGTCGACGTAGTCGACCTCCAGCGCCTCGAGGATCTGGGCCTCCACGAAGTGCCCGATCCGCGCCTTGGCCATGACCGGGATCGACACGGCCTCCTGGATCTCGCGAATCTTCGTCGGGTCGGCCATGCGCGCGACGCCGCCCTCGGCGCGGATGTCCGCGGGCACGCGCTCCAGCGCCATGACCGCGACGGCGCCGGACTCCTCCGCGATGCGCGCCTGCTCGGCCGTCGTGACGTCCATGATGACGCCGCCCTTGAGCATCTCGGCGAGACCGCTCTTCACGCGCATGGTGCCGAGCTCGGCCATGCGAAAGAGTCTATCTAGGCGGTCAACAGCTCAAGGGCCGCATCCGGCTCCTTGAACGGCGGGATCACGTAGATGCCCGCCGCGCGCGTCCGGGACTCCTCGGCGAGCTGCCGCGCGAGCTCGAAGCCGACCGCCCGCGCGTCCGCCCCTGCCCCGGCCAGCCGCTCCTGCACCGCGTCCGGGATCGTGATCCCCGGAACCTCGTTGTGGAGCCTGAAGGCGAGCTGGTAGCTGGTCAGCGGCCAGACGCCGACGAGCAGCGGGATCGGCGACTCCCCTCCCAGGCGGTCGAGGAAGCGGTCGAGGTACCCGAGGTCGAAGAGCGCCTGCGTCATCGCGAAGCGCGCCCCGGCCGCCACCTTCTCGTGGAAGCGCTCGAGCTCGCGGTCGAGGTCGTCGGCCGAGGGATTGACGGCCACGCCCACGTAGAACGAGGTCGGAGCGTCGATCGCCTTCCCGGAGTAGTCCTCGCCGTGATTCAGGTGACCGAGCAGCGAGACGAGCCCGATTGCGTCGACGTCGTAGACGCCGCTCGAGCCCGGATAGTCGCCCACGTGCGGCGGGTCGCCGGTGACGGCGAGCACGTTGCGCACGCCCTCGGCATGCGCGCCGAGGAGCTGCGACTGGAGGCCCATGATCGAGGCGTCGCGCGGCGTCACGTGCGGGATCGTCTCGAGCTCGACCGACCGCTCGATCACCGTCGCGGCCATGAGCGCCGAGAGCCTGGCGCGGGCCATCGGGTTGTCGTTGATGTCGGCCGCGTGCACCACGCCGGACGCCCGGAGGCGCGCGGCCACGCCGAGCATCGCCTCCAAGTTCGTTCCCTTGGGCGGGTCGAGCTCGACGGAGACGACCCACTCCCCCGCTTCCAGCCGCTGCTGGAGCAGGGTCGTACCGGCCGCCGGCGCCGGCCCCGCGGCCGCCTCGCGCTCGACGACGAACAGGGCCACGCGCGGCTCACGGCCCTCCTCCATCGCAGCCCGGATCGCCCCGATCTGCGCCGGCGTCGTCCCGCAGCAGCCCGCCGATCAGCCGCGCGCCCTGGCTGTGCGCCTGCGCTGCGAACTCGGCGAAGTAGTCAGGCGTCGCGTGCGGGTAGACGATTCGCCCGCCGGAGCGGCTCGGCAGCCCGACGTTCGGCTGCGCCGAGAGCGGGAGCCCGTTCGCGACAGCGCTCATCTCCCCGAGCGCGGCCAGCGCCGCCTGTGGCCCGAGCCCGCAGTTCGCCCCGACCGCCACGACCCCGAGCGTCTGCAGGCGCGTGACGGCGTCGCGTGCCTGCACCCCGGCGAGCGTCTGGCCGTCCTCGTCGAACGTCAGCTGGGCCACGATCGGGAGCGAGGAGACCTCCTGGACCGCCCGGATCGCGGTCTCGAGCTCGTCCAGGTCGTAGAACGTCTCGACGAGGAAGAGGTCGACGCCCCGCCCCTCCAGGAGCCGCGCCTGCTCGTGGAAGACGGCGAAGGCGTCCTCCGCGCCGGTCGTGCCCTCGAGGTCGCCCAGCGGCCCGATTGCTCCGCCGATCAGAACGGGCGCGCCGGCCACCTCGCGCGCCTCGCGCGCGAGCTTCACCCCGCGCTCGACGATCTCCTCGAGCCGGTCGTCGAGGTACTGCGCCGAGAGCTTGCGCCGGTTCGCGCCGAACGTGTTCGTCTCGATCAGCTCCGCGCCCGCCCGGATGAACCCGGCGTGGACGCCGATCACGGCCTCGGGCGCCTTGAGGTTTGCCTCCTCCGGGCACCGGAGCCGCGGCACCGCCCCGCTCAGCAGCGCACCGGTGCCGCCGTCGCCGACGACGCCGCGGTCCTCGGCCAGCCGTTCCTCAAACCTGCTCATCCGAACTGAGCCTAGCGCCCGCGACTACATTGCCGTCATGGCGGAGATCCGGCGCTGTGGGACCGAGGACGTGACGGCGATCCTGGCCATCGTCAACTCGGCCGCCGAGGCCTACCGCGGGGTGATCCCGGCCGACCGCTGGCGCGAGCCGTACATGGAACGAAGCGAGCTCGAGGCCGAGATTGCCGACGGGGTCGCCTTCTGGGGTTGGGAGGACGACGGCGAGCTCGTCGGCGTGATGGGCATTCAAGCGCTCGAGGACGTCGACCTGATCCGCCACGCCTACGTCGCGCCCGGGAGCCAGGGCCGTGGGGTCGGCGGCACGCTCATCGCGCACCTCGAGCAACTGACCGACCGTCAGGTGCTCGTCGGCACCTGGGCCGCGGCCGAGTGGGCGATCCGCTTCTACCGCCGCCACGGCTTCGAGCAGGTCACGCCGGAGCAGAAGACGACCCTGCTCCGGACCTACTGGAGGATCCCCGAGCGTCAGGTGGAGACATCAGTGGTGCTCGCCAAGCCCCCGCTCGAAGAGAGCCCGGCGTGAGCGTGACCCAGTTCTACACCGCGACCACCCTCGACGGCTTCATCGCCGACCCCGACAACTCGTTGGACTGGCTGTTCACGCGGAAGCGCGAGCCCGGCGGACCGCTCGACTACGGCGACTTCATCGCCGGCGTCGGGGCCCTGGCCATGGGCTCGACCACCTACGAGTGGATCCTCGAGCACGAGAGCGGGAACTGGCCGTACGACCTTCCCTGCTGGGTCTTCACGCACCGGGAGCTGCAGGTCGTCCCGGACGCGCGGATCGAGCTCACGAGCGACGACGTGGTCACCGTGCACAGGCAGATGGTCGCGGCCGCGGGCGGCCGGAACGTCTGGATCGTCGGCGGCGGCGACCTGGCCGGGCAATTCGCCGACGCGGGCCTGCTGGACGAGGTGCTGGCGATGATCGCCCCGGTCACGCTGGGCGCTGGTGCGCCGCTCCTACCCCGGCGGATCGAGCTGCGCCTGGAAGACGTGGGACGCAACGGCGACTTCGCCTGTGTCCGGTACTCGGTCGTGCGCCCACCGGCGTGACCGGCCGGTCAGTAGGCGGGCCGGGCCATCATCCCGAAAACGCCGGAATGGGCCCCCCTGGCTTCTAACGGCCCTGCAAGCTGGCATCTTCTCGCCGGCCGTGTGTCTGCGGGTGTATGCGGTCCCTGAGCATTCCCGGTAACGACACGCTTATGCTCGGCCCTCTGAGATGGCGAGCGGCGAAGTCCACCGGACGCAACTCGCGCACGAGCGCACGTATCTCGCGTGGTGGCGTACCGGTTTGGCCGGGATCGCGGCGGGATTCGCAGTCGGGCGTGTCCTGCCCGAGGTCGTCGGCGGCACGAACTGGCCGTACATCGCACTGGGAACCCTGCTGTCGGCCGCCGGTCTGGCGGCCATGGTCTATGGGATCCTGCACTACCGGGAGTTGCAGGCCGCGCTGCGCGAAGACCGGGAACCGCACATCAGCGAGGGTTTCCTGCTGGCGCTCGCCGCGGTCGGGATCGTGGTGGGAGCCGCGTCCGTCCTGCTCGTCCTCCTCGCTCCCTGAGCGCCGCGTTTTCCTGATACCGGTCAGGCCCGGTCTCAAGCTTGGGGCTTATCATCGGACGATGACCGGAGCAGAAATCGCAGCCCTCGGCTGGCTGGCAATGTTCGTGAATACAGCCCTCGGCGGGCTTACCGACAGGCTAAAACGGCGCCCTGCCTCCGAGCGCGCCCGCGAAGGCGCATTCGACTTGTATGAGAGTCTGGCGTCTCTGCGGCTAAAGAGCCGCCTCTTCGTCGAGTCGTTGCGTGGAGTCTCCGAGGGGATCTCAGGTGCGGAGGATGAGTTACACCGAGCGCTCCAGGGTGTGGCCGGCGAGCTCGAGAATCTCGAGCGAGCGCTCCGTCAAGTAGACCCCCAGCTCGAAGTTCACGTGCCGGAGACTGCTCAAGAGGTGAATGACGCCCGGATGTCTCGGGCGCTTGTCGTTTCGCGAGCAGAAGCGAACCTAGCAGCCCTTGCTCGAGGTGAGGAAGACGTCGACTTCTCGGAAATCGTCGCTGATGCCGAACGAGCTCAAGAGGAGATCGAGGCCGCGGCGGAGGGTGTGCGCGTCTTCTTGAAGAAGGAGTTCTCGTTCAAAGAGAGCTTTCCCGGCTGAGGTCGCCTAGGCGGCCGATCGTGTGAGCACTGCGGCATCGACCCGCCCGGCCCGCAACAAAGCGGATCAGGCTCCCGCACGAGGAGCGGAGGAGAATGGGCCCGCCTGGCTTCAGGCGTCCCTGCTAATCGGAGGGTTTCGCGCTCCAGGTGCGGTGAGGTGTGCGGTCCTCGGGCGCATCCGTACGCGTCCGGGACACTTCGAGGTGCTCAGACGGTCGCCAGCTCCGCTTCGTGGTCGTATGCGCGAGGGCCGCCATGCCCGCGATGCCAGGCCATCCCGGCCTCGTCGGTCACGGCGTCGTCGCTCCTTCGAGCCGCCCCCGTCCCCGACGAGCCGCACTTCCGGCTATCATTCGGCCTCGGATCCCGCCCCCGCTCTCCTACGTGGCCGTACGTTGGAAATCGCCGCGCTGATCGTTTCGATCTTCGCGCTCGCCGTCTCGGTTGCTCTCTTCTCTATACGCACCGAGCCGATGTTCGAGCTGAACGCGCCCAGCTTAGTCTGTCTTACCGCGGCTCGGAAACTGAGTCGTACCCGGGAGGAGAACAGCTCCGGATCTATCGCTTTCTTGTGTCGAACGTTGGCTTGGCTCCCGCTAGACACGTGGTGCTTCACCTCGATGACAAGAAGGGCGAGCGAGTGGGATTCTCGGGAACCGGACGTCCACTCGTCTCGGCCAGGAAGAGGAGTTCATCGTGCGGGACTACGCTCCCAAGAGGCACTACGTGTATCCCCTCGGCGTCACGTTTAAGTGGCTCAAGTGGGGAGAGGAACGCGAGCCTCAAGGAGACACGTCGAGCTTAGAGATTTGGCCCGAAGCTCCGGAGTCGTCTTAGCCCCGCTGCCGTAGAGGCGAGCCCGCTTTCAAGTCGTAGCCTGACTTGGCCGGGCGAGGGCCGGGTAGTCCTAGAGTCACCTTGCGGCCCGCGCCCCGGCCTGTCGCGTCGAGCGTTGACCGTGGGGGCTGACCGGCGTAGGGTCGAGCCGTTCAGCACAAAGGAGCGTGAATCGAGGCACCTCCTGTCATGGCACTCCCGCTGCGGCTTCGTATTCGATCGCCGCCCTAGGACAAGTCGCTGACGCAAAGTCCGATTGACCTTGGGAAGGGAGAAACCATGACACGGAAGCTCAGATTTTGGGCGGTCGCCGTGCTCCTGTTCACACTGCTCGGCACGGGCGCATCCGCCTCGGGCCCGCGGGACAAGGACGACGATGAGGTGAAGGTCATCCGCGTCACCGAGATCATCGTGCAGGAGGCCGAGATCGACCTGGGCGAGCCGGGAGAGAGCCTGGGAGACCAGTTCGTCACCTCGAGTGACCTTTTCCGCGGCGACAAGAAGGTCGGCGTCGACGGCGTGGTTTGCACGCTCGTGCGGTTGGAGCCGATGGTCTCCGCGACGGCGCAGTGCGTCGCCACGGCAGAATTTCCAAAGGGGCAGATCACGGTTCAAGGGCTTCTGACGTTCACCGAAGAAACCGAAGGCGAGCCGTTCCGGCTGGCGATCACAGGCGGGACGGGGAAGTACAGGAGGCGCACGGAGAGTTGAAGGTGGTCGAGGTCAGCGAGACGGAGTCTCGGCTGACGTTCAAGATCATCGACTGACTCAGTCGGAAGCGGGGTGACGCCCGCTTGGGGCGTCACCCCCAGCACCTCGCTCGCCCGCTCGAGCCCGCGACGACGGACGAGTTCGGCCGAGCGGCCGCGGCCGTTTCGGCCATCTAGGCATCCGCGTCGCCGCGTCGTAACCTGATCCTTGCCGGTGCGTGGGTCAGGGTAGTCCTAGGGTCACCTTGCGGTCCCGCGTCCCGGCCCCTGGCTCTCGAATGGCGTCCGGTGTCCTTACGGGCTTGCTGTTCGGCCAGTGGGGAAGAGACGGTCGAGTCGGGCGGCGGCCGTGATCTCGCAGTTGAGAACCGTGTCTCCACCCAGGCAGGTGTCTGTGCCGTTGCCGCCGTCGAGAAGGCCCGGCCTCTTTGATTCGGATGACAAGGCGATCGTCTCCATCCAAACCTTCGATGTGATCCAGAGCGACGGCGGGCTGGCCCGAGGTCGGCCGGGGACCGCCGTCGAGCACGTTCGGGTCGGCGTTCCCGATCAGCGTGTCGCTCGAGGGCGTTCCCCGTGCGTTCTCGACCGACAGGAGAGTGTCGTTGCCTTGCGCGACACCCCGCAGCTCTCCCGTGGTCAGGTTGATAAAGACGGCGCCCGGCCAGCCGAGGCCGTAGCGGAGAGAACCCGGGATGTGGACGATCCCGTCTGTCCCGGGACCGCCGTCAAACACGTCATCACCGGTGCCCGACCGGAGACCCCAGACGTCGGATCCCTCGCCTCCACGGTAAACGTCGTTTCCCACACGAGTCGACAGCAAGGTCGTCGCCGAGCCCCAGGTCGACTAAGTCGTTATCCCCGCCGTCGACGTAATGGTCGTTCCCTTCCCCTCCAAAGAAGGCATCTGGCCCGCCGCCCTCCACGATGGGCGTTGCCTCCACGTCCTCATCCGTCGTGAATTCTGGTCCGCCCCGGCATGCCCATAGGTGATGTCCGCTCCGTATCCGTCCAGCATGCGGTCGTTGCCCGCCCCGCCCCAGATTCTGTCCGCACCCCGGCCGGCGTGGACGCAGTCGTCGCCTCCTCCCGCGTGAATACCGTCTCGCCCTTCGCCGGCGCAGATCCTGTCATTCCCAGCCAACGCCCGGATGACATCGTTGCCGCCTCGTGCTTGATCACGTCACGTCGAGGCGTCCCCACGATCACGTCATTCTCGCTCGTGCCAACGATCGTCGCCGTGTATCCGACGCACTACGCGGCAGCCGCGGGCGCAGCTTCGGCGAGGAAGACCGACAGAGCGACCGCAACGGCAAGCGGCCAAGTACACACACCGCGTCCGCCCCACGACCCCATGCTCCTTCCCTCGCCTACTTGTGTCAAGCGCCTCTTACCGGGCTATCGTCCCCGAGCTCGACCACCGGCTCAACTCCTTGACCGCCCGCTCGAGCCTCGCGCCACGGTCCGAACGAGCTCGGTCCAGCTCGGCCGTGGCCGTTCCTCGGCCATGATTGAGGAAGCGTCGTCGCCGCTGACCTCGAGAGTGACTCTCGCGCAGCTGGCCTCGGCCCACTACGTTCGTGCGCTCTTTCCGGTTTCCGATCGATACCGCTGCATTCGATGATCCGTACGCGTCAGTCGACCCGCTTCTGTCTTGCCCTTCACACTTCTTAGCGCAGTCTCGAGGGCTACGACCGACGCCACAGGTGCTTCCCGCTCTGGCTCGCGCCGCTCGGGTACGTGCCGCCTGACGGTCGACGTAGCTGGCTTGCCGCCTGCGCGCATTTCCTGCCTCCTTGTCTTGTCCGCTTTCACTCATGACGGGCGGACATCACTGCTTCCCTTCCTCGTTGCACAGGAAAACTGGACGGCAGCGCGCCTGTCTCGGCATGCATCCCGCTGTCGAGGGGCAGCCGTTGGAGTTCCCCGGCCGAGGACGCCGGCATCCCTGAGGGACGCTACGCGGGGTACGCACTCGGCGGCCTTTCCGCGCATCTGGCACTCCTGTCTCTCGCAACCATGCGGATTCCGCTCAACAATGCGGTACGTAATGGGCCCGCCTGGACTCGAACCAGGGACCAACGGATTATGAGTCCGCTGCTCTGACCAACTGAGCTACGGGCCCTCAGCCCACCGAGCTTATCGCCGCGGCTCGCGGGCGGTTCTGCTCTGCGGCTCGTCGGCCGGTATTGGTAAGAATAGGCTCGCATGTCCCGGAGCCTCAGGGTGCCGTCGTCGAGTCCGGCGAGGTGGGCCGGCCAATGAAGGTCTTCCAGGCGGAGCGCAGCGTGCGGACCGCGGGCGGCCTCGAGGTCCGGGACATCACGGACGAGGTGCGCCAGTTCGTGCTCGAGAGCGGCGTCATGGACGGGATCGCGTGCGTCTACTCGCCGCACACGACCTGCATGGTGCGCGTGAACGAGTTCGAGGCGGGCTTTCTCGAGGACTTCACCCGGCTGCTCCGCCGGCTCGTCCCGAGCGAGAAGTACTACGCGCACGACGACTGGGACCGGCGGACCGAGAACATCTGCCCCGAGGACATGGAGTTCGGGAACGGCCACTCGCACTGCATGGCCATGCTGCTGGGGCCCGCCGGCGAGTCGATTCCCGTGCGCGACGGCGAGCTCTGCCTCGGCACGTGGCAGCGCGTCCTCTTCATCGAGCTCGACCGCTCTCGCGACCGGCGCTGGATGGTCCAGGTCGTCGGCGAGTAGGCGCGACCGGCTCCTTAAACGAAAACGGGGCCGCCGCAGGCCCCGCTCCCTTTGGGTGGAGAACTCTTCCCGGAGTGCCCCCGCCGCATCGGGGCCCCGCTGGAGTTTTCCGTATGCCTGGAGTTTCGGCTCTCGGCGCCTGCACGGCCCCCCTCCGTGGGAGTTGACTGTCTCACCCTTCCGGGGTTGACCGCCCCGCTTCACTCCTCTGAGTTCTGCTGTTCCCCGGCGGCGGTTCGGAGACAGCGCAACGTGCAAGCGGCTCGCCGTCGGTGGTCGAGGCCACTGGTCGAGGCACTCGATGGTGTGCGCGTCGGCCGGGCATGAGCCCGCGGTGCGGAGACGCCCGGCGGCGCGGTTTCTTCCGGAAGCTGGATTTCCGGCTGTCCGGCGGCAATCGGCCGCATGACGAGTACCGCACTGAAAGCCGCGCATGTCTCGAGGCTTTGCCCCCGTGAGCACGAGACCCGCATCTCTCGCGGTGCGAAGCAGCCAGTCACGGTCGAAGATGACCTGCGTTGGACGGGTCGATCTCGTTGATGTACGAGGGCGTTCTGGAAGTCCTGCATCATCGGAAACGCCGTCTTGTCGAAGAGGAACCACGTGGCGTGCAGGGCGCCGGTCGGGCGAAGAACGCGGACGGCCTCGCGCAGGTAGTACTCGGCCTGGTCCTGCACTGTGTGAGTGAACACGCTGAACGCGTTGAACAGAGTGATCTCGCTGTCGTCGAGGGGAAGCGGGAGGACGTCCGCGCGACCGTCAGGCGTTGAGGCCGGCGCTGTGCGATGTCGTGATGCTCGACACCGGAAACCCTTCGCACTGGCGGCGCGAGGTTCTCGGTGCACCACTCGATCATTCCTCCTGTGCAGGTCGAGGCCGAGGTAGCGTGCAGGCCGCGGCTTTCTGCTGGCATGAGTTGCCTCGACGACTCGGCCAACAACTCGCAGCCGAAGTCGACGGACTCGACTCGTACGTCCTCCCGGTGAAGATAGAGGTAGACCGGCGCGCCGCTCGGGTTGTCGAACTCGGTCGACCTGGATGGCCGCCGACGAGGGTGCGCATTTCGGCGGGCTGGAACGGGGAGCGACCGGCGAAGCACGCGGGAGCATGACCCGCCAGCCTAGCAAGCGGCAGGAGGCGGGACGAAGAGGCGGAAACCCGCGCAGTCGTGGGCTTTCGTTCACTCCCCGGGTTGGACTCGAACCAACAACCCTCCGGTTAACAGCCGGATGCTCTGCCAATTGAGCTACCGGGGATCGCTCGGCCGGAAAAGTCTAGCGAAGCTCCGTCGCGCCCTCTTCGATCGCCTCGCGGATCCGCCGCAGGAGCTGCTGTAGCTCGATCACGCGATTCGTGTCGCCGCCCTTGACCACCTCGTCGAGCTCGCGCTGGACGAGCCGCTCCTCGAGGCGGAAGAAGAGCTCGCGGGCGGCTTCCTCCTCGAGCTGGTCGGCGGCGGCGGTGGCCCGCAGCTCGGCGACCGCGGCGACGAGGTCCCCGTCGGCCTCTCCCCCCTCGACGAGGTGGGCCCGGAGCCGGCGGTGGAGGTCGCTGTCGAAGTGCCGGTCGTCCAGCGGCTTGAGGTAGCGCTCGACGAGGTCGGGCGAGGTCGTGCACGCCGCCAGCAACCGCCGCTCCAGGCGCGTGCCCGCGTCGAGAACCCTCGGGGAGACCTGGCGCACGACCGTGGAGCTGCCCGCCGCGAGCCGGATCTGCACACCGAGCCGGTCCGAGGCGTACCGGGCGACTTCGTCCCGCTCGGGCCCCGGGGGTGCGCCCTCGATCAGCGTCTGGACGTGCTCGAACGCCTCCTGCTTCGGGTGCGCGGCGAGCTCGGTGTCGACCCGGTGGCGCAGGTAGCCGACGGAGCCGGCCAGCCGCTCCTCGAAGCCCTCGGCCGCGTCGGCCGGGTCGAGCCCGGCGGGGAGCGGAACGACGCGCACCTCGAATCCGGCCTTCACCGCCAGCTCCATCCCGCGAAGCGTCGCCGCCTCGCCGGCCGCGTCGGCGTCGAAGCACAGGTACAGGTGCCGCGCGAGGCGGCGAAGCTCCTTGAGCTGCGGCTCGGTGAGCGCCGTTCCCATCGAGGCGACGACGGAGACGAGCCCGGCCTGGTGGAGGGCGAGCACGTCCGTGTAGCCCTCGACGACGAGCGCGCGCTCCTCCTTGGCCACCGCCGATCGGGCGCGGTCGAGACCGTAGACGATCGAGCCCTTGCGGAAGACCTCTCCCTCGGGCGAGTTCACGTACTTCGCGGGAATGGGGTCGTCGTCGCGGAGGCGGCGCGCGCCGAAGCCGAGGACACGGCCGCGGGCGTCGGCGAGCGGGAAGACAAGGCGGCCGGCGAAGTAGTCGTTCCCTCGGCGGTTCACGAGGCCGGCGGCGACCAGCTCGTCCTGCGACGTAGCCCTTGGCCCGCGCCTTCTGCGCCAGCACGACGCCGCCGGGCGAGAGGCCGAGCCGGAACTCGCGGCAGACCTCCTCCTGCAGGCCGCGCTCGGCCAGGTAGGCCCGTACCGACTCGCCGGCGTCCGCCTCCCAGAGGTAGCGCTCGTAGAAGCGCGCCGCCTGCTCGAGGAGCGCCAGCAGCCGCTCGCGGCGGGTACGGCGGGCCTCGTCCTGCGGTGATGTCTCCTCGTACTCGAGCGTGATGCGGTAGCGGTCGGCCAGCCACTCGATCGCCTGGACGAAGTCGAGGCCCTCCGTCTCCTGGACGAACGTGATCAGGTCGCCGCCCTTGCCGCAGCCGAAGCAGTGGTAGAGCTTCCCGACCGGGTCGACCGAGAAGCTCGGCGTCTTCTCCTCGTGGAACGGGCAGCGGCCGCTCCACTGCGCGCCGGTACGCCGGAGCAGGGTGCGCGCGCCGACGATCTCGACCATGTCGGCGGCCGCCTTCACCTCGTCGACCGAAGACTGCTTTATGACCGCCAAGCGAGCGCGAAGCGGTCGGTCATGCCGGCCACGTAGTCGGTGACCCGCTCGGGAAGATCGCCGGGGCGGTCTGGCGGAAGTTCCTCGGGATGCTCGACCAGCCGGTCGAAGATGCGCCGTACGGTGCCCACGGCGAGCTCGCGCTGCGCCTCCTCGGCCGGGCCGAGGTACACGCGCGCGAACATGAAGTCGCGCAGGGCGAGCATGGCGCGACCGACCTCCTCGCTCTGCACGATGTCGCCCGCCTCGGCCGAAGCCTCGACGAGGTCGTGGACGAGCGTGTCGATGCGGCGCGAGCCGCGGGCGCCGAGGAACGCGATCTCCTCCTGCGGCAGGTCGTCCGGGCGGAGAACGCCGGCGCGCACGGCGTCGTCGATGTCGTGGTTGATGTACGCGACCCGGTCGACGAGGCGGACGATCTTGCCCTCGAGCGTCGCCGGCTCCCCGGAGCCCGTGTGGTGGAGGATCCCGTCCCGCGTCTCGACGGTCAGGTTGAGGCCGCGGCCGTCGCGCTCGAGCACTTCGACCACGCGCAGGGACTGCTCGTTGTGGCGAAAGCGGCGGTCGAAGCGCTCGGCGACCGCGGCATCGAGCGCCTGCTCGCCGGTGTGCCCGAAGGGCGTGTGGCCGAGGTCGTGGCCGAGCGCGATCGCCTCGGCGAGATCCTCGTTGAGCTGCAGGGCCCGCGCGACCGTGCGGGAGATGCCCGCGGTCTCGAGCGTGTGCGTGAGCCGCGTGCGGTAGTGGTCTCCCTGCGGGTCGATGAAGACCTGCGTCTTGTGCTTGAGGCGCCGGAAGGCCTTCGAGTGGACGATGCGATCGCGGTCGCGCTGGAACGGCGTCCGCAGGCGGCATTCCTCCTCCTCGGCATGCGCGCGGCCGCGCGTCGCGTACGACCGCACGGCGAGCGGGGAGAGCCAGCTCTCCTCCTGCTCGCGGACGCGGGCCTCGAAGGCGTCCGCCACCCGTCCGGCGACGTCGGGCACCCTCCTACGCTACCGCTAGATGATGATGGGGACCGTGCCCCCGTCGGCGCTCCACGCGGAGCCCGTCACATAGCTGGCACGGTCCGAGCACAGGAAGACGATGACGGCGGCGATCTCCTCGGGCTCGGCCAGCCGGCCGAGGGGGCGCCCCTTGGCGACGCCGGCCAGGACCTCCTCCCTGCTCTTGCCCGAGCGCTGCGCAGCCTGGTCGGCGAGCCCCCCGGGCCCAAGCCATGCCGGCGACGCGGTCGGCCCCGGCGTGACCGCGTTGCAGAGCACCCCGTCGGCCGCGTACAGGTCGGCTACGAGGCGCGAGAGCGAGAGCACGGCCGCCTTGGTGACGCTGTAGTTCGGCATCGACGTGGAGGGCCGTTTGCCGGCGCTCGAGCTGAGGTTGACGATGCGGCCCCAGCCGCGGCCGCGCATCCCGGGGAGCACCGCCTGGATCGAGCGCACGTAGCTCATGACGTTCAGCTGCCACAACGACTCCCAGTCGACGTCGGTCAGCTCGTCGAACCCGACCTGGACGGCGAGGGCGACGTTGTTGACGAGGCAGTCGACCTGCCCGAGCTCGGCCTCCGCGCGGGCGATCAGCTCGACCGGCGCCTCGGGCGTCGCCAGGTCGCCGGCGACGCCGAGCGCGGCGCCGACCTCGGCCCGCGCCGCCTCCACCCGCCCGGGGTCGCGGCCGGACACCACGACCTTCGCTCCCTCGGCGGCCAGCAGCCGCGCCGTCTCGAGGCCGATGCCGGCGGTCGAGCCGGTGACGACGCAGACGCGATCTTCGAGCCCGAGCTCCACGGGCGCCTACGATAACGGCATGGGCTACGCCCACGGTTCGATCGACGAGCTCGGAACCGGCGTCTTCCGCAAGGTCCGCCAGGCGCTCGGCGTCACCGCGTTCGGCGTCAACGCGATGGTGCTGCCGCCGCAGACCGGCTGGTTCGAGCACTTCCACGACGAGCAGGACGAGCTCTACTTCGTCCACCGCGGGCTGGCCGGGTTCGAGGTCGAGAGCGAGCGGTTCGAGCTCGGGCCCGGCGGCGTCTGCCACGTGGAGTCGACCTCGCCGCGTCGCGTCTGGAACGCGGGCGACGAGACGCTCGTGCTCCTCGTCGTCGGCGGGAGGGGCGGCTACATCGGCCGCGATGGGCACATGGTCGACCCGGCCGACGAGGAGCGGCGCCGGGCCTTCAGCGCCGGCGAGGAGGCCGTCATCCGCCGGCTTCCCGAGTGACGACGGTCTACCTCGCCCGCCACGGCGAGAGCGACTGGAACGCGGCGAACCGCTTCCAGGGGCACAGCGACAGGCCGCTGACCGACCTCGGGCGGCGCCAGGCCGAGGCCCTCGCCGACGAGCTCAGCGCGACCGCGGGGCTCAGCGCCATCTACTCGAGCCCGCTCCGCCGCGCGCTCGACACGGCGATCGCCGTCGGCGCCCGCACGGGGCTCGAGCCCGTTCCGGTCGAGGAGCTGCGCGAGGTCGACGTCGGCACCTGGGCCGGGCTGAGCCGTGCCGAGGTCGAGGCGAGCTTCCCGGCTGCGTTCCGGCGCTGGCTCGACGGCGGCGAGGGCTGGGAGCGACGGCGAGAGCTACGCGGCGATGTCCGCGCGCGTGCTCGCGGCGCTCCGACGGATCGCGGAGGCGCATCGGAGCGAGGAGATCCTCGTCGTCTCTCACGGAGGGCCGATCCGCGCGATTCAGGCGGCCGCGGCGGGCATGGACGTCCACGAGTACCGCAAGCTCCACCGCGTCGAGCCCAACGCCGGGGTGTCCCGGGTGATCGTCACGGACGGACGGATCCACCCGGCCGACTGAGGTCACCACACCGGGACCACACCGGGGGCGCATTTAGCGACTTCTACGGCCTCGGCGAACGGGATGGTTGAGCGAAAACCGCTACGCTGAGAGCGTGGAGGACTACACGAGCAAGTACACCGGCGAGCAGGTCGAGGTTGAGCTGTTCGGCGGGGAGTACCAGGAGGGAACGCTCACCGCATACTGCGCAGTTGCCGGCGTCCCCCACCTCGAGCTGAACGGGCACATCCTCGTTCCTCTCCAGAACATCGCCTCGCTCCACTGCTCGAGCCGTTGCGACGCTCCCGAGCCGGACTGGCCACCGCGCGGCCTGGCCGAGAGCGAAGGCGAGCCGTAGGCGGAGGCGGCGCCCGCCGTGCGTAGCCGTCTCCTCGCCGCTCGCAACATCTTCAAGGCACTCGTCTTCTACGGCGTCATCGCCGGGGGGCTGTTCGCGCTCGGCTGGTGGCTCGGCGGGGTGCGCCTGGGCAGCGTGTTCCTCGTCGTCGGACTTCTCATGGCCGCCACGATCTTCTGGTACGGGCCGCGCGTCATCCTCGCCTCGCTGGGAGCCCGCGAGCTTCAGATCGCCGAGTCACCTGGCCTGCACTCGACGGCCGAGCGGCTCGCCGCCCAGGCCGGAGTCGATCGTCCGAAGCTCTATCTGATCGCGGACGGCCACCCGCGCGCGCTCTCGGTCGGCCGGGGAGCGGGTGCGTCCGGCATCGCCCTCACGCAGGGCCTCGTCACCATGCTCACGCCCGCCGAGCTCGAGGGCGTCCTCGCCCACGAGCTCGCCCACGCGCGGCATCGCGACTCCCTCGTGCAGACCCCGGTCGTGCTGCTCGCCGGTTGGCTGGTCGAGGCGAGCCGCATCGGCGGCTTTCTCGAGCGCGCGCTCCTCTTCGTCCTGGGGCCGGTGGCGGCGAGCATCGTGCAGGTCTTCCTCTCGCCGAAGCGTGAGCCGGCCGCAGACGCGCGCGCGGCGGAGATCCTCGGGTCGCCGCATCCCCTCGCCGATGCGCTCGTCCGGATCGAGCAGGCCGAGGAGCTCGTTCGCTTCCAGGCGAGCCCCGTCACGGAGCCGCTCTACATCGTGAACCCGTTCGAGCCCGTCGGGCTCGCCGCGATGTTCTCGACGCACCCGCCGGTCGGCGAGCGCGTCGCCCGCCTTCGCGCGCTCGACCCGGACTGGCGCGATCGGCTGCGCGCGGCCTGATTTCCGACCGAGCACGCCGACCGGTCGACGCCGTAGAGTCCCGCCTGTTCGTCGCTCTGCGGCTACCGCCCGGATGGGCGGATGAAGGAGGAGAATGACTCGGCGTCGGAGGCGTTGCCTCGCCACTTTCGGGGTCTGGGGCGCTGCGCTTGCCCTCATGGGGGCGGACCTCGCCGGCGCCGACCCGCTCGCCGGGTGGTCGGGCACCAAGGGGCCGTTCGCGTGGGAGACGCACCGCACCGGCTGCGGCATCGTCGGACGGAATCCCAGCGTCGTTCGCGCCCACACGCGCTGGAGCGCGAGCCCCGCCGACGGCTACGTTCGCCTCACTTTCACCCGGCAGGTCCAGGAGGACACGGGGCAGTGGACCACCGTTCAACGGCAGCGGCGCACCACGAGGAACACGTCCCTCGAGGGCGCGCGCAGCGTCCTGCACTGGAGCCAGTGGTTCTTCCCGTTCGCCGACGAGGCCGGCGCGCTCAGCCGCCACATCGTCCTCTTCGAGTGGTTCCGCGACCGGCCGGGAGCGGATCCGCGGGCGCTGCGGCGGGAGCGGGTGTTCCGGCCGTGCGCCGTTGCGCCGGCTCGCCGAGGCAGCCGTTAACGACGAGAGGGCCGCCTTGCGGCGGCCCTCTTCAGAAAAAACCGGCGGCGACCTACTCTCCCGGGAGGTTGCCCTCCGAGTACCATCGGCGCGGGCGGGCTTAACTTCTCTGTTCGGAATGGGAAGAGGTGTTTCCCCGCCGCTATGGCCACCGGAAATTGTGAGGCTCGTGCGCGATTCCTCGCACACCCTCAAAACTCCATAGCGACTTTATTACGGTGTTCAAATCAAGACCTCGGGTGATTAGTACGGGTCCGCTGAACACATTGCTGTGCTTGCACGTCCCGCCTATCAACGTGGTGGTCTCCCACGACCCTTACTCCCTCGAGGGGATGGAGGCCTCATCTCGAGGTGGGCTTCCCGCTTAGATGCTTTCAGCGGTTATCCCATCCAGACGTGGCTAATCAGCAGCGCCGTTGGCACGACGACTGATACACCAGAGGTCTGTTCGTCCCGGTCCTCTCGTACTAGGGACGACTCCTCTCAAGCCTCCAACGCCCATGGTGGATAGGGACCGAACTGTCTCACGACGTTCTGAACCCAGCTCGCGTACCGCTTTAATGGGCGAACAGCCCAACCCTTGGGACCTACTCCAGCCCCAGGATGCGACGAGCCGACATCGAGGTGCCAAACCCTTCCGTCGATGTGGACTCTTGGGAAGGATAAGCCTGTTATCCCCGGAGTACCTTTTATCCGTTGAGCGACGGCAATTCCACTCTCTACCGCCGGATCACTAAGGCCTGCTTTCGCACCTGCTCGACTTGTCAGTCTCGCAGTCAAGCTCCCTTATGCCTTTACACTCTACGCACGATTTCCAACCGTGCTGAGGGAACCTTTGCGCGCCTCCGTTACATTTTAGGAGGCGACCGCCCCAGTCAAACTGCCCACCTGACGCTGTTCCCGACCCGGATTACGGCATCGGGTTAGAAGCCCAGAACACGAAGGGTGGTATCCCAAGATTGTCTCCACGAAAGCTGGCGCCTCCGCTTCACAGACTCCCACCTATCCTGGACAACGCATCCCAGACTCCAACATCAAGCTGCAGTAAAGGTTCACGGGGTCTTTCCGTCCAACCACGGGTACTCGGTATCTTCACCGAGACTACAGTTTCACCGGATCCCTCGTTGAGACAGCGCCCAAGTCGTTACGCCATTCGTGCAGGTCGGAACTTACCCGACAAGGAATTTCG
>CAWKBS010000012.1:0-92741 GCA_963847985.1 uncultured Actinomycetes bacterium | reverse complement strand
GGTCGACGCCCATGATCCAGACGCCGTCTCGGCGGTGCGGGCGGTCGTCTCGCTGCACCAGGCACAGGACCGGGGTGACCCAGCCGCCGACCTCGCCGTGGAGCCACGCTGCGTGGTGGCGGGCTCGGCCGAGGTGCTCCACTCGGTAGGCGCGGTTGCGCGTCTCCACGAGGTAGGAGCCGGAGGGGCCGTGGACGACCGTGCCGATGCGGCGGCCGTGGGCGCTCAGGAAGTCGTGCTCCACCGTCCAGCCGTCCTCGCCGGCAAGGGAGTCGAGGGCGGTGCGAACCGGCTGGTCGTCGACCGTGAGGCCGAGCTTTTCGTTGCCGGCGACGAACGCCTCGGCGACGTCGTCGCGGAAGAGGAGGAGGACGACCGCGCCGAGGGCGAGGATCGTGACGAAGCCCTGGGCCGGCTCGACCAGCTCGGTGAGGATCGCCGCGACGATGAGGGCGTCCACCGCGAGGAACGCGAGCACGAGCGCGATTGCGTCGAACGTCGCCCGACGAGCCGAGGCACTGGTAGGCGGCATGCCCTTCTTATCGGCGGGGTGCCGGGCCTGGCTTAGAGCCAGTTATTGGATATCGACGGCGAGCGGGACGAGCTCGAAGCGGTCGACGTCGACGAGGCCGCGGTCCGTGATCTTCAGCGCCGGGATCACCGAGAGCGCCAGGAACGACATCGTCTGGAACGGCGACGGGTAGGTGCAGCCGAGGACGCGGGCCGCCTCGACGCAGGCCTCGCTCGCCTCCACCACTTCCGCGAGGGGCGCGTCCGACAACAGACCGGCGACCGGCAAGGGCAGCTCCGCCTTCACGCCGCGGCTCTCGACGACGACGATGCCGCCGCCGATCTCCGCGATGCGCTGGACGGCGCGGGCCATGTCGCCGTCGTCGGCGCCGACGACCACGATGTTGTGCGCGTCGTGGGCGATCGTCGAGGCGATCGCGCCCTTCTGGAGGCCGAAGCCGCGCACGAAGCCGAGGCCGATCCGGCCCGTTCGCAGGTGCCGTTCGACGACGGCGATCTTGAGCAGGTCGCGCGTGGGATCGGACTCGGCGAGGCCGTTCTCGACGCGCGGCTCGTCCTCCAGGGCCTCCGTGACGATCTGGCCCTCGACCAGCCCGATGACGCGGGCCGCGCCGCCCTCCCACGGGATGCGGAAGTCGTTCACGGCGACCGGCTCGACGTTCACGGTCGACTTGACCCACTCCGGCACGTCGACGCGCGCGATCTCCTCGACCGGCTTGCCCGCCTTGAGGACGAGCTCGGGCTCGAAGCGTTCCAGGTCGGGGAGGAGCAGGATGTCGGCCTGGTAGCCGGGCGCGAGCGCGCCCAGGCGGGTGAGGCCGTGCCAGAGGCACGGGTTGAGCGTCGCCATGACGAGCGCGTCTTCCGGGGCGGTTCCCTGCGCGACGGCGTCGCGCACCATCGAGTTGACGTGGCCCTCCTCGGCGATGTGCTCGGGCTCGCGGTCGTCGGTGCAGAAGGCGAGCCGGTGCGGGCCGAACTCCTCGACGAGCGGCAGGAGGGCGGCGAGGTTGCGGGCGGCCGAGGCCTCGCGGATCAGCACCCACATGCCGGCGCGCAGGCGCTCGCGTCCCTCCTCGGCCGTGTAGCACTCGTGGTCGGAGCGGATGCCGGCGGCGGCGTAGGCCTGGAGGTCCTTGCCGAGGACGCCGGGCGCGTGGCCGTCGACGTGCGTCGTGGCGAGCGCGAGCTTCTCCAGCTCGTGCGGGTCGCCGGCAATGACCCCGGGGAAGTTCATCATCTCGGCGAGACCGATCACGCGGCGGCGGCGCAGCAGCCCCTCGAGATCGCCGGGGTTCGAAGCGGGCGCCGCGGCGACTCGAACGTCGAGGCGGGCACGCACGACGAGGCCATGAAGAAGACGTCGAGCGGCACCTCGTCGCAGAGGTCGGCGAGCCAGTGGACGCCGTCCGTGCCGAGGACGTTGGCGATCTCGTGCGGGTCGGCGACGACGGCGGTCGTGCCCAGCGGGAGGACGAGGCGCGCGAACTCGTCCACGAGCAGCTTCGAGGACTCGAGGTGCATGTGGGCGTCGACGAAGCCGGGGACGACGTGCTTGCCTTCGGCGTGGATGACCTCGCGGCCCGCGTACTCGCCCAGGCCGGCGATGTAGCCGTCGCAGATGGCGACGTCGGTCTCCAGCCACTCGCGCGTGAAGACCGAGAAGACCCTGCCGCCCTGGATGACGACGTCGGCGAGCTCGTCGCCGCGCGCCACCGCTAGCCGTCGGGCGAGATCCACGCGGGAACGGTAGCGCGCTGAAGGCCGGCCACGCGAATCCTCCAGGCGAGGTACACTGCAGCTACTGGCCCTGCCAGCAGAATCTGGCCCAAAGCCCGCACTCCACCGACGCGCCTAGGCGCGCGAGGCGAGGAGCTTTCAAGGCAAACGGATTCGACCCGCGGGGCCAGCTCTTTTGAGCGGCTTACGCGGAGGCCGCGAGGGGCTCGCCGAACGCGTCGGCCAACGCCGACTCGATCTCGCTCGTGAGCGCGACCTTGAACCGGACGCGGCGTCCGACGGCCTCGCGGATCTCGTCGAGGCCGCGGTCGTCGGTCGGGTCGGACGACGGCCACGAGCAGCACGGAGTTGGCGAACCCGTACGGGATCGCCTTCACGCCGCGGGCGACGGACTCCGGCAGGTAGTCGACGGCGTTGTCGTCCAGGTCGATCTTCGCCAGGTCGATGAACTCGAGCTTCTCCTGCTCGGCCAGGAGCCGCGCGAGGTCGCGTTCCCGGATCCAGCCATGCTGGAGCATGACCTCGCCGAGTCGGCGGTCGGTCTCCTGCGCCTCGACGAGCGCGTCACGCACGGTGGCAGGCCGCGCGATGCCGTCGCGCACGATCAGGCTTCCCAAGGGTAGATCCCGCAGATTCATGGGCCGCTTTCCAGACGGAGCGTAGGCGCAGGATCTTCCCGCGGGGATCACTCGAATGGGTGACACCGCGTGTCAGCGGCCGCCGGGGCCGGTGTCGACGGCGTGCCAGGGCTCCAGACGGGTTGAGGGGCAGGCACCCCAGAGACCGCGCCCTGCCTCCTCGGCGTCGCGGGCGGCGTCGAGCAGCTCGTCCGCGTAGCGGCCGCGGTCGTCGTCGAAGAAGTACGGGCTTGCGGCGCCGCGGCGGACGAGCTCGAGGTTCACGTTCATGCCGTCGCGGTGGACGTAGCGGAGCAGGCGGTCGAACCGGTCCGTGTCGTCGAGCCGCGGATCGGCCTCCAGGCGGATTGCCGTGCCGGGCGGGAGGAGGTCGGCCAGCTCAGCGGCCGCGTCGTGCGAGTAGCACTCGTCGTCGCCGAGCTCGGGTGCGTCGATCTGGACGAGGCGCACGCGCTCGCCGTCCGTGGTCTCGATCGTGTCGCCGTCGAGCGCCTCGGCCACCTCGGTCCCGGCGGAGGTGTCGACGACCTCGCTCGAGCAGCCGGCCAGGGCGACAACGGCCGCCGCGACTGCGAGGCCTGGGCGCACGGCCGCATTCTCCTCTTTCGGGTAGTTGAAGGCGTCCGGAGGCCGACGCACACTCAGTCCCAGAAGGGAACTGCGGCCATGACTGTTCACGTTTCGAACCCTGCCTTCGTCCACGATCTCCTCGCCTCGCTTCGGCACGCCAACTACAGCGCCTCGCAGAGCGGCGATTCGACGGTGGAGGTGAGCGACCCGCCGACCGCGTCGACCGAGCAGGCGCGCCTCCACCTCGGCTTCTACCTCGCCAACTGGCGCGCGCGGCATCCGGGGATCGTCGCGGACATCGTCGGCTGATTCCAAGAATCGGCGGCAGGGGCTGGGCTCGCCGGTCGTCGCCCCTTAACTGTTAGGGGCACCCCTCTCCCACCACCCGCTTCCTAGCGTAACGACCAAGGAAGCGCGTGTCAGTGCCGGAAACGTGCCGAAAGCGTGCCGGCTAGGAGCCGGTCGGCCACCAGTCGTCGATCACCTCGGCGTCCTGCGGGCCGCCCGCGCCCGAGCCGAAGGCGAGGAGCTCCAGCCCGTCGGGGCCGGCCTCGAAGGCCCGGGTGACCTCGGGCGCGACGCGAAGCGCGTCGAGAGGTTTCAGCTCGACGACCTCGTCGCCCACCTTCGCGAGCCCGCCGCCCCCGAGGATGACGTAGATCTCCTCCTGCTGGCCGTGCTTGTGCCCGAACGGGGAGCGGGCGAGGGGCGCCAGCCGCTGGTAGGAGAGGCCGAGCTCCGCGGTCTCGAGGTCGCCTCGTGCGAAGCGCGACTCGAGCGTCGGCGAGAGCCCGAACTTGACGGCGGAGTCCTCCACGTCCTTCAGGTTGGCGAGGGTGAAGCCGCTCACGTGAGCCCCACGATCTCGTCGGGCCGCACGGGCGCCCGCACCAGCTCCCGGCCGCTCGCGTCGCGCACCGCCGCGACGATGGCCGCCGTCGAGACCACGGTCGGCGGCTCGCCGACGCCCTTGACCCCGTACGGCGCGTCGGGCTCGGGCACCTCGACGAGCTCCGTCCAGACCGGCGGCATGTCGAGCGCCGTCGGGATCAGGTAGTCCGTGAAGCTCGCGTTCGTGATCAGCCCGTCGCGCGTCTGGATCTCCTCCATGAGGGCGAGGCCGAGGCCCTGCGCGGTGCCGCCCTCGATCTGGCCGTGCACCGCCTGCGGGTTGAGCGCACGGCCGACGTCCTGTGCGGTGCCGATCCAGACCACCCGCGTGAGGCCCAGGTCGACGTCCACCTCCGCGACTACCCGCATGGCGGAGCAGGCAAACGCCACGTGGGCGCGCTCGCCGCCGACGACCTGGCCCGTGTCCGGGTCGAGCGGGTACGTGCGCGTGTGCCGGTAGACGCGCTCGACCGAGATCTCCTCGCCGGGCTCGAGAGCCCCGCCGCGCCGGTCGAGCTCCGACCTGGCCTCGCGGGCCGCGAGCTGGACGGCGCCGGCGGTCATCCACGTCTGGCGGGAGGCCGAGGAGGAGCCGGCCGACTGGACGGTCGTCGTCGTGTGCGGCGCGATGACGACGTTCTCGAGGTCGAGCTCGGTGCGCGCGACCTGGGCCATGACGCCGACGACGCCCTGGCCGACCTCGGCGGCCGCCGAGTGAACCTCGACGGCCAGCTCGCCGTCCGCGTCGGCGAACACGCGCACGCGGGCGGCGCAGAAGTCGTCGAAGCCCTCCGAGTAGCAGATGTTCTTGAAGCCGACCGCGAAGCCCACGCCGCGGCGCACGCCCTCGCCGCGCGTCGTGTTGCCCGCCCCGCCGGGGAGGCGGATGGGATCGCGCGGCAGCTCCTCGGAGTCCGGGATCGGGATGTCCGCACAGCGGCGGATCACCTCGGCGACCGGAAGCGAGCCGGTGACGACCTGGCCGGTCGGCAGCACGTCGCCGGGCCCGAGCGCGTTGCGGAGTCGCAGGTCGACGCGCCCCATGCCGAGCGCGTCGGCGAGCCGGTCCATCTGCGCCTCGTGCGCGAAGCACGACTGGACGGAGCCGAAGCCCCGCATCGCGCCGCACGGCGGGTTGTTGGTGTAGACGCAGGTCGCCTCGAGCAGCGCGTTCGGGACGGCGTACGGCCCGCAGGCGAAGGAGGCCGCGTTCGAGGTGACGGCGGTCGAGCTGGAGGCGTACGCCCCGCCGTCGAGCAGGATCTTCGCGCGCACCGACACGAGCCGGCCCTCGCGGTCGGCGCCGTGCCGCATCCAGATGCGCGCCGGATGGCGGTGGATGTGGCCGACGAACGACTCCTCGCGGTTGTAGACGAACTTCACGGGGCGGTTGGTCTGCAGCGCGAGCATCGCCCCGTGGATCTGCATGGAGAGGTCCTCGCGGCCGCCGAAGGCGCCGCCCACGCCGGCGAGGTGGATGCGCACGCGGTTCGGCGTCAGGCCGAGGCACGGCGCGACCTGGTCGCGGTCGACGTGCAGCCACTGCGTGGCGACGTAGATGTCGATGCCGCCCTCGCCGTCCGGGACGGCCAGGCCGGACTCGGGCCCGAGGAACGCCTGGTCCTGGATCCCGAGCTCGTAGGTGCCCTCGACGACGACCTCGGCCTCGGCGTCGGGGTCGCCGTGGCGGATGACGATCGTGCGGACGACGTTCGGGCGCGGGTCGTGGTGGTAGCCGTGGCCGTCGGTCCAGCGCTCGGGGTGGATCGGCTCCATCTCGGTGGCGCGCTCGGGGTCGATGACCGGCTCGAGCGGCTCGTACTCGACGCGGACCTCGGCGGCCGCGCGGCGGGCCTGCTCGGGATGCTCCGCCGCGACGACCGCGACGGGCTCGCCGAAGTAGCGCACGCGCTCGAACGCGAGCACGGGCTGGTCGGGGAACTCGAGGCCGTAGCGCTTCTCGCCGGGGACGTCCTCGTGCGTGAGCACCGCGTGCACGCCCGGCATGCCGGCGGCCCGCGTCGTGTCGATGGCCGTGATGAGCGCGTGCGCGTGCGGGCTGCGGACCGTGTGGCCCCAGAGCATGTCCGCCGCGTACAGGTCACTGGAGTAGGCGAACTCCCCGGCGACCTTCGGGATCGCGTCGACGCGGCGGACGGACTCGCCCACGCGGCCGAGCTCGAGCTTCCGCGCCGTGCTCACGCTGCTCCCGCGGCCGCGCGCACGGCGTCGAAGATCTTCTGGTACCCGGTGCAGCGACAGAGGTTGCCGGAGAGCGCCTCGCGGATCTCGTCGTCGCTCGGGTCCGGGCTGTGCTCGAGGAGCGCCGCCGTCGCCACGACCAGGCCGGGCGTGCAGAAGCCGCACTGGACGGCGCCCGTGTCCGCGAAGGCCTCCTGCACCCTGTGCAGGCCGCCCTTCTCGCCCAGTCCCTCCACCGTCACGATCTCGTGCCCCTCCGCCTGCGCCGTGAGGACGAGGCAGGCGCAGACGAGCTTCCCGTCGAGGAGGACCGAGCAGGAGCCGCACTCGCCCTGCTCGCACGCGTTCTTCGAGCCGGGCAGGGCGAGGCGCTCGCGCAGCGTGAAGAGCAGGCTCTCGCCGGCCCAGACGTCGGCCTCGTGGCGGTCCCCGTTCACCGTGAGCACGACGTTCACGTGAGCACCCGCTCCAGGGCACGGGCGGTCAGGACCTTGAGCGCGTGGCGGCGGTACGCCGCCGTGCCGCGGACGTCGTCGATGGGGCTGGCGGCGGCGGCGAGGCGCTCGGGGAACTCGGCGCGCTCGCCGAGCGGCGCCGTGACGAGCCCGGGGACCGGGCCGGCCGAGCCGAACGCGGCGCGGATCTCCTCGCGCTCCCGGTCGACGGAGAGCGCGAGGGAGCAGACCGCGATCACCATGGCGTTGCGCGGCCCGACCTTCATGAAGGTCTGCCGGCTCTTGGACGGGGTCACCCGCACGGCGACGATCAGCTCGTCGTCGGCGAGCGCGTTCTTCTTGGGGCCCGACGAGGAAGTCCGTCAGCGCCACGGTGCGCGTCGCGCCGACCTTCGCCAGCTCGACCTCCGCGCCCTCGACCAGGAGCGGCGGCAGTGCATCGCCGGCGGGCGAGGCGGTGCCGAGGTTGCCGCCGATCGTGCCGCGGGCGCGGATCTGCGGCGAGCCGACCGTGCGCGAAGCCTCCGCCAGCGCCGGCAGCAGCTCGGCAGGCTCCCCCTCCATCGCCTCGGCGTAGGTGAGCCCGGCACCGAGCCGGAGCGACCCGTTCTCACGCGACCAGCCGCGTAGCTCGGCGACCTCGTTCAGGTTGAGGATCGTCTCTGGGCGGGAGCGGTCGAAGTTGAGCTCGACCATCACGTCCGTGCCGCCCTGGATGGGCACGGCGTCCGGGCGCTCGGCCTTCAGCTCGAGCGCCTCGTCGAGCGTGCGCGGAGTCAGAACCTCCACAGGTGCAGGGTATTCCAAGCGGGCGCGGCACTTGCGCGCACGCCGATGGTTGGACGATGGTCGGTTCTTGGCATGTCTGCCACGATCGCCGGGACTACTTCTGCCCCTGCTCGCCGCCTCCTGCGGACGGGGCAGCGGCAGCAGCGACGCGGAGGAGAACGCGAGCTTCGGCTGCTACGAGCCGCCGGCCTCGCCGGCAACCTCCGCCGGCTCGCCGACCTCGAGCACGACCCGGTGCGCGCTCGCCGAGCCTGACTCCGGCTCCACCTCGATCAGGTCCACGGCCCGGGCCCGCTCGTCCGCGTCGAGGTGGACGAGCGCGAGGCCCGACTTCAGCTCGCCGAGGCCGAAGGCGCCGCCCGCCCCGACCGTGCCGCCGTCGACGAGGACGGACCCGCCCTCGCTCTCGACGTGCTGCTCGTGGTCGTGGCCGGTGAGGACGAGCACCGGCTCGCCGCCGTCCTCCGCCAGACGCTCGAGGAGCGCGTGCGCGAGCGAGTGCCGGTGGACGAGGACGACGTCGGGCCGTTCGGGCAGAGCGTCGAACCAGTCGAGGAACTGCTCCTCGGCGTCGACGAGCGCCTGCTCCTTCAGCTCGAGGAGGTGGCCTTCGAAGGTGCCCGCGGCGCTCTCCCCGGGGTCGTCCCAGCCGGCGACCCGGAGGCCGGCGACCGAGATCACGGACTCGCCGGCGGTCGTCCCGTCGGCGAGCAGCCGCCCGCTGCGGGTCAGCACGATCACGCCGGCGCGCGCCGCCGCCAGCATCAGCGGCCGCGAATCGTGGTTGCCGGAGACCGCGACTACCGGGGAGCCGAGCTGCGCGATCCCGGGGACGACAGCGGTCTCGTAGCGCGTCCCGCGCTGGGTGAGGTCGCCGACGAGGAAGACCGGCTTCCCGCTCGTGAACCCCTCGAGGGCCGGGAGCACGAGGGTGTTCGAGTGAAGGTCGGAGGCGACGACGATCGCCCGGTCGACCGGGGCCGGCTCGTCGGCACGCTCGCCGGCGACCGCGATCAGGCGCGTCAGGCCCTCGACGGCCTCGCCGTAGGAGTCGTCGTAGCCCTCGCCGGCGGCCAGGACGCGCTCGGAGAACTCCAGGAGTCGCGGCAGCTCCTCGCCGTGCGCGTAGAACGTCGGCTCCCGCAGCGCGCCGTAGTCGAACCGGCTGACTCCCGTGCCGACGAGAACGACCACCGCGAACGTGACGGCCAGCCCTGCGGCCGGTCCAAGCAGGAGCCACCGCCGCCGGGTGAAGACGGCGATCAGAGCGCCGGCGAGGAGCCCGCCCAGGGCGCCGCCGAGCAGCGCGAGCGCGGCCGCCCGGCGCAGGCCGGCGGCGACGGCGTCGTGGAGCTCGCCCTCCAGACCGGCGAGGCTCGCGTCGGCGCTGCCGCCGGTTCGCAGGGCGGCGAGCGCGGCGTCGCGGTCGAGCGAGCGGAACTCGAGCTCGACGGCCAGGGGCGCCGAGAAAGGCTCGGCCCTCATGCCCCAGTCGACGACCGGAACGTAGACGTCCATCGCCCCGCTTCGCGCCGGGACGACGCCGACGTCGACCGTCCCCAGCGTGACCGCGGTCGACTGGGGCGCGGCCGCGCGCAGCGCGACGACGCTCCCGGCGAGCGCGAACGCCACGCTGAGAAGGACGAACGCCGCAGTTCTGAGCAGACCCCTATGCATTCCCGTCCTTCAAGTGTCGACCCCTGAGCCCGGGTTCTCGACCCTCGAAGGTCGGGACCAAGGCTACCCGCCCGCGCCCAGCGGTCACGCCCCCGGCGACCCGAGTGGCTCTAGCGGACAGCCAGGTTCGCGCGGGCGCGTTCGACGAGCGCGCGGCCGTAATGGCGGTGCTCGCCCATCCCGAGCTCCCAGTCGGCGTGCGCGAGGCGCTGCGCGCGGCGCAGGTGCGAGCGCGAGAGGGCGCGGGCGCTGAAGTGCGACTCGGCGGTCACCGTCGCCCGCATGTAGGTGCCCTGCGCCAGGCGGATGACCTCGTCGGCGAGCGCGCGGCCCTCGACCCGCGCGACCGTGTGCCAGCGCTCCGGCTCCTCGGGGTCGGAGATCTGGACGTAGTACGTCGGCTCGGGAGCCATGTGCGCCCCCGTATGTTCGCACCTGCTAGCTCAGAGCCTCCTCGAGCGCCCGCCGCGTGAGGACGCGGACGAGGTGCTCGCGGTACTCGGAGCTCGCGTTGTGGTCGCTGGGCGGGCTCGTGCCCTCGGCGGCGCGCTCGGCCGCGGCGGCCGGATCGGCGCCGGAGGCCAGCGCCTCCTCGACCCCGGTCGCGCGGAGCGCGATCGGGCCCATGTTCGTCAGCGCGACGTGCACGCCGCCGTTCGCCCGGATCGCGGCGACCGCGACGGTGGCCCAGTCCTGCGACCTGCGGATGGACTTCTTGTAGACGCCCGTCCCGCCCTTGGGCACGCGGATCTCGGTCAGCACCTCGGTCGCGCCGAGGGTCGTCGTCAGGAAGCCGCCCATGCTGTCGGCCACCGAGCAGCGCCGCTCGCCATCCGGGCCCTTGACCACGAGCTCGGCGTCGAGCGCGAGCAGGATCGTCGGGGCGTCCGAGGCGGGGTCGCAGTGCGCGACGGACCCACCGATCGTGCCGCGGTGGCGCACCGCCGGGTCACCGATCACGCCGACGACGTCGGCGAGGACGGGGCACTCGGCCCGCAGGAGCTCGTCGTTCTCGAGATCGTGGTAGCGCGTGAGCGCGCCGATGGCGATCGCGTCGCCGTCCTCGCGCACGTACGAAAGCTCGGAGACGCGCCCGATGTCGATGAGCAGCTCGGGCCGCGCCAGCCTCAGCTTCATGAGCGGGAGAAGCGAGTGGCCGCCGGCGAGGAGCTTCGCCTCCCGGCCGGAGCCGAGCAGCTCGATCGCGTGGTCGACGGACTCGGCGACCTCGTAGTCGAACGACGCCGGAATCACTTCGCACCCCCTTCCTGGATCGCGCGCCAGACTCGCTCGGGCTTGGCGGGCATCTCCACGTCGGTGACGCCGTACGGGGAGAGCGCGTCGACGATGGCGTTGATCACCGCCGGGGTCGAAGCGATCGTGCCCGTCTCCCCCACGCCCTTGACGCCGAGCGGGTTCGTCGGGCTCGGCGCGTTGACGCGGTCGAGCTCGTAGTCGATCGTCTCGGCCGCGCTGGGGACGAGGTACGAGGTCATCGACCCGGTGGTCAGGTTGCCGTTCGTCGTCGTAGATCGCCTCCTCCCAGAGCGCCTGCGCGATGCCCTGCGTGACGCCGCCGTGGATCTGGCCGTCGACGATCTGCGGGTTGATGACGTTGCCGATCTCGTCGACCGCGATGTAGCGGAGGAGCTCGACGTCGCCGGTCTCCGTGTCGACCTCGGCGATGCAGATGTGCGCGCCGCCGGGCCAGCTGAAGTTGGGCGGGTCGTAGACGAAGGTCGCCTCGAGCCCGGGCTCCATCCCGTCGGGGAGGTCGTGCGCGGTGAAGGCGTGCAGCGCCGCGTCGCGCACCGTCATCGACTTGTCGGTGCCGGCGACGGTGAAGGTGCCGTTCTCGAGCTGGAGGTCGTCGGGCGAGACCTCGAGCTTGTGCGCGACGACCCCGCGGGCCTTGTCGATCACCTTCTCGGCCGCGTTGTAGAGCGCGACCCCGCCGACGGCGAGGCTGCGGCTCCCGTACGTGTCCAGGCCGAGCTGCATCGTGGCCGTGTCGCCGTGCACCACCTCGATCTGGTCGAGCGGAATGCCGAGCCGGTCGGCGACGATCTGCGAGAACGTCGTGACGTGGCCCTGGCCGTGCGGCGAGGTGCCGATGAAGACCTGCGCCGAGCCGGTCGGCAGGCAGCGGATCGTGGCCGCGTCCCAGCCGCCGGCGGCGTAGAGGATCGCCCCGAGGATGCGGGACGGCGCCAGGCCGCACATCTCCGTGTAGGTGGAGAAGCCGATCCCGAGCTCCTTCGTGTCGCCGCGGGCGCGGCGCTCGGCCTGCTCGGCCCTGAGCGCCTCGTAGCCGGCCATCTCCAGCGCGCGGTCGAGCGCGCCCGTGAAGTCGCCCGAGTCGATCTGGAGCCCGGAGGCCAGCGTGTACGGGAACTCGGTGATGAAGTTCCTGCGCCGGAGCTCGACCGGGTCCATCTCCAGCTTCCGCGCGAGGGCGTCGATCGTCCGCTCGATCAGGAACGTCGCCTCGGGCCGGCCCGGCGCCGCGGTAGGCGTCGGTCGGGGTCGCCGAGGTGAACGCGCCGACGACCTCCAGCGAGTAGGCCTCGATGTCGTACGGCCCGCCGTACACCCAGCCGCCGAGGATCGGCGTGCCGGCGGTGACGAGCTGGAGATAGGCGCCGAGCCCGACGACGAGCTTCGCGCGGACGGCGCGGATCTTGCCGTCCTCGTCGGCCGCGTACTCCATCTCCTGCCACTGGTCGCGGCCGTGGATGGTGGCGAGGTAGCCCTCCGAGCGCTCCTCGATCCACTTCACCGGCCGGCCGACCCGCTTGGCGAGGGCGAGCGCGAGCGCCTCCTCGGCGTAGACGTTGAGCTTCGAGCCGAAGCCGCCGCCGACGTCAGGGGCGACCACGCGCAGGCGAGCCTCGGGAACGCCGAGGACGATGGCGAGCCAGAAGCGCAGGATGTGCGGGATCTGCGTCGCCGACCAGAGCGTGTACTCGTCCTGCGCGGGCAGGTACTGCGCGATGACGCCCGCGCGGCTCGATCGCGTTGGGAATCAGCCGCTGCTGGCGGAAGCGCTCCTTCACCGTGACCGGCGCGCCGTCGAAGACCGCGTCGAAGCCGTCGGACTCGAGCTTCCACGTGAAGCAGTGGTTCGTGCCGAGGTCGTCGTGGAGGATCGGCGCGCCGTCGGCCAGCGCCTCCTCCGGGTCGATGACCGCGGGGAGCTCCTCGTACTCGACCTGGACGAGCTCGGCGGCGTCCGCCGCCAGCGCACGCGACTCGGCGAGGACGACGGCGACGCCGTCCCCCTGGTAGCGCACCTTGTCGGTCGCGAGCGGGTGGTGCGTCGGCTGCTTCGTGTCCTCGGTGACGAGCCAGACGCAGGGGAGCGTCGCGGCCCAGTCCTCGACGAGGTCGGCGCCGGAGAACGCGTCCACGACCCCCTCGGCCTCGCGGGCCGCGGAGACGTCGACGCTGAGGATCTTCGCGTGCGCGTACGGGCTGCGAACGACCGCGGCCCAGACCATGCCGGGCAGCGTCAGGTCGTCGATGAACTGGGACTGGCCGGTGAGGAGCTTCGCGTCCTCCTTGCGGGCGACCGGCTTCCCGATGTAGGTCTCGGTGGCTGCCATGTCCCCTCCTAGGCCGTCGCCGCGGCCTTGACGGCCTTGACGATGTTGACGTAGCCGGTGCAGCGGCAGAGGTTGCCCTCGAGTGCGTGGCGGATCGCCTCGTCGCTGGGGCTCGGATTCTCGGCGAGCAGGCTGATCGTCGCCATCACCATGCCCGGCGTGCAGAAGCCGCACTGGAGACCGTGTGCCTCGTGGAAGGCCTGCTGGACCGGGTGGAAGTCGTCGGACGTGCCGATGCCCTCGATGGTCGTCACCTCGTGGCCGTCCGCCTGGACGGCGAGCGCCGTGCACGACTTCACCGACTCGCCGTCGACGAGCACCGTGCACGCGCCGCACGAGGACGTGTCGCAGCCCACGACCGTGCCCGTGAGCCCGAGCTGCTCGCGCAGGAAGTAGACGAGGAGCTGTCTCGGCTCCACCTCCGCCGAGTGGCTCTTTCCGTTGACCGTGATCTCGATCGGTCTCAACTCGACCTCCTTCCGATCCGTCGGATGCGGCGCCAGAGGCTGCCGAAGAAGAGCGAGAGCCCGGAGATCGGCTTCGCCTGGGCGGCGACCGCCTGTTCCGCCTCGTGGGCGGACTCTCCGAGCTGTGCCTCGAGGCACTGGGCGAAGCTCGTGACCATCTGCGTGGAGATGTCCTCGATCATCCCGCGCCCGTACTGCGCGACCGTCCCGGAGAGCGAGAGGTCGGTGGCGATGTCGATCTTCGTCCCGCTGCCGGAGGGCGCGAGGGTCGACTCGATCGTCGCGCTGGCCCGGCCGCGGTTCCTCGTCTCGCGCGCGTTGGCGCCGAGCACGACGCGGCGGTTCGCCTCGTCGGCCTCCTTGCGCGCGACGTCGGTGGCGAAGGTCAGGCTGATCGGCCCGAGCTTCACCTGCATGGTCGCCTTCCAGTTGTTCTCGTCGACCACCTCGTCCAGCTTCGCCCCGGGCATGCACGGAACGATGCGCGGGACGTCCATCAGGAGGTCCCATGCCTTCTCCGGCGGCGCGGCGACCTCGAACGAGTTCTCGAGCTTCAAGTAGAGCTCCTTTCGGCCTGAAGCCTCGTCGCAGAGGTGTGCAGGACGAGTGCGAGGCAAGGACGCAGGGAGTGTCCGTAGCCGGAGGCTACGGGCGCGACTGAGGACGCGGCCTCGTGCCGTCCGGCGCGGCTCTGTGGCCAGGCGTTCGGGCCGACAGGGGCTCTCAAGCAACGACCTCCTCGGGCGCGGGCTTGGGGGTTCGCATGACCTGGACGATCTGCGCCGCGATGGCGACGGCCACCTCCTCCGGCGTCTTGGAGCCGATCTTCAGGCCGATCGGGGCGTGGATGCGGGCGATCTCCTCGTCGGTGACGCCCTCGGCGCGCAGCCGCTCGGCGCGATCCTCGTTCGTGCGCCTCGCGCCCATCGCGCCGATGTAGCCGGCGTCGGTGCCGAGCGCGACCTTCAGCACCGGGATGTCGAACTTGTGGTCGTGGGTGAGGACGCAGATGACGGTGCGCTCGTCCACCGAGGCCTGGCTGAGGAAGCGATCGGGCCACTCGACCACGAGCTCGTCGACGTCGGGGAAGCGCTCCGGCGTGACGAACTTCGCGCGGGCGTCGCAGACGGTGACGCGGTAGCCGAGGAAGCGCCCGACGGACGCGACGGCGGCGGCGTGGTCGACCGCGCCGAAGACGTACATGTTCGGCCTGGGCGCGAACGACGAGACGAAGATCTGCCCTTCCGGAAGGTCGAGGATGGCCGTCTCGCCGCGGGCGAGGAGCTCGGCCGCCGGGCCGCCGTCGTCGGGGACGACGAGCCGCTTGGCACCCGCGTTCTCGCCGGTGATGGCGATCTCGAGCGCGATGGGGCGCTCCTCGCGCACGGCCTCGACGATGGGCGCGACGAGCTCGGGGTCGAGCCGGTCGACGAAGATGTGGACGGTGCCGCCGCACGGGAGGCCGACCTCGAAGGCCTCGTCGTCGGCGATCCCGTAGGTCTTCAGCCTGGGCGCCCCGCCGGCGAGGACCTCGCGCGCCTCGCCGTAGACGGCGGGCTCGACGCAGCCGCCCGTGACCGAGCCCACGACGTCGCCGGTGTCGGAGACGGCGAGGACGGCGCCGGGCATGCGCGGGGCCGACCGCTCGGTGCCGACCACGGTCGCGATGGCGACCGGCGTCCCGTCTGCGGCCCAGCGTTCGAGGGTCTGGAGAACGTCTCTCACGGGGCTCTCAGGCCACTGTACCGCTCTGGCTCGGCCTCGAACCGGGCCTTGCAGTGCCCGGAGCAGAAGAAGACTTCCACCCCCTCGTGCACGACCTGCTCGGCGGCCGGGCCGACCGCGACGGTCATCCCGCAGACCGGGTCGACCGCCTCCGCGGGCGCAGGCGCGGGGACGGGCCCTTCGCCGCGCGTGTGCCGCCAGGCGACGAGCTCGGCGAGGATGGCGACGGCGATCTCCTCCTGCGACGAGGGCCCGAGGTCGAGGCCGGCCGGCGCGCGGACGCGCAGGACGGCCTCCTCGTCGAGGCCGCGCGCCCGCAGCGCGGCGAGGACGGTCGTGGCGCGCCTGGCGCTGGCGACCAGCCCGACGTAGCCGGCCCCGGCCCGGAGCGCGGCGGTCAGGAGCTCTTCGTCGCCGTGTCCCATGGTGGCCACGACGACGGCGTCCGCCCCTTCGACGCCGTCATCGCGCACCCGCCAGCCCACGGTGCGCGCCAGCGCGCCGAGCGTGCGCGCAGCCGGGCTCTCCCCCACGATCGCCAGGAGGGGTGCGGGAACAACGGGCTCGATCAGCACCTCGACGACTCCCTCGGAGGCACAGCCGCCCTCCATGCGGGCGAGCCGCGGCTCGCGGTCGGCGAGCGCGCGCAGCGCCTCGCGGACGACGGTCGGCTCCGAGCACGCGCCGCCGACCCAGCCGGTGACCCGGCCGTCGGGCGTGACGAGCGCGCGATCGCCTCGCCGCGCGGAGGCGGGACGGACGACCGTGACGACGGTGGCGAGTGCATAGGGCTTCCCCTCAGCCGCCAGCTTCCCGGCCTCGACGATGACGTCGGTCGCGTTCATAGCCCGACCTCCACTGTCCCCGGCGGCCATGCCCCGGTGCCAGGCACCTGGACGTGGCCCCGAGAGCCGTCGCATGGCCCGTGAAGCGAGGAGTTGCGCTCATGTCCGCCGGCGTCGGCCCAAGCTCGGCCCGCCGACAGCGGCCATGGCCCGGTGCCAGGCACTCGGACCTGTCTCCTGAAGAGAGGCGCCACGGTCACTCGGCCAGTCCGGCCTCCTGCAGGGCCGCCCAGACCTTGCCGGAGGTGACCGGCATCTCCAGGTTGCGGACGCCGGCATGGGCGAGCGCGTCGACGACGGCGTTCACGAACGCGGCGGGCGCGCCCACGGTGGCCGACTCGCCGACGCCCTTGGCGCCGAGCGGGTGGTGCGGCGACGGGGTCACCGTCTCGCCCAGCTCGAACTTCGGCGTCTCCCAGGCGGTCGGGATCAGGTAGTCCACCATGTTGGCGCCGATGCAGTTGCCCTCCTCGTCGAAGTCGATCAGCTGCATGGCGGCGATGGCGAAGCCCTCCGTGAGGCCGCCGTGGATCTGGCCTTCGACGACCATCGGGTTGATCCGGACGCCGCAGTCGTCCACGGCGACGCAGCGGAGCACCTTCCACGCCCCGGTGCCGCGGTCGATCTCGACCACGACCGCGTACGTCCCGAACGGGTAGGTCATGTTCGGCGGGTCGTAGTAGTAGACGCCCTCGAGCCCACCCTCCATCCCCTCGGGGATGTTGGTGTAGGCGGCGAAGGCGACGTCCTGGATCGAGGTCGACTTCTCGGGCGCGCCCTTGACGACGAACTTGCCCTTCTCCCACTCGAGGTCGTCCTCGGAGGCCTCGAGCAGGTGCGCGGCGATCTTCTGCGCCTTCGCGCGGATCCGGCGGGAGACCATCGCGGTCGCGGCGCCGGAGACCGGCGTCGAGCGGCTCGCGTAGGTGCCGAGCCCGTAGGGCGTGTTGTCGGTGTCGCCCTCTTGCACCTCGACGTCCTCCGGCTGAAGGCCGAGCTCCTCGGCGACGATCTGCGCGAACGTCGTCTCGTGGCCCTGCCCCTGCGACTTGACGCTGAGCTTGAGGACGGCCTTGCCGGTCGGGTGGATGCGCAGCTCGGCGCCGTCGTTCATGCGCAGGCCGGCGATGTCGTAGTCGGCCCCGTGGCCGGCGCCGACGACCTCCGTGAAGGAGGCGAGCCCGATGCCGATGAGCCTCCCCTCCTCCCGGGCCTCCGCCTGCTCACGGCGCAGGTCCTCGTAGCCGAGCATCTCGAGCGTCTTCTCCATCGCCGCGCCGTAGTCGCCCGAGTCGTACTCGAACCCGGTGGCCGACTTGTACGGGAACTGCTCCGGCCTGATGAAGTTCTGCCGCCGGAAGTCCGCGGGGTCGATCCCGAGCTCGTAGGCCGCGTTCTGCGCGAGGCGCTCGATCAGGTACGAGGCCTCGGTGACACGGAACGAGCAGCGATACGCGACGCCGCCCGGAGCCTTGTTCGTGTACGCGCCCTCGGTGACGACGTGCGCCGCCGGGATGTCGTAGGAGCCGGTGACGATGTGGAAGAGCCCGGCCTTGCACTTCGTCGGCTGCGCGTCCGCGAAGAAGGCGCCGTTGTCCGAGAGCATGTTGACGCGCAGGCCGGTGATCTTCCCGTCCTTGAGCGCCAGCTCGCCGTGCATGTGGTAGTCGCGGGCGAACCCCGTCGAGATGAGGTTGCCGGTGCGGTCCTCGACCCACTTCACGGGCCGGCCGATCAGGAGCGACGCCGCGGTCGCGCAGACGTAGCCCGGGTAGATCGGCACCTTGTTCCCGAAGCCGCCGCCCAGGTCGGGCGAGACGATCCGGATCTTGTGCTCGGGCAGGCCCGCCACGAGCGCGAAGAGCGTCCGGTGCGCGTGCGGGGCCTGCGAGGTCATGTAGATGGTGGCCTTGCCGGTGGCCGGATCGACGTCCGCGACGCACCCGCAGCACTCGAGCGGCGCCGGGTGGCAGCGCGGGTAGAAGGTGTCGAGCTCGACGACGCGATCCGCCTCGGCGAACGCGCGGTCGGTGGCTTCCTTGTCGCCCGACTCCCAGTCGTAGATGTGGTTGTCGGTCTGCCCTTCCTTCTCGTCCCGGATGACCGGCGCGCCTTCGGCGAGCGCCTGCTGCGGGCTCGTGATCGCCTCGAGCGGCTCGTAGTCCACGTCGATCAGCTCGCAGGCGTCCTTGGCGATGTAGGCCGACTCGGCGACGACCGCGGCCACCTCCTGCCCCTGGAAGCGCACCTTGTCGGTGGCCAGCACGGCCTGCGTGTCGCCGGAGAGCGTCGGCATCCAGGCCAGGTTGTGCTGCGCCATGAGCTCGCCGGTGACGACGGCCACGACGCCTTCGACCGCAGCGGCGCGCGAGGTGTCGATCCCGTTGATGCGCGCGTGGGCGAGCGGGCTCCGCAGGAACTCCAGGTGGAGCATCCCGGGGAGCACGATGTCGTCGAAGTAGTTGCCCTTGCCGCGGATGAAGCGGGCGTCCTCGAGCCGCTTGACGGAGTGCCCGATGCCGCGAATCTCCTCGGTGGCGGCCACTAGCTCTCCCTCCCTTTGGCGGCCGCGTACTGAACCGCCTTGACGATGTTCTGGTAGCCGGTGCACCGGCAGATCTGGCCGCTGATGGCCCAGCGGATCTCCTCCTCGCTCGGGTCCGGGTTCTCGGCCAGGAGCGCGGTCGCGGTCAGCATCATCCCCGGCGTGCAGAAGCCGCACTGGAGCCCGTGCTCCTCGTGGAAGCCCTCCTGCACCGCGCTGAGCCCGCCGGCGGGCGCCAGGCCCTCGACGGTGGTGAGCTCGTGCCCGTCCGCCTGGACGGCGAACATCGTGCACGACTTCACCGGCGTCCCGTCCAGGAGCACCGTGCACGCGCCGCAGTTGCTCGTGTCGCAGCCGATATGCGTGCCGGTGAGCCCGAGCGTCTCGCGGAGGAGGTGCACGAGCAGGAGCCGCGCCTCGACCTCGACGGAGCGCGCGGCGCCGTTGACCGTCACGGTGACCGGGTACGTGGTTTTCCCGATCTCGACAGCAGCCTCGGTCATCTCAGCCTCCTCACGCGGACGCCGTCTCGGCGGCCTTCCGGAGCCCTCGCTCCGTGAAGACGCGGACGACGCTCCGCTTGTAGTCGGCGCTCCCGCGCTCGTCGCTCCGCGGCTGCGCGGCCTCGGCGGCGAGCTCCGCCGCCGCCTTGATCGTGTCGTCGTTCAGCTCGGCGCCGGCGAGCGCCGCCTCGGCGGTCTCGGCCCGCAGGTTCCGGGGGCCGACGCCGGTCAGCGCGATCCCCGCGCGGCCGACGGTGCCGTTGTCGAACGAGAGGTGGACGGCGACGCCGACGGTGGCGTAGTCGCCGATCTTGCGCTCGAGCTTGAGGTACGTGCCGCCCGCGCGCGCGCCCGGGTCGGGCACCTGCACCGCCGTGGCGATCTCGTTCGGCTGCAGGCTCGTCGTGAACGGGCCCTGGAAGAGCTCGTCGAGCGGAATCGTCCGCGTCCCTGACGAGGAGGTGACCTCCAGCCGGGCGCCCGTTGCCATGAGCGCCGAGCCCCAGTCGCCCTGCGGGTCCGCGTGGGTGAGCGAGCCGACGACGGTGCCGCGGTTGCGGACGATCGGGTCGGAGATCTGGGGCGCGGCGTCGCCGAGGACGCCGTAGCGCCCGCGCAGGGCCTCCGACCGCTCGCAATCCGAATGCCGCACGAGGGCGCCGATCGAGAGGAAGCCGTCACCCTCCGAGATCGTGTCGAGCCCCTCGATGCGGTTGATGTCGACGAGGGCGCGCGGCGAGGCGAAGCGGAGCTTCATCAGCGGGATCAGGCTCTGCCCGCCGGCCAGCACCTTGCCCTCGTCCCCGTAGCGCTCCAGGATCTCGAGCGCTTCCTCGACGCTCCTCGGAGCGTGGTACTCGAAGCTTGCCGGGTACATTCGGTGGCGCCTCCTTTTCGGAAACCCCGTGGCTGGAATTGCCTAGGCGAGAATACTCCGACGCCCACGCAGATTTCCATTGCGTACCACCCGTTACGCTTGACGCATGCGGTTCGGATCTGTGGCGGACGTCGAGCGGGCCCTGCGCGGGGAGTCGTACCTCCCGGACCGCGGCCTGGCGACGGCGATCTACCTGTCGGTGGCAATGGGCCGCCCGCTCCTGCTCGAGGGCGAGGCGGGCGTCGGCAAGACCGAGGTCGGGAAGACGCTCGCGCGCATCCTCGAGGCCGACCTGATCCGGCTCCAGTGCTACGAGGGCATCGACGCGTCGCAGGCGCTCTACGAGTGGGACTACGCGCGGCAGCTCCTCTACGCCCGTGCGCTCCAGGAAGGCGAAGTCGGCGTGGGCGAGCGCGTCGCCGAGCTGTACGGGCCGGAGTTCCTCGTCGAGCGGCCGCTGCTGCGGGCGATCAGGGCTGGGTCGCGGGCCGTGCTGCTCGTGGACGAGCTCGACCGCGCCGACGACGAGTTCGAGGCCTTCCTCCTGGAGGTGCTCTCGGATTTCACCGTGACCGTGCCGGAGCTGGGAACGATCGCCGCCGAGGAGCCGCCCGTCGTCGTCATCACCTCGAACCGCACGCGGGAGCTCCACGACGCGCTCAAGCGCCGCTGCCTCTACCACTGGATCGAGTTCCCCGACGTGGCGCGCGAGGCCGAGATCATCCGCCTGCGGGCGCCCGGGGTCGAGGAGCCGCTCGCGCGCTCGGTCGCGGAGACGGTCGCGCGCCTGCGCGCGCTCGACCTCGTGAAGCGCCCCGGCGCCGCGGAGGCGATCGACTGGGCGACGGCGCTGTCCCTGCTCGGCGCCGAGTCCGTGAACGGCGACGCGGCCAAGGAGACCCTCGGCGCAGCGGTGAAGAACCGGGAAGACCAGGCCAGGGTCGAAGCGGCCTGGGGCGAGCTCGTCGACTAGAGCGCCGCGCGCGCTGCGGCAAACGCGGCGATCGTGCGCTCGACGTCCCGCTCGCTCGTCTGCCAGTTCGAGACCGAGAGCCGGATCGCCTTGCGGTCGTCCCGGGTCGTGCCGCTCATCCACGCCTCGCCGCTCTCCTGGACGCCCGCGAGGACGGCATCGGTGGTCGCGTCGTCCTCGAAGCGGAGCAGCACCTGGTTGAACACGACCTCGTTCAGGACCTCGCACCCCGGGAGCCGGGCAAGCCCTTCGGCGAGGGCGCGCGCCCGGGCGTTGCTGCGCTCGACGAGATCTGCGACTCCGGTTCGCCCGAGCGAGCGGAGCGCCGCGTAGAGCGCGAAGCCGCGGGCCCGGCGCGAGTGCTCGGGGTTGAAGTCGACCGGATCCCGCCCCACCTCCTCGTCCGCGTGGACGAGGTATGCGGCTCGGATGCCGAGCGCGGCCCGGTGGGAGTCCGGGTGTGCGCAGAGCGCGATCCCCGAGTCGTACGGGAGGTTCAGAAGCTTGTGGGCGTCGGTCGCCCAGGAGTCGGCCCGTTCCACGCCGGCGGTGAGATGCCGGAGCGAGGGACTTGCGGCGGCCCAGAGACCGATGGCCCCGTCGACGTGGAGCCAGGCGCCGGCCTCCTGGGCCGCGTCCGCGGCCGCCTCGAGGTCGTCGAACGCGCCGGTGTTGATGTCGCCTGCCTGGACGCAGGCGATCGTCGGCCCGTTCGCCCGGCCCAGCTCGTCCCGGAGGGCGTCCAAGAGCACCCGTCCCTGGTCGTCGGCCGGAATCGGGCGGATCGCCGCCGTGCCGATACCGAGGAAACGCAGCGCGCGGTCGAGCGTCCCGTGCCGATTCGCTCCGGCGACGACGCGGATGGGCGGCGCACCGCCCAGGCCGTCGCGCTCGACGTCCCATCCGGCCGCAGCGAGAAGGTGGTGCCGGGCCGCCGCCAGGCAGGTGAAGTGGGCCATCTGGCCGCCGGTGACGATCCCGAAGGAGGCGCTCTGCGGCAGGCCGAGCAGGTCCTTCAACCAGGTTCCCGCCACCTCCTCGACGACCCCCGCGGCGGGCGTCGGAAGCACCAGGCCGGCGTTCTGATCCCAGGCCGACGTCAGCCAGTCGGCGGCAATGGCGGCCGGAAGGGCGCCGCCCATGACGAAGCCGTAAAACCGTCCGCTCCCGACGCCCATCAGTCCAGGGTCCGCCTCGCGGGCAAGCTCCTCGATCACCGCAAGCTCGTCGGAAGGGTGCTCGGGCAGCGGGCCTCCGAGCGTCGCCCGCAGCTCCTCGACCGTCGCCTCCGGCCGGACCGGCCGCTCGTCGAGCGAGTCGAGGAAATCGGCCGCGATCTCCGCCGTGCGCTGAAGCAGCTCCCGCTGGCTCATGCGCGAGGGAATGTACTGCACGCCGCTACGCTCAACCCATGACCGCCGAGGCCGTCGAGACCGTCGTCCGCTTCGGGCACGCGCTGCGCGCGGCCGGGCTGCCGGTCGGGCCCGACCGGGTGGCGTCCTTCTCCCGGGCCGGCGCGCTCCTGGCGCCGGGCGAGCTCTACTGGGCCGGCCGGGCCACGCTGCTCTCCCGGCCGGAGCAGACCGAGGTCTACGACGCGCTCTTCGCGGCCTTCTTCGGGCCGCCGGAGCCGCACCCGGGCCCGCCCATGCGGATCAAGGTCGAGATGCAGGCCGAGGCCGACGTCGGCCTGGCGAGCTCGACCGAGCTGCTGAAGGAGAAGAGCTTCTCCCGCTGCTCGCGGGAGGAGCTGTCGCAGCTCGCCGAGCTCATGGCCCGTATCGACCTGTCCGTGCCGCGGCGTCGGACACGGCGGCGCGAGGCCGCGCGCGCGGGCACGCCGGACCTGCGGCGCACGATCCGCAGGTCGTTCCGCACGGGCGGCGACCCGCTCGAGCGCGCGTGGCGGCGCCGGCGCAGGCGCCCGCGGCGGCTCATCCTCCTGCTCGACGTGTCCGGCTCGATGGACGCCTACTCGCGCGCGCTCGTCATGTTCGCGCACGCGGCTCTCCGCTCCGACAAGCGCTGGGAGGCGTTCTGCTTCGGCACCCGCCTGACGCGGGTCACCCGCCAGCTCGAGGGCTCCGATCCCGACACTGCGCTGACCCGGGCCGCCGCCGAGGTGGTCGACTGGGACGGCGGCACGCGCATCGGCGAGTCGCTGAAGCGCTTCCTCGACGAGTACGGCCACAGCGGGCTCGCGCGCGGGGCCGTCGTCGTCCTCTGCTCGGACGGCCTCGAGGTCGGCGACCCGCAGCTCCTCGCCGAGCAGATGGCGCGACTGCACCGGCTCGCCTACCGCGTCGTCTGGCTGAACCCGCTGCAGGAGGACCCGGCCTACGAGCCGCTCGCGCGCGGCATGAAGGCCGCCCTTCCGCACGTCGACGTGTTCGCCAGCGGCCACAGCCTCGCCAGCCTCGAGGAGGTCGGCGCGGCGCTCGCCCGCTGGTAGCCCGGCGCAAGTAACAGTCTGTTACTTGGATGACCGTGGGGCCTGGTGCTAGCCGGTGTTGCGGAGGGCCGCGGCGATCCCCGCGATCGAGCGCAGGAGCGGGCGCTTGACCTCCTCGTCGCCCGTCTCGCGCCAGCGGCGGAGGAGCTCGACCTGGATGGCGTTCATCGGGTCGACGTAGGGATTCCGGAGCCGGATCGAGCGCTGGATCACCGGATGGCGGTCGAGCAGCTCGCGCGCCTCGACGATCTCGAGGACCGAGGCGACCGTGCGCTCGTGCTCGGCGCGGATCGGCTCGTACAGGCTCGCGTCCTCGACCAGGTCGAGGTAGCCGGCGGCGATCTCGAGGCTCGACTTCGCCAGCGTCATCTCCAGGTTCTCGACGAGTGAGCGGAAGAACGCCCACTCGCCGTACAGGCGGCGGAGCTCGGTGACGTCGGCGCCGGCGAAGGCGGTGCCGCAGCCGTACCAGGCCGGAAGGATGCAGCGGTTCTGCGTCCACGCGAAGATCCACGGGATGGCGCGGAGCGAGCTGAGAAGCTCTCCGCCGTCGGGCCGCCGCGCCGGCCGCGAGCCGATCTCGAAGAGCGCCAGCTCCTCGATCGGCGTGAACTGCCGGAAGAACGCCGCGAAGCGCTCGTCCTCCCAGACGAGGGCGCGGTAGGCGGCGAACGCGGCCGCCGAGAGCCCCTCGAGCGTCTCGCGTGCGCCTTCGGGCGGCCGCGAGCCCGCCACCTCCGGGAACGCCGCCAGCAGCGTCGCCGCGAGCGCGGCCTCCAGGTTCCGGTAGGCGAGGCCCGGGAGCCCGTACTTGAAGGAGACCGTCTCGCCCTGCTCCGTCACCTTGAGCCGGCCGGGCGGATGGCCGGCGGGCTGCGCGAGGATAGCGGCGTGCGTGGGCCCGCCGCCGCGGCCGGTCGAGCCTCCGCGGCCGTGGAAGATCGTCAGCTCCACACCCCGTTCCGCGGCGAGCTCCGCCAGGCGCTCCTGCGCCCTGAAGATCTCCCACTGGGCGGTCAGATAGCCGCCGTCCTTGCCGGAGTCGGAGTACCCGACCATGACTTCGAGGCGGTGCCCGCGCTTCTCCACGAGGCGGGCGACCCGTGGCTCGTCGAGCAGCGCGGCCACGATCGCGGGCGCCTCGCCCAGGTCGCGGATCGTCTCGAAGAGCGGCACCGGCGCGACGCGTGCCCCGGCCTCCTCGGCCTGGCTGACGACGGCGAGCACGTCCTCAGGGGACTCGGTCCCCGACACGATCACCGAGTCGACCGCCCGCTCCCCCAGCTCGGCCTGGGCCCAGGCGACGGCGGCCAGCGCCTCCTGCACGCGCGGCGTGGGGTTACGCAGCTCGTCCGCGTGGAAGCGCACGTCGAGCTTCGCCACGTGGAACCCAAAGAGCTCGAAGCCCCGCCGCAGGCGGGCGAAGCGGCCGTCCGCGATCCTCGTCCCCCCGTGGGCGCGGAGGCTCCGCTCGACGACGTCGAGGTCGTCGGCGAACTGCTCCGGGCGCGCGTAGCCGTCGTTCCCGAGCCGCCACCACATGAACGAGAGCTTGCGCCTGTACGGCTCGTCGCTGTTCTGGTCGCCGATCCGCTCCGCGTACTCGGGCAGCTCGCGCTCGTCACGGGCTATGGACTCGGCCAGCTCGTCCGAGACCTCCACGAGCGACGTCGTCAGCCCGAGCGCGGCCGCCAGGTCGCGGGCCTGCTCCCGGTAGCGCGCGAGTGCCAGCGCCCTGCCGCGCGCGAGCGCCTCGCGGATCGTGTCGGGGCCCGCGGCCGGGTTGCCGTCCATGTCCCCGCCGATCCAACTTCCGAAGGAGAGCGGCAGCCGCGCGCCGGGCAGCGCTTCGCGGTAGGCGTGCAGCAGCTCCTCCGCCGCGTCCATGAGGCTGTGCTCGAAGAACCAGAGGCCGTGGCGGATCTCGTCGAGGACGCGCGGGCGCTGCGGCCTGACCTCGTCCGTCTGCCAGAGCACGGTGATCTCCTCGGCGGCGCGGTCGGCGATCGACTCGCCCTCGTCGAGCCCGGCGAGGAGCGCGCCGAGGCGGGCCTGCGCCTGGAGGATGGTGCGGCGCGTCGCCTCGGTCGGGTGCGCGGTGAGGACGAGCTCCAGGGAGACGTGCTCGGCCGCTGCGGTCAGCGCCTCCTCTCCGACCCCGCCTTCCCGCAGGCGCGCGAACGCATCGGCGAGCGACTCGCGCGCGACCCCGTCTCCGCGCCGGACGTCGCGGCGGCGGCGGATGCGATGCTGCTGCTCGGCGAGGTTGGCGAGCTGGAAGAAGAGCGTGAAGGCGCGCAGGATCTTCGTCTGCCGGTCGAGGCCGAGCTCGCCCACGGCGCGGGCAAGCTCGTCTCGCACGGCCGGGTCGCCGGTCTCGCGCGCCCGCCGGGAGACGCGCCTGATCTCCTCCTCCTGCGCGAGCAGCTCCTCGCCCTCCTGCTCGACCATGACGCGGCCGAGCAGGTCGCCTAGCAGGCGCACGTCACGGCGGAGCGGCGCGTCGGAGGTCATGGCGTGAGAGATTACGCGGGGTGAGGACGCTCTTCTCGAACGCCTACGTCGTGACGATGGACGACGCGGGCACCGAGCTCGACGGCGCCTGGATCCTGGTCGAGGACGGATTCGTCGTCGAGGTGGGCACGGGGACCCCACCCTTCGCCGAACATTTCGAGAATCTCGGCGGCGCGCTCGTCACGCCCGGGCTCGTCAACACGCACCACCACCTGTACCAGACGCTCACGCGAACGCGCGCGCAGGAGGCCGACCTCTTCACCTGGCTCCGCACGCTCTATCCCCTCTGGGGCCGGATCGACGCCGAGGCGGAGTACGCGGCTGCGCGCACCGGGCTGGCCGAGCTCGCGCTCGGCGGCTGCACGACCGTGTTCGACCACCACTACGTGTTCCCGCCGGGCCGAGCGGGGCTGGTCGAGGCCGAGATCCAGGCGGCGCGCGAGCTCGGCGTCCGCATCGTCGCCTCGCGCGGGTCGATGGACGTCGGCGAGTCCGACGGCGGCCTCCCGCCGGACGACCTGGTCGAGCAGATGGACGCCGTGCTCGCCGACACGGAGGGCCTGTTCGCGCTCCACGAGGATGGGCCTGGAGCCTGGACGCAGATCGCGGTCGCGCCGTGCTCGCCCTTCTCGGCCTCGAAGCGGCTGATGACGGAGTCCGCGGCGCTCGCGCGCCGGCTCGGGCTGCGGCTGCACACCCACCTGGCGGAGACCCTGGAGGAGGAGGAGTACTGCCAGGGGCTCTTCGGCTGCCGCCCGGTCGAGTACCTGGAGCAGCTGGGCTGGCTCGCCGGGGACGTCTGGTGCGCGCACTGCGTTCACCTCTCGGCCGAGGACGTGCAGGCCTTCGCCGCCACCGGGACCGGGGTCGCGCACTGCCCGACCTCGAACCTGCGCCTGGGAGCAGGCGTCGCGCCGGTGCGCGCGATGGTCGACGCCGGCGTGCCGGTCGGGCTCGGCGTGGACGGCTCGGCCTCCAACGAGCGCAGCGACCTCTCCGCCGACGTGAAGCAGGCGCTGCTGGTCGCGCGCGGCCGCGGAGGGCCCGAGGCGATGACCGTCCGCGACGCGCTCCGGCTCGGCACCCGCGGCGGCGCGCAGGTGCTCGGCCGCCGCGACCTCGGCTCGCTCGAGCCGGGGAAGTGCGCCGACTTCGCGGTCTGGCGGCTGGACGGGCTCGAGCTCGGCGGCGCGGACGACCCGGTCGCGGGGCTCGTCCTCTCCGGCCCGCACCGGGCGGAGCGCGTCTACGTCGGCGGCGAGGCGGCCGTGCTGGACGGGCAGCTCGCCCGCGCCGACGAGCGCGAGATCGCCGCGGCGCACCGGGTGCAGGCCGCCAGGTTCCTCGCTTAGGCCCGTCCCTCGACTAGGCCCGAACGGAAGCGCCGTACGACGACGATCGTCGCGCCGGACACGACCGCCGCGACCGTGTTCGTGATCATCAGCGGGACGTTGTCGATCGAGATGCCGTAGGCGAGCCAGAGCACGAAGCCGACGAGCAGGATCTGCTGGTAGCCGATCGACACGGCCTGCGACGAGCCGTGCGCTCGAATGGCGCGGATCTGGAGAAGCGGCGCGAACGACATCGCCACTCCCCAGGTCGCGGCCGCGATGGCCAGGTAGGTGGACACGTGACCTCCTTGAAGACGACGGGGCGCGGAAGTCGATCCGCGTCAGCCGTGGAGGTCGCGGCGATCGCGATCGGAGCCGTAGAGCGGCAGGAGCATCCCGCGGCTAGTCGGAGGCCGGCGCGTGCTCGGCCGGGGCGTGCTCGACCGCCTCGCCCTCGATCGACGCACCCTCGACCGCCTCGCCCTCGACCGCCTCGCCCTCGACCAACTCGCCGTCCTCGCCGGGCTCGCGGGTCACGCCGTCGCGCTCCTCGGCGGCCGCCAGCTTCCTGGCTTCCTTCTTCTGCTGCTTCCGCTCGCGCTTCTCCTGGAGCGCCCGCTCCCGCGCGAGCTTCGCCATCGTTGTCTGTCGCTTCGAGCTAGAACCCATCCGCAGCTTCCCTTCTCTGGACCACCCGCGACGTGTCTCGGAAGGGACACGGTAGCCGCAATGACGGACTACCCGGAGGCAGCGGGCTCCCGGACGGCCCGGAGCGAGGCGTCCATGATCTCGATCGCGAGGTCGATCTCGCCCTCAGTCACGGTCAGCGGCGGGGCGATGCGGAAGCAGTTCGCATGGGCCTGGGAGCGGACGATGTTCATGGACAGGCCGCGCTCGTAGCACTCCCGCGTGACCTCGGCGCCGAGGGCGTCGGCCGGCGCCCGCGAGTCTCGGTCCTCGACGAGCTCGAGCCCCACGAGGAGCCCGCGACCGCGGACGTCGCCGATCGGCTCGTGCACGGCCTGCAGCTCGCGGAGCCGCGCGAGCATGTAGTCGCCGCGCGCGGCCGCGCGCTCCACCAGCCCCTCCTCGGCGATCACGTCGAGCACGGCCAGCCCGGCGGCGGCAGGGAGCGGATCGGAGACGTGCGAGGTGACGTGCAGAAAGCCCTTCTCGTAGCAGTCCTGCTCGATCGCAGCCGACGTGATCGTGGCGGCGAGCGGGAGCCCGCCCCCGAGGGTCTTCGACACGCCGACGAGATCGGGGACGACGCCGTCGCGCTCGAACCCGAACATCGTCCCGAGCCGCCCGAACCCCGTCTGGGCCTCGTCCATGACCAGGAGCATCCCGCGCTCCTCGAGCAGCTCGCGCATCCGCCGGAAGTAGCCGTCGGGCGGCACGATGATCCCTCCGGCCGAGAGCACCGGCTCGGCCACGACCGCGCACAGCGACCCGACGGACTGCTGGTCGACGAGCTCGAACCCGACCTCGAGGCAGGTGCAGTCGCAGGCGCCGTCGCAGTGGCGCACCGGGCAGCGGTAGGCGTACGGCGCCGGAATCGCGAACGACCCCGGCAGGACCGGCCCGTAGCCGGCGTGCGCCATGGAGAAGTTGACGGAGGCGATGCCGGAGAGGAGCCCGTGGAAGCTGCGCGTGAGCCCGGCCACCTCCCAGCGGCCGGTGTGCATCTTCGCCATCTTCAGCGCGACCTCGTTCGCCTCCGTGCCCGTGTTCAGGAGGAGGACGCGTTCGAGCGGCGGCGGGAACAGCCCGGCGAGCCGCTCCCCGAGGGCGAGCACCGGCTCGGAGAGCATCCAGGAGTTCAGGTGGACGACGTCGTCGAGCGCCGAGCGCACCGCCGCGGCGATGCGCGGGTGGTTGTGGCCCAGCGTCGAGCAGATCTGGCCCGAGGTGAAGTCGAGGATGCGCCGGCCGCTCGCCGTCTCGACCCAGGCGCCCTCGGCCCTGGCGATGGGCTCCGGCGCGAACGAGCCCGCGTAGCGGATGAGGAAGCGCTCGCGCTCGTCCACGAAGCAAGAATACGATGCTGCCGTGGTCAGCATCTCGACGCACGTCCTCGACACCGAGCGCGGCGAGCCGGCCCGCGGGATCCGGGTCGAGCTCTTCCGCGGCGACCTCCTGCTGTCCGTGCGCGAGACGGACGAGGACGGCCGCGTCCCCGACCTCGGCGGCGTGGAGCTCCCCCCGGACGTCTACAAGCTGGTCTTCCACCCCCGCTCGCCGTTCTTCCGCGGGATCGACGTCGAGGTCGAGCTCGCCGACGGCCACCATCACGTCCCGCTCCTCCTCTCCCCCTACTCGTGCACGATCTACCGCGGAAGCTGAGCGTGGAGCAGCTCGCCGACCTCTTCCAGGCCCGCAGCCGCTTCGTCGAGGCGCTGGCCGAGGAGGATGACCCGCTCGGCCGGGCGCGCGAGGTGCTGGCGGGCCTCCCGGAGGAGCAGCGGGTCGAGGCGCTCGCGCACCATCCGCGGATCGGCGAGCGCCGTCTGGCTGGGCGGTCGGCGGCGGAGCAGGGCGACCCGACGGCCGAGGACCCCGAGGTGCTGGGGGAGCTCGCGGAGCTGAACGCCGCCTACGAGGAGCGCTTCGGCTTCCGCTTCGTCATCTTCGTGGACCGGCGGCCGCGCGCCGAGATCCTCCCGGTGTTGCGGCGACGGTTGGAGCGCACGCGCGCGCAGGAGCTTGAGACCGGCTGCGACGAGCTGGTCGCGATCGCGGTGGACCGGTGGCGGAGCTTCTGAAGATCGGGTACGGCAAGGAGGCCGTCTCGGTCTACCGGACCGACGGTGTCTCCTCCCTCTTCGCGGCCGAGATCGGCATGACGGCGCGCGGTGCGGCCTTCGCGCCCTCCTACACCGACGGCGACAACACGCTGGTCATCGCCACCGACTCGATGAAGAACTTCATCCAGATCACGGCGCTCGAGTACGGCGGCGACTCGCTGGAGGGGTTCCTCGAACTGCTCGGCAGCCGCTTCCTCGACCTGTACGGTCAGGTCGAGCGCATCGAGCTCACCGGTAGGGAAGTCCCGTTCGCCCGCCGCTCGGAGCAGTCGTTCCAGGCAGTCGGCGGCGACCGGGCCGTCGCCGAGCTCGCTCTCGGCCGAGACGGGACGCTGGAGCATCGCTCCGGGGTCGTCGGCCTCAGGCTGATGAAGCTGACGGGCAGCTCCTTCGAGAACTTCGTCAGGGACGAGTACACGACGCTCGGCGACTCGCGCGACCGGCCGCTCTTCGTCAACCTCGACGTCCACTGGCGCAACCGCGACTTCGCGGCGCGCGCGGACCGCGAAGCCGTCCGCGCCTCCGTGCTCGCGACCTTCGCCGAGTTCGACTCGGCCTCGATCCAGGAGCTCGTGCACGAGATGGGCGTGCGAGCACTCGCTGCCTTCCCGGAGCTGGAGGAGATCTCCTTCGACGGCGAGAACCGCCTCTGGGACACGGCGCAGGTGGACGGCCGGGACGAGCGCGTGCGCGTCTACACGGATCCGCGGCCCCCGTACGGACACATCGAGCTGACGCTCGGCCGGTGATCGTCCCCGGCCGCTACAACGGCCCTCCCGACTCCGCGAACGGCGGCTACGCCTGCGGGCTCGTCGCCGGGCTCCTCGGCGGCGTCGCCGAGGTGACGCTCCGGCTTCCGCCGCCGCTCGACCGCGAGCTCGAGGTCGTCCGTGCCAATGGGCGGGTCGAGGTCCGCGACGGCCCGGCGCTCGTCGCGGAGGCCAAGCCGGCGGAGCTGGACGTCGACGTCCCCGCCCCGGTCTCCGTCGAGGAGGCGGCCGAGGCGTCCACGCGCTACGTCGGCTTCGTCCACCACGCCTACAACACCTGCTTCGTCTGCGGACCGCGCCGGGAGGACGGGCTGCGGGTCTACGCGGGCCCGGTGACGGGCCGCGAGGGGCTCGTCGCCTCGCCCTGGACGCCGCCCGAGGAGGTCCGGCCGGAGCTCGTTTGGGCCGCCCTCGACTGCCCCAGTGGCTGGGCCGTGGACGACTTTCAGCGCGAGGGCGTCCTGCTCGGCCGCATGGCAGCGGAGATCGGCGGCCTCCCGGAGTCGGGCGCGCCGCACGTCGTCGTCGGCTGGCGCATCGGCGAGGAGGGGCGTAAGCGCTACGCGGGCTCCGCGCTGCTCACCGCCGGGGGTGACGTGCTGGCGCGCGCCCGCTCGACCTGGATCGTGCCCGCCGGCAAGTAACAGACTGTTACTTGGAAGGCGCGGGCTAGCGGCGCGCCTGGGAGGCGATCGCGTCGTAGAAGGCGGAGCTGAGCGTCAGCGCGCCCTCGATGCTCAGGTGCTCGCCGTCGCGGTAGAGCACGGTGTCGTCCCGCGCGGTCGCGCAGCGCTGCGTCCGGCAGAGCTCGTCCACAAAGCCGATCGTGGCCACGCCGGGAACACGCGCGACGGCGTTGGTCTCGGCCCCGGTGGCCCGGCGAAGCCGCTCCTCGACCTCGGCGCGGGATCGTGACGACGAGCAGCCGTCGAGGACGATCCGCAGCGTCGCGCAGGCCTCGGTGCTGTACGGGAAGGACGGGACCGGGTGGACGACGAGCACGGGCACGTCGACCTGGTGAAGGCGCTCGAGGGTGCGTTCGAGACCGCCTTCCCAGATCCGGGCCTTGGCGTCGGGCGACCCGGTGAGCCGCCCGTCGGCGTCACGCAGCTCGTACTCGACGTTCTCGATGTACTTGTCGCTGCGCGCGGCGAGGATCACGAGGCTGGGCCGCAGCCGGACGAGCTCGGCGAGCGTCTCGCGCGTGAACCGCAGGCAGGCTTCCTCGCGCTCGGCCCCCGCCTGCCCGCCGATGTCGACGTCGAGGAACGGACAGCCCGGGAAGGTCGCGACCGTGAGGTCGAGCCGCGCGCGCCGCGCGGCCTGGACGACCGGCTCGACGAAGTGCCCGGCGTTCGAGTCGCCCAGGAGGACGATCGCACCGCTGGCTCCGGCAACGCGCCACGTGCAGTGGCCCCCGCCGCGCTCGGCGAGGGGAGCGGGAACGTCGCAGCCGTGGGTGATGTCGGCGTGGTGTTCCTGGCTGTGCTGCCAGCTCTTCATCGCGGGGTGCGAGGTGAGCGCGCTCTTGAGGCCGAGCAGGCCGAAAGCGGCGGCGGCCGGGACGACGATGCACGTAGCAGCCACGACGGCAAAGCGCGTTCCGGGAGCCCGCCAGCCGAAGCGGATCGGGTTCTCGACGAAGCGCAGGGAGAGCCAGGCGGGGACAAACGAGAGCGCCGCGGCGGCGACCGCAACCCACCCCACGCTCGGCCAGAGCGCCGTGGCGAAGACGATCAGTGGCCAGTGCCACAGGTACAGGCTGTACGAGAGATCGCCGACCCACACCGCCGGCCGTGTGCTCAGGAGCCTGGTGGCGAACGGCGAGCTCCCCGTCCCGGCAGCGATGAGGGCGCATGCCCCCAGCACGGGGATGAGGAACGTCTGCGCCTCGTGCGTCCCGTGCGCGCCGGCTGCGAGCGCGATCGCGGCCAGCCCGATGACGCCGAGCCCCTGGCCCGCGCGGCGCGAGAGGGTGGCGAGCCGGGGAGCTGCGAGTGCGAGCAGCGCGCCTGCTCCGAACTCCCACGCCCGTGTCGGCGACCCGTAGAACGCGGTGTGGGTCGCCAGCCCGGTGAGCAGCACGCCGGCGGAGACGGCGGCGAAGAGCAGGAACGAGACACAGGTGGCGACACCGAGAGCCGCGAGCGCGCCCCGCCGGGCTCCGCGGCGGCCGGCAGCGAGCCGCCAGATGACCAGCAGGAGCACCGGGAAGATGACGTAGAACTGCTCCTCGACCCCGAGCGTCCACGTATGGAGCAGCGGGTTCTGCTCGAGGGCCGGAGCGAAGTAGTCCGTGCCGACGGTGAGCAGGTAGGCGTTCGCGGCGAAGAACGAGGCCGCCAGGCCCGTGAACGACGTCGTCTCCTGGATGGCAGCAGGGCTCAGGAAAGCCGCGAAGAGCAGGACGGGAGCGAGCATCGTCGCCAGCGCGGGGAGCAATCTCCGCGCGCGCCGCACGTAGAAGCGCGCGAGGTCGATCCGCCCCGACGACTCGAGCTCGGAGACGAGCACGGACGTGATCACGAAGCCCGAGATGACGAAGAAGACGTCGACCCCCATGAACCCGCCCGGAACGGGCAGCCCGGCGTGGTAGGCGACGACGAGCAGCACGGCGATCGCGCGGAGGCCCTGGACGTCGCGTCGTCGCCGCCGGGGGCGATCGCCCGCCGCCGGACGGCGGACGCCGATCGACACGCGGCGGCACGGCGGGGCGCCGCCGCAGGGGGCTCTCGAGGCGAGGGGCAGTCATGTCTGGAGTCGGGGAGGAACGTCCCGTCGGGGGCCGTCAACCTCAGATCGGCCCCGCCCGCGCGCGGACTTGACGCCGGAGGGTTAGGGAAAGAGGTCGCGCTCGGGCGGCATGACGAGCTCGCGCGCGCTCGCGTCGCCCGGAGCCACCGTGTAGCCGCGGATCAGCGCGGCAGGCACGCCGCTCGCCTTGCCCATGACGAGCTCGGCTGCGCCGGCGAGCTCGTCCGCGACGGCGATGAGCGTCGCCTCGAGCGGCCGTCCCCGCGCGTCCGGCTCCCCGCGCAGGTCGAGGAGCGGCTGCATCCCCGCGACGCCGATGGCGACATCGGTCGTCCCCTGGCGCCAGGCGCGGCCGAACGAGTCGGTGACGATCACCGCGGGCGCAGTGTCGAAGCGGGCCGCGAGCGCGTCGCGCAGGCCGCGCGCCGACGCGTCGGGGTCGCGCGGGAGCAGCACCACCCAGTCGTCGCCGGGCGTGTTCGAGCGGTCGACACCGGCGCTCGCGCAGACGAAGCCGTGCTCGGTCTCGGCGATGACGAGCTCGTCCCGGCGACGGCGGACGGCGCGCGCCTCGCGCAGGATCACCGCCAGGTGGTCGTCGGTCTGCTCGAGCCTGCCTTCGGCCTTGGAGACGACCTTCTGCGAGACCACGAGCACGTCTCCCTCCGCGAGCCCCCCTGCCCGCTCCACCGCGTCGCCCAGGAACGCGGCGAGGTCGTCGCCGGGCTGCACCTCCGGAATCCCCTCGAGGGGGACGATCTGGATCACTCCGGCAGCCCGGTGACCCTCACGCCCGCGTTCGTCTTGTAGCGCCGGTTCACGTTCAGGAGGACGGCGGTGAGGGTCTCCAGCCAGCGCGCGACCTCGAGCCGGCCGCAGTCGACGGCGCGGCCCTCGACGAGCCTGCCCGCGAGGCCGGCCACGACCTCCTTGGCCTCGGCGTCGTCCCCGGCCAGCAGGACGTCCTCGTCCAGCGCGAGGTCGGGGTCGGCGAGGGCTCTGGCGCTGACGGTGTGGAAGCCGGCGACAACCCGCGCCTCCGGCGCCGCGACCGCGGTGATCTCGGCGAGGGAGAGCTCGCCCGGGTCGGCGCCGGCCTGCCCTTCGCGAAAGACGATCGGGGCGGCGACGCTGACGACGATCCGCCCGGCGAGCGGGCCCCGAAGGTCGCGGGACATCTCGGCGACCCCGCCCGGCGGGACGGAGAGGAAGACGACCTCCGAGCGGTCGCAGGCCTCCTCGTTCGAGACGAAGTCGTCGCGCGGCGTGCGCGAGCCGATGACCACGTCCTCGCCGATCCGGCGCAGGCGCTCGGCGAGGCCCTGGCCGAAGTCGCCGCTCCCGCCCACGATCCCGATCACCGGACCACGTCCAGCACCGCTCTCCCCACCTCCGCTCTCGACTCCGGCGCAACCATAACGATGGGCGCAACCAGCGCTCCTGGCAGCTCCCCGGCGTCGACGGGATCGACGAGGACGTCCGTGGCGATCCCCTCGTAGACGGCCGCGAGCCCGCGCACACCGGTCGCGAAGCCGAGCGTGGCCATCATCTCGGCGAGCGGCCCGCGCAGCGCCCGGCCGGCGACGAGCGGCGACACTGCGACGACCCGCTTCCCGGCTAGGGCCTCGCGGATCCCCGGCACGGCCAGGATCGGGTGGATCGAGACGAACGGGTTCGACGGTGCCAGGAAGACCACCTCGGCGCCGGCGATTGCCTCGACGACGCCCGGTGCCGGGCGGGCGCTCTCGGCGCCCTCGTAGCGGACGGCCGTCACCTCGTCCGCGTGCCGGCGCCGGACGAACCAGGTCTGGAAGTCGAGCTCGCCGGCCGGTGTCGTCACGAACGTTCGCACGGGATCGTCGGAGGCCGGCAGGAGGCGCACCGCCACCCCGAGCTCGTCGGCGAGCCGGCGGGTCGCCTCCGAGAGCGGCACGCCGGCACGGAGCAGCTGCGAGCGGACGAGATGGAGGCCGATGTCCCGGTCGCCGATCGTGAACCAGGTGTCCCCACCTAGCCGCCCGGCCGTCTGAAGCGCGTTCGTCGTCTCCTCCCGGACGCCCCAGCCGCGCTCCTCGTCCAGCAGGCCTGCGAGCGTGTAGAGGACCGTGTCGAGGTCGGGCGAGACGTGCAGGCCGAGGACCTCGAGGTCGTCGCCGACGTTCACGACGGCTGTGACGCGCTCCGGGCCGGCCGCGCGCGCGAGCGCATCCACGAAGCGAGAGCCGCCCAGGCCGCCGCAGAGGACCGCGTAAGTGCGCGGCTGTATGCTCATCGCGTGCTCGCGATCGTGCCTGTCAAGGGCCTCGACGGCGCGAAGTTACGGCTCGCGCCGCGCCTCTCGGCGGACGAGCGCGGGAGGCTCGTCCTCGACATGCTCGACCGGGTGCTGAGCGCGTGCGCGGAGGCGGACGCCATCGGTGGAACGCTACTCGTCACGCCCGATCCGGGCCTCGGGCGCGGAGGAATCGAGGTGCTCGTGGACGCCGGCACCGGCCATGCGGACGCGGTCGCTCTCGCCCTGGCCGACCCGCGGGCGAACGGAGGCGCCCTGGTCGTCATGGGCGACTGCCCGCTCGTGACGGCGGCCTCGCTCGACGCACTCGCGCGCGCTGCCCGCCCGCTCGCGCTCGCCCCGGCCAGGGACGGCGGCGTGAACGCGCTCGCGCTGACAGCGGTGAACGGCTTCCGGCCCCGCTTCGGCGTTCCGGCTGAAACGACGGTGGCCGAGGCGCGGGCAGCGGGGCTCGAGCCGGTCGTCGTGGACGACCCGGCGCTTGCTCTCGACGTCGACCGGCCCGAGGACTACGAGCTACTCCTCGCCTCGGCATGACCGGCGTCGTCACGTACTCCCCGAAGGTCTTCATCCCGCTCACGAAGCTCTGCCGCGACGTCTGCCACTACTGCACGTTCGCGCAGCCCCCGAGGCGCGGCGAGCGCGCGTTCATGACCGCCGACGAGGTGCTCTCGGTCGCGCGGGCAGGCGCCGAGGCCGGCTGCCACGAGGCGCTCTTCACGCTCGGCGACAAGCCCGAGCTCCGCTACCGCGCCGCGCGCGAGGAGCTGGCCGCGCTCGGCTGCGAGACGACGATCGACTACCTGGCCCGCATGGCCGAGCTCGTGCTCTCCGAGGCCGGGCTCCTGCCGCACCTCAACCCGGGAGTCATGACGCGGGAGGACCTCGAGCGGCTGCGGCCCGTCTCGGCGTCGATGGGGCTGATGCTCGAGTCGACCTCGCTTCGCCTTGCGGAGAAGGGCATGCCTCACCACGGCTCGCCCGACAAGCTCCCGGAGGCGAGGCTGGAGACGATCCGGCTGGCCGGCGAGCTGGCCGTCCCGTTCACGACCGGGATCCTGATCGGGATCGGCGAGACCCGGGACGAGCGTCTGGAGGCGCTGGGGGCGATCGCGGCCCTGCACGAGCGCTACGGCCACGTCCAGGAGGTGATCGTCCAGAACTTCCGGGCGAAGCCCGGCACGAAGATGGTCGACCACCCGGAGCCGTCGCTCGACGAGCTGATCTGGACGGCGCGCGCGGCGCGGGAGCTCCTGCCCGCCGACGTGCACCTGCAGGTGCCCCCGAACCTCTCCTACGACGAGTTCCCTCGCCTGCTCGAGTCGGGGATCGACGACTGGGGCGGCGTCTCACCGGTGACGATCGACCACGTCAACCCGGAGGCGCCGTGGCCGGAGACCGAGCGGCTGAGGGCCGCCACCGAGGCTCACGGCTTCGAGCTCGCGCCGAGGCTCCCCATCTACCCGGAGTTCGTGGCTGAGCTGGACCGCTGGGCCGATCCCCGCGTCGCCGCGGAGATCCTGCGGCACGCCGACGCCTCCGGGCTCGCCCGGGAGGAGCGCTGGGCGGCGGGCTCGCCGGGGGCGGCGCCCCGGCTGCGGGCGACCGGAGGACGTGTGGTGTCGGAGCCGGTCGCTGCCGCGCTCGCCCGGGTGGACGCAGGGGTCGAGCTGGACGAGGACGCCGTCACCGCGCTCTTCGAAGCGCGCGGCGCGGACCTCGGCGCAGTGCTCGCCGCGGCCGACGAGTTGCGGCGCGAGGTCTGCGGCGACGAGGTCAGCTACGTGGTCACGCGGAACGTCAACTACACGAACGTCTGCTACTTCCGCTGCGGCTTCTGCGCCTTCTCCAAGGGCAAGCTGGCCGCGAACCTGCGCGGCGCGCCGTACGTCGTGCCGCTGGAGGAGATCGTGCGCCGCGCGCGCGAGGCCTGGAACCGCGGCGCGGTCGAGATCTGCCTCCAGGGCGGCATCCACCCCGCCTTCACGGGCGAGACGTACCTGGACATCTGCGCGGCCGTGAAGGAGGCGCTGCCGGACCTGCACGTCCATGCCTTCTCCGCGCTGGAGATCTGGCAGGGCGCGGCCACGCTCGATCTCCCGCTCGACGACTACCTGGAGCGGCTGCGGGGCGTCGGCCTCGCCTCGCTCCCGGGCACGGCGGCGGAGATCCTCGACGACGAGGTCCGGCGCGTGCTCTGCCCGGACAAGGTCTCCACCGGCCAGTGGCTCGAGGTGCACGAGGCGGCGCACCGCGTCGGCCTCCGCTCGACGACGACGGTGATGTACGGCTCGGTCGAGGGGCCGCGCTCGTGGGCGCGCCACCTACTCGAGCTCCGGGACCAGCAGAAGCGGAGCGGCGGCTTCACGGAGTTCGTCCCGCTCCCGTTCGTGCACATGGAGGCGCCCATCTACCTCAAGGGCCGCGCGCGCCCGGGGCCGACCTTCCGCGAGGCGGTGCTCATGCACGCCGTCGGCCGGCTGGCGCTCCACCCGTGGATCACGAACGTCCAGGCCTCCTGGGTGAAGCTCGGGATCGAGGGCGCGCAGGCCGTCCTCCGAGCGGGGGCGAACGACCTGGGCGGGACGCTGATGAACGAGTCCATCTCCCGCGCCGCCGGCGCCGCGCACGGCCAGGAGATGCCGCCGGAGCGGATGGAGGAGGCGATCCGCGCCATCGGCCGCGTCCCGCGCCAGCGGACCACGCTGTATGGCACGCCCGAGCCCGAGCGGACACGCCTCTCGTACGGCGCCCCGCCGCTCCGCGAGCCCTTGAACCCGAGCGTCAACGACGCCGGCCTCGAGCGCCCGAAGCACCTCGTCCGCCCGGGCCTCGCCGCAACCGGCTAGGAGCTAGGCGAGGTACCCGTCGCGGTAGGCGACGGCGACAGCCTGAGCACGACTGTGGACGTCGAGCTTGCGCAGGATGTGGTCGATGTGCGCCGCCACTGTCTTCGGGCTGATGACGAGCTCCTGCGCGATCTCACCCTGCACGGCGCCGCGCGCCAGCAGCGCCAGCACCTCCCGCTCCCGGGCGGTCAGGCCGTTCCTGGCGGCAGGCACCGCAGCCGAGGCCGGGATCTGGGCGGCACCGCGGCGCAGGAGGGCGCGGATGCGACCGAGCAGCTCGTCCGGGGTGAACGGCTTCGGCAGGTAGTAGTCGGCGCCGATCAGGAAACCGGCAGCGCGGTCGAGCGGCTCTGTCCTCGTGTCCGAGACGAGGACGATTCCCATGGCGCCGCGCTCCTCTCGGAAGCGCCGGCAGACCTCGTACCCGGAGATGCCGGGAAGCTCGACGGCGAGGACGGCGATATCGAGAGCCTCGGTCCGCACAAGGCAGAGAGCCTCCTCGCCGGTCGCCGCGCTGAGCGACTGGTAACCGGCATCTTCGACGAGCGAAAGCACGGACGCGGAAAATCCCGCATCCGGGTCTACGACCAAGATCCTCGCGCCGCCTTCCGTCATTACCGCGCCTTTGAGTGTGCTACATCGAACCCGTAGATACAAGACCAGTAGAGCAATCGTCCTAGGCAGATAGACGCAGGCGAAATCAGGCGTCAATCGTCTAGGCCCTCGATGCTTCCGGTCGTACCGTTGGTCTCCCGAAAGACAACTCCGGGAGGAGACCTTCATGACCAGATCACTCGGGCAGGGCCTGCGACGCCTTGCTCTGATGACCGCCCTCGTCGCGGCGCTCGCGGCCATCACGGCCGGAGCGGCCTCGGCAGGGCCCGTCCTCATCCTCGGCCCGACCGTGACGGGCGGCATGGCGAGCGACGAGGCACTGGCCGCCATCGCGGCCGGCAAGACCGTCGAGATCGCCGACAACGCGCAATGGGCGGCGAAGACGGCCGCCGACTTCGGCGCGTACGACGCGCTCATCATGGGCGACCCGACCTGCGGCGGGCGCCGGCGGCTCGGCACCGAACATCGCCGCAGCCGAGGCCAACCGCACCACCTGGAGCCCGACGATCGACGGCAACGTCGTCATCATCGGGACCGACGAGGTGTTCCACAGGAGCCAGGGCGGCCTCCAGCTGACGAATTCGGCGGTCGCGTTCGCCGGAGCGGCGGCCGGCAAGACCGGCCTGATGATCTCCCTGTCCTGCTACTACCACGCAGGGACCGGGATGACGCACAACATCCCGGTGCTCGACCAGTTCGGGACGTTCACGGCAGTCGGAGTCGACTGCTACAACGACGCGCACATCGTCGCGACGCATCCGGCGCTCGGAACGCTGACCGACGCGAACCTGTCGAACTGGAGCTGCTCCGTGCACAACGGCTTCGCGGCCGTCCCGAGCGGGTTCCTGACGCTCGCAATCGCGGAGAACATCACCGGGCCCTACTCGCAGACCTACCCGGACGGGACGTTCGGCGTGCCGTACATCCTGGCGCGCGGCGAGGGGCTCGTCCCGATCGGCGGCGGCTGCGGCGAGGTCCGCGGCGACGGCCGGCTGAACACCAATCCCGACTTCCGCTACGTGTTCTCGAACGTGAAGCAGGAAGAGGGCAAGAAGCCGACCGGTGAGATCTCGTTCACCGATCTCAAGAACCTGAGGGCCAAGGTCAAGTTCGTCTCCACGTCCATCGACACCTTGGCGATCTCCGGCGACACGGCGACCCTGACGGGGAGCGGGCTCGCGAACGGCGTGCCCGTGACGTACAAGGTCGTCGTGACGGACGGCTCGCCGGACACGTTCTCGGTGGAGCTGTCGAACGGCTACACGGCCTCGGGCGATGTGACCAACGGACGAGGCGTGAACATCAAGCCCTGCGACCCACCGCTGCCGACGTAGCGCGGAGGCAGCAGTCGCCGGGCCAAATCCGGCAGGATCATGGAGGCCCCGCCCCGGCGGGGCCTCCACCTTGCCGCCCCGAGCTCAGTCGAGCCCGGCGTCCTCCCACCCGCGGGCGCCCACGACCTTGTGTTCCACGAACCTCGCCGGAAACCGCCCCGTGAACAGGTCCGCGAGGAGCAGGTCCAGTAGCTCCGCGTTCTCGCGCTTCCGCTTGCGCTCGGCGATCACGATGCGCCGCACGCTGGAGTAGCTAGGCCGCGGGACGCCGAGCCGCGCAGCCACCGGCCGAAGCAGGCGCCAGGCCTCCGCGTAGGGCATGCCGAAGGCGTCGAGCACGCGGAGAGCGAGGACGAACTCGGGATGGACAGGAGGGTGGAAGGCCACCCTCCGAGAGTCGCGCGGAAACGCTTGTGCGTGTGAAACACAAGAGTGGCGCCCGCGTGACGATTACGTCAGTACCACTTGCCGCGGGCGAAGCCGCCGAAGGCGAGCAGGCCCACGACGGCAACGATCAGGCCGATCCAGAAGCTCCAGACGACCATGAGGACGATCCCCACGATCACGATGATCCCACCGACAGAGATGCCGAACATGCCCCCTCCTCTCGCTACGCGGTCGCGCCCGCGGGTGCCGTGAGCTGCTCGCCGAACCTCGCGCGCTTGACGAAGCGGCCGTCGCCGGGCCGGCCGACCAGCTCGCCGCCCTCGACGATCACCTTGCCGCGCACGAGCACGACCTCGGGGGCGCCGGTGACCTCGGTGCCCTCGTAGAGGTTGTAGTCGACGCGGGAATGGCTCCGCTCCGCCGAGAGCGTGACGCGCTTGTCCGGGTCGAACACGACGATGTCGGCGTCGGAGCCGACGGCGACCGTGCCCTTGCGCGGGTAGAGGCCGAAGTACTTCGCCGGGTTCGTCGCCAGCAGCTCGACCATGCGGTTGAGCGAGATGCGCCCGGCGCGTACCCCGAACTCGTGGATCATCATCAGCCGGTCCTCGATCCCCGGGCCGCCGTTCGGGATCTTCGAGAAGTCGTCGCGCCCGAGCGACTTCTGGTCGGCCCAGCGGAAGGGGCAGTGGTCGGTGGAGACGACCGAGAGGACGTCGGTCTCGACCGCGCGCCACAGGTGCTCCTGGTTCTCCTTCGCCCGCGGGGGCGGCGTGTAGACGTACTTCCCGCCCTCGAAGTCCGGCCGCTCGAGGAAGGTCTCGTCCACGAAGAAGTACTGCGTGCACGTCTCGCCGTGCGCGTTCCAGCCGAGCTCCTTGGCGCGCGCGATCGGGTCGATCGACTCCTTGCAGGAGACGTGGACGACGTACAGGGCGCAACCCGCCACGTGGGCGAGCTGGACGGCGCGGTTCGTCGCCTCGCCCTCGGTCTCGGGCGGGCGGGTGCGCGCGTGCCAGATCGGCTCGGTCTTCCCCTCGGCGAGCGCCTGCTTGACGAGGACGTCGATGGAGTCGCCGTGCTCGGCGTGCACCATCACGAGCGCGCCCGTGTCGGCGGCGGTCTGCATGACGCGGAAGAGCGTCTCGTCGTCGACCATGATCGCGCCCTTGTAGGCCATGAAGAGCTTGTAGCTCGTCACTCCCTCGTCGGGCATGCGGGCGAGCTCCTCCAGCGTGCCGCCCTCCCGGAGGTCGGTGACCGCCAGGTGGAAGCCGACGTCGATCACAGGCCTCGCGGACTCGATCTTCGCGTGCCAGGTCTCCAGGGCCTCGGCGAAGGTCTGACCCTTGCCCTGGATGCAGAAGTCGACGTGGCAGGTCGTCCCTCCGAACGCAGCCGAGACGGTGCCGGAGGTGAAGTCGTCGCAGGAGGTCGTGCCTCCGAACGGCATGTCCAGGTGCGTGTGCGGGTCGATGCAGCCCGGCAGCACCATCTTCCCCGTGGCGTCGACGACCTTGTCGGCCTGGACGTCGAGCGACTCGCCGATCAGCGTCACGGACTCGTCCTCGACGAACACGTCCGCGACATAGTCGTCCGCCGCGGTGACAACCCGGCCGCCCTTGATCAGAACCGACATAAGCGCTTGCCTCCTCGGACTGGTGCTGGCCCCGCAAGTATCGCCTTCCGGCGTCCCGCTGTCATGCGGTCAGAACAATCGGGCGGGGCCAGGTGGAAAGGGCCTGGGCACGACGCACGCCGGCTGCGGCCCGCCCCGGGCGAAGAAGAGGCCGGAAGGCCGGTCGCGGAGCGCGGCGGCAAGCTCGTCCGTCCACTCCACCTCCGCGACGACGAGGTCCCGCGGCCCCCGCTCGCCGTCCGAGCGGCGGCCGTAGAAGGGGAGCGACCGCTCCCGGCGCACCAGCTGCGGATGGTCCGCGAGCCAGTCGAGCCCGCCCGGGCTGACGGCGACGACGTACGCGCGCTCGCACTCGCCCTCGCCCGGCCCGGCCGGTTGGAGCTGCGGGCGCCCCGGGAGATGCCAGCCGAGGGGCGCGCGCTGGTTGAGAGGCCTGCCGAGGAGGGCGACGGGCTCGCCCTCCGTCCAGCCGAAGTCGGCCATCGCCTCGCCGACCCGGTCGTACGGCGTTCGGTCGCGCAGCCGGTCGAGCGAGTGGCTCCAGATCGCACCGGCGGCGACGGCGACCGTCGCCGCCAGGGCGAGCGGACGGGAGGGGATCGCGCTGGGCAGGGCCGCCAGGGCGATGCAGGCGAAGGGCGCGACGACGATCAGGTTGCGGGTCGTGAAGACGTGGATGCCCAGCAGCGAGACCGCGACCGCGGCGGCGACCGGGAGGACGACCATGAGCGCGGCCAGCCGACCCTCGCTCCGGCGCGCGAGCACGGCCGTCCCGGCGAGCACGAGCACGAGCACGAGGTAGCGAAGGCCGTCTCCCGCCCGCTCCCACACGCTCGCGCTGGAGAACACGTTGGAGTAGAGGCGGAGCACCCGTTCCCAGGTCACCTGGGAGAAGTAGGCGTCGACCCGGCCCGCCTGGTCCGCCATCTTCGGGACCCAGGCCAGGAGCGGGACGAGGCCCGCCAGGGCGGCGGCGGTCACGGCGGGCCTGCCGGGCCGAGAGCCCGACGCCCACAACCACACCAGCCCGACCGCGACCGCGAGCAGGAAGAAGTAGTGCGTCAGCGCGCCGGCGACCGAGACGGCGCCCAGCAGGACGAGCCGCCCGCGCGAGGGGCGCGCGGCCGCGGCTTCGAGCGCCATGACGAAGCCGAGGGCGAGCACGGCGAGGAGCGCGTAGGGGCGCAGCTCCTTCCCGTGGAAGACCGGCTGGTAGGCGAGCGCAGCGAGCAGCCCGGCCAGGAGCGCGCCGGCGAGCGGAAGGAGGCGGCGCGCATAGAGGACGACCAGCAAGGTCAGGGCCGCCCCGGCGAGGACCGAGAGGACGCGCACGGTCTGCGGCTCGAACCCGAGCCCGTGGATGACGCGGCCGAGAAAGAACCAGCCCGGCGGCGACGATTCCTGGCCTACGCGGTAGAGCGCCTCGCGCGCCGAAGGCTCGACGATCGTCCGCGCGGAGTAGACCTCGTCGGCCCACAGCGAGTCGTGCAGCGCCCCGGGGAGCCGCGCCCACACGGCGACCCCGACGAGGAGCGCCAGCCCGCCGGCGAGAAGGAGATCGCGGCGCCTGCTGCTCACCGCTCGGCGAACTCCGCGCGGACGAGCCTCAGACCCGGGGCGCCCTGCACGACGATGGGGTGCCACCCCCGGTTCGGGAGCTCGGTGCGGATGGTCGTTCGACCCTCGGCGATGACGGGCTCGACGGCGCGGCCGTCCACCCAGACGCCGAGCACGGTCGGGGCGATCGTTTCCACCTCCAGCTCGGCAGTGCCCTGGCCGTAGAGCCAGAGCGCGCCTTCGCGCAGGGTCAGCTCGCCGTCCACCCACGCGTCGCAGAGGAACGGCTCGCCGCGATCGGGCTCACCTGAGAGCGGCGCGGCGTTCGCCCCTTCCCGCCAGAGGACGACCGGAGGCTCTCCGGCCGCGGCGCCGAGCCCGCTGCGGCGAAGCCCCTCCCAGCCGAACCACGCGCCGGGGGTCTCCGACTGCTCGTACAGCCCGCCGTGCCAGGCGATGGAGCGGATTCCAAGGCGCGCCAGCTCCTCACGGTCGCCCTGCAGCCAGGCGCCGCAATCCAGCCGGTTGAAGCGCTCCGTGAACTCGTAGACCTCCTCGGGCGCGAGCGCGTAGCCGGTCGGCCGCTCCCTGGGCGCCTGCTGGGCGTAGTACTGGTACACGCTCCCGAACTGGCCCTTGCCGCGCTGGAAGACGGGCAACTCGAGGACGCGGCCCGGGCCCGACTCGGCGAGGGCCGCGTAGGCGGCGTTGTCGGGGTCGGCCTCGCTTCCGCGGAGCGGGAAGACGAGCAGGTCCGCGGCGACGAGCGCGAGCAGCGCCGCGGCCACCGCCGTCCGGCGTCCACCGTGAAACCGGGCGACCGCCGCCGCCGCGGCGACCGCCGCGAGCCCGGCCAGCGCCAGGTTCGCCAGCGGCAGGAAGCGCCCCGGCACCCGCGGGTAGCGAAGCGGCGGGAAGACGTCGCGGAGCGTCTCGTACAGGGGCAGGTTCGTCCCCAGGGCGAGCAGCGCCGGGAGCAGGGCCGCGAGACCGAGCAGGATCGCCAGCCCGCGGCGGCGGCGCGCCAGGATGACGAGGCCGGCGACGGCGAGCACGGGCAGGAGCCAGCCGAGGTAGACGAAGCGCTCCGGCCCGTGGAGCTGCCAGCGGCTGAGGACGTCGAGCGGGCTCGCCGAGTAGTAGGCGACCTCGGCGAGGCTCCTCCCCTCCGACTCCGTCGTCCCCGAGATCACGACCGCCTCGGCGACCAGGCCCGCAAGGGCGGCGGCCAGGGCTCCTCCCCACGCCCAGAGCGCCGCTGGACTGGCGAAGCGGAGCGCCGCGTAGGCCGCCACGAACGGGAGTGCGCCGAGGGCGAGGTGGAGCTGGCCCGACAGCGGGATCGAGACGATTGCCGCGGCGGACGAGGGCGCCCCACAGGTGCGCGGCGCGCGCCGACGAGGCCCGGCGCGAGCGCTCGTAGGCCCAGAGCGCGAGCGGGAGGAGCACGGCGATCCAGCCGAGCAGATGGCCGCCGCTCTGGAGGAGCCGGTACGGGGCGAGCTCGAACGCCAGGCCGCCGAGAGCGGCGGCGGCCGGAGGCAGGTCGAGCTCGCGCAGCCAGAGGTAGGCGAAGAGACCGGCGGCGAAGGTGACCGCCAGGAGCAGCAGGTTCCAGGCCACGACCGGCCCGAAGAGGGCGTCGAGCGGCCAGAACGGGACCCCGTAGGGCCAGCCGCCCAGAACTGTCTGCGGCTCGACGAGCGGCTGGAAGCTGTACGGATCGACCCAGGGCGCCTCGCCGCGCTCGAGCTGGTGGCCGACGAGCCAGAAGCGGTAGGTCGTCTGCAGGTGGTCGCCCGAGGCGGCTTCCCCGTAGCCCGGGGCGCCGTCGGCCATGAACTCCGAGCGGAGCGTGCCGACCGCCGGGAGCGTGGCGACGACCGCCGCGACCGCGAGGAGCGCCACGAGGCCCCAGCGGGCCCTGCCAGCCGTCATGCTGACGGACTATGCCGAACGCGGGAGAGGGCGCAGCCGGCGAAGGGGGGCGCGCCACGATCGCCGTCGCGGCGGGGGCGGCGGCGCTGGCGGCTGCGGCGGCGCTCCCGGGCGCGATCGACCTTCCCCTCTGGCAGGACGAGGTCGCCTCCGCACGCGTCCTCCTCGAAGGCACGCCTGCCGGCGTGATCGAGCACGTCTCCCGCACGGAGTCGACGCCGCCGGGCTGGTACCTGCTCGCCTGGGCGCTGCGGGAGACCGGCATCCAGGTGGAATCGCTGCGCTTCCTCTCGGTCGTGCTCGCAGCGGCGCTCGCCGGCCTGACGGTGCTGTACGCGCGCCGGTTCCTGCCGCTCTGGGCGGCCGGCCTCGCCGGCGCTCTCACCGCGCTCGCCTGGCAGACGGTCGTGCACGGGAGCGAGCTGCGCGCGTACGCCCTGCTGGCGCTCCTGACGCTCGTCTTCGCGCTGCTCGTCGAGCGCGCGGCCGCGCAGCCCTCCCTCGGGCGGCTGGCGGCGGTCGCGGTCTGCGCGGCGGCCGGTGCGTACACCCACTACTTCTTCCTGCCGGCCGCGGTGTCGGCGCTCGTCTGGCTGGCCGTCGAGCGCGACCTGCGCCCCGTGGCGGTCCGCGTGGGAGCGGCGGTCGCTCTCGGCTCCGCGACGCTGCTCGCATGGCTCCCAGGGCTGCTGGACCAGGTTCGCGCCGAGCGCTTCGGCTGGATCGACGCCTTCGACCCCGTGAAGTTCATGGCGCTCCCGTCCGCGCTCTTCTGGAACCCGGGGACGATGTACGCGGAGCTCGGCACCGACCCGGGCACCGGCGAGGCGCTCGCGCGGACGGCGATCCTCGCGCTCGCCCTCGGCGGCTGCTGGGTGCTCGCGCGCCTCGGGATCGAGGCGCGCCTCTGCGCGCTGCTCGTCGTCGTGCCGGTCGGCGCCTCCGGCATCGCGTGGCTCGCGGGGTTGCGCATCGTCACCGGGCGCAACCTGATCGGGGTGACCGCCTTCGCGGCGATCGCGCTCGCGGCCGTTCTCGTGCCGCTCCCGCGGCGGGCGGCGCTGGCCGCCGCGGCCGCGGGCCTGGCGCTCGCCGCCGTCGCCTACGTCCGCAGCCCGATGGACGAGCGCGTCGACTTCGACCGTGTCGCCGACGCACTCGTCGACGCGGGCTGGGAGCCGGGCGACCCGATCCTCGTCGTCGGATCGCTGCCGGATTTCCGCTCGCCGCTCGAGTGGTATCTCCCCGGCGACGTCACGCTCCCGGAGGCCGAGCCGCTGGCGCCGTGCGCCGAGTTGTGGGTCGTGACGGACGTGCCCGCCGGGCGCACGCTCCTCGACCTCGCGCAGCCCGCGGGCCGTGACGAGATCGGGACCGTCGAGGTCGCGCGCGTCGCCTGGAGCGGCACGCTCGCCGCGGAGGCCGACGCCGCCGGAGGGCGCTACCTCGACTCCGCGGCCGGCGCAGGCTGCCTGGCCCCGGTCGAGGACCGCGCCACCTAGCAGGGCTCGCCGCGCCCGGCGAGCGTCTGGCAGACCGTGCGCAGGCTCCGCTCGACGTAGAAGCGCAGCTCCTGGTAGCGGTCGATCTCGACAGCGTCGAGGGCGCCCTCGAGCACGGCGGCCGTGGCGGCGAGTGCCTCTTCGGGCGCCGCGAACGGCCCCTCGGCGCGCACGAGCAGCCAGCCGGGGAAGGCCCGTGCCTCGTACCCGTCGCCGAGCGCGGCCTCGAGCGCGGCGACGTCCACGGCGGCCTCGCCGGTCGGGATCGCCACGACGACCGCGTCGGTCGGCCCCTCGAGCCGCCCGACCGCGCTCTCCAGCAGAGTCGTCTGCGAGTAGGGCAGCGTGACCGCCTCGCCGGTCGCGGGCAGCCCGGCCAGGAAGACGGCTGAGAACGGGTAGAGCAGGTCGCCTTCGCCGACCGTCTCGCGGAGCCAGTCCGCAGGCGCGGCCAGCTGCTCGCGGCCGCCCGTCGGGGTCGCGAGCGGCCCGCCGCCGAGGACGGTGTTGTCGCGCTCGCGCGGGTCGGGGGTCCCGCCGGCCGGCGAGAGCACCGCGAGCAGCCCGACCGCGGCGACCACGCCGACCGCCGCGGCTGCCGGCAGGTCGCGCGTGAGCCGCGCGACGGCTGCGCCGACCGCCGCCGCCCAGAGGGGCAGCGCGAAGACCAGGTGCCGCGGCGAGAGCCCCATGACGCTGCCCGTTCGCAGGAGCATGAAGAGGAGCGGCGGCGCCAGCAGCGTCAGGAGGCCGAAGACCGCGAACGCCGTGTGCGTACGCAGCAGGATCACGGCTCCGGCGAGCCCGAGGACGAGGAAGACTGCGAACGTCCAGCCGCCTCCGCCGGCGAACGACTCGAGCGCCCGCGCGAGCTGCGCCCAGGCGTCGCCGGGCGCCGCCAGGGACTCGTCCCCCTCGACGCCGACGGTGAAGCGGTTGGCGAGCCGCAGGTCGGCGACGGCGAACGGGACCAGCAGGAGGCCGACGGCGAGCACGGGGAGCGCGGGCCGCAGCGGGCGGCCGCGCCAGACCGCCAGCGCGACCGCCGCCTCGAGGGCGACGACGATGGCTCCGTACGGGTGCACGGCGGGCAGCAAGACGGCCGCGAGGGCGGCGGCGACGGCGGCGCGGGTCGTCCTCAGCTCGAGCGCGCGGGCGAACAGGTCGGCCGAGAGCGCGCTCGCGAACGCGAGCAGCGCGTACATCCGCCCGATCGTCCCGTAGAGCGCCAGCACCGTGGACGTCCCCGCGACGAGCGCGGCGGTCGCGCCGGCGACCTGCCCGGCGAGGCGCCGCCCGAGGTCGTAACAGAGCGGGATCGTGGCCACGGCGAAGACGACCGAGAGCCAGCGCAGGGCCTCCGGGGAGGGGTCCAGGGCGAGCGCGAGGTGCGCGAGGAGGAAGTGGAGCGGCGCCCCGCCCCGGTCCCAGAGCACGGTGACGACGAGCTCGCCGAGCGGGCGCGAGCCGATGAGCCCGGCGACCGCCTCGTCCTCGAAGAGCGGCTTGCCGCGGACGTCGGGGACGAGCCGCCAGAGCAGCACGGCGGTCGCCGCCCCGAGCGCGCAGGCGACGACGAGCCCGGGGAGCTCAGCCGGAGACCGGCGCGAACCCGCCGGCCCGGTAGACCTGGCCGGGGAGCTCCCGTCCGAAGACGCCTTCGAGCCAGGCGGAGACGCCGATGAGCGCGTCGAGGTCGACACCCGTGTCCACCCCCTCTCCGTGCAGGAGGTAGACGAGGTCCTCGGTGGCGACGTTGCCCGTAGCCCGCGGCGCGAAGGGGCAGCCGCCCAGCCCGCCGACCGAGGACTCGAAGACGGCGGCCCCCGCCTCGAGCGCGGCGTAGGCGGCTGCAAAGCCCGTGTTGCGGGTGTTGTGGAGGTGGACGCCGACGCGCGGGAAGCGCCGCGCTCCCTCGGCGACCAGGTGCCGGACCTGACGCGGCACGGCCACTCCGATCGTGTCCGCGAAGACGACCTCGGCGGCCCCGGCGGCCACCGAGCGCTCCCCGATCTCCAGCACGCGGCCGGGATCGACCGCGCCCTCGAAAGGGCAGCCGAACGCGACGCTGATGGAAACGCTCACGGGCCGGTCGGTCTCGATCGCCGCGAGCGTCGCCAGCGCCTCCTCCGGCGTGGCGTTCTGGTTCTCCCGGCCGAAGCTGTCGGTCGCGGCCAGGTTGAAGTGGAGCTCGTCGAGGCCGGTGGCGGCGAAGCGCTCCGCGCCCTTCGCGTTGAGGACGAGCCCGGAGTAGACGACGCCTTCCCGGCGCTCGATCGCGGCTGCGACCTCCTCTGCCCCGGCCATCTGCGGCACGAGCCCGGGATGGACGAAGCTCACCGCCTCGATCGCGGGGAGGCCGGCCACAGCCAGCCGGTCGACGAGCTCCGCGCGCACGGCCGGCTCGAGCACCGCCCGCTCGTTCTGGAGGCCGTCGCGGGGCCCGACGTCGCAGACGGTGACCTTCACGAGTCCCTAGGATACGCGCGCCGCGATGAGCATCCCCGTCTTCGCCGCCGAGCACGTCTACGCGGCCGTCGATCCCGCCGACGCGGTCGAGGCGGTCGGCGCGGCGTTCGCCGCGCACGCGCGCGGCGAGTGGCTCATGCCCTCGAAGGTCTATGTCCCGGCGCCGCCCGACGGCGACTTCCGCGCCATGCCCGCCCGTGGCGGCGGCTACGCGCTGCTCAAGTGGGTGACCTCGTTCCCGGGCAACCCGGAGCGCGGACTGCCCACGGTCGGCGGCATCGTCCTCCTCTCCGACGCGGCCGACGGGCGGCTTCTCGCCGAGCTCGACGCCGGCGCGGTCACGGCGTTGCGCACGGGCGCGGCCGCGGTGCTGGCCGCGGAGACGCTCGCCGCGGGCGACGGCCCGGCCGCTGTCGTCGGCTGCGGCGTCAACGGGCGCGCGGTGGCGCGGACGTTCCTGGCGCGCGGCCGCGAGGTCCTGCTCTGGGACCGGGACGCGGCCCGCTCGGCAGCGGTGGCCGAGGAGCTCGGAGCCGGCACGGCGGGCACGCGCGAGGAGGCGCTCGGCGCGGACGTCGTCGCGACGGTCACGCCCGGCAGCGAGATCCTCTTCCCCGCGGAGAGCCTGCGGGCCGGGCAGCACGTCAGCCTCATGGGCGCCGACGGGCCGGGCAAGGCGGAGATCGCCGTCGAGGAGCTCGCACGCGGGCGCGTCGTGGTCGACGAGTGGGAGCAGTCGGCAACAGATGGAATACTTGCCGCGGAACCACGGGTCCGTCTTTTCTGCGACGAGTGGGATCAGGCCAGCCACGGCGGGGACATCGCGAACGCCTTCCGGGCCGGCAAGATCGGTCGGGAGGACGTGACCCAGCTCGGCGACGTGCTAACCGGTGAGGCGCAGGGCCGCCAGTCCGCCGACGACATCACTATCTTCGACTCGACTGGGCTTGCCGTGCAAGACCTCGCCGTCGCGGCGCTCGTCTACGAGAGGGCGACCGAGCTAGGCATGGACGTCCCGACGATCGACTTATAGAGGGCCGGGCTGGGTGTCAAGCCCCCGGGCGCTGTGTCAGGCCGGAGGGTGAACAGCATGCGCTTAGGTGGGGGAAACGCTCGGGATTGCCTTGATGGGAGCGATCGTCGCCTCGTATGTGACCGTCGCGCCGACAGCGTGTCCCGGCGCGTCGGCGGCATGTCTACCTCCTATGGTTGGGGTTCGCGCGTCGGAAGAGCTCGGTTCCGCTTCGACCACGGCTTCCAATCGAACGTGTAATCGGTGGTCGGTCGGCGACGTCCCATCAGCTCGGCACGCGCTCTTCGACTCGCTGGGCTGCTGCATCGCGGCATCCGTCGAACGCCTCCGACAGAGCGGGTCCATCCACTCCCTCGTGCGCGCCGATGGCGATTATGCGGGTGCGGCGTTCTCGACCGTTCCAGTCTTCCTCGACGGCGATGTCCACTCGCTTGCCAACAACTTGAAGGATGGCCCGTCGGTCTGGCTCTTCGGCAGTATGGATCACGCCTTTGCATCGGTACACGCTGGCCGGCAGCTTGCTCGCCGATTCCCGCAGCGCTTCCAAGGAGAGAGGCTCGTCCGTTTCGTAGCTCCAGGTCCGGAAGTCCTGCGAGTGATCGTGCCGATCTCCATGAGCGTGATGCTCGCAATCGCGACCATCACAGTCATGAGAACGGTCGGGCTGGTCGGGTGAGGGTGTGCCGTCGAGTCGGGAGGGGTCGAACCGGCCGACCGAGAGCAGGATCTCCAGAGGTACATCTCCGCCGCGTGATTCGACGAGCCGGTAGCGATGGAACCGATCGTCGAGCCAGGCCTTGATCCGCTGGATCTCCTCCCGGGTGACGAGATCGACCTTGTTGAGGATGAGCATGTCGGCGAATGCAACCTGGCGCAGCTTCAGCTCCATCATCTCCGGCGCGGCGAATACCTGTTCCGCATCGACGACGCACATGATGCTGTCCAACCTGATCCGGTCCCGCAGGTCGTCGTCCATGAAGGTGAGTGCGATGCCCGACGGCTCGGCCACTCCGCTGGCCTCGAGCAGGATGTACTCGGGCTCCTCGTCCCGGCTCAAAAGCTGCATCACCGCGGCGACCAGATCATCCCGGACGTTGCAGCAGACACAGCCGTTGGCGAGGCTGATGATGTCCCCGTCGCCCTCGACTCCGACGACGAGGTCGGCGTCGATGTTGATCGAGCCGAAGTCGTTCACCAGTACAGCGACTCGAAGGCCATGATCGCCCGTGAGAATGCGGTTCAGCAGCGTGGTCTTGCCCGCGCCGAGGAACCCGGTCAGAACCGTGAGTGGAACGGCCTGTGTGTCGAACCGGTCGGTCGTAGCCACTACGACTCCTGCTCGAGAGCCGCGACGACTTTGTCCAGCTGATCCTGCTTGGCCGCGAGCTTCTCCTGCATGTGGCGAAGCCTCTTGGCCGCCAGCTCGCGGACATCAATCGTGAAGTCCGCTGGGAAATTGGGCTGCGGCTCGCGATACAGATCCGCCGGGTAATAGTCCTTCGGATCGATCTCCCGGTCACGGACGGGCTGATTCAACGTGTCGTCGATCGTGTGTCGCGGAGTGGGGAACCTCACTTCGAGATTCGTCGGGCTCAGGTCGAACAGGCCGGCGGCCTCTCTCGGGCTCGGGCGTGACATGTTGCCGGCGTCCGGGATGACGGCCTTGCGCGTCCAGACCGCGTCCTTGTTGACGTTGACGACCACGACATCGGGTGCGCCGAACTGGAACAGCCCGTCGTAGTGGTGGCGAATCCCGGCGACGATTTCCGGGACCAACTCCTCGTCGTAGGACGTGTGCGTGACCATCGCGAGGCGCGGCTGGATCTTGTCGAACATGTAGCCGACCGCGTAATGAACGCTGTGCGCCTGATCGATCGTGTTCATCAGCATCAGGGGCGGCATTCCGAACTTCAGCGCCTGGAGGTTCGCCGTGTCCGGCTGCACCTCGGTCACGAAGACGTCCACCCCTTTGGCTAGCTCCAACGAGAGCTCGTCGGGCCGGCCGTCGCCCGTCCAGACGAACGACAAGCCGTTCCAGTCGAGCCGGTAAGCCGAGGCGCCGTCCTTGGTGTGTGACCGTTGCCAGTGGCGGACGATCACGCCGTCCTGGTCGTAGCAGACGCCGTTGTCATCGCGAAAGTCGAACTCGTTGACCTCGACCTCGTAGCCGTCGCCGATCGGGCAGGCGTTGAAGGAGTCCGTGTGCCAGTGGGTCATCATCTTCATGCCTTCGATCATGTGTCCGATGCCGTCTTTCGGCGTGCGGCCCGACGGCCCATGCACCCGCAACGGCTTCCAGCGCCCCACCCACGGCGCGAAGGCGTAGAGGTACGGGAGATCCGCGTAGTGATCCACATGCAGGTGGGTGAAGAAGATGTCGTTGACCGTCTGCAGCGGCACCGCCATCGCGATGATGTTGCGCATGCAACCGGAGCCGAAATCGAAGAAGAACCGCTTGCCGTTGCCGAGCTCGACCATGATGCAGGTGCCGGCCTGTGCGCGGGTGACCGGGATCGGCGTGCTGCCGATGAAGGAGATCCGCATCTCGTCGGGGCCGAGCTCCTCCTGCCCCGGGTAGTAGAGGTTGTTGCTGACGAGGTCGGGCGTCGGACGGTAGTACGGCGGAAGCGTGATCCCACCGCTCGGCACCCCGCCATAGGGATTCCCGTTCCTGAGCTCGGATGCGTCGTCGTTCATGGCTCGTTCTCCTCTCCTTGATCCCGCCTTGTAAGGGCGACGCTACGATACGGCCCATCTCGTTGTCTCAGTTGACATCGCCTTCCTGACCGGATTCGATTGGCTCGACGGGTACGAACGCCCGTTCGTACCGCGACCGGACAGGAGGAACGAGATGAAGGCCAGCGAGAACCCGAACGGCGCCGACCCGGCCTTTGCCGGGCTCACCGGGGTCGACCTTTCCTAGCCGGTCTCGGCGGGGAGGCCGCGGGCGCACCAGTCGCTCCACGAGCCGGGGTAGAGCTTCGCGTCGGCGCGCCCGGCCTGCGCGAGGCGCAGGAGCGTGACCGACGCGGTGACGCCGGAGCCGCAGTAGGCGACGATCTCATCCGCGTCGAGGAGATCCTCCGGGAGCGCCTCCGTGTACGGGGCGTTGACGGCGCCGGGGATGCGGCCGGCGACCGGGTCGATCGGCTCCACCTCGCCGCGGTAGCGCTCGGGCAGGCGGGCATCCACGATGGTGAGGCCGGGCTCGCCGAGCCGCGCCGCGAGCTCGTCGGCCTCGATCGCGTCGTCCGAGCGTGGAGCCGGCGTGAAGACGGCGGGCTCGACCTCTTCCTCCCCGGCCCGGAGCGGCCCGAGCCAGGCGCCGATCCCGCCGTCGAGGACGGCGACGTCGTCGTGCCCGAAGTGGCGCAGGAGCCACCACAGCCGCGCTGCGCCGCCGTTCATCCCCTGGTCGTAGGCGACGACGAAGACGCCCGGCCCGATCCCGGCGGCCCCGGCCGCGCGCGCGAAGTCCTCCGCCGCCGGCAGGGGGTGGCGCCCGCCCGGGCTCGAGGGCGGGGCGGACAGGTCGGCTTCGAGATCGAGGAACGAAGCGCCGGGAACGTGGCCTTCGAGGTAGAGCTGACGACCACGTCCGGGGTTGCCCAGCTCCCAGCGGCAGTCCACGAAGCGGTGGATCACGAACGAACGAGCTGGTAGACCTCGCCGTCCTGGTGCGTGAGGTAGAGCTCCCCGCTGATGCCCTCGCCGAAGGAGGTGATGCTCAGGTTCGTGTCGAGAACGAGTGCGCGGGCGCGGACTCGACCGCGGGCGTACCGCAGGCGCCAGACCCTGCCCGAGCAGAAATCGGCGTAGTGATAGAAGCCGCGGATGCCGGGCATGTCCCGGCCGCGGTAGACGTAGCCGCCCGTGATCGAGCAGCCGAGCGAGTGGGAGTAGACGGCGATCGGCCTGACCCGCGCTCCCGGCCCGCGCAGGCCCCTCGTGCTGCATCCGCTGCGCACCCTGCCTTCCCAGGCGTTCCACATGAAGTTCTCCGGCGTCCCGCCGAGCCTCGACGCCGCGAGCGTGTCGACCTCCTCCCAGTTGTTCTGGCCGACGTCGCCGATGTACAGGCGTCCGTCCGCACGGTCGAAGGAGTACCCCCACGGATTCCGGAGGCCGTACGCGTCGATCCGCCAGCCCGCGCCGATTCTCCTCGGGTTCATGCTGAGGAGCTTCCCGTGCCGGCTGCGGAGGTTCTGGGCGCGCCCGCCGGGGTCGCAGCTTCCGCCTCCGTCGCCCTGTCCCGTGTAGAGCCGGCCGTTCCTGCCGAAGGCGAGCCGGCCGCCGTTGTGGTTGCCGGCAGGCTGGTCGAGCGCCAGCAGCCGCCTGGCCGAGCCCATCGCCACGCCCGTGTGGGCGGCGTTCGCCCGGTAGCGGACGACCCGTGTGTCGCCGTTCACGTTCGTGTAGTTGACGTACACGAGGTGGTTCGAGGCGTACCTGGGGTCGAACGCGATCCCGAGCAGGCCCTGCTCGCCACAGCACGAGACGAGCGGGCGGATATCGAGGAAGAGCGTGCGCGACCCGTTCCGGAGCTTGTAGACCTGGCCCTCCTGCTCGACGACGTAGAGAGTTCCCGCGGGGTCGCCGCTCCGCGGCGCAGTCACCTGGGTGAGCGCGTCGAAGCCGCCGGCCACGAGCTGGAGCCGCGCCGCCGAAGCGGCTGCGGGGGCGCCGAGCGCGAGGACGAGCGCGACGACGAGAGCCGGGGCGAGGCGACGGCGCATCACGTCACACCGTAGCCAATCACGCTGCTGCCGCCTCCCCCTTCTTCTCCCAGTAGCGCCGGAGGCCCGCGTAGGACTGCCAGAACGGCCCGGCCTGCTCGAAGAGCTCCGCCGTCGCGGGGTCGGCCGCCCTGACGTCCGCCTCCGCCGCGCTGACGAACTCCTCTTCCGAGCCCTCGCGGGCGCGTTCCGCCCAGGTGCGGAGGGCCGCGCGAAGCTCGGCAAGGTGGAAGTCGGGGTCGTCCGCGATCCCGAAGTGCGCCAGCAGGAGCCGCTCCGGCCGCCGCGCCACGATGGCGTCGAGCGTCTGCTCCCACGCCTCGACGTCGATGTCGGGCGGCGGCGCGACCGGCGCGACGTAGCTCCCCGGCGGGATGCGGACGCCGGCGGCGTCACCCGTGCAGCACGAGCCGTCGGCAGCGAGGTACGAGACGTGGTGGGAGGCGTGGCCCGGCGTCGGAAAAACCTCCAGGTCGAGGACCCGGTCGCCGACCACGCGGACGTTCTCCTCCGGCACCGGCAGGAGCGGCCCCCAGAGCCGGTCGAAGTCGTCGCCGTACAGCCGCCTCGCGCTTCGCTCGAGGCGGCTCGGATCGACCAGGTGCGGAGCCCCGACCTCGCTCACGTGAACGAGCAGCCCGGGGCACTCGCGGACGAGCGACCCTGCCGCGCCGGCGTGGTCGAGATGGATGTGGGTGAGCAGGAGGTGGCGCAGCTCCCCGACCTCGAGCCCGTGCTCGGCGAGACGCTCCCGGAGCGTCCCCAGGCAGCTCGCCGGCCCGCAGTCGACCAGCGCCGGCTCGTCGCCCGCGAGCAGGTAGGAGCCGATGACGCGCTCGTGCCCGAGGTGCTCGAGATCGAGGAGCTGCACCCCCGAAACGCTACTCGACGGTCAGCGTCCCCTCCATGCCGCCTTCCCTGTGGCCCGGGACGGCGCAGTAGAACGTCGTACTCGCCGGCCTCGAGGGTCAGGGTCAGCTCGGTCGATCCCTCGGTGATCGTGTCGCTCACCTCTTCGACCCCGTTCCCCTCGACCTCGACGTTGTGGGGGATGCCGGACTCGTTGGTGAACTCGATCGTGACCTCGCCGGCGGCTGCCGTCAGCTCGGTCTGATCGAAGGCGAGGCTGCCGTCGGGCTCGGCGGCGAGCATGAGATGGACGGCCTCACCCTCACCGCCTCCTCATGGGTCGCCGTGTCCTCGGCGGCCGGCTCGGTGGTGCGTCGTCGTCATCGCCTCCGCAGGCGGCCACGCCCACGGTGAGCGCGAGGACGGCGAGGAGAAGTAGAAACAGGCGTCGCGTCATGGGACTCCTTCCTCGGATGGCTTTCCGAATCTACCTACGCCGCTTGCGGCCGAGCGGATGAGGAGAGCCGCAACCACGAGTGCCAGCCAGGCCCACGTGGCCTTCGGCACGATCATGCTCGGGATCTCCAAGGAGGTCGTTCCCCGTTTCACCAGCTGTTCGAACCAGAAGTCCTGCAGCGCATTGGCTAGCCCGTACGCGAACATGAGGGCGACGTACAGGGCGAAGGCCCCGTGCAGGAACCGGGTGCGGACGTCCGCGACCACCCGCGAGAGGGCGAGCGCGGAGAGGGCGAGCAGCGCCCCGTCCATGCCGTGGTGGTGCCCCAGGTGCACCGCGGTCAGGTTCGGATGGCCCGGTTCGGGCCTAAGCTCGCCGCTCATGAAGAGGGAGCCCAGGCCCGGGACGCCGTCCAGGTAGTAGCCGATCTCGGCGCTCAGCCACGGCAGCGACGCCAGCAGGAGGATCGCGGCGAGGACGGCGCGCGCGACGTCCCAGGCACCGCCGAACGGGCGTGACGCGCCGATCCCTCCGCGCACGAGGGCGACCGCCGTGAGCGCAGCAGCGATCAGGATGCCCAGCGCGGGAAGTGCGTTGACCGGTTTGGCGTCGAGGTCCGACTGCTCCACGACGCCGGGCCAGACGACCACGGCGCAGAGCAGCGCACCGAGCGCCGCGACCACGGCGAGCTTCCCGCGCAGCCTGTCGGCGACGACGGCGAGCAGCGCGATCGCCACGAGCGCGGCCGGGTAGTTCAGGAAGACGAGCGCGCGGCCGGCGCCGGCCGCGAGGCCGTTGCCGTCCACGTTGTAGAGCTCGTCGACCGGGAGACGGGCGTAGGCGATCCAGACCTCGACGGCGACGAGCCCGAAGAGGAGCCACACCGCCAGGACCTCGGCGAGTCCAGGACGCGGGGGGTGCGTCGCCTCCAACCGCCCTAGACTAGTTGGAATGCCCCTCCAGGCCATGCCCACGGCACCTCGAGTGGCTGCAAAGCGGCCTTTTCGCGCGCCCGAGGTACCGCAACATCGCCTGAAGGGGCATTAGCGATGTCCGAGTGCGCCTCCTGCGGCTTCGACAACCGACCGGGAGCGCTGTTCTGCGGGAGCTGCGGCGTCCAGCTCGGCCGCGCCTGCCCGGAGTGCAGCGAGGTGGTCGCGCTCGAGCTCCCCTTCTGCACGCGCTGCGGGTCGGCCATGGCGCCCGGCGAGGGCCAGCCCGCCATCCTCGAGGAGCGCAAGGTCGTGAGCGTCCTCTTCGCCGACCTCGTCGGCTTCACCGGGCGGGCGGAGAAGCTCGACCCCGAGGACGTGCGGCGCATGCTCTCCCCGTACCACGCCCGGGTGAAGGCCGAGCTCGAGAACTACGGCGGCACCGTGGAGAAGTTCATCGGCGACGCGGTCGTGGCCCTCTTCGGCGCCCCGCTCGCCCACGAGGACGACCCCGAGCGCGCCGTCCGCGCGGCGCTCGCCGCTCGGGACGCGCTCGGCGACCTCAATGCCGAGGACCCCACTCTCGGCCTGCACGTCCGCATCGGCGTGACCACGGGCGAGGCCATGATCGCGCTCTCGGCGCGGCCGAAAGAGGGCGAGGGCATGGCGACGGGCGACGTCGTCAACACGTGCTCTCGGCTCCAGTCGGCCGCGCCCGTCGACGGGATCCTCGTGGACGAGCCGACCTATCGCGCCACGTCGTCGGTGATCGAGTACCGCGAGGCCGAGCCCGTGCGGGCCAAGGGGAAGTCCGAGCCGGTGCCCGTCTGGGAGGTGGTGGCGCCGCGGACGCGCCTCGGCGTCGACATCGCGTTCAAGGGCGGGGCCGAGCTCGTCGGCCGCGCCGAGGAGCTCAGGCTGCTGCGTGACGCGGTCGCGCGGGCGGAGCGCGAGCGCTCGCCGCAGCTCGTCACGCTCGTGGGCTCGCCGGGGCTCGGCAAGAGCCGCCTCCTCTTCGAGCTCTGGTCGGCCCTCGCAACCGACCCGGGCACGTTCGTCTACTGGCGCCAGGGGCGGTCGCTGCCGTACGGCGAGGGGGTCAGCTTCTGGGCGCTCGGAGAGATGGTGAAGGCGCAGGCGGGCATCCTCGAGTCGGACGCCTCCGAGGCGGCCGAGGAGAAGCTCCGCACCGCGGTGGCCGCGATCGTCGACGAGGAGGTCGAGGCGTCGTGGGTGCTCGAGCACCTGCGACCCCTGGTCGGCCTGGGCGGCCCGCCATACGACGCGGGCGACCACCGCCGCGAGGCCTTCGGCGCCTGGCGCCGCTTCTTCGAGGCCCTCGCCGAGGTGCGCCCGCTCGTGCTCGTCTTCGAGGACCTGCACTGGGCCGACGACGGCCTGCTCGACTTCGTCGACCACCTGGTCGACTGGTCGTCGGGCGTCCCGCTGCTGGTGGTCTGCACCGCGCGCCCGGAGCTCCTCGAGCGCCGTGCGGGCTGGGGCGGCGGCAAGCGAAGCGCCGTGACCGTCTCGCTCTCGCCGCTCTCCGACGAGGAGACCGAGCAGCTCCTCGTCGCACTCACCGCGGACAAGACCGTCGGCAACGGGCACGCCTCTCGGCTGCTCGCCCACGCCGGCGGCAACCCGCTCTACGCGGAGGAGTACGTCCGCATGCTCGCCGAGCCCCTCGTGGGCACCGAGATCCCGCTGCCGGAGACCGTCCAGGGGATCATCGCCGCGCGCCTCGACACGCTGGTGGCGGAGGAGAAGGCGCTCCTGCAGAGCGCGGCGGTCGTGGGCAAGGTCTTCTGGGTCGGGTCGCTGACGGCCGTGAGCGACCGCCCGCGCGACGAGGTCGAGGAGGGGCTGCTCCGGCTCGAGCGCAAGGAGTTCGTGCGCCGGGAGCGCCGCACGTCGGTGGCCGGCGAGACCGCCTTCGTCTTCCGGCACGTCCTCGTCCGCGACGTCGCCTACTCCCAGATCCCCCGCGTCCGGAGGGCCGAGGCCCACCGGCTCGCCGCCGAGTGGCTCGAGGGGCTCGCCGGCGATCGCGCCGAGGACCTCGCCGACCTGATCGCCCACCACTACCTGAGCGCGCTCCAGTTCGCGCGGGCCGCCGGGCGGAATCTCGACGACCTGCGAGAGCGCGCCCGCCAGGCGCTCCGGGAGGCCGGCGACCGGGCGCACGCGCTCTCCGCCTACGCGGCCGCAATCCGCTTCTACCGGGAGGCGCTGGCTTCCTGGCCCGAGGACGACCCGGAGCGGCCACTGCTGCTCCTCCGCTACGGGCAGGCGCTCTTCCGCGGAGAAGGGTCGGGCGCGGACGTGCTCGCGGAGGCGGCGGCCGAGCTCCTGGACGCCGGCGAGCTCGAGCCCGCGGCCGAGGCCGAGGTGCTGCTCGCCGAGCTGATCATGATCAACCACGGTCGGCGCGAGGAGGCTGCGGCACACATCGACCATGCCGCCTCCCTCCTCGTCGACCGGCCTCCGTCACGCCCGAAGGTGCGCGTCCTCGCGAGCAGCGCCAGCGTCCATCTCGCGGTGGACGAGGCGGAGGAGGCCATCGCCTCGGCCCGGGCCGCGCTGGAGATGGCGGACACCCTGAGCCTCACCGGGCTGCGCGCGCACGCGCTCTCGACGCTGGGCTTCTCGCGGGTGATGACCGGCGATCTCGAGGGCCTGCGCGACCTGCGCGAGAGCGTCGACGTCGCCGCGGCCGCCAAGTCGCCGCAGGCCGCGCGCGGCTACAACAACCTCGCGTCGGTCACCGCCGACCTGGGCGACCTGCCGAAGGCGTTCGAGCTCTACGAGCAGAGCCGGCAGGTGGCTGGGCGTTTCGGCGATGCCATCGCGCTCGGCTGGCTGGAGGTGGAGCGCGCCTACGAGCTCTACTGGCGCGGCGAGTGGGACCAGGCGCTCGAGCTTTGCGACAGGCTCCTGAACACGGAGGACGAGGGCAGAGCCTCGCTGCACGAGTTCGACGCCCTGCTGCTCAGGGGGAAGATCGCCCTCGCGCGCGAGGGCGCCGAGCGGGCGCGCGCGGACGTCGAGCGCGCGTCGGGCCTGGCCCGGGCAGTCGGCGCCCCGCAGGTGCTCCTCCCCGCCCTCGCCTTCGACGCGCACGCGCTCGCGTCGGCAGGGCGGCCGGACGAGGCCGGCGAGGCGGCTGACGAGCTGCTTCGGCTCTGGCTCGACGAGGGGCGCGGCCACTCTCTGGCCTCGTTCTGGCTGGCCGATCTCGCCTTCGCCCTCACCGCGCTCGGCCGCGCCGCGGAGCTGGGGCCCGTCGCCCGCCGCACCGCGGCGCACACGCGCTGGCTCGACGCCGCGAGGGCTGCCGGGGACGGCGACTGGCCGATCGCAGCGGGCCTCTTCGCGCGCATCGGCTCGCTGCCGGACGAGGCGCTCGCGCGCATGCAGGCCGCGGCGGACCTGGCCGCAGCCGACCGACCGGTGGAAGCCGACGACCAGCGTCTCCGCGCGGCGGCGTTCTACCGCCGGGCCGGCGCGCCCGTGCCGACGCTCGCCCCCGCCAAGTAACAGTCTGTTACTTGAAGGGCCTAGTCGCCCTTGTGCTTCTCCTCGTCCTCCTCGCCCCGGCCGAACGCCTCCAGCTCGAAGAGCTTCCCGCGGCCTCCGACGGCCTTGTAGATCGCCTCTTCCTTCGCGTCATCCTCGACGTTGACGAGCGCGAACCAGGTGTTCTTGCGCGTTCGGCCGACGAAGACGACTTCCCCGCCGAACTCGCGGGCCGCCTTCCGGGCCGCCTTCGCCCGTTGCCTCGGGCCCGGGTTGTCGGGATCGATCAACCACCAGTGATGCGGCATGGACGCCTCCCTCTCTACTTCTTCTTCTTCCTTGGCCTCTTCTCCGCCTCGGCCGGGCTCTTGAGGACGATCCCGGCCTCGCCCGCGGCCGCCTTGAGCGCGCTCCGGAGCTTCTTGGGCTGCTTCACCTTGGTCATGTTGACGAGCACGAAATACTTGTTCTTCTCGTCCACGCCGATGAAGAGCACCTTGCCGCCGTGGGACTTGACGATCTTCCTGATTTTCGCGTCGTTCGCCCGTGCGCCCGCTGCGCCCGGGGCGACGCGGAACCAGTGATGGGGCATCCAGAGACCTCCTCCTCGTCTCGAGCAGGGGCATCCTTGCATACCCAAAGGGGTGTGGGTGAATCCCCCTTTCGAGTGAGGGAGCCGCCCGCATGGGGCAGTTCAATTCGTGAGGGCTTCCGTCGGGGGAGCCGCAACCAGGAGGTAGCTGCGGCCGCGTGGAACTCAGAGAGGTGAACAGCCTGGTTTCAGGGGCGGTCAACGTGACCGCTGCCTCCTCCGCTCTCGTGCGCGCCGACGGGCTCGTCGACTCCTATCGTCGGCTGGCCGACGTGTTCCACGAGGTGCTGTCCGAGCAGACGCACTCGACCGTGCTCGAGCGCATCGCCGACTCGCTCGCGGACGTGATCCCCTACGACGCGTTCACGGTGTACCAGGCGGACGAGACCCGGCGGCTGCTCATCCCCGTGATAGCGCGCGACCGCTGGGCGGACGAGATCATGAGCGACCGTCCGGCGCTCGGGGAGGGAATCACAGGGTGGGCGATCGACCACTGCGAGCCTCAGCTCGTCAACGACGCCCATCTCGACCCGCGCGTGAAGACCGTCCCGGGCACGCCCGACGAGCCGGAGGCGCTCATCTCCGTGCCGCTCGTGGCCCGCGGCGCGGTCATGGGAGCGCTCAACGTGTACCGCCTCGGCCCCGGCGCCCGCTTCACCAGCGAGGAGTTCGAGCTGGCGAAGCGCTTCGGCGACGCCGCCGCGCTCGCGCTGGACAACGCGCAGGTGCGCGCCGCGCTCGAGCTGCAGGCCCAGACGGACTCCCTCACCGGCCTCTACAACCACCGGTACTTCCACGACCGGCTCCGCTCCGAGCTGAACCGCGCCAGCCGGACACACGACTCGATCGCGGTGCTCATGCTCGACCTCGACGACTTCAAGCGCGTGAACGACATCCACGGGCACGGCTTCGGCGACCTCGTGCTCGTCGAGCTCGCCGACCTGCTGCAGGGCATCGTCCGCTCCTCGGACGTCGTCTGCCGCCTGGGCGGCGAGGAGTTCGGGGTGATCATGGCCTCGTGCGACGCCGGCGACGCGTTGGGACTGGCGCGCCGCATCCTCGACGACCTCGGGGACACCGAGTTCGCGCCGGCCGGCAGGCTGAGCGTCTCGGTCGGGATCGCCCAGGGCCCCGAGCACGCGATGAACCCGCGCGAGCTGGTCGCCTGCGCCGAGATCGCGATGATGACCGCGAAGGCGCGCGGGAAGAACCAGGCCGTCCTCTTCGAGGAGCAGGCCGGCGAGCGCCCGGCCCCGGCGAGCCCGGGCCGCGATATCCGCTCGATCGCCCACCTGAAGATGCTGCAGAGCCTCGCCGGCAAGCTGAACCGGCTGAACGACATGCGGGCGATCGGCGAGGCGATCGTCAACGAGCTCCGGATGCTCGTCGACTACCACAGCTGCCGGGTCTACGTCGTCGAGGGCGACACGCTCGTGCCCGTCGTGTGGCGTGGCGACCTCGACCCCTTCGACGAGAACAGCACGGAGGCGCTCTCCTGCAAGATCGGCGAGGGGATCACGGGCCGCGCCGCCGAGACGGGCGAGTCGGTACTGCTCGCCAACGCGATGGACTGCGAGTGGGCCGTGACGATCCCCGGCACGGACGACGTGGACGAGTCGATCATCGCCGTCCCGCTCCACTACGGCACGCGGGTCACCGGCGCCGTCGTCATCTCCAAGCTCGGCATCGGCGCCCTCGACGAGGACGACGTGCGACTCCTCGAGGTGCTCGGCGGCCATGCCTCCGTCGCGCTCGAGAACGCCCGCCTCTACGAGGCCGAGCGGCTCGAGGCGAAGCGGGCCAAGGCCTCGCTCGAGATCTCGAACGCGCTGCTCGACTTCAGCCGGCGCCTCGCGCTCGCCGAGTCGCTCGACGAGGTGCTGCAGAGGGCTGTCGACCTGGCCGCCCGGCTCATGGAGAAGCCGCGGTCGTCGGTCTGGCTCCAGGATCGCAGCGGCGAAGACCTCCTCGTGCGCGCGGTGCACGGGCACGGCCCCCGCGACGCCGCCCTGCTCGAGTCGATCGTCGTCCCGGACGCCCAGGCGCGCTCGCTCCTCGAGTCCGCCGAGCCGTTCCAGCTCACCGCCGACCAGTTCCCCCCGGGCCTCACCCCCGAGCTGTCCCGCGGCCGGATCGCGATCGCGCCGCTCCACCTCGACGGCGACCGTCTCGGCTGCATCGTCGTTCGCGACACCGGCGACGACACCAGCTTCGATGAGCGCAGCATGCGCCTCCTCGCCGGCGTGGCCCACCAGGTCAAGCTCGCGGTCGCCAACGCACAGAGCTACGAGAGCCTCGAGCAGACCTTCCTGTCGACCGTCGAGGCGCTCGCGAACGCGCTCGAGGCCAACGACGAGTACACCTCGTCGCACGCGCGCTGGATCACTGACATGGCGCTGCACGTCGGCGGAGAGCTCGGGATGGACGCGAAGGCGCTCAAGCGGCTCGAGCTGGGCGCGCTCTTCCACGACATCGGTAAGATTGGAATCCCCGAGGCGATCCTGGCGAAGCCGGGCCCACTCTCGGACGAGGAGTGGAAGCTCGTGCGCCTCCACCCCGAGCTGGGCGCGCGCATCCTGGCCCCGATCGAGCGCCTCGAGCAGGTCTGCGAGATCGTCCGCCACTGCCACGAGCACTGGGACGGCAGCGGCTACCCGAACGGCATGGCCGGCGAGGAGATCCCGCTCGAGTCGCGCGTGATCCTCGTCTGCGACGCCTACCACGCCATGACGACCGACCGGCCCTACCGGTTGCGGCTGCCGGTGGAGGAAGCTCGCCGGCGGCTCCGCGAGGCCGCCGGCACGCAGTTCGACCCGCAGGTCGTCGAGGTCTTCCTCGCCCTGGACGCCCCGGCGCTAGCCGAGCGCGCCGCTTAGCTCGACCCGCTCGATGACGACGGCCTCGCGCGGGCGGTCGCTCGCGTCTCGGTCGACCTCGGAGATCGCGTCGACGACCTCCATCCCGTCGGTCACCCTGCCGAAGACCGTGTGCTTGCCGTCCAGCCAGGGGGCGGCCTCGGTCGTGACGATGAAGAACTGGCTCCCGTTCGTGTTCGGGCCTCGGTTGGCCATGGCGAGGGCGCCGCGGACGATTCGGTGGTCGTTCGCCTCGTCCTCGAACTCGTAGCCGGGGCCGCCGGTCCCGGTGCCTTCCGGGCAGCCGCCCTGGATCATGAAGTCGGGGATGACCCGGTGGAACGTGATGCCGTCGTAGAACCCGTCGCCGACGAGCTTCGTGAAGTTCTCGACCGTCTTGGGGGCGTCGTCGTCGAACAGCTCGACGGCGACGGCGCCCTGTGTAGTGTGGAGCGTCGCGTTGGTCATGCGCGCACCGTATCGAAATCCCTGGCGGCGCCTGTGGTACGCGATCTCGTTGCCCGAGCGCGGGATCCGCGCGGCGATCGGCACCCTGGGCGGCCTCCTCCACGAGAGCGCGCAGGTGCTCCTCCCCCGCTTCGTGCGCGGATCGCGCCTCTACGAGGCGACGGCGAAGAACGCGCTGCGGATCGCCGTCGAGGCCGTCGGCCGCGTCGAGCCACGCGAGCCGCCCGAGGTCTCCGCGCAGGAGATCGCGAAGCGAAAGGTTGCCGGGAACGTCGTCGAGCTCGGCTCGATCGCTGCCTTCGGCTTCTCGCCGCTGTGGCTGCTGGCGGCTGCGTCGGACGTGGCGCACGGCTCGCGGGTCTACCTCGCAGCGTTCGTCGTCGAGCTCAAGCGGGCCGGCGTCCTCGCCGAGGAGCGCGCGATCGACTCGGTCGACGAGTTGCTGGAGACGCTCGAGAGCACGTCGGGCCGAACGGCGCGCCTGATCGACATCCCGCCCTTGGAGCTGCAGGAGCTCCGCGCGACGCTTGCCGAGTTCCGCACGGACGCGTCGGGCCTGCCCGGGCCGGAGGAGCTCGCACGGCTCTACGGCGGGCTCCGCGCGGAGGCGGCCCGGGAGCGCGGCTCGCTCCTCGAGGTCTCCGTCGGCATGGGCATGGCCTTCCTCATCTCCGCGAAGACGGTGACCAACACGCACCTCGCCGTCCCGTACCGCGAGGACTGGGCGCCCCTCCGCAGCGAAGGCTTCGCCGCGTACGCGCGCCGGGTGGGCCGCCCCTACGCCCGGGCGCTCACGGGCCATTTCGACCCGAAGCGGCCGTCGTGGACCGAGCGGCTGCTCGGGAAGCTGGAGAAGGTGCGCTGATCGAGCTCCGGCCCGTCCGCGGCGGCGGCGACCTCGCGGCCTGGGTCGAGACGCACACTGCGCCCTAGCAATCTCCGGAAAACTTCCTACAGTCACAAGTAGGGACCCGCGCTGCTGCGGCCGGTGAGGGGAGGGTGCTGTGCCTACCTGGGAAACCACGACCTGGATCGCCATCGGCGTGTCCGCGTTCGCGGCACTCCTCCTGGCTGTCTCGATCCTGCTCCTGGCCCGCCTCCGGCGCGGCGGCGACGCCGCGAGCCGCGCCGAGAGCCGCATCGAAGAGGCCAAGGAGGAGCTCCGGCGCGAGCGAGCGGCCTCGACGCGCGCCCGCAGCGAGCTCCACTGGCTCCGCCGCCTCGCCGGGGCCGGCTCCTCGGACTCGTTCGAAGCCTCGCTTCACCGCGTGCTCGAGGCGGCCGCCGGGCTGGGTGAGTCCGCCGCCGCGATGCTCGTCCTCCCCCAGCCCGACGGGGAGCCGTTGGTGGCGACGTACGGGCTCTCGGCCGAGGAATCCACCCGCGAGCTCCCGGGCCTGCCGCCCGGCGGGAGCGAGGCGCGGGCGGTCAGCCTCGCCTACCGGTACACCGAGGAGGAGGAGGCCCGCGACGAGTTCCGCCTGCGCGGCGGGCTCGCGCTTCCCGTGCTCGAAGCCGACGGCGGCCGGTTGGGCACGCTCGCCGTCTTCTGGCGGCGGGACGAGCGCGAGGTGACCGAGGAGGAGCTCGAGCGGCTCGAGGGGCTCGCTGCCGCCCTTGGCCCCTCGCTCCGGAACGCCTTTAGCGTCGAGGAGCTCCGGCGCTCGGCCGATCGGGACGCCACCGGCTTGCCCGGCCGGCGAACGCTGCAGGAGACCCTCGCGGTCGAATGCGCGCGGGCGCGCCGGTACACGCATCCGCTCAGCCTCCTGCTCCTGCGGGCGGGGAGCGGGCCGGAGGTCGTGCAGGCCGCCGCGGCCCGGCTTCCCTCCGACACGCGCACGCCCGACCTCGTCCACCATCTCGGCGAGGGGCGCTTCGCGGTGGCGCTTCCGGAGTCCTCCCTCGTGGACGCGGAGCGCGTGGCGCGTCGCCTCACGCTCTCGCTGGGCGAGGGACGGATGCCCGTCGCCTTCGTCGAGCTCCGCTTCGAGGACGACGCGGTCTCGCTCCTCGAGCGCGCAGAAACCGCCCTCGCAGGGGCGGAGCTCCTCGCCGACGCTGGGAAAAGTTGGCCGAGAGCTGTTGAACCCGGAGGCTGAGGGAGTTAAGTTTGCGGCGGCGTACTGTGGCAACCATTCTCGAGCTTGCGGCGTATGCGGACGTCTCCGCGGAGAACGTCCTGCGCGTCGTGCACGGAGAGGCCGTCAGCGAGGAGGACGAGCGGCGCGTCCGAGACGCCATCGACGCGATCGGAGACCCGCCGTACCCGTTCCGCGTCGAGGTTCTGCCGGCGATTCCCCCCGGCACCGGGACCGACGAGCTCTTCGAGCGGCTCCAGGCCACCACGGCTGAGCTCGAAGCCTCCCTCCCCGATGGCGTCGGCTCGGTCGTCTACGAGGCGCTGCGCGTCGAGGTGCGGCCCGTCGCGCAGCACGTCGCCGAGCTGGGAGCGTTGTTCGAGCATATGCTGACCCGCCTCGAACAGGTCTCGACGAGCGTCGAGGACGAGCGCCGCGACCGGCTCCAGGACGTCGCGCTCCTCACCGAGCTCGTGACCTCCGGCTGGCGCTCGGTCGACCGCCGCCTCGCCCGGCTCGAGCAGATCGTCGCCCGCATCGAGTCCGGCCGGAACGGCCGCCGCGAGGCGCGCCTCTACCGGCTCGACGACGCCGCCGGCACGGCGCCGAGCGAGTAACCCCGGGCGCACCGGCCTTCGCCCGGGGCCGGATCCCGCGTTCGCGCAGGATCCGACCCAAGGCGTTGCGTTCGCCGCCTAGCGCTTGCTGCCCGCTATCACGTAGACGCGGTTGGCAGTGGCGGCCGAGACGACCAGGTCCGGGATCCGGTCGCGCGTCAGGTCGCCGAGGCCGACGGTGTCGAAGCCGAAGTTCTCCCCTGCCGTCTTGCTGGTGAGCCGGCGCAGCAGCGAGCCGTCCTTGCCCGAGTAGATCTCCACCTGCCCGCCGCCGGGGACGCCGTCGCTCGAGGTCCACGAGCCGATCGCCAGATCGGCGTGGCCGTCGCGGTTCACGTCGCCGGCCTCGCGACCCGGGCCGAGGCCCTCGCCCGCCGCGTTCCCCGTCCAGCTCAGGAGCTCGCGGCCGTCCTTCCCGGAATAGACGGCCGCCCTGCCCGTGGCAGGCCCCAGCGTCGTGTCGCCGAAGTCGGCGGCGTAGACGTCGGGCCGCCCGTCGTCGTTGACGTCGCCGACGCCGGCGACGAAGAACCAGCCGAGGCCGCCGCCGCTCACGGGCGCGTCGATCCGGAACAAGAGGCGGCCGTTCTTGCCGGAGAAGACGTACGCCTTCCCTCCCCCGTCGGCGCTGCGCGCACCCACGATGAGGTCGGGGACGCGGTCACGGTTGAGATCCTCGGTCCAGTCGGTCGCCGAGCCGAGGTTGTCCCCCGCGTCACCCGCGTCCAGGGTGAGCAGGAGCTCGGAGGTCCGGCCGGAGAAGACGTACGCCCGGCCGGAGTCGGTGCCCCGGGCGTCGCTCAGCTCGGCGCCGACGAGGACGTCCGCGCGACCGTCGCGGTTCACGTCGCCCGCGCTCCCCACAGCGGAGCCGAAGAAGTCGCCCGCGCCGAAGCCCGTCAACGTCCGCAGGAGCCCGCCGGTCCGGCCCGAGTAGACGTTGACGTGGCCCGGACCCATGCCCGGGGCCCCGCTCACGACATCGGAAACGCGGTCACCGTCGACGTCGCCGGCGTCGGCGATCGCATAGCCCTCCTGGTCGCCGGCCGCTCCGTCCAGCCGGTAGAGCAGCTTGCCGCGCTTGCCCGAGTAGACATAGGTCGTCCCGGTCGCCGAGAACGGCTCGCCTACGATCAGATCGGTCCTACCGTCGTCGTCGACGTCCCCCAGCTCGCTGACGGCCCAACCGAAGTTCGCGCCCGGTGTCCCACCGCTGAGCGTGTACAGCACCTTCGCCCGCTCCACGAACCTGTCGTCGTCGCGTGTGGCCCCCGCGCCGGGCGCGAGCGCCGCAACGAGCACGGCACTTCCGACCAACCCGGCGGGCAGCCGTCGGTTCCACCGCATCGCAGCTCCCCCTTTCGGTTTCGACCGAGGCTAGGAGGCGATTGCGAGCGGCGCTTCCACGATCGTGCGCAGTTCTGCCAGGCGGATCGCCGAGGGCGGCCTGCCGAAAGCGCGCCGGAACGAGACCGTGAAGTGGCTGTGGCTCGAGTAGCCGAGCCGGCGCGCGACCAAAGCGAGGTCGGTATCCGGCTCGAAGATCTGCTCCAGCGAAGACCGCAACCGCAACTGGTTGCGGTAGCCGTGGATCGTGAAGCCCGTCCGGGCGCGGAACACCCGCGCCAGATGGAACGGCGAGCTGTGCACAGACCGCGCGATCTCGCCGAGCGTCAGGCGCTCGCCCAGGCGGGCCGCGAGCAGCTCCTTGGTCGCCTCGACCAGCTCGGCATGGCCGGACGCGGTCGACTCACGCGCGCGCGGCCGGCCCGCATCGGCGACCCGAAGCCCGCTTCGCACCGCCTCGGCGAGGACGCGGCAGAGCGCCTCCTCGACGAGCAACCGGTCGGCGCCGGAGCCCGGCCGCGCCGCCCGCAAGACGAACCGCTGGAGCAGGTACGTCCGGGGCTCGACGGGTCCGTGGCTGACAGGGAAGCGGAGCTCGGGCACTCCCGCGTCGGCCAGCAGGCGCTCGTCCACGACCAGGAACGCGCAGTGGTCGCCTGTCGGGTGGAGCAGGCGCCTCCGGTAGGTCTGGTTCGGGTTGTAGAACATCACGTGGTTCGGCGTGGCGACCACGGGCCCGCCTGCGTGCTCGATGACCACACTCGTGCCGGGGAAGACGACCAAATGCCCCTCCTCGGCGCAGTTCTCGCTCGACCATCGGGGGTCGCCCGGCCAGCAGTGGAACTCGCCGAGGACGATGCGGTCGCCCGCGAAGACGTGCCGGACCGTGCCGTCTGCCTCCACTCTTCAATTAGACGACGTGCGATCGCGCTGGTCAGCCCTCCGGGGTAGGCTCCCGCCGTGCCCCGCGCCGGAGAGACGATCGAGAACCCGATCACGGGCGAGACGACCACGTTCGTCGTGACCGCCGCCGACTCCGACGGAGCCTTGTTGCAGCTGGACGTCGTCATCGAGCCCGGCCACGCCAGCCCGCCCGTCCACGTCCATCGCGCGTTCGCAGAAACTCATGACCTTCGCGAGGGGACGCTCGGGATCACGATGGACGGCGCCGAACGCGTGCTCAAGGCGCCCGGCAGCATCGACATCCCGCGCGGCACGCCGCACACCTTCCGGGTGGTCGGGGACGAGCTGGTGCGAACGGTCGTCGACTACGCGCCGCCGGGACGCTACGAGGACTTCATCGACCGCCTCTACGCGCTCGCGCGCGAGGGGAAGACGGACGACAAAGGTGCGCCGCGCAACATTCTGCAGACGGCCGTCGTCGCCCGCCCGCACCTCGACGAGTTCGCCCTCGCCAAGCCGCCCTACGCCCTGCAGAAAGCGCTGTTCGCGCTGCTCGCGCCCATCGGCCGCGTCGCCGGCTTCCGCTGAGCGCTCACTCCGCCGGCGTCGTCCCCTCGAGGAGCGCGAAGAGCCGCGGATAGACGAACGCCGGCCGGGCCCACGGCTGGCCCGGGTCGATGACGTCGTGCTCGAGCTTCGGCTCCGGCGGGAGCCGGTAGAGCGTCACCTCGCGGCCGTGGTCGCGCCAGGCCTCGACGAGGTCCTCGGCCACGGAATTGGAGATCGTCTCGTCGTTCGGGTTGAGCATCACCGAGATCTCGGGCGCCCGGGGCTCGGCGTCCTCCGAGCGCTTGCGCACGTACTTGCCGAGGACGAACGTGTCGGCGATTCCGCCGGTCGACCAGCCCTGGTACTCGTGGTTCAGCTTGCTGACGCCCGAGACCGAGATGTCCGGAAGGTGCGCGAACAGGTTCGTGACCGCCCACGTCCCCGCATACGGGAGGCCCGCCGAGCCGATGCCCGGAGCGATCACGACCACCCGGTCGACCTCGTCCCGCTCCTGGGCCGTCCACGCCGCGATCGTCCCGCCCAGGGAGAGACCCATGACGTCGGTGTTCTCGCCCACCGCGACGCCGATGTCGACGGCCTGGTCTGCATAGCGCGCGAGCTTCTGCGCGTCCAGGTGCCGCAGGTGCGAGACCGAGCCGATCTTCCCGGTCTCGCGGTCGCCGAGCCCGTGTTCGGGCAGCCTGAGGATGAGGACGTTCCAGCCGCGCTCGAACGCCTCCTGCCCGAAGCGCTCCCACTGTTTCGGGCAGTTCGTGAGCCCGTGGACGAGGACGACGGCGCGCTGGGTCGCCTCGCCGTGGGTCATGAGCCGGCTGAGGCAGTCCTCGATGACCCCGTCCCTGACCTCCTGCTCACGGATGCTCTCGACTTCGGCGACCGCGGCGTCGTAGTCGGCCACCGGCCTCGCGGTCGAGCCGAGGCCGGACGTCGAGGCGGGCCAGAGCGCCAGGGCGACGAGCACGAGCAGGAAGACGGCGAGGACGATCCCCGCCCACTTGAGGATGCGCAGCGCGACAGCCGCCGGCCGGCGGGGCTCGGTCAGTCCTCGGACTCCTTTCCCTTGGCCGCGCGCTCCTCCTCGTCGTGGTGCCGCCGGCTCGAGATCCAGCGTGCGTGTTCCTGCGAGATGAGCCCCTCGATGCGTTCGGCGAGGAGGCGGAGCGGGTTGCTCGAGCCCGGGTAGACGTCGGCCCGCGCGAGGTAGAGGTACTTCTCGTGCTTGAGCGCCTCGAAGGCCAGATTCGGTCCCTCGATCTCCTCTGCCGTGGGCGCCGGCAGCAGGGCGGGGCTCGGCTCGGTCAGAGCCATCGCTATCCCCTCGCTCCCGCCCGCGGCCGCGCCATCAAGCCTGCGGCCAGGATCGCCGCTCCGCCGGCGAGGCCGACGAAGCCGCCCGTGGCGACGGAGCTGATCGTGTCCGGCTGCCACCACGGGAAGCCGATGTAGCGGCCGCCGAAGAGGAGCACGAGGAACGTGCCGATGCCGATCAGCGCCCCGCTCGCCGCCGTGCGCCTCCGCCCGAGGAGGAACGCGACGGCGACGGCCAGAACCGCAGCCCCGATCGTCTCGACGGCGTCCCAACCTTCGTTGCGGTCGATGATCGCCGTCCGGTCGTTGGCCGTCGGCACCGGGCCGTCGTTGAACGGAAGCACCGTCCCGGCGACGACCAGCGCGGCGCCCGCGATCACCAGGGCCACCGGCAGGGCGCCCGCAGAGCCGGCCTCGTCGCGGTCGGCCAGCAGCCGCACCACCGCTGCGGCCACGAGCAGGAGCGAGCCGACGAGAGCAAGCGCGGCCCCGCGCGAGACGTTCGAGTTGGCCGGCTCCTCCAGGCGCCAGATCCCGACCAGTGAGAGGTAGCGGGCGACACCGGCGAGCGCAAAACCGAGGAAGATCCCGGTCGCGAGCCTGCCCGCGCTGCGCGTGTACGAAAACCCGAGCGCGACCAGTGCCCCCACGAGGAGCCCCATCGGAGCGAGGCTCGAGAAGTAGCCGAGCCCGTCACGGTCGCCGCCGCCGCCCGGGTGCGCCCAGAAGTCGACCTGCATGAACGTGCCGATTAGGAGGCCGGCTGCGCCGGCGAGAGCAAGCCCCGTCGCGACCGGAGGGACCCGGGCGGGGGCAGACGCGGTCTCCGGCTTCGCGGGCTCCACGACCACGGGCGCGACCGGGGCCGCGGCCGTGGCGCCCGTCTCGTTCACCGGGTCGACGATCCTGCGGAGTGCGGACACGAGCCGGGCTTGGCCGGAGCGCCAGTCCGCGTCGATCAGGGTCAGCGCGTTTCGGCGCGCGAGCTGCGCGAGCTCGGACGGCAGCTCGTCCTCGGTGGGCATCGTCGCGCCGCCCACGAGCACCGGGATCACGACAGGCTCGCCCGTCAGCGCCAGGCCGACCTCGAGCCGGACGAAGTCCTCGGGGTTGTCCAGGCGACGCTCGCCGTCGAGGTTCTTCGCGTTCACCCAGCCTCTGCCGATCACGACCAGGACGGCGTCGGCCGTCCCGACCGCGGAGTGCAGCCGTTCCACGAAGTCGACCCCCGGCTCGAGCGTGTCGACGTCCATGAAGACCTGATGGGCACCGAACTCGTCGACGAGGCCGTCGTAGAGCCTGCCCGCGTGGGCAGGGGCGTCTTCACGGCGGTAGCTGATGAAGATCTCGGACGTGCTGGCCCGCCTTCCCGTGCAGCCGCAGGGCTCTGGGACGACGTTGAGTGTACGAGGCGCCTCCGACAGCGGCAAGCGCGGCGCTAGCCGCTGCGCCAGCCGGTGATCGCCGCCGCGACGCCCGCCGCGGTCAGTGCCGCCGCTCCGACGAGCCCGGCGAGGCGAAGGAGCCAGTAGGCGACCACGTTCGGGTCGGAGGCGGTGGGATCGAAGGGCTCCCCCAGGCCCGCGGCGAGATAGATGACCCCGAGGATGGCGAGCCCGGTGCCGGCGACGACCTGCCAGGCGCGCCGCTGCAAGAGCGCGAGGGCCGTGAGCACCGCCTGGGCGATCAGCGGCGCGAGCGGCGGTGAGAAGAGCGTCCCGCGCGAGACCCACTCGCCGGAGACATCGTCCGCATCGCCCACCGAGCCGAGCTCGGCCGCCCAGCCGTGGTCGATCGAGATCACGGTGACGATCAGCCAGAAGCCCAGCAGGAGCGCCGAGATCGGAGCGAGCAGCTTGGCCACCGGCGGAATCTACTCGGTGCTCACCAGTCCGGCAGGTCACCCTCCGCGTAGGGCCGCTCCCTGGGGTCGGGCGCGTGCGCGTAAGCCTCAGCCGGCGACTCGGTGGTCTCCGCCGTGCTCGCGCCGTGCCGCTCCGCGACCTCGCTGCGCGGGTAGACGACGCGGGAGCCGGGCGTGCGCGCCCCCACGCCGATGACGACACAGAGACCGGGGCCGACGCCCACGAGCACGTGCTCCGTCCAGGGCGGGCAGTGGAAGAAATCCCACGGGCCGAGTCGCCGCTCCTCCCCTTCGACCAGAAGCAAGCACTCCCCCGAGACCACGAGGAACCCCTCCTGGTTCTCCTCCCCGTGGTACATGCACGCCGGCCGCCCTGGCTGGAGGACGCTGATGTTGAACCCCACCTGGGGGAAGGCGACGTCTCCCTGGAACGTGCAGTAGCGGTCGAAGACCTCGCTCTCCGCCCAGCGGGCGTCGCGCGCATTCAGCACGTACCAGCCTGCCCCTTCGGGGACGAGGCCGGTCTCCGTCGGAACGAGCTTTGCCTCTTCGACCATGCCGAGACCTCCTCTCGCGGACGGCGAGAGTCTAAGAGGGTTTGGCGAAACGGCGACTGTGCCGAGCGAGTTTCGCCAAACCCTCCTAGGCTGCGCGCAGACCATGGCGAGGCGCCACCTGATGGGCCTGCTCCTGGCCACCGAGGAGGACTGGCCGAGCGCCTTCGAGGCCGTCCTCGGCCGGCTCGGCCCGCTCCGCTACGCCGGCGAGACGCACGAGCTGGCCGCCGCCCGCATCCTCAACGAGCCGTTCGACCTCCGCTCGCAGCCGGACTACACGCTCGTGATCGACCGGCTCTCCTGGTGGTACGACCTGCCGCGCGAGTGGCTGAAGAAGATTGCCTTGCTGAATTCCGCCTTTCTTCTCAACAACCCCTTCACGTTCCAGGCGATGGAGAAGCACGCGGCCTACTGCGCGATGATGCGGCTCGGCCTCCACGTCCCCGAGACCTGGCTCCTGCCGCACAAGCTCCCGCCGGACAACCAGCGCTACGTGCCGATGGCCGAGCGCTACAACCCTGAGTTCGACCTGGAGGCGATCGGCGAGCGGGTCGGCTACCCGCTCTACATGAAGCCGTTCGACGGCGGCATGTGGGTCGGCGTTACGCGGGTGTCAGGACCGGAGGAGCTGCGCGCAGCCTACGACGCCTCGGGCGAGCGGATGATGCACCTGCAGGCGAGCGTCGAGGACTTCGACGTCTTCACGCGGAGCCTGTCGATCGGGCCGCAGACGCTTGTGCTGCGCTACGACCCGAGCGCGCACGGGCACTACCGCTACCAGCTCGACCGGGACTTCCTCCCGCCCGAGCGGGAGCACGAGGTCGCCGTGATCAGCCGGCTCGTGAACGCCTTCTTCCGCTGGGAGTTCAACTCGTGCGAGACGATCGTGAAGGACGGGATCGCGCACCCCATCGACTACGCGAACGCCTCACCGGACATTGCGCTCGTCAGCCTCCACTACTGGTTCCCGTGGGCGATCCGGTCGCTGGTCGCCTGGTGCGCGTTCTGCTCCGTGAGCGGGCGGTCGATGCGCCTGAACCAACGGACGAAGGAGTACTTCCTAGTCGGCGACGACCCCGATCTCGGGTATGCGGAGAAGCTCGCCCGCTACGAGGAGCTCGCGGACGCCTATTTCCGGACGGAGGAGTTCGAGGCGTTCTGCGCGGAGGTCCTCCCCCACCTCGACGAGCTGACGGTCGACTACGTCGAGAGCGCCGAGTTCGACGAGCTCCTCGTCCGCTCGATCCGGCTCGAGGTCGAGGCCGAGCGGCAGGAGGAGATGATCGAGCGCTGCCGCGGCCTCACGCGGCAGTGGGCCGCCGACGAGCGCCTAGAGGGTTGATGTGGAATTCGGCCGCCGGCGGGGACGCTCCAGACCAAGTCGGGCGGCGCGGTCGTTCGCGGCACGTAGCAGCGCTACGGGCCGCGGGCGAACGCGTCGAGCCGGCGCAGCGTCTGGTGCGTCATCCGGCCCGGCCGACTTCCGCATCAGGCCCCTAGGAGCCTGAGCCGGACCGCGCCGCCGCGCAGTCCTCGTTCGACTCGAGCGCGCTCCTGAGCTCGCCCGTGTCCACGCTCTGGAGCTGGTCGAGCGAGCTCTGCAGCTCATCTTGGAGCCCGCCGATCTGGGTGGCCGCCGCCGCGACCTGCCCGAGGAGGTCCTGGAGCGACGCGTCTTCGTCGAAGGAGGAGCGAAGGTCATCCATGGTCGACTCGACGCTGGTCGGACATCGAGTCGACGACCTCCTCGATCTCCTGGCCGGCCTCGGTGTCGGGCGGCTCGAGCTCGCGCACGTCCGCGAGGAAGGTCTCGGTCGCATCGAGCCCCTCGTCGACGGCGGCGCGGATCCCGTCGGCGCTCAGGTCGGACGGGCTGTCGATGCCGCTGACGGCATCCTCGAGCGATGTGCGCCAGTCGGTTGCAGCCGAGCAGAAGCCGTCGGCCCACGCCTCCGTCGAGGACTGCTCATCCTGAGTCGCAGCCTCGTCGTCGTCACCGCCACAGGCCGCGGCCACGAGCAGGACGGCCAGCACCAACGGCAGGAGCGCGAGCCTCACTTCGGCAGTCTAGCGAGAGCCCCTGGAGAGCAGCCGCGCTAAGCTCCGCGCATGAGCGTGGAACCGCTTCGCGTCGAGCCGGCGGTGGAGGGTGCGGCCGAACGCCAGGTCGGCGTCATCCGCTACTACGAGCTCGCCAAGCGGGCGGAGTGGCAGGTGCGGGACGTCCCGTGGGGCGACATCCCGCCCGTTCCCGAGGCCCGTGGCTCGGCCGAGAAGAAGGCCCGCCGCCAGGACGTCTGGCGCTCGGTCGTCACGCAGCAGTACCAGGCGGACATCCTCGCCGTGAAGATGGCCGCGCAGCTCCTGAACGCCGCTCCCCATCACGAGGCCCGGCTCTACTACTCCACGATGGTGCAGGACGAGTCGCGTCACGTCGAGGCGTGGCTGAAGCTCCTCGGCGAGATCGGCGGGGTGGCCGAGCGCGACCCCTACCTGGACGAGCTTGCGCGCATGTTCCTCGACGAGCTCGACCTGCTCGAGGAGAAAGTCTTCCTCATGCAGGTCTTCTTCGAGCGGCTCATCATCCCACGCTTCCGCCTGATCGCACGCTCCTCGCGCGGCACCGTTCTGGAGGACATCTGCAACCGGCTGACGGTCGACGACGGCATCCACCACGGCGCGGGCATGGCCTACGAGCGGGTGCTGCTGGAGGGGGCGACGAAGCGGACGAAGCAGAAGCTCGTCGATGCCGCGAACCGCATGCTTCCGATCTTCGTCGAGCACGCGCTGTGGCGGCCGCCTGCCCGCGCCTGGATCGGCCGCGCCATGCACGACCGCGACGTGCAGCGGCTCCGCGAGGACCTCGACGACGGCGTGCGCCTGGCGAACTCGCTCGGCCTCGACGTCAGCGACGTCCAGCTTCCGTACTGAGCCGCGCGTAGCGGTCCGCCGAATGCGCCCACGACGAGCGCCGTCATCGGCGAGCTGCGCTGTGCGTGCCCGAGGTCAGTCGCCGGTGTTGCAGTCCTCGGCGATTTGCTCCAGGTCGTCGGCCGCCTCGTCGAGAGCCTCGGCCGGGTCCTCCGCGGCGTAGATGCGCTGGAGGACGTCTGCGACCGCGGCGAGACAGGCCTCGGCCAGGTCGGCGCGGGCCTTCTCCGCCTGCGCGCGCTCCTCGGCGGTCGCGGCCGATCCCTGGGCGTCGGCGAGCGCGGCGTCGGCTTCCTCGGCGAGGCGCTCCAGCTCCGCCTGGCTGTCCGCCAGCTCGGCATTCGTCGCGCCGAGGTCGGCGGCGACGCTCTCGTACTGCGCCTGCGCCGCCTCGAGCTGGCTCTGCGCCTCGGCCGCGGCAGCCTCCGCCTCGGCCTGGGCGTCGGCAAGCTGCTGCTCGAGGTCGGCGACCTGCTGGGAGAGCTCTGCGTTCTCCTGCTCGAGCTCCTCGATCTGCGCCGCGCTGGCCGCGTTCACGTCGTCCTGGTCGCTCTGGAGCACGGCGGCCCAGATCGCCAGCCCGATCACGGCCGCGCCGAGCGCGGCCGTCAGCACGATCCACGTCGTCGGGCGGCCTCGCGGAGGCGGCGGCGGCGGCGCGCGTCACGCAGCGTCGGCGGCGCGAGCTGCCCCGCGAAGAACTCCAGCGCCTTGCGGGTCTTCGTCTCCTGCTCGCCCGACATGTCGATCCCGCGCTCGGACAAGTAGGCGCGCGTCTCGGCGGCGACCTGGAACGCCTCCCTCGGCGTGCACTTCGTCGACAGCTCGAGCAGGCGGGAGTCATCGGGATAGAGCCAGAGCTCCGCAACGACCTTGCGCCCGAGCTCGGCCGCGTCGTACTTCACCTTGAGGACGAAGATCGGACCGAGGACGGTGAGGTCGTCGATCGCGATCCCCTCGGGAGCATGCTCCTCGTAGAAAGCGCGCTGCCCCTTCGAGAAGAGCTTGCGGAGCGGAAGGTCGCCGCCGACCGTCTCGCGCACGCGCGGCTCGCCGAGCGCGCCCTTGTACGAGCCGGAGCAGACGAAGCCGCCCGGCATCGCGTCCACCTCGACGCACGAAGCTGGCCGAGGTGCGGAGCTCCTCCGGCAGCTCCTGCGGCACGACCGGGCGGAGCTTGACGACCGTGTCGTCGCCCTTTCCCTGGACGCGCCGCGCGCGAACGACCACGCCGGCCGCGTTGACGGCGAGCTCGGGGGTGTCGAAGAAGAACACCTGCCGGATCTGGGCCTCCAGCGGGTCGATCTTGAGCGCCTTGAGCGCCGTGCGCTGCGAGTCCGCCGGCACCGTGAGCTTCAGCTCGACGCTGTCGGCCTTCTTCATGAGCGCGAACGCTTCGGAGAGCTGCTCGTCGGTGAGCGCCCCCGGGGCCTGGGTCGTAGCCATTGCCTTCTCCTCTCTGGTGCCGGCACGGGGAGGCCGAGTCACCTCGGCCTCCCCTCCCGCCTCCGGGATCCGGCCTAGGAAATCGCCTTCGCCTTCAGGTTCTCGTACTCCGCGTCGCTCAGCACACCCTGGGTGTGCAGCTCCTTGAGCTTCGTCAGCTCGTCGGCGGTCGAGACCCCGGCCACGGCCTGTTGCGCGGCCTGCGACTCCGTCAGCATGCGGACGTCCTGCGCCGTCATCTTCGGCCTCGCGATCACGTAGATCAGGATCCCGAGGAGCGGTAGGGCGATTATCAGGAAGAGCCAGCCCGCCTTCGCCCAGCCGCTGATGTCGTCACGCCTGAAGATGTCCGCGACGACGGAGATGAAGACCCAGAAGAACATCAGCCACAGGAAGAACACGAGCATGTACCAGAAGACGTCCAAGAACGTCGTTTCCGCGAAGAGCACACTGCCTCCCTTGCCAGCTTGTTTCGATGAGGGGGGATTCTGACTGGAAATGAGCGGGCGCGCATCCTCCAACCCGGGTGATCCGTCGCCGAGCCCGCGTGCGGGCGGTGGAGGGCGCCCGTCGCCGGGCGCCCTCCACGCCCTCCCTTACCTGACGAACTGGAGCCAGACGGTGTGGACGCTCGCGTCGTCGAGCGTCAATGCCAGCTCACGGCAGGTGCCACGGTACGCGGTGGTCGTCTTCCACGGATACGCGTAGCGGCCCGTGTGCGCCTGGTAGGCGAGCGAGTCCCAGCTCGGGGTCGGCGCGGGCTCGAACGAGCCGAGCGGCGCCTTCGTGCTGCAGTCGATCCGCCGCGAGGAGGCGTCCGCGAGGATGCCCAGCCCGCGGTCGCCGCCGAGGCGGAACCACAGCGTCTGCACGCCGTTCGAGTGCGCCGTGTTCAGCACGGGCGGGTTCTCGAATGTCGAGAGGAACCCGTCGAACGGGTACTGCACCTGGAGCGCCACCGGCACCTCGTACACGGGCGAGCCCTCGAAGTTCACGCAGAGCTTGGCCGTGTGGACGTCGGGCGCGGTCAGTCCGGCGGCGTCCAGGGTGACGCTCACCGGGGCCGACGCGCCCGCGTCGGTGACGACGTCGTCGGCGGCATCGAGCCACGGGACGTCGGTCGGCGCGAGGCAGTCGCTCGGCGCCTCGGCGATCGACCACGCGAACGACCGGCCGGAGGCCAGCGTGTTGGTGATCGAGAACGAGGTGGTCATCGAGCCGCCCTCGACGAGTTCCTCTGAGAGCGCGTTCGGGGCGACCGCGAACGGCAGGACGGTCGCCTTGAACTCGTCCGCCTCGCCGACGTTGCCGACCGCGTCGATCGCCCTGTGCTCGACCGTGTGCCTGCCGTAGCCGGGCACGAAGTCCGGATACGACTGCTCGAAGGTCGCCTTCGAGAGGCCGCCGGTGCCCAGGTTCCCGTAGGTGAGCGCCTTCACACTCGTGCCCGCGGGCGCGAACGTGAACGGCGTCCCGAACGGCTGCTCGGGGAAGCCGAAGTAGTTGAACCAGCCGTCGCGGTCGAGGCGGAACTCGCCCACCACGAAGCCGGCCTGGTCGTCCGTCGGCTCGAGGCCCATCGCGAACGGCCCGGTGTAGACGTACTCGGTCGGCTGCGCCGGCCGCGTGACGGTGTAGACGGGCGTCGACAGCTCGCGCGGGGCCGTCGGGAGCACGTTGTCCACCGTCCAGGTCTTCGAGGCCGACGCCGCGGGGTTGGCCGGGTCGGTCACGGTCACGTCCAGCGTGTACGTCCCCGGCGCCAGGCCGAGCGCGCCGAGGTCGAGGTTCGCCGAGCCACCGTTCGGCACCACCACGCCGTTCAGGCGCCAGGTGACGTCGAAGACGCGGTCGGTCGGATGCGTCGTCTCGACGTAGACGACCTCGTCGCCGGCGACCGGGCGGCTCGTCGCCGTGGAGAGCGTGATCGCGAGCTCCACGGGCGCGGCGGGAAGCGGCGCCCCGATCGTCCACGACCGCGACTGCGTCATGCGCGGCCCGTCGAGGAACGCCGGGTCGCGGACGAAGTCGGTCTTGTCCTTCACGGTCACGCCGACGACGTCGCCGGGGGCGAGAGTCAGCGTCTCGAGGTCGAGGGTGCGCTTGTTGAAGGCGCTCGCGATCGGCGCTCCGTTGAGCGTCCAGGTGACCTCGAGCTCGTGAAAGCGCGGGTGCCCGGTCTCGACCCAGAGGACGTCCGCGGGGCCGACCTCGCCGGTCGGCGTGTGCGCAAGCGCCATCGCGTTCGCGTTGCGCCGGCCCGTGATCCGGTAGGTCATGTGCTCGCGGCCGATCTGGTCGAAGTAGAAGCCGAGCCAGCGCATCATCGAGTGCTCGCTCGGGCGCCAGACGTTCGAGCTCCGGGTCGCGCCGCTCTCGTGCGGCGGGCCGCAGGTGCTCCCGCGCGCAGTGATGATCCCGCCTGAGAGGCTTTCCTCACAGAGCCAGCGCCACCACTTGAGCTGGCCGGCGACCATCTCGTCGTGCGTGAGCCGGCTGTGGTGGAACGAGCCGGGCTCCGTGTTCGGATGCGGGCCGCCGGGCACGTCGCGAGCCGAGTACGGGTACTCGTCGGCCATCTGGCCCAGCGAGTGCCCCAGCTCGTGCATCGAGATGAGCGGTCCCTGCGGGCTTCCGCCCGAGGTCGTCGCCTGCGTGCCGCCGATCCCGCCGTAGGTGAACGTGTTCGAGATCGCCAGCGTCTGCACGTTCTGCCCGGAGACGCCCAGCGGCGTGAAGTAGATCGCCAGGTACTTCCCGTGCTGCTGGTTGCCACTGCAGCGCGGATCGCCGAGGCCGACCGCCGGGTCACCGGCGACGTTCGGGCAGCCGCCCCCCGCCTGCGGAGCCGGGCCGTAGGTGATCCCGCGCGCGAGCGGGTTCGTGCAGCCGTCCGCGAAGTGCAGCCGGAGGGCGGTCACGAGGTTGGGATTCGGCGGGTCCGCGTCCGGGTCGCAGCGCACGCCGGACTCCGGTGAGACGATCTCGAGCGAGTAGACGTTGAAGTAGTTGCGGTAGGTCCGGAACGGCTCGACGCTCCAGAGCACGTTGAGGTTCCGGTCGAGGTCCTCGCGGAACTTCCCGAGCTCGGCGGCCGTGTAGCCGTCCGCGAGAACGACGAGGTTCAAGCGCTGGCTCGGCGGCCCGGTGATCTGCTGCTCCACGACCGTGGCGCTGTAGGGCGCCTGCGCGCCGGCCACTCCCGGCACGAGCGCGGTTGCGAGCGCCGCGAGCGCGGCCGCGGCTAGCCCGATCGTCCTGCGTCCCATGTGCTCCCCCCTGCCTAAGAAACCGACGGACCCAAGTAACAGTCTGTTACTTGGAGTGGGCCCGCCCCCGGCGGGCCGGGGAAAGTATGTCGCCGCGGGGGGCGCGGTTTCAAGCCGGGCGGATCTCGACGATCGTCGCCTGCCACGCGCCCCGCGGCGCCTGGACATCGACGGTCTCGCCTGCCTTGCGCCCGAGCAGGGCGGCGCCGAGGGGCGACGTCGGCGAGACCGTGCCCTCGCCCGCCGACGCTCGAGATCTCGAGCTCCAGCTGCTCTCCAGTCCCGTCGTCGACGACGACGTGCGCAGCCGACGACGACCGCGTCCGTGGGCCCGCCCTCGACGACGACGGCGGTCTCGAGCCGCGCGCGCAGGATCGTGATCCGCCGCTCGAGCAGGCCCTGCTCGTTCTTGGCGGCGTGGTACTCGAAGTTCTCGGAGAGGTCGCCGTGGCCGCGCGCGACGGCGATCGCCTGCACGATCTCTGCTCGCTTCGGCCCCTCGAGCTCGGCCAGCTCGGCGGTCAGCTTCGCGTGCTGCTGCGGGGTGAGCTGCTCGTCCATCAGACCGGGGCGAGCCCGCGGGCCTTGCGGCTGGCGGCGGACTGGCGCTTCTGCGCGGAGAGCTCGACCTTGCGCAGGCGCACGTTGGCCGGGGTGACCTCGACGCACTCGTCCTCGCGGATGTACTCGAGCGCCTGGTCGAGCGAGAGCGGGCGCGGCGGGATCAGGCGGACGAGCTCGTCCGCGGTCGAGGAGCGCATGTTCGTCAGCTTCTTCTCCTTCGTCGCGTTCACGTCGAGATCCTCGGCGCGCGCGTTCTCGCCGACGATCATCCCCTCGTAGACGTCCAGCTCCGGGGCCGACGAAGAGCGAGCCCCGCTCCTGGAGGTTGAGGATGGCGAAGGAGGTCGTCGCCCCGCGGCGGTCGGCGACGAGCGCGCCCGTCGGCCGCGTCCGCAGCTCACCGAACCACGGCTCGAAGCGCTCGAAGACGTGGTGCATGATCCCGGTGCCGCGAGTCTCCGTCAGGAACTCCGTGCGGAAGCCGATCAGGGCGCGCGAGGGCACGACGACGTCCATCCGCACCCAGCCGCTGCCGTGGTTGACGAGCGCCTCGGTGCGGCCCTTGCGGAGCGCGAAGAGCTGGGTGATCGACGCCGAGGTACTCCTCGGGAGCGTCGATGGAGACGCGCTCGACGGGCTCGTGGAGGACGCCGTCGATCTCGCCGCGTGACCACCTGCGGCTTGCCGACGGTCAGCTCGAAGCCCTCGCGGCGCATCTGCTCGACCAGAATCGCCAGCTGGAGCTCGCCGCGGCCCTGCACCTCCCAGGCGTCGGGCCGCTCGGTCGGGAGGACGCGCAGCGAGACGTTGCCGACGAGCTCGGCCTGCAGGCGGCTCTCGACCATGCTCGCCGTCAGCTTCGTCCCCGTCCAGCCCGGCGAGCGGCGACGTGTTGATCCCGATCGTGACGGAGAGCGAGGGCTCGTCCACGGTGATCACGGGCAGCGCGCGCGGGTCGGCGGGATCGGCCAGCGTCTCGCCGATCGTCACCTCCGGGAGCCCGGCGACGGCGATGATCTCCCCCGGCCCCGCCTCCTCCGCCTCGACGCGGTCGAGCGCCTCGGTCACGTACAGCTCGGTCACCTTCGCGCGCTCGACGGAGCCGTCCGCGCGGCACCAGGCGACCTGCTGCGCGCGCTCGATCGTCCCCTGGAGGACGCGGCACAGCGCCAGACGGCCGACGTACGGCGAGGCGTCGAGGTTCGTCACGAGCGCCTGCAGCGGGTGGCCCTCCTCGTAGGTGGGAGCCGGGATGTGCTCGAGGATCACGTCGAGGAGCGGCTGGAGGTCGGCGTCCAGCGCATCCGGGTCGGGGTCGAGCGACGCCTTGCCGGCCTTGCCGTTGCAGTAGACGATCGGGAACTCGATCTGGCTCTCGTCGGCGTCCAGGTCGAGGAAGAGCTCGTAGACCTCGTTGACGACGGCCTGCGATGCGCGCGTCCGGCCGGTCGACCTTGTTGACGACGAGGATCACCGGGAGCCGGGCCTCGAGCGCCTTGCGCAGGACGAAGCGCGTCTGCGGGAGCGGCCCCTCGCTCGCATCCACGAGGAGGAGCACGCCGTCGACCATCGTGAGGCCGCGCTCGACCTCGCCGCCGAAGTCCGCGTGGCCCGGCGTGTCGACGATGTTGATCTTCGTGCCGCCGTAGCGGACGGCCGTGTTCTTGGCGAGGATCGTGATGCCCTTCTCGCGCTCGAGGTCGCCGGTGTCGAGCACGCGCTCGGCCACGTCCTGGTTCGCGCGGAAGGCGCCGGACTGCCAGAGCAGCGCGTCGACGAGCGTGGTCTTGCCGTGGTCGACGTGCGCGACGATGGCGACGTTGCGGATGTCCGAGCGAACGGGCACCGACTGAGGGTAGCTACGAGAGCTCCGAGACCGGCGGGCTGGATTGGCTCCCGCTAAGGTAAGCGGCTCCGCGTGCGCAAGGCGCTCGTCATCTCGCTCCTTGCAGTCGCCGTCCTCGCGGGGTCGGGGGCCGCCGCCCTCAACCGCTACGACGCTTCCCGCTCGGAGCTGATCGCCGAGGGAGTCACTCTCGGTGGAGTCGACGTGGGCGGCATGAGCGTCGAGGAAGCGAAGGCCGTGCTCGACGAGGAGATCGCGCGCCGTCTGGAAGAGCCGGTGACCCTGACGTACCGGGACCGCGATTTCACCGTCGACCCCGCTCTGGCCAAGGTCCGAACCAACGTCGACGAGCTCCTGCGCGCGGCGCTCGTCGAGAGTCGCGAAGGCAGCTTCCTCACGCGCTCGTTCCGTGACCTCACCGGCCGCGAGCTCGAGACCTCCCTCGAGCTGCGCGTCGACTACTCGCAGGAGGCCGTCGGGAGGATCGTTGCCGGCGTCCGCCGCGAGCTCGCCCGCCCGGCGCGCGAGGCGAAGGTCACCGCCTCGTTCCGCGGCGTCGCGATCACGCCGTCGAGCCCGGGCGTGGCCGTTCGGGCGCGGGCCCTGGAGGAGGCGTTCGTCGACCGGCTCGTGAACGCGGACGGCAGCCGGACGGTCGCGGTGCCCGCGAGGATCCTCAAGCCCAAGGTGACGACGAAGGAGCTCAGGGCGCGCTATGGGCACTTCATCGCCATCAGCCGGAGCCGCCGCGAGCTCCGCCTCTTCGTCAACGGCAGGCTCGCCAAGACGTACCGCGTCGGCATCGGCGCGGCCGGGTTCGCCACGCCGGCCGGGGAGTACGAGATCGAGAGCATGGCCGCCAACCCGGCGTGGTACGTCCCGAACAAGGCCTGGGCGGGCGACCTTGCCGGCAAGGTCATTGCCGGGAACGACCCGGACAATCCCATCAAGGCCCGCTGGCTGGGCTTCCACGACGGCGCGGGCATCCACGGCACGGCCGACGAGGCGTCCATCGGCGGAGCCGCCTCGCACGGCTGTATCCGCATGCTGATCCCGGACGTGATCGACCTCTACGGCCGCGTCCCCCTGCACACGCCGCTGTCGATCGCCTGAGCCCGAGCGCGGCGGGCGAGGATCACCCGCAGACGCGAGCGGGGCCCCGCAGGGCCCCGCTCGTTCCCGATCGTGGCGTCTCTAGCCCGGGCAGTGCCCGGGGCCGATCCGGCCCTCGTTGTAGTCGGCGAGCGTGCCCGCCCAGCGCGATCACCTGCGCACGCAGCGCATCGGACAGAACGCGAGCGTCGGCGTGTAGGTGTTGTAGAACGCCGTCGCCGCCGCCAGCGCCGCATTCACGGCGGGCGTCGAGGACGCGCCGCCGGCGAGGTTGAGCCTCGCAGCGATGTACTGGTGGGCGAGGATGTAGTACGCGTTCCCACCCGCGGACGACGTGTTGATCGCCTGGTACCACGTCTTCCCGCTGAGGAAGAACGTCGTGTCCTCCCCGATCAGCGCCCACGTCGCGTCGTACTTCTTGGCGCCGTCGTACTTCGAGTGCGTCTTCCAGTAGCCCTGCGTGAGCGAGCAGCCGCTCGCTCGGCGGCGGCGTTGCACGTGACGGTCACGCGCGCGTCGTCGCTCTGGCCGGTCTCACGGATGGTCGCGGTGTTGTCGTGCGTGCCCTTGTCCTCGTCGCAGCGGAACGTCTTCGTGTACGACACCGACCCGGAGTCGTTGAAGAGCCACGACATCCCGTTCGTGTCGTCGACGTTCACGGACGCGTCGATGACGGTGGGCGGAGGCAGGACGAAGTCGACCTTCTCGTTCGGCCCCATCTCCTCGCCCGGGTCACGCGGATCGTTCGTGACGGTGACGCGCGCGTTGTTGCGGTACGTCGCGCCGTCGACCGGCGTGAACTCGATCGAGTACGGGTAGCACTGCTTCTCGCCCGGGTCGAGCACCGGATTGATGCTCATGTCGAGCGGGACGGAAGCGAGCGTGATGACGTCGTCCCCGAGCAGCGCCTGGAGGCGGTCGACCACCTTCAGGTTCTCGGTCGGCGCCTGCGAGACGTTCTCGACGCAGACTTCGCCGTCGACCCAGATCTCCTCCGAGGCGAGACTCTTCGTCACCGTCACCGTGTACGTGCTCGTGCCGGACTGGCCGGTCTCGAGATTCCAGGTAGCCGGCGAGACGGACTTCTCGATCGTCCACTCGAACTTCTTCGTCCAGTGGGCCTCGGCGGTCTTGTACGCCGAGATCGGCGATGTCGCGCTTGCGACCGGCACAATCACGCCGGCCAGAATGGCCGTACACGCGACAAGCCACAGCTTGCCGAACCCTCATTCGCGAACCCCTTTCCGGTTCTATGTCGTTCGGGTGACGAGCCCGCGCGAGGGTACGGCCGCATCCCCGCGCGTCTCGCCTCGGGTCACCCCGTCTCCTAGTCGATATCGCGCGCGCCAGGGGCTGTCAAGCCGGACCACCCGCACGGGGAGGATGAACCGGACCTAGGGCTCGGGTCCGAGTTCGCTCGTCTCCAAGAGGAGCAGGGAAGAGGAGGAGTCGCCCCTGGTGGCCGTAGTCCAGAGGCGACTCTTGGAGTGGTGGAGCGTTACGGGCTAGGGAGCGCCCGGCGCTGCTGGGCCCGCCACCAGATCAAGATTGGAGAAACGGCCAGAGGTAGGCGAAGAAGGCTTGCGCGGCGAGCGAGGGCGCGCCGCTCGGCTCGCCCCCGTCCGCCGGTGTCCCGGGTTGAGTCGTTTCGTCGTCGACGGGCTCCGGAGTCTCGTCGTCCCCGGCATCGACCCCGTCGCGGTCGTGGGCCTCGCGGGAGACGCACTTGCCGAATGCGTTCGCCTTGCCGTCGTTCGTGCCGTACTCCACCGCGAAGGCTTCGGCGCCCTTCTGCTCTCGCTCGAACTTGCAGATCCAGGCGGGATTCATGTGCTTCGGCTCGTCTTCGGCTGCGCCCGCCGCCGCATCGCGGGCGGCCCGCCGCTCGGCCTTGGCCGCCTGCCTGGCTGCCTTCCTCGCGTCCTTCTCGGCCTGCTCGGGCTTACCCCCGCCCGCCCAGGCCGGCCGGCCCTGGCCCTGGCCGTTGCCATTGCCGTTGCCGTTGCCCGGCTTCGCGCCGGCTGCGGGGACGAGCAGGAGAGCGGCCAGCGCCGTTGCGAGCAGCGTCGTGAGTGCGAGCTTCATGTGGTTCAGACCTCCGAAAAGTCGCTCTGCTGGGAGCGGTCGTTACCAGCACAGACGCCCGGGACGCCCGAGAACTTGCGCTCGGGCTTGCACGCCGCTCTCAGATCCGCCACAATGTCGGTAATGGCCGTCGCCCCCGAAGCGAGTCGCCTCGACCTGGCCGCGGAAGCGTCGGAGACTGCGGAGCAGCTCTTCCAGGAGCACTCCGGCTGGATCTACGGGTACTGCCTCCGCCTCCTGCGCTCGCCCGAGGAGGCCGAGGACGCACTCCAGACGACGTATCTGAACGCCTGCCGGAGCCTCGGCCGCGGGACCCGGCCGGAGGTCGGCTCCGCCTGGCTCCTGCGGATCGCGCAGAACGTCTGCTTCGCGCGGCTGCGCTCGTCCGGCCGCCGCGGCCGGCTCGAGCGCGTCCAGGACATCTCCTTCCTGGAGGAGACGGTGGCGGCGCCGGAGCGCTCGCCGGTCGAGCTGATCGGCCTCACCGATGCGCTCTGCAGCATTCCCGAGCGGCAGCGCGAGGCGATCCTCCTGCGGGAGTGGCAGGGCCTCTCCTACGGCGAGGTCGGCGCCCGGATGGACCTGAGCCAGGCCGCCGTCGAGACCCTGATCTTCCGCGCCCGGCGCTCGCTCGCCAGCGGCGCTCGACGCGCCCGAGAACGCGCGGCCGCCGCAAGGCGCTGCACGCGCTCGACCTCGGCGGCCTCGCCGCGGCGCTCAAGGGCCTCTTCGCCGGCAGCGCCGGCATCAAGGCGGCCGTCGCGCTCACGGTCGCCACGGCGACGACCGCCACGGTTGTCGCCACCGACCCGGCCGGCGTCTGGCGCGACCGGCCCGACCCGGCGACACCTCGCGCGACGCCCCCGGCGCAGACGCGTCAGGCGGAGCCGGAGAGCAGCCCCGCTTCGCGGCCGCAGGTCACGGCACCGTCCGAGAGCCTCCGCGATCCGGCCGTCTCGGCCGAGAGGCCCGCGCCGGCCGGCGAACGCGGCCGCGCCTTCGGGCTCGCCACGGCCGCCGCCGCCAAGGAGAAGTCGAGCAACCGCGGCGGCAACGGCAACGGCCGGGCGCTCGGCCACGCGAAGAAGAAGCCGCGGCCGCCCCAGGGCAACGGGAACGGCGCGGCGAGCCCCGGCGCCGGCAAGCCCGACCACGCGAGCACCGGGCCAGGGCCAGCGGCCGGGCCGACCCGCCCGGCAAGATCAAGGCCAAGGGCCAGGCCAAGAAACGCCTAGGAAACGCGAGCGGCTCCCCGGAGGGAGCCGCTCGATCCTGCTCGGCCGGAGGCGCGAGGCCTCCGGCTCGTGGTCGTTACGGGTTGCCGATCGTGATCGTGTCCATCCCGAAGGACTGGTTGCCCCGCATGTCGGTGGCAAGCCAGCGGAACGTCGTGGTCGAGGTCACGTAGAAGACCTGACCCGGCTCACGCGGCCCGCTCGAGTCCCACAGCGTCGAGCTCATGTTCGGCTTCGATCCGTCGAGCGTGTAGCGGATGACCGACGGCTCGTTGACGTACTGGAACGTCGTGTAGACGGGGCCGTGGTTGAAGCCGCCGACGCTCAGCTTGACCCGCGGCGGCTGCTTGTCCCGCTCGTACTCGAAGGCCGACTCGAGGAGGCCGAAGTTGCCGGCCGAGAACTCGAGCGCCTCGAACTTGCCCTCCGTGGCGTAGGGCGGCTGGAAGCCGACCTGGCCCTGGAGGACGCCGCCGTGCAGCACCTCGCCGGCCGCGTGCGCGAACGCGAGCGGCGCGTCGAGGAGCACGTTCGGCTGCGGGCTCGGCGGGTTGTTCACGGTCACCGTCGGTGATCGTCCGGGTCTCCGCGTTCGCGGTCCCGAAGCCGACGACGACCTGGTCGCCCACGCGGAACCCGTTGCGGTTGGACGCCCGGACGCCGGTTGCGCCTGCGGCGGTCGCCACGGACAGCGTCGGGTCGACGTAGCGGTCTGCGCCCGTCTCGAAGCTGTACGCGACCACGCCGCGGTTGTACCAGTGCTCGTCGGCGCTGTTGCCCGCCGCCGAGTAGAGGACGTCCGCGATGGGACCGGTGCGCTCGGGGAGGATGACCGTTCCCCGAACGTCCTTGATCCGGTTGAGGATCTGGTCGCCGGCGGCGAAGAAGTACTTCTCGACGCCGATGTTGGCGTGAACCGCCTCACCCTCGTCGCGGTTCGGCAGGTACGTGCCCGGCGCCCACATGAAGTAGCCGCCGAAGCTGTGGATGTTGTTCGAGAACTTGATGTTCTTGAACGTGTCGGCGATCCAGAGCTCGTTCTGGATCTCCGGCTCCGACGCCTCGCTCAGGCCCGTGAAGACCTCGCTGGTGCACGAGGTCGACGCGCCGATGTAGCCGTCGAAGAGCGTCCCGACCGTGTTGTTGCGGTTCATGTCGGTGCCCCAGGCGGTCCGCGACGCCGGGTCGGAGTTCGTGTACGGGACTCCTGTCACCGGGTTGAGCGCCGGCGTCCAGAAGTTCGCCGCGTTCGGGTCGTCGGTCTCCTTGCCGCCGATGACGCAATGGGCAGTCATGTTCTTGCGCTGGCTGTTGAAGTCGTACAGCGAGTAGTGCGACCCGTCCGGGTTCGACGACGGGAGGATGAAGATCTCGAGGTTGTCGACGAGCTTCTTCACCTGCGGGTCGATCGCGTAGTTCCGCAGGATCTGCTCGGCGGTCTCCAGGCACGTCAGCGGCGTCGCCCACTCGCGGGCGTGCTGCTGGCAGTAGAGGAAGACGCCGGTGCGCTTGCCGTCACGCCGCGAGCCGATCCGCATGACGGAGTAGTCGAACGGACCGCGCTCGACGTGCGCCGGGGCGTCCAGGAAGTCGTCCAGGTTCACCTTCGGGCGGGCCTGGACGATCCCCGCGCCGGCGTTGCCGCGGTAGGTGATCGCCTTGACCAGCGCGGCCGCGCCCGGATGGGCGTTGATCGCCGCGACGACCTGCGCGGCCGTGCTCGAAAGCGCGCCCGCGGAGTTGGTCGCCAGGTTGACGACGATGTCGTTCCCCATCACCGCGACGCTCAGCGGCGCGTTCGGCCACGCCCGGGTTCAGGAACTCGGCCGTGATCTGGTCGCCGCCCTCGTGGCCCCAGGCGCGGGACGTGAGGACGACGGTCGCGCCGGTCTGCGAGCCGGGAGGCGTGCTTCCGATCCCGGTCGGCGTCCCGCCCGTGGGCGAGCCGGCCATGTTGGCCTGCGACCTGCGCTGGTACCCGTTGGTCGGGTTCGGCAGCGGGACCATCTCGGCGATGTTCGAGAACTCCGCCGCCAGCTCGTCGAACCGCTGGTAGACCTCGGTCGGGTCCATGTACCGCGTCGTGAAGTCGGACAGGTAGCCGGCCGCGTGCGGCGGCAGGCCGCCGCCGACCCACACGGAGACGTTGCCCTCGAGCGACGCGCCGGTGCTCGAGCCGATGCGGATCTTCGTCGGCGCGACCGCGCCGCAGCCCAGGTCGCCGATGCGGATGAGGATCCGGTGCTCGATGTACGTGTCGGGCGTCGTGTCCGGGTCGATGTTGATGTTCATCGGCCGCGGGCCCTGGTCGATCGAGTGTGCTGCCGCCGGTGTTCCAGGAGACGGACACCGCCGGGCCGGAGTAGTTGCCCCCGCTCGTGCCGCCGAGGCGGTTCTTCGCCTCGACCGAGAGGAAGCGGCCTGCGTAGTTCTCGAAGTAGTCCGCCCGCAGGATGACGAGCTCGTCGTCGTCTGCGATGACGGGCGGCTCGCCGAGAGCGGCCTCGCCCGACTTGAGCTCGGCCGTCCGGGCCGAGGTCATGTCGGCGAATCCGGCCTCCCACGAGTCGGGCCCCTCGATCGTCTCGCCGAGCTCGTAGCCGGCCTCGGCCAGCGCGGCGAGCTCGCCCTCGGAGCCGAAGACGGTCACGGTGTAGGTGCCGTTCGCGTTCTTGCCGAGGTAGTGATCGTTGAACTCGATGCCGAAGTCCTCGGCCTGGCGCTGAAGCTCGTACGCCGCGGCCTTGTTCGGCACGATGACCTGCACGAGGCTGTCGCCCTGATTCGGGTCGATGCCACGCGACTCGTCGCCGCTGGCTGTCGCTCCCCCGGCGACGGCCAACGCGACGATCGAGAGGGCGAGCAAGGCCCGCCACCTCCCCCTACGTCTCATAGATGTGTCCCTCCCCTACCCGATGACGAAAGAACGGAGAGCAAATCAGATCACTTCGCCGCCTTTCGGTCAACTGCGTTTCTTGTTAGCGGCATCAAACCTGGGGTGCGCGTCCGACGGCGTTGCGTAAGGTCTCCGGCATCCGCGGGCTCAGATGGCTCTTCCTCGTCCTCGCCGTCGCGCTCGCGGCGACGCCCGCCTGCGGCGGCGACGGCGAGAGTCCCAGCCCGCCCCGCCCGCCACGACGGTCGAGAGCGACACGGGCCTGCGGGCGGTCGCGGTCGCCCGCGGGCTCGACCGGCCGGTGCACGTGGCGTTCGCCCCCGGCGAGCCGGATCGCGCCTACGTCGTGGAGCAGCCGGGCCTCGTCAGGGTGCTGGTCGACGGCGAGCCCCTGGAGGAGCCGTTCCTCGACGTCCGCGCGCTG
>CAWKBS010000011.1:0-216787 GCA_963847985.1 uncultured Actinomycetes bacterium | reverse complement strand
TGGCCAACGCGCTCTGTCGCTTCGTGGAGATCGCAGAGGGGACGGCGGAGATGCCCTAGAACAGCCGGTGCCGTCGACTTCGCGCGTCACGCGTCGCGGGAAGCGCTTGAGACCGACACCCTCGAGCTCCCCCGTCGCCGGGTGGCGCTCGAAACGCGGGTCGAGCTTGCGGAAGTACCGGGCCCTCGCCCCGGCGGCGCTCCGCGGCAAGTGTCGTCGCGACCACGAGGTCTGCGCACTGGAGGCCGATCGAGTACTGGCTCGGGCCGAGGAAGAGGCCCTCGACGATGCGGCCAAGGCGCATGTACGGAGTGCCCTCCTCCTGCAGATTGGAGAAGTACCGGCGCAGGCGGTGATCCTGCTCGCGGAAGCGGCTGTCGACGACGATCAGGCCGAGGTCGTCCTCGGCGGCGAGCAAGTGGTGGAAGCGCTCCGCCAGGAACATGAGCGCCGTCGCGTACGCGTCCTCGGGCGAGCGGAAGTAGTCGAACTCGGCCGGCGGGAAGGCCTCGGGCCCGGCCCGCAGGTCGAGCAGGACGACGTAGCACGTGATGGGAGCGCGGGAGCGAGCGCGGCGAAGACAGCATCGGCGAGTGGGGGAGGGACCTCGCCCGTCTTGATCCCGTGCCACTTGATCTCGCGGTCGAGTGGCCACTTGTGGTCACGGAGCGTCTGCTGCCACAGCCTCGCGCAGGGCGGGCCAGTCGTCGTCGCGGACGGCGATCCCACCGAGCGCGAAGAGGCCAGCTTCTGGTCGAGTTGGCCGCTCTCGTCCAGGAAGAGCAGGTGCATCCGGCCGAGCATAGATGTGCCAAGCTGACGGGCGATGGAGCGGCAGCTCGTGCTCTCGACCGCGGTCAGGAGCGTCGGCTACCGGGCCGGAACGCTCGAGATCGAGATCGTCGGCGGCAACGTCTACCGGTACTTCGACGTGCCGCGGGACGTCTTCCTGGACTCATGGCCGCGACGTCGAAGGGCGCGTTCTACAACGAGCGGATTCGCGACAGCTTCCGGGTCGAGGGCCCGCTCTAGGCGGTAGCCGCCAGCGCGGCGAGCAGGTCGTCCGCGTAGCGCTCCAGCTTCGCGGGGCCGACGCCCGAGATGGCGCTCAGCTCCTCGCGGGTCTGCGGGCGCACGGCGGCGATCTCGTGCAGCGTCCGGTCGTGGAAGACGACGTACGCGGGCACCTCGTCGGCCTTCGCGCGCTCCGCGCGCCAGCGGCGCAGCGCCTCGAACTCCGGGGTCGACGCGGGCTTCTCCGCCTTGACCCGCGCCGGCGCCGCACCGACCACCCCGAGCTCCCGCAGGAACCGGCTCGGCTTCGCCCCGGCCGTCCACGTCAGGGTCAGCCAGCGCTTCGCGCGCGTGATGCCGACGTAGAAGAGGCGGCGCTCCTCGGCCAGGCGCTCGGCGGTGCGCGCCTTGCCGTACGGGAGCTCCTTCTCCTCCAGGCGCGGGAGGAAGACCGCGTCCCACTCGAGGCCTTTTGCCCGGTGGTAGGTCAGGAGGTGGACGCCGCGGCCCTCGGACTCGCCGCCGAAGCGCGCCTCCAGGTCGCGGAGGAAGTCGGCCACCGACGACCCGGCCGGGAGCTGCTCGGCCAGGGCCAGGAGCCGGCCGAGGTCGGCCTGGCGCGTCAGCTCCTCCTCGCCGAGGCCGGCGGGCGGGTTGGCGACCCAGCCCTGCTTGCGGACGGCCTCGGCGACGGCGCCGATGGCCGAGCCGCTCTCGCGTCCCCGCAGGAGCCGCAGGGTGCGCTGGGCGGCCGGGCGGCGGATGAACGCAGCGCCCCGCACCTGGAACGGGATCCCGGCGAACGCGAAGGCCTCCTCGTAGTCCTCCGAGCGCGCGTTCAGCCGGTAGAGGACGGCCATCTCCTCGTAGGGCACGCCCTCGCCGGCGAGGCGGCGCACCTGGCCGACGATGAACGCGGCCTCCGAGGCCCGGTCGGGCTGCACCAGCGCGAGCGGCTCCTCGCCGGCGGGGAGCACGGCGCGCAGCACCTTCTCGGAGCCGCCCAGCTCCGGGACGAGCCGGTTGGCGACGGCCAGGATCTCCGGCGTCGAGCGGTAGTTCTCCTCCAGCCGCACGACGAGCGCCCCGGGGTACCGAGCCGGCATCCCGAGCAGGTGCTCCGGCGTCGCGCCCGTGAAGGAGTAGATCGACTGGTAGTCGTCGCCGACGACGCACAGGTCGTCGCGGTCGCCGAGCCAGCGCTCGAGCAGCGACTGCTGCAGCAGGTTGACGTCCTGGTACTCGTCCACGGTGAACGCCCGGTAGCGCTCGCGGAAGCCGGCCAGCGCAGCGGCGTCCTCGTCGTACATGCGGATCGCCAGCTCGAGCAGGTCCTCGAAGTCGACGAGCCCGCGCCCGGCCTTGCGCTCCTCGTAGCTCCTGAAGACGCGCTCCATCAGGTCGTCCGGGATCGGAGGCTCGTGCTCGTCCAGCTCGGCCCGGTAGGTGGCCGGGGTCAGCCGCCGGTTCTTCGCCCACTCGATCTCGGTCGCCAGGTCGGCGAGCGGGCGGAAGCGGAACGCGCCGGGCAGCGCCCGCGCGATCGGGAGGAGGACGGGCGCCTTCGACGGGAGCACCTCGCCGAGCTCCTCGCCGCGGAAGTAGCGGAGCTGGGCGAGCGCGGCCGCGTGGAAGGTGCGCGCGGGGACGCCCGTGGCTCCGAGGCGGGCGAGGCGCTCGCGCATCTCCGTTGCCGCCTTGTCGGTGAAGGTGACCGCCAGGATCTCGCCGGGCGCAAACGTGCCCGTGGCGACCTGGTTCGCGACGCGGCGCGTGATCGTCGTCGTCTTGCCCGAGCCCGCGCCCGCGAGGATGCAGACGGGGCCGCGCACGGCCTCGACCGCGCGCCGCTGCTCGGGGTTGAGCCCCGCGAAGACCTCAGCCGCCACGGGGCGAGAGTAGCGGGTGTCCAGGAAGGCATCCGTGTCGAAAGAGTGAAATGAACGGCATGCCGACGGATCTGACCATCTGGCTGGCCGACACCCCCGGCGCGATGGCCGGTGCCTGCGAGACCCTCGGGGCCGCCGGGGTCAACATCGACGGCTGCAGCGCGTACCCGGCCGGAACGGCCGGCCAGCTCCACGTGCTCGTCGAGGACGCCGCGACCGCGCGCCAGGCGCTGGTGGGCGCCGGCTACAACGTCGTCCAGGACCGCGAGGTGATCGTCCACGAGCTGGAGGACGTGCCCGGCTCGGCGGGCGCCGCCCTGCGGAGGATCGCGGACGCCGGCGTCAACCTCGAGCTCGCCTACCTGGCGACCGAGACACGCCTCGTCGTCGGCGTGGACGACCTCGAGGCGGCCCGGGCGGCCCTGTAACCTCGCGCGGGTGCGCGCCCGCCCCGACCGTCTCGACCGGCTCCCCGAGCAGTACTTCGCGCGGCTCCTCGCGCGCGTGGCCGACGCGGCGGCGCAGGAGGGCGACGAGGTGGTCGACCTCGGCCGCGGGAACCCGGACATCGGGCCGCCGCAGCACGTGATCGACGCGGCCGCGGCCGCCGCGAACGAGCACGCCGCCCACGGCTACCCGCCCTTCCGCGGCATCCCCGAGCTGAAGGAGGCGATCGCCGCCCGCTACCGCGACGTGTACGGCGTCGAGCTCGACCCGGAGCGGGAGGTGGCGGTCGTCCCGGGGACGAAGACCGCGATCGTCGAGGTGGCGATGTGCCTGGCCGAGCGGGGCGAGACGATCCTGCTCCCCGATCCCGGCTACCCGGACTACACCTCCGGCGTCGCGCTCGCGGGCGCCCGGGAGGGGCGCGTGCGGCTCGACCCGGACGCGGACTTCGCGCCGGAGCTGCCGGCGGAAGGGGCGGCCGCGCTCTACCTCAACTACCCGTCGAACCCGTGCGCGGCCTCGGCGCCGCCGGGCGTCTTCGCGGAGACGGTGCGCTGGGCCGAGCAGACGGGCACGTTCGTGCTCCACGACTTCGCCTACGCCGACCTCGAGTTCGACGGCCGCCGGCCGGCGAGCTTCCTGGCGGAGCCGGGGGCGCGCGAGGTCGGCGCCGAGATGTTCTCCATGTCGAAGACCTACGGCATGGCCGGCTGGCGCCTCGGCTTCGTGGTCGGGAACGCGGAGCTCGTCGACCGGCTCAACCTGCTCGGAGACCACGTGCGCGCGGGCGTCTTCCGGCCGATCCAGGCGGCGGGCGTCGCCGCGCTGACCGGGCCGCAGGACTCCGTCGAGGAGCGGCTCGCGATCTACGAGCGGCGGCGCGACCAGGTCGTCGCGGCGATCCCGGGGACGCGCGCGGACTCGACGTTCTTCGTCTGGTGGCGCCTCCCGGAGGGGTTGACGCCGGATCGGATCCTCGCGGAGACGCGGGTGGCCGTCGCGCCCGGCGAGGGCTTCGGGCCGAGCGGCGCGGGCTGGGCGCGCATCTCGCTCGCCACGCCGGACGAGCGCCTGACGCCGGGGCTCGAGCGGCTCCGGCGCTTCCTCTGAGCAATACGCAACCAACGGTTGCGGGTTGTGCTAGGGTCTTCTGCAACCGATGGTTGCACATGAGCAAGGAGAGGAGAGAGCGATGATCCCCGAGCGAATCGAGCGAGAGATCCTGATCGACGCGCCGCAGGACGTGGTGTGGTCGATCGTGACCGAACCGGAGCACGTCGGCACGTGGTTCAGCGACGCCGCCGAGATCGACCTGCGCCCCGGCGGCGAGGCGATCCTCACCTGGGAGAAGCACGGCACGTCCCGCGCGCGGGTCGAGAAGGTCGAGCCGCAGAGCGCGTTCTCGTTCCGCTGGGCGAGGCCCGTCGAGGGCGAGCCGCGGGAGGGGAACTCCACGCTGGTCGAGCTGACGCTGGCCGCCGAGGGCGACCGCACGCGCCTGCGGGTCGTCGAGAGCGGCTTCCGCGAGCTCGCCTGGCCGGAAGAGGAGAAGGCGACCTACGCCGAGGGGAACTCCCGGGGCTGGGACCACGAGCTCGGCGAGCTGGTCGAGTACGTGGCCGCGCAGATGGGGAGCCCGGCGCGGCGATGAGCCGGCGCGCGGACGAGGCCGACGAGCTGTGGGCGGCGGTCGCCGACCCCACGCGCCGGCGCCTGCTCGACGTCCTGCTCGCGCTGGGCGAGGCGACGGCGACGACGCTCGCGGCCGAGCTGCCGGTCACGCGGCAGGCGGTCGCCAAGCACCTCGCGGTGCTCGACCGCGCGGGTCTCGTTCAGGGGCGGCGGCGTGGGCGCGAGGTGCTCTACGCCGTCCGCCCCGAGCGGCTCGACGCCGCGACGCGGTCGCTCTCGCACGTCGCCGCGAGCTGGGACGAGCGGCTGGCGACGATCAAGCGCCTCGCCGAGTCCGCGGAGCGGCGGAGGTCCACGAATTCAGAAGGAGACTGAGATGGTGCTTCAAGGCAAGAACGCAGTGATCTACGGAGGCGGCGGGACGGTCGGCGGCGCGGTGGCGCGGTCCTTCGCGCGCGAGGGGGCGAGGGTCTTCCTGGCCGGGCGCACGCTCGCGAAGCTCGAGCGGGTCGCCGGCGAGATCGTCGCCCAGGGCGGCAGCGCCGAGACGGCCGTCGTCGACGCCCTCGACGAGGAGGCCGTGAACGAGCACGCCGAGGCGGTGGCCCGCGCGGGCGGCATCGACATCGCGCTCAACGCGGTCGGCATCCCGCACGTCCAGGGCACGCCGTTCGCGGAGCTGTCGTACGAGGACTACGCGAGCCCGATCGCGGCGTACACGCGAACGAACTTCCTCACGGCGAAGGCCGTCGCGCGGCCGATGGCGGAGCGCGGCGCCGGCGTGATCCTGACGCTGTCGACACCGGGATCGCGCTTTACGGGGAAGGGGTTCCTGGGCTACGGCGCGACGTGCGCGGCCATCGAGGCCTTCTCGCGCATTCTCGCGGGCGAGCTCGGCCCCGATGGAATCCGGGTCATCTGCCTTCGCGCCGACGCGATCCCGGAAGCCCTCGCCACCTCGCACGTCCGAGGCGTCTTCGAAGGCTACGCCGAGCGGGCGGGCACGACCGTCGAGCTGCTGCTGGCCGAGCGGGCTCGCAGCGGCACGCTCCTGGGACGCCTGCCGACGCTCGCCGAGGTCGGCGACTACGCCGCCTTCGTCGCCTCGGATCGCGCTGCCGCCATGACCGGCGCGATCGCCAACCTGACCGGAGGCTCGCTCGTGGACTGAGGCGAGCTACCGGTAGCGGTAGACGATGCGGCCGCGCGTCAGGTCGTACGGGGAGAGCTCCACCTTGACCCTGTCGCCGGGGAAGATCTTGATCCGGTAGCGCCGCATCTTCCCGGCGGTGTAGCCCAGCACGTCCTGGCCGGAGTCGAGGGTGACCTTGAACATCCCGTTCGGGAAGGCCTCGGCGACCTCGCCCTCCAGCTCGAGCTTTTCCTCCTTTGTGGCTATCGCGTCACCTCCTTTTCGCGCGGCAGAATACCGCTGTCGCCCGCCAGCGGAAGGGCCCGCGGCCCGACCGGCGCGGAGTGCACGATCGACGTCGTCGTCTGCCCGTAGAGGACGAAGCGGTCGAGGATCGCCTCCAGGTCCTCCATCGCCCGCAGGTGGAGCTTCACGAAGAAGCAGTCCTCGCCGGTGATGCGATAGCACTCGACCACCTCGGGGATGTCGCGGGCGACCTCGGGGATCTTGTGGAGCTGGCGCGAGGCGGGGCGGACGCGGACGACGGCGGCCAGGGGGAAGCCGATCGCCTTCGGGTCGACCACGGCGTGGTAGCCGGTGATGACGCCGGCGCGCTCGAGCCGCTGGACACGGTCGGCGACGGCCGGCGGCGAGAGGCTGACGCGGCGCCCGAGCTCGGCCATGGAGAGGCGGGCGTCGGCCTGGAGCTCCAGGATGATCCGACGGTTCGTCTCGTCGAGTAGTTGGTCTTCGTAGGCCATCGGATCAGAACTCCTTCCATCCGTAGGCAATCGGCGAAGAATGCCTTCGGTCGCCCATTCCGGAATCGTAGCCCGAAAGCGACGATTTCTCCATGGACACCGCAGCGGTCGTCCGCCGCCTCGACCGCGCTCCGCCGACCTCGTACTTCGTGGGGAGCGCCGTCTTCCACTACCTCGGCCCGGCCTTCGCGGTGCTCCTCTTCGCGCTCGTCGAGCCGCTCGGGGTCGCCTGGCTGCGGATCGCGAGCGCGGCGCTCGTCTTCGCCCTGTGGCGGCGGCCGTGGCGCGCCTTCGCGGCGCTGGACGCGTCGGGGCGGCGGCTCGTCGTCGCCATGGGCACCGTCCTCGCCTTCATGAACGTGAGCTTCTACGTCGCCATCGACCGCCTGCCGCTCGGGACGGTCGCGGCGATCGAGTTCCTGCCCGTGATCCTGCTGGCCGCGATCGGGGCGCGGACGCTCCGGAACGGCGCGGCGCTCGTCCTGGCAGTCGGCGGCGTCTACCTGCTCACGAACGTCCAGCTCGCGGCCGAGCCGGTCGGCCTCGCGTTCGCCTTCGCCAACGCGGCCCTCTTCGCGCTCTACATCGTGCTCGCACACCGCGTCGCCCAACACGGGGCGATGGCCGGGATCGACGGGCTCGCCGCCGCCATGCTCGTGGCGTGCGTCGTGGCGACACCGCTCGGCGGCTGGGAGGCCGTGCCGCCGCTCCTCGACCCGGTCGTTCTCCTGGCCGGGATCGGCGTGGGGGTGACGTCGTCGGTGATCCCGTACGTCTGCGACCAGCTCGCCATGGCGCGGATGCCGCGGGCGACGTACGCGCTGCTCGTCTCGCTGCTCCCGGCGACCGCCACGGTGATCGGGATCGTCGTCCTCGGACAGGTGCCGACGGCGGTCGAGGTCGCCGGAGTAGCCCTGGTCGTCGGCGGCGTCGCCGTCCACCGCGAAGTCCAGCCGACGTGAGGGCTACCCTCGGCCGATGGAGCCTGCGCACGGTCGGCGGCTCTTCCGCCCGGCCCTCACGCTCTGGGTTGCGCCGCCGCTACTGCTCGCCGTGGCGGTGTGGGGAGAGTCGGCCTGGGCCCGCTCCTACTACGCGTTCGTCCTCGTCACGGCGACGGTGCTCGCGGCCGTCTCGCTGCGTTCCTAGTCGAGGCTGCCGCGGCGCGCTAGCCACTCGGTCGGCTGGCCGGTGACTCGGGCGATCAGGTCGAAGTGGCGGTCGTAGTGGAGGAGGACGGCGGCGTTCGCCTCGGCCACGGCTGCGACCAGCAGATCGAGGGGCGACGGCCCACGGTGCTGGCTTCGCTCGGCCAGGGCGGCCTGCGTCCGGGCCGCCAGGGTCTCGGCACGGGCATCGAGCGGCAGCGTGGGTAGGTACCCGAGGTCGACCGTCAGCGCGCGGTAGTCAGCCGGTCCGCGGGCGGAGTAGAGGAGCTCGAGCTTCACCGGAGCGCACAGCGCCAGCGCCTCCCGCTCGAGCAGCGCCTCCCACCGCGACTCCGCCTGGCCGCTCCGATGCCAGGCGCTGGTGTCAGCCAGGTAGAGGGCCACTGCGAGGCTGACGGAGCCGGCGCAGCTCGGCGGGGGACGGACCGATCCCGCCGTCCCGGCGGATCCGATCCATGATCCGGCGCCGGGCCGCGAGCGCGATCACCTCGTCGAGCGCGGCGTCGACGGTGTCCGCGAGCGTCTTCGTCCCGAGGATCTCGCGTGCCTCCGCCACTTTCTCGCGGTCGATGACCAGCGAGGTCTTGTCCTTTTTGGATATCTGCTTGAGCGCCATGGAGATATCGTAGTGCAACGTCGTGGACGCCTGCAAGAATGGCGTCCCCGATGGCCGGCGCGCCCTTCGTCCACCTCCACGTCCACTCCGAGTACTCGATCCTCGACGGCGCCTGCCGGATCCCCGAGCTGGCGGCGCGGGCGGCCGAGCTGGAGATGCCGGCCGTCGCGCTCACCGACCACGGCAGCCTGGCCGGCGCGGTCGAGCTCTACCGGGAGGCGGGGAAGCACGGCGTCAAGCCGCTGCTCGGCTGCGAGGTCTACGTGGCGGAGGACCGGCTCGCGCAGAAGAAGGGCTACGCCCACCTGACGCTGCTCGCCGAGTCGAACGAGGGCTACGCGAACCTGATCAAGCTCGCCTCGGCCGGCTACCTCGAGGGGTACTACTACAAGCCGCGCGTCGACTGGGACCTGCTCGCCTCCCACGCGAAGGGGCTCGTGGCGCTCTCGGGGTGCCTGAGCGGGAAGGTCTGCAAGGCGCTCGAGAACGGGAACCGCGCCGAGGCCGAGGCGGAAGTGCAGCGGCTCGCCGACATCTTCGGGCGCGAGTCCGTCTACCTGGAGATCCAGGACGCCGGGCTCGAGGTGCAGAAGGGGATCAACGCGACGCTCGCCGAGATCGCCGGGACGACCGGCCTGCCGCTCGTCGCCACCGGCGACGTCCACTACCTCCGCCACGAGGACGCGCGCGCGCACGAGGCGCTGCTCTGCATCCAGTCCGGGGACACGCTGGCGAACCCGAACCACTGGCGCTTCGACACCGACCAGTTCTACCTCAAGTCGCCGGCCGAGATGGCGCAGGACTTCGCCGGCTATCCGGAGGCGGTGCGGCGGACGCTCGAGGTGGCCGAGCGCTGCTCCGTCGCCATCGAGCTCGGCGTCATCCGCCTGCCGCACTTCCCGACGCCGGACGGGCGCGACGCCTTCGACTACCTCGTCGAGCTCTGCGAAAAAGGCCTGCAAAAGCGCTACGGGACCGTGACGCCGGAGCTCCAGGAGCGCCTGCGCTTCGAGCTGAAGACGATCCGCGAGATGGGCTTCGCCGACTACTTCCTGATCGTCTGGGACTTCATCCGCTTTGCGAAGACGAACGGGATCGGCGTCGGGCCGGGCCGTGGGTCGGCGGCCGGCTCGATCGTCGCCTACTCGCTCGAGATCACGGACATCGACCCGATCAAGTACGACCTCCTCTTCGAGCGCTTCCTGAACCCCGGCCGCAAGACCATGCCGGACATCGACATCGACTTCTCCGTCCACGGGCGCGACCAGGTCATCAACTACGTGTCCGAGAAGTACGGCCGCGACCAGGTGGCCCAGATCATCACCTTCGGGACGATGATGGCGCGCGCGGCCGTGCGCGACGCCGGGCGCGTGCTCGACATCCCGTACGGCACCGTCGACCGGATCGCCAAGCTCATCCCCGAGGGGCCGAAGGTCTACCTGGACGAGTGCATGAAGCCGGGCGCCGAGCTGAAGCAGGCCTACGACGCCGACGAGATCGTCCGCCAGATCGTCGACCTGGCGAAGCCGCTCGAAGGGCTCGTCCGGCAGGACTCGATCCACGCCGCGGGCGTCGTCATCGGCGACCGCGCGCTGACCGAGTACCTGCCGCTGCAGCAGAAGGGCGTCGACCAGGAGGTCGTCACCCAGTTCGCCATGGAGGACGTGGAGGCGCTCGGGCTCCTGAAGATGGACTTCCTCGGCCTGCGGAACCTCGACGTGATCGACAAGGCGGTCGGCCTCGTCGGCGGCATCGACATCACCACGATCCCGCTGGACGACCCGAAGACGTACGAGCTGCTCGCGCGCGGGGAGTCGACCGGCGTCTTCCAGTTCGAGTCGTCCGGGATGCGGGAGGCGCTGCGGCTGGTGAAGCCGACCGAGTTCGAGGACCTGATCGCGCTCGTCGCCCTCTACCGGCCCGGGCCGATGGGCTACATCCCCGTCTACGCGAAGCGCAAGGCCGGCAAGGAGCAGCCGACCTTCCTCGACGAGCGGCTGCGGCCGATCACCGAGCCGACCTACGGCATCTGCATCTACCAGGAGCAGTACATGGAGATCGCCAAGCAGCTCGCCGGCTTCTCGCCCGCCGAGGCCGACGACCTGCGCAAGGCGATCGGCAAGAAGATCCATGCGCTGATGGCGTCCCTCAAGGACAAGTTCCTGGAGGGGTGCGCGGCGAACGCCGTCACGCCGGGGGTGGCGACGCAGCTCTGGAAGGACATGGAGCAGGCGCAGGACTACTCCTTCAACAAGTCCCACGCCGCCTGCTACGGGCTGATCGCGTACCGCACGGCGTACCTCAAGGCGAACTGGCCGGCCGAGTACATGGCCGCGCTGATCTCCTCGGTCATGAACACGAAGGACAAGGTGCCGTTCTACGTCGCCGCCTGCGACGAGCTCGGCATCGAGGTCGAGCCGCCCGACGTGAACGTCTCGGTCGAGGACTTCCGCGTCGTCGAGGGCAAGATCCGCTTTGGCCTGAACGCCGTAAAGAACGTGGGGGAGAGCGCGGTCCGCTCAATCCTCGCCGCGCGCGAGGAGGGCGGACCGTTCCCGTCGATCTGGGATTTCTGCGAGCGCGTCGACCCCGCGCAGGTCAACAAGCGCGCTCTCGAGAGCCTCGTCAAGTCGGGCGCGCTCGACTCGACCGGGGCGACGCGGCGCGGCATGCTCGACGTCCTCGAGGACGCGCTCAGCGCGGGCGGGCGCCTGATCGCCGACCGGCTCGCCGGCCAGAGCTCGATCTTCGACCTCGGCGAGGAGGAGGAGGAGCCGGGCGACCGCCGGGCCCACCACCGGCCCATCCCGGCGGAGGAGTTCGAGAAGCGGGAGCTGCTGGCGCTGGAGAAGGAGAGCCTCGGCCTCTACGTCTCCGAGCACCCGCTCGACTCCGTGCGCGACCAGCTTCGCCGCAAGACCGACTGCCGCATGGCCGACGTCGAGCGCCGCCGCGACGGCGAGGTCGTCACCGTCGGCGGCATCGTCAGCGCGATCAAGCAGCTCACGACGAAGAAGGGCGACCCGATGGTCTTCCTGCGCCTCGACGACCTCTCGGGGTCGCTCGAGACCGTCGTGTTCAACTCCGTGTACACGTCCGCGCGCGAGCTGCTCGAGGCCGACCGCGTCCTCGTCGTCAAGGGGCGCGTCGACCACAAGGAGGGCGAGACGAAGCTGATCGCGCTCGAGCTTGCGCCTTTCGAGGCCACCGCGGACAAGGGCGAGGTGCGGCTGCGGCTCGACGCGCGCCGGGCCCCGGCCGGGACGATCCGCGAGCTCGCCGAGGTCGTCCGCCGCTTCCCCGGCGAGGCCGAGGTGCTGATCGAGCTGGAGACGTCGGGCGGCCCGCAGGTCTACGCGTTCGGCCCCGAGTTCCGCGTGCGGCCGGAGCCGGACTTCCACGCCGAGGTGAAGGCGCTCCTCGGCGAGGCCGCCATCCGCTGGCCTGCCCCGAAAGGGCCGTTCCTAGACGCGGCCGGTCTGGGTCCGGGCGGTCCCGCTGCGGCCGCGAAGGGCGGCGGCGAGGCGGCGCAGGCTGCTCCGGTGCGGCTCGTGCGTGTCGGGCTCCGCGTCCTGGGCGGCGACGGCGTGCTGCGGACGGGCGCCGAGCAAGGAGCCGACCGCCGACGCCGGGTGCAGGTCCAGCAGGTCGTTCTTGTGATTGCTCATGCCTACTAGACACCCGGTCAGGCCGATTTCTTCCCCGTGCGTATGAAGCGTGTATGAGGCCGTATGGGGGACACCGGTTCCCTCTGTCGGGGGACAACCGGGAAAGCGCCGCGACCGAAGCACTTGTGTACAGCGATGGAAGGAATGCGAACCACAATGCCTGCGGTAGAACTCGAACTCGAAGTCGACGCCGAAGCTGAGCTCGTGCGAAGCTGGCGCCTCGAGGAGCTCGAGCGGGCCGGGTACGCGGTCGACCAGGCCAGCGAGCTGGCCGATCTGAGCTACGTCGACCTCCACCGGGCCACCGACCTCCTTCGCAGCGGCTGCTCGCCCGATCTCGCGTTCAAGATTCTCGTCTGACGCCGGTTTCCCGGGACGCCCCGGGGCTCAGGCGGTAGGCTCCCGCCCGTGGCGGTGGGGACACTAGGAGCTCTCTTCGGGACGGTCCTGGGCTCGTTTCCGAGCCCGTCCAGCGGCGAGATCGACCTCGGCCCGTTCCAGGTCCATGCCTACGGGCTCATGCTTCTCCTCGGCATCGTCGCTGCCACCTTGCTGACGGGCCGGCGCTGGACGGGCCGCTGGGCGTTCTGGAGCGATCCGCAGGGAGACCTCGTCTTCCGCGTGGCCATGTGGGGCGTGCTCGCCGGCATCGTTGGCGCGCGCATCTACCACGTGATCACGAGCTGGAGCACCGTCAACGACGAGTGGTGGGAGCCCTTCGCGGTCTGGGAGGGCGGCCTCGGCGTCTGGGGCGGCATCGGCGCCGGTGTGCTCGTCGGGGCCTGGGTCGTCCACCGCGCCGGGGAGAGCGTCTACGCGTTCATGGACGCGGTCGCTCCGGGCCTCCTGCTCGCGCAGGCGATCGGGCGCTGGGGCAACTACTTCAACCAGGAGCTCTTCGGCAAGCCCACCGACCTGCCGTGGGCCGTCGAGATCTCGCTCGAGAACCGGCCCGGGGCGTATCAGCTCTTCGAGACCTTCCACGCGACCTTCCTCTACGAGTCGCTCTGGTGCCTCCTGGGGGTCGTCGTGCTGCTGCTCGTGGACAAGTGGCTCAGCCTGAAGCCGCCCGGCCTGTTCGCCGTCTACGTCGCCTGGTACTGCGTCGGGCGCTTCGGCATGGAGCTCCTGCGCATCGACGAGGCGCACGAGTTCCTGGGGCTCCGCCTGAACGCCTGGGTCTCCATCGTCGTCTTCGTGCTCGCGCTCGTCGCGCTCGTCTGGTCGCAGCGCCGCCGTGATCCCGGCCGGCGGCAGGCCGCCGCCGCCGCCCTCCTCACCGCCCGAGGGGCCGACGATGGCGGTGCCGAAGGGGCGCGTCCGGTAGCGTCACTAGCATCGCTGCATGGCTGTCGCCGTGCGCGAGCTTCCCCTCGACCTCGATGCGTTCGAGGGCCCTTTCGACCTGCTGCTCACGCTCGTCCTGCGGGAGGAGCTCGAGCTGCGGGACGTCGACGTGGCCGAGATCGTGCTCGCGTTCGTGGACTCCCGCGTCGAGCGCGGAGAGCTGGACCTCGAGGCCTGCGGGGAGTTCCTGGTGCTCGTGGCCGCCCTCCTGGAGCTGAAGGCGCGCGGGCTCTTCCCCGGCGAGGACCTCGACCTGGAGGGGCTCGACCCCGAGGAGGCCGCCGAGGAGCTGGCGGAGCGCCTGGCCGCCTACCGGCGCTTCCGGGCGGCCGCCGGCTGGCTCGACGAGCGCCTGGCCGCGGAGTCGGACCGCTATTTCCGCGTCGGGGCTGCGCCGCTCGCTCCGGTCCCCGATCGCGTCCTCGCGCAGCAGGACCCCGCGCCGCTGGCCGCCGCCGTGCGCGCTCTGGCAGCCGCGCGGCCCGAGCCGTCGCTGCGCCACCTCGTCCTCACGTACCCGCCGCTCTCGCGCTTCCTCGACCGCTTCCGCTCGCTTCTCGCCTCGCGCGGCCGCTTCGCGTTCGACAACGAGGTCGACCGCCTCACGCGGGTCGAGCAGATCGTCGCCTTCCTCGCCCTCCTCGAGCTGCGCAAGCGAGACGAGGCGCGGATCGGGCAGGCGGGCCCCTTCGAGCCGATCACGGTATGGAACGCCTCCGCCTCGTAGAGAACCCGGTCGACCGGCTCGCGCGGACGCTCGAGGCGCTGCTCGTGATCGCGTCGAAGCCGCTCACCATCCAGGAGCTCGCGGCCGTGACCGGCGAGGAGGAGGAGCGGGTCGAGACCGCGCTCGGCCTCGTCGCCGGCCGCTTCCGCGAGGGCCGGAGCGGCGTCGTGCTGGAGCACGTCGCGGGCGGCTACGCCTTCCGCGCGGCGCGCGAGGCCGCCGAAGCGTGCGCCCGGCTCGTCGAGCGGCCGGTGCAGCGCGGCCTCACGCAGGCCTCGCTCGAGACGCTCGCCGTGGTCGCCTACCTCGGGCCGGTGTCCAGGCCGGAGATCGCCCGCATCCGCGGCGTCGCGGCCGACTCGGCGGTCGCGGGGCTCGTCGAGCGCGGGCTCATCACCGAGGCCGGGCGCGACCGCGAGGGCGGCGCCGTCCGCTACGAGACGACGCCGCTGTTCGAGCGGGTCTTCGGGCTCACCGACCGCTCGGAGCTCCCGGAGCTGGACGAGCTCGGCGGCGAGGTCGAGGAGCTCCGCTCCCGCCTCGAAGACGTCGCTCGGCGCCCCGCCTAGGAGCCCTTGACGATCCGATCGGCCTCCTCGCGCGAGAACGCGCGCAGGGTCTCCGTCGTCACCTGGCCGTGCTTGGCCAGCTCGATGAGGATCTGGTAGGCGATCTCGTCGTCGGGGGCCTCGAAGAGCTCGACGACGTCGTAGCGGCCGAGCGTCACGTAGGCGTCGAGCAGCTTTCCCCCACGGGCCTCGATTGCCTGCTCGGCCTCCTCGACGCGGTCCCGCCAGGCGGGGATGCCGCCCAGCCCCTGCGAGGTGAACTTCATCAGGGTGATGTAGACGGGCACGCCGGAATAATGACCGACAGTGTCCCCTCCGGCTATGAGCGCCGGCCTCTGGCTCGCGATCACGCGGCGCCGGAGCCCACCCCCGCCCTTGCCAAGGCGTCCAGCCCTGGCAGCGGTCGAGTGCGCGCTCCTGCTTGGTGCTCGCGACCCAGTGGCTCGGCGTCACCGACGGAAGGGACACTGACATGCGCCTCAACGCCTACCTCGCGCGGGCCGGCGTCGCCTCCCGGCGTGGGGCCGAGGAGCTGATCCGAGCCGGCCGCGTCCGCGTGAACGGCGAGGTGGCGGGGCTCGCCACGTTCGTGGAGGCGACCGACCGGGTCGAGCTGGACGGGCGTCCGCTCGCGCCCGAGCCGCTCGCGTACGTGCTCCTGCACAAGCCCGCGGGCGTGGTGACGACGGCCAGCGACCCGCACGGGCGGCCGACCGTCGTCGAGCTCGTCGATCTCCCCCAGCGGGTCGTCCCGGTGGGGCGGCTCGACGCAGACACGACCGGCGCGCTGCTCCTCACGAACGACGGCCCGCTCTCGCACCGGCTCATGCATCCGCGCTACGAGGTGGACAAGGTCTACGAGGCCGACGTCGAGGGCGAGCCGGACGACGCGGCACTCCGCCGGCTGGCCGAAGGCGTCGAGCTGGAGGATGGGCGCACCGCTCCGGCCCGGGTGCGCCGGCTCGGCCCGTCGCGGCTCGAGCTGACGCTCCACGAAGGCCGCAAGCACCAGGTGAAGCGGATGTGCGAGGCGGTCGGCCATCCCGTCCGGCGCCTGCACCGCCGCGGGTACGCGGGCCTCACGCTCGCCGGAGTCGAGCCGGGGAAGTCGCGCGAGCTCACGACGGCAGAGGTCGCCGCCCTGCGAGCGGCGACCGAGTCCAAGTAACAGACTGTTACTTGGCCGGGCTACGGCCCCCCGGGCAGCCAGGGGGAGGGTCGAGCGTCGGCGTAGACGAGCTCCTCGACGTAGACGAGGCCGAAGAGGCGGTCGAGCGCCGAGCGGCGGCGGTTGTCGACGAGGAGCCAGGTCTTCGCGGCCAGGCCGGCCGCGGCGACACCGAGCGACGCGACCGCGAGGACGCGCTCGAAGGCGCTGAGCTCGTCCACGCTCCCGCCGAAGGCCAGGGAGACGTTGAGCACCGCGAGCGCGAGGAGGCACGCCACGATCGCGCGCGGGATCGTCCGCGACCAGCCGGGCGGCACGCCGGTGCCCGTCTGCACGAGCTCGATGTCCGCCGCGCGCATCCCCAGGGTGGAGCCCTGCCTCCAGTACGAGGCGAAGTACGCGGCGACCGGCCCGGCGACGATCACCTGGGAGACGGCGACGAGAGCCACCCCGAGCGCGGTCTGGCCCTCGTCGAGGCTGACCGAGCCGGCGCTCTGGACGATCCCGCCGACGATGGAAGCGACGAGGAAGATGACGCAGCAGAGAACCCAGTCGATGGCGCCCGCGGCGAGGCGTCGCCGGACGCTCGGGTACGTCGCCGAGTAGGAGCCGTCCGGCGCGAGGTACATCGCCGCCTCAGGGCGGGACGAAGCCGACGTTCTCGTGCACGCGCCGGAGCGTGGCGGCGGCGATGGCGTGCGCTTTCTCCGCGCCGCGGGCGAGGACGGCGGCCAGCTCCGCGGGGTTGGAGCGCAGCTCCCCGTAGCGGAGCCGGATCGGGTCGAGGAGCTCGACGACGGCCTCGGCGACCTCCTCCTTGAACTTCCCGTAGCCGGCGCCGTCGTAGCGGGCCTCGATCGTGCCGGGATCCTCACCGGTGGCGACGGCCATGATCTCGATCAGGTTGGTGACGCCGGGCTTCTCCTCCGAGCGCACGACGTCGCGCCCCGAGTCCGTCACGGCCGAGCGCACCTTCCGCCTGATCACGTCCGGCGGGTCGAGCACCTTGACGATGCCGAGCTCGGCGGAGAGCGAGGTCGACATGCGGCTCTCCGGGTCCTGCAGGTCCATGATCTTGGCGCCGACCTCGCCGTACGTCCCCTCGGGGACGACGAACGTCTCGCCGAAGCGCTGGTTGAACCGCTGCGCGATGTCGCGCGCGAGCTCGAGGTGCTGCCGCTGGTCCTCGCCCACGGGGACGACGTCGGCGTCGTAGAGGAGGATGTCGGCCGCCTGGAGCACGGGGTACGTCATCAGGCCGACGGAGAAGCTCGCCTGCGAGGCCGACTTCTCCCGGAACTGCGGCATCCGCCGGAGCTCGCCGTAGGGGGTCATGCACTCCAGCACCCAGGAGAGGCGCGGGTGCTCGGGGACGTGGCTCTGGACGAAGAGCGTGCAGGCGTCGGGGTCGAGCCCGCAGGCGATCAGGAGCGCGGCGAGGTCGAGCGTCGACTCCCTGAGCTCCTCCGGCTCCTGCGGGACCGTGATCGCGTGCAGGTCGACGATCGGGTGGAACGCGTCCATCTCGTGCTGCTCCTCCACCCACCGGCGGATGGCCCCGACGTAGTTGCCGAGGTGCTTCTCGCCCGTGGGCTGGATTCCGGAGAGGACGCGCACGTCGGGCGCGATTATCCCTAACTAGACTGAAACCCGATGGCAGTGACGAAGCCAATCTGGACGCCCTCCTCGTGGCGGGCGAAGCCGGCGCTCCACCAGCCGGAGTGGCCGAGCGAGGAACGCGCGGAAGCCGCGCGGGCCCGGCTGGCCGTCGTGCCGCCGCTCGTCTTCGCCGGTGAGGCCCGGCAGCTGCAGGCCTCCCTGGCCGAGGCGGCGGCCGGCCGGGCCTTCCTGCTCCAGGCCGGCGAGTGCGCCGAGTCGTTCCACGACCTCTCCGCCGTCCACATCCGCGAGAAGCTGAAGATCATGCTGCAGATGGCCGCCGTGCTGACGTACGGGGCCACGCTGCCGGTCGTCAAGGTCGGGCGCTTCGCGGGCCAGCTCGCGAAGGCGCGCACGTCGCCGACGGAGACCGTCGACGGGGTCGAGCTTCCGTCCTTCCGCGGCCACATGGTGCACGACGACGCGCCGACGGCCGAGGCGCGCATCCCGGATCCCGACCGCATGGTGCAGGCCTACCACCATGCGACGGCGACGCTGAACCTCCTGCGGGCGTTCACGAAGGGCGGCTTCGCCGACCTCATGCGCGTCCACGAGTGGAACCAGGAGTTCGTCGCCTCCTCGCCGGAGGGCCGCCGCTACGAGCAGTTCGCCTCGGAGATCGAGCGGGCCCTCCGCTTCATGGCCGCCTGCGGGATCGACCTCTCGGCCGAGTCCCAGCTCCACCAGGTCGACGTCTGGACGAGCCACGAGGGCCTCGTGCTCGACTACGAGGAGGCCCTGACCCGGCGCGACTCGACCACGGGCGACTGGTACGACTGCTCGGCCCACATGCTCTGGATCGGGGAGCGGACGCGCCAGCTCGACGGCGCGCACGTGGAGTTCTTCGCCGGCGTCCTCAACCCGCTCGGGCTGAAGGTCGGGCCGACGGCGACGCCGGACGAGATCGTCGAGCTCTGCGAGCGCCTGAACCCCCAGCGAACGCCCGGCCGCCTGACGCTGATCGCGCGCATGGGCGCGGAGAAGGTCTTCGACCTGCTGCCGCCGATCCTGCGCGCCGTGCGCGATTCCGGCCAGCCGGTCCTCTGGGCCTCCGATCCGATGCACGCGAACGTCTTCAAGACGGAGTCCGGGTTCAAGACGCGCCGCTTCGACGCGATCATGGCCGAGATCGAGGGCTTCTTCGCCGCCTGCCGCAAGGAGCAGGTCTGGCCGGGAGGCATCCATCTCGAGTTCACCGGCGAGGACGTCACCGAGTGCCTCGGCGGCTCCGAGGAGGTGCTCGAGGAGCAGCTCAACGTGCGCTACATGACGCTCTGCGACCCGAGGCTGAACGCGCGCCAGTCGCTCGACCTCGCCTTCCGGCTCGCCGAGCTCCAGCGCTAGTGGCTCACCCGGAGAGCCACTGATGCCTCTGGAGCGGCTCGCCATCGTCGGCACCGGGCTGATCGGCGCCTCGGTCGGCCTCGCGGCGAAGCGCGCCGGGGTCGGGCACGTGGCCGGCTACGACGCCGACCCCGAGTTCCTCGCCGCCGCGGCCGAGCGCGGGGCCGTCGACGAGCCGGTCGGGAGCCTGGTCGCGGCGGTGGAGGAGGCCGAGCTCGTGGTCGTGGCGACGCCGGTCGCCACGCTCGAGGAGAGGATCGGCGACGTGCTCGGCGCCGCGGGCGCCGGGGCCACCGTCACGGACGTCGGCTCGACCAAGTCCGCGCTCTGCGCCGCCGTGCCCGACCGCGTTCGCTTCATCGGCGGCCATCCCGTCTGCGGCTCGGAGGCGCGCGGGCCGGCGAGCGGGAGCGAGCAGCTCTTCCAGGGCGCCACCTGGTTCCTCACGCCCGTGGCCGAGACCGAGCCGGAGCGCTACCGGCTCCTGCACGGGTTCGTCGCCTCGCTCGGCGCCGTCCCCGTGGCGATCGACCCGGTCGCCCACGACCGGCTGCTCGCGCTCACGAGCCACCTGCCGCACGCGCTCGCCAACGTCGTCCTCAACCACGCCGGCTCGGTGCGCATCGACGGCCACGAGCCGCTCGCCGCCGCGGGCGGCTCCATGCGCGACATGACCCGCGTGGCCGGCGCGAACCCGCGCATCTGGATCGACATCTTCCTCGACAACGCCGAGGAGCTCCGGGCCTCGCTGGTCGAGCACCGGCGCCGCGTCGAGGAGCTCGAGAAGGCGCTCGAGGCGCGCGACGCCGGCTGGCTCGCCCGCTGGATCGGCGAGGCCGGCGGCAACCGGCGCCGGCTCCTGGCCGAGGCCTACGAGGACCCGGGCGCGATCCAGCGCGTGCGCGTCCACGTTCCCGACCGGCCCGGCGTCCTCTCGGGGATCACGCAGGCGCTCGGCGCGGACAAGATCAACATCGAGGACTTCGAGCTCGACCACCTCTCGCCCGAGCGCGGCGGGACGCTCAACGTCCTCGTCGCCGGCGAGGAGTCCGCGCGCCGGGCCGCCGACCTGCTCGAGGCGCAGGGCTACTCGGTCATCGTCTCCCCGGCCTTCGAGGACTGATGCGGCTCGAGCCGGCCGCCTTGCTGCGCGGAGACCTCGCGGTCCCCGGCGACAAGTCGATCTCCCACCGGACGCTGCTCCTCGGCGCGATCGCCGACGGCGACCAGCGAGATCGAGGGCTTCGGCGCCTCCGCCGACACCCTCTCCACGGCCGCGGCCGTCCGCGCGCTCGGGGCCGGGGTGGAGGTCGACGGCGACCGCGTCCGCCTCGAGGGAGTCGGCCTGCGCGGCCTCCGCGCCGCCCGAGGAGCCGCTCGACTGCGGCAACGCGGGCACGCTCATGCGCCTGCTCCCGGGGATCCTCGCCGGCCAGGAGGGCCGCTTCGAGCTCGTCGGGGACGAGTCGCTGAGCGCGCGGCCGATGGAGCGGATCGCCGAGCCGCTGCGGGAGATGGGCGCGACGGTGGAGACGGCCGACGGCCACGCGCCGCTGGTCGTCGAGGGCGGCGAGCTCCGGGCCATCAGCTGGGAGCTCCCGGTCGCGAGCGCCCAGGTGAAGTCGTGCGTCCTGCTCGCCGGGCTCTACGCCGAGAGCGGAAGGACGGCCGCCGTCGAGCCCCACCCGAGCCGCGACCACACCGAGCGGATGCTCGAGGCGATGGGCGCCCGCGTCCGCCGGACGCCGAGAGAGGCCGCCGTCTGGCCGGCCGAGCGCCTGGCACCGCTGCGGCTCACCGTCCCGGGCGACGCCTCCTCCGCGGCCCCGTTCGTCCTCGCGGCCACCCTCCTGCCGGGCTCGCAGCTGCGGCTGCACGGGGTCGGCCTCAACCCGACCCGCACGGGCTTCCTCGACGTCCTGGAGCGCATGGGCGCGCGGATCGCGGTCTTCAACCGCCGTGCGGCCGGGGGCGAGCCCGTCGGCGACCTCGAGGTCGAGGCCTCCGAGCTGACCGCCACCCGGATCGGCCCCGAGGAGGTGCCCGCGCTCGTGGACGAGCTGCCGCTCTTCGCCCTGGCGGCGGGGATGGCCCGCGGCGACAGCGTCGTCACCGGCGCCGCGGAGCTGCGGGTCAAGGAGTCCGATCGCATCGAGGCCGTCAAGGACGCCCTGCGCCCGCTCGGCATCCACATCGAGGCCCGCCCCGACGGCTTCAAGGTGCGCGGAGTGCCCGCGCGCCCGCGCGGAGGAAGCGTCGTCGACGCCCGCGGCGACCACCGGATCGCCATGCTCGGGGCGATCGCGGGCCTCGTGTCGAAGGAGGGCGTGGACCTCAGGGACGCCGAGAGCGTCGCTGTAAGCTTCCCCGACTTCTTCGCCATGCTGGACTCGCTCGTCCTCCGATGATCGTCGCCATCGACGGCCCAGCCGGGTCCGGCAAGAGCACCGTCGCCCGGGGGCTCGCCGAACGGCTCGGCTTCCGCTACCTCGACACGGGCGCGATGTACCGGGCGCTCACCTTGCTGGCGCTCGAGCGAGGGCGTCGACCTCGACGACGGGCAGGCGCTGGCCGCGCTGGCGGAGGCCGGCCCGGTCGTCTTCGAGGGCCAGCGCGTGCTCGTGCGCGGCGTGGACGTCACCGAGGCGATCCGCGAGCCGCGCATCGACCGCGTCGTCTCGTCGGTCGCCCGCCACCCGGAGGTGCGGGCCCTGATGCGCGAGCGCCAGCGCGAGCTGGCCGAGAGCGGCGACGCCGTCGTCGAGGGCCGCGACATCGGCACGGTCGTCTGCCCCGACGCCGAGGTGAAGGTCTACCTCGTCGCCGACCCGGGAGAGCGGGCACGCCGGCGGCAGGCGGATCACCCCGAGATCGGCGCGGAGGCGCTCGCCACCGACCTCAGGCTCAGGGACGAGCGCGACGCGGCGCAGATGCAGGCCGCTCCCGACGCCATGGAGCTCGACACGACCCGGCTCTCGATCGACGAGGTCCTCGACGAGATCGAGCGACTCGTGCAGGCGCGGGCGAGCGCGTGAAGGCCGTCGACTTCGTCTACTGGCCGGTCGGCAAGGGCTTCCTCGGGAGCCTCGCGAGGGCGACGACCTCGATCCGCGCCTACGGGAAGGAGCGGATCCCTCGCGAGGGCGGCGCCGTCCTCGCCGTCAACCACTTCAACTTCATCGACATCCCGGTCGTGGGCGTCGTCGTCCCGCGCCGGATCGTCTTCGTGGGCAAGAGCGAGCTCTTCGAGTACCCGGGGCTCGCGCAGCTCATCCACGCCCACGGCGCTCTGCCGATCAGGCGCGGCGAGTCCGACCGCGAAGCGCTCAGGCGCATGCGCGAGACCGTGCGCGAGAACGACCTGCTCGGCCTCTTCGTGGAGGGCACGCGGCAGACGAGCGGCGTTCCCGGCGAGGCGAAGCCGGGCGCGGCGATGGTCGCGATCTCGGAGGGCGTGCCGGTCGTCCCGGCCGCCATCCACGGCTCGCAGAACTGGAAGCTCGGCGACCGGACCGAGGTCTCGCTGGCGTTCGGCGAGCCGATGCGCTTCCCCGAGCACCCGCGCAACTCGAAGGGCTACGCTGCGGCGTCGGAGGAGATCATGGGCGAGATCAAGCGCCTCTGGGCCTGGCTCGTGCAGATCCACGAGCTCGAGCAGCGTCCGCGGAAGGCCACGCCGCCGCGGCGGGAGAAGATCCCCGCGAAGGTGCAGTGACGGAGGCGCCGCTCCTCGGCGCGGTCGCCGTCGTCGGGTTCCCGAACGTCGGGAAGTCCACGCTCGTCAACCGCCTCACGGCGACCCGCGAGGCCGTCGTCTTCGAGACGCCCGGCGTCACCCGCGACCGCAAGGACGTCGTCTGCGAGTGGGCCGGCAAGCGCTTCGTCCTGGTGGACACGGGCGGCGTCGACATCGCGGACGCCTCTCCGCTCACGCAGCAGGTGGCCGAGCAGGCGCGCCGCGCCGTCGAGGAGGCCGACCTCGTCGTCTTCGTCGTCGACGCGAAGGCTGGGATCACGCCCGGCGACGAGGAGGTGGCCGACATCCTGCGCCGCTCGGGCAAGCCGGTGATCGTCGTCGCCAACAAGGTGGACGACCCGCGCCGCGACGACGAGGCGCTCGAGTTCCACCGGCTGGGCCTCGGCGACCCGGTGCCGATCTCGGCGCTGCACGGTTACGGCACCGGCGACCTGCTCGACCAGGTCATCGCGCTGCTCCCCGGCGAGGGTCCGGCCGAGGTGGGGGAGGAAGCCATCCGCGTGGCCGTGCTCGGCCGACCGAACGTGGGCAAGTCGAGCCTCGTGAACGCGCTCCTCGGACAGGAGCGCGTGATCGTCGCCGACCAGCCGGGGACGACGCGCGACTCGATCGACACCGTCCTGCGGCGGGGGGACACGACCTTCGTGCTCGTGGACACCGCCGGCCTGCGGCGCAAGCGCCGCCACCGGCAGGGCATCGAGTACTACTCCGAGCTGCGCGCGATCAAGGCGGCGGAGCGCGCGGACGTCGCGCTCGTCCTCATCGACTCGACGGAGGGCCTGGTCGACCAGGACCTGACCGTCGCCGACGTGGCGCGCACGGCCGGCGACGCGACGCTCGTGGTGCTCTCGAAGTGGGACGCCACCGAGGTCGGGATCGAGGACGTGCGCCCCCGCATCGAGAGCCGCTTGCGCCAGCGCCCGCCGGTCGTCGCCGTCTCCGCCAAGACGAACCGAGGCGTCGGGAAGCTGCTCGACCGCGTCGAGGAGCTGTTCGAGAAGCACACCGCCCGGGTCTCCACCGCCGCCCTCAACAAGATCCTCCAGGAGCTGCGCGAGACCCGCCCGGGCCCGAGCAAGAACGGGAAGCGGCTGAACCTCCTCTACGCGACGCAGGTCTCCGCGCGCCCGCCCCGTTTCCGCGTCTTCGTCAACGACCCGGGCCTCCTCACGCGCGACTACGGCTACTGGGTCGAGAACGAGCTGCGCGACCGCCTGGCGCTCCAGGGCGTGCCGGTGATCATCGACTTCGTGCGGCGCGCATGAGCGGTCTCGCGACCCCGCGGACGACTTCTCTACCGCAGGACGGCCCGGTGAGGGTCGTCGTCGTCGGCGGCGGCTCGTGGGGGTCGGTCTTCGCGGCGCTCCTCGCCGAGCGCGGCCACGAGGTGACGCTGGCCTGCCGCGATCCGGAGGAGGCGCGGATCATCGCGGAGACCGGGCGAAACCCGCGCTACGTCACGGACGCCGACCTCTCCGCCGTCGCCGCCGCGCCGCTCGGCGAGGCGCCGATCGCGGGCGCCGACCTCGTTTGCCTCGCGATTCCGAGCCACGCGTTCAGAGAGGTCGTCGAGGCGCTGCCCGGCTCTGCGCCGGTGCTCAGTCTGACGAAGGGGCTCGACCCGGACACCGGCGAGCGGCTCTCCCGGGTGGTGCGCGATCGCCCCGTGGCCGTTCTCTCGGGGCCGAACCACGCCGAGGAGATCGCCCAGGGCCTGCCGGCGGCTGCGGTCATCGCCAGCGAGGATCGCGAGCTCGCCGTCGAGCTCCAGCACGCGATCATCTCGACCCGGTTCCGGGTCTATCTGAACGACGACCTGGTCGGCGTCGAGCTCTGTGCCGCGGCGAAGAACGTGATGGCGCTCGCGGCCGGCGGCATCGACGGCTTCGGCTTCGGCGACAATGCGAAGGCCGCGCTGATCACGCGCGGCCTCTCCGAGATGGCGCGGCTCGGAGAAGCCTGCGGCGCCCGCGGCGAGACCTTCTCGGGGCTGGCCGGGATGGGCGACCTGATCGTGACGTGCTTCTCCCGCTACAGCCGCAACCGCCGCGCCGGGGAGCTGATCGCGCAGGGACGCTCGGCGGAGGAGGCCAGGAAGGAGATCGGCATGGTCGTGGAGGGGCTGACGACGGCGCCGGTCCTGCGCGACCTGTCGCGCCGGCTCGACGTCGAGCTGCCGATCACGGAGGCGATCTGCGAGGTGCTCGAGCGGCACGAGCGCCCTCGACCTGGTCTCAGGTCTGATGAGGAGAACGCCGACAGATGAGTAACGTGAAGTCGATGCGGGTCATCTCTGGACTGCTCGCCGCCGCGTTCCTGGCGATTCTCGCCGGCTGCGGCCAGACCGGCGCGCCCGGCAGCTCCGTCTCGGCAGTGCCGGCGAGCGCGCTCGCGTACGTCTCCGCTGGACACGTCCTTCGAAGGCAACCAGTGGCGCGCCGTGGCGGGCCTGCTGGAGGAGTTCCCCGACGGCGAAGGCCTGCTCGAGGACGTCCTCGACAAGGCAACCGCCGAGGCGGGCTTCGAGGGCGACGCCGACCTGCGGGCCGCGCTCGGCCCCGAGGTCGCGCTCGTCGTCCTCGGGCCGCCTGCCGGCCCCGACACCGATCCCCCGTTCGTCGTCCTCACGCAGCCCGAGGACGAGGACGCGTTCGCCGAGCTCTTCGAGGGCGAGGCGGCGGTGCGGGCTGAAGTGAACGGGTGGCAGGTGGTCGCGGAGCGTGAAGCCGACCTGGAGCGCTACCGCTCGGCGCTGGAGGCGGGCTCGCTCGAGGGCTCCCAGGCCTTCGAGGAGACGATGGACGACCTTCCTGTCGACGCGCTCGCCCGTGTCTACGTCGACGGCGAGGGCCTCGCCGGCGCGGCTTCCGGCCTTGCCCAGGGCGTCTCGCCGCTGCCGCTCCAGCTCTTCGGCAACGATTCCGGCACGGTGGGCGCCGCGCTCGTCGCCGAGGACGACGGCGTGCGCGTCGAGGGCCGCGCGCTCCCGACCGGCGACGCCGAGGCGCCCGAGCTCGAGACGTTCGAGTCCGAGCTCGTGGAGGAAGTCCCGGCCGGGGCGGTCGCGTTCCTCTCCTTCAACGACCTGGGCGGCGCGCTCGACACGTACCTGGAGGCGCTCGGCCCCGAAGCCGAGCAGCTTCCCTTCGACCCGGCCCAGGTGACCGGCCTCCTCTCGGGCGAGATCGCCGTCTACGTGCGTCCCGGGAACGCGGTCACGCTCGTCGCCGAGGTCGAGGACGAGGCGGACGCGCTCGCCACCGTGGAATCCCTGCTCGGCCCCCTGGGCGGACAGGCGCCGGTCGTCTACGACGCCTCCGACGGCCTCCTGGCCGTGTCGAGCTCCCAGGCGGAGCTCGACGCCCTGCGCGGCGACGGCCCGCGCCTCGACCAGGACGACCGCTTCGAGGACGCGCTCGACGCCGCGGGAATGCCCGACGAGACCGGCGGCTTCGGCTACGTCGACGTCCAGGCGGCGGTTCCGCTGCTCGCAGGCCTCGGCGGCGGCGCCGAGCATGCGGTTCTGAGTGCCTACCTGGAGCCCCTCGGCGGCCTCGTCTTCTGGGGCGAGAGCTCCGGCGACGTCCTGCGCTTCTCGCTCTTCGTCGGCATCGGTTAGTCGCCGCAGCTACCCTTTCTCGCCGATGCCTGAGCGCGACTTCCTCTTCACGTCCGAATCCGTCACGGAAGGCCACCCCGACAAGGTCGCCGACCAGGTCTCGGACACGATCCTCGACCACGTCCTCGCCGACGATCCGAACGGGCGCGTCGCCTGCGAGACGCTCGTGACCACGGGTCTCGTCGTGGTCGCGGGCGAGATCACCACGGAGACGTACGTCGACATCCCGCGCGTCGTCAGGGCCAAGATCCGGGAGATCGGCTACGACCGGGCGAAGTACGGCTTCGACGCGGACACGTGCGGCGTCATCGTCGCGCTCGACGAGCAGTCTCCCGACATCGCGCAGGGGGTCGACGCCTCCTACGAGCGGCAGCACGGCGACGACGACCCGATCGACCAGGTCGGCGCCGGCGACCAGGGGATGATGTTCGGCTACGCCTGCACCGAGACCGAGGAGCTCATGCCGCTCCCGATCACGCTGGCGCACAAGATCGCCAAGCGGCTCTCCGAGGTGCGCAAGGCCCAGATCCTCCCGTACCTGCGCCCAGACGGGAAGTCGCAGGTCACGGTGCGCTACGAGGTGGACGAGCACGGGCACCAGCGCCCGGTCGAGGTCGTCCGCGTGCTCGTCTCGACGCAGCACCGCGACGGGCTCGACGAGGAGGCGCTGATCAAGCCCGACCTGATCGAGCACGTCCTCCATCCGATTCTCCCGCGCGACCTCTACGACGAGCGCCGCTTCGAGGAGCGCGACTTCGTCCTCGTCAACCCGACCGGGAAGTTCGTGATCGGCGGCCCGATGGGCGACACGGGCCTCACCGGGCGCAAGATCATCGTCGACACGTACGGCGGCGCCGCCCGCCACGGCGGCGGTGCGTTCTCCGGCAAGGACCCGACCAAGGTCGACCGCTCCGCCGCGTACGCCGCGCGCTACGTGGCGAAGAACGTCGTCGCCGCGGGCCTGGCCGACCGCTGCGAGCTCCAGGTCGCCTACGCGATCGGCGTCGCGCACCCGGTCTCGATCCAGGTCGAGTGCTTCGGCACCGAGCGGATCCCCCTCGCGCAGATCGAGAGCCTCGTCCGCGAGCACTTCGACCTGCGCCCCGGCGCGATCCTGCGCGACCTCGACCTGCGGCGCCCCATCTACGCGAAGACGGCCGCCTACGGCCACTTCGGCCGCAGCGAGCACGACTTCACCTGGGAGCGGACGGAGAAGGCAGACGCCCTCCGGTCCGCCGCCGGCCTCGCGGCCGAAGTCCCCGCTTCCTAGCCGGCGACGACGAAACCTCGGGCCACGCGGAGCCCGCGGCTTGTGTTCCACGAGCACAAGGCCGCCGGCCGTGTCCTGAAAGGACGGATCGTGCGGAAGGAAGCCGCCCGGCGACTTTGTGTGCGTGAAACACAAGCGCACGAGGCGGCGCCGGTCGGAGAGTGCTGAGGCTCGGGCGGCTAAGCGGCCGGGCGGACGAACAGGCCTGCTGCGGCCTTCTCGCCGATGGCTCGCTCGTCGCCTTCGACGGTGAGCGCGAACTGGCCGGCGGCCGGCTCGGCGCGCCGAAGCTCGATGTGCGTTCCCGGGACGAGGCCCTCGTCGTAGTACCAGTGCAGGAGCTCGCCGTCGTGCTCGGCCAGGCGGACGATCTCCGCGCTCTCGCCCTCGGCGAGGTCGTTCAGCGGCTTCAGCTCGCGGTTCTCGGCCTGCTCGAAGTTCACGTCGACCGGCCATCCGTGCGGGCAGCGGTCGGGGTTGCCGAGCTGCTTCTCGATCCGCTCGACCATGTCGTCCGTGAACGTGTTCCCGAGCAGGTCGGCCTGCACGTGGGCCTCCGCGGGCGTGTAGCCCATGAAGTCGGTGAGGAGCCGCTCGATGATGCGGTGCTTGCGGACGACGCGCTCGGCCACCTCGCGGCCCTGCGCGGTCAGGATCGCCTCCTTGTGCTCGCCGCGCTCGACGAGGCCGTCGGCCTCGAGGCGCTTCAGCATCTCGCCGGCGGACGCGCGCGAGACCCCGAGCATGTCGGCGACGCGAACGGCGAGCGTGGGCGCGCCCTTCGTCTCCGGCTTGTACTCCCCGATCGGGAACGCCAGGAAGTAGATGGTCTCGAGGTAGTCCTCGACGGTGTGGCCAGCCGCCATGTCCGCGACAATCCTACCGTGGCCCGGTTCGCCTCCGTCGTGCCGCTCGTGTCGGCGCGTGCCCTCGCGCACCCCTTCACGTACCTCGCGGACGGGCTGGAGAAGGGCGCCGTCGTGTCGGTTCGCTTCGGCCGGTCGAGCCGCCGCGGCGTCGTCGTCGGGCTCGAGGACGAGGCGCCGCCCGAGGTCGAGCCCGTCGCGGTCGAGGGCGTCGTCGGCACGGTTCCCGCGCCGCTCGTCGACCTCGCGCTCTGGCTCGCCGAGTACTACGGCTCGACGCCGGCGCGGGCGCTCGGGCTGGTGGCGCCCGCGGCCCGCGCGCGCCGTGCGGGAGCCAAGCGTCGCAGGCGCGCCGAGGACTTCCCCGCCGAGGAGCCGCCGGCCGTGCCGAGCCCGACTCAGGTCGCGGCACTGACGAGGATCGCGGACGCCCTGGCCGAGGGCGGCGGCACGTTCCTGCTCCACGGCGCGACCGGGAGCGGCAAGACCGAGGTCTACCTGCGGGCCTGTCAGGAGGCGCTCGCGCGCGGGCGCGGGGCGATCGTCCTCGTGCCCGAGATCGCCCTCACGCCGCAGGCGCTGGGCCGATTCCGGTCCCGCTTCGGGGAGCGCGTCGCCGTGCTCCACTCGGCGTTGACGGAGGCCGAGCGGCGTGACGAGCGCGAGCGGATCGCCTCCGGCGAGGCACCGGTCGTCGTCGGCGCGCGCTCCGCCGTGTTCGCGCCGGTCCCAGCGCTCGGGCTGATCTGCGTGGACGAGGAGCACGACGCCTCCTACAAGCAGGAGTCCGACCCGCGCTACGACGCCCGCACGGTCGCCGCGAAGCGCGCCGCCCTCGAGGGCGCGGTCGCCGTCTACGGGAGCGCGACCCCGCGGCCGGAGAGCTGGGAGCGGCTGGAGCGCCTCGAGCTCGGGGGCCGGCTGGCCGGGCCGCTCCCGCCGGTCAAGATCGTCGACCTGCGGCGCGAGGCGGGGTATCCGCTGTCGGCGCCGCTCCTGGCCGCCCTGGGCCGGCTGGCCGACCGGGGCGGGAAGGCGATCCTGCTCCTCAACCGCCGCGGGGTCGCTCCCGCCCTGCACTGCCGCGCCTGCGGGCTGACCTTGCGCTGTCCGGACTGCGACGTATCCCTCACGCTGCACGCCGACGGGCGGCTGCACTGCCATCACTGCGCCCGCCGCGCGCCGGCGCCCGAGCTGTGCCCAGCCTGCGGGGCGGCCGAGGTCGCCCGGCTCGGCGCCGGGACGGAGAAGCTCGAGGCGGAGCTGGCCGAGCGCCTGCCGGAGCTGGAGCGCTTCCGCCTCGACGCCGACGTCGCCTCCCATCCCGGAAGGCTCGGCGAGATCCTCGGGCGCTTCGCCGCCTGTGAGCGGGGGATCCTGCTCGGGACGCAGATGGTGGCCAAGGGGCACCACTTCAGCGGCGTCGCCCTCGCCGCCGTGGTCGACGCCGATACGGCGCTCGGGCTCCCCGACTTCCGCGCGGAGGAGCGCACCTTCCAGCTCGTCACCCAGCTCGCCGGCCGGAGCGGCCGGGATGCGCCCGGCCGCGTGCTCGTTCAGACCTTCCAGCCGGATGCGCGCCCGATCGCGCTCGCTGCCCGCCACGACGTCGAGGAGTTCCTGGCCGGGGAGCTCGAGCGGCGGCGGGAGCTCGGATATCCGCCCTACCGCCACCTCGCCCGCATCGTCGTCTCCGGTCCCGGCCCGACTGGCCCCGGGCGCGTCCTCGCGGAATTGCGCGCCGAGCTGGCCAAGGTGGAGGAGCCGGCCGACCTGCTCGGTCCGGCGCCGCTCCTGCGCCTGCGCGGCCGCCATCGCGCGCAGCTCCTCGTCAAGACCGACTCGCCGCGTCGCGTCGCCTCGCGCGCGGCGATCCTGCTCTCCGCGGCTGCCCCGGCCATGCGGCGCGACGGCCTCACCGTGTCCGTCGACGTGGATCCCCAGGGCGTCTTCTAGGTTTCCGGCCCGCGCCGGCGGGAAAGACAGGGCGTCCAAGCAAGCAACGGAGGAACAATGGGAATCTTCGCGTGGATCATCCTGGGCATGCTCGCCGGGCTCATCGCCAAGGCGCTCCTGCCCGGAGAGGACCCGGGCGGCATCATCATCACGACCCTGCTCGGCATCGCCGGCGCTCTGATCGGCGGCTTCATCGTCCGGGCGCTCGGCTTCGGTGACCCGATCGACGAGTTCTTCGACATCAGCACCTGGCTGGGCGCCATCGCAGGCGCCGCGCTGCTTCTCGTGCTCTACCGGGCGCTCTTCGGCGCCAGGCGAACGACCCGTACGATCTAGCCAGACGACGGCCCGGGCTTCTAGACTTCGCGGGTCGTGAGCGAGGTCGAAGGCCAGATTCGGAGCGAGGAGCTCGACGCCGAGCGTGATGCCCGGCGTCGGGCCGCGCTCGCCCAGATCCGCCAGTACCCCGACCCGGCGCTGCGGATGCGCGCCCTCGAGGTCGCAGGTGGACGATGCGGTCGCGGATCTCGTCGAGCGGATGACCAGGCTGATGCAGGAGGCCCGCGGGGTCGGGCTCGCGGCCCCCCAGGTCGGCGTCCTGCGCCGGGTCCTCGTGTACCAGACCGATGACGAGGAGCCGGTGGTCGCGCTCGTCAACCCCCGGCTCACCGGCAGCTCGGAGGAGCTCGAGTCGGTGGACGAGGGCTGCCTCTCGCTCGGAGCGGCCTCCGTCGTCGTCCCCGTGGAGCGGCCGGCGAGGGTGACCGTGGAGGCGACCACGCCGGAGGGCGAGGTGGTCACCGTGGAGGCCGAGGGCCTCGAAGCCCGGGTGATTCAGCACGAGCTCGACCATCTCGACGGCGTGCTCATCCTCGACCGCACCGGGCCCGACGAGCGCCGCGGGGCGCTCGGGCAGCTTCGACCGCAGCCGATCCTCGGGCCGCTGGTGTGAGCGTTGCGGTAGCGGCGACCGGGAGCTTCGGGGCCGGGATCCTCGACGGCCTCGCCTCCCGCCGTGACATCGAGCTCCTGCTGACGAAGCCGGACGCCTCGCAAGGGCGGGGCCGTAAGAAGCTGCCGTCGCCGGCGAAGGAGGTGGCGCTCGCGCACGGGCTCCAGGTGCAGCAGCCGGACCGGCTGGCCGAGTTCCCGGGCGACGCGCGGATCGTGATCGTCGCCGACTACGGTGTTCTCGTCCCGGAGAAGCTCCTCGCCGACCGGCTCTGGCTGAACGTCCATCCGTCGCTCCTCCCCCGCTGGCGCGGGGCGGCGCCGGTCGAGCGGGCGATCATGGAGGGCGACCGCGAGACCGGCGTGACCGTGCACCGGACGACCGCCCAGCTCGACGCCGGGCCGATCGCGGCGCAGCGGCGCTTCCCGATCGGGCCGGAGGACGATGCCGGCGTCGTCTTCGAGCGGGCGACTCGGGTCGCGCTCGAGCTCCTCGAGGAGATCTTCGCCGAGCCGACCTTCGTCCCGCAGCCCGAGGTGGGCGTCACGTATGCGGACAAGATCACGGCCGCCGACCGCGACCTCGACTGGTCGCTCCCGCCCGAGGTGAACCTCAACCGCATCCGCGCTCTGTCCCCGCACATCGGCGCGCGCGGGCTCGTGGACGGGCGGCGGCTGATCGTCTGGCGGGCCCGGCCGGCCCGGCCGGAGGCCACCTTCGTCGCGGGCGGCATCGAGCCGCTCGAGGTGCAGAGGGAAGGCGGCCGCCGCATGCCCGTGGAGGAGTACCTCCGCGGGCTGCGGAAGTGAGCGCTCGCAGCGTCGCGGCCAGGGTCGTCGAGCGGGTCTTCGAGGAGGGGGCCTACGCCGATCGCGCCTTTCGCGGGACGGCGGACCGGCTGGACGCGCGCGACCGCGCCTTCGCCCAGCAGCTCGCCTACGGGACGGTGCAGCGCGTGCGGACGCTCGACCACGCGATCGAGACGCTCGGGCGCCGGCCGGTGCGCAAGCTCGACCCGCCCGTCCGCGCCGCCCTGCGCACCGGGGCCTACCAGCTCGCGTTCATGGACGGGGTTCCCGCGCGCGCAGCCGTCAACGAGGCGGTGGAGCTCGTCCGCGCGGCCGGCCTCGAGCGCGCCGTCGCCTTCACGAACGCCGTCATGCGGCGTCTGGCGGAGGGGCTCCCGGGCCTGCTCGCCCGTCTCCACGAGGAGACGCCCGTCGCGGCGGCACTCCTGCACTCCTACCCGGACTGGATCGCGGAGTCCTGGTGGCGGGAGCTCGGGCCCGACGGCGCGCGGGCGCTCATGCGCGCGCAGAACGAGCCGCCGGAGACAGCCGTGCGGACACCCGACGGGCCGCGCGTCGTCGATGCGATCCCGCCGGACTGGCTGGAGTCCGGCTACGCGTGGCCGCAGAGCCGCGGGTCGCAGCTCGCCGGCGCGGCCGTGGGCGCGCGCCCGGGCGAGCGGATCCTCGACCTGTGCGCGGCCCCGGGCGGCAAGGCGACCCAGCTGGCGGCCGCCGGGGCCGAGGTGGTGGCCGTCGAGAAGCACCCGGGCCGGGCGCGGGAGCTCGAGGAGAACGCGCGGCGGCTCGGCGCGCCCCTGATCGTGGTGAACGCGGACGCCCTCGAGCTTCCGGCCGAGCTCGCCGGCTTCGACCGCGCCCTCGTGGACGCGCCCTGCTCGGGGCTGCGGCGTCCTCAACTCGCGCCCCGACCTGCGCTGGCGCGCCGAGCCGCTGCCGGAGCTCCAGCTCGCGCTGCTCCGTGCCGCCGCGGAGCGCGTGCGCCCGGGAGGCGCGATCACGTACGCGGTCTGCACGATCCACCGGCCCGAGAACGAGGACGTCGTCGACGCGCTCGGTCTCCAGGTCGAGGACCTCGGCTCCCGCTGGCCCGAGTACCGGCATCCGCTGCGGCCCGAGCTCCTGCTCACGCTGCCTCACGTGCACGGCACGTCCGGTTTCTTCGTCGCTCGACTGCGCGTCTGACCTCGACCGGCTGAGGCCCCCGCGCGGGCTCGTAAGCTTCAACCGTGGCCTGGCGCGACTGGATCCGGACGGTCGAGATCGAGCCGTCGCTCTACGCGGCCGACTTTGCCGATCTCGGCAACCAGGTGCGCTACCTGCTGAACGCCGGGGCGCGGGTCTTCCACTTCGACGTGGGCGACGGGCACTTCGTCGAGCCGATCACGATCGGGCCGGTCGTCCTGCGCTCGATCGCCCCGATGATCCACGAGGCCGGCGGGGTGATCGACTGCCACCTGATGGTCTCGAACCCCGAGCATCATTTCGAGCAGATCAAGGCTGCCGGGGGCGACAGCGTCACCTTCCACGTGGAGGCCTCCGAGGAGCCGTGGAGCGCGATTGCGCTCGCGCGCTCCCACGAGCTCGGCGTCGGGGTCGCCTTCAACCCGGAAACCTCCGTCCAGGACGCCGTCGCGGCCTCGCTCGGCGCCGACCTCGTCCTCTGCATGAGCATCCATCCCGGCTACTCGGGCCAGGAGTTCATGCCGGCGGCGCTGCCGCGCCTGCGTGAGCTTCGCGCGCAGCTCCACGAGCGGGTCGTCGTCCAGGTCGACGGCGGGATCACCCTGGACAACGTCAGGTCGGCGCACGACGCGGGGGCGGACGCGATCGTTGCCGGCACCGCGATCTTCGGCTTCGAGGACCTCGGACGGACCTACCACCGGCTCGTCCGCGCGCTCGTCCCCGATGAGTGACGCGGACCGACTGGCCCGCGCTCTGGAGCTGGCCGAGCGCGGGCGCGGCTCGACTGCGCCCAACCCGCTCGTCGGCGCGCTCCTCGTGCAAGGCGACGAGATCGTGGCGGAGGGCTGGCACGAACGGGCCGGTGGGCCCCACGCCGAGATCGTCGCGCTCGAGGCGGCCGGCGAGCGCGCCCGCGGCGCGACGCTCTACGTCACGCTCGAGCCGTGCGCGCACCAGGGGCAGACGCCGCCGTGCGCCGACGCACTCATCGCGGCAGGAGTCGCGCGCGTCGTCGCGGCCGTCGGCGACCCGAACCCGCAGACGAACGGGGCCGGCTTCGAACGGCTCCGCGCGGCCGGGATCCGGGTCGACGTGTCCGGCGGCGAGGCCGGCCGGCTCGCCCGCGTCCAGAACGAGGACTTCCGGGTCTGGATCTCGCAGAAGCGCCCGTTCGTCGTCTACAAGGCGGCGATCACGCTCGACGGGTGCGTGACCGTCCCCGGCTCGCGGTGGGTGACCGGCGAGGCGAGCCGCCGGCGCGTGCACGAGCTGCGGGCGCAGATGGACGCCGTGGCGGTCGGACTGGGCACCGTCCGGGCCGACGACCCGCAGCTGACCGCCCGCGACGTGGGCGCCGAGAGGCAGCCGCGCCGGCTCGCGTTCGGGCACGGGCCGCTGCCGGACGGCTCCGAGCTCGAGCTCCTGGAAGGCCCGCTCGAGCAGGAGCTGACGCAGCTGGCGGAGGAAGGAGTTCGCTCTCTGCTCCTGGAGGGAGGCCCGACGCTGGCGACGGCCTTCGTGGCGGCCGGCCTCGTCGACAAGCTCATGCTGTTCGTGGCGCCGACGCTGGCCGGCAGCGGGCCCCGGTTTCTCGGCGAGCTGCCCGAGCCCGTGGCTCTCCTCCACCCGCACGGCGAGCAGGTGGGCGAGGACTACCTCGTGACCGGCTACCTGCGCGAGCTGCCCTGAGTATCCTCGGCGCGTGTTCACTGGGATCGTCCGCGAGCTCGGCACCGTCGAAGCGGTGGAGAAGCGCGCAGAGGCCGTCAGACTGAGCGTGCGCGCTCCCGAAGCGGCTTCGCGCACCGCGATCGGGGACTCCGTCAGCGTCAACGGCGTGTGCCTGACCGCGGTCGCCGTCGCGGAGGGCACGCTCGACTTCGACGCCGTGCCCGAGACGTTGCGGCGCAGCTCGCTCGGGCGCCTCGAGGCGGGCAGCGCGGTCAACGTCGAGCCCGCGCTCCGGGCGGGCGAGCCGCTCGGCGGCCACCTCGTCCAGGGGCACGTCGACGGCGTCGGCCGCGTGCGGCGCGCCGACGACGAAGGGCTGGAGATCGAGGCGCCGCCGGAGATCCTGCGCTACTGCGTCGAGAAGGGCTCCGTCACCGTCGACGGCGTCAGCCTGACGATCTCGACGCTGGGGACGGAGACGTTCGGCGTGGCGCTGATCCCGCACACGCGCGAGGCGACGACGCTGGGGGCGGCGGCCGAGGGAGACGAGCTCAACCTGGAGGTCGACGTCATCGCCAAGCACGTCGAGCGGCTGGTCGGCCCGCGGTGAAGCTCGAGCCCCTCTACCGCATCACCTTCAGCTACGGCGACCGGCACGGCGCGCGCGACGAGCTGCTCCTGCTCGCGGAGGGCCGGTGCGAGGGGCGGCTGGCCGGGAGCTTCCGGGCCGCGAACCGGGCGCGACGGGCCGGATCCATGTGGCTTCCCGACCTGCATGCCGCGGTCGAGACCGGGGACGGCGCCACCGTCCTGCTCCACCTCACCGGGCGGGGGCACCCGGACGTCGAGCCGGCGGGCCGCGTGGTCGGCTCCGTCATGCACACGACCGAGGACGAGCGCTACGCGTGGCTGAACGAGACCGTTGGCGCGGTTGCGGGCGAGGTCTACCGCGGCGACCGGGTCGTCCTCGACGTCTCGGCGCTCCTCTGGGAGCCTCTGGGCGACCCACCTGGATACGATCCAGGGAGGAGATGAGCGCTCAGGTGGAGACGACGACGTCGTTCGCGACGATCGAGGAGGCGGTCGAGGACGTCCGCCAGGGGAAGATGGTGGTCGTCGTCGACGCTGCCGACCGCGAGAACGAGGGCGACCTGACGATCGCGGCCCAGTTCGCCACGCCCGAGGCGGTCAACTTCATGGCGATGCACGGCCGCGGCCTCATCTGCCTCTGCCTGACCGAGGAGCGCTGCGACGAGCTCGGCCTGAAGCCGATGACGTACAACAACGAGACGCCGAACGAGACGGCGTTCACGATCGCCATCGAGGCGCGCGAGGGCGTCACGACCGGGATCTCCGCCGCCGACCGCGCGCACACGATCCAGGTGGCGATCGACCCGACGAAGGGCCCGAACGACCTCGTCCAGCCGGGCCACGTCTTCCCGCTCCGGGCCAGCCCCGGCGGCGTGCTCCAGCGCGCCGGCCAGACCGAGGCGGCGGTCGACCTTGCCCGCCTGGCGGGCCTGAACCCCGCCGGCGTCGTCTGCGAGATCATGAACGAGGACGGGACGATGGCCCGCGTCCCCGACCTGATCCCCTACTGCGAGCGGCACGGGATCAAGATGGTCACCGTCGAGGACCTGATCGAGTACCGGCGGCGCACGGAGCAGCTCGTCGAGCGCATGACGACGGTGCGCCTCCCGACCGCGTACGGCGACTTCACGGCGGTCGCGTTCCGCGAGGTGCTGACCGGGAAGACGCACGTCGCGCTCGTGCGCGGCGACGTGGCCGGCGCGGAGAACGTGCTCGTCCGCGTCCACTCGGAGTGCCTGACCGGCGACGTCTTCCACTCACTCCGCTGCGACTGCGGCGAGCAGCTCGAGCTCGCGCTCCACCGGATCGCCGCCGAGGAGCGCGGCGTCCTGCTCTACATGTCCCAGGAGGGGCGCGGGATCGGGCTCCTCGCGAAGCTGAAGGCCTACGAGCTCCAGGAGAACGGGCTCGACACGGTCGAGGCGAACATCGAGCTCGGCTTCCCGCCCGACGCGCGGGAGTACGGCATCGGCTCCCAGATCCTCGCCGAGCTCGGGCTCTCGACCATCCGCATCCTCACGAACAACCCGCGCAAGATCACCGGCATCGAGGCCTTCGGCCTCCGCGTCGCCGAGCAGGTGCCCATCGAGGTGCCGCCCAATCTGGAGAACCGGAAGTACCTGGAGGCGAAGCGCGACAAGCTCGGGCACCGGCTCCACCACCAGGAGCAGCGCTTCGAGCCGCCGGGGGACGACGACATGAGCGACGGGCTGCGCACGCCGGACCACGCGATCGGAAGGCTGCGCCTGCCCGACGGCGTCGGCGTGATCGAGGGCTCGCCCAACGGCGAGCGCCGCGCGGTCGGCATCGTCGTCGGGCGCTTCAACGGCGAGATCACCTCGAAGCTCCTCGACGGCGCCATGGCGGCGCTCGAGGACGCCGGGGTCGAGCGCGACCGCATCGACATCGTGCCGGTGCCGGGCGCGTTCGAGCTCCCGCTCGGCGCGATGGCGCTGGCCCGGACACGGCAGTACTCCTGCGTCGTTGCGCTCGGCTGCGTCATCCGTGGCCAGACGCCGCATTTCGACTTCGTCGCCGGCGAGGCGGCGAGCGGGCTCCAGCTCGCCGCGCTCGAGACCGGGATCCCCGTCTCCTTCGGCGTCCTCACCTGCGACAACCGCGAGCAGGCCGAAGCCCGGGCGGGCGGCGCGCTCGGGAACAAGGGCGCCGAGGCCGCGCGCTCCGCGCTCGAGATGGCGGACGTGTTCGGCATCCTGCGCGCGCGCGCCGGCCAGTAGCGGGGCTCCCGCTATACTCCTCCGCCGATGTCCAAGGTCTGCGCAGTCTGCGGGAAGGGCCCTTCGTTCGGGAACAACCGGAGCCACTCGATGGTGGCCACGAAGCGCCGCTTCAACCCCAACCTCCAGCGGGTCCGGATCCTCGTGAACGGGACGGCCCGCCGGGCCTACGTCTGCGCGCGGTGCCTGAAGTCGGGCCGCGTCGAGAAGGCGCTGTAGCGCTCGCGCGCGCGGCGCTCGCCGCGCTCGAGGCGAGCCGCGCGCGCATCGACGACCTCAACGTCTACCCGGTCCCCGACGGGGACACGGGGACGAACATGACCCTCACCGTGCGGGCGGCCGTCGACGCGCTCGACCGCGACCCCGGGGCCGATGTGGGACGCGCCGTCCTCATGGGCGCGCGCGGGAACTCCGGCGTGATCCTGTCGCAGCTCGTCGCGGGAGCGCTGCGCGAGGCTCCCGCGGAGGGGCCCGTCGACTCGGCCGCGCTCGCCCGCATGCTGCGCGGGGCGAGCGACGCCGGCTACGCGGCCGTCCGGAACCCGCAGGAGGGCACGATCCTCACGGTGGCGCGGGCGCTCGCCGAGCGGGCCGAGGAGATCGCCCCCGCGGGCCCGCCGGTCGAGGACGCGCTCGCGGACGTGCTCGCGGCCGGCGAGGTCGCGCTCGCGCTAACGACGGAGCAGCTCGACGTCCTGAAGCAGGCGGGGGTCGTGGACGCCGGCGGGGCCGGGCTCCTGGAGATCGTCCGCGGCATCACGTCCTGCGTCCGCGGCGAGGAGCTGCCGGAGCCGGCGCCGCTGCTCGAGCCGATCCCGTTCGAGGCCGTCCACCAGGAGCTCTCGAAGTTCCGCTACTGCACCTCGTTCTTCGTCGAAGGTGACGCGGTCGATCCGGTTGTGCTCGAGGCCGAGCTGACGAAGCTCGGCGACTCCCTGCTCGTCGTCGGTGGGCCCGGCGCCGTGAAGGTGCACGTCCACACGGACGAGCCCGGCCGGGCGCTCGCCCTGGCGACTGCGGTCGGGGTGATCGAGGAGGTCGACGTCAAGAACATGCACGTCCAGACCGCCGAGCGTACGGAGCGGATCCTCATCGCCGAAGAGGCGATGTGCGGCGTCGTCGCGGTCTGCGCGGGCGCCGGCAACCGGCGGCTCTTCGAGAGCCTCGGGGCGGTCTGCGTGGAGGGAGGCCAGTCGATGAACCCGGCGACCGCGGAGATCGTCGCCGCGATCGAGTCGCTCGCTGCCGCCGAGGCGATCGTGCTCCCGAACAACAAGAACGTCATCCTCGCCGCCGAGCAGGCGGTCGGCGCCGCTGCCAGGCCGGCGCGGCTCGTCCCCACGCGCTCGGTCCAGGCGGGTCTGGGGGCGATGGTCGCCTTCGACGCGACCCGGCCGGCGGAGGCCAACGGCGAGGAGATGGAGCAGGCGGCCGGCGGCGTGAGGGCCGGGGCGGTCACGCGCGCCTCGCGCGACGCGGTCGTGGGCGACCTGGCGGTGGAGGAGGGCCAGTTCCTGGGGCTGCTCGACGGGGAGCCGGTCAGCGTGGGCCCGGTGCTGCAGCCCGTTGCCCGCGACGTGCTGGAGCGCCTGCTGGAGGACGGCGCCGACGTCCTCACGATCCTCGTCGGCGAGAGCGGGGAGGGTGTCGACGACCTCGTCGCGTTCGTCGGCGAGCAGCATCCCGAGCTCGAGGTCGAGGTCCACGAGGGCGGCCAGCCCCACTATCCCCTTCTGTTCGGCGCGGAATAGGCCGATATCCTGGGCTGACGTGGCAGGCGATCCGATCACCGTCGTCCTCGTCGAGGACAACGACGTTTTCCGCGAGTCGCTCGAGCTTCTGCTCGGCACCGTGCCGGACCTGCGCGTGGTCGCCGCCGTGCCCGACGGGCGCAGCGCGCTCGAGGTCTGCACGCGCCTGCTGCCCGACGTCGTCCTGCTCGACTACCGCCTGCCCGAGCTCGACGGGGTGGAGACGGCCGTGGGGATCGGCGCGGCCTGCCCCGCCACCGCGGTCGTCATCCTCACCGCCACGGCCGAGACCGAGGAGATCGAGGCGCTCTACGAGGCGGGCGCCGTGGCCTGCCTGACGAAGGACCGGGAGCTGGACGAGATCGTCGGCGCCGTGAGAGACGCCGCGGGGCGCGGTGCAGCTCTCCGCTGAGAACACCGCGATCGTCCTCGACTCGACGGCCGACTGTCCGGACGCGCAGGCGCGCCATCGCAACTGGCGGATGGTTCCGCTCTACGTGCGCTTCGGGGACGAGACGCTCCGGGAGTACGTCGACATCAGGCCTGAGGAGTTCTACCGCCGCCTCCGCGAGTCGCCCGAGCCGCCGAAGAGCTCGCAGCCGACCCCTGCCGACTTCGCCGCCGTCTACGAGGAGCTGGCGGGCTACGAGCGCATCCTCGCCGTCCTCCTCTCCGCGAAGCTCTCGGGGACGCTCGAGAGCGCGAGGCTCGCGTCCGAGCAGTCGGGGAGGCCGGTCACGCTCGTCGACTCCGGCGTCATCTGCGGCGGCGCGGTCATCCTCGCCGACGCGCTCCAGCGGCGACTGGAGCGGGGGACGACCGAGGAGGAGCTGCTTGCGGTCGTCGAGCGCTTCAGGCAGACCCGCGGGCTCCTCTTCACGGTCGAGACGCTCGAGTACCTGGTCCGTGGCGGCCGTGTCGGCAAGGCGTCGGGGCTCGCCGGGCAGCTCCTCAACGTGAAGCCGATCCTCCACTTCGACGACGGCGAGGTGGCGCCGCTCAAGCGCGTGCGCGGGCGCGCGAAGGCGCTCGCCGAGTTCGAGGCCATGTTCCTGGCGGACACGGAGGACTCCCCGGACCTCCACGTCGGCGTCGGCCACGCGGACGCGCCCGACGACGCGGCGAAGCTCGTGGAGCGGCTGCGCGCCGCCCGCCCGGCGGCGTCGCTGGACGTCGTCACCACCCTCGGCCCGGTCATCGGCACCCACGGCGGCCCGGGCACGCTCGGCCTCTTCTGGTTCCAGGACGAGCCCGTCTGACGGAAGGCGTCGCGACTCCCCACGGACGCGTCCCCGCCGGCCACGGCCAAGTGCCTGGCACCGGGTCCTGGCCTAAGCGGACGCGGTTCGGGCCAGGAGGGCGCGGATCTCGGCCTTCGGGTCCGACGCGATCGCGCTGCCGTGGTCGAGGCAGAGGACGTCGAAGTCGAGGTCGAGGAGGCCCTTCGACCGTTCGCCGGGTTCAGCGGCGGGTCGTCGTGGTACTGCAGCGGGACGAAGTCGAGGCCGCGGTCGCCGTAGTTCGTGAGCAGGTCGGAGCAGAAGAGGACGCTCGGCGCGCCCGTCCAGCAGGAACGAGAAGTGCACCTCCTCCGGGCCCCGGGGTGTGGAGAGCGCGCAGGCCGCCGGGCAGGAGGTCGCCCGTCCGGTAGCGCTCGTCCGGCTCCTCCTCCATCGGCCGCGTTCCCTCCGGCGCCCAGACGGGCGCGCCCAGCTCGCGGCGGTAGCGCCACGACGAGCGCTGGTGGCACTGCGCCGTCAGGAGGATGGCGGAGACCGGCCCTAGCGCCACGAGCGCGTCAGGCGCGAGACGCACCGGGTCGAGGAGGACGGCGCCGCCGCCGTCCACAACCGCGTGCCCGGTGCTCTCCGCTCCGCCGATCCGCTCGTTGGCGACGCCCCAGCGCCAGACGCCCGGCACGACCTCCTCGGCGACTTCGGCGACGGCGTTCGGCTCGGCCATGCGGCGGTATCGTAGGCCACCATGTCGCACGTGACCCACTGGGACGAGGTCGGCGGCCTGCGCCGCGACGTCGGGCACCTCGTCGCCACGTGGCGCAACCTTGGCCGCGCCGCGGGCACGGTGGGTGTTGGCGTCCAGCGCGTCGACGTCGACCCGGGCCGCTGGTCGACTCCGGCCCACGTCGAGGGCGCGTCCGAGGAGATCTTCTACGTCCTCGAGGGCTCCGGGCTCTCCTGGCAGGACGGCGCCGTCTATGAGATCGGCCCGGGGGATTGCCTCGTCCACCTTCCGCATCAGGAGGCCCACACGCTGCGCGCCGGCCCTGACGGGCTGAGCGTCCTCGCGTACGGGCACCGGGTGCGCCACGGGAATACGGTGCTCCCGCGCGCAGGCGTGGCCTGGATGTACCCGGCCTACGTCGACGTGACCACGATCGGCGGCCAGCGCCATCCGTTCAACCGTGAGGCAGAGGCTGGCGAGCCCGAGGTCGGCGATTCCGCAGAGCGCCCGACCTCGATCGTGAACGCCGCGGACGTCGAGCCGTACGTGAAAGAGCACTCGGACACCCTCATCCACGACCGCGACCTCGGCACCGCGGCCGGCTCCCTCCACACAGGCATCTCCCACGTCACCATTCCGGCGGGCCGCCTCGGCTACCCGCCGCACTGCCACTCGTCCGAGGAGGAGATCTTCGTCGTCCTCCAAGGAGGGGGCACGGTCATGCTCGGCGACGAGGAGCTCGCCGTTCGTCCCGGCACGGTGGTGGGTCGACCGCCGGGGACCCGGGTCGCGCACTCCTTCCGCGCCGGCGAAACCGAGCTCGTCTACCTCGCCTACGGGACGCGAGAGCCGAACGACATCGCCTACTACCCCCGCTCGGGCAAGGTCAGCATGCGCGGCGTCGGCGTCATGGGGCGGATCGAGCCCCTGGGCTACTGGGACGGCGAGCCGTAGCCGCCGCCGCGACCGGGTTCGCCGGCGAGGAGACCGGCCCGCCCCGGGCACGCCGCCGGACCGACCCGGAGGCGCCGGTCGCGACGCTGGCCGGCGTCGGCCCCAGGGTCGCGGACCGGCTCGGCGGGCTCGGCCTGCGCACGGTGCGCGACCTGGCCGAGCACGTCCCGCGCGCCTACCTCGACTGGGAGCAGGTGGGAAGCTTCGGCGACCTGTCGGCCGGCGAGGAGGCGACCGTTCGTTGCACGCTCGAGCGCGTCCGTCTGCGCCCGACCAGACGCCGCAACCTCAAGATCGTCGAGGGCGTCGTCGTCGACGCCGCCGGCGTGCGGGAGACGGCGATCTGGTTCAACCAGGCCTATCTGGCAAAGCTCGACGCCGGTACCGAGCTGCTCCTGCACGGGACGCGCGAGCTCGGCGGCGGCTTCAAGGTCGCCCGCACCGAGGTGCGCGGAACCGGCCTGCACACGGTCGGCCTCGTGCCCGAGTACCGCGCCAGCGAGGAAGTCCCCAGCTTCCGGCTCCGCGCCTTCGTCGAGGCGGCGCTGCCCCGCGTGCGCTTCTTCCCCGACCCGCTCCCCGCCCGCGTCCGCCACGAGGAGGGCCTGCCGCTGCGGGCGGACGCGCTCGTCGCCGTCCACCGGCCGCGCGACCGCGGCGAGGCCGAGGGCGCCCGCGAGCGCCTGGCCTTCGAGGAGCTGCTCGCGCTCCAGCTCGGCTTCCAGGAGCGCCGGCGGGCCCTGGAGGAGGAGGCCGGCGCACCCGCGCTCCCGGGCGAGGGCGAGCTGATCGCCCGCTACCGCGCCGTGCTGCCGTTCACGCTGACGCCGGAGCAAGAGCACGCGATTGCCGAGATCCGTGGCGACCTCGGTGACACCAGACCCATGCAGAGGCTCCTGCAGGGCGACGTCGGCTCCGGGAAGACCGTCGTGGCGCTCTACGCGCTTCTGCGCGCGGTCGAGGCCGGCCATCAGGGCGCCCTGATGGCGCCGACGGAGACGCTCGCCGAGCAGCACTTTCTCACCGTGGAGGGAATCTGCAACGAGCTCGGCGTGCGCTGCGAGCTCCTCGACGAGCTCCGTCCCCGCCGCCCAGCGCCGGGATGTGCGCGACCGCCTGGCGAGCGGCGAGACCGACCTCGCCGTCGGCACGCATGCGCTCATCCAGGAGCAGGTCGAGTTCCGCTCCCTCGCCGTCGCCGTCGTCGACGAGCAGCACCGCTTCGGAGTGGAGCAGCGGCGCGCGCTCGGTCGGACGACGCCGCACGTCCTCCACATGACGGCGACGCCGATCCCGCGCACGCTGGCGCAGACCGTCTTCGGCGACCTCGACGTCACCGAGATCGCCAGGCCGCCCGCGAACCGCAAGCCCGTGATCACGCGCTGGGTCGGCCACGAGCGCAGCGCCGAGGCCTACACGCGCCTGCGTCGCCACCTGGAGGAGGGTCGCCAGGCCTACGTCGTCTGCCCACTCGTCTCCGAGTCGGAGACGATCGAGGCGCGCGCGGCCGAGCAGGAGGCCGAGCGGCTGCGGACGCACGAGCTGCGCGGGCTGCGGGTAGGCGTCCTCCACGGGAAGCTGAAGACGGCCGCGCGCCGCGAGGTCATGGACGCCTTCAAGCGCCGGGAGGTCGACGTCCTCGTGGCCACGACCGTGATCGAGGTCGGCGTCGACGTCCCCAACGCGACGATCATGATCGTCCAGGAGGCCGACCGCTTCGGGCTCGCCCAGCTCCACCAGTTGCGGGGGCGCGTCGGCCGCGGCGGCGAGCAGTCCTACTGCCTGCTCGTCTCCCGCCCGAAAGAGGAGCTGACGGAGGAGGCCGCACGCAGGCTGGAGGCGCTCGTGGCGACCTCGGACGGCTTCGACCTCGCCGAGGTGGACCTGGAGCTCAGGGGCGAGGGTCAGCTCCTCGGCGTGCGCCAGTCCGGGTACTCGGATCTCAAGTTCGCCCGGCTCGCGCGCGACCGGCGACTGATCACCAAAGCCCGTGCCTGGTCGGAGAAGCTCGTGGACGCGGAGGGCTCGATCGTCGAGCCGCTGCGGCGCGAGGCGGAGAGGCTCGATGAGGATCGTCGCGGGTTCGCGTAAGGGCGCCCGCATCTTCGCGCCGAAGGGGGCGGACACCCGCCCCACGGCCGACCGCGTGCGCGAGGCCGTCTTCAACCTGCTCGGGCCGGTGGACGACGCCGAGGTGCTCGACCTCTACGCCGGCTCGGGCGCGATGGGGCTCGAGGCGCTCTCACGCGGCGCGCGCCGGGTGACCTTCGTGGAGTCCGACCGCGAGGCCGCCGAGACGATCGTCAGGAACCTCGACAAGCTCCGGCTCGAGGGCGCCGTCGTGCTCCGCGAGGACGCCGGCCGCAAGCTGGCTGCGGACGCGGCGGGGGGCAGGCGTTACGATCTCGTGCTGGTCGACCCTCCGTACGCCATGCTCGCCCGCGCCCTGCCCACCCTCGCCGCCCACCTGCCCGCCGTCCTGGCGGAGAACGGCGTCGCCGTGGTCGAGTCCGACGCGCGCGAGGAGCCCGACCTGCCGCTCCCGAAGCGCACGAGCCGCCGCTACGGCTCGGCGCGCGTGACCGTCTTCGAGGCGCCGCGGTGAGCAGCGCCGATCCGGTCACCTGCATCTGCCCCGGGAGCTACGACCCGGTCACGAACGGCCACCTGGACATCATCCGGCGCGCGGCCGGGATCTTCGAGCACGTCGTCGTGGGGGTCGTGCGAGACCCGCAGCACAAGTCGACCATGTTCTCGGTGGACGAGCGGGTCGGCTTCCTGAGCGACGCGCTCGCGGACACCCCGAACGTCCAGGTCGAGGTCTTCTCCGACCTCGTCGTCGAGTTCGCGCGCCGCTTCGGAGCGCGCACCATGGTCAAGGGGCTCCGCGCGATCTCGGACTTCGAGTGGGAGTTCCAGATGCACCATCTGAACCGCAATCTCGCCCCCGAGGTCGAGACGATGTACCTGATGTCGAGCCCGCAGTACAGCTTCCTTTCCTCGAGCGGAGTGAAGGAGGTCGCCTCCTTCGGCGGCAACGTGGACGACCTCGTTCCGGGCCCCGTGGCACGGCGATTCCGGGAGCTCTTTCCGCAGGGTCGGCCTGGCGCGCCCGTCAGCCCGCAGGAGTAGACTGGCCCGCATGGACGTTCTCGTTCTCATCGACAAGCTCGACGACCTCGTGCACAACGCGAAGGCCGTTCCACTCACGGATCAGGTGCGGATCGACCGCGAGGAGATCTACGACATCCTCGACCAGATGCGGGCCACGATCCCCGAGGAGATCAAGCAGGCGCGCTGGATCGTCAAGGAGCGCCAGGAGATGCTGGCCGAGGCCAAACGCGAGGCCGACCGCATCCTGGGCGAGGCGCGCGAGCAGGCCGTGCGCGAGGCGTCGCAGACCGAGATCGTCAAGCTGGCCGAGCGCCAGGCGCAGGAGATCGTCGAGGAGGCCCGCCGCCAGGCGCGCGAGACGCGCCTCGAGATGGAGGACTGGGCCGACTCGATCCTGTCCACGCTCGAGGTGAACCTGGACAAGTTCCTGGGTGCCGTGCGCCGGGGCCGGGAGCGGCTCCACGAGCGCTCCCAGGAGACGGTCGTCGCCGACCTGGCCGACGACCAAACCGCCGTCTAGAGCCGAACCCCTTCCGAAACGAAGTCCGTGCCCCGGGCCGCGCTGGCCGGCACGATCCGGCGTCCTCGGTTGCGCCCGTAGCCTCCGGCTACGAACGCGCCCTGCGTCCTTGTCTCGCACTCGTCCAGCGCACCCCGGTGACGAGGCGTCATTCCGGAGGGGTTCGAGAACCCCGAGTCACCTTCGCTACGGTGAGGGTGTGACCACCTTCAACCTCCGCAACGCCAAGCTGCGTCCCGGCGAGCAGTCGCGGGACGTGCTCGAGGTCGAGCTCGAGCCGCTCGAGCTGGGCGGGCAGCGCTACGTGCCCGTGCCCGAGCGGCCCGAGGCCGTGCTGGCGCTGACCCAGACGAGCTCCGGCCTCGTGCTCGAGCTCGAGCTCGACGTCCGCGTCCTCGGGCCCTGCGTGCGCTGCTTGGCGGACGCCGGCCTCGACGTGCGCGTCGCCGCCCGCGAGTACCAGGCCTCGAGCCCGGGCGAGTCCGACGAGCTGACGACGCCCTACATCGAAGACACCCGCCTCGACCTGTCCGCCTGGGCACATGACGCGGTCGCGCTCGCGCTCCCGGACAAGATCCTGTGCCGCGAGGACTGCGCGGGCCTCTGCCCGGTCTGCGGAAAGGACCTGAACCGCGAGCCGCACGAGCACGAGGGCGAGGAAGCGGATCCCCGCTGGGCGGCGCTCGCCGAGTTGCGCGACCGCTTGTAGCGCCCGGTCGGCGCGCTGGGGGCCGGGGCGCAGCCGCTATACTCAGCCGCCGCGATGGCCGTTCCGAAGCGAAAGACCTCCAAGTCGCGCCGCGACAAGCGGCGGGCGACGCACAAGGCGTCCGTTCCCGCGCTCGTCGAGTGCCAGCAGTGCCACCAGCCGAAGCGGCCTCACCACGTCTGTCCGACCTGCGGCACCTACCGGGGCCGCGAGGTCGAGCCGCTCCGCGCCCCCGCGCCCTAGGTGCCTCTCCAGGCAATGCAAGCCACACCTCTGCCCCGCGATCACGCGGCGCCAGAGCCCACCCTCGACCTCACCAAGGCTTTCTCAGCCTTGGCTTCGGCCGAGTGCGCACTCTGGCTTGGTGCTCGCGATGCAGACGCGCAGCGGCATCACCCGAAGAGGCACTAGGTGCCCCCCGTTCGCGTCGCCGTCGACGCCATGGGCGGCGATCGGGCGCCGCAGCAGATCGTCGCCGGCGCCCTCGCCGCCGCCTCGAACGACGTCGTTCCCGTCCTCTTCGGCCCGCGCGGGGTGCTCGAGCCGCTCGCCGGCGGCCTCGAGATCGTCCACGCCGACCAGGTCGTGGCCATGGACGAGAAGCCGTCGGACGCTGCCCGCGACAAGCGCGAGAGCTCGCTCTTCCTCGCCTGCAGGGCCGTTCACGACGGCACGGCCGACGCGGTCGTCGGGGCGGGGAACACCGGCGCGATGCTGGCCGCCGGGCTCCTGGAGATCCGGCGCCTCCCCGACGTCCACCGACCCGCGATCGCCGTGCCCATCCCGGCGCTCGGCGGGCCCTCGATCCTGATCGACGCGGGCGCGAACGCCGACGCGCGCCCGGAGCACCTTCTCCAGTTCGCCTACATGGGCAGCGTTTTCGCCGAGGAGATCGCCGGGCTGCCGGAGCCGACCGTGGCCCTCCTCTCCATCGGCGAGGAGCCGGAGAAGGGGAACAAGCTGATCCGCGAGGCGCACGACGAGCTCGTCGCCGCCGAGGGCCTGCGCTTCGTCGGGAACGTCGAGGGGCGCGACCTGCTCCGCAAGGCCGCAGACGTGGTCGTCTGCGACGGCTTCACGGGGAACATGGCGCTGAAGCTCCTGGAGGGCACGATCCAGACGACGCTGCAGGCGTTCCGCGACGAGATCACCGACTCCGCCCGCGGGAAGCTCGGCGGACTGCTCATCCGCCCGGCAGCGAGGGCGCTGCGCGCGCGCCTCGACCCGGACACCTACGGCGGCGCCTACCTGCTTGGCCTGCGGGGGCTCGTCGTCATCGCGCACGGCAACTCCTCGGCCGCAGCGATCGCCAACGCGATCCGCTACGCGGCCCTCGGCGTGGCCGGCGGCGTCGTCGACCGGCTCGCGGAGCGACTCGCGGCACGGGAGCATGAAGCCGCCGCGCCCTGAACCTCTCCGCAAACCGTGGTAGCATCCGGCGCCGTTCACCTGGGTGTCCGCAACAGAGAGAAAGGCAGGAGAAATCCGAGATGGCAGCTACGCGCGAAGAGATCGCCGAGCGGGTGAAGGACGTTCTTATCGAGCAGCTCGGGATCGAAGAGACCGAGATCACGGAGGAGGCCTCGTTCCAGGAAGATCTCGACGCCGACTCGCTCGATCTCGTCGAGCTCATCATGGAGCTCGAGGACCAGTTCGGGATCAAGATCTCGGACGAGGACGCCCAGCAGATCCAGACGGTCGGGCAGGCAGTCGACTACATCTCCACCCACCAATAGCCCGGGGACGGGGGCGGAGCTCCTCGCCCTGATCAAGGCGCTTCCGGACGAGCGCCTCAGCCACGCCTTCACGCATTCCTCGTGGGCGCCCAGCCGCGCGGATTCCTACGAGCGCCTCGAGTTCCTCGGGGACAGCGTGCTCGGCCTCGCAATCGCCGAGGAGCTCTACGACCGCTTCCCCAACGAGGCGGAGGGCCAGCTGGCCAAGATCCGCGCCCACGTCGTCTCGCGGCACAGCTGCGCCCTCGTCGGCAGGCGGCTGGGCCTCGGCGAGCTCTTCGCCGGCAACGCGGGAACGGTCGACGCGGACGAGCTGCTGCGCCTGGCCGACAACCGGAACGTGCTCGCCGCGCTCGTCGAGGCCTGCCTGGGCGCGCTCTACCTCGAGCACGGCTTCGAGCCGCTCCGCGGGCCGATCGTCGACGCGTTCCAGGAGCGCATCGACTACGCGCTCGAGGGCCACGTCGACTACAAGACCGAGCTCCAGGAGGAGCTGGCGCGACGGGGGCTCGCCGTCACCTACTCCGTCGTGACCGCGGAGGGCCCGCCGCACGATCGCAACTTCACCTGCGCCGCCACGATCGACGGCGAGGTCGTGGGCACGGGCCAGGGCGCCTCGAAGAAGGCGGCCGAGCAGGTCGCGGCCCGCGAGGCTCTCGAGAAGCTGACCGCGCCCGGCGGCTAGCTCAGGGCTCGACCAGGAGCGCGGCGCCGACGGCGCCGCCGAGGTCGCCGAGCCCCGCCGTGACCATGGCCGGAGGCCGCGCGTCCACGAACAGGTGCGGCTGCATCGCTTCGGCGATCCTCTCGACGTAGGGCTCGCCGAGGCGGGTGCCGAGCCCGCCGCCGACGATCACGGCCTCGACGTCGAGCAGGTTGACGGCCGAGGCGATGCCCGCTCCGAGGGCCATGACCGCGCGCTGGACGAGGTCGGTCGCCATGTGGTCGTTGCGGTCGAGCGCGGCTGCCCACACACCGCTCGTCAGCCGGTCGCGCCCTCGCTTCTCCATGAGCTGGAAGAGGACGGTCTTGTGGCCCCGTTCGGCGAGCTCGCGCGCGCGTCGCTCCATCGCCCCGCGGCCGGCGTACGCCTCGAGGCACCCCTCGCGGCCGCAGGGGCAGCGTGCCCCGCCGCGCTTCACGACGACGTGGCCGATCTCCCCGGCGGCGCCGCGCCCGAGCCAGAGCCTGCGGTCGAGGACGATCCCGCCGCCGACGCCGGTCCCCCACCAGACGCCGAGAAACGAGGAGAACGGCTTCCCGGCGCCCAGCTCAAGCTCACCGAGAACGGCCGCCTGGACGTCGTTGTCGACGCGAACCGGCGCCCCGAGCGCCTCGCCGAGCGCCTCGGCGAGCGGGAACGGCTCCTCCCAGTTCGGCAGGTTCCGGGCGGAGGCGACGGTGCCGGTCTCCTGGTCGACCGCGCCGGGCGAGCCGATGCCGATGCCGCCCAGCTCCTCGACGGCGACGCCGGCGGACCCGGCTGCCTCGCGCACGGAGTCCGCGATTCTGGCCGTGACGTCGGTGGGCCCGCCCTCGGTCGGCGTCGGATGCCGCGCCTGCCCGACGACGGTGTGGTCGGGCCCGACGACAACGGCCTGGATCTTCGTGGCGCCGAGGTCGATACCGGCCCGGAAGGTCGGCATCAGCGGCGCAGGCGGATCGCGTTGAGGTCGTCGGCGACGATCTGGTCGGCGCGGCTCGCCACGTCGTCGATGTCGTCGTGCTCGGCGTGGAGGTAGCGGCCCGAGAGCGCGTCGAGCTTGCCGGAGGCGAGCGCACGGACGAGGCGCGGCGCCAGCTCGGGGGGCGTCCAGGGTGCGTCGTCGCCGAAGTGGCTCCCGATCAGGTCCGTGCGGACGAGGCCGGGGCTGATGGAGAAGACAGGGATGCCGTGCGGCGCGAGCTGGTTCGCGAGCGTCTCGCTGAAGCGGTGCACCGCCGCCTTGCTGGCGCTGTAGGCCGTCGAGGTGCTGCCGGGCAGGTAAGCGGCGCCGCTCGCGACGTTGACGATCCGGCCGCCGCCGCGCTCGATCATCCCCGGGATGACGGCGCGGCAGCAGAGGTAGACGCCCAGCACGTTGACCTCGAGGATCCGCCACCACTCCTCCGGCTCGACCTCCCACGCGGCCTCTTCCCAGTTCGCGATGCCGGCGTTGGCGACGAGCACGTCGAGCGGCCCGAGCTCCTGCTCGGCCGTGGCGACCATCCGCTCCACGTCCTCGCGCTTCGAGACGTCGGCCTCGATCGCCAGGCCGTCGATCTCGCCTGCGGTCTCCTCGACCTGCGCCCGCGTGCGCGCGGCCACGGCGACCCGCGCTCCGGCCCGCGTGAGCTCGAGCGCGATCCCGCGGCCGATCCCGCGCCCGCCGCCCGTGACGAGCGCGACCCTCCCGGCGAGCTCGGCGTCGGAGGCCATCCTCCCGGGATCCTACGCTGACAGCGTGACCGCCGACGACGAAAAGCGCGTCGCCGCCGAGGCGGCTGCCGAGCTCGTCCGGGACGGGATGGTCGTCGGGCTGGGGACAGGCTCCACGGTGGCGTACTTCCTCCCGGCGCTCGCGCGCCGCGGCCTGCGCCTCCGCTGCGTCGCCACGTCGCTGCAGACGGAGAGCGCTGCACGCGAGCTCGGTCTGGCCGTCGAGCCCTTCGACGAGCTCGACCGCCTCGACCTGGCCGTGGACGGAGCCGATCAGATCGCGCCGGACGGCTGGCTCGTCAAGGGCGGCGGCGCGGCGCACACGCGGGAGAAGATCGTGGCGGCCGCGGCCGAGCGCTTCGTCGTCGTCGCCTCCTCCGACAAGCTCGTGGAGGCGATCGGCCCGCCGGTGCCGCTCGAGATCCTCGCCTACGGCGTGCGAGCCACGCTTGCCCGCGTCGGCGACGCCGAGCTGCGCGACGTGCCGCCGAGCCCGGACGGCGGCGCTGATCGCCGACTACCTGGGGGCGGTGGGCGAGCCCGCGGAGCTCGCGGCCCGCCTGGCCGCTACGCCCGGCGTGGTCGAGCACGGCCTCTTTCCCCCGGAGCTCGTCTCCGAGGTCCTCGTCGGCCGCGGCGGCGCCGTCGAGCGCATCGCTGGCTAAGCTCGCGCCGTGGCCTTCATCACCCGCGGCTTCCGCGGCAAGCGCGAGACGGACGAGAGCGGGCGCATCCCGCCCGGCCAGTACGAGACGCACGATTTTCCCGTGCTCTCGGCGGGCCCGACGCCGCACACGCCGCTCGAGACCTGGAGCTTCACGATCTCCGAGGGCGGCGAGGAGCTGGCGCGCTGGAGCTGGGACGAGCTCACGGCGCTGCCGCAGGAGACGATCACGAAGGACATCCACTGCGTCACGAAGTGGTCGAAGCTCGACACCGAGTGGGAAGGCGTCTCCGTGGACACGCTGCTCGACGGCGTCGAGACGGATGCGGCCTACGTCATGGCGTGGAGCGACGGCGGCTACACGACCAACCTCCCGCTCGAGGACGTGACCGACGGCAAGGCCTGGGTCGCTTTCGGCTACGACGGCGAGCCGCTCGACCCGGAGCACGGCGGCCCGGCCCGGCTGCTCGTCCCGCACCTCTACTTCTGGAAGAGCGCCAAGTGGGTGCGCGGCCTGCGGCTCCTGGACGAGGACGAGCCCGGCTTCTGGGAGTCCCTCGGCTACCACCTCTACGGGGATCCGTGGCAGGAGCAGCGGTACTGGGGCGACTGACGCCGCTCCGGTGGCTCCTCGCCGAGGTCGTGGAGCTCGTGCCGGAGACCCCGCGCGTCACCAGCCTGATCCTCGACGTCCCGGGCTGGGCCGGCCACCGTCCGGGCCAGCACGTCGACGTGCGCCTGACCGCGGAGGACGGCTACCAGGCCGAGCGCAGCTACTCCATTGCGACGCCCACGGACGGCGAGCGCATCGTCCTCACCGTCGAAGAGCTCGACGACGGCGAGGTCTCGCCCTTCCTGACCGAGGAGCTGCGGGTCGGAGACCGCTTCGAGCTGCGCGGCCCGATCGGCGGCTACTTCGTCTGGGACGGCACGGTCGGCGACCCACTTCACCTGGTCGCGGGCGGCTCGGGGATCGTTCCGCTCATGGCCATGCTGCGCCACCGGTCGGCCGCAGGCCTCGACTTGCCGGCGGCGCTGCTCTACTCGTCGCGGACCCTCGAGGACGTCATCTACCGCGAGGAGCTGGATGCTCTCGCCGCCGCCGATCCGGCACTCAGAGTCGTGCACACGCTGACCCGAGAGCGGCCCGACGGCTGGGAGGGCTACGCGCGGCGCATCGACGGCGAGATGCTCGCGGAGGTCTTCGGCCCCGCGGACGGCGGGGCCGCCGCGTTCGTCTGCGGCTCGACCCGCTTCGTCGAGGTGGCGGCGGACGGCCTGGTCGCCCTAGGCTACGACCCGGCGCGCGTCAGGACCGAGCGGTTCGGCCCGACCGGGCCTTGAGCGATGGAGACGGCAGACCTCAAGCTGGACGGCAACGCGATCGGCGGCCTCCTCGGCGACGTGTTCGTCGGCGAGCTGACGGTCGCCCGCTCGACGTGCTCCTCGTGCGGCGCCGTGTGGGAGATCGGCGCCCTCGCCGTCTACGCGCAGGCGCCCGGCTCGGTCGCGCGCTGCCCGGGGTGCGACGCGGTGCTGCTGCGGGTCGTGCGCGGCGAAGGCCGTATCTGGCTCGACCTGCAGGGCGTGAGCTGCCTCGAGCTGCGGGCGCCCGAGAGCAGCTAGCACCGCAAGAACGGGGAGCCCGCGTCATCGCGCTGAGGCGTCGGCTCGTCCGTCTCGGCCGTCAGACTTCCGAGTTCATGCGTCTCTCCGCCGAGATCCGGGGCGTCGGGTCGTTCCCGGATCGGGCGTCCGAGGTCTAGACCGGTTGGCGGCCGGGCGCTCGTTCGACGAACGCGAGGCGGAGGCCATCCGCCGGTGCGACGCCCAGATCGAGTGGTACTCGACGCACTCCGTCCAGGCGCAGCGGTGGTTCGCCGTCGTCCAGTCGGCAGCCGTGGGGCTGGCCGCGGCCACCCCGGTCCTCATCCTCTGGTCGGGCGTCCCGAAGGCCGTCCAGGCCCTTCCCGCCGCGCTCGCGTCGGTCGCCGCCGGCCTGGCGGGGACGTTTCGCTGGCTCCAGAACAAGTCCCGCTGGGCCTACGCGGCCGAGGCGCTGAAGAGCGAGCGCGTGCGCTACGACACGCGGACGCCTCCCGACTACGGGCCGGAGCGGGGCGAGGACGCGGCCCTGGCGGCGTTCGTCCGCCGGATCGAGGAGATCTCGATGACCGAGGTGTCCGAGTGGCGGAGCGAGCTCGCCCGCCCTGCCTCGTCCGAGGGCTGACCGGAACCGGCCGTCCGTCCCGACCGTCAGACTTCGCGCCTTGCACCTGCGTGCCGTCAAGATCCGCGGCTTCAAGTCGTTCCCGGATCCGGTCGAGGTTCGCCTCGAGCCGGGCGTGGCCGTGGTCGTCGGCCCGAACGGCTCGGGCAAGTCGAACATCTCGGACGCGATCGTCTGGGCCGCGGGCAGCCTGAGCCCGAGCGAGCTGCGCGCCGAGAAGCCCGACGACGTCCTGTACGCGGGCTCGAAAGACAGGCCGGCGGCGAGCTGGTGCGAGGTCGAGCTCCTCTTCGACAACGAGGCCGGCGACGGGCCGCTGGACGTGGCCGAGCTCTCCGTCGTCCGGCGCCTGCATCGGGAGGCCGAGGGCGAGTACCTCGTCAACCGTGCCCGCGTGCGCCGCACCGACGTCGTCGAGCTTCTCGCCGACATCGGTCTCGCCGGGGAACGGCACTCGATCATCTCCCAGGGCCGCGTCGAGGAGATCCTCGTCTCGAAGCCCGAGGAGCGCCGTGCGCTCGTGGAGGAGGCTGCCGGTCTCGGCAAGTTCAAGCGGCGCCGCCACCGGGCCGAGCTGAAGCTGGCCCGCGTGCAGGTGCAGGTGGAGCGGGCATGCGACCTGGAGGACGAGGTGCGCAAGCGCCTCCGGCCGCTGGCCCTGCAGGCGAGCGCAGCCGAGCGCGCCGAGAAGCTCGCGGTCGAGATCGAAGGGCTGAAGACGCGGCTCGCAGCGGCCGAGCTCGAGTCGAACGACCGGCGCCTCGCCGAGGTCGACGAGCGCCTGACCGGGGCGACGCAGGAGCGCCGCCGCCGCGACGAGCGGCTCGAGGGCGTGCTCGCAGAGCGGCGGCAGGCAGAGGAGGGCCTCGCCGAGGCGGCCGGGCGCCACGAGCAGGCGACCGCAGCGCTCTACCGCCTGCGGAGCGCAGTGGAGCGCCTCGATCTCCGCCGCGAGCGGGCCGAGGAGACGGCCGCCGCGCTGCGCGCGGACGCCGACCGTCCTCGCCTCCCGGCACCGCCCAAGCCCCCGAGCTACGAGCGCGCGCTGACGGCGGCCAACGCGTGGGCACCCGAGCAGGTCGAGCTGGCCGAGGCCGTCGCGCGCCTGAAACGGGCGCACGCGGAGCGCCGCGACGCCCTCGTCGCCCTCTCCGGCGGGGAAAGCTGGTTCGCGGCGGGCGCCGAGGCGGCTCCGGCGGCCCCTGAAGCCTCGACCCGGGAGGATGCCCTGCGCGGCCTGGCGGAGCTGGCCGAGCGCGCCGCGGTGTCCCTCGCAAGCGCGGCCGCGCACGCGGCGCACCTGGAGCCGCCGCTCAGGGCCCGAGTCGACGCCGGCGGGAGCCGGGCCGGCGAGCTCGGCGAGGAGCTGCGGCGCCTCGGCGGGCTCGAGGCGGAGCTCCGGCGGGCGGCGTCGGAGGCGGCCGAGCGGCTCTCCGCGATCGGAATCGAGCGCGCGCGGCTCGAGGCCGAGCGCGAGGAGATCCTGCGCCGGCTTCCCGAGGAGGCCGAGGGCGAGGCACTGACGGACGACGAGGCGGACGAGCTTCGCGGGCAGCTCGAGCGCCTGGAGCGCCGCCGCGAGGCGCTCGGCCAGGTCAACCCGCTGGCCGCCGAGGAGCACGCGCGCGAGAAGGCGCGCCTGGAGGAGCTCACCGAGCAGCGCGAGGACCTCGAGCGCTCCCTCTCCGAGCTCGAGGAGCTGCGCGACGAGCTCGCCGAGACCGTCGAGCGCCGCTTCGAGGAGACGCTCTCCGAGGTCGAGCGGCATTTCGAGGAGGTTGCGGGCACGCTCTTCCCGGGCGGCAGCGGCCGGATTGTCCGGGTCGCCGACGAGGACGGCGGCGAGCCCGGGATCGAGATCGAGCTCCAGCCCGCCGGCAAGCGCGTCACGCGCCTCTCGCTCCTGTCGGGCGGCGAGAAGGCGCTGGGCGCGATTTCGTTCCTGTTTGCGCTCTTCCTCGCGCGGCCGTGCCCCTTCTATCTGCTCGACGAGGTAGAGGCCGCGCTCGACGATGCCAACATCAGCCGCTTCACAGACCTTCTGCGCCGCTTCGCCGGCCGCGCCCAGTTCATCGTCGTCACCCACCAGAAGAGGACGATCGAGGCCGCCGATATCCTCTACGGCGTGACCATGGGCGCCGACGGCATCTCGCAGGTCGTCTCGAAGCGGCTGCCGGCCGACCCGCAGGCCGAGGCGCTCAGCGCCTGATGCGCACCTGGGCGGAGTTCCTCGGCGACCCCGAGGAGGCCCCGGCCGAGGACGACGTCAAGCGCCGCGGCTGGCTGGGCCGGCTGCGCGAGTCGCTCTCCGCCAGCCGCCAGGCTCTCACGCGCGACCTGCTCTTCGATCCCGGCGACGACGAGGCCTGGGAGCGCATCGAGGAGGCGCTGATCGCCGCCGACTGCGGCGTCCCTGCGACGGTCGAGATCGTGCAGCGCCTGGAGGAGCTCGAGCCGGGAAGCCAGGACGAGCTCGTGCAGGGGCTGGAGGAGGTCGTCGCCGAGCTCGTCACCGTGGAGGGCCAGGACCGTCTCGCTCTGGCCGAGCCGCCCACGGTCGTTCTCGTCGTTGGGGTCAATGGCACGGGCAAGACGACCACGATCGGCAAGCTCGCCTACCGCCTGCAGGAGTCGGGCCGCTCGGTCGTGCTCGCCGCCGCGGACACGTTCCGGGCCGCCGCCGAGGAGCAGCTGGAGATCTGGGCCGGCCGCGCCGGCGCCGACTTCGTCGGCTCCCAGCGAGGCGCCGACCCCGCCGCCGTCGCATTCGACGCCATCTCCGCCGCGGAGGCGCGCGGCCGCGACGTGGTCGTCGTCGACACCGCCGGCAGGCTCCACACCCAGACGAACCTCATGGAGGAGCTGGTCAAGGTGCGCAGGGTGATCGCGCAGCGGCTCGACGGCGCCCCGCACGAGACGCTGCTCGTCCTCGACGCCACCACCGGTCAGAACGGCCTCCGCCAGGCGAAGCTCTTTGACGAGGCCGTCGGCGTGACCGGCGTCGCCCTCACGAAGCTGGACGGCACGGCGAGGGGAGGCGTCGCGGTCGCCGTCGCGCACGAGCTCGGCCTTCCCGTGAAGCTGGTCGGCGTGGGGGAGACGCTCGACGACCTGCAGCCGTTCGACCCGCAGGACTTCGCGCGGGCCCTCGTGCACGGCTGATGCGCTTTCGACACGTCCCTGCGCGCTATCTGCGCAGATTTCCGCGCTAGCCTTGAATCAGGGGGCCGTCGTCCCCCTGGGGGCCCCAGCGGGACAGGACGGTGCGCTCCGGCCTGCGCCGATGGGCAAGGACGGCGGAAGCCCGCGGCTACACTTGCGGCCGGCCATGTTCGACACCCTGTCCGACAAGCTCCAGGGCGCGCTCGGCGATCTCCGCGGGCGCGGCGTCCTCACCGAGGAGGACCTCTCGCGCGCGATGCGCGAGATCCGGCTCGCGCTGCTCGAGGCCGACGTCAACTTCAAGGTCGTCAAGGAGTTCGTCGCACGCGTCCGCGAGCGCGCAGAGGGCGGGGCCGTCACGAAGAGCCTGACGCCGGGTCAGGAGGTCGTCAGGATCGTCCACGAGGAGCTGACCGAGCTGATGGGCTCGGGCGGGTCGAAGCTCGCCTTCAGCGGCAGGCCCCCGACCGTGATCCTCCTCGCCGGCCTTCAGGGCGCGGGGAAGACGACCGCCGCCGCCAAGCTCGCCCTCCTGCTCCGCAAGCAGGAGGACAAGTCGCCGGCGCTGGTTGCGGCCGACCTGCAGCGGCCCGCCGCCGTCGACCAGCTCGAGCAACTCGGCAAGCAGCTCCAGATCCCCGTGTACCTCGACCGCTCCACCAAGGATGCGGTCGCCGTCGCCCGCCACGGGATCGAGCAGGCGCAGGCCCAGGGCCGGGACGTGGTCATCGTGGACACCGCCGGCCGGCTCCAGATCGACGAGCCTCTCATGGAAGAGCTCGCCGCCGTGCGCAAGGCGGTGAAGCCTCACAACGTGCTGCTCGTCCTCGACGCGATGACCGGCCAGGAGGCCGTCGCCGTCGCCGAGGCCTTCCAGGAGCGCATCGAGTTCGACGGCGTCGTCCTGACGAAGCTCGACGGCGACGCGCGCGGCGGCGCCGCGCTCTCCGTGAAGGCGGTCACGGGCAAGCCGATCAAGCTGGCGTCGACCGGCGAGAAGCTCGATCAGCTCGAGTACTTCCATCCAGACCGCATGGCCTCGCGGATCCTCGGCATGGGCGACGTCCTCACGCTCATCGAGAAGGCCGAGGAGGCCGCCGAGCTGGACGAGCAGGAGGAGATGGAGCGTCGGCTGCGGTCCGGGCAGTTCACCTTCGAGGACTTCCTGCAGAGCTACCGGATGATGCGGCGCATGGGCCCGCTCAAGTCGATCGTGGGCATGATTCCGGGGCTGGGCAAGCAGCTCCAGGGCGCCGACGTCGACGACCGGGAGCTGAGCAAGGTCGAGGCGATCGTCCTGTCGATGACCGTGGACGAGCGCCGACGGCCCGAGATCATCAACGGGCCGCGCCGGGCGCGGATCGCCAAGGGGAGCGGCACGAGCGTCCAGCAGGTCAACCAGCTCCTGAACGCGCGCAAGCAGATGGCGAAGATGGTGAAGCAGATGGGGAAGGGAAAGATGCCCAACTTGCAGTCGATCGCGGCAGCCCAGCGGCGCCGCTAGGGAACGACCGAAAGGACCGTATGGCAACTCGCATCAGACTGGCCCGTGTGGGCTCGAAGAAGAACCCGATCTATCGCGTCGTCGTCGCAGACCAACGCTCGCCCCGCGACGGGCGCTTCATCGAGATTGTCGGGCGCTACAACCCGCAGACGAACCCGTCGACGATCTCGCTCGACGCCGACAAGATTCAGGACTGGATCGGAAAGGGCGCCCAGCCGAGCGACACGGTCAAGCGCCTTATGAAGACCCAGGGCATTTAGTGCCCCTCCGAGCAAAGCACGCCTGCTCGCATCACTCGGAGGGACACTAGTCGCATGGAAGAGATGCTCGCGTACCTCGCGCGGAACCTCGTCGACAAGCCGGACGAGGTCCGCGTCGAGCGGACCGAGCGCGACGGCGCCGTGGTCCTGAAGCTCCACGTCGCGCCGGACGACATCGGCAAGGTGATCGGCCGCCAGGGCCGGATCGTCAGGGCGCTCCGGACGCTCGTACGCGCGAGCGGTGGGCGGCAGCACGAGCGGGCGCTGCTCGAGATCGTTGACGTCCGCTGACGCGCCCGGCGAAGGCCGCTGGGTGGCGGTGGGTCGTGTCGGCCGCCCGCACGGGCTCGGGGGCGCGTTCGTCGTGGAGCGGCCGAGTGACGACCCTTCCCGTTTCGCCGTTGGCGCCACCGTCTACGCGGGCCACGAGGCTGCGGCCGTGGTCGAGAGCAAGCGCTCCGGAGGCCGCCTCGTCGTTCGCCTCGACCGGGAGGTCCCGCGAGGCGCGGTCCTCGAGGTGCCCGCAGGGGAGCTGCCGCCGCCGGGCGAGGGCGAGTTCTACGTCTTCCAGCTCGTCGGCCTGGTGGCCTTCGACGAGGACGGGCGCGCGCTCGGTCGGGTCGTGGACGTGGCGCCCGGCGTGGCGAACGATGTGCTCGAGCTCGAAGGCGGCGTCTCCCTGCCCATGGTCGAGGACTGCGTCCGCGCGGTCGATCTGGAGGGGGGCCGGATCGTGATTGCGCCCGGGTTCGCGCCCGAAGGCTAATCTCGCAGCCGATGCAAATCGACGTCTTCACCCTGCTCCCGCACGCCTTCGCGTGGCTGACCGAGCAGCGCCCGGTCGCCGCGGTGCTCGGATCCGGTCTCGACCTTCGCTTCCTCAACTACCGCGACTACACGCCGCTCACGGGGGGCCAGGTCGACGACGAGCCCTACGGCGGTGGCGCGGGAATGGTGCTGCGGGTCGACGTCGTGTGCGCCGCGCTCGAGGCCGTCTACGGGGACGCCGCAAGCCGTAGGGTCATCGCCTTCTCGCCGCAGGGCCGCCCGCTCGACCAGGCGCTCGTCGACGAGCTCGCCGGTGAGGAAGCGCTGACGCTCCTGTCGGCCCGCTTCGAGGGCTTCGACGAGCGCATCCACGAGCACGTCGCCACCGACACCGTCTCGATCGGGCCGTACGTCCTCTCGGGCGGCGAGCTGCCGGCGATGGTGGTGCTCGACGCGGTCGCGCGGAAGCTTCCCGGCGCGATCCGGGAGGAGAGCGGCGCCGTCGAGAGCTTCTCGGACGCGCTCGCCGGCGGACTCGAATTTCCCCACTACACGCGCCCGGCCGAGTTTCGCGGCTGGCGCGTCCCCGAGGTGCTCCTCTCCGGCAACCACGCCCTCATCGAGAGCTGGCGCCGGGAGCGGAGCCGGGAGAGGACACTCTCGTGAGCGGGCCGCTCGACCGCATGACGTCGGCGCTCCCGGCTCCCTGGGACACGATCGTCGACTGGGTCGTCACGATCACGATCGCCGTCGCCGCGGTGCTCGCGATCAAGGCGTGGATCGTGAATCCGTACCGCATCCCGTCGTCCTCGATGGAGCCGACGCTCCACTGCGCCGTGCCCGAGCCGGGCTGCCAGTCGGACTCGTCCGACCGCGTCCTTGCGAACCGCTTCATCTATCGCTTCCGCGACCCGAGTCGGGGCGACATCGTCGTCTTCGAGACGCCGCAGCGGGCGGTCACGCGCTGCGGCGCGGGCGGGACGTTCGTCAAGCGCCTCGTCGGGCTCCCCGGCGACCGGATCTCGATGACGGGAGGAGTGCTCCACGTCGACGGCGCGCCGGTAGAGGAGCCCTACCTGAACGGCGGGCCCCGGGGACCCGACTTCCCGGAGCGGGAGCTGGGAGCCGACGAGTACTTCATGATGGGCGACAACCGTGGGCAGTCCTGCGACAGCCGCGAGTGGGGCCCGGTGACGCGGGACGACCTCATCGGCCCCGTCTTCGCCGTCTACTGGCCCTTGACGCGGCTCGGCCTCCGCTAGTCCGAGGAGGTCGTCTTCCTCCGAGGCAAGCTCGAGTCGCTTCCCGCCCCCTGGCCGACGCTCATCGACTGGGTGGTGACGATCGCGGTCGCGATCGCGGCAGTCCTCGCCATCAAGGCGTGGATCGTGAACCCGTACCGGATTCCGTCCGCGTCGATGGAGCCGACGCTCCATTGTGCCGTGGCCGAGCCGGGCTGCCAGGCCGGAACGTCCGATCGCGTGCTGGCGAATCGCTTCGTCTACCGCTTCACGGACCCCGATCGCGGCGACATCGTCGTCTTCCACACGCCGCCGATGGCCACCGAGCTGTGCCCCGGGCCGGGCGACGTCTTCGTCAAGCGCCTGGTCGGCCTCCCGGGCGACACGATCGAGATCCGCGACGGGCAGCTCTACCTGAACGAGGAGCCGCTGCCGGAGCCCTACGTCTACGGCGGCGAGGTCGGCGAGAACTTCGGCCCGGTCACGGTGCCGGAGGGGGAGTACTTCATGATGGGCGACAACCGCTTCCAGTCCTGCGACAGCCGGGAGTGGGGGACCGTGCCGCGCGAGAACCTCATCGGTCCGGTGTTCGCCCGCTACTGGCCCGTTCGGCGGCTCGGCTTCCAGTAGGGCCGGGCGATGGCGAATCGGTGCAAGGCCGTGCGCCTTCCGGCACGAATCGTGCGCCACCTGCGTGCTTATTCTCGTTAGGGTCGAAGCGGGGGGGCCCCCCGAACCGTCCGTTTTGGACGCGTCCGTCGGGCGCCCGGGACAGAGACGCTTCCGCTAGCATTGCCGCGCGGCCTCCACGGCCGCTGTTTTCATGACCACCCCGATCGACATCCTCGAGCGCAAGCAGCTCCGCGACGACGTACCGCAGTTCAAGGCGGGCGACACGGTTCGCGTCCACTTCCAGGTGATCGAGGGCCAGCGGCGTCGCGTCCAGGTCTTCGAGGGCATCGTCATCAAGCGCCAGGGCGCCGGCGCGCGGGAGACCTTCACCGTGCGCAAGAACTCCTTCGGCGTCGGGGTCGAGCGGACGTTCCCGCTCCACTCGCCCAAGATCGAGAAGATCGAGGTCGTCGCCATCGGCGACGTCAACCGCGCCAAGCTCTACTACTTGCGATCGAAAGTGGGCAAGAAGGCGCGCGTCCGCGAGAAGCAGCGGACCTAGGCGCTATCCTCGCGCCCGTGGCGTCCATCCGCCGTCCGGGCCGCAAGCTCCTCGCCTTCGACCGCCGCCTCGGCGTCCGCTTCGTCGCGGGCGCGGACGAGGCCGGCAGGGGGAGCCTGGCGGGGCCGCTCGTCACCGCCGGCGTGCTCCTCGACTACGAGCGGCTGCGCGACCATGCCGTCCGCCCGCTCGCGCTCCTCAACGACTCGAAGCAGGTCGACCCCGACCAGCGCGAGGAGCTCTTTCGCGCGGTGGCGCGCTGCGCGACGCGGATCGCCGTGCGCGTCATCCCGTCGGGCGCCATCGACCGCGACGGCCTGCACCGCTCGAACCTCCGCGGTCTGCGGGAGGCGCTGGCGGCGCTCGCCCCTCCTGCCGAGGTGTGCCTCGTCGACGGCTTTCGGCTCGGGCCGCTCGCGCCGCCGCACCAGGCGGTCGTCGACGGTGACACGAAAAGCGCGGCGATCGCCGCCGCGTCGATCGTGGCGAAGGTCGTCCGCGACCGCGCGATGAGACGCTTCGACGCGGTCTACCCGGGCTACGACTTCGTCTCGCATGTCGGCTACATCACGCCCGGGCACTCGGCGATCGTGCGCCGGCTCGGGCCGAGCGCGATTCACCGCCGCTCGTTCGACGCACGCTGCTATGCGGAGCTCGAGGACCCGGCCGGGCACCAGGTCGCGGCGGCCGCTCGGGCCTGACGCGGAGCGGCGCGTCCGCCGCCACTACCGTCTTCGCGGGTACCGGATCCTGGCTGCGAACGCACGGGCGGGCGGCTACGAGCTCGACGTCGTCGTCCGGCGCGGACGGACGGTGACGGTCTGCGAAGTCAAGGCGCGATCCGGCCCCGAGTACGGGGCTCCTGTGGAGGCCGTCGGCCCGGAGAAGGCGCGGCGGATCCGCCGTGCAGCCGAGGCCTGGCTGGCAATGCACCGGGAGCTGGCCGGCCTGGACGTCCGCTTCGAGGCCGTCGCCGTGTCCGGCCGGCGCATCGAGCGCATTCCTTTCGAGTAGTTCATAGCCGCATCGTCACGAACTCGGCGCGAAACCGTGCACCACCCGTGTGTCCTCGTTCCCTAGTTTCGAGGGAGTGCTCGCGCGCGCCGTCACCCATGCTCTCGTCGGTCTCGAGGCGAGGTCCGTCGAGGTCGAGGCCCATCTCCAGCGGGGCGTCCCGGCCTTCGCGATCGTCGGGCTTCCCGACAAGGCCTGCCAGGAGGCCAAGGAGAGAGTCAGATCCGGAATCGCAAGCGCGGAGCTCGAATGGCCAGTTCGCCGGATCACGGTCAACCTCGCACCGGCCGGGCTGCGCAAGGAGGGTTCCGGCTACGACCTCCCGATCGCCCTGGCCGTCCTCGCCGCCTCGCGGCAGATCCCGCCGGAATCGCTGTCCGGGCACGCGGCGGTGGGCGAGTTGGCACTGGACGGGCGGCTGCGGCCGGTGCCCGGCGCGATCGTTGCGGCGGAAGCCGCCCGGCGGGCAGGGCTCCCGAAGCTTCTCTGTGCGCACGAGTCGGCTCCCGAGGCGGCGCTGGCCGGAATCGAGCCTGTTCCGCTCCGTCATCTCGCCGAAGCGGGCGCCTACCTCCGAGGCCGGTTCACACCCGAGGCGATCGTGCCCGCGTCGCCGTCATCTTCGAACGGAACCGGCCCGGATCTCGCCGAGGTGCGCGGGCAGGAGCGCGGTCGGCGAGCGCTGGAGATCGTCGCCGCGGGTCGCCACAACATTCTCTTCGCCGGGCCGCCGGGAACGGGGAAGACCATGCTGGCGCGGCGGCTGCCGGGCGTCATCCCGCCCCTGACTCTCGACCAATCGCTCGAGGCGACCAGGATCCATTCGGTCGCCGGGTTGCTCTCCGCCGACCGGCCACTCGTCGACCATCCACCCTTCCGGGCTCCCCACCACACGGCGTCCACGGCGGCCGTTGTCGGGGGCGGCCCGGGGCCGCGCCCCGGCGAGGTGAGCCTGGCGCATCACGGTGTCCTCCTGCTCGACGAGCTGCCGGAGTTCCACCGTCCGGTTCTCGAGGCGCTGCGCCAGCCGCTCGAGGAGGGGTTCGTCGCCGTCGCGCGAGCGGCCGGCCAGGCCGTGTTCCCTGCCCGGTTCGTCCTCGTCGGCACGATGAATCTGTGTCCCTGCGGGGCCCGCGGCGATCCCGCGGCCGAGTGCACGTGCTCCTCGCAGAAGCTCGCCGCGTACGGGATGAAGCTCTCGCGGGCGCTGCTCGACCGCTTCGACCTGGTCGTGCACATGCCGAGGCCTCGCGGTCGAGAGCTCGACGCCGGGCCGCAGGAAGCCTCTGCAGCGGTGCGCTCGCGAGTCGAGGAAGGGGCGGTGCGGCTGTCCGAGGGGAGGCCGCGACTCGGGCGCGACGCGCGCGGCCTGCTCACCCGCGCTGTGGACACGCTGCCGCTCTCGGCACGAGGCCGCGCGCGAGTCGCGAGGGTTGCGGCGACCATCGCGGCGCTGGCCGGCGCGGGTGAGATCGAGCCGCAGCACGTCGCCGAGGCGCTCTCGTACCGGGCGCCGCGGGAGCTCTCGCCGTGAACTACCCCACGATCGCGAGAGGGCGCCCCGGCTATCCGCCGCTGCTGGCCGAGCTCCACGACCCTCCGGCTCGGCTCTACCACCGCGGCGGGCCGGTGGAGGCTCTGTCGCGTCCCGCTGTCGCCGTTGTGGGAGCTCGTAGCTGCTCCCCGTACGGAGCCCAGGTCGCCCGCGAGCTCGCCCGCGATCTCGCAGCCGCGGGGATCGTCGTCGTGAGCGGCCTGGCGCGCGGCATCGACGGTGAGGCGCATCGAGGCGCCCTCGCTGCCGGCGGGCTCACGGTGGCCGTGCTCGGGTGCGGCATCGACCGGGACTATCCTCGCGCGCACGCCCAGCTTGCCGGCCGCATCGTCGAGAGCGGCCTCGTCGTCTCGGAGTACCCGCCCGGAGTCGAACCTGCGCCGTGGCGTTTCCCGGCGCGAAATCGGATCGTCGCCGGGCTCGCCGGGGCGACCGTCGTGGTGGAGGCACGCGAGCGCTCGGGCGCGCTCATCACGGCGGACTTCGCCCTCGAGCTGGGGCGGGACGTGTTCGCCGTTCCCGGTGAGATCACGTCGGGGCTCTCGAAGGGAACGAACGACCTCATTCGCCAGGGAGCCGCCCCGATGCTGGCCGTAGACGACGTCCTCGAGGTGCTCGGGGTCGAGGCGACGCCGGCGAAGCCGCCGGCTGGCCTTTCGACCGAGGCCGAGGCAGTTCTCGCGTTCCTCGTGGCCGGGGCAGCGTCGCTCGACGAGATCTCCCACGGGACCGGCGTCGGGAGCGCAGAGGTCGCCGTCGCGCTGACCGAGCTCGAGCTGGCGGGCCTCGTCAGCCAGGGTGAGGGCCGGTACCGTCGGGCGACAGCGGGCCGCGGTCCACCGACGGCCGGCTGACATCCAGGCGCTCTGATCGAGTCAGTCGGGGAAGGACTCCGGCCGCTCGCGGGCCCTCGCGTGCAGCTCGTCGTCGATGTTGCGGCCCGTCACGATCAGGACGATGGTTCCGTCGACGTCGTCGAGCTGCGGGAGGGCGGCCAGCGCCGCGCCGGCGGCTCCCTCGACCCGGAGGCCGGCGGCGGCGTACCGGCCGACCGCCTCTGCGATCCCACGTTCGGAGACGAGCAGCATCCTGCTCGCTACCTCGCCGAGCACGTCGACGGCGAGCGGGATGGCCACGCGAACGGCCAGCCCGTCGGCGAAGGTTGCCGAGCGATCGCTGGTCACGAGAGCGCCTGCCTGCCAGCATTCGGCCATCACGGGGGCCTCCTTGGCCGCCACGCCGATCCGAAGGGTGTCGGGCGCCCTCGAGCCCAGGCGCATGCCGATGCCCCCCAGCAGCGCGCCGTTCCCGACGGGAACGACGACTGCCGCCGGGGGCTCGTCGAGCTGGTCGAGGATCTCGGCGGCGATCGTGCCGTAGCCGTCGTACTGCAGCGCCTCGGCGCCGTCCTCGAAGAACGGGAGCTCGTTGTCGGCGGCGTGCGCGCGGGCTGCGTCCTTCGCCTCGTCCAGGTCTGCCCCGACGAGCCGGGTCTCGGCGCCGAGCCCTTCGACGAGGGCGAGCTTCGCCTGGGCGGCGCCCTTGGGTGCATAGACGACCGCGCGAAGCCCGAGCCGAGCGGCGGCCCAGGCCGTCGCGGCGCCATGGTTCCCCGTCGAGGCGGTCACGACCGCGGACGCGCCTCGATCCCGGTAGGCGGTCAGGACCGGCAGGGCCCCGCGCCACTTGAACGCGCCGAGCTCGTGGACGTCCTCCCTCTTCAGGAGAAGCGCACGTTCGACGCCCGCAAGCGATGCCGGGGCCGTTTCCAGCGGGGTGGGCGGCGACGTCATCGGGGCGGCCTCAGAAGCGGACCATTCCGCGGGCGACCTCGCCGGCGTTCGTGGCGTCGAACGCGTTGTTGATCTCGTCGAACTCGAACCCGCGGCTGACGAGCGCATCCGGGTCGGCGAGGTCCACGTCCCCGAGGCTCAAGGGCCGGCCGATCTCGCGGAGGGCGGCAGCGCGCACGGCGCGATTCTATGGTCGACGGACGCGCCGCCCGGATTGACACGCTTCCGGCACGATTCTGCGCCCCACGCGCGCGGAATTTGCCGTTAGGCTCGAAAGCGGGTGGTGGGCCGGGGTGCCCCTGGAGACTCAGGGCGTCGAGCGGGGCGGCGGCCCGGTCGAGGGCCCCGGCGGGGAAACCTGGAGGCGCCGAAGCTCCTCGAGTGGAATGTGGCAGCGCAGCGCGTGGCCGGGCTCGACCTCCGCGAGCGGCGGCTCCTCCTCCTCGCACACGGCGCCGAGCTTGCGCGGGCACCGCGTGTGGAAGACGCAGCCCGACGGCGGGTCGGCTGCGCTCGGAATCTCGCCCTCGAGGCGGATGCGGGGGCGCTCGTCGCCGTCGAGCGCGGGCACGGCCGAGAGCAGCGCCTCCGTATAGGGGTGATGCGGGGCCGCGAAGACGGTTGCGGCCTCGCCGAGCTCCATGACGCGGCCGAGGTAGAGGACGGCGATCCGGTCGGCCAGGTAGCGGACGACGCCGAGGTCGTGGGAGATGAAGAGGTAGGAGACGCCCTGCTCCTCCTGGAGGTCGACGAGGAGGTTGAGGATCGCCGCCTGCACGGACACGTCGAGGGCCGAGGTCGGCTCGTCGCAGACGACGACGCGCGGCTCGCCGGCGAACGCCCGCGCGATGGCCACCCGCTGCTTGAGGCCGCCCGAGAGTTGGGCGGGCCGCGCGGGAAGGAGGCGCTCGTCGAAGCGGACCGCGCGCGCGAGCTCGCGGACGCGCTCGTCCCGCGCCCGGCCGCGGAGGCCGACGAGCTTCGTCAATGCGCGCGCGAGGATCCGCCGCGCCGCGAAGCGACGGTTGAGCGCCGAGTCGGGGTTCTGGAAGACGATCTGGAGCGCCCGGACCTCGTCGGTCGTGCGTGACCCGAGCGCCGGCGCCAGGGCCTTCCCGTCGAGCTCGATCAGGGCGCCGGCGTCGGGCGTCGTGAGGCCGAGCAGGATGCGGGCGAGCGTGGTCTTCCCGCTCCCGGACTCGCCGACCAGGCCGAGCGTCTCGCCGGTGCCGACGGAGAGGGAGACGCCGGCGAGTGCTCGGACGTCGTGGCGATCCTGGCGGAACGTCTTTGCAGCGTCGGCGATCGCCAGAGCCGGCGACCGAGGGAAGCCCGCGACCGCGGTACCAGCGGACCGCCCCTCCCCGGTGTGGGGGAGCTCGTGCGCGTCCTGCCAGAAGTGGCAGCGGCTCACCCGCCCCGGAGTGACTGGATGGAGCGGCGGCTCCTCTTCCCGGCAGACCTCCCGGACGAGGCCGCAGCGGTCGGCGAAGACGCAGCCGGGAAGGTCGGCGCCGAGAGTGGGGAGGAGCCCCGGGATCGTGTCCAGACGGCGCTCGTCCTTGCCCGCTCCGCTTCGCGGCAGGCAGCGCAGCAGCCCGACCGTGTACGGGTGGCGCGGGTCGCGGAACAGCTCCTCGGCCGGGCCCTCCTCGACCAGCCGCCCGGCGTACAGCACGCCCACCCGGTCGCACATCCGCCGCACGACTGCGAGGTTGTGGCTGATGAAGAGAATGCTCGTGCCCAGCTCCGCGCGCAGGATCGCGACGAGGTCGAGCACCTCCGCCTCCACGGTCGCGTCGAGGCCCGTGGTCGGCTCGTCCAGGACGAGGAGGGCCGGGTCCGAGGCGAGCGCCATCGCGATGAGAGCGCGCTGCTGCATCCCGCCGGAGAGCTGGTGGGGGTAGCGGCGCATCACGCTCGCCGGGTCTGCGATCTGGACACGGGCGAGGAGCTCACGGGCGCGGTCGGGGGCCTCCGCGGCGGGCTGGCCGGCCGCGGTGAACGCCTCGGCGACCTGGTCGCCGACGCGGAGCGTGGGATTGAGCGCAGCACCGGGGTTCTGGTAGACCATCGACGCGGTCCGAGCGCGGTACCGCCGCACCTCCCGCTCGGACAACGCCAGCAGGTCGGCGCCGCCCACCCGAACGGCACCGCCCGTGACGCGGCCGTTGCGCGGGAGGTAGCGCATCACGGTGAGCGCGGTCGTCGACTTGCCGCAGCCCGACTCGCCGACGAGCCCGTAGGACTCGCCCGGCGCGATCGTGAGCGACACGCCGCGGAGGACCTGGAGCCAGCGGCCGCGCACGCTGAAGGCGACGCCGAGGTCTTCGAGCTCGAGCGCGGGCGCCCCCGCTGCAACCGGCGCGGCGCTCATCGCTCGAACGCCTGGGTCAGGCCGTCGGCGACGAGGTTGACTCCGACGACGAGGGTGGCGATGGCGAGCGCCGGGAAGAACGTCGGCCACCAGTCGCCGGCGACGAGCAGCCCGTAGTGCTCGAAGATCTGGAGCCCCCAGTCCGGCGCCGGCGACTGGATGCCGAACCCGAGGAACGACAGAGTGGCGATGGCGAAGATGGCGAAGCCGAGCGCGCACGGTGAACTCGACGAGGACGGGCCCGAGGACGTTGGGCAGGATCTCGCCGCCGAGGATGTAGAGCCCGCCCTCGTTCCGGAGGCGCGCGGCCTCGACGTAGTCGAGCTCGCGCTCGGAGAGCACGGCGGCGCGGACGGTGCGGGCGATGATCGGCGTGAAGACGATCCCGACGACGAGGATGACGGTGAGGCGCGAAGGGCCGAGCGCGGTGAGCGCCAGGAGCCCGAGGATGACGACCGGGATGGCGAGGAACGCGTCGACGATGCGCATGATCACGTCGTCCGTGAGCCCGCGGAAGTAGCCGGTGACCAGGCCGAGCGCAGTCCCGAGCACGGTCCCGAGCAGCGCGGCCAGCGGCGCCACGATCAGGATGTCGCGCGCCCCGACGATGACCCGCGAGAAGACGTCGCGGCCGAGCCGGTCGGTGCCGAACCAGTGGTCGGCCGACGGCGGCTGGAGCTTGTTCAGGATGTCGTCGGCGAACGGGTCGTTCGGCACGAGCGCCGGCCCGAAGAGCGCGCAAAAGATCCAGAACGAGAGGATGACCGCGCCGACGAGGAACGTCTTCGAGCGGAGGACGAGCCGGAGCCGCTCGCGGCGGGACTCCCTTCCCGAGTCGTGGACGACGACGGGTGCGAGGTCGTCGACGGTGCTCACGCCGCCGCTCCTCCGAGGCGGAGACGCGGGTTCAGCCAGGCGTAGGCGAGATCCGCGATCAGCGTCGCCAGCAGGTAGACGATCCCGATCACGAGGACGGCGCCCTCGAGCAGCGGAAAGTCCTTCTGCTCGGCCGCGCGCACGAGCAGCCGGCCGATGCCGGGGTAGTTGAAGATCAGCTCGATGGCGACCAGGCCGCCGATCAGGTAGCCGGTCTGCGTCGCCACCACGGCGATGGTCGGAAGGAGGGCGTTCCTGAGGACGTGGCGGCGGATCACCGTCCGCCGCGGCAGGCCCTTGAGGACCGCCGTCCGCGTGTAGTCGGCGTCGAGCGCCTCGACCGTGCCCGCGCGGGCCATGCGGGCGAGGTAGCCGAAGAGCACGAGCACGAGGCAGAGCGCAGGGAGGATTAGGTACTCGATCTGCGTGAGGAAGCCGGCGCCCGGCGGCGCCTGCGCCGTCACGGGCAGCACGTCCAGCCAGATGCCGAAGACGAGGATCAGCACCACCGCCCAGACGAACTCCGGGATCGCCGAGACCGAGAGCCCGCCGACAGAGATCGCCCTGTCGGCGGCGCGGCCCTCGTGGAGCGCCGCGAGCACCCCGCCCAGGATGCCCAGGGGAACGACGAGCAGGAAGGCGATCAGCGCCAGCTTGGCCGAGTTCAATAGCGCCTGGCCGACCATCTCGTCGACCGGGCGGCCGAACGCGTACGACTCGCCCATGTCCCCCTGGACGACGCCTGCGATCCAGTCCGCGTAGCGCACGAACACCGGACGGTCGGTGCCCAGCTCCTCGTTCAGGGCGGCGACGGCCTCGGGCGCCGCCGTGGGGCCGAGGATGTTCCGGGCCACGTCGCCGGGCATCACCTCGCAGGCGACGAAGATGATCACGCTCAGGAGCCAGAGCGTGACGAGGGCGAGCCCGATCCGCCGGAGGAGAAAGCGACCCATGCGGCGGCAGGGTCCTCCTAGCTGACGAAGCCCGCCCGGCTCAGGTCGTAGTGGCCCATGCCCGTCGGCTCGACGCCCTCGACGTTCTTCGACCCGGCGAGGTGGAAATAGAAGTACGGGATGATCCCAGGCGCCTCGTCGAGGAGGAGCTGCTGGATCCGGCCTGCGACCCCTCGCTGCGCGTCGAGGTCGAAAGCAGCCACGTAGTCGGACAGAAGCGCGTCGAACTCGGCGTTCTTGAAGTGCGGCGCGTTCCAGGGGCCGTCGCTCCCGAGCGCCGAGGAGAGGAAGACGTTCGGCACGCCGCGGTGGCCCCAGTCGGTGATGCCGAAGGGGGAGTCGAGCCAGCGGGAGCCGCCGTAGGTGAAGTCGCCGTAGTAGGCGCCGTCGTCGGTGATCTGGAGCTCGACGGTCACGCCGATCGCCTCGGCGGCGTTCTGGACGAGCACGGCCAGGTCGGGGATCTCGAAGCCCTGCCAGCTCTCGAGGGTCACCGAGAAGCCGTCGCCCTTGCCGGCGGCCTGCAGGAGCTGCTTGGCCTGCTCCACGTCCTGCGCGCGCTGCGGGACGGACGGGTCCGTCGAGGGGTAGACGGGCGCGAAGGGGCTGTCGTTGCCGAGGTCGGCCCGCCCGTCGAAGAGGCCGTCGACGAGTGCCTGGCGGTCGATCGCGAGCGCCATGGCCTGGCGCACCCGCTTGTCCGTGAAGGGCTCCATGTCAACGCGCATGTGGATGACCCGGTGCTGCGCCGCGCGGATCTCCACCACGATGACGTCCGGGTCCTCGAGCAGCGCGCCGCCGCCGGCGACGGAGAAGTTCGAGACGATGTCGACCTCGCCGCCCTGGAGGGCGAGGATGCGCGCCTGCTCGTCCTCGTAGAACCTGACCTCGCTCCGGTCGGCGAGCGGGATGCGGGACGTGTCCCAGTAGTCGGGGTTCCGCACGTACGTGACGCCGACCTCGGGCGTGTACTCCTCGAGCTTCCACGGGCCCGTGCCCAGGAAGGTCGACTCCCAGTCGCCCGAGAACGTCTTCGGGAGGATGACGAGGTTGTAGTTGTCGGAGCTGACCAGGTACGGGAAGTTGCCGTTCGGCGCGTCCAGCGTGAACTCCACGGTGGCGTCGTCGACCAGCTTGCTGTTCCCGGCCGAGAGGACGCCCGTGAGCGCCGAGAGCGCGTTCGATTCGTTCCCGAGGTGGAACTCCATCGTGGCGACGACGTCCTCGGCGGTGAGCGGGGTCCCGTCGTGGAAGGTGACGCCCTGCCGGATGGCGAACGTCCAGACGCTTCCGTCCTCGTTCGGTTCCCAGCTCTCCGCGATCCGCGGCTGGAGCATGAGGTCGCTGTCCGACCACGCCAGGTACTCGGCGGACTGGCCGAGTATGGCAAGACCGCCCTCCTCGCCGACCAGGAGCGGGTCGAGCGCCGTCGCCGGCGTGAGCTGCGCCGTCCGCAGCGTGCCCCCGGCCTGCGGGGCACCGCCGGCCGTCGTCTCGGTGGCCCCGGTCGGCGTCGCGGCGTCGTCGTCCCCGCCGCAGGCAGTGGCGATGAAGGAGAGCGCGGACAGGGACAGGCCCAGGACGGTGCCGCGGCGCACGAACTCCTTGCGGCTGATCTTCCCGGCCGCGAGCTCGTCGATCAGGTGGTTCCCGACCTCCGTGCTGCTCCGGCGGAACTCGTCGATATGGCGCCGCACCTCGTCCACGTTCAGCTCTCCTCGTCGCTCGGCTCGTTTCGGCAGCCGCCGTTATCGCACGGCTTCCGGGGGGAGTCAATCATCAGCCGTCGTCGTCCTCTCTGCGGCCTGCGAGCGCCAGGCCGAAGTCGCCCGCCGGGTCCGTCCACCAGCGGGCGGGCTCCAGCCCCGCCAGGTCGAGCTCGGCCGTCACGGTGTCGTGCCGGAACTTGGCGCTCCACTCGGTCCGCAGCTCCTCGCCCTCGGCGAACTCGACCTCGAGGCCGAGATCGCGGACGGCAACCCGTTGAGGGCGGAGCGAGCGCAGGAGCAGCTCGATTCGCTCGCCGACCGCGTCCCAGCTGGCGACGTGCTCGAAGGCGTCGGGGTCGAAGTCGGCGCCCAGCTCGCGGTCGATGACGGCCAGGACGTTGCGGTTGAACTCCGCCGTCACGCCGGCGGGATCGTCGTAGGCGGCGATCAGGCGCTCCTCGTCCTTCACGAGGTCGACGCCCAGCAGGAGCCAGTCGCCGGGCTCGAGCGCAGCCGCCAGGCTGCCGAAGAAGGCGGCGCGCTCGTCGGGCAGGAGGTTCCCGATGGTGCTCCCGAGAAAGGCGACCAGACGCCGGCCGCCGCGCGGAAGCAGGCCGAGGTGGCGCTGGAAGTTGCCGACGACCGCGTGCACCTCGAGGCCCGGGACGTCCTCGGCGATCGCCTCCGCGGCCGCCCGGAGGGTCGGCTCGCTGACGTCGAAGGGGACGAAGCGCCGAAGCGATCCCTCCTCGCGGAGGGCGTCCAGGAGGAGGCGTGTCTTCTCGGAGGTCCCCGACCCGAGCTCGACGAGCGTGTCCGCTTGGGTCACCGCCGCGATCTCGGTCGAGCGCTCGGCGAGGATCGCGCGCTCGCGCCTGGTGAGGTAGTACTCGGGAAGCCGGGTGATCTCGTCGAAGAGCAGCGAGCCCCGCTCGTCGTAGAACCAGCGTGGCGGCAGCTCCTTGGGCCGGCGCGTCAGTCCCGCGCGAACGTCGGCTGCCAGCTCGCGGCGAAGGTCCTCGCCGGTGAGATGGACGTCGATCTGAAGGGTTGCGGACCTCATGCGTCGCGGGCGCAGCGGAAGCCGGCGAAGAGCTGCCGCCGGATCGGGAAGTCCCAGTTCCGGAAGGTCGGGCGCGCCACGGACGGGTGCGTGGCCCAGGAACCGCCGCGGAGCACCTTGTAGTCGGTGCCGAAGAAGACCTCGGAGTACTCGGGGTACGGGAAGGCCTCGAAGCCCGGGTAGGGGGCGAAGTCCGAGGACGTCCACTCCCAGACCTCGCCGAGGAGCTGGCGGCAACCCCAGGGGCTCTCGCCCGCCGGATGGCTTCCGAGCGGGGCCGGCCCGTGCCGCTGGCGGCCGAGGTTGGCCTGCGCGGGCGTAGCCTCACCGCCACCCCAGGGGAAGCGGCGCTTGCCGCCTCCGGGCTCGCCGACCGCGGCCTTCTCCCATTCGGCCTCGGTGGGCAGCCGCTTGCCGGCCCAGCGCGCGTAGGCATCGGCCTCGTACCAGCAGACGTGCTGGACCGGCTCGCCCGGGTCGAGCGGGATGCGGGAGCCGAGCCTCAGGACGCTCCAGGAGCCGTCCGCCTCGCGCCGCCAGAAGTGCGGGTGCTCGAGCCCGGCCTCGAGCCGCCACGCCCAGCCCTCGGTCGTCCAGTGCCGCGGCTCCTCGTAGCCGCCCGCCTCGACGAAGTCGTTGTAGGCGCCGGCGGACACCGGGCTCCGATCGATCCAGAAGGCCGGCAGATTCAGCTCGTGCGCCTCGAGCTCGTTGTCGTAGACCCAATCGCCGCCGCCGGCGCCGAGCCGGAACGTCCCGGCCTCGACGAGCGTCTCTTCTCCGTCGGCCACGGGGTCGTGCGGCGGCGGCGTCCGCGGCGGCTCCGGGTACGGCCTGCCGGCCGTGCGGAGCGCGATCGTCTGCAGCATCGTCTCCTGGTGCTGGAGCTCGTGCTGGAGCACGAGGCCGTAGACGTAGCCGTCGGCGAGCAGAGGGTCGGCCGGATCGAGCTCGGCCCCGATGAGGACGCCGAGGGCGCGCTCGCGCACTCGGGCGAGATAGGCGATGGCCGCGTCCGGCTCGAGCAGCGGCAGCTCGACGCGCGCGGACCGCTCGTTCCGGAAGGCGTCGTAGAGGCTGTCGCCTTCCTCGAGCAGCGGCTCGTCCCCGCCGACGTGGCGCGAGAGCCAGAGCTCCTCGAAGTAGCCGATGTGCGCCAGGTCCCAGACCAGCGGCGACATGATCGTCGAGTGCTGGCCGACGAGATCGGCGCGGGAGAGGGGGGCGACCAGTTCGAGAGTGCGGCGCCGCGCGTCGGCGAGGGCCTCGGCGAGCGCCTGCTTCAGCTCCTGCTCGGATCGGGCGCGCCCGGTCGTCGGCATTGGGCGCAAGCCTACCGACCGCGTCCCCCGCTCCGTCGCACCCGAGGGCGGGTAGCATGGCCCCACCGCGCCGCCGGGCGCGTTCTGCGATGAGAGACATTCTCGTGCTCGCCCCGCAGGAGCGGGACCGGAAGGCGATCGAGGCGGCGGGTCTCGGCGACCGCTACGACCTCACGCTCGTCGGCGGCGACCTCGATGACCCCGCGACCCCCGCTCCGGCGGAGCTCCTGGCCGAGGCCGAGCGCCTGCCGGCGGGCGGCGTCGTGGGCACGAAGGACGCCTCGGCGCTCCTCGCGTCGATCGTGGCCGACCGCCGCGGACTGCCCGGTCCCCGGCCGGAGGCCGTGCTCGCCGTCCAGCACAAGCCGACCGCCCGCGCGGTGGAGCGCGAGGCTGCCCCCGAGGCGACGCCGCGCTTCGACCTCCTCGACTCCCGGGCGCCCTTTCCGTTCCCGTTCTTCGTCAAGCCGGTGGTCGGGCGGCTCTCGCAGAACGCCTTCCGGATCGACTCCGAGGACGACCTGCTCCGGCTTCCCGGCGCCGCGGCCGACACGCAGCGCTACGCGGAGATCGTCGCGCTCGCCGGCGGCGACCCCGCGTCGGTGACGGGGTTCCTCGCCGAGGAGCTGCTCTTCGGCGCCGAGGTCACGCTGGAGGGGTACGTCCACGACGGCCGCGTGACCGTGATCGGGGTCACGGACTCGGTCAAGTACCCGGGCACGCTGAGCTTCGAGCGGTTCGAGTACCCGAGCGCCCTGTCCGCGGAGCGCCAGGCCGAGCTGGCCGACGTGGCGCACCGCATCATGCCGGCGCTCGGCTTCGACGGCGGCTTCTTCAACGTCGAGTTCATCGTCCCGGCGGAGGGGCCCGCGTGGATCGTGGAGGTGAATGCCCGCATCGCCTCGCAGTTCGCGCCGCTTCTTCTCGGGGTGCACGGCCGCTCGAGCTACGACGCGCTCTTCCAGCTCGCCCTCGGCGAGGATCCCGCCTGGTCGGTCGGTCCGCCCGACGGCGTGGGGATCAGCTACGCGCTGCGGACGTTCGAGGACGCTCTCGTCGAGGCGGTGCCCGAGCCCGAGCCCGACCTCGAGATCCTCGTCCGGCCCGGGCTCCGCCTCTCCGAGCAGGGCGTGAACGACTCGCAGAGCTACCGGCTCGCCATCTTCACCGGCTTCGGCGAGTCGCGGGCCGAGGCGGTCGCGCGCGTCCGCGAGCGCGCTGCGGGGCTCAGCTTCCGGCTGGCGCCGTCGCCTGGTCGCTGACCGGAGTCTCGATCTCGCCCCGCGCGTCCCGGTTGGAGATCCCGAACGCGCCGACCGCCGCGCCCGCGAAGGCGAGAGCTGCGGCCACGACCATGCCCGCGCGGAAGCCATCCACCGAGGCGAGCCGCAAGTCGGGCGCCGTCTGGTCGACGGCCAGCGGCACGGCGTCCGGCGCGTCCGTGTTGGCGTCGAAGACGAGTCCGATCACGAGCCCGATCACCGCCACCGCAATGAGGCTGCCAAGCCGCGACACGGTTGAGTTCACGCCGGAGGCGATGCCGGCGTAGCGCTCGGGCGCCGACTTGAGCGCTGTCGCCGTGATCGGCGCGACCATCATGGCGAGGCCGAGAGAGAAGAGCAGGATCCCGGCGACCCCGTACGTCCAGAACTCCGAGCGGCTGTCCACGGCGGCGAAGACCAGGGTGCCGAGCCCGATCAGCGCCGGGCCGACCGTCAGGAAGAGGCGCGGGCCGTGCTTGTCGCTGAGCGCCCCGAAGCGCGCCGCCAGCAGGATCATCACGATGCTCGACGGGATGTTGAGGAGCCCGGCCTCGAACGGCGTGAAGCCGAGAAACTGGAGGTAGAGCGTGAAGAAGACGAAGAAGCCGTAGAGCCCGGCGTAGACCAGGAACGTCTGCGCGTTCGCGGCGGCGAAGTTCCGCTCGCGGAAGAGCGCGAACGGCAGCATCGGCTCCGCCACCCGGGTCTCGACCACCGCGAAGGCCGTCAGCGCCCCTGCTGCCGCGACGAACGTCCACCAGAGGCTCCCGAAGCCGCGGTCGGCGCCCTCGACGAGCCCGTAGGTGAGCAGGCCGAAGCCGGTCGCGGCGAGGGCCGCGCCCGGAAGGTCGAGCCGCCCGGTGCGGGCCGGGGCGGGCGCCTCCTCCCGGCCGAGGAGCGCGAGCACGACGGCCGCGGCGGCGAGCGGGAGGTTGAGCAGGAAGATCCAGCGCCACGACACCCACTCGACGAGGGCGCCGCCGGCCGGAGGGCCGAGGATCGTGGCCACGCTCGTGAACGAGGTCCACAGCCCGATCGCGCGGCCCGCGTCCGCGCCGTAGGCGCCGCGCAGGAGCGCCAGCGAGTTGGTCGTGAGGAAGGCGCCCGCGACGCCCTGGAGCGTGCGCGCGAGAATCAGGACGGCCTCGTTCGGAGCGGCGCCCGCGAGCAGGGAGGCGGCCGCGAACCCGGCCGTGCCCCAGACGAATACGCGCCGCCGCCCGTAGCGGTCGCCGACCGCGCCCCCCACCAGGTAGAGCGAGGCCAGTGCCAGCGAGTAGGAGAGGAACACCCACTGCTGCCCGGTGAGCCCGAGCCCGAGGTCCTCCTCGATCGTGGGCAGCGCGACGATGACGACGGTCACGTCGATGAACGCGAGCGACGAGCCGAGGATCGTCGCCGCGAGCGTCAGGCGCTTGCGCGCCTCGAGCCCGAGCGTGTCCACCCGCGGAGGATACGCTGACGGCATGCTCCGGGGAGCCCTCGCGGGAGTCGCCGCCGCGGCCGCCTGGGCGGCCGCCGAGCCCGCGCTGGCGCGTGCCTTTCGTCCGCCTGCCGGGTACTCGGACGTCCGCGTTCTCGGCGCCCTCCTCACGCGGGACGGTCCGCGCTGGCGGGAAGTCGGGCTGGCCGCGCACGTGGCGAACGGCGCCGTCTTCGGCGCGGTCTTCTCCGCCGTCGGCGGGCGCGGCTGGTGGCAGGGCGTCGCTGCGGCCAAGGCCGAGAACCTCGCGCTCTGGCCCGGGATGGCCGTGATCGACAGGCTCCATCCGGACCGCCGCAGCGGCGCCTGGCCGCCGCTCCTGACGAACGGCCGGGTCTTCCTCTACGAGACAGCGGCGCACGCGCTCTTCGGCGCCGTCCTCGGGTCGCTGCTGCGGCGCCACTAGACTCCGCTTCGATGGAGCTCTGGCTCGCGCTCGCATCGCGCCGCGAGGTTCGCGACTACGCGCCGACGCCGATCCCGCCGGAGGTCGAGCGGCGGATCCTCGACGCCGGCCGCCTTTCGGGGAGCGCGAAGAACCGCCAGCCGTGGCGCTTCCTCGTCGTGGAGTCGGCCGAGAGGCGGGAGGCCCTGGCCGAGCTCGTCTACGCGCCCGGGAACATCCGCGGGGCGCAGCTCGTGGTGGCGATCGTGGTGAGCGGGAAGGGCCCGGTGTCGCTCGACGCCGGCCGCTGCGCCCAGAGCATGCTCCTGGCCGCCTGGGACGACGGCGTCGGCTCCTGCCCCAACGGGATGACCGACGCCGACGCGGTGGGCGAGCTGCTCGGGCTCGCGGAGGGCGAGCGCGCCGCCATCGTCCTCTCCTTCGGCTACCCGGCCAGGCCGCGCGACCCTGCCGCCCGCTCGCCGGAGGAGTGGAGCGCCCGGGCGAACCGCAGGCCGCTGGACGAGCTCGTCGAGCGCATCTAGCGTCTGCACGCATGGGGACGCCTGACGAAGCTGCCGCAGCCGTGGGCGCGGCGATGTTCGCTCGCGACCGGGCCTCGCAGGCGCTGGGCATGGTGCTCGAGGAGGTGCGGCCCGGCTATGCGCGGCTCCGCATGACCGTTCGGGCGGACATGGTGAACGGCCACGGGACCTGCCACGGCGGGCTCGTCTTCGCGCTCGCCGACTCCGCGTTTGCCTTCGCCTGCAACTCGCGCGACGTCCTAACCGTCGCCGCCGGGTGCGCGATCGAGTTCCTCGCGCCGGTCAGGGAGGGCGACGAGCTCGTCGCGGAGGCACGGGAGCGCTCGCTCCAGGGGCGCACGGGCGTCTACGACGTGGACGTCTCGCGGGCGGGCGGAGAGCTCGTGGCGACGTTTCGCGGCCGCTCGGCCGCGACCCGCTGATCCGGCGTCCGGCGGCGTCGTCAAGATTCGATCCTTCCGGCGGTCACGCCAATGTCTCGTCCCTGGAGGTTCGCATGGACACCTGGCAGAAATACGTAGCGGAGCTGCTCGGCACCTTCGTTCTGGTCTTCGGCGGGACCGTCGCCATCCTCGCCTCGACCGGGTCCGAGTTCGGCCTGGTGGCGATCGCGTTTGCGTTCGGGCTCGCGCTCCTGGCCGGCCTGTACGCGTTCGGCGAGGTCTCCGGCGGGCACTACAACCCTGCGGTCTCGCTCGCCATGTTCCTGGACGGGCGGCTATCGAGCTTCGACCTCGTCCGCTATTGGATCGTCCAGTTCGCCGGCGGCATCCTCGCGTCGCTGGCTGTCCTGGTCGCGTCCAGCAGGGAGGCCGTCAAGGAGACCGCGACCGTCCCCGGCATCGAGGGGAACGGAACGGCTTTCTTCCTCGAGGTGATCTTCACCGCCATCTTCGTCCTGGTGATCCTCCAGGCGAGCATCAGCGACAAGTTCGGCGCCACGGCGCTGATGGCGATTCCGCTCACGCTCGTCATGGTGCACCTCGCGGCGATTCCGTTCAGCGGCGCCTCGGTCAACCCCGCTCGAAGCTTCGGCCCCGACGTCGTGGGCTGGCAATGGACGGGGATCTGGATCTACCTGATCGCGCCGCCGTTGGGCGCGGTGATCGCAGTCGCGATTCACAAGTACGTGCGCACCGGCCTCGCCGCAACGCCGAGCGCGCCGATCGCCGAGGTCCTGGAGGACCGGCCGGCGAGGTAGCGCCTAGGAGGCGCCGCGCCGCTTGACCGTTACGACAACGAGGAAGAGCATCAGCGCGGCGCCGCCGGCGAAGGGGAGAAACCCGCTCATCCCGGTGGAGCCGCCGTCCGGGCCGCCGAGGTTGGGCCCGACCGGTGGGCTGCCCGCGGTCAGGACGGCGTCCTCGTCCTCCTGGGTGGTCGCCGGGGCACCTACCGGCGTGACGACCGGGTCGGGGGCGGGGGCAGGCCGCGCCGCGAGGGTGCGCGGGCCCTGCGCCGCGAGCGCGATGTGCCGGCGGACGAAGCGGACGAGGCCCATCGCCCCGGTGCTCGTGAGGTGGATGCCGTCGCGACCGAACCACGAGGCGGGCTTGGTGCGCGCGTGTCCGTTCCAGTTGGCGACGTAGAGGATCGGACGCCGCCCCGCCTCCTCGCCGATGATCGTGTTGATCTGCCGGTAGTCGGGGTGCTCGGGCACGACCCGGAGGTTCACCCAGACGATGCCCTTGACGCCGCGGTTCTTCGCCGCTCTCACGACCTGGCCGAGCTGCTGTCGGTAGGTGGTGGACGAGTCGTTGTAGCCCACGTCGATGACGAGCACGTTGCCGAGGGTGCGCCCGTATCTCCGGATCGCCTGCAGTGCCGTCAGCGGCGTCACGCCCCGGTAGGAGCAGCTCGGGCGGACGAGGCGCCGGCAGACCTTGAGATCGCGGCGCATGGTGTGGCCGCGTGCCAGGAGGCGCTGCGCTGCCGGACTCATCTCGATGGCCGCCGCCTTCGAGTCTCCGATGAACGTCACCTTGGCCGCGGCGGCGGGCGCAGCGGCCGGACCGAGCGCGGCCAGGGCCGCGACGACCACCGCGAGGAGGACCGTGCCGCGTCTTCCGACCCCTGAAGCCCGGCGCATACCAACAAGCATAGCCCGGCGCCTCGCGGCCGCCGGCACTGTCGCTCCCGTGCCCGGAGGCGATACCCTTGCCCGCCGGCTCGATGATGACCCGCGCCGACTCAGCCAGCCCGTGCCCGACGCCCCGGTGAACGCGGTCTAGCCGGGCGCGAGGCACCAGCCGTGCTCTTTCCGACCGCCACCTTCGCGATCTTCATCATGATCGTGCTGCCGCTCTCGTGGCTGCTCATGCCCTGGGTGCACCGCTGGCGGCCGTTCATCATCGGCGCGAGCTTCGTCTTCTACGCCTGGTGGGACTGGCGGTTCGTCTTCCTGCTCGCGGGCTCGATCCTCTGGAACCAGCTCATGGCGCTCCGCATCCACGGGGCGGCCGGCGCAGCCTCCCGGCGGAAGTACCTGCTCTGGCTCGCGATCGGCGGGAACCTCGCCGTGCTCGGCTACTTCAAGTACTACGACTTCTTCGTCAGCTCGACGCAGAACCTGGCGACGCTGGTCGGGCTCGACATCCCGCTGGACGTCCGCACGGTCGTCCTCCCGGTGGGGATCTCCTTCTACACGTTCATGGCGATCAGCTACGTGGTCGACGTCTACCGCGGCGACACGGAGCCGACCACGCTCGAGAAGTTCGCCGTCTACCTGTCGTTCTTCCCGCACCTGGTGGCCGGGCCCATCGTGCGCCCGAACGAGCTGATCCCCCAGTTCGACACTCCGCGCTCGGCGCGCCGGGTGGACACGAGCCGCGCCTTCTACCTGATCGCCGCCGGGCTCTTCAAGAAGGTGGTGATCTCGAGCTACCTGGCCTCCAACATCGTCGACGAGGTCTTTGCCGACCCGAGCCAGCACTCGTCGCTCGAGATCCTGATCGCCGTCTACGCCTACGCAGTCCAGATCTACGCCGACTTCGCCGGCTACACGGACATCGCCATCGGCATCGCGCTCCTGCTCGGGTTCAACTTCCCGCAGAACTTCGACTCGCCCTACGCGGCGACGTCGCTCCAGGACTTCTGGCGCCGCTGGCACATGACGCTGTCGCGCTGGCTCCGCGACTACCTCTACATCCCGCTGGGAGGGAGCCGTCGCGGGGCGGCGATCACGTACAGGAACCTCCTGCTCACCATGCTCCTGGGCGGCCTCTGGCACGGGGCGGGGTGGACGTTCGTCGCCTGGGGGCTCATCCACGGCGTGGGCCTGTGCGTCGAGCGGTTCTGGCGTGAGCGCCGCGGGACCACGCCCGAAGAGAGCCTGACCCGGCTCGGCCTCTACTGGCGCCGGCTCGCGACGTTCCACGTCGTCTGCTTCGCGTGGATCTTCTTCCGCTCCGATACCTTCGAGGTCGCCTGGCAGATGATCACGGGCCTCCTCACGCGCTGGGGCGAGGCTTCGCCGCTCGTCACGGGCCCCGTCCTGTTGGCCATCGCCGTCGGCATCGGCTCGCAGTACCTGCCGCCGCGGGTGCCGCGGACGATCGTCGCCGCCTTCTCGCGGCTGAACCTCGTGGCCCAGGCGGCGGTGCTCGCGGTGGTCCTGATGGTGACCCAGGCTCTCGGCCCACAGGACGTGGCACCCTTCATCTACTTCCAGTTCTGATGGCGACGGAGACCCAAGAGCGCGCGCAGCCCGTGCGGCATCCGCCCCCGGGCCCGCCTGTCGAGGACGGCCGCAGGCTCGCGTCGGCCGGCCGCGCCCTGGGCGTGACCGCGCTCGCGCTTTTCCTGGCCGCGCTCCTGAACGCGCAGAGCGTCTACAAGTCGGTCTACAACCAGCCCGAGGGGACGCAGCGCGAGGTCGCGCTCGCGTTCGCCGGCCCGCTCCGCGAAGTGAGCATGGCGCTGCGGCTCGACCGGCCGCGGGCCTGGGTCGAGAGCGCCATCGGCCGCGAGCACGCCTCGATCGACACGGAGATCGTCCTGCCGCCGCCCGCACCGGCCACGGAGGCGCCGCCGGTCGCCGGGCCCGGCACGGGGACCGGGACGCCGACGACTCCGGTCGGGGAGGAGCCTCCGCCCGTCTCGGCTCCCGAGGAGCCGAAGCCGCAGAAGGCAGTCTTCACGCCGGACGATCCGATGCGCCTCTGGGTCGCGGGCGACTCGCTCGTGATCACGCCCGGCTACGCGGTCTACCGCGCGCTCGGGGGGAACGACGCGGTGGAGCGCGTCGGCGACGTGGACGGTCGGGTGGCGACGGGCCTCGCCCGCCCGGACGTCTTCAACTGGTTTCGCCACGTCGACGAGCAGGTCAAGTCGAAGGAGATCGACACGGTCGTCTTCGCCTTCGGCGCCAACGACGACTCGGGCTCGATGACCGGCCTTCGGGACGGCATGTCGCTGGACGGCTTCGGCGGCCCGAAGTGGACGAAGGAGTACCGTCGCCGTGTCGGCGGCCTCATGGACACCGCCAACCAGGCGGGCGCCTTCGTCGTCTGGCTGGGGCTCCCGATCACGAAGGACGCCGCCCAGTCGCGTCGCTGGCGGGTCCTCAACCGGGCCGCCCGGGCGGAGGTGGAGCGGCGGCCGGGCCAGGCGGCATACGTGGACGTGTACGGGCTGCTCGCCGACGACGGGGCCTACGCGCCGTACCTCCCCGCGAAGGACGGCCTGCTCGAGAAGGTGCGCGCCGACGACGGCGTGCACCTCGAGCGCGCGGGTGGCGACATCGTCGCGCGCCAGGTCGTGCGCGAGCTGCGCCGCGTGTACGACCTCTGGAGCTGGCGGAACCAATAGACTCCGCGCGCGCAATGGGGAGGCTCGCTTGCATCGGGCTGCTGCTCGCCCTCGCCGCGTCGATCGCGGTGGCGGGCTGCGGCGGCGATGACGACGACGACGCAGCCGAAGGCCCGCCGCTCGAGGGGACCGCGTGGACGCTCGTGGGCGGCGTGGACGCGCCCGATGACGCGGTGCCGACGCTCACCCTGGAGGAGGGGAACGCATCGGGCTTCGGCGGCTGCAACAACTTCATGGGCGGCTACGAGCTCGACGGCGACTCGATCTCCATCGGCCCGCTGGCCGGGACGCTGATGGCGTGCGAGGAGCCCAAGATGGCGGCCGAGACCGCCTATCTGCCGGCGCTCGAAGCGGCCGACTCGTGGGCGGTCGAGGACGGCGAGCTCGTCCTGTCGAGCGGCGGCGAGGAAACGCTCCGCTTCTCGACCGGCTAGCTCAGAACGACCAGAACACTGGAACGAGCAGCACGGTGCACCAGTGGCGCACGCCGAGGTGTGTCGCCCGCCTCGGCGTGCATAGTCCCGGGGGAATGCGAGCCTTCGCCCTCGTCTGTTTTCTCGCGCTCGCGCTCGCGGGCGTCGCGCGCGCCCAGGCGGAGGAGGAGCTCGCCGAGCGCTACGCCCCCGTCGTCCGCCTCGTCGAGCAGCCCGAGGAGTGCGGGCCCGGCGAGCCGTACGAGCCGATCGACGTCGAGGCGATCTTCGACGAGGAGACCGTCTCGCTCCGCGGCCCGTGGCGCAGCAACGACCTCGTCGAGATCGCCCCGTCGGCCGACGATCTCGGCCGCGGCCTCTTCGAGTACAACCTCGACTTCCCCGGCGACGCCCTCAACCCAGGCTGCACGTACGAGCTGTGGGCGCGCCGGATCACTGAGGGCTCCGAGCCGACGGTCTACGCCCACGTCGTCCAGGAGGCTGCGTACCCCGACCGGCTCGCGCTCCAGTACTGGCTCTACTACCCCTTCAACGACTGGAACAACCTGCACGAGGGCGACTGGGAGATGATCCAGCTCGTCTTCCCGGCCGGCAGCGCAGAGGAGGCGCTCGAGGTCGAGCCGCTCGAGGTCGGCTACAGCCAGCACGAGGGCGCCGAGCGGGCGGAGTGGGGGGACGAGAAGCTCGAAGTCGCCGACGGCACGCACCCGGTCGTGTACCCGGCGGCCGGCTCGCACGCGAACTTCTTCTCGGACGGTCTCTTCCTCGGTCGCTCGGCCGAGCAGGGCGTCGGCTGCGACGACACGACCGGGCCGCACGACGGCCTTGCGGCCGGCGGCGCTCACGATCCCCGAGCGAGGTCGGAAGCTGCGCAGGCGGCCTTCCCCTGGATCGCCTTCGAGGGCCGCTGGGGCGAGCGCCAGCAGGCCTTCTACAACGGCCCGACCGGGCCGAACCTGAAGACGCAGTGGACGGAGCCTATGACGTGGGCGGAGGACTGGCGCGACGTCAGCTACGCGGTGCCCGCCGGCGGCTCTCTCGGGACGGGTGCGACCGACTTCTTCTGCCGCGCCGTTGGGGCCGGATCGAACTTCGTGCTCCGCGCCGTCGACAACGGAGCGCGCGTCGCCTTCGTCCTCGTCCTCCTCGTCGGGCTGGTCGTCTACCTGCTCACGCGGACCACCTGGCGGCCGTCGACGCCGCTGCGCGTCGGCCGCCGCCGCACCTGGGGGCAGACCTTCACGGCGTCGTGGCGTCTCTACATCAAGCGACCGTGGCTCTTCCTCGGCATCGGGCTGGTGGTGATCCCGGTCTCGCTCGTGATCACCGGGCTCCAGTACCTGCTGTTCTCGGCGACGTCGCTCGTCGGCATCGATCCGAGCGGCGAGGGCGGCGGCTTCCGCGTGGGCCTCGGGGTCTGGATCGGGACGGTGCTGACGCTCCTCGCCCTCGCCCTCGTGCAGGCGGCCTGTGCCCGGGCGATCGCCCGGATCGACGCCGGTAGCGAGGTCGGCGTCCGCGCCGTCTACCGCCTGGCGTTCGACAGCGTCCGGGCGCTGCTCAGGGCTCTTGCGGTCGCCGTCGGGGTCGTCACGGTGTTCAGCATCTCGATCTTCCTCCTGCCGATTGCGATCTGGCTCGTCGTCCGCTGGGCGCTCCTCGTACCGGCCGTGGAGCTCGAGGAGCAGTCCGGGCTGGGCGCGCTGCAGCGGAGCGGGCGTCTCGTCCGCCTGCAGTGGCTGAAGGTGGGCACGCTTGTCGTCGTCACCGCGGCGCTGGCGATCGTGGCGGGGCCGCTGATCGGGGCGCTGCTGATCCTCCTCGTCGACGCGCCGTTCGCGCTCGTCAACGTGATCGCCGGGCTCGTGTACGCCGTGGCCATGCCGTTCGTGGGCATCGCCACGACCTATGTCTACTACGACTCGCTCGTCCGCGAGCAGCTCGCGGAGGCGGAAGCGCCCCGCGAGCTGCCCGCCGAGGTCTAGCGCTGCCCGCCTAGCGCTCGACCCGCACGACGCTGAACGCGGCGGTTCCGGGTGGCATCACGCCGAAGCGTGCGTTCACCGCGTAGAGCGCCTTCCCGAACTCGGCGATCGTGGTCGGGACGTCGAAGTCGGGGTCGGTGAGGTGGCCGGTGATCGTCCCGGCCGAGAGGTCGCTGGAGAGCTTCACGACCGCGATCCGGTTCATCCGGTTCTGCACGGCGTAGAGCGTCTTCCCGTCGAGCAGGATCCCGTCGCCCTGGGTGACGTCGCCTCCCGTGAGCGCGATCAGCGCAGCCTTGCCGGTGGCCGCGTCCACGGTGTACAGGCGGCCGAGGTTCGACTGGACGATGACGAGCGTGTCGCCGCGCGGCGTCGCGTCGATCCCGTTGACGTTGAACCCCGGCGCCATCGTGAAGTCGCCCGTCAGCGGCACGGCTTCGACGTCCGCCTGCGACCCGAGCGTGCCGTCGGGAGCGATCGGGACCCGATAGAGGACGTCGTCCTGCGACTCGGTGAACCAAACTGCCTCGCGCGTGACGATCACGTCGTTCACGAAGGTCGGAGGCCCGGCGGCAAGCTGGTACGCGGCGAGGGTCGCGCCGGTGCGGGCGTCGTAGACCCACGCGCGGCCGGTCGGGCCGCCGGCCACGAACAGGCGCTTGTCGGCGAAGTCGACGCCGATCGCGGCACGTCCGGCCTGGGCCGGGACGAGCGGCGAGACGACGCCGGTCCGCAGGTCGCCGCGGACGACGGCGCCGGTCGGGATCGAGCCGACGTAGAAGGTGTGGCCGTTCCCGATGTCGATGCCCTCGGGCTGGAAGCCGGTCGGGAGCGCGATGGTCGGCGGCCACGAGTTGCTCGCTCCGGCCGGCGCGGCCGCGAGGAGGACGAGCCCCGCGAGCAGCGCCAGCATGCGTGTCCTGGTCACTGGAACCCCCTTGTGAGCGGTGACGGCACGGTTGGTTCCCGGCCTGGGCGACCGCGAACCCTCGCCCGGTACTACGGGCGAGCGAGTACCTCGGATCGGCCTGACCACGACCTGCTCTCACGAGCGGCCTTCGCCCCAAACTCGGGTCAGCCCAGGGCCGCCCCTTCGAGGGAGGCCGACGGCGCAGGATCCGGCAGGCGTCGCATGCGGAAGGAGTTGAGCAGCCCGAGGAGACCGGCAAGGAGGGGCACGAGCAGCGCCACCTGGAGGGAGCGATCGCGCGCCTCCGCGTTGATGCGGAGGATCTCGGCCTGGATGTCCGCGGGCTCGTCGGCGAGCAACCGTTCGAGCTGCGCGTCGCTCATCACCTCGGCGTCCTCCTCGAGCGTGTCCGCGATCAGCGCCTGCTGTGCCGGGGGAATCACGTTGCTCTCTTCCGTCAGGTTGGTGAACGAGAGGGCGAGCACCGCGAGCAGGACGCCGCCGGCCATCGCCAATCCGAACGACAGCCCGAAATTGCCCGCGGCAGAGTTGACCCCGGCCGCCTCGCTCACCCGCTCTCCCTCGATCGGCGAGAGCGTGTAGTTGAACAGCTGAGAGACCAGTAGACCGAACCCTGCTCCCGCGATCAGCAGCGGGATCGCGAGGGCCCAGCCGGAGTCCGTTCGCGGCACGATCGGGACGATCAGGGCAAATCCCACGGTGATGAGCGCAAAGCCCGCGAGCACGATGGTGCTCGGGCGCCGGTTTCCCGCCCTCTTTCCGGCAAGCATCGCGACGGCGAACATAGTGAGTGAGAGCGGGGCGATGGACAGGCCCGCCTCCAGCGCGTTGTACCCGAGGGTCATCTGCAGGAAGATCGGCAGCGCGATCATCGCCCCGCCCAGCGCGATCTGTTGCAGCATCTGCTGGGAGATCCCGGTCGTGAAGTGCGGGAACCTGAACAGGTCGGGGTCGAGCAGCGCCGGCTTCCCCTGACGCTTGCGGCGCACGAGCCAGTAGGCGAGCAGAGCGAGCCCGACCGCGCCGATCGCCATTACCAAGCCGACGTACTCCCCGCCCTCCTGCCACAGGAGGATTCCCAGAACGAGGCCGCCCATGCCGAGGACGGAGAGGATCGCGCCGACCACGTCGATCTGGCGCGGTCCCGTGTACGGCTCGTCGTGAACGAGCTTGATGCCGGACAGGACGACGGCGATGACGACGACCTCGAGCAGGAACCCGACGCGCCACGACATCGTCGTGGTCACGAACCCTCCGATCAGCGGTCCCACCGCGGCGGCGATCGCAGCGGACGCGCCCACCAGCGCATACGCCTTCGTCCGGGCTGCTCCCTCGAAGTTGCCGTGGATGAGGGACTGCATCGCGGGCAAGAGCAGCGACGCTCCCAGACCGCCGATGATCGCCCAGAAGATGATGACGGGGGTCAGGCTCTGGGCGAGAACCATCGCCAGGGCGCCGATCGCGTAGGCGAGCAGGCCCAGCACGTACGCCCGCTTGCGTCCGATTAGGTCGCCGACCTTGCTGTTGATGAGGATGAAGGCCGCGGAGACCAGCGCCTCGAGCGCGATCGCCGCCTGCACGCCGCTCACTGTGGTGTCGAGGTCCTCGACGACCGCCGAGATCGAGACGTTCATCAGCGACGTGTCGAAGACGAGGACGAACATCGCCATCGCGAGCAGCAGGGCGAGCCGCGGATTGCCTGCTCCCTCCTCGGAAACGCTTGCGCTCGAACTCGCGCTCACCACCCCTCCCTCACCTTCGTTCAAACCGCGACCTGACCCTCGGAGACGCGGCATCCTACGGGGCGCGTCACGTCGCATGCCGCCAAGGCGCTTGACATCGCTCGTGAGCGTCCGAATGATCGCGGGACTCGATGGAAGACATCGCCTTCGGTCTGCTCTTGCTTCTCGTGGGGGGCGTGTTCTGCTTCTTCGGCTACCTCGCCTTCCGCTTCATCATCCCGCTCTGGGGCGCCTTCGTCGGCTTCAGCCTGGGAGCGGGGCTGATCGCGGCGGCCACCGACGAAGGCTTCCTCCGCACCGGCCTCGCCTGGCTCGTCGCGCTGGCGCTGGCGTTCGTCTTCGCGCTGCTCGCCTACTTCTTCTACGTGGTGGCCGTCGTCCTGGCCATGGGCTCGATCGGCTTCGCGCTCGGGGCGAGCCTGATGGGCGCCCTCGGCGTCGACTGGAACTGGCTGGTCGTCCTGGTCGGGATCGCCGCCGGCGTCCTCCTCGCGCTGCTTGCGATCGCGGCCGACCTCCCGCTGATCCTGCTCGTCGTGCTCAGCGCGCTGGCGGGAGCGAGCGCCGTCGTCACGGGGCTCATGCTCCTGTTCGGGGCGATCGACACCGAGGACTTCACGAGCAACGCCGTCACGTCCCGCGCCGACAACGACTGGTGGTGGTACGCCCTCTACTTCGGCTTCGCGTTCGCCGGCGGGCTCTACCAGGTCTCGGCCATGCAGCGAATGCGGATCTCGATGCGCGAGTCCTGGGAGTCGCGCGGCAGCTACGCCTAGGCGGCGTCGACCTTCGCGATCGCGTCGCCGGCGCGGACGGGCCCCGGAGTGACGACGCGGGCGTTGACCCCGCGGAGCCGGAGCTCGCGGCCGGGGCTCTTGTTCACGAACTTGAGCGCGTTGGTTCCGAAGCGCGCGCTGAACTTGGCACAGCCGGTGTGCGGCACGGGGGTGATCTCGATCACCGCATCGCCGACCTCCAGACGGCTGCCGGCGGGCAGGTTGTCCACGCTCAGGTCGAGGTCGACGTAGAGCTGGTCGCCGGCCAGCGGCCAGCGCTCGCGGCTGCGGGCGATGAGCTGGGCAGCGCGGGCGTTCATCAGCGTCAGCTGGGCGTCGTTGATTGGCGACGCGCCCAGGTGCCAGCGGTCGCCGACCAGCCCGACGACGAGGTCGAGCTCGGCCTGCGCCAGGACCTCGCGCTCGTCCACCGTCGGCCGGCGGACGATCAACTCGACGGTGCCGCGGTCGGCGGGCGCCGCCCGGATGTGGTCGAGGCCGGCCAGCAGCTCCTCGGTGGTGGCGTGTTCTTCCATCCCCTCTAAGCCTAGTCCGCGGACGGGTGAATGAGTGGGACGGAGCCCGCCCAGCCGGCCCGGAGGACGGCGACGAGCGACGGCGGCGTGATCACCGTGGCCCGCGTCCCGCCGGCCCGTGACCGGGGACTCACGTAGCCGGCCGGCGTCCAGGTGAGCAGGCATCCGCCGTGGACGAGCCGCGCCTCGCCCTGCTCGAGGACGAAGGCGCCGTCCGGCAGTTCGTCCAGCGCGGCAGCGTGGAGGCGGGGGCCGCGGGTCGCCGGATCGAGCCTCTCCGCGTGGAGCCGGGCGTCGACGACGTCCGCGCCGGCCTCGCCGGGGTGGAGCTCGCCCCACAGCTCGCCGAAGCGGACGTAGTCCTCGCGCCGGCAGAGCGCGCAGGGCCGGTGCCCGGCCGCGAACGCGGTCGCCTCGTCGAGGAAGAACAGCTCCGTGAACTTGCCGGGCTGCAGGAGCGGCCCCCGCTGCCAGCCCTTGAACTCGAGCCGGCAGGCGATCCAGCGCTTTCCCGCGTAGCGTCGCCGGATCCGCCCGCTCTCGTCGTGCAGGCACCCGCGGTTCCCGTAGACGAGACCGCGGGCCGGGTCGGCGACGAGCTCTCCCAGAGGCGTGACACGGTTCCGGAGCGCCATCCCGGGGCTCACGCTAGCGCCCGTGTGCCATGATCGCGCGATGCAGGAACGGCCGGGGAAGATCCTCGCAGCGGGGATGAACTACCGCGATCACGCGGCCGAGGCGGGGCTCGAGGTCCCCGAGCGGCCGGTCGTGTTCGCCATCTGGCCGTCCAGCGTGATCGGCCCCGGGGAGCCGATCGTGCTCTCGGCCCTCTCGGCGGAGGTCGACTACGAGGCCGAGCTCGGGGTGGTCATCGGGGAGCGGGCGCGCGACGTGCCCGTCGCGCGGGCCCTCGACGTCGTCGCGGGCTACACGTGCTTCAACGACGTGAGCGCGCGCGACCTCCAGTTCCAGGACGGCCAGTGGACGCGGGCCAAGTCGCTCGACACGTTCTCGCCGACCGGGCCGCGCGTGGCGCCGGCATCGGAGATCCCCGATCCGCAGGCGCTCAGGATTCGCTGTCTCGTCAACGGCGAGGCGCTGCAGGACTCGTCGACCGCCGAGATGGTCTTCTCCGTCGCCGAGCTGATCGCCTACATCAGCAAGGGCATCACCCTGGATCCCGGCGACCTGATCGTGACCGGAACCCCTGCCGGCGTCGGCTTCACCCGCACGCCGCCGATCTTCCTGCGCCCCGGCGACGAGGTGGCCGTGGAGATCGAGGGAATCGGCACTCTGACAAACCCCGTGCGAGGCGAGGAAGGAGACTAGATGGCGTACGTGCTGGTGGCGCGCTGGGTCGCGAAGGAAGGCGAGGAGGAGAACGTGCTGTCCGCCGTCGAGCAGCTGGCGGGGCCGTCGCGCGCGGAGCCCGGGTGCCTCATGTGGCAGCCGCACCGCGACCCCGAGGACCCACGCGTCTTCTTCTTCTACGAGCAGTACGCGGACGCCGCCGCCTTCGAGGCGCACGGGTCCTCCGAGCACTTCCAGCGGCTCGGCGCCGGGGACGCGATCCCGCGGCTCGAGAGCCGCGAGCGCACGTTCTACGAGACGGTCGACCTCTAGAACTTGCCGAACTCGTCGTAGGCGTCGAGCGGCGCGACGCCGCGGCGCACGGCCTCGCGGACCTGGCTCTCGGTTCCGGCGACCGCGCGGGCCTTCTCCAGCACCTCGTCCGCGCAGCGCGGCCGGTACGACGACGACCCCGTCCGCGTCCGCGACCAGCCAGTCCCCGGTGGCGACCTCGACGCCGCCGATCGTCACGCGGTGGCCCCAGTCGAGGCACTCCCAGCGCGGGACGGAGTCCTGCGGGGTCGCGTAGCGGCAGAACACGGGGAAGCCGGCCTCCTCGATGAAGGCGACGTCGCGGCAGCCGCCGTCGAGGACGACTCCGGGGCAGCCCTTGGCCTGCAGCGCGGTCGCTGACAGCTCGCCGAACTGGGCCGCCTCGTCGTCGTTGGTCGCGTAGACGGGAACCGCCCCGGCGGGGACGGCGCCGAGCATCTCGAGGATGCGGCGGATCGACGCCTCGTAGTCGGCCTCGGCGCGCGGCCGGCCCTCGACGGCGAAGGCGGGACCCTCGAGGCGCATCCCGGGCCGGAGCGGCCCGATCGTGGGCGCCAGCGTCTGCCGCCGGAGGCCGAGCGAGTCGAGGACGTCGGCGACCGCCGCCGCGTAGAGCTCAGAGCCGCTCACGGAAGATCGCCACGGTCTCGGCGACGGCCTCGCGAAGCGGCGTGACCGGCGCGGGGTGGACGACGCCCTCGAACTCCTCCGGGAACGGCAGGGGCGTCTCGGCGAACGTGATCGAGCCGGCCGCCTCCGGTGCGGCGGCCTCGATCGCGGCGACCACCTCGTCGATCCCGGTCGCCGGGCCGCCCAGGTTGCCGACGAGGGCGCCGCCCTCCGCCGAGCGGCGGGCGGCGTCGATGAACGCCCGCGCCGCGTCCGGCGCGTAGTGCATCTGCACGCGCCCGCCGAAGCCGATGCGGAACGGCTCCCCGCGCGCGGCCGCGGCCATGGCCAGGGTCGGGTCCGCCGTGAGCCCCTGGTCGCGCCCGGCCCCGTAGACGACGAACGGCCGCAGCCCGATGCTCGGGACGCCGTCGTCGGCCCAGTAGACGCGCGCGGCGCCCTCGTTGGCCTGCTTGTGGACGCCGTAGTGCGTCGCCGGGCTCGGGTCCGCGCCCTCGGCGACCCGCGCGGGCGCGTCCGGCCCGTAGACGGCCGCCGAGCTGGCGTAGGAGAGGCCGCGAACCCGCTCCCGCCGGCGCCGTACCGCCTCGAGGACGTTCACGGTGCCGACGACGTTCACGCTCGCGCCGCGCGGCGGGTCGGCCTTGGCGAGCGGGATCAGCATCGCGGCGAGGTGGACGACGTGCGTGCTCCCGTGCTCGTCGAGCGCCCGCTCGACGGCCGCCAAGTCGGTGACGTCGCCCTGGATCAGCTCGACGCGGTCGAGCTCGTCCGGCTCCAGGATCAGCGCGAGGCGCGCCGTGTCCGTGCCGAGATCGAACCCTGCCGCCGGGATTCCCTCGCGCAGGAGCGTGCGCAGGATCCAGGCGCCGATGCAGCCGAGCGCGCCGGTGACGAGGAACCGCTCCTCCGCCACGCCGAAGCCCTACACGTCCTGGTAGACCGTGACGACCTCGGTGTAGAACTCGATCGCGGCGCGCCCCTGCTCGTGCGGGCCGAAGCCGGAGCCCTTGAGGCCGCCGAAGGGAACGTGCACGTCGGCGCCCGCCGTCTGCTGGTTGACGTGGAGGATGCCGGCCTGGAGCTCGTTGGCGAAGCGCCGGGCAGAGGTGAGGCTGTCGGTGAAGATGGAGGCCGAGAGCCCGAACTCGACGGCGTTCGCCCGTGCGATCACCTCGTCGGTCGTGGAGAAGCGATAGAGCGAGCTGACCGGGCCGAAGACCTCCTCGCAGGAGAGCAGCGACTCGTCCGAGACGTCCTCGAAGAGCGTGGGCGCGATCAGGAAGGCGTCGTCGTCCAGGCGCCCGCCGCCGGTGAGGAGCGTGCCGCCCTCGGCCTTGCCGCGCTCGACGGCGGCCAGGATCTCCTCCATCGCGGTTTCCGTGACCACGGGCCCGACCTCGACCTCGGGGTCGGTCGGGTCTCCGACCTTCCCGGCCTCGATCCGCTCGAGCAGGCGCCCGCGGAAGTCGTCGTAGACCGCGTCGTGGACGAAGATGCGGCGGGTGGCCGTGCACTTCTGCCCGGCCGACCAGAACGCGCCCGCGTAGGCGGCCTCGACGGCGCGGCCCAGGTCGGCGTCGGCCATCACGATCAGCGGGTTGTGGCCGCCCAGCTCGAGCTGGACGCGGCCGCCGCGCGCGACGACGCGGTCGCGCACCTCGTGGCCGACGGCGACGGAGCCGGTGAAGGACACCGCCCGCACCTGCGGATGCTCGACGAGCGGCGTTCCCACGGCGGAGCCGCGGCCGATGACGACGTTGAGGACGCCGGGCGGAAGCCCGCCCTCCTCGAGCGCCGCCGCCAGGTGGAGGCCCGTGATCGGCGCCTCCTGCGCGAGCTTCATGACGACCGTGTTCCCGTAGATCAGGGCCGGCGCGGCCTTCCACGCGGGGATGGCGGCCGGGAAGTTCCACGGGGTGATCAGCCCGACGACGCCGAGCGGCCGGCGGATCGTGTGCACGGGCTGGCCGGTGGCCGACTGCTCGTAGAGCTCGCCGACCGGGCGCCAGGCCTCGCCCGCGAAGTAGCGGAAGATCGCTGCCGTGCGCGCCGCCTCCATGCGCGCTTCGCGCAGCGGCTTGCCCATCTCGAGGGTCATGTCCTGCGCCATGTCCTCGACGCGGGCCTCGACGGCGGCCGCCGCCTTCGTGAGCACGGCCGCGCGCGCGGCCATCGGCAGCTTCGACCAGCCGGGGAAGGCCGCGGCGGCGGCGGCCACGGCGGCCTCGACGTCCTCGGCCCCCGAGGCGGGGAGCTCGCCGATCGCCTCCGCGGGCCGTGATCGGGCTGCGCTTCTCGTACGTCTCCCCGCTTCTGCTCGGCAGCCACTCGCCGCCGACGAAGTTGGCGAGGGCCGGCCGGACCGGGGCCTGCAGGGTCTCAGACATGGGCGTTCCTCCGGAGCTCGTCGAATCGCGCCTCCAGCTCCTCGACCTGCTCGGGCGAGAGCTCGTCGAGCGGCGGACGCACCGTCGCGCGGCGCAGGCCGGAGACGACATGGAGAAGGTGCTTCATCGCGGCGTGGCGCGGATACTCCTGCGTGAGCCCGCGCAGCGCCGTCAGGAAGGCCTGGCGCCGCTCGACCCCGTCGCCCGCGCGGATCGCGTCGAGCTCGTCGGGGAAGACGTTCGCCAGGAGCGTGATCGTGCCGGCCGCTCCGACCCGGGCGGCGTCCGAGGCGAGCGCGTCGGAGCCGGGCAGGATGGCCAGCTCGGGGAAGTCGCGGATCCAGCGGGAGGCGTGCTCGAGGTCGCCGCTCGAGTCTTTCGCGCCGGCGACGGGCGCGCCGTAGCGGTCGCGCAGCTCGCGCATCGTCTCGTCCTCGATCGGGACGCCCGTTTGCACGGGGATGTGGTAGAGGAAGACGCGCGCGTCGGCGGGGAGCGCCTCGATCAGCGCGCCGAAGTAGCGGGCCGTTCCGGCCGGGGTGGCGTCGTAGTACCAGGGCGGCGCGACCAGGACTCCGGCCGCGCCCTGCTCGACGGCGAAGCGCGAAAGCTCGATCGTCTCCGGGAGGGCCGTGCACCCGGTTCCCGGCAGCAGCCGCATCCCGGCCGGGTGGCGCGCCAGGCGGTCGATCACGGCCTTGCGCTCGGCCAGCGAGAGCGACGGCCCCTCGCCCGTCGTGCCGAGCGGAGAGATCGTGCGGACGCCGCGCTCGGCGAGCCACGCGACGTGCTCGTCGAGCAGGTCGAGATCGACGCTCTCGCCCCCCTCGGTGAAGGGCGTCAGCAGCGCCGGGATCGTGCCTCCGACAGGGTGCGCGGTCACAGGAGCTCGCTCGCGATCGCCACGGTATTCACCAGTCTGCCGATTCCCGCGATCCCGACCTCGACCACCATGCCCGGCTCGAGCGTGAAATCGTCGGGCGGGACGAGCCCGGTGCCGGTCAGGAGGACGCTCCCCGGCGGCACGGGGTTGTCGCGGACGCAGAAGCCGGCGAGCTCGGCGAGGCCGCGCTTCATGCGCGCCGTCGACGTCTCGCCCTCGAAGAGCGTCTCGCCCGAGCCGGCGCGGACGCGGAGCTCGATCGGGAACGGCGCCTCCCAGTCGTCCGGCACGAGCACGGCGGGCCCGAGCGCGCACGCCCCCGCGTACACCTTCGCCTGCGGCAGGTAGAGCGGGTTGGCGCCCTCGATGTCGCGCGAGGAGACGTCGTTGCCGATCGTGAGCCCCAGCAGCGAGCCGCCCTCGCCGAGCACGATGCCGAGCTCGGGCTCGGGCACGCTCCACGCGGAGTCGCTGCGGACGCCGATGCGCCCATCGGGGCCGACGGTGCGGCGGCCGGCGGCGTCCTTCAGGAAGAGCTCGGGCCGCTCGGCGTCGTAGACGAGGCTGTAGGCGTCGCGGGCCTCGGTCTGGCTTTCCTCGAGCCGCGCGTCCCGGCTCCGCTCATAGGTGACGCCGGCGCACCAGACCTCTCCCGGGTCGAGGGGGAGGGAAAGGCGCCACGGCGCCGGTGGGCGCAGGGTCTCGGGGTCGACGCCGTCGATCGCCTCGGCGGAGGCGGCGGCATGCTTCGCGAGCGCGCCGGGCTCCAGCAGGTGCAGTGGGTCGGAGCCGCCGACGAGGACGATGCGATCGGGCGCCTCCGGTGCGACCGCGCCGAAGCGGCGCCCCTCTGCGCCGTCGATGCGGACGAGGCGCCAGCCGCGGCTCACCGGCGCATCCTCGGGTTCTCCGCGAGGGCCAGCTCGAGCTCCTCGAGGCCGACCACGGGCGCGTCGCCGGGAACCGCCTGCTTGACTGCCGCCATCGCCCCGCCCAGCTCGAGCCCGCGGGCGAGGTCACCCGCCAGGAGCCCGCTGAGCAGTCCCGCGCAGAACGCGTCGCCGGCGCCGACAGGCTCGGTCGCGCGGAACGGGGGAGAGGTCGACATCGCCGTGCCGGCCCCGTCGACGGCGGCGCTCTCGCGGCGGAGCGCCGCGCCGTCCTCGATCCGCCGGGACACGACGACGCGCTCGATCCCGAGCAGCTCGCGCACGCGCGCGGCGGTCTCGGCGGGCTCCCCTTCGACGCCCAGCACCGCGGTAGCGTCCTCCGCCGAGCAGACGAGCAGGTCGAGCGAGGGCGCGGCCTCCTCCAGCCGCGCGCGCCACTCCGCCGGGGGCGCCAGCCGTGTGCGCAGGTTCAGGTCGTACGAGGTGAGACAGCCCGCCGCCCGCGCGGCCTGGAGCGCATCCGCCGCCGCCCGTGCGCAGGAGTCCGAGAGCGCCGCGGTGATCCCGGTCACGTGGAAGGCGCGCGCGCCTGCGAGCAGCGCCGCCCAGTCGAGCTCGGCCGGGTCGAGCAGCGCGAAGGCCGAGGCCGAGCGGTCGTAGAGCGCCCGGCTGGCCAGCGGCGGCTCGGAGACCTCGACGAAGTAGAGCCCGAGGCGGCCCTCGTCCGCAGCGAGCACGCCGGAGACGTCGATCCCGAACGAGCGCGCATGCGCGAGGACGATCTCGGCGAGCGGGTTGCGCGGCAGCCGCGAGACCCAGCCGACGTCCTCACCGAGCCGCGCGAGCCCCACTGCGACGTTCAGCTCGGCGCCGGCCGGCCAGACTTCCAGCGTCCGCGCCTGCTCGAGCCGCAGTCGGCCGGGCGGCGACAGGCGGAGCATCGCCTCCCCGAACGTGACGACGCGCGCCGTTAGAGCTCCTAACACGATGAGGAGCCTTGCCGTCTGAGCACGCTGAGCGGCCCGAGGCTGCGTCCTCGGTTGCGCCCATACCTCTGCAGGTATGAGCGCGCCCTGCGTCCTTCCCTCGAATCACCCAGCGCACTCAGTCGGCGGGTCATCATCGCGTCAGGAGCTCTAGTAGACGGCGCGTCCGCCCGAGAGGTCGAAGCAGGCGCCTGTCGAGAAGGCGAGCTCCTCGCTGGCGAGGTACGCGATCAGCGAGGCCACCTCCTCCGGCTGGCCCATTCGGCCGAGCGGGATGCGCGCGACCATGTAGTCGACGTGCTCCTGGGTCATGTCGCCGAGCATCGGCGTCTCGATCACTGCGGGTGCGACGCAGTTGACGAGGATGCCGCTGCCGGCCACGTCCTTTCCGACCGCCTTCGTCATCCCGATCACCGCCGCCTTCGACGCCGAGTACGCGGCAGCCATGGGGTTGCCCTCCTTGCCGGCGATCGAGGCGACGTTGACGATGCGCCCGTACCCGTTCGGGTCCATCGCCCGGATCGCGGCCCGATTGGCGAAGAAGACGCCGCTCGAGTTGACGCCGAAGACGCGGTTCCACTCCTCGTCGCTCACGTCCACCGTCCGCAGCGAGTCGCCGCTCACGCCCGCGCAGCAGACGAGCACGTCCAGGCGGCCCAGCTCGCCCACGACCCGGTCGACCGCCGCGTCGAGGTCGGCCGAGTGGGTGACGTCCCCGGCGATCGCCAGGTCGCCGTCGCCGTCGGATGCGTTGAGGTCGAAGACCGCCACCTTGGCACCGCTTGCTCGGAGCCGCGCCGTCGTCGCCCCGCCGATGCCCTGCGCGCCGCCGGTGACGAGCGCGACGCGCCCCTCGAAGTCGTAGGCGTTCCCGGCGGCCACAGCGTTGTTATAAACGTTCTCCTCCCGGCCGGGCGCGCCGAGCGGGTCCGCCGAACTACCATCTGCCCATGGAACTGGACCGGTCCGCCGACTACCCGCTGGGGTCGCGCCGTCCCGATCTCGTCGCCACCCCGTCGGGCCGCCGGCTCGACGAGCTGACGCTCGACGCGCTCCGCGCGGGCGAGCTCGACGGCGACGACCTGCGTGCGACCCCGGAGACGCTGCGGCTCCAGGCCGCGGTGGCGCGGGACGCAGGCCGGCCCGAGCTGGCGGCGAACCTCGAACGCGCGGCCGAGCTCGCGCTCGTTCCCTCCGACGTCCTGCTCGAGATCTACACGGCGCTCAGGCCCCGCCGCTCCAGCCCGCAGCAGCTCGAGCTCTGGGCCGAGCGGCTCGAGGGCGACTACCGGGCCCCGCTGACCGCCGCGTTCGTGCGCGAGGCGCTCGCCGTCTACGCGGAGCGCGGCCTGCTGGCGCTGAGCGATGAGCGGGCCCCGGCGGTCTAAGCGCTTCCTCTCGCGGGAGGAGAAACCGCTCCGCCGGGAGCTGCTGATCGCGCCGTACCCCGAGCTCGGGCTCGTGGCCATGAACGGGCCGAACGACCCGGAGCCGGGGCTCGAGCTGGAAGACGGACGGGTCGTCGCCATGGACGGCAAGGCCGCCTCGGCGTTCGACGTCATCGACCACTTCGTCGTCCGGTACGGCCTCGATCTCGACGTGACGCAAGAGGCGATGGCCCTCGACGACCACGAGCTCGCGCGGCGGCTCGTCGACGTCGACGTGCCGCGTGCGGAGCTGATCCGCCTCTCCCGCGGGCTCACCCCGGCGCGGCTGGCGCGCGTCGTCTCGCTGCTCGACCCGGTCGAGCTGATGTTCGCGCTCAAGAAGCTGCGCGCCCGCCGTCGGCCTGCGAACCAATCGCACGTCACGAACCTCAAGGAGAACCCCGCGCTCCTCGCAGCCGACGCGGCCGAGGCCGCCCTGCGCGGCTTCGCCGAGATCGAGACGACCGTCGGCGTGTCCCGCTACGCGCCGCTGAACGCGCTCGCCATCCTGGTCGGGTCGCAGACCGGCCGCCCGGGCGTGATGACGCAGTGCGCCGTCGAGGAGCGGCGGAACCTCCAACTCGCCATCCAGGGGCTCGTCACGTACGCGGAGACGCTGTCCGTGTACGGCACGGAGCCGGTCTTCGTGGACGGCGACGACACGCCCTGGTCGAAGGCGCTGCTCGCCTCGGCGTACGCCTCGCGCGGGGTCAAGGTGCGGTTTACGTCGGGCGGCGGCTCGGAGGCGCTGATGGGCCACGCGCAGGGCTGCTCCATGCTCTACCTCGAGGCCCGCTGCCTCGCCGCCATCCGCGCCGCAGGCTCGCAGGGCGTCCAGAACGGCTCCATCTCGTGCGTCGCGCTCGCGCTCTCCGTCCCCGCGGGCACGCGCGAGATCCTTGCCGAGAACGTCCTCGCCGCCTGGCTCGACCTCGAGGTCGCCTCGGGCAACGACGCGATCGCCTCCCATTCCGAGTTCCGCAAGACCGCGAAGCTGATGGGCCAACTCCTGCCCGGCACCGACTTCGTCACCTCGGGCTACTCGGTCATGCCGCGCCACGACAACATGTTCGGCGGCGGCAACTACGACGCCGATGACCTCGACGAGTGGCTGACGGTCCAGCGGGACTGGCAGGTCGACGCCGGCCTCGAGCCGGTTGCCGAGGACGAGGTCGTGCGCGTCCGCGAGCGCGGCGCGCGGGCGATCCAGGCCGTCTTCGAGGCATTCTCCTTCCCGCCGGTCACCGACGAGGAGGTCGAGGCGGCGACGTACGGCTACGACAGCGCCGACCTGCCCGACCGCGACCGCTCCGCCGACGTCGAGGCCGCCGACCGCGTGCTCTCGGAGCGGATCACCGCGGCCGACGTGGCACTGGTGCTCGACCGGCGTGGCTTCTCCGACGTGGCCGAGGCCGTGCTCGGCATGCAGCGCCAGCGCGTCGCGGCCGACTACCTGCAGACCTCGGCGATCATCGCGCCCGGGGGCGAGGTGCGCTCTGCGGTGAACGACCCGAACGTCTATGCCGGGCCGGGAACGGGCTGGCGGCTGGAGGGCGACCTCTGGGAGGCCGTGCAGGCGCTTCCGCACGTGCTCGACCCACGCGAGCTGGCGACGCCGGAGGCGGATGGCCCGCCGCTGCTCGTCGACGGGCAGCGGGCCGAGGCCGGCGAGCGCGCCGACGAGGTCGTCATCGCGGTCGGCCCGGCCTACGGGGACGCGCTGCGGACGACCATCGGGGAGCTCGCGCACGAGGACGTGCTCGACGCGCTCGCCGACGGCGTCCGGGAGGGAGGAGGCGAGCCGCGGCTCGTACGCGTCCGTCGCTCCTCCGACGTCGCCTTCATCGGCCACGACGGCGCCGTCCTCTCGGGCTCGGGGGTCGCGATCGGGCTCCAGTCCAAGGGCACCGCGGTGATCCACCGCGCCGACCTGGAGCCGCTGGACAACCTCGAGCTCTTCGGCATGGCGCCGCTCCTCTCGCTCGAGTCGTACCAGGCGATCGGCCGCAACGCCGCGGGCTATGCGCTCCGCCGGCCGGTCGGGCCGGTGCCGACGCGGCTGGACAACTTCGCCCGGGCGAAGCTCATCGTCAGGACGACGCTCCTCCACGCCCGCGAGACGCTCGAGATCGTCCCGGACGCCCCCGCGGTCGAGCTCGAGCGCGTTACCTCCAAGTAACAGTCTGTTACTTGGAGTTGGCGAGCTGAGTCCTCAGCTCACCGCTTTCTTCACGAGCGCGGCGATCTTTTTCTCGTCGGCGGCGGTCAACTTCTTCAGCGCGAAGGAGGTCGGCCACATGGCGCCGTCGTCGAGGTTCGCTGTGTCGTTGAAGCCGAAGGTCGCGTACCTCGAGTCGAACTTGTGCGCGCTTTGGAAGAAGCAGACGACCTTGCCGTCCCTGGCATACGCGGGCATCCCGTACCAGGTCTTCGGCGAGAGGTCCGGCGCGTTGGCCTTGACGATCGCGTGGAGCCGCTCGGCCATGACGCGATCCGGCTTCGGCATCTCCGCGACCTTCGCGAGCAGGGCCTTCTCCCCGTCCGCCTTGCGTGCTTCCGCCTTCAGCTCCTGGGCGCGCTCCCTCATCGCGGCCCGTTCCTCGGCCGTGAATCCCTTGGACGGCTTCTTCGCGGACTTCTGCGTGTCCTTCATGCAGGTTTTCCTCCTCGGCGAGTCTTCACGGGGAAGACCCTCATCCTAGAAGCTGCCCACCGACTTGGGAGACACGTCTAGCTGGGCATCGTCACGCCGGCGATCGGCCCGGGCCGGCCGCCGTGGCCCCAGTGCTTCGCGGGCGGGGCGGTGACGATCACCCAGGTGTGCCCGCGGAGCTGCTCGGACGTGCACTCGACCAGCGCGTCGGTCATCTTCTCGATCAGCTGCGCCGCCAGCTCGTCCGTCAGCCGCTCCTCGTAGAGCTTCACCTCGACGACCGGCATGGCTAGGCGGCGGGAGCGCCGCCCGCGCCCCAGTGCTTGGGAGAGACGCCCTCGACGATCACCCAGATGTGCTCCTTCGCCGCGCCGGACGACTCGTGAAGCGCGTCGGTGAGCGCCTCGATGATCTTCGGCACGGACTCCTCGGTCACGCGCTGCTCGTACAGCTTCACCTCGATGAGTGGCATGCGGCCTCCTCGCGGTCGGGGACGGGGCGAGCCTAGCGGGCGCGTTGGCTTGACATTCGCATACCGAAGGTTTATGAATACCGACGGTATCCAATGGCCGTCCGACTGACACGAGCCGAGCGCAAGCAGCAGACGCGGGAGGAGGTCGTCGGCGCCGCGCGCGAGGTGTTCCTGCGCCGCGGCTTCCACGCCGCCTCGCTCGACGAGATCGCCGAGGAGGCCGGGTACACGAAGGGCGCGGTCTACTCGAGCTTCGCGGGCAAGGACGACCTGTTCCTGGCAGTTCTCGCCGGGTACTACGACCGTCAGGTCGAGGCCTACGGTGACCTGCTCCGCGAAACGGAGTCGCTGGAAGAGGCGTTCCGCATGCCCGCGCGGATGTTCGTCGAGGGAACGCAGAAGCGCGACCCGATGTGGACGCCGCTCGTCACCGAGTTCATGACGCACGCGTCGCGGCGCGAGCCGGTCCGGCTCGCCGTTGTCGCGCTGCGCGACCGCTTCCTCGACGCGATCGGCGAGCTGATCCACGAGCTGGCAGTCCGCTTCGACGTCGAGTTCATGCTGCCGCCCCGCGAGGTGGCGCGCGGCTCCGGCGGCGTCATGCGCGGCCTCGCCGTGGAGCGGCTGGTCGACCCGGAGGGCGTCCCGACGGAGCTGGTCGAGGAGATTCACACCGCATACATGAGGGGGTTGATCCGATGACAACCGCAACCGGGAGACTCGATATCCGCGCCCTCATCGACGCGCTGCCCGACCTGAGCGGCTCGTCCTCCGACGAGCTGCTGGCCTATCGCCGCGAGCGCTTGACGGCGCTCCTGCGCGACGCGGTCGCCGGCTCCGCCTACTACCGCGACCTGCTCGACGGCCGCGATCCCGCCGCGGTCGACCTCGCGGACCTGCCGACGCTCCCCAAGGCGACGATGATGGCCGAGCTCGACCGGATCGTCACCGACCCGGCGCTGAGCTCGCCCGTCCTCGAGCGGCATCTCGCCGGCCGACCGACCGAGCTGCTCCTCGACCGGTACCACGTGTTCACGACCTCGGGGACGTCCGGTCTCCGCGGTCTCTTCGTCTACGAGCGGGGGGAGTTCGCGACCTTTGTCGCCGCCGCGCTCCGCGGGCTGATGCGCGCGGGCGTGTCCCCGGAGACGCGCCTGGCCGCGATCGGCGCCCCGGGCGCCGTCCACATCACCCGGCAGCTGTTCGGCGCGTTCGTCGCGGGCCGCGAGGGCACGCCGCGGCTCACCGTGACGATGCCGGTCGCCGACCTGGTCGCCGCGCTCAACGACTACCGCCCGGAGGCGATCCTCACCTATGCCGGGATCGGTGGCCTCCTGGCCGAGGAACAGCTTCAGGGCCGCCTCCGGATCGAGCCGCAGATCGTCATCGTCGGCTCGGAGGTCCTCACCGAGGACGCCGCCGAGCGGATGGAGCAGGCCTGGGGGTTCCGGCCGGGGAACGTCTACGCGGCCACGGAGGCGCCGTTCATGGCGGTCACGTCGCCCGAAGGAGGCGACGTCCTCCTCGTCAACGAGGAGATCGTCGTCGTCGAGGCCGTCGATGCCGACAACCGGCCGGTGCCGCCCGGCGCGCCGAGCGCCAAGGTCCTGCTCACGAACCTCGTCAACCGTGCCCAGCCGCTGATCCGGTACGAGCTCGCCGACTCCGTGACGCTGGCCGAGCCGGCCGGCCCCGGCGAACCTCCGAGCCTGCGCATCGCCCGGGTGGACGGCCGCAGCGACGACATCCTGCGCCTCCCGGCGCGGGGCGGCGGCGAGGTCGACGTGTACCCGTTCCGGCTGCGCGCGCCGTTCGCCCGGCTCGCCGACGTCGTCCAGTACCAGGTCGTCCAGGAGGAGCCCGGCCTGCGGGCGCGGGTCGTGCTGCGACCGGGAGCGGCCCGCGACAGCGCGGCCGCCGTCGAGGTCGCGCTCGCCGAGGCGCTGGCGGAGGCCGGGGCCGAGGTGCCGGTCACTGTCGAGCCCGTGGGCGAGATCGCCCGCGAGCCGGGCGACGGCGCCAAGGTCAAGCTCGTCGTAGCGAGAGCGGCCTAGCGGGCGAGCCAGCCGCCGTCGACGGGCACGACCGTCCCGTTGACGTACTCGGACTCGGGCAGGCAGAGGAACCCGACCGCGCCGGCGATGTCCTCGCCGCGCGCCCAGCGGCCGACCGGGATGCGGGAGGAGATCTCCGCGAAGCGCTTCTCGTCCTCGCGCAGGGGCGCTGTCAGCTCGGTCTCCACCCAGCCCGGCGCGACCGCGTTCACGCGGATGCCGAGCGGGGCCCACTCGTTCGCCTGCGCCTTCATCAGCTGCGCGATGGCGCCCTTCGAGGCGGCGTAGGCGAGCGTGTTGATCCCCGCGTGGAACGACATCATCGAGGCGATGTGGACGATGCGCCCGCCCTCGCCCTGCTCGACCATGCGGCGCGCGGCGGTGCGGGAGACGACGAAGGCGCCGACGACGTTCACCTCGAGCACGCGCCGAAGCTCCTCCACCGGCAGCTCGAGCGCGGGCGCCCGGAACATCGTCCCGGCGTTGCAGACGCAGATGTCGATGCGGCCGAGCTGCTCCGCCGCCTCCTCGACGGCCCGCTCGGCGTCTTCGGCGCTCTCCAGGTCGCACCTGACCCAGAGGCCGGGCCCCTCGCTCCGCTGGAGCGTTGCCACCTGCGCGCCGAGCTCCTCGAGCCGGCGGGCGACCGCCTCGCCGATCCCTCGGCTCGCGCCGGTGACGATCGCGGCCTTGCCGCCGAGCGGGCTAGCGCTCGACATGGCCGCGCCCTTGGTCGGCGCCGAGCACGAGGTCGCGCGCGGGGTCCTCGACGTGGTCGAGCGGCACGGGCGCAAGCGCCTCGAAGAAGGTGAGGCCGTTCTCCGAGTAGAGCTCGTGCTCGACGCCGCGGTTGATGACGCACACGTCGCCCGCGACCAGCGTCTTGGTCTCGTCGCCGATCGTGACCTCGACCGAGCCGTCCACGATCGCCATCAGCTGCTCCGTGTGCTCGTGAGCGTGCCGGCGCACGGTCGTGCCCGGGTCGTACGAGACGCGACAGAGAAGCACCTGGTCGCCGCCGATCGAGTGGACGGCCACGCCGGGGAAGATCCAGAACGGGTCCCGCCCCGTCCAGGTGCCGAAGGGCGAGACCCGCTCCTGATCCAGCTCAGTCATCGACGAGGATGAACCCGTGGCCCTCGGCGTCCTTGCCCGCGTTCGCGGAGACGCCGCGGACGGAGATCGGCTCGTCGAAGATCACCCGCTTGCCGTCGCGCCGGGGCTCCGCCTTCTCGGCGAGCGCCCTGAGGACGCGCTCCGGCGTGGCCGGGCACTCGGTCACCCAGACGCCGACGGCGTCGTGGATCGCGGAGCAGATCGCCGGCGGCTGGGCGTTGTTCGCCATCTCGCCGATCGCCTTGGCGCCGAAGGGCCCGTCGGCGGAGGGGTTCTCGATGATGACGTTGTCCAGCTCGGGCAGGTCCTCGAGCGAGGGCATCAGGTAGGCGCCGAACTCCCCGCCGCGGTGGTCGACCGAGGGGTAGTAGGGGTACGCGGCCTCGAGCAGGCCCAGGCCGAGCCCCATCATGGCGCCGCCGTCGATCTGGCCCTCGACGAGCATCGGGTTGATCGCCCTGCCGACGTCGTAGACCTGGACGAGCTTCTCGACGGTGACCTCGCCGGTCTCGTCGTCCACCTCGACCTCGGCCACGCAGGCGGCGTAGGAGATGGCCGAGTGCGGCTCGATCTCCACCGCGCCGGTGTCGTCGTCGACCGCGGCGAAGGGCTTGAAGGCGGCGCCGGTGCCGGTGATCAGCTCGCCGTGGACCCACGTTGCCGCGGCCGCGACGTCGGAGATGGAGATCTTCCGGTCGGGCGCGCCCTTGGCGACGACCTCGCCGTCCGCGATCTCGAGGTCGGCGGGGTCGATCTCCAGCTCCTTCGAGGCGATGTCGAGGACGCGCTCGCGCGCCTTCTCGGCCGCGAAGCGGACGGCGTTGCCGCCGATGAACGTCCCGCGCGAGGCGAAGCTCCCCGTGCAGACCGGGGAGGAGTCGGTGTTCGTGTTGTCCATCGTGACCCAGTCGTACGGGACGCCGAGCGTGTCGGCCACGATCTGCGTGTGCACGGTGCGCGAGCCCTGGCCGATGTCGACCGTGCCCGCGAAGACGTCCACGCGGCCGTCCGGCTTCAGCTTGACCCAGGCCTGGCTCGGGTCGCCGTTCTGGTTCATTCCCGTCGGGTACTCGATCGTCGCGATCCCGCGACCCTTGTGCTTGGCCATCAGTGCTCACCCCCGTTGGTGGCGACGGAGTCCTTCAGGTGGTCGGGCAGAAGCTCGCCGCTAGCGCGGCTCGTTCGTCATCGCGCGCAGGTCGGCCGGCAGCTCGTGGCCGACGCGCTCCGCTGCCGCGAGCATCACGGCCACGGTCGACGGGTCCTGGAGCTGCACCATGTTCCCGGTCAGGTCGCCGATGCGGTTCGCGTTCTTCAGCCGCACCGCGAACGGGTCGAGCCCGAGCACCTCGGCGATGCGGTTCATGTGCAGCTCGGCCGCGTAGGAGACCGAGGTGACGCCGAAGCCGCGCATCGCGGTCGTCGGCACGCGGTTCGTGAAGGCGACGTAGCCGTTGAAGTTCAGGTTCGGGATCGTGTACGCGCCGGTGTGGTGGAACGCGTGCTTCGTCAGGCCGTACGAGGAGAAGCGCGTGTAGGCGCCGGCGTCGTGCAGGGTGAGCATCTTGCGGCCGAGGATCCAGCCGTCGCTCGTGACGGCGTCGGCGATCTCCATGTGCCAGGGCGCCCGCGTCGACGAGGCGAGGAACTCCTCCTCGCGCGTCCAGCGCCACTTGACGGGGCGCTGCGCCTTCATCGCGAGCAGCGAGCAGACCGTCTCGGTCGCGGTGTCCACCTTGCCGCCGAAGCCGCCGCCGACGGTGCCGCCGACGAACTTGAGCTTGTTCAGCGGGCACTTGAGGTGCGCGGCGACGACGCCCATCGAGAAGTACATCGCCTGCGTGCAGGAGTAGATCGTCAGCCGTCCGTCGGCCTCCGGCACGGCGAGGGCCGTCTGCGGCTCGAGCGGGCAGTGCTCGATCGCCTGCGGGCGGTACACGCCCTCGACGATCGTGTCCGCCTGCTCGAATGCGGCCTCGACGTCGCCCTTGCGGACGCGCCGGTGGTCGTGCGGGCCGAAGTGGTTGTAGACCGGCCCCCACGGGTGGATCCGCGGCGACTCGGGATCGAAGGCCTTGCGGATGTCGAAGATCGGCTCGCGCTCGGCGTAGGCGACCTCGATCGCATCGACGCCGGCCTGCGCCAGCTCCTCGGTCTCGGCGGCGACGACCGCGATCGGCTGGCCCTTGTAGCGAACCTCGTCCTCGGCCAGGAGCGGCTCGTCGCCGGGGACGCCGAGCCCCGAGAGGTGGCCGTAGACGTTGAGTGGAACGTCGTCCTTCGTGATGACCGCATGGACGCCCGGGATCGCCTCGGCCTTGCCCGTGTCGAGCTTCGTGATGCCCGCGAAATGGTGCGGCGATCGCAGCGCCTTCGCCCAGAGCGTCCCCTGAACGCGGACGTCGTCGACGTAGGTGATCCGTCCGGTTACCTGCGCCATCCCGTCGTAGCGGGGCAGGCGTGCGCCGACAGCCTTCATGCCTGACTCCCCTCGGTGAGGGCCTCGGGCTCGCGGTCGCGGCGCGTGTCGACGTCGCCGCGGGCGGCCGCCTCGACCGCCTCGACGATCTTCACGTAGCCGGTGCACCGGCACATGTGGCCCGCGAGCCCCTTGATGATCTCCTCCCGCCCGGCGCCCGGCTCCCGCTCGAGTAGGGAGTGAGCCGCCAGCATGAAGCCGGAGGCGCAGAAGCCGCACTGCGTGGCGTAGTTGTCGAAGAACGCGGCCTGGATCGGCGAGAGCTCGCTGTCCGTGCCGAGCCCCTCCACCGTTGTGACCGACGCGCCGTCGACCGCGCCGAGCGGAACGAGGCAGGCGCGCCTCGGCTCGCCGTCGACGAGAACGGTGCACGCGCCGCAGCCGCCCTGGAGACAGCCTGCCTTCGGGCTCGTGATCGCGAGCTCCTCCCGCAGCGCCGTCAAGAGCGACGCGAGCGGCGGGGTCTCGAGGTCGCGCTCGATGCCGTTGACCTGCAACTTCATTCCTGCAGTCCTCCTTAGAGCTTGCTGAGCGCGCGCTCGACCAGGCCCGAGAGCATCGTGCTCCGGTACCAGGCCGACGCGAGCGCGTCGTCGAGGGGCGAGACGTCGTCGGCCGCCGCGGCGGCGGCCGTGGCGGCATCGGCGCCGCCGGCGAGCGCCTGCTCCACCGACTGAAGCCGCTGCGCGCGCGGGCCGGCCCCGGAGACCGCGACGCGGACGCCGTCGGCGCCCTCGGCCGCGGACACGGCCATGATCGTGTAGTTGTGGGCGTGCGGCCGGCCGAGCGCCGCGGCTGCGGCCTTCGCCGGCTCGTCGACCTCGATCTCGAGGACGAGGCGGCCGTCGCCGCCGGCGAGGAAGTCGTCGATCGACTCGGTGCGCTCGCCACCGGCGCCCGCCGAGCGGACGCGCGCGCCAAGCGCGAGCAGCGGCGCCTGCAGGTCGCCGCGGGGCGACTCGGCGGCGGGGGACGCGCAGAGGTTGCCGCCGATCGTGGCCTGGCTCCGGATCTCGTAGTCGCCCACGTAGGAGGCGACCGTCGAGAGGGGCTCGGGGGTGGCGCCGACGAGCGCGGCCACGGGCGTGGTCGCGCCTATGCGCACCGTGCCGTTCTCGCTCGTGATCCCGTCGAGACCGGCCTTGGCGAGCAGGAGCGCGCGCTCGGGCCGCAGGCGGCCGGAGCTGAGCTCGGGCATGACGATCGTGCCGCCGGCGACGATCGTGATCCCGTCGCCGTTCCCGAAGGACGTGACCGCCTCAGCGGGGGACGACGGGACGAGGACGTTCGTGGAGTGCGTCATGTGTGTCCTGGGGTGGAGGTGGACTTTCATCGATCCTAACCCACGCACAGGGGAGGAGTTGAACGAAACGCGGGCGCTTGCAGGCCGTCGCTAGGCTCCCCTCCGTGGGCTTCGCGACCATCGACGAGCTGGAGGCAGGCCTCCACGACGCCGGCTACCTGACCGACCGTGGGCTGGCCACGTCGCTCTTCCTCTCGCTCACGCTGGAAAAGCCGCTGCTGCTCGAGGGCGAGGCCGGCGTCGGCAAGACCGAGGCCGGAAAGGCGCTCGCGACCGCGCTCGGGGCGCGCCTGATCCGGCTCCAGTGCTACGAGGGGCTGGACATCGCCCACGCCGTCTACGAGTGGAACTACCTGCGCCAGCTCCTCCGCATCCGCGCCGCCCAGGAGGGCACGGTCTCCGAGGACGAGCTGTTCGGGCGCGAGTTCCTGATCCGGCGCCCCCTCCTCGAAGCCGTCGAGAGCGAGGAGCCGGTCGTCCTCCTGATCGACGAGATCGACCGCGCGGACGACGAGTTCGAGGCGTTCCTGCTCGAGGTGCTGTCGGATTTCCAGATCACCATCCCCGAGGTGGGGACGATCGGCGCGGAGCGGAGGCCGGCCGTCGTGCTCACGTCGAACCGCACCCGCGAGCTCCACGACGCGCTCAAGCGCCGCTGCCTCTTCCACTGGATCGGGCACCCGAGCCTCGAGCGCGAGATCGAGATCGTCAGGCTGCGGGTTCCGGGGATTCCCGAGCAGCTCGCCCTCCAGACGGCCGCGTTCGTGCAGGGGCTGCGCGGCCTCGACCTCGCCAAGCCGCCCGGCGTGGCGGAGACGATCGACTGGGCGCAGGCGCTCGCCGCGCTCGGGCGAGACGAGCTGGACGCCGCAGTCGTCGAGGACACCCTCGGCTCGGTGCTCAAGTACCACGAGGACCTCGAGCTCGTCCGCGACTCGGCGCTGGCTGCGCTCGTCGAGCAGGCGCGCGCCGTTCGGGCCTCGTGAGCGCCGAACAGGCGATCGTCCGCCAGGTCGTCACCTTCGGCCGCTGCCTGCGGGAGGCCGGTCTCGAGGTCGGCCCCGGCCGGCTCGCCGACGCGCTCACCGGCTTCACGCAGGTCGACGTGACCAGGCCGGACGACGTCTACTGGACGCTGCGCGCGACGCTCGTCACCAAGGTCGAGGAGATCGAGGCGTTCGACCGGGCGTTCCGGGCCTGGTTCCTGCGGAAGCCGACACGCGCGGACGGGCGCGCGGCCGTCCCGCCGCCCAACCGGCGCTTCCTCGAACAGCACAGCCGCGCCGACGGAAGCTCCCGCGAGGAGACCGGCGACCCGAGCGAGATCGGCTGGAGTGCGCACGAGGTGCTTCGCCAGAAGGACTTCGCGGCGATGACCCCGGAGGAGCTCGTCCGCCTGCGCGGGCTGCTGGAGGAAGTGGCCGCGCGACGGCCGCTCCGCCGCTCGCGCCGGTTGCGCCCGCACCACCGGGGCCGCGTCGTCGACCTGCGTCGCATCGCGCGTCTCTCCCTCGCCACGGGCGGCGATCCGCTCGAGCGCGCCTTCCGCCGCCGCGCCGAGACGCCGCGCAAGCTCGTCGTCTTGTGCGACGTCTCCGGCTCGATGGAGAAGTACGCGCGCGCCTTGCTCCTCTTCCTGCACGCGGCGGTCGGCTCGGGCCGGGGGGTCGAGGTCTTCGCCTTCGGAACGCGGCTGACGCGCCTCACACCCGAGCTGGCGACGCGCGATCCCGAGAAGGCGCTCGCCGCGGCCTCCAACCGGGTCGTGGACTGGGCGGCCGGGACGCGGATCGGCGACGCGCTCAAGGCCTACAACGACCTCTGGGGCCGGCGCGCGCTCACCCGCGGCGCGGTCGTGGTCGTCGTCTCGGACGGCTGGGACCGCGGCGACCCGACGCTCGTCGGGCGCGAGATGGCGCGGCTCTCACGGGCCGCCTACGCCGTCGTCTGGGTGAACCCGCTCAAGGGCCACCCGGCTTACCAGCCGCTCGCCGGCGGCATGCAGGCAGCCCTTCCGTTCGTCGACCGCTTCCTCCCCGGCCACAACCTGGCGAGCCTCGAGGAGCTCGCCGACGTGCTGGCCGGGATCGAGCGGCGGCACGCGGCCTGACGTGTTAGGTTCGCGCCTCCCGCGATCAGACCGAAAGGACTAGGGAGATGGGTGTGAACGTGAAGTCCGACGCTCTCCTGGAGCTCGTCGACGAGGGCGCCGCGGTCGAGCAGCTCGCCACCGGATTCACCTTCACGGAGGGGCCGATCTGGAGCCGCGCCGAGGGCTGCCTCTACTTCAGCGACATGCCCGGCAACGTCCGGCGCAAGTGGAGCGAGGCCGACGGCGTCGTCGAGGTCATGCGGCCCTCCAACAAGTGCAACGGCATGACCTACGAGGCCGCCGGGACGCTGCTCGTCTGCGAGCACGCCACGAGCTTGCTGATCCGCGAGCACCCCGACGGCATGCGCGAGACGGTCGCGTCGCACTTCGAGGGCAAGGAGCTCAACAGCCCCAACGACGTCACCGTCCGCTCCGACGGGACGATCTACTTCAGCGACCCGTGGTACGGGCGCATGCCGGTCTTCGGGGTCGAGCGCGAGCGCGACCTGGGGTTCCAGGGCGTCTACAAGATCGCGCCGGGCGGCGGCGAGCCCGAGCTCCTCGTCGGCCGGGACGAGTACGAGCAGCCCAACGGGGTCTGCTTCGCCCCGGGCGAGTCGCAGCTCTACATCAACGACACCCCTGGGGCCTTCATCAAGATCTATGACGTCAACGCCGACGGCTCGCTCGCCAACGGGCGGATGTTCTTCGAGGGCATCGGCTCCGGCGTCATCGAGGAGGGCATCCCCGACGGGATGAAGTGCGACGAGCGCGGCAATATCTGGGTTACCGGGCCCGGCGGCATCTGGGTGATCAGCTCGGCCGGCGAGCACCTGGGGACGATCGAGGTGCCCGAGAACACCGGCAACCTCACCTGGGGTGGCGACGACTGGCACACCCTGTTCATCCCGAGCTCGACCTCCCTGTATTCGATCCGCACCAAGGTCGGCCCGCGCCGCGAGCCGTACATGGGCTGAAAGGAGACGCGATGGGCGACAACGAGAAGCTCCAGATCGACCCGAGCCGCACCGTTCTGGTCATCCAGGACCTGCAGAACGACGTGATGATCGAGAACGGCGCCTTCGCCGAATCCGGCTCGCCCGGCCACGCGACCGAGCAGGGCGTCGTCGAGAACGTCAGGAAGCTCGCGGACGCCTGCCGGGCGAAGGGCATCCCGGTGATCCACGTCTGGTACATCGTCGAGGAGGGCGCTCCCGGCCTGAAGCTGAACGCGCCGCTCTTCCAGGGCCTCAAGGAGGCCGGCGCGCTCGTCCGCGGCACCTGGGGCGCGGCGCCGGCCGACGGGCTCGAGCCGAAGGAGGGCGACTTCGTCGTCGAGAAGACCCGGATGAGCGCCTGGCAGGGGACGAACTTCGAGAACGTCCTCCAGGGGCTCGGGTGCGACACGGTCATCGTCACCGGCGCCTGGACGAACATGTCCATCGAGCACACCGCCCGCACCGGCGCGGACAAGGGCTACTACATGATCGTCCCCGAGAACGCCTGCTCGACGATGAGCGCCGAGTGGCACAACGCCTCCATCAACTTCGCACTCCAGAACGTCTCGACCGTGACCACCTGCGGCGAGATCCACGAGGCGCTCGGGGCGTGAGGCCTACGGGTCTCAGCGGCGGCGCAGCCGCAAAGGCTGAGACAGGGAGGAAGGGAGCAGCTTGGCTGCTGCCTTCCGTTCACCTCAGCGGCGGCGCAGCCGCAAGGCTGAGGCAGGGAGGAAGGGAGCGGCTTGGCTGCTGCCTCCCGTTCACCTGAGCGGCGGCGCAGCCGCTAGGGCCGAGACAGCTCACGAGCGATGAGGACGCGGGCCGCGCTCTTCCGCGCGGCCGGCGTCCCGCTCGAGCTGCGCGAGATCGAGGTGGCCGAGCCGGGCGAGGGCCAGGTCATCGTCCGGATGGCCGCCGTCGGCATCTGCGGCAGCGACCTCCACGTCGTCCGCGGCGAGTGGGCGCGGCCCACCCCGATGATCCTGGGGCACGAGGGCTCGGGGATCGTCGAGGCCGTCGGGCCGGGCGTCGAGTCCCCGTCGCCCGGAGACCCGGTCGTGGTCTCGTGGGCGCCGGCCTGCGGGGAGTGCGCGCCGTGCCGGAGCGGCCGGGAGACGGCGTGCCTGGCCCTGCGCGCGGCGATCCGGGCGGGGACGATGCTCGACGGCTCGACCGGGCTCGAGGTCGACGGGGAGCCGGTCTACCGGATGACGACGGTGGGGGCGCTCGCCGAGCACGTGCTCGTCCCGGCGGACACGGCTCTCCCGCTCCCGGCGGACGTGCCGCTGGACCAGGCGGCGCTGCTCGGCTGCGCCGCCCTGACCGGCGTCGGAGCGGCGCTGAACCGCGATCGGATCCAGCCGGGAGCGAGCGTTCTCGTGCTCGGCGCCGGCGGCGTCGGTCAGTTCGTCGTCCAGGGCGCGCGGATCGCCGGGGCGGGTCGGATCGTCGCGGTCGACGTCTTCCCGGCACGGCGCGAGGCGGCGCTCGCGCTCGGCGCCCACGAGGCCCTCTCGCCGGACGACCTCACCGAGGTGGACGCCTTCGACGTCGCCTTCGACGCCGTCGGTCTCGCCGCCACCTCCGAGACGGCGCTGGCGGCCGTGCGGGGAGGAGGGACGGCCGTGCTCGTGGGCATGCCGCCGGGCGGCGCTCGGCTCGACCTCGACCCGCTCGCGTTCTCGAACTTCGAGAAGACGCTGACCGGCTCGGTCTACGGCTCGGACACGCCGGCGCGCGCGCTCCCGCGGCTCCTCGATCTCGTCGGGAGCGGCGAGCTCGAGCTGGCCTCGCTCGTCGGCCCGCGCTTCCCGCTGGAGGCCGCCGCCGAGGCGGTCGAGGCGAGCCTCGCCGGCGCGGCCGGGCGCGTCCTCGTCACCCCGTAGCCCGCGGAGACGGCGATATGCTGACCCGCGTGGCGACCCTGCAGTCGAAGCCGCTGCCGCTGCGCGATCGTGACCTGCTGCGGACGCGCGCCTTCGTGGACGGGAGCTGGGTCGAGGGCGACTCCGGCGAGGTGTTTCGCGGTGGTCGACCCGGCCACCGGCGAGACGATCGCCGAGGTTCCGCGCCTCGGCGCCGCCGAGACCCGGCGGGCGATCGCGGCGGCGGAGCGCGCCCTGCCCGCGTGGCGCGCGACGACGGCGAAGGAGCGCGCCCGCGTCCTGCGCCGCATCGCCGACCTGATGGTCGAGAACATCGACGACCTGGCGCTCCTCCTCACCGCCGAGCAGGGAAAGCCGCTGCCGGAGTCGCACGCGGAGGTCGAGTACGCCGCCTCCTTCCTCGAGTGGTTCGGCGAGGAGGCGAAGCGCGTCTACGGCGACACGATCCCGCAGCCGACGCCGGACCGGCGCATCCTCGTCACGAAGCAGGCCGTCGGCGTGACCGGCGGGATCACGCCCTGGAACTTCCCTTCCGCCATGCCGACCCGCAAGGCCGCGCCGGCGCTGGCCGCCGGGTGCACGATGGTGCTGAAGCCCGCCGAGCAGACGCCGCTCTCCGCGCTCGCCGTGGCCGAGCTGGCCGACCGCGCGGGGCTGCCGGCGGGCGTGCTCTCCGTCGTCACCGGCGCCGCCGAGGACGCGCCGGAGATCGGGCGGGAGCTGACCTCCAACCCGACCGTGCGCAAGCTCGGGTTCACCGGCTCCACCGAGGTCGGCAAGCTCCTCATGCGCCAGTGCGCCGACCAGGTGAAGAAGGTCTCCCTCGAGCTCGGCGGCAACGCGCCCTTCATCGTCTTCGACGACGCCGACCTCGAGGAGGCCGTGGCCGGCGCGCTCCTCTGCAAGTACCGGAACTCCGGGCAGACCTGCATCTCCGCCAACCGGATGCTCGTGCAGGACGGGATCTACGACGCCTTCGTCGAGCGCTTCACGGGCGCCGTCGCGGGGCTTCGCGTCGGCCCGGGCCTCGAGGAGGGCGTCAACGTCGGCCCGCTCATCGACGTGGCCGGGCTGGAGAAGGTCGAGCGCCACGTCGCGGACGCCCGCGAGCGCGGCGCGGAGGTGCTCCTCGGCGGCGCCCGCCACGAGCTCGGGCAGACGTTCTTCCAGCCGTCGGTCCTGACCGGCGTGACCGCCGACATGGCCATGTCCTCCGAGGAGACTTTCGGCCCCGTGGCGGCGATCGCGCGCTTCGCCGAGGAGGAGGACGCGATCCGGGTCGCCAACGACACGCCGTACGGCCTCGCCGCGTACTTCTTCAGCCGGGACGTGGGCAGGGTCTGGCGCGTCTCCGAGGGGCTCGAGTACGGCATCGTGGGCGTGAACACGGGCTTCATCTCCACCGAGGTCGCGCCGTTCGGCGGCATGAAGGAGTCCGGGATCGGCCGCGAGGGCTCCAAGTACGGCATCGACGAGTGGGTCGAGCTCAAGTACCTCGCGCTCGGCGGGATCCAGGCCGCGCCGTGATCGTCGAGCAGCGCGACTACCACGTCCACACCGGCAAGCTCCCGGAGCTCGTCCGCCTGTACGCCGAGGAGGGCATCGAGCTCCAGAAGTCCCACCTGGGGAACCTGATCGGCTGGTTCACCGTGGACGTGGGGGCCCTCTCCACGGTCGTGAGCCTGTGGGGCTACCCGGACGCCGGCGATCGCGAGGAGCGGCGGAAGAACCTCCAGGCCGACCCGGCGTGGCAGGAGTTCCTGGCGAAGATCCAGCCGCTCATCCACACCCAGCAGAACCGCATCCTCGTCCCCGTCGCGTTCTCGCCGATCAAGTGAAGCTCGCCGGCAAGGTCGCGCTCGTCACCGGCGCGTCGCAGGGGATCGGACATGCGATCGCCACGGGCCTGGCCGCGGAGGGCGCGCGCATCGTCGTCGCCGACCTGCAGCGGGCCGAGGAAGCGGCCGCGGACTTTCCCGACGGCGTCGGCCTGACGGTGGACGTCTCCTCGGAGGAGGACGTCGCCCGCATGGCCGGAGAGACGATCGATCGCTGCGGCCGGGTCGACGTGCTCGTCAACAACGCGGGCCTGTACGCCTCGCTCGCCATGCGGCCGTTCGACGAGATCCCGCTCGAGGAGTGGCGCCGCGTCATGGACGTCAACGTGGCCAGCATGTTCCTCGCCTGCCGTGCCGTCGTCCCGCTGATGCGCGAGCAGGGCGGTGGCAGGATCGTGAACATCTCCTCCGGGACGCCCTTCCGCGGCGTCCCCTTCCTCCTCCACTACGTCACGAGCAAGGGCGCGATCGTGGCCTTCACGCGCGCGCTCGCGAAGGAGCTCGGCAAGGACGGGATCCTCGTCAACTGCGTGGCCCCGGGCTTCACGATGAGCGCCGGCGTCCAGGCGCATCCCGAGGTGGTCGAGAAGCTGAGGGACGTCTCGGTCGCCGCCCGGACGATCCAGCGCGACCAGGTTCCCGAGGACGTCGTCGGCGCCACGGTCTTCCTGTGCGGGCCCGGGGCGGACTTCGTCACCGGCCAGACGATCGTCATCGACGGCGGCCAGTACTTCCACTAGTGCACCTCTCCCTCTACGACGAGCCGGGCGGCGTCGAGACGGAGGCAGGAAACCGCGTGGTCTACGACCTGGAGCGCGACGAGGCGCACTTCGGCGCCGCCCGGGTCCACGGGCGGGCGCTCCGCTTCGAGCTCGAGCCGGAAGCCGGGCCGGGCGCGCTCCTCTCGGCCGAGGTCGCGCTCGACCCGGCGGAGGGGTGGCTCATGCGCTGCGACCGCGTCGACTTCCCGCCCGGCGGCGTGGCCTACCGCCACACGCACCCGGGCCCTGGGATCCGCTGCCTCCTCGCCGGCCGGATCCGGATCGACAGCGGCGGCGAGACGCACGAGCTCGGGCCGCTCGAGCCGTGGTTCGAGAGCGGGCCCGAGCCGGTGCTGGCGACCACCTCCGAGAGCGAGCCCTCCGCCTTCGTCCGCGTCATGCTGCTCCCGCGCGAGTGGGAGGGACGGCGGACGATCAGCTACGTCGATCCCGCCGACGCGGAGAAGCCCAAGACCCAGCGGGCGACGGTCTACTTCGACGAGCCGGTCGACCTGTGACCCGAACCGGCGGCCGGATCCTCGTCGACCAGCTCGAGCTGAACGGCGTCGAGCTCGTCTGCTGCGTCCCGGGCGAGAGCTATCTCGCCGTGCTCGACGCGCTCCACGACTCGCCGATCCGCCTGATCTCCTGCCGGCACGAGGGCGCCGCCGCCAACATGGCGGAGGCCTGCGGCAAGCTGACCGGCCGACCCGGCGTCTGTCTCGTCACCCGCGGCCCCGGGGCGACGCATGCGAGCGTCGGTGTCCACACGGCCGCACAGGACTCGACGCCGTTGCTCCTCCTCGTCGGCCAGGTCCCGCGCGAGCAGCTCGGCCGCGAGGCCTTCCAGGAGATGGACTACGAGGCGCTGTTCGGCTCGGTGGCGAAGTGGGTGGGCCAAGCAGAGGCGGCTGACCAGATCCCTGAGCTCGTCTCGCGCGCGTACGTCGCGATGCTCTCGGGCCGGCCGGGCCCCGCCGTGCTGGCGCTGCCCGAGGACGTGCTCTTCGAGGAGGCCGACGTGGAGGATGCGGCGCCGGTCGACCCGCCGCGCCCGGAGCCGGCCGCGGCCGACCTCGCGCGCCTGCGCGAGCTTCTGGCCGCCGCCGAACGGCCGCTCGCGATCGTCGGCGAGGGCGGCTGGAGCGCGCAGGCCGGCGAGGACGTGCTCGCGTTCTGCGAGGCGAGCAGCGTGCCCGTGGCCACCTCGTTCCGCTGCCAGGACTACGTCGACAACCACTCGCCGGTCTACGCCGGGCACCTGACGATCGGGCTCGACCCGGCGCTCGCCCGCCGCGTGCAGGAGGCCGACCTGCTCGTGGCCGTGGGCGGGCGGCTCGGCGACGTCACCACGAGCGGCTACACGCTCCTGGACGTCCCGCGCCCTCGCCAGGCGCTGGTCCGCGTCCATCCCGACCCTGCCGAGCTCGGCTCCGTCTACGAGCCGGACCTGGCGATCGTCTCGGGCCTGCCCGAGCTGGCCGCGGCGGCGCGCGCCCTCGATCCGGTCGAGCCTCGCTGGCAGGCGTGGACGGAGTCCGCGCGGGCCGACTACCTGGCCAACCTCCGGCATCGGCCCATGCCGGGGGACCTCGACCTGGGCGAGTTCATGGCCGTGCTGCGTCGTCGTCTGCCCGCCGACGCCGTCCTCACCTCGGGCGCGGGGAACTTCACCGTGTGGGCGCATCGCTTCTACGAGTTCTCCGTCTACCCGAGCCAGCTCGCGCCGCGGAGCGGGGCGATGGCCTACGGCATCCCTGCGGCGCTCGCGGCCAAGGCGCTCCACCCGGAGCGGACCGTCGTCTGCATCGCCGGGGACGGCGACTTCATGATGAGCGGGCTCGAGCTCGCCACCGCCGTCCAGTACCAACTTCCGGTCGTGATCTTCGTCGTCAACAACCGGATGTACGGCACGATCCGGATGCACCAGGAGCGGCACTTCCCGGGCCGCGTCGTGGGGACCGATCTCGTGAACCCGGATTTCGCGGCCTACGCGGCCGCCTTTGGCGCCCACGGCGAGACCGTCAGGCGGACAGAGGACGTCGAGGCGGCCGTCGAGCGGGCGCTCGGCGCCGGCCGGCCGGCGGTCGTCGAGCTGGTGGTCGACCCGGAGGGGATCTCCCCGCGCGCGACCATCCGCGAGATCCGGGACGCCGCCCGGTGACGAGCCGCGAGGAGTTCCGGGTCTCGGGCCTCTCGGAGCCGATCAGCCACTACACCGACGCCGTGCGTGCGGGCGACCTCGTCTTCGTCTCCGGCGTCGTGCCGGTCGACGACGACGGCGGCCTCGTCGGCGGGGACGACGTCGTCGCCCAGGCCCGCCAGGTGTTCGCGAACATGGGCCGCGTCCTCGCGGCGGCCGGCGTCGGCTTCGCGGACGTGGTGAAGGTCACCGTCTTCCTCACCGACGTCGACGACCGGCCCGCGATCAACCCGGTGCGGCAGGAAATCTTTGGATCGAGCCGCCCGGCGAGCACCCTGGTCGAGGTCGGGCGCCTGGCCATCCCGGGCGCGAAGATCGAGGTCGAGGCGGTGGCCATCGCGCCGCAGCCGGGCCCTCCGGACGGCCGCAGCCCTGTTGAAACCGAGGCCTGATGGGTGGTACGGTCGCGCCGATGCGGACTTTAGCCTCTGAGATGCATGCTTTGGCTTCTACGCAGCAGGACTGGGTAACGGGGTCGTGAACGCAGCCACTCTGGAGCGGCCGCTTCAGATCGCCGCGAAGGTGCTCGCCTTCGGCCTGATCGCCCTCGCCATCCTCTGGATCCTGTTCTTCGCCGACGACACGAACTTCGGCCCGGCGATCGACGACCCGCGGAACTTCACCGTCACGCTCTTCAACGGGCTGACGTTCGCCGGGCTCCTCTTCATCGTCGCGAGCGGCTTCTCGCTCATCTTCGGGCTCATGCGGGTCGTCAACATGGCCCACGGCTCCTTCTACCTCCTGGGCGGCTACATCGCCTACGACCTCCAGCAGGAGATGACGGGCTCGGGCTTCACGATCCCCGGGACCGAGGTGAACACCTTCGAATGGGTGTTGCCGGCGCTTGCCGCGGCGGCGTGCGTCGCCGTACTCGGGCTCGTCATCCAGCAGGTCTTCCTCCGCTGGAACCAGGGTCAGGAGCTGCGGCAGGCGCTGATCACCATCGCCCTGTCGGTGATCATCGCCGACCAGGTGATCGCCCACTTCCACGAGGGGATCGCGGTCACGATCACCTGGCCTGGGTGGACGAACCGGCTGATCGACATCCAGATCTTCGACGTCCAGTACTCGCTGGCGAGGCTCGGCCTCCTCGGGATCGGGATCATCGTCGGCGGGCTCCTCTGGCTCTGGCTCTACAAGACCCGGATGGGCATGATCATCCGCGCCGGCGTCGACGACCAGCACATGACGTCGGCCCTCGGAGTGAACATCCAGCTCGTCTTCGCGATCGGGTTCGTCGTCGGCTCGGCGCTCGCGGCCTTCGGCGGCGCGGTGGGTGGCTCCCAGGGCGGTATCGCCAGCGGCCAGGACGGGCTATGGCTCCTGAACTCGCTCATCGTCGTGATCATCGGCGGGATGGGCTCGCTCGTCGGGGCCGCCGCCGGCTCGCTCCTGTACGGCCTCGTCTTCTCCTTCTCGGCGGTCTATCTGCCCCAGGGGACGACCGAGTACGCGATCGTCCTCACCTTCGTGCTCCTCGCGCTCGTGCTGGCGTTCCGGCCGTACGGGCTCTTCGGGAGGGCCGAGTAATCGGCCCCGCGGCGGCGCAGGCAGGCGGTCGGCGGATGACGCTGAGCGCGAAGACCACTGCGGAGCGCGCGATCGCCGGCGTCGCGCTCCTCCTCGCCGCGCTCGGCCCGCTCCTCTTCTCCGACTACTGGGTCAGCTTCATCCTCACGCAGACGTTCCTGATGGGGATCGCGGCCGCGAGCCTCATCTTCCTCTCCGCCTACGGCGGCATGATCTCCCTCTGCCAGGGAGCGTTGGCGGGCGTCGCCGGGTTCGCGCTCGGCAACATGGTCACGGACACGTCGTCGAAGGGCCTGAACCTCGGCTGGGACCCGTGGCTGTCCTTGGTGCTGGCGATCCTGATCGCGGTCGTGGTCGGGCTCCTCTTCGGCGCGCTCGCCTCGCGGTCCACCGGCATCTACTTCCTGATGATCACGCTGACCTACGGCGTGCTCGTCTACTACTTCTTCGGCCAGGTGACCGAGGTCTCGGGCTTCTCCGGGATCTCCGGCATCGCTCGCCGCGCCCCCGGCCTCTTCGGGGGCGGCACCGACCCGAACCGCCTCTACTACACCGCGCTGATCGTCGCGCTCCTCGTCTACCTCCTGATCCGCTTCATCCTGCGGACGCCGTTCGGCTACGCGCTCCAGGGCGTCAGGGACGATCCGGTGCGGATGGCTTCGCTCGGCTACAACGTCTCGCTCCACCGCACGCTCGCGTTCGGATTCGGAGCCTTCGTCGCCGCGCTGTCGGGCGTTCTCTACGTCTGGTGGAACGGGCAGATCGACCCGGCCAGCATCAACCTCCAGAACACGGTCGACCTGCTCATCATCGCGGTCATCGGCGGCCTCGCCCGGGTCGAGGGGGCATGGCTCGGGGCCTTCGCCTTTATTGTCATCAACAACTACGTCCGGGACGTGTCCGTGCCGATCCTGGGCGGCAGCTTCAACACTGTCATCGGCTTCATCTTCCTCGCCATCGTCCTCGTCTCGCCCGACGGCCTCATGGGCATCTGGGACCGCCTGACGACCGGGCGCCGCCGGCCAGCTTTCGGCGCCACGGTCGAGCCCGCGGCGGCCACGTCGGGAGGGGCGGAGCGAGGGGCCAGTGGCCAGGTCGCAGGACGCGGAACGACGGAACCCCCCGAAGAAGGAGGAGGCAAGTGAGAGAGCACTTCCGACAGTCGCGGCTCCTCGCCGTGCTCGCTCTGCTCCTGGCCGCGCTGGCGTTGGTCGCGGTCGGGTGCGGTGGAGACGACGACGATGATGCCGCCGAGACGACGGCGGACACCACCGGCGGGACGGACACTGGTGGCGGCGAGGCCGAGTCCGGCCCCGTCAAGATCGCGATCATGACCGACTGCGAGGGCGCATTCGGCTTCGGCTACGAGCTCGACATCGGCGGCGCACAGGCCGCGATGGTCGAGTACGCGGGCGCAACGGCGAACGACCCGGAGAAGCCCTCCGCGGGCATCGAGGGTGGCTCGGCAGGTGGCCGCGATCTCGAGATCGTGGGCTACGGGTGCGGTGACGACACCGCCGACACGGCGCTCGTCGAGACCCGCCGCCTGATGGAGGAGCTCGACGCCGACATCATGCTCGGCCCGCTGTCCGGCGACGAGGCGGTCGCGGTTGCGAACTACGCCGCCGACAACCCGGACAAGATGTTCATCATCGGGACGGCCGGGTCGCAGGATCCGACCCTCCAGCTCGCTGCACCGAACGTGTTCCGCTATCACGGCGACGGCGCCCAGTGGAACGCCGGGCTCGGCGAGATCGTCTACAAGAAGCTCGGCTGGCGGACCGCGGCGATCATCATGGACGACTACAGCTTCGGCTGGACGTCCGGCGCCGGGATCATCGCCGACTTCTGCGGCGTCGGCGGCGAGATCACCTCGCGCGTCTTCCCGCCGCTCGGCACGACCGACTACGCGTCGTTCGTGCAGCAGCTCCCGCCGCCCGACGAGGTCGACGGCTACTTCTGGGTCGTCGGCGGGACGGGCACGGGCGCCGCGCTGCAGGCGTTCGAGCAGCAGTACGGGGAGCTGAAGGCCGACCAGCACTCCGGGAACCTGTTCTTCGCGTTCCTCGGCAACTTCGAGTCGGTCGCTCCTCGCCTCGTCGGCTCCTACGTCGGCGGCTTCGGCACGGGGCCGGGCCTCCAGACGGAGCAGGCGCTGGCGTACGAGGCGGTCATGAACGGCGTGTATCCGGAGCTGCCCGCAGCGGACGGCTTCGTCTACAACTACTTCAACGCCGCCTGGGCGATGATCCAGGGCCTCGAGGCATCCGGCGGCGACCTGGCGACGCTGGCCGACAACCTGCCGACCGAGCTCAACTCCGGCTACGAGGTCACCGACGCGAGCGACGCAGTCGTCGAGTCCGGTGGCATCGTCGCGCTGGACGAGAACCGGCAGGCGATCCAGGACCAGTACCCGCTCCAGATCGTCGAGGGCGAGGACGGAGCCCCGACCACGGTCGTGGTCGGCATGGTGCCGAACGTCGACCAGACCTTCGGCGGCCTCTTCACCTCCGACAGCCCGCCCCCGGGTCGCGAGCAGCCTGCTTGCGAGGACGTCGACCTCCCGTGGGAGAACAACATCAGCGTCGTCACCGACGGCGCGGTCACGGAGGAACTGATCGAGGAATAGGACCGATCAACCCGAAAGCACAGGGCGCCGGCCGCGACACGCGCGGCCGGCGCCCGGACCCTTCGCCACATGACCGAGACAGCCACCGAGCCCCAGCACCACGACCGCCGAGAACGTCCTCACCCTGCGCGGCGTCAGCAAGCGCTTCGGGGGCGTCCGGGCGGTCGAGGAGGTCGACCTCGACGTCGTCGCCGGCGAGCGGCGGGCCGTCCTCGGCCCGAACGGGGCGGGGAAGACCACGCTCTTCAACCTCGTCGCAGGCGACTTCCGGCCGTCGGCCGGGACGATCGAGATCCTCGGCGAGGACATGACGAACCAGCCCGCCCGCCGCCGCACGGGGCTCGGGCTCTCGCGGACGTACCAGAAGTCGAGGCTCTTCCTCGGCCTCACGGTCGAGGACAACCTCTACCTCGCCGTCATCGGCCGTGAGGGTGGACGCCTGCGGTCGATCCCGTCCCGCAAGGACGCGGAGTTTCGCGAGCGCGCGCGTGAGGCGGCCGAGAAGGTGTGGCTGGGCAACGAGCTCAAGACGCGCGTCCGGTCGCTCTCGCACGGCGAGCAGCGGCAGCTCGAGCTCGGCATGGCCCGCGTGACCGACCCGAAGGTGATGATGCTCGACGAGCCGGCCTCCGGGCTCTCGCGCGGCGAGCGCGAGCAGCTCACCCAGCTCCTCATGGCCCTCGATCCTGCCGTCACGCTGATCCTCATCGAGCACGACATGGACGTTGCGCTCACCGTCGCCCAGCGGGTGACGATGATGCACGACGGCAAGGTCATCGTCGAGGGCACGCCGGCGGAGATCCGCAAGAACGATCTCGTCCACGACCTCTACCTCGGAAGGGCCCACCGTGGCGACGACTGAGCCACTTCTCAAGGTCAGCGGCGTCAACGCGTACTACGGCCAGGCGCACGCCCTCGAGGACGTCAGCTTCGAGGTCGGCTCAGAGCCGCTCGCGGTCGTCGGCCGCAACGGGATGGGCAAGACGACCCTCTGCAACGCCATCGTGGGGATGCCGCCCGCCCGCGTGACGGGCTCCATCCTGTTCGAGGGCAAGGAGCTCGTCGGCCGCGCGTCGTACAAGATCACGAACCTCGGGATCGGCTACGTGCCGCAGGGCCGCCGGCTCTTCCGGTCGCTCTCGACCGACGAGCACCTTCGCATGGTCGGCTCGCGGGACGGGCGCTGGACGGTCGCCAAGGTCTACGAGCTCTTCCCTCGTCTGGCCGAGCGCAAGAAGGTCGCGGGCACGCAGCTCTCCGGCGGCGAGCAGCAGATGCTGGCGATCGGCCGCGCGCTGCTCCTCAACCCGAAGCTGCTGATCATGGACGAGCCTTCCGAGGGGCTCGCGCCGACGATCGTCGAGAGCCTCATCGGCACCTGCAAGGCCCTCGTGCTCGAGGGGATGGGACTGCTCCTGATCGAGCAGAACCTCGGCGTCGCCACCTCGGTGTGCGAGCGCCAGCTCATCATGGTCGGCGGCCACATCGAGGCCGAGACGACCGCCGAGCGCCTCGCCAACGACCCCGAAGAGCAGCGGCGCTGGCTCGGGGTCGAGCCGCTCGAGTCGAAGGCTTAGGATACCTCCTAGCGCCGGGGCGTGTAGACGTTCACGACGATCCCGCTGGCGAAGCGGGTCGTCTCGGCGAGCGTCAGGTGCGTGACCTCGATGCCCGTCGATGAGTCGCCCGCCTCCTCCGGCGAGGACGGGGAAGACCCAGAGGTGGAGCTCGTCGAGGAGGTCGTGAGCGAGGAGCGTGCGGTCGAGCTCGCCCGTGCCGAACTTGAGCAGGCCGTCGCCGGGCTCCTCCTTGAGCGCGGCGACCGCCTCGGCGGTGTCGCCCTCGAGGATCGTCGAGTTCCAGGCGGCCTCGTGCAGCGTTCGTGAGGCGACGTGCTTGGGCATCTCGTTGATGCGGTCGGTGTAGGCGTCGCCGCTCCGCTGCGGCCACGCCTCCGCGAAGCCCTCGTAGGTTGCGCGGCCGAGCAGGAGCGCGTCGGCGGCGAAGAGCAGCTTGCTTGCGTAGGCGAGGTGCTCATCGTCCCAATACGGCGGGCTCCAGTTCTGTGGCGAGTCGATCACGCCGTCCAGGGTCACGAACGTCGATTCGACGAGCTTCCTCATGTGCGTGCCGTCCTTTCGGTCTCGTGGGCGATGCGTTCCAGGGTTGCCCGCCAGTGCGAGCGCATCTCCTCGCGGGCCTCGGCGTCGGGCAGCTTCTCGAGGTGGGCACCGAGCACGGTCTTGCCCGGGCGAGACTCGTGCATCGTGAGCTGCAGCGTGGCCGGCGCCGCCCAGTCCTCCGGCTGCCAGGTGAGCCGTAGGCGCTCGCCGGGCCTGGCCACGCGCACCTCTCCACGGGCGGCCGGCGCCTCGTAGCGCTCGCCCGGGACGAGCGCGATCCGGGCGCCGTCGCCGAGCCAGAGCTCGGGCCGCGTGGTGAGGAGCTCCCACGCCTCGTCGACCGAGGTGTCGAGCGTCCGCTGGACGCCGACCTGGAAGCCGGCGTCGGCGGTCTCGCCGACGGCCCGCTTGCCTCTCGCCTGCTCGTAGCCGACGGCGAGCGACTGCCGCCACCATGCGGTGGTCGAGCCCGCGTGCTCCCGCGGCGAGGTAGGCGACGATCGCCTTGTGGTCCCACTCGGCGGCGCCGGCCCGGTCGAGCGTGTCGAGCCATTCGTCCCAGCCGCGCCCGGTCGCCGCGTGCACGGACTCGGAGGAGATTCGCGCGAGAATCCGATCGCCTTCTGCCGTCTCGTTCATGGCTCCCTCCATTCTTGCGTTCCCTTGGTCAGACCCGGGGGCTTCGCGGAACTCATCGGCGGGCTTATCGGCGACATGTGAAGCTCCTCGGCCCGCGCTGCACCGCCCGCATCGGGGGCGGCTACCCATCTTCTGGCGGTGGCGTACCTACCTAGACGTGAGCAAGGACGCGGTCCAGCGGCCGCGGCACGTGCGTGAGAGCGAGTGCATCCACGAGCAGCCGCGCGTAGTGGATCTTCCGACCGCCGCGGGTGCCCATGAAGCGCCGAAGCTGCGCCTCGACGGTCATCCCTTGCTGCGCAGGCTGCTTCTGGAGCGTCCGGAACGACCGCAGCTCGCCTTCAGCGGCGACGACCTCCTCGACGCGTGCGGCGCCGAGCGCGCGGATCAGCTCGTCCTCCAGGTCTTCCACGCACACGAAGAACCCGAGCCGCTCCATCTCGTCACGGGTAAGGCCGGAGCCGAGGCCGGCCCGCTCGAGCCCGCGCTGGAAGTCACGCTCCTCGCGCGCATCGCAGAGCCCGGCGAGCCTCACGTCCAGCCCTTTCGGACCGAACCGGTCCAGGAAGGTGCCGATGTTCTTCGCGCCCCCGATCGACACCACCGAGACGCCCTCGGCGCCGAGATCCCGCCCGCGGCGAGCGGCCAGGGTCTCGACCGCAACCCGGTCGCTGACGCCCTCGACGAGCACGACTGTGCGCATTCGCGCAGCCTATGCCGGGTTGGTCAGCCGGCCGCGTGCTCGGTGTGCGGAGGCTCAGGGATCGCCGTGCCCGTCGCGATTCCCCGACGCCCGCGCGTCCGCCTCGAAGATCCCCGTCTGGTAGGCAAGCACGACCGCCTGGACGCGGTCGCGGAGGTTGAGCTTCTGGAGGATGTGCGTGACGTGTGTCTTGACCGTCGTCTCGCTGATGTAGAGCTCCTGCGCGATCTCCCCGTTCGAGAGGCCGCGGGCCATCAGGCGAAAGACCTCCCGCTCGCGCTCGCTGAGACCGTCGAGCTCCTTCGGAGGAGAGGGACGGGGCATGCGGGCGAATTTCTGGATCACGCGTTTCGTGATCGTGGGCGAGAGGAGGGCGTCGCCGGCGGCGACCGTGCGGATCGCGGCGATCAGCTGCTCGGGAGAGTCGTCCTTGAGGACGAAACCGCTCGCGCCGGCTCTCAGCGCCTCGTACACGTATTCGTCGAGGTCGAACGTCGTGAGGACCAGGATCCGCGCGGTGTCGTCGGCCGCGAGGATGCGTCGAGTCGCCTGGAGCCCGTCGAGCTCGGGCATGCGGATATCCATCAGGACGACTGTGGGGTCGAAGCGCGCCGCCTTGTTCACCGCCTCGAGCCCGTTGCTCGCCTCGGCGACCACTTCGATGTCCTCCTCGCCCGCGAGCAGCATGCGAAACCCGGCGCGGACCATCGACTGGTCGTCGGCGACGAGGACGCGGATCATCGTGATTCGTCGCTGAGCGGAAGGCGTGTGCTGAGGACGAAGCCGCCTCCGGTTGCCGATCCCGCGGTCATGTCGCCACCGTAGATCTTGACGCGTTCGCGGACGCCGACGAGCCCGTGACCGAGGCCGTCGCGTGGTCGCACTGCCCCGGCCGTTGTCGCGTACCTCGATCTGCAGCTCGTCCTGCCGATAGCGGACGGTCACGTCCGCGTCGCTCGCGCGCGCGTGCTTGAGGGCGTTCGTCAGGCCTTCCTGAACGATGCGATAGGCAGAGAGATCGATCCCTCGCGGAAGCGGGACAGGCTCGCCGTCGACGTGCAGTTCGACGGGCAGTCCGGCACGGCCGACTTCCTCCAGCAGCGAGTCGAGGCCGTCCAGGCCGGGCTGCGGCGTGAATTCGACGTCGTCACCGTCTCGACGCATTGCGGCCAGGAGACGGCGCATCTCGGCAAGCGCAGTGCGGCCGGCCCGCTCGACGTCCCTGAGTGCATCGCGATCCTCGGCCAGCGTTTCGGGGAGCTGGTGTCGCACGGCGCCGACCCGGAGCACCATCACGCTGACGGCGTGGGCGACGATGTCGTGGAGCTCGCGCGCGATCCGCGCACGCTCCTCAGCCACTGCGACGCGTGCGGCCGCCTCGCGCTCGCGCTCGGCCCGGACCGCACGTTCCTCCGCCGCTTCGGCCTGCGCGGAACGCTCGCTCAGAGCAAAGCCGGCCGCCCAGGCGATTCCGAAGTCGACGGGGATGAAGATGAGCTCGGCGGTCAGGTGGCCGGGGATGTTGTAGACGACGGTCGTGATGCTGCCGAGCACGACCGCCAACCCGGTCCACGCCTGCCCCCGGTCGCGCAGGTTTCCGAGCAGGAACGCGGACGCCAGTCCGACGGGAAACAGGCTGACCATGGACGGGATCAGGATCGGGTCGACGAACGAAAGCGCCGCCGCCAGGAGCCAGTACGCCGCCGGACCGGCGAACGGGAAGCGCCGGCGGAAGAAGAGCGGAAGCACCAGGCACGCGACCGCAGGCACCGAGAACCACAGCGTCGTGTCGGGCCCCCCGAGCGAGTTTCGTCCGATGACGAGCTCGAGGATGGCGGCAACGGCCAGGGCACCGATCAGCAGCTCGAACCAGTACTCACGCGCGACGTAGCTGATTCTGCTTCGGCTCACGTCCTGAACGTATCGCACGGTCGGACGCGTCGCCTCCTACCAGAGTAGGAGCCGGGCTCATCAGCGGGTGGGAGTTCGAATCGTCGGCAGGTGCGGGCTCGAATCCGGCTTCGCGACGACGTTTTCTCGCCGCCGCGCTCGTAGCGTCGGGGCATGCACTCGCGCCCCCCAGCGCCCGGACGAGAAGGAGGAGCCATGAGCCCCGCAGCACGCCAGACGCGCGAACTCGCCGCCCGCGAGAGCGACGGTATCCACGTCCTCTTGCTCTGGCACCCGCCCGAGAACGCGCTCACCGTCTCGGTCGAGGACGCCCGTCTCGGAGATCGCTTCCAGGTCGCGGTCGCGCCTGACCGTGCTCTCGACGCCTTCTACCACCCCTTCGCCTATGCGGCCTAGCGAGGGCCGAAGTCGACCCACTGAAAGGAGAACGGTCATGTCCCGCACGAACCACGGCAATCAGTCCCACAACCTGGCGGCCCGCATGGGTCGCTGGAGCGCCGACCACTGGAAGACCGCCACGTTCGGGTGGTTGGCGTTCGTGCTCGTCGCCTTCGCTCTCGGCGGCATGGCCGGGACGAAGTCGATCGATCCGAACGAGCCGGGGCCAGGCGAGTCCGGCCGGATGGATCAGATCCTCGACGAGGGCTTCAAGCAGCCCGCCGGGGAGAGCGTCTTCATCCAGAGCGAGTCGCTACGTGTGGACGACCCGGCGTTCGCCGCCGTGATCAAGGACGTCGTCCGACGGATCGAGACGCTCGACGTCGTTCAGAACGTGCGCTCGCCGCTCGACCCGGAGAACGCGAGCCAGATCGCGCCGGACGAGCGGGCGGCGCTCGTCGAGTTCGAGATCCGGGGAGACGCCGACGACGCGGCGGACAAGATCGGCCCGGTGCTCGACCGAGTCGGCGTGGCTCAGCAAGTGCACCCCGAGTTCTTCATCGGTGAGTTCGGAGAGGCGAGCGCGGTCGACGCAGTCGAGACGGCGTATGCCGACGACCTCGAGAAGGCCGGCCAGCTCTCTCTTCCGATCACGCTGATCATCCTCGTGATCGCGTTCGGCGCTCTCGTCGCCGCGGGAATCCCCCTGCTCCTGGCGCTGACCGCCGTGTTCGCGACCTTCGGGCTGGTCGCCCTGTCCAGCCATTTCCTGCCGATGGCGATGCAAGCGTCCGCGGTCGTGCTCCTGATCGGGCTCGCCGTCGGCGTCGACTACTCGATGTTCTACCTGCGGCGGGAGCGGGAGGAGCGTGCGGCAGGCCGGAGCCAGCGGGCTGCAGTCGAAGCCGCCGCCGCGACGTCCGGCCGCTCGGTGCTCGTCTCCGGCCTGGTCGTCATGACGGCGATGGCCGGCATGTTCCTGACCGGCGACCAGACCTTCGCCTCGATCGCGATGGCGACGATCGCCGTCGTCGCGGTTGCCGTCCTCGGCTCGTTGACGGTGCTTCCGGCCTTGCTGTGCAGGCTCGGCGACAACGTCGACCGGCTGCGCGTGCCGTTCGTCCACCGGCTGCGACGCGACGACGGCCAGGGCCGGTTCTGGGGCGCGATCGTCGACCGGGTCATGCGACGCCCGGCCTTGTCGGCTGCGCTCGCCGGTGGGCTGTTGGTTGCCCTTGCGATCCCCGCGTTCCAGCTGAGCATGGCCAGCCCAAGCCCGGACACGTATCCGGAGTCGATCCCCGCGGTCGAGACCTACATCCGAATGCAGGAGGCCCTTCCAGGCACGGCCCTTCCGGCCAACGTCGTCGTCAAGGCGGCCGACGTGAATGCACCGACCGTGCAGGCGGCGATTCAGGAGCTCGAAGAGCGTGCGCTCGCAAGCGGCCGCATGCATGACCCGATCACGGTCGACGTCAATCAGGACGCGACCGTCGCGAACATCACGGTGCCCATGGAGGGAAACGGAGAGGACGCGGTCTCCGACGCCTCTCTCGCTGCGTTGCGGGACGACATCGTCCCGTCGACCGTGGGCGCGCTGCCGGATGTGGAGACCGGTGTCACGGGTCTCACCGCCCGGTGGACGGACTCCACGGACGAGATCAAGTCGAAGCTTCCGCTCGTGTTCGGGTTCGTGCTCCTGGTCGCGTTCGTACTCATGCTGGTCGCCTTCCGCTCGCTCGTGGTCGCGGCGAAGGCAATCGTGTTGAACCTGTTGTCGGTGGCCGCGGCTTACGGCGTGCTCGTGCTCGTCTTCCAGCACGGCATCGGCAAGAACCTCCTCGGCTTCAGCTCGACCGAGGGAATCGACCCGGCCATCCCGCTGCTCCTCTTCGTGATCCTGTTCGGGCTCTCGATGGACTACCACGTGTTCATCCTCAGCCGCATCCGCGAGGCCTTTCATCGCGGGGCGGGGAGCGATGAAGCGATCGCCTACGGGATCAGGTCGAGCGCGGGCGTCGTCACGAGTGCGGCCATCGTGATGGTCTTCGTCTTCGCGATCTTCGCCACGCTCTCGATTCTGTTCTTCAAGCAGTTCGGGGTCGGGCTTGCCACTGCGGTCCTAATCGACGCGACGATCGTGAGGGCCGTGCTCCTGCCCGCCTCGATGAAGCTGCTCGGAGAGTGGAACTGGTACCTGCCGAGCTGGCTCCAGTGGCTGCCTCGCTTCGACCTTGGCGAGGAAGAAGCTCAGCCCGAGACCGAGCCGGCCCCTGTCTCGGCCTAGAGCAAATGGTCAACCCCCGGGCCCTCGTGGCCCGGGGGTGGCCGCGAAAGGAATCGCCATGACCGTCTTCACACCGGCACGAATCGTCGCCCTAACGATCATCGGACTGGTGGCGCTCGGTCTTCTGTACCTCCGGTTCGCGTCCGAGGATCGGGTCTCGGTGCCCAACGGCGCCCTGGCCGGCGACCTGCTCCTCGAGAACTGCGAATACGCCACCGAGGCCGGGAGCTACGCAGCGGAATGCGGAACGCTCGTCGTGCCCGAGAACAGGGCCGACCCGGACTCGCGGCTGATCGCGCTGCCGGTGACTCGCATCAAGGCCAAGTCCGACACCCCGGCCGAGCCGATCTTCCGCCTCCAGGGTGGCCCCGGCCTCACGAACATGGAGTTCTCCAACGCGAGCCGGTTCGCGGACGATCACGACGTCGTCCTCGTCGGCTACCGCGGCGTGGACGGTTCCTCCGCGCTCGACTGCCCGGAGGTCGAGTCGGCGCTCAAGCGCTCGACCGACCTTGTCGGCGAGGAGTCCTTCCGCGCGTTTGCCGCAGGTTTCCGCGCCTGCGCGGATCGGCTCAGCGAGGAGGGCGTCGATCTCGCGGGGTACAGCCTGCCGCAGCGGGTCGACGACCTGGAGGCCGCGCGCAAGGCACTCGGCTACGACCGCGTCGACCTCCTGAGCGAGAGCGCCGGGACGCGCACGGCGATGATCTACGCCTGGCGCTACCCGGAGAGCCTCCACCGGTCGGTAATGATCGCGGTGAACCCGCCGGGCAACTTCCTCTGGGACCCGAAGACGACCGACGAGCAGATCGGTCGCTACGCCGAGCTCTGCTCCAAGGATGAGAGCTGCAGCGAGCGCACCGACGACCTCGCGGCGTCGATGAGAGTAACCGGGGCCGACATCCCCAACCGCTGGTTTTTCCTGCCGATCAAGGAAGGCAACGTGCGCGTCGCCTCCTTCTACGGGCTCATGGAATCGACCTTGGAGAATGCGCCGCTCTCTTCCCCGATGACGCTCAACTCGTGGCTCTCCGCGGACGAGGGCGATGCGAGCGGCTTCTGGCTCCAGTCGCTACTGGCCGATCTCTTCTTCCCGGGGTCGTTCGTCTGGGGCGAGTACGCGGCTGCCGCGACGTCCGACGCCGAAGCGGCGCGAGACTACTTCTCCTCCGGCGGGCGGGACCGCTATTTGAACCTCGGGGAGGCGGCGACGGCGTTCGGGTGGGGCGGCGGGCGGCTGGTCGACGCCTGGCCGGCCGCACCGGACGCGGGCGAGTACAGCCGCGTGCGGACGTCGGACGTCGAGACGCTCCTGATCGGGGGTGCGCTCGACGTCGCGACGCCGCCGCAGATCGCGACGCAGGAGCTCCTTCCCTCGTTGCCAAACGGCCGCCAGGTCGTGCTGCCCGGGTTCGGGCACTCGCTCGACTTCTGGACGTACCAGCCGGAGGCCGGCAGCCGGCTGATCACCAACTACCTTGCCACCGGCGATGTCGACGACTCGCTCTATGACCCGCAGGCCGTCGACTTCACGCCCGAAGTCACGCAGACCGCGCTCGGCAAGGGCATCGGTGGCGCGATGGTCGGGCTTGCGACGCTGACCGTGCTCTCGCTGCTCCTGATGGCTCGCCGCGTTCACAAGCGGGGACGCTTCGGCCGCAAGACCGGCACCGTGCTGCGTTCGGTGTATCCGGTCGTCCTCGGCCTGGGCGGATGGTTCCTGGGCGTGCTGATCGTCATCACGACCATGCCCGGCACACCTCTCGACGACGAGCTGCTCGTGGCTCTCTCGGTGGGCCTACCGATTGGGATCGGTGTCTACTTCGCCTGGGTGAACCGCGACTGGACAGCTGGGACCAAGACCACGGGATTCGCGGCCGCAGTCGCAGCCGGGCTGGCCGGCGCCTGGCTGGGCTTCCATGCGACGACCGGCCTGCTGGCGCTCGTCACCGCGATCGTCGGGGCGACAGCCGGTGCCAACCTGACGCTGATCGTCCTCGACATGGTGCGGGCGCGCTCGACGGGCGACCGGCTCGCAGCGGAGACGCCGGTGGACACGCCCGTGGCGAGCCCCGAGCCGCCGACGCCGGTCGGTGCCGGCCTGCACTAACGCCTCGGCGTAGACCGGAGAGGGCCGCGCAAGCGGCCCTCTCCGGTGCAGCCAGGGCGCACATTGCTCAAGTCAGCACGCTTGGCGAGCGAGAATCGGCGAGGGCCCCTGTGGCAGCTTGATTGATAGATAGCGAGCATATATGCTCGCTATCTATGAAGGAGCTCTTCCTTGCCTTGCTCAGCGACGAGCAGGCTCACGGGTACGAGCTGAAGCAGTCGTTGGAGCACGAGTTCGGCGACTTGCTGCCGGCGCTGAACGCCGGCCAGATCTACACGACGCTTGCCCGGCTCGAGCGCGACGGCCTCGTCGTCGGCACGGCGGTGCCCGGGGACAGCCGCGGCAAGCGGGTGTACGAGCTGACGGATGCCGGCCGGGCCGCGCTCGCGGCCTGGATCGACCTGCCCGTCTCGGGCAGGCGGCTCAAGGACGAGTTCTTCATGAAGTTCGTCGTCGCCGCGTCAGCTCACTTGGCGGAGCCGATGCAGCTGATCGAAGGGCAGCGGGGCGAGTACTTGCAGTCGCTGCGCGACCTGAACGCGCTGCTCGAGTCCAACGGAAGAGCTCCCGCGGCTGAGCTCCTGATCGAGGGGGCGATCTTGCATCTGAAAGCCGACCTGGAGTGGCTCGAGCTGATCGAGCAGCGACTCGCGCTGAAAGAGGAGGTCTGATGGCACCGGTACTCGAGGCCAAGAATCTCGCGAAGACGTACGAAACCGGCGGCGCGAAGGTGCTGGGTCTTCGCGGCGTCGACATCTCGATCGAGCGCGGCGAGTTCGTCGCGATCATGGGGCCGAGCGGGTGCGGGAAGTCGACGCTGCTCAACCTGCTCGCCGGGCTCGATCGACCGACGGCGGGTGAAGTCTGGCTCGACGGCGAGCGGATCGACGGGTTGAGCGAGACCGATCTCGCGCGCCTGCGTCGTCGCAAGGTCGGCTTCGTGTTCCAGTTCTTCAACCTGGTCCCGACGCTGTCTGCGGTCGAGAACGTCGAGCTCCCCTTGCTGCTGGTCGGTCGGCGGCGCAGGGAGGCTCGCCGGTCGGCGAACGAGTTGCTGAGCGATCTGGGAATTCCGGGGAAGGCGGAAGCCGCTCCGGCCGAGCTGTCCGGCGGGCAGCAGCAGCGGGTCGCGCTGGCGCGCGCGCTCGCGAACAGGCCTGACGTCGTGCTCGCCGACGAGCCGACCGGCAACCTCGACTCGGCGGCGGCCCGCGACGTGCTCGGGCTCTTTCGCGAGGCCCGGGGACACGGGCAGACGCTCGTGCTGGTCACGCACGACGCGAGTGTCGCCTCGGCGGCGGACCGCGTGATCACGCTCCGCGATGGGCTGGTTGCCGACGAGACGGAGCTGGCCGCCGCTCGTCAGGTGATTCCTCTGGTCGAGCTGCAGAGCCCGGAATGACGGCGCTGCTCTTCAGACTGGCGTTCGCGGGCATCCGCTCGCGTCTGCTTGCGAGCGCGCTCACGATCGCGATCGCGGGGGCAGCGGCGGCGACGATCGTCCTGGCACTGGAGGTGCGCTCGAGCGGCCGCGATCCCTGGCAGCAGACGTTCGCGGCGGCCAACGGGGCACACGTGCTCGCGTCCGTGCCTTCGGAGGCCGACGCGCGCGCGCTCGCCAACCTCCCGGGCGTCACCGAACGCGGTGAGCCGGTTCCTCTCGTGGCCGCGTCCCTGGGGCCGACCCTGAGGCCTCCTGGAAGCACCGATCGAGTGGAGCTCGCCGGCCTGAGTGGTCGCACAGCCGTGAACATGCCCGTGCTGACGGGCGGCTCGCAGCTGCGCGAGGGGGGCGTCGTGCTCGAACGCAGCCTCGCCCGTGCGCTCGGCCTCGAGGCCGGCGCCACGCTGGAGCTGACGACCCAACGCGGCACGGTCGAGCTTCCGGTTCTCGGGACGGCGGTCGTACCCAGCCAGCCGCGCTACCCTCGCCGCAACCCCGGCCTTGCCTGGGTCACCCGCGGCACGCTCGAGCAAATCGAGCCGGATCCAACGCGCTGGCGCTGGACGGAGGCGCTTCGACTGGCGAATCCCTCCGCGGCGGCGTCGTTCAGCGAGCGTGCGGCTGCGGGGTTGTCGGTGCCGTCCGGCGGTTTGTCCTTCGAGTCCTGGCAAGACCAGCGCGCCAACGCATTGGCCGATGCACAGCCAATCGAGCTCGTCGTGACGACGTACACGATCCTGCTTCTGGTCGTTGCCTTCGTCGTGGTCGGAATTCTCGTCGGCGCCCGTGCCAGCGCCCAGCACCGTGAGATCGGGCTGCTGAAGGCGGCCGGCTTCACCCCGCGCCAGGTCGGAGCCGTCTTCGCCCTCGAGTCCGCCGCCCTCGGTCTCATCGCGGCGGCCCTCGGCTTCACGCTCGGGATGCTGGTCGCACCGCGCCTGGCCGCACCCAGCGCCGAAACGCTGATCGGCTCACCGACGATCGCGGCGAACCCCTGGCACGTCCTCATCGCGAGCTGTGTCGTCGTTCCCGTGCTCCTGGCCGGCACGTTGACGTCCACCCGCCGCAGCACCCGCTACACGGTCCTCGAGGCGATACGGGCCGGCAGCGCGTCTCCACCGAACTCACGTCTTGCGCGCGCCGTCACCCGCTCCTTCCTGCCGTTGACGATGGGGCTCGGGCTCAAAGACCTACTCGCACGAAGGCGCAGGGCGCTTCTCCTCGCGGCCGCGATCGCGCTCACCGGCGCTGTGGTGGTCGTCGCGCTCTCGCTCGACGCCACGCTCGGCGCGCAGCCCGCGGGCGAAGTGAGCGACGTTCCGGATGAGCTTCCGCTCCTCATCTACACCCTCGACGCGGCGTTGTTGCTGATCACGGCCACCACGCTCGTCGCAGTCACCCTGCTCACGGTTCGTGAGCGCATCCGCGACTACGGGGTGCTCAAGGCGATCGGCCTCACACCGACGCAGATCACCTCCACCCTCGTCAGCGCCAACGCGGCGCTCGCAGTGGTCGCATCGCTCCTCGCCATCCCGCTCGGCATCGGGCTCTACCTCGCCCTTGCCAAGGCCGCCAGCGGCACGACCGAGGATGCCGTCCTCGCACCCTGGTGGTCGCTCGCCCTGATTCCAGTCGGCGCGGTGCTCGTCGTCGTCGCCGCGACCAGCCTCCCTGCCCGCTTGGCCACACGAATCCGCACCGCCGACGCGCTCCGCTACGAATGATGTGGGACCCGAGGACAGGGTCGACCGTAGAGCCTGCCGCGAGGCCTCGAGAGCACACGTCGTCTAGGCTCGCCGTTCATGGCGGCGGCGCTTCTCGATCGCGTCCTCTCGATCGGCGCGGACCCGGGCGACACGGCCGACGAGCGCTTTCGGAAGCGCCTCCTCGTCGGAGTGGCGCTCCTCATCCTCCCGGTGGCCTTCGCCTGGGGTTGTGTGTACTGGGCCTTCGGCGAGCACGGAGTCGCGCTCACGCCGTGGGCCTACGTCGCCGGGTCGGTGATCAGCCTCGCCGTCTTCGCACGAACCCGCAACTTCGCCTTCCTGCGCACGGCGCAGTTCCTACTGATCCTCGTCGCGCCGGCGCTGGGGACGATCATGGTCGGCGGCATCGACGAGTCGAGCTCGGTGCTCATGTGGTCTCTGCTCGCGCCGCTCGGGGCGGTCGCGTTCGACAGTCCAGGCCGTGCCTGGCCGTGGTTCGGAGCATTCGTCGCCGCGATCCTGCTCTCGGTCGCTCTCTCCGAGGTCGTTCGGCCGGACGGCGCCGATCTCCCCAACGCCTTCGTCCGCACCTTCGACGTGCTCAACATCGTTCTCGTCTCGTTCGTCGCGATGCTGCTGCTCGTCACCTTCGCGCGAGAACGTGAGACCGCTCAAGCTCGCGTCGAGGCGCTTCTGCTCAACGTCCTCCCGGCCGAGATCGCGCAGCGTCTCCAGTCGGATCCCAACTCGATCGCCGATCACTTCGACGAGGCGAGCATTCTGTTCGCGGACGTCGTCGACTTCACCCCGCTCTCGAGCAGCCTCGACGCTCGCGGAGTGGTCGACATCCTCGACCGGCTCTTCACGAGCTTCGACGAGCTCGTCGACCGCCACGACGTCGAGAAGATCAAGACGATCGGCGACTGCTACATGGTCGCAGCGGGCGTCCCCAGGGAGCGGCGGGATCACGCACAGGCGCTGGCGGGGCTCGCGCTCGAGATGCGCGAGCACGCGAAGGACTGCGTTCCCGAGGGCATCGAGCACGACCTGCGCCTCCGCATCGGCATTAGCTCCGGACCGGTCGTGGCCGGCGTGATCGGCCGCCGCCGTTTCCTCTACGACCTCTGGGGCGACACGGTGAACATGGCGAGCAGGATGGAGTCTCACGGGACCCCCGACTGCATCCAGATCACCCGCTCGACGTGGGAACTCCTGCGCGACGACTTCGTGACCGAGCCCTTGGGACGCGTCGACGTGAAGGGCAAGGGCACGGTCGAGACCTGGCGGCTCGTGGGCCCGCGCGGCGGTTAGGCCGGCGTTACCTGCTGCGCTGGGCGGTCCTGAGGCCGAGCGCACACGCGCTGACGATGAGCAGGATGCCCAGGAGCACGAGCCCGGGCGAGTCATCGGCCTCCCCGACTATGCCGGCGGCGACGCCGACGGCGGCGATGCCGAACGCGGCGACGAGATTTCCCGCCCTCCTCACTGCCAGCTCGAGCACAACACCAATTGCCGCCAGGAAGACGCCGGCAGCGACGAAGTCGGCCAGGCTCCAGACGACGTCGTCGGTGATGAGCATCGCCACCAACGGCACCGACAAGGCGAACGCCACGCCGAGGGCAACGCGAGTAGCAGATCGAGAGAGCGTCTTGCTCGTCTTCATCGATTTCCGGGGCCCTGCAGAGCCCTCTGACGGACTCGAACCGTCGACCCCCTCCTTACCATGGAGGTGCTCTACCAACTGAGCTAAGAGGGCGCTCGCGGCCATCGTAGCGGCCTCCGGGCTCACCCGCGATAAGCTGCCCGCCATGGATTCGGGCGCCGCTCCACCTCGAGGGATTCGCGCTTCGGTCAAGCGCGTGGTGACGCACGCGCGCTCGATCGGCCAGCTCCAGAAGGAGCTCGCCGCCCTCGAGATGAAGCAGAAGTCCGGGAAGATCGGGGCTGGGCGCCGCCCTCGGGGCCGCGGCGGCCGTCATGGCGCTCTTCACGGTCGGCTTCCTCCTGGCGACGATCGCGGCCGCGCTCGCGCTCGTCGTCGACTGGTGGCTCGCCCTTCTGATCGTCTTCCTGCTCCTTGCAGTGACGACCGCAATCCTGGCGCTCCTTGCTCGGAAGAGCGTGCGGCAGGGCATGCCGCTCAAGCCCGTGCAGGCGATGGAGGAGGCTCTGTTGACGAAGCAGGCGGTACGAGGTGGGCATGGACCCTGAGCGACGAGGGACGGAGGAGGTTCGGCAGCAGCTCAGCGCCGAGCGAGAGCAGCTCGTCGGCGCCATTGCCGACCTCAAGGGCGATGTGCACAGCGCGCGGCGGATCCCGATGATCGCCGGGGCCGCGCTGCTCGCCGGGGTGGCGGCCGTTGCGGCGTTCAAGATCGTTCGCGGCCGCGGCGGCGACTGAGGAGGGGTAGGCGAGACAGCTGCGGTGCTGTCGGGCCGCGCTGCTCGCCCCGAGGACGGCGTCCTCAGTCACGCCCGTAGCCTCCGGCTGCGAGCGCTCCCTGCGTCCTTGCCTCGAAACGACCATCGCACCCCGACAGCGAGCGAAGTCTCGCCCACCCCTCCTTGAGTCCTACCCCGAAAGCGGGATGGTCCTAGCCCTGCGGCGGGATCGTGCGCGCCCGGGCGGCGGTCGATGCGAGTGAGTGCTCTCCCCGAACCGAAAGGACTCACGCATGTCGAACCTTCGTGTTCTCTCGCTCCGCATCGGTGTCGCCGCCGCGCTCGTCCTGGCCGCGCTTCCGGCCGCCGGCTGGAAGTGGGGCGGCTAGCTCACTCCGCAAGACCCGAGCTGGAACTGGCGCCGCCTCGGGAGCGGCGCTAGTCGCTTTTCAGGGCGAGAACCTCCGCCGGCTTCACGCTCTTCACGAACACCGCGACGATCTGGGGGTCGAACTGAGTGCCGGCACAGCGCTCGAGCTCGGCGATCGCGTCCTCGTGCGCCATGTGCTCCTGGTAGATGCGGTCGCTCGTCATCGCGTCGTAGGCGTCGGTGACGAAGAGGATGCGCGAGCCCAGCGGGATGTCCTCGCCGCCGAGCCCGTGCGGGTAACCGTGCCCGTCCCAGCGCTCGTGGTGATGGAGCACCCAGGTCGAGACCGGCTCGACGCCGAGCGAGCGGAGCATCCTGAAGCCGATCTGAGGGTGACGGCGCAGGACGAGGAGCTCGGACTCGGTGAGCTCCTCCGGCTTGCGCAGGATCTCCTCGGGGATCGCAAGCTTGCCGAGATCGTGCAGGCTGCCCGCGAGGCGGACGAGCTCCACCTGCTCCGCGTCGAGGCCGAGCAGCTCGGCGACGCGGGCCGAGAGCTCGGCGACGACGTAGGAATGTCGGCCCGTGTAGGCGTCCCGCTCGTCAACGGCGTGCGCGAGGCTTGCGGCCGCCTTCAGGCGCGCATCGCGGTCGGGGGCCTCGCCGAGGCCCGCGAACTGGGGGAGGGCCGCGAGGTCGGGGTGGTAGGCGCGCACGCTGCTCTTGCCGGTCTCCTTGGCAAGGTAGAGAGCCTGGTCGGCGACCGTGACGATCTCTGAGCGGTCGAGCCCGAGCTGCGGGTACGTGACGACGCCGGCAGAGACGCGCACGCCGAGCCCGGGAGCGGCCTCCAGAAGGGCAACGCGTCGGAGGACCCCGTCCGCCACGGCGATCGCCTCGCGCTCGTCGCGGCCGGGGAGAAGGAGCGCGAACTCGTCACCGCCGATCCTGAAGGCCTCCCCGTCCTGGCGGAGCCGGCCGGCGACCTGGGCGAGGACGAGGTCGCCCTTCGGGTGGCCGAGGGTGTCGTTCAGCTCCTTGAAGTTGTCGACGTCGAGGAGGCAGACGCTGAGCGGCATGCCCTTGTCCTCCGCCTCGGTCAGGTCGCTGTCGAGGCGGTCGTGGAAGTGGCGGTGGTTGCCGAGCCCGGTGAGCGGGTCGGTGAGCGCCAGGCGCATCGCCTCGAGCTCGCGGAAGACCGACCGCTGGTAGAGGGCGATCGCCGCCAGCGGGCCGACGAGGGCTGCGGAGAGATACGGCGAGCGCTCCCACAGCACCGCCAGCATCAGGGTCAGCGAGGCCATGATGGCGAAGGCGATGAAGGTCGAAGAGACCGCACGGCGCAGGAGGGCGACGAAGCTGTCGCGGGCCCACCGGCTCACGACTGCGGCCACGAGCGGGATGTTCACGGCGTAGAACGCGGTCGAAGCGAGGCCGACCTCGAGGGCGAGCCAGCCGAAGCCGCCGTCCGGGACCACCGCGCAGACCCCACCGGCCGCGGCCGCGCCGAGGGCGTAGACAGAGCTGTTGTAGAGCACGCGGATCGGCGGCTGGCGGCGCACGATCTCCACGAGGAGCTGGGTGACAACGCCGACCACGATCGCAGGGGCCCAGCCGTAGACCACCGCGGTCCCGACGATGAAGACCGTGGCGAGCGACGTGCCGCCGACCGGCACGTTTTCGATGGGGACGGGGAACGCCTCGACGAAAGTCGCCGCCACGAGCAGCGCGATCGTCCCTGCCAGCGTCTCCGGCGAGACCTCGGTAGCCGAGATCGCCGAAAGCGCCAGGACGGTGACGAGCGTCCCGCCGAAGACGACGGGCGCGACGATCGGGAGGAGCCTGGTGATCTCTCGGGACACGCGAACCTGCCGCACGGCGTCCGTGCGGGACGGGACGATCGTCTGCGTGCCGGCCAAGTGCGCCCCTTCTTCTCGCCGACCCCGGGCTCGAGCCGGTTTGCGGTGGCGCCGCAGAACTGCTCTGTCTCCTTCGATTAAGCCAGGGATTCTCCTCGTGTCAAAGGCCGGCGGCCCCCGATAGGCTGCGACGGTGCCGGGGATGGAGTTTCATCAGGGCCGCCTGCTCGACCACGTCCATCTGAGGGTGAGCGATCTCGAGACGAGCAAGGGCTTCTACGCCGCGGCGCTTGCGGCAGTCGGGCGGGAGATCATGATGGAAGGGCCCGGCTTCTTCGCCGCCGACGAGCTCTTCGTTAGCGCCGACGGCGAGCCCACTGCAGGGCTCCACTTCGCCCTCCAGGCGCGCGACCAGAAGACGGTGCGGCGCTTCCACGAGGCGGCCCTTGCCGCGGGGGGCACGGACAACGGGGGCCCGGGCGAGCGCCACTACCACCCGGGCTACTACTCGGCCTACGTCCTCGACCCCGACGGCAACAACGTCGAGGCCGTCTTCCACGGCCCGTCGAGGCGCTCCGCCGACTCGGTCGTCGTGGAGCCGGCCTGAGCGCGGTGGACGCCCCCAGAGACGTCTCCGACCCGGTCTCGGGCCAGCGGTGGGTATTCCGGAAGACCGGTGCCGAGACCGGCGGCGAGCTGCTCGAGGCCGACCTCTATGTGAGCGCCGGCGGCTTCGTCCGCTCGCACGCGCACCCGACGCAGGAGGAGACGTTCACCGGCGTCGAGGGGACGTTCGTCCTCGACATCGCCGGGGAGACGCGCGCGCTGGGACCGGGGGAGACCGTCGTCATCCCGCCGAGGGTGCCGCACGGCTTCCGCCGGGCGCCGGGCTCGTCGCAACTGCTCGTTACCGTGCGGCCGGCGCTCGCGCTCGACGACTACTTCCGCGCGTACCTCGGGCTCTCGCGCGACCGCCGCATCAGCCTGCCGTCGTCGGGCCTCCCGCGCGGGCTCCTGCAGATCGCGCTCGTGATGGACCGCTACTCGCCGGAGATCGCCGCGCCCGGCATCCCGCTCGGCCTCCAGCGCAAGACGTGGGCCGCGCTCGCGGCGATCGGCAGGAAGCGGGGCCTCAAGGCGTCGTTCCCCGAGTACGGCGCCCCCTAGCTCCGAGAGCCTAGAACCGCTTCTTGACGCGGTCGACGAAGCGCTCGCCGAACTTGCGGACGACCGCGAAGGGCGGCGTGATCGCGGCCATGACCTTGCCGGTCGTCGTTCGCGGGTCGGCGAAGATGCCGAGCTGCTCGAGGATCTTCGCCTTGTCGTAGTACGTGCGCTCGAGGCCGAGCATGCCCTTGTCGTCGAAGCTGTAGAGCGCGCAGACACGCGACTCCATCCGCTTCCCCATGGCCGGGAGCCCGCGCCAGTCGCCGAGGTGCGTGCCGGAGACCGTCACCTCGAGGATGACGAAGCGGTCGGTGACGTGGCGGTCGTGCACCTCGATGTCGAGGTCGGGGAAGGCGTGCAGGAGCTCCTCGTAGTGCTCCCGGATCCCGTCGCGCCCGGTGAACTGCTCGTCCCACGGGACGTCGTCGAAATCGGGGGCCTCGCCCCAGGTCTCCATGATCTTGTCGAGGTCGCGCTCCACCTCGGCCTGCACGTGCTCGTCGACGAGCTTGTTGCGGGCTTCGAGGGAGGCTGGGTCGATGCTCATGGTGTCGGGCGCGGCGCGGCGATCTTACAGAGTGGTAAGACTTGCGAGCCACGCCGAGTATCACCGATCCACTTCCAGCACCGTTCGCCGAGCGGTTCCTCGCGCTCCGAGAGGCGCTCGACGCCACGGTCCCGGCGAAACAGCTCGACCGGAACCTTCTCGTCGGCACGTGGAACATCCGGGCGCTCGGCGGCCTCACCGAGAAGTGGCGCTCGGAGGAGGACGACGAGCCCGTGCGCGACCTCTTCGACGTCCGCTGCCTCGCCGAGATCCTGTCGCGCTTCGACGTCGTGGCCATCCAGGAGGTGCGTGGAAACCTCACCGCGCTCCAGACGCTCCTGTCCGCGCTCGGCCCGAACTGGGCCACGATCATGACCGACGTCACGCGCGGGAAGGCCGGGAACAACGAGCGGATGGCGTTCGCGTTCGACCTGCGCCGCGCGCGCCCGTCGGGCCTCGCCGGTGAGCTCGTCGTCGCAATCGAGACCGGCACCAGCGTGAACGCCACGGGGCTCGACAAGCAGTTCGCGCGCACGCCGTACGCGGTCAGCTTCGCGGTCGACCGGATCCAGCTCACCCTCGTAACGCTCCACGTGCTCTACGGGAAGGAGCAGGAGCGCATCCCCGAGCTTCGGGAGATCGCCGCGTGGCTCGCGCGCTGGGCGAAGGAGGAGCGGACCTGGAACCAGAACCTCATCGCGCTCGGGGACTTCAACGTCGACCGCCAGGGCGACCCGCTCTTCGACGCGTTCACGTCCACCGGGATCGAGCCGGCGCCGCAGCTGAACGACGTGCCGCGGACGATCTTCGGCAACCCGGCCGACAAGTTCTACGACCAGATCGCGTGGTTCGTGGACCCGAAGGAGGGACCGGTGCTCACGCTCCAGGCGTCCGCCGCAGGGAGCTTCGACTTCGTGCCGCTTCTGCTCGGCGACCTGACGAAGACGGCGCTCTCCTGGCGTCTCTCCGACCACTACCCGCTCTGGGTCGAGTTCTCGGTGCGGTGACGCACGCCGGCCATGCCCCCGAGCCGTCGCTGAACCGGCTCGCGGCGAGCGCGACGACGCACTGCCTCACGGGCTGCGCGATCGGCGAGGTGCTCGGCTTCGTGATCGGGACGGCCCTCGGCTGGAGCGACCTGGCGACGATCGCCATCGCCGTCGTTCTCGCGTTCTTCTTCGGCTACCTCCTGACGAGCCTGCCGCTCCTGCGCTCCGGCCTGTCGCTGCGCGAGGTCGTGCCGATCGCCCTCGCGGCCGACACGGTCTCGATCACGATCATGGAGATCGTGGACAACGCCGTCCTGCTCCTCTACCCGGGGGCGATGGACGCGGGCCTCGGCGACGCGCTCTTCTGGTGGAGCCTCGCCTTCGCGCTCGCCGTCGCGTGGGTCGTGACCTTCCCGGTGAACCGCTGGCTGATCTCCCGCGGCCGGGGCCACGCGGTCGTCCACGCCCACCACGGGCACGGGTGAGCACCCGGGTCAAGCTCCTCGTCCTCCTGCTCCTCGTCGCCGTCGTCGTCGCGGGCGCGATCGTCAACCGGGACGAGGGGGGCGCGGAGACCCCGACGACGCCCGGGCCGGAGGCGGGGGAGGAGCTCGCCGACCAGTGCGCGCGGGAGGAGCTCGAGCTCGTGGAGCCGGGCGCGCTCACGATCGGCGCCGCAGGGCCGTCGGCGCTCCCCTGGCTCGCTCCGGGGGACCCGGCGCCGGAGGGGTTCGAGCCCGGCATCGCGTCGGCCGTCGCGGAGTTCATGCACTTCTTGCCCGGCGAGCTGCGCTGGGTGGACGTGTCGCGCGAGGATGTGCTCGCCGCCGGGCCGCAGGGCGTGGACTTCGCGCTCGGCCAGCTCGAGCCGACTATCGCACTCGACGAGACGATGGATTTCACGGAGCCGTACTACGACGTCGAGCAGGCGGTGGTCGTGCGCGAGATGTCGGTGCTGGCCACCGGCGTCACGCTCGCCGACCTGAGGCGGGCCGCGGTCGGCGCTCCGTCAGGGCCGAGCCACGACGCGGTGCTGTCGGTGATCCAGCCGGGGGGCGAGACCGCGGTCTTCGACGGCACCGACGAGGCGGTGGCGGCTCTGAAGGACGGGGACGTGGACGTCCTCGTGATCGACTATCCGACTGCGCTGGAGCTCCTCCGTGACGGCACGACCGGCACCGTCCTCGTGGGTCGCCTGCCGGCCCAGGGCGACATCGGCTGGAGCTTCGCCACGCCCGAGGGAAGCCCGTTGCGAGCGTGCCTCGCAACCGCGATCGCGAACGTGCGCCAGCAAGGCTTCGACCTCGAGCTCGCGCAGGGCTGGATCGAGCCCGTCGCCCCTCCGCTCGTCGTTGAGTAGTGGTTTGGCTCGCCCGCGCCGCTCGTTTAGTGTGACTTAGCCAGGCAATCGATCAGGGAGGGATCCGCATGCGCACGAGCCGCCTCGGCCTGTGCCTTCTCGCGCTCGCGCTCGCCGTCGGGGTGTTCTCGGCGAGCGCGTCCGCCAACCGCTTCACACCGGGCTCCGCCGGCCTCGGAGACCCCTTCTTCCCGCTCGCCGGAAACGGGGGCTACGACGTCCAGTCCTACACGCTGAAGCTGGACTTCGATCCGGCGACCGACCGGCTGGTCGGCACGGCGACGATCGTCGCCGAGGCGACACAGGGGCTGAAGAGCTTCAACCTCGACCTCCGGGAGTTCATGACGGTCACGAGCATCAAGACCGGGACCAAGCAGGGCTTCAAGATGGAGGCGGCCGAGTGGTCGCGCTCCGGTCAGGAGCTGACCGTCTACCCGCGCGAGAAGCCGCGCGAGCGGACGCAGTTCTCCGTCGTGGTCGAGTACGAGGGCATCGTCGAGCCGATCACCGACCCGGACGACTCGATCGAGGGCTTCATCCCGACGGACGACGGCGCCTACGTCGTCAACGAGCCGCAGGGCTCGCCCGGCTGGTATCCGGCCAACGACAATCCGAACGACAAGGCGCTCTTCGACATGTCGATCACGGTCCCCGAGGGGCTGACCGCGCTCGGCAACGGCCGCCTCGTATCGACGGCGACCGCGAACGGGAAGACGACATGGAACTGGAGTCAGTCCGTTCCGATGGCGCCGTACCTGGCAACCGCCACGAACGGCCGCTTCAACCTGACGGTCACGTCGCTGGCCGACGGGACGCCGAACTACGTCGCGATCGACTCGCTCCTCACGTCGAACCCGGCGGTGCTCGCGAACATCCCGGCGATGCACGCGTACTTCACGTCCATCTACGGCCCGTATCCGCCCGACGCGATCGGCGCCATCGTCGACCGCGCCGGGTTCGTCGGCTACGCGCTCGAGACGCAGTCGAAGGCGAACTACCCGGGGATGCCGAGCCAGAACACGCTCGCGCACGAGATCGCGCACGAGTGGTTCGGCAACTCGGTCTCGCTGAAGGTCTGGCCGGACATGTGGCTGAACGAGGGCTTCGCCCGCTTCTCCGAGTGGATGTGGACGGAGAACCTCGGCACGCGCACGGCGGCGCAGGCGTTCACGACGGCGTACAGCCGGGCCGCGACCAGCTCCTTCTGGCAGATCCCGCCGGCCGTTCTGCCGGATCCGAGCGTGCTCTTCACGAACGCGGTCTACGAGCGCGGCGCCATGACGATCCAGGCGCTGCGCGTGAAGATCGGCGAGCTGGCGTTCTGGCAGCTCATCCGCGGTTGGGCCGCGGACAACCGCTACGGCAACGTGAACACGGCCGACTTCATCGCCGCCGCCGAGCGGGCGTCCGGCATGGATCTCGACGCGTTCTTCGACGTCTGGCTCTTCCAGCCGGGCAAGCCGACCACCTGGTAGCAGCTCTGGGGAGGGGGCGCACGCCGGCGCCCCCTCCCAGTTCTTGACACGAACTGCACGAAGCTGTAGAAGCGCGTTGCATGGACGAGCCGCGGGACATCAGCCTCGAGGAGGAGGACCACGGCGAGGACGACGGGCCCGAGTTCGACGAGGCCCTCTACCCGGATCTCGGCGAAACGGAGTTCGAGGTGGAAGTGAACCTCGAGGACGAGCAGCGCGACCTCCACGAGGCCGACGAGGAGATCGCGAAGCTCGCGGAGACGCCCGAATGACGCGGCCCCGCTCCGTCCACAGGGTCGCGGGTATGGGCGGGAAGGTGTTCGACTACCGCGGCACCGGCCTCTGCCCGCCGAGCGGCGGGAAGTTCAGGCCGCTCGTGTTCGTCCACCACATCCCGGTCGTCCCACAGCTCTCCGGGACGGCCGACTTCGAGCTCCTCGCGCGGATCCTGAAGGACCAGGGCCTCGCGATCCAGGCCGCCACCGATGCCGAGGGGAACGTCGCGCTCTTCACGCGGCTGGACGAGCTCTGCTTCGGCCACGCCGGCGCCAACAGGGTCGCGTGCGGAGCGGAGCACATGCACAACACGACCGCGAAGGAGTGGACGGAGAAGCAGATGCGCGCCGCCGCCTGGCTCACTCGTCGTGCCTGGAGGGCGTTCGGGATTCCGCCGCGCCGGGCCAAACTCACCCCGGGTGCCTCGCATAGGGAGGCCGGCAAGCTCGTGATCGACAAGCCGGTGGGCGTCAAGCGCCGAGGCCACACGTCCCACAAGCACGTCGCGGACCTCGTGGGCTACGGCCGGAGCGACCCCGGCCCCGGCTTCAGCTTCAAGCATCTCTACGAGCTCACGAAGTTCTTCGACAAGCACGGCCGCTTCTAGCGCCGGACCTTACGAATCGCTCACACCCGGTCCCTACGGTGGCGGGGTTCCCGCCCGCCATCGAGAGGAGCCCAGCCGCATGTCCCTCCGCCGCCTTCTGCCCCCGCTCGTCCTCGTCCTGCTCGCCGTCCCCTCCTCAGCATCCGCAGCCCTGCCCGACGGCGCGGACGGGGGAGAGGCACGTGCCCAGGCCGCTTCCGCCTCGAGCGCGGCCGCCCAGCCCGCGCCCGGTCGGATCATCAGGACGCGCCGGAGCTGGGAGTGCCGCGGCTCGCTCCGCCGCTACGGCCGCCTGCCCATCAAGGTCATCTCGAACATGCCGAACCCGGGCGACGGCGACGCGATCCGCCTGGTCGGCTGCTACGGGGACGGCAACCGCAACACGGTCGACCTCATCCTCGACGTGAACGGCAACGGCCGTGGCCTCGGCACCGGCTCCGACGCCGTTCGCATCGGTCAGAACGCGAGGAACCTCGTCGTCACGGGCGACGTCGAGTGCGGCCGCAAGCACAGTGATCCGGGCATCCACCAGGACATCGTGCAGGCGCTCTCCGGCCGGAACATCCTCTTCAAGGACTTCACGTCGGGGAACCCGGCCACCGGGCGCTGGACGTGCTGGGGCGCCGGCGGCGGCTGGTACATCACGTGGGCGAACGGCAACATCCCCACGAACCTGATCTGCCTGCGCTGCCGCCTGGCCACGTACAACCAGAACCTCCGCATCGGCGAATCGATCCGCTCGGGCGCGCGGAACTCCGTCTTCGGCTACCACCGCTCGTACGGCATCTTCGTCGAGGACGCCGCAAGGCAGCCGGTGAACGTGAACAACCGCGTGCGGCATTACTAGGGCCTTCGGCGCTTCGGGTGTACCATCGGGTGACCGGGTGCGCCCCCTTGGGCGCTTCGCAAGAGGTCTCCGTCCCCGGTTCGTTCCCCCGAGGAAGGAAGACGGATGGCGACCCGAGACGACCGCCTCGTCGACAACCAGCGGAGCTTCCGCTCGGCCTCCGACCGGCTGGAGGACATCGTCACCGTTGAGGAGCAGCGCCTGGTGCCGTTCCTCTGCGAGTGCGCGGATCCGGGCTGCAGCGGCCGCATCCAAGCGACCGTCGCGGAGTTCGACGCCGCGCACGAGCGGCCCGAGGGCGCCTTCCTCCTGCCCGGCCACGCGCGCTTCGCGGGCGAGAAGGTCCTCTCCAGCGAGGGCCGGTTCGACATCGTCAGCCGGGCCTGAACGGGGCGCGGCGTGGCGACGGTCGAGATCGGCGGGCGGCGGGAGGCAGGAGGTGTGGGCGCGCTGGATCGACGGGCCGACGTCCCGCCCGCCTCGGCCTAGGCCTGCGGCGACGCTTGCTTGCTCTCGCGGGCGGAGGTCTCGTGCTTTCGGGCCGCCTCCTCGATCGCCTGGTTCATCTGCTGTACCCAGCCCGACAGCTCCGTCGCCAGCACGCCTTCGCAGTCGGCGACGAGCCTCGCGAAATCTCGCTTCGGCGGCGGCTGCGCCTCCCAGGCGCGCCGCACCCCTTCGAGCCTGGCCGCCGCCTGGTTGTAGGCGACGAGCGTCGGCTCCACCTGCAGGTAGCCGAGGTACGCGACGACGTTCGCGGCGATCGCGGTCGTGAGGCCGATCCATACCTCGAACCCCGCGGCGGCAAGGAGCCCTCCGGCCGCCCCGGCGGTCAGGGCCAGCACCTGGAGCACCCGAAGCTCGCGTGCCAGGCGCTTGACCTTGGGGTGGTAATAGCTGAGCTGATCGCCGACGCGCAGCTCGAGATACTCATCGGGATTCAGGGGAGCGAGTCCCTCGTCGGCGGCGCTCGCCCCGTACATCTCCGGCGGGAGCGGGCCTTCGTACGGCGTCAGCGGCCCGCTACTCGCCTCCGTCTGCATCAGCCGGTCGTCGACGGCGTTCAGGCGCGTTGCGAGCGTCTCGTTCCGCGTGAGCCCTGTCTTCTCGGACGCGGCGTCCGCGAAGATGCCCGTACGGCTCCGATACCGGTAGATCTCGCTCTTGACCGACTCGGCCGCACCGCGGAGGAGGACCCACCGCTTGCCGAAGCCGAGCCGCAGCGCGAGCGCGATCAGCAGCGAGAGCAGGATCGGAACCGCGACGATGACCCAGTGCACGATGTCGCCGCGCCACGAGCCGAATGGGACGGCATTGTCCAGCAGGGCAAGGAATGTGCCGCCGATGCCGAGGACGAGGATGGCCGTCTGGAAGCGCGTGAACGTCTTGCGTGCGCTGTTGGCGAGCATGTCGTAGCCTGCAAACGTCAGCCAGGCGCGCTTGAGAGTCGGCTCGTCCTGGAGCTCCCAGGCCAGCTTTCGTGCGAGGTCGGTCGAGCTCGTGCCGGCGAAGAGGCGGACGGATGTGGACGTCGCGATCTCGTCCACGTCGGGGTCGTCTGCCGCGGCCGCGCCTGCGGGAGCGGCAGGTGACGAGCGGGAGCCGAGCAGGCGTCGAAGGCGGCCAACGCGTTGTGGTCGGAGCACGCGGCGCCGCGCGGTGACCTGGTCCGCGGCGCCCCCTGTTTCCTCGACGACCACGAGCAGCCACGCCCGGCGGACGGCTGCCAGAGCCTCGGCCTTCGCGATGTCACCTCCGCCGACGAGGACGGCGACGACGGGCGCCCTCCCTGCCAGCGTCTGCGCAAGCTCGAGCAGCAGCGCCGTCTCGCTTCCCCAGTCAGCGCCCGGGGCGAGCACGAAGTGCGAGTGATTCGGCTCCAGGTCGGCGCCCTCGGCCGTGGAGCCTGCGCCCGGGTAGGCCACGAGCCCGGCCGGCGCGACTCCGAGCAGCAGCGGCCGGCCGTCTCCGTTCTGGGCGACGGCCCTTCCCACGATCGCCATGATCCCCACGGCGGTGCCGCCGTCGACCACGACCGCATTCGCGACATGGGCTCCTCGCACGACCCCCGGCCCGACGACGCCGGCCGCGCGCTCGTAGCTGTCGCCGCTCAGCGTGTCCGCGCCGCCGAAGACGACGAGGACGGGCCGGCCGTGCTCGGACGCGAGACCCACCTCGGTGAGAAGCCGTGCAGCATCGGATTCGACGTCTGCAGCGACCAGGGACGCCCGCTTGCCGTTCTCGAACGTGATCTCGCTAGCCGTGAGCACACGTTACTCCCTGAGGGCTGCCGCGTTCCACCCGCCGCTTGACGAACGAATCCCGCTCAACTCAGGACCCTCGGCGACGGAGGGCTGAGAAGGACAGACAAGCTGACCCTGTAGTGACACGCTGCACGCCAGTGCGGAGCAGCAACACCCGAGAACGAGAAAACCCCGCCTGAGCGGGGCTTCTCGCCTACAGGGCCGCCAGGACTCGAACCTGGAACCCCCGGTTTTGGAGACCGGTGCTCTGCCAGTTGAGCTACGGCCCTCGGCGACGAGGCATTGTACCGGGGTGCGCCGGAGGCCCCTCGGAGCGCTCTTCGCCGTTCTCGCGACCGGCTTCCTGCTGCTGGGGCTCTACGCGGCCTACCAGGGCGGAATCTTCTGGGTTATCGCCGTCGCCGCGATGCTGCTCGCGCTGTGGATGGGCGAGTTCGCGTTCAAGTCGCTCAGGTAGGAAAACCCCCGATATCTCGCGAAAGCCGCTCTTCCTTCTATCCTCTGCGACGTGGCCGACAAGAAAGACGACACCGGCGCCCTCTGGACCGAGTACAAGCGGACCGGCGACAAGGCCGCCCGCGATCGGCTGATCCTCACCTACGCGCCGCTCGTCAAGTACGTCGCGGGGCGGCTCGGGAGCGGCCTGCCGGCACACGTCGACGAAGGAGACCTCGCGTCGTACGGGCTGCTCGGCCTGATCGGGGCGATCGAGCGCTTCGACCCGACGCGCGACATCAAGTTCGAGACGTACGCCATCGCGCGGATCAAGGGCTCGATCATCGACGAGCTGCGCTCGATGGACTGGGTGCCGCGCTCGGTACGCGCCCGCGCCCGCGACATCGAGCGGACGATCGCCCAGCTCGAGGCGAAGCTGGCGCGCGCGCCGACGGACGAGGAGATCGCCAACTCGCTCGGCATCACCGAGCCCGAGTTCCAGGACTCCCTGCTCGAGATCTCGCGGACGTCGATCGGCGCGCTCGACGAGCTCTGGACGAGCTCCTCGCACGGCGGCGACCCCGTGGCGCTCATCGACACGCTCCCCGACCCCGACGCCGCCGAGCCGCAGGCCGCCATGGCCCACACCGAGCTGCGCGAGGCGCTCGGCGAGTCGATCGCGCGGCTGCCGGAGCGCGAGAAGCTCGTGGTGACGCTCTACTACTACGAGGAGCTGACCCTCCGCGAGATCGGCGAGGTGCTCGGCGTGACCGAGTCGCGGGTCTCCCAGCTCCACACGAAGGCGATCCTCCGGCTGAAGGCGCGCCTCTCCGCGACGCTCACGCACGCGACGCGCGACTAGACCCTCCCGACCCTCGGATAGTCCCTGCACGTTGCGGGCAAGTCGGTAAACTCGCCAACCCGTGCCGCAGTTCGAGCCGAGCAAGATTCGCAACGTCGCCGTCGTCGGCCACCGGGGGACCGGGAAGACCTCGCTGGTCGAGGCGATGCTCTTCCAGGCCGCGGCGACCAACCGGCTGGGCTCCGTCGAGGGCTCCTCGACGGTCTCCGACTGGGACGAGGACGAGCAGCGCCGCCAGATGTCGCTGTCGGCATCCGTGTGCCACCTCGAGTGGCAGGAACGGAAGATCAATCTCGTCGACACCCCGGGCGACCCCGGCTTCCAGGCGGACACGCTCGCGTCGCTCCGGGTGGTCGAAGGAGCGCTCTTCGCGGTCAACGGCGTCAACGGCGTCGAGGTGCAGACGACGCGCCTGTGGGAGCGATCGGAGGCCCTCGGCCTCTGCCGCGTCGTCTTCGTGACCATGCTCGACCGCGAGCGTGCCGACTTCTTCGCGACGCTCGACCAGCTCCGCGGCTCGCTCTCGGACCGCTGTGTCGCCGTGCAGATCCCGATCGGGCACGAGCACGAGCTCGAGGGCATCGTCGACCTCTTCCACATGCGCGCCTACCTCGACCCGGAGGGCGAGCGCGAGGGCAAGCCGGCGGCCGACATCCCCGAGAGCATCGCTGCGCAGGCCGCCGAGTACCGCGAGCGCCTGGTCGACTCCGTCGTCGAGACGGACGAGGACCTGATGGAGCGCTACCTCGAGGAGGGTGAGGTCTCCGGGGACGAGCTCGCGGCCGCGCTCAAGAACGCGGTCGTGGCCGGCAACCTCTTCCCGGTCGCCTGCGGCGTCCCCACGAAGAACCTCGGGACGACCGGCCTGCTCGACCTGCTGGTCGAGGGCATCCCGTCGCCGGCGAAGAAGCCCCTCGAGGCCGGTGTCGACGGCGGGGGGCCGGCGGCGTTCATCTTCAAGACCGTGGCCGACCCGTTCGCGGGGCGCATCAACGTCTTCCGCGTGCTCTCGGGCACGCTCTCGTCCGACTCGAACCTCGTCAACCACCGCACGCACGGCAAGGAGCGCGTCGGGCAACTTCTGCTCCTGCAGGGGAAGGACCACGAGCCGGCGCAGGACTTCGGCGAGGGCGACATCGGCGCCGTCGCCAAGCTGAAGGAGACCGGCACCGGCGACGTGCTCCTGACCGAGGACAAGCCGATCGAGCTCGCCCCGCTCGACCTCCCGCAGCCGGTGATGAGCTTTGCGATCACGCCGAAGGCCAAGGGCGACGAGGAGAAGATGGCCGCCGCGCTCCGGCGGCTGCACGAGGAGGACCCGACGCTCACGCTCCGCCGCGACGAGCAGACCGGCGAGCAGCTCCTCGGCGGTCTCTCGCAGATTCACGTCGAGGTCGCGGTCGACCGCCTGCGCCGGCGCTTCGGCGTCGAGGTCGACCTGCACCAGCCGCGCGTCCCGTACTTCGAGACGATCCGAAAGGAGTCGCGCGCGCAGGGCCGCTACAAGAAGCAGACCGGCGGGCGCGGCCAGTTCGGCGACTGCCACGTCGTCCTCGAGCCCCTCCCCGGCCACGAGGGCTACGAGTTCGTGGACAAGATCGTCGGCGGCGTCATCCCGCAGAGCTTCAGGCCGGCCGTCGACAAGGGCATCCAGGAGGCGATGATCCACGGCGAGCTCGCCGGCGCGCCGGTCACCGGCGTTCGCGTGCTCCTCGTCGACGGCTCCTACCACTCGGTCGACTCATCCGAGATGGCGTTCAAGATCGCCGGCTCGATGGCGTTCAAGACCGCCTACGAGAAGGCCGATCCCGTGCTCCTCGAGCCGATCATGTCGCTCGAGGCGGCGGTCCCGGACGACAGCGTGGGGGCCGTCAACGGCGACCTCAACTCGCGCCGTGGCCGCCTGCTCGGCATGGAGCCGACCGGCCCGGGCCTCACCTCCATCAAGGCGGAGGTGCCGATGGCCGACGTGCTCACCTACTCGCAGTCGCTGACCTCGCTCACCGGGGGGCGCGGCGACTACACGCTGGCCTTCCTGCGCTACGAGGAGGTCCCCTCGCACATCGCGCAGAAGATCATGGACGAGTCGAAGAAGGAGTCCGAGGAGTGACCGTCGTCCGCAAGCAGAACGTCCAGCGGACGTGCGCGATCTGCCATCGCACGCTGCTCATGGGCGAGCGGGCGGTGCGCTTCAGCTCGGGCGGCGACGACTGGGTCGACGTGTGCGCGCTCTGCACCTCGACCGCCGACGACCACGGCTGGATCAAGGAGGGGAGCCCGACCACCCCGATCGTCCCGGAGACGCGCCGGCGCCGGCGCTTCGCGGGGCTCGGGTCGCTGCTCGAGGTCCGGCGCGCCGAGCCCGAGCCGAGCCGGTCCGAGCCGATGTACCGGCGCCTCTTGCCGGAGGAGCAGGCGATGGTGGAGGCGGCCGACCTCTTCAACGACAGCGCCTACCGGCGGACGATTGCCGGCATCGCCAAGAGCCTCGGCGGCGCGCGCGTCAGCCTCCTCTCGCTCTCGGGCGTCAACCCGGAGGTCGTGATCACGGTCGCGTGGGACATCTCCTGGTACCAGTACCGCGTCTCGCCGGACTCGCCGCAGCACGTCCGCCTGGCCGAGCGCGGCTACGAGCTCGACGACCTCGATCCCCGCTTCACGAGCTGGAACGGCCATCTCGCCGACGACGGCAGCGTGACGCCGGACATCCCACGCCTGTAGTCCGCATGGCCGGATGCCGATAAGACGGGGACGATGATCTACTGCGTCATTCCCCCGGAGCTCGAGGCTGAGCTGTACGAGAAGCTGGTCGAGCACTACAAGGACAACCCGAACGTCGAGGTCATTGTCGACCGGCGCTCGGGCCCCGACCGGCGTCGCAACGGCAGCGAGATCCCGCCCGGCGAGAAGCGGGTCATCCGCGACCGCCGACGGGCGCGTCCCGGGACCTTCCCGGCGACGGATCCTCCCGAAACCGGCTAGGAGCTCGCGGCCCTGAGCCGCAGCATCGCCGCCACGCCTAGGGCGGGCCCGGGGGCGAGGAACGCGAACGCCCAGCGCCAGCCGACCGCATCTGCGAAGAACGGCAGGAGCCAGATCGTCGCCACGGTCAGCGTGAAGCCGACGGCGAGTTGCATCGTGAGCGCCGTGCCGACGTAGGCCTGGTCGGCGTGTTCGGTGACGAGCGTCGAGAACTGGGCCGAGTCGGCGACCACCGTGAAGCCCCAGACGAGCCCGATCGTCAGCACGAGCCAGGCGGGCGCGTCGAGGAAGAGGCCGATGAGGAGCGCGCACGTGCCCGAGATCGTCATGGCCAGCGCCGTCGTCTCCGCCCGCCCGATCCGGTCGCCGAGGAGGCCGCCGACCCAGCAGCCCAGCGCTCCGGCGGCGATCACCGCGAAGGTCGCGTAGGCGGCCTCCGCGCCGCCGGCCACCGCCGTCGAGTAGAAGACGACGAACCACGCCCACATGGCGTAGAGCTCCCACATGTGCCCGAAGTAGCCGAGGCTCGCCAGGCGGACGCCGCGGTTGGCGAAGACGCGCCGGGCCTGGTGCGGGTCGAAGGTCGCCGGCGGGAACGGGTAAGGGCCGTCGCGGACGGTGAGCGCGAGGAGCCCGCCCGCCAGCGTCAGGGCCGAGGTCGCGTAGACGACCGTGTGCCAGTCGAGCCCGCCGAGCGCGTTGACGAGGTGGGGCATCGCCGAGCCGAGGGTCAACGCGCCGACGACGATGCCGAGCGCCGTCCCGCGTCCGCGTCGGAACCAGGTGGCCATGAGCTTGAGGGCGGGTGGGTAGACGCCGGCGAGGAAGAAACCCGTGAGGAAGCGCAGCGGGATCGCCGGTCCGGCCCCGGAGACGACGCCAAGAAGGGCGTTCGCGGCGGCGGCGCCCGCGGCGCCCGCGAGAATGACCAGGCGCGGCGGGACGACGTCGGCCACGTTCAGGACGGCCGAGACGAGCGCGCCGGCGACGAAGCCGAGCTGGACGGCGATCGTCAGCCACGCGGCCGCGGTGTCGCCGAGCCCCCAGTCGTCGCGTAGCTGCGGCACGACCGCGCTCGCCGAAAACCACGTCGTCATCGCCAGGACGAGCGACGCGGCCAGGAGCGCCAGTGCCCTCGTGCGCCCCGCCTCCGGGGCTAGATCGGCTCGGTCCATACGAGCGCGGTGCCGTCGAGGACCACCGTGCCCTCCTGGTTCGTGATCGTCGTGCGGAGCCGCGTGATCGGCTTGTCCGCCCGCGCCTCCAGCACCTCGACCTCAGCCGTGATCTCGTCTCCCGGCTTCACCGGCGCCCGGAAGTTCCAGTCCACGTGCAGGAAGACGCTGCCCGGACCGGGGAGGTCCTCGGCCACGACGGCGTTCAGAAGCCCGCTCGTGACCCCGCCCTGGACGATGAGGCCGCCGAAGCGCGAGCGCGCCGCGGCGTCCTCGTCGTAGTGCAGCGGGTTGCGGTCGCCGGTCAGCTCGGTGAAGAGCGCGATGTCCTCGGGGCGCACCCGACGGGTGCGGTTCGCCGTGTCACCGACGGTCGGCACGGTGTGAAGCCTAGGAGAGTTTGGCGAAACGCAGCTGTGCCGTCGGGCCGCGCTGCTCGCCCCGAGAGCAGCGTCCTCAGTCGCGCCCGTAGCCTCCGGCTACGAACGCTCCCTGCGTCCTTGTCTCGGAACGACATCGCACCCCGACGACGAGCGGCGCTCCACCAAACCCTCCTAGAATCGACGTCGGAAACACGACAAGGAGCGAGATGGCGACCGCAGCGACTGAGACTTCGAAGAACTACATCGGCGGCGAGTGGGTCGACGCCTCCGGCGACCAGACCTTCGACACCACGAATCCCGCGACCGGCGAGATGATCGGGACGTTCCCGCGCTCGACCGTGGACGACGTCGATCGCGCGGTCGAGGCCGCGAAGGAAGCCTACGAGGGCTGGCGCCTCACGCCGGCGCCCCGGCGTGGCGAGATCCTCTTCCGGGTCGCGCAGCGCTTCGTCGAGCGCAAGGACGAGCTGACCGAGCTGATGGTGCGCGAGATGGGCAAGGTGCGCGCCGAGGCCGGCGGCGACGTCCAGGAGGCGATCGACATGACCTTCTACATGGCCGGCGAGGGTCGCCGCCTCTTCGGCCAGACGACGCCGTCCGAGATGCCGGACAAGTTCCAGATGAGTGTCCGTCTGCCGGTCGGGGTGGTCGGCGCGATCACGCCGTGGAACTTCCCCATCGCCATCCCGAGCTGGAAGATTGCTCCCGCCCTCGTCTGCGGCAACACGGTCGTCTTCAAGCCCGCCCGCGACACGCCGATGCTGGGACAGCGCTTCGTCGAGATCTTCGCGGAGGCCGGCCTGCCCGCCGGTGTCCTCAACATCGTCCACGGCGGCGGCGAGTCGGTGGGCGAGGGCCTGGTCAAGCACCCGGACGTGCCGCTCATCTCGCTCACGGGCTCCCGCGAGGTCGGGATCAAGACCGCCGAGAACGGCGCCGCCTACCTCAAGCACATCCATCTCGAGCTCGGCGGCAAGAACGCCATCATCGTGATGGACGACGCCGATCTCGACCTCGCCGTCGAGGGGATCATCTGGTCGGCCTTCGGCACCTCGGGCCAGCGCTGCACGGCCGCCAGCCGTGTCATCGCCGGCAAGAAGGTCTACGACTCCCTCGTCGGCAAGCTCGTCGAGCAGACCGAGAAGCTGCGGCTCGGCGACGGCCTCGAGGACTCGACCGACGTCGGCCCGGTCGTGAACCGCTCGGCGCTGCAGAAGATCCACTCCTACACCGAGATCGGCAGGGATGAGGGCGCGACGCTCCTGACCGGCGGCGAGGTCGCCACCGAGGACGGCCTCGACAAGGGCTCGTTCTACCGGCCGACCATCTTCGGCGACGTCGAGCCCGGCATGCGCATCGCCCAGGAGGAGATCTTCGGCCCGACCACCGCGGTGATCAGGGCCACCGACGTCGACGAGGCGATCGAGATCGCCAACGGCATCGAGTTCGGCCTCTCATCCTCGATCTTCACGCGCGACGTGAACAAGGCCTTCAAGGCCATGCGCGACCTGAACGCCGGCATCACGTACATCAACGCGGGCACGACCGGCGCGGAGGTGCACCTGCCGTTCGGCGGCACGAAGGGAACCGGCAACGGCCACCGCGAGGCCGGCCAGGCCGCTCTCGACTTCTACACCGAGTGGAAGTCGATCTACGTCGATTACTCCGGCAAGCTCCAACGCGCCCAAATCGACTAGTGCCTCTCCAGGAGAGGCACTAGTGGCGAGCCGAAAGCTCGTCGTCTTCGTCCCGCGCGAGGCGCTCGCCGACGTTCGCGAGGCGCTGTTCGCTGCCGGCGCGGGGCGGATCGGCAACTACGAGCGCTGCTCCTGGTACACGGCCGGGACGGGCACGTACCGTGGCGGCAGCGCAAGCTCGCCGTCGCTGGGCGAGGCGGGCAGGGAGGAGCGAGTCGCCGAGCTCCGGCTGGAGACCGTCTATCCCGTCGAGCGCGAGGCGGAGGTCGTGGCCGCGCTCCGGGCCGCGCACCCCTACGAGGAGCCGGCCTTCGACCTCTACGAGCGCGTCGAGCTGCCTGAGTGACCGTCCGGCTCTTCACGGACGGCGGCGCGCGCGGCAACCCGGGGCCGGCCGCCTCTGCCTACGTGCTCGAGACCGACGACGGGACAGTGCTTGCCGCCCACGGCGAGGCGATCGGCGTCGCGACCAACAACGTCGCCGAGTACCGGGCGCTCGTCGCCGGGCTGGAAAAGGCCCTCGACCTCGCGCTGGTCGAGCTCGAGGTCGTCTCCGACTCGGAGCTCCTGGTCAAGCAGATGCGCGGCGAGTACAAGGTCAGAAACGCCGCGCTGCGGGAGCTCTCGCTCAGGGCCGCGCAGCTCGCGCGGGAAATCGGCGACGTCAACTACACGGCCGTGCGCCGCGAGCACAACGAGCTCGCCGACCGCCTCGTCAACGAGGCGCTCGACGCTGCAACTTGAACCGCGGTCGCGCGGGCCTCATGCTTCGCCTGCGTCCGGGGCTCGCTCGAGCTCCAGGTGATCCGGACGAGGCACGTGCTCGAGGCCGGGGACTCTTCAGCTACTCGCCGCGCGTCCCGCACACGTGGCGCAACCCGTCGGCGACCGAGCCTGCCGTCCCGTGGCTCGCCGTCCCGAATCCCAACGCGCAGCTATAATCCGGCCCGCGTGCGGATGTAGCTCAGTTGGCTAGAGCGTCTGCTTGCCATGCAGAAGGTCGTGGGTTCGAGTCCCATCATCCGCTCTAGAGTTCCTCCGAAGGTGCCGTGCTGCGAAAGCACCCCGCGCCGGCTCAAGTCGTTATGTGGACCAGCTCCTCACGGAAGGCGAGGGCCACGGCCTGGGCCTGACTTTGGACGTTCAGCTTCCGCAGAATGTTCTCGATGTGTGTGCCAACCGTTCTCTGCGAGATGAACAGGCGTTCCGCAATGTCGTCCTGGCGGAGCCCGTCGGCAAGCAGCTGAAGGACTTCTCGCTCTCTCTTCGTGAGTCGGTGTGACCCTGGCTGGGTGGCCGGGACCGATCGTCGTACGAGATTCCTGACGCGTGCCAGAAGTTCGTCCGCTGCGTACGGCTTGACGACGTAGTCGTTCGCGCCCAGGAGAAGTCCCGCCACACGGTCGTACGACTCCGTCCGCGTGCCCGAGACGAAAACGATTGGGAGATCTGCGACCTGCTCTCGAAGCGCCCGGCACACCTCGTACCCAGACAGACGGCCGAGCGGAATCTCGAGAAGGACGATCGTCGGTTCGATCTCGCCCGCGGCCTCCAAGGCCTCGACACCGGAGTTGACCGTGATGACCCGGTAGCCGGCGCCCTCGAACAGGCTGCCCAGTTCACGACAGGAGTCGAAATCGGGGTCAGCGATCAACACCGCGCCGCAGTTCGCGGAAGCCGCCACAGGCGCCGAAGCCTAGCACGATTGTCCCTGCTTGTGACCCCTATTCGTGGAAGCCCACGGCCACGTACGTACGGAGCATCCCCGGGGCAAGATCCGGAGATTTCCCGAGTTCGTGAGTCCCGGCGATCGGAAAGAAGTGACGAAGCGTACGACCGAAACGCCAGACCGGAACAAGTGACAGGGGGTATCTGCAGTGAGCGACCCGCTACCAACCGTGGATCCCAGTGCGACGGCAGAGGCGGCCGTCGAGAGCGTGGTACAGGCGGCGCAAGGAGCAGCCGCGAGCGCCGCGCCGGCGGTGACCGCCGCGCCTGCTCCTGCCGCGCCTGCTCCAGAGCCTGCGCCCGCGCCAGAGCCGGCGCCCGCGCCAGCGGCTCCCGAGGCGGCCGTGCCTGAATCTGCTCCTGCCTCCGGCGCACAGCAATCGGCGTCGGAGACCCAGGCGGAAGCGCCCGCTCCAGAGTCCTCTCCCCCCGCGCCCGCGCCAGAATCAGCAGGCGCGGCGCCAGACGTTACGGCTGGTGTCCAGGAGTCAGCCTCGTCCGGGGCGGCTGCAGTTGCTGAGAGTGGTGGGTCGGCCACCGGCTCGGCGACCGCAGCGGCCGACGACGTTTCCAGCCAGCCGCTTCCGAGCGAGGCGGCACAGGCGTCCGACGTCATTTCCACGGTCCCTGACGCTGTGACCGAGCCGGCTTCGGCAGTCGCAGCCGTCGAGGACGGCGCGCTGGTCGCCGAGCCTGCGATCGACACTCTTGGCTCCGTTGCGGGGGCGGCTGAACCCGCTGCTGGGTCTCTCGAGCCTGTGGCAGGTTTGGTTGCTGCGGTGGATCCTGCCGCTGAGGCGGTGGCCTCCTCCGCGGATGCGGGAGCTAGTGCCGCGGAAGCTGCGACGGCGTCGGTTCTCGGGGATACCGTCGAGACCCAGGCGTCCGACGTTCTTTCCACGGTCCCTGACGCTGTGACCGAGCCGGCTTCGGCAGTCGCAGCCGTCGAGGACGGCGCGCTGGTCGCCGAGCCTGCGATCGACACTCTTGGCTCCGTTGCGGGGGCGGCTGAACCCGCTGCTGGGTCTCTCGAGCCTGTGGCAGGTTTGGTTGCTGCGGTGGATCCTGCCGCTGAGGCGGTGGCCTCCTCCGCGGATGCGGGAGCTAGTGCCGCGGAAGCTGCGACGGCGTCGGTTCTCGGGGATACCGTCGAGCCGCTCTCTGACGCGGTCGATCCGCTCGTGGGCTCGGTGATGGACCCGGTTGTCACCGGCACGGTCGACCCGCTGGTGACGGGCACGGTTGAGCCGCTTGCGTCGAGCATGGTCGAGCCGCTTGCGTCGGGGATGGTCGAGCCGGTTGCGTCGGGTTTGGTCGAGCCGCTGGCGGCGGGGATGGTTGAGCCGCTCGTGTCGGGCACGGTTGAGCCGCTTGCGACCGGCGTGGTCGAGCCGCTCGCGACCGGGATGGTGGAGCCGCTTGCGTCAGGCGCGGTGGAACCGCTTACGACGGGGATGGTGGAGCCGCTCGTGTCCGGCACTGTTGAGCCGCTCGCGACGGGGATGGTCGAGCCGCTCGTGTCGGGCGCGGTTGAGCCGCTTGCGACCGGCATGGTCGAGCCGCTCGCAAGAGGGACCGTCGAGCCGCTTGCCACCGGCATCGTCGAGCCGCTTGCGGCGCGCACGGTCGAGCCGCTCGTGACGGGCACGGTCGAGCCGCTCGTGACGGGCACGGTCGAGCCGCTCGTGACGGGCACGGTCGAGCCGCTCGTGACGGGCACGGTCGAGCCGCTCGTGACGGGCACGGTCGAGCCGCTCGTGACGGGCACGGTTGAGCCGCTCGTGTCGGGTACCGTCGAGCCGCTTGCGACCGGCGTGGTCGAGCCGACCGCGAATGCGGTCGGAGGGGTAGCCAGCGCCGTCGAACCAGTGACGGCCGCCACCGAGCCGGTCACGGCCGTCGTCGCGCCGGCAAGGGGTGCACTCGAATCCTTGCCGGGCGTCGGCGAGCCCGCTCCCGGCCCGCTGGAGCAGATCGCAGCAATCGAGCCCCTTACCGAGACCGCTCCACCGGTGCCCGGGATTCTCGAGCCGCCGGCGGTGGTGGGCGAGGGCGAGGGCGGGCCATTCTGGACCTTCCCGTTCGAGGCTCTGCCGGGCCCCGCTGTCGGCCCGGAGGAAATTCTGATTCTCTCGGCGCTGGCTGCCGCAAGCGCCACAGCTGTCAAGGCGCGGTTCTTCCTGGCCAACACCCCGCCGATTCCGCTGGTTTGCCTCGTCGGGGAAGCGAGCCGTTACATGTCCGCGCTCACATCGGGGGCGACGAGCTTGAGTACCGACGCTCGTGTGGGCGCCGGAAGGGCCGTCGAGAAGGCTGAATCGACCGTGGAGGAGCTCGCTCAGGCCGTTCGCGACGGCTTTCTCACGCGGCGCAGGCTTTCTCGACGAGCCGGACGACCAGGCGAGCGACACCCGCCTGCTCATGCAGATCGGCATGGTGCTGGGAATCGTCTACCTCGCCTTCCTCACCGTCTGGTTCTGGGCCACGAGGCTCCGCTGGAGCCCGGGTAACTGAACGTCGGATCGGACCTACGTGAGCAGGAAGAGACCGATTGCCACCCAGACGATGAAGAGCAATGCGAAGACCCAGAGAAGGAAGGCCGGCTCGCTGACAGGGAGCCATGGCAGCTCGCTCCGGCTGAGGAAAAACCGCGTGCGGCGGACGGGCTGACGATGAGCGCCGTACTCGAGCACCTCGCCCTGAACGGCCTCGGCCGGGTTCTCGGTGGGCCGGCCGGCGGTGTCGAGGTAACTGATCGTCCGCTTCCGACCAGGTCGTGGCACACCGCTCTGCTTGCGAGCCATGTCCTGAGTCTACCGCCGGGACGCAGATCTCAATCCCTCCCACCTCGGATCGATGACCAGCAGTAGCACCCCAATCGAAGAAGCCGCCGCCGGCTTGGAGGTCGTAGGCGCGACTCCGGCGATCACCGGCGAGCCGGGACGCTTCGACGGTGTCAAGCTCGTCGCCTCGGGTGGGGGAATGGTGGCCGTCTGGCTCGCGGTTTTCGTTCCCTACGTCTCGCACCGCTCGTTCAGCGGCTTCGGGCTCGCGGAGATCACCCTGCTCGCGGCGATCTGGAGCCTGACACTCAGAAGCGCCTTCGCGGCCGGGCGCGGGACAATCGGCCCCGGCCTCTCGGCCGCGATCGGCAGCGCAACCGGCCTCCTTGTCGTGGCGGCCATCGATCCGTGGTGGCCGGGCTTGCAGCTGGGGCCCGAGGTCCTCGTGTGGATGGGCGCCGGGGTCTTCGCTACGGCCGCCGCCTGGGAGTGGGGTGTCCGGCAGACCTCGGCAGGGCGAACGACCGTTCTGTTGGTGGGGTCGGACGAGCTGGCGAGCGGGCTTGCAGCGGAAATGCGCCGTGCCCGCAGGTCGGGCTTCGAGCTAATGGGGCGGATTGGTCCCGGAGGGGCAGGCGATCCGGATGAGGTCCCGTGCCTGGGCGGGCTCGCCGCGCTCGCGTCGGTGGTGGAGACGCAGCGGCCCGACATTGTCGTGCTGACGGACGAGCGGACCTATGCCGGGACAGTCGACAAGCTGCTCGACGTCTCGGGCGCAGGCTTCCGCGTCGCCGGTCTGGCCACGTTCTTCGAATACGCCTTCGGGCGTGTCCCGCTGCCACAGCTCAGCTCTGGCTGGTTCATGGGCGTCCTCCACCTGCGCCAGCACGTGTACGCGCGCTGGTCGAAGCGAGTCTTCGACATCGTCGTCGCCTCCTGCGGCCTCGTGCTCCTGGCGCCGCTTCTTCCCGTGCTCGCGCTCCTGGTCTGGCGAACGGACGGCCCGATCGTCTACCGGCAGACGCGCCTGGGCGAGGGCGGACGGCCCTTCACCGTCTACAAGTTCCGCACGATGACCTCCGATGCGGAGGCCGCCGGCCGTCCGCAGTGGGCGACGGAGTTCGACCGGCGGGTGACCGCCGTGGGGAGATTCCTCCGTCGCTCGCACCTGGACGAGGTTCTCCAGCTCTGGAATGTCCTCAAGGGCGACATGTCTATGGTCGGTCCGCGCCCGGAGCGCCCGGAGTTCGTCGCCATGCTCGAGGCGTCCTTGCCCTACTGGAATCGTCGGCTCCTGATCAAGCCGGGGATCACCGGGTGGGCGCAGATCCGCTGCGGGTACGCGGCTGACCGGGAAGCGTGCGAGGCCAAGCTCTCCTACGACCTCTGGTACATCCGCCACCAGAACCTCGCCGTCGATATCGCCGTCTGCCTTCGGACCGCCGCCCTGATGGTGAGCGCGCTCTTCGTCGGCGGAGCCACGTCGGAACGGGGGCCCCCCGCTTCCGGACAAGGGAGCGACCGTTAAGACGCTGGCCCTCATCGTCGCTCTCGTCCTCGCTGCAGCCGCCGCGGCGCTTTCCCGCGGGGACGATCAGAACGCGATCGAGGCCGAGCCCGGCCCCAACGCTCCGAAACCGAACCTCGTGCGGCCACTACCACCCTCCTCGTACAGAACCCCTCCGGGCGCCATCCGCGTGACGACCTCGGCACAGCTCGTCCAGGCGTTGCGGCGAACCCGGCCGACCACCATCGTGCTCGCCGACGGCGTCTACGGAGGCACCGGGCCGTTCCTCAACCCTCACGGCCATCGCCTCTACGCGCGTCGGTTGGGGGGAGCCGTCCTGCGGGTCGGCCTCAGCCTCGGCGGGAACGACGGACGGCCGGGCGGTCTGCGTGCGCGGGCTCGTCTTCGACGTCCGCGACCCTGCGAAGACGGCCGAGGGGGCGGAGATCCTGGTCTGGGGCACGGCCGAGCGGGCACGCGTGCTCGACGTCACCCTGCGGGGGAACGAGGTCGTTCGGAGCGGCCTCGTCGTGCGGCAGCCGGAGGGCTTCTCCGCCTCCCGGCTCGTCGTGCGCGACTTCACGGACTACGGCGTCCTCATCGACGCAAACGAGCCCGCCCGCACCGAGCTCGAGCGGCCCTTCCGCCTGGCGGACGTCGCCGTCGCCGGTGTCGCCCGCCCGCTCCCGCGCTCTTCCAACGGCACCGCCGAGGCGTGTGTCTGGGTTGGAAACCCGGGCGTGGTCGAGCGCGTGCGCGCGCGCGACTGCGCCTGGACGGGGCTGTGGACGGGGACGGCGACGAACGGCGCTGTCTTCGACCGGATCGACGTCGACCGGACGCCCACGGGCGTCTACGTGGAGCACTTCACCCGCTCGAGCCGCTTCCGACGCCTGGAAATCGGCGACGAGGTTCGGATCGGTTTGCTGACCGAATGGGCCGATCCGGATTCGGGCGGTCGGCCCGCCAGCATCGACAACGTCATCGAGGACAGCTGGTTCGCAAGCCGGCTCGCCGGCGTCTATCTCGACGCGGGAACGACGCGGACGACGGTGCGGCGGAGCACGTTCGTGAACCAGCGCTGGGCGGCCATCGGCGACTACGAGGGCAACGAGAACACCTACTACCGGAAACGACTACCGGGGCATTGCCAGCGGCGCCTCGAAGGTAAGCGACCAGCACGTAAGCGTGTTCGAGGAGGCGGGACGATGAAGACTGACGTCGAGACCAAGCTCGAGCTCGAGACGATCGGCAGCGCCGAGGCGTTCGCGCGGCTCGCGCCCGAATGGGACGTGCTCGTGCGCGCGATGCCGCGTCCGAGCCCTTTTCTCCTCCATGCCTGGCTCGAGGCGTGGGTGCGCCACTACGGCGAGGGGGCGGAGCTGACCGTGCACGTGGCGCGGCGGGAGGGGCGGCTCGTAGGAGCTCTTCCGCTGCTCGTTCGTCGTCACCTCGGGCTGCGAACGGCGCGCTTCCTGGGTGGAAGACAGTCCGCGCTCGGCGATCTGCTCCTCGCCCCCGGCGAGAACGGTGCGACCGGGGCAGCGCTTGCAGCGCGGGTTCGGGCTTCCGCCGATCTGCTCGACGTGTACGGCCTGCCCACGCGCAGCCGTCTCGCGGCCACCCTCGGCTCCTCGCTCGACGTCGTCCGGCGCGTCGAGGCTCCGGTGCTCGACCTCGGCCCCGGCTGGGAGGCGGTCTACCAGGCGAAGACGAGCTCGAAGAAGCGGAACCTGCACCGCCGCCGCCGGCGACAGCTCGGCGAGCTCGGCCGCCTGGAGGTCGTCGTCGCCCGCAACCTCGAGGAGCTTCGTCCGGCACTCGAGGAGGCGTTCCGGCTGCACGATCTCCGTTGGGACGGGCGTCCGGACGGATCGGGCTTCGCCTCGACGCTCGGCCGCCCCTTCCAGCGCGAGGCCATTGCGGCGCTCGCCGAGCTCGACGTGCCCCGCATCGTCCTCCTCAAGCTGGACGGGCGCGCGGTCGCCTTCCACTACTACTTCGCCTTCGAGGGGGGCATGTACGTGCACAGGCTCGCCTTCGACCCGGCTCTCGCCCGCTTCTCTCCCGGTCTCGTCAACACGCTGGACACGATCGAGGCGGCCTCGGGGGAGGGCCTGACCCGCGTGGAGTTCCTCGGCGGGGCGGAGCGGTACAAGACCGAGCTCGCCGACGGCTTCGAGCCTCTCTGCCACGGGCTCGGGCTGGCGACGGGCGTGCGCGCACGAGCTGTCGTGGCGGCTCGGCTGGGTGCCATCCGCCTCCGGCTCGGCGTGAAGCGGTCCTCGACGCTTCACCGCCTGTACATGGACGGAGTCGCGCCGGTTCGGCGCCTGACCCAGCGCTCCCGGGATGCGCTCCGAGCATGACGGACCGTCTCGACATCGCCGTCATCGGGGCGGGGCCGTACGGCCTGTCGGTCGCCGCGCATCTGGCGGGGCGAAACGTCAGGACGTTCGGAGCGCCGATGGAGACCTGGCGCACGCGCATGCCGCCGTACATGTTCCTGCGCTCGGACTGGGAGGAGACGTCCCTGGCCGCGCCCGGCAACCTGGGCTCGATCGACCGCTGGGCGCGCGTTACGGGCGAGGAGCGGGAGGAGCCCATCCCGCTGCAGAAGTTCCTCCGCTACGCCGAGTGGTTCCGGAAGACGTTCGCCCCGGAGGGCGATCCCTCGGACGTCGCCGCCCTGGAGCGAGACGGCGACGGCTACCGCTTGACCACGGCCGCCGGCGCCGAGCTCGCGGCACGGCAAGTCGTCGTCGCCGTCGGCGCGGTCCCCTTCGCTTATGCGCCACCGCCGCTCGGAGAGGCGGTCGGCGACGGCGTCGCTTTCGCCACGTCGTTGCAGGACTACGAGCCCTATCGGGATCGGCGCGTTGTGGTGGTGGGAGGAGGTCAGGGCGGCCTGGAGAGCGCCTCACTCGCCGCTCGAGCCGGCGCCGACGTCGAGCTCGTCGTTCGCTCGAGCCTGCGCTGGTTCGCCGACCGCGAGCCGCACAAGCCCCGCGGGCGCCTGCGCCAGCGCCTGTACCGGATCGCGTACCCGGTCGTCGGCTACGGGCCGCCGCCGCTCAACCGGCTCGCTCTCCATCCGGACGCCTTCGCCGCGCTGCCCCAGGGCGCCCGTCGACGCGTTGCCGCGCGGATCCTTCGCGCCGGGGGCTCGCCCTGGCTTCGGGAGGAGGTCGAGCGCGATGTCCACGTCACCGAGGGCGTCGCCGTGGAGGGGATCGAGCAGAACGGAGGAGTACGGCTCCGCCTGAGCGACGGGACGGTGCGCGAGGCGGACGCCGTCATCCTCGCAGCCGGCTTTCGCTTCTCCGTCGAGCGCCTCGCCTTCCTCTCGGAAGCCCTCCGCAAGCGAATCGCGCTCGACGAAGGCCGGCCGGTCCTCGACCGTTGGTTTCGCTCGACCGAGAGGGGTCTGCTCTTCGTCGGCTTCGCCGCGGAACACCGGTTCGGCCCGGTCGCCCGTTTCATCCCCGGCACCCGCTTCACGGCCAACCGCGTGAGGGAGTCCCTTGAGCGCTGATCCGCACGCCGGAGATTTGCGCGGGATCGGGCCGTCGTTGCCCTACTCGGTCAAGGCAACCGTGACGCGTGTCCGCTCCGCGGCGTGGTACGTGCGCTCACGCGGCGGCAGCCAGAGCGGCCTGCGGATTCTCTTCTACCACCGCGTCTCCGCAGACCGGGACGAGCTCGCGGTCCACCCCGAGATGTTCCGCCGGCAGATGGACTACCTCGCCTCGGCCGGATACCGGGTCCTCGACGTCGGCCAGGTCGCCGATCTCCTGGACCGCGGGGAAACACCCGAGCGGTCGATCGGGTTGAGCTTCGACGACGGGTGCCTCGACGTGGCCGAGCACGCTCTTCCCGTGCTCGCCGACTGCGGCTTCAGGGCGACCGTCTTCATCGCCACCGGGGTCACGGACGGACGCGCGTCGTTCACGTGGTACAGCGAGCAGCCTCCGCTGCTCGGCTGGGAGCAGATCGTCGAGCTCGACCGCTCCGGAACGCTCGAGTTCGAGGCGCACACGGTCACGCACCCCAACCTCCTCGCCGTCGACGACCGCAGAGCGGCGCTCGAGATCGAGGGCTCCAAGCGCGAGCTCGAGGAGCGTCTCGGCCGGCCGGTCACGGCGCTCTGCTATCCCGCCGGGCTCTTTGGAGAGCGCGAGCGAGCGCTGGCGAGCGAGGCCGGATACCGGGTCGCCGTCTCCTGTGAGCCGGGGGTCAATCTGCCGGAGACCGACAGGTTCGCGCTCAGGCGCCGCCAGATCGACTCGCGGGACACGCTGCTCGACTTCCGGGCGAAGGTGGGCGGGGGGCACGACACCCCGCTTCCCCTTCGCGATGCGTATCGCCGGCTTCGCTACGGAGAAGGCAGGCCTGCGGCAGCGAGCAGGGCCGAGTAGAGGTCGAGATGCGCCTGACGAGTCGATACGAGATCGAAGCGCTCCTCCGCGCGGAGCCGTCCCGCTGCGCCCAGCCGCCGACGGAGTGTGGAGTCGCCGAGCAGCCGCTCGAGCGCGACCGCAAGCGCCTGCGGATCCCCGGGCGGGACGAGGAACCCGGTCTCTTCCTCGACGACGAGCTCCGGCACTCCCCCGACATTCGTGGCCACGACCGGCAAGCCCGCCGCCATCGCTTCGAGGATCGAGAGCGGAAGGCCTTCGGAGCGGCTGGAAAGGACGAAGACGTCGGAAGCGGCCAGAAGCTCGGGGATGTTGTTCCGCTCGCCTGCCAGCTGGACGACGGACTGCAGGTCGAGGCGACGGGCTTCGCTCTCCAACGCGGGCCGGTCGGGCCCGTCGCCCACGATCACCGCCTCACACGCGCCTCGTGGGAGCTCGGCGAGAGCTCGAACGAGCGTCAGGGCGTCCTTGGGCGCCTGCAGACGCCCGACGGTCACGAGCCGGCACCGTTCCGCGCCAGTCCCCCGAGCTGTCGGGCGGGCCAGGTCGACGCCGTTGTGAATGACGACCGTGGTCGCCTCGTCGCACGTCCGCGCCTCGAGGCCGGCCCGACGCTCGCTCTCGGCGACGCAGATGGTCACCGTGGTCAGCGGTCGGAGCAGGCGCTCCGCCCAGAGGTAGAGGGCCGAGCTCGCCCCGGTGTGAGCCGTGTACGACCAGCCGTGCACCGTGTAGATGCGGATGGGGACGCGGGTGAGCCAGGCTGCCGCGCGGCCCAGGGCGGCCGCCTTGGCGCTGTTCACGTGCACGATGTGCGGTCGCTCGCGCCGCACGATGGTCGCGAGCTCGAGCAGGCCGAGGGGATCGCGCCAGGGGCTGAGCGCGCGGCGGACGTGCTCGAGCTCGATGAAGCGCGCTCCCGCCGCGCGCGCCGCAGCGGCGAGTGGGCCCTGGCCGTGGGCCGCCACCACGACCTCGAAGGGCCCGGCGAGTGCCGGAAGCAGGGAAGCGACGTAGGTCTGCGCTCCTCCGAATTCGGAGAGCGTGACGAGAAGGAGGATCCGTGGACGTCCAGCGGAACGCCTCGATCCTGAAGCCCGAGCGGAGACGCGCGCTACAGGGCCCGCTCCGGACACGGTCCTGGGCTTCGAGGCTGGACATGGCTCGGGACCATGAGGCGGGAGCGTACAAGGCACGCCCGGGCGGGATGAGCGCCGCGCTTCCTTTCGGCCTCGCCGGAATGGCGATTCTCCTCTGGTGGGCGGCGGACGAAGGTGGCTATGCCCCGACCGCGTGGTACCCCGGCGCGCTCCTCTTTCTCGCGCTCCTGGCCGCAGTCGTGGTGAGGGAGGGAAGGGGGCGAAGCCTGGCTCCTGGAGCGTGGGCTGCGATCGCGCTCCTCGCTGCCTTCACGGCCTGGAGCTTCCTCTCCATCGGCTGGGCAGGCGTCCCGGGGGACGCCTGGGACGGCGCCAATCGGACGCTCCTCTACCTCACCGTCTACGCGACGTTCGCGCTGCTCCCCTGGCGAGCGCCGGAAGCCGCCGTCGTGCTCGGGCTCTTCGCGGTCGGCACGGCGGTCGTCGGCTTCGTCGCGCTCGCCTCGGACGGCGCCGGAGCATTCAACGGGAACCGGCTCGCGGACCCGATCGGCTACGAGAACGCGAGCGCGGCCCTCTTTCTCATGGCGTTCTGGCCCGCTCTCGCCCTCGCGGCGAGGCCCGAGGTGCACTGGGCGGCGCGCGGTCTCCTCCTGGCGGCCGGAGGCGCGCTCCTCCAGCTGGCCCTGCTCGCCCAGAGCCGCGGCTCGATCCTGGGCGTGGCCGTCGCGCTGCCCCTGCTGGTGCTCCTGAGCCGGGAACGAGCCCGGCTGCTCGCGACGCTTCTCCTCGTGGCCGTCGCCACGCTTGCGACGCTCGACCCGCTCCTGGACGTCGTCGCCGGCGGCGGTGAGGCGGAGGTCGAGCGGGCGGTCGCGCGCGAGGTCGTCGCGCTGGCGCTCTCGAGCGGCGCGCTGCTCCTGATCGGGTTGGTCCTCGCGTTCGGCGACCGCCCCGGGCGCGCCCGGCCCAGGCTGTCGCTCCCGGGCCGACGTGCCGTGGCGCTCCTCGCCGCCGCTCTCGCGCTCGCCGCCGTGGGAATGGGCGTCGCCGCCTCGACGCTCGAGGACGCGCCCCGGCCGGGCCTGCAGAGCGGACGCTATGACATGTGGAGGGTGGCGGCCGGCGAGTTCGCCGAGCGCCCCCTTCTCGGCGTGGGCGCCGACAACTTCGCGGTCGACTTCGTCCGCGAGCGCCGCACCGGCGAGGAGCCTCTCTATCCGCACAGCCTGCTCCTCAGGACGTTTTCACAGACCGGTCTCGTCGGCGGAGTGCTCTTCCTCGGCTTCGTCGCGACCGCTCTCGCAGCTGCGCTGCCACGCGGCCGGGAGCTCGACGCCTGGACGGGCGCCGTCGCAGCCGCCTCCGCCACCGCGGGCGTCTACTGGCTCGTGCACGGCTCGATCGACTGGCTCTGGGAGATTCCCGTTCTCGGAGCGTCCGCTCTTGCGTTTCTCGGGCTGGCGTCCGGCCTCGCGCGGAGCAGGGCTCGCGAGGCGACCTCGAAGGGAGCAGGCCGTGTGGCGGCGCTCGCTGTTGCCGGCGCCCTCTTCCTCGCCGCCGCGGCCTCCTACGCGTTCCCGGGCCTTGCCGCGCTCGAGCTCGAACGCGCCGTGCGCGCCTGGCCCGACTCGGAGCAGACGTTCTCCCGCTTGGAGCGGGCGCACCGCTTGAACCCGTTGAGCGAGCGGGCCGACGTCGTCGCGGGAACCCTGGCGAGGGAGAGCGGGCAACTCGACCGGGCCCAGAGGGCATTCGGGCGAGCGCTCGAGCGCAATCCTGACGACTGGTATGCGCATCTCCAGCTTGCGCTCCTCGCGCGAGCCGAGGGACGCGGGGCCGAAGCGCTGGCGCGTGCGGAGCGGGTGCGCTCGCTGAATCCGCGCGAGTCGTACGCCGAGCTCGTCACGGACCTCGACCGGCACGCCCTCCGCGCGCCGCTCGGTCGCCGGGCGCTTCAGTGCGGGCCCGTTCTCGGGCTCGCGAGCCACTGCACGGACGAGCGGAGGGGTGGATGAACGGAGCGTACGCCCCCGACCGAGCTGTGGTCGTCCGTCGTGGCGTGAGCGCGTTCGGAGCCCTCGCGGGCGGCCTGCTTCTCGCCGTGCTGCTCGCCGTCGTCCTGTCGCACTACCCCCCGGCCGTCGAGCTCGCGGTCTTCGCCGGGCTCGCGCTGCTCGCGGTCCTGGCTCTCGCGCTGGCCCGGCAGGAGGCCGCGGTGGCGCTCGGCTTCGCGCTGCTCGGGATCGTCCTCGTCGAGCCGGCGCCCGCCGACCTCGTCTTCTTCGTCGTCGTCGCGGTCGCTCTGGTGACGGGCAGTTTCCACCGTCAGCGCGTTCCCGCGGCCGCGGTCGGAATCGTGGGGGCGTTCCTCGCGCTCAACCTCGTCTCCGCGGTCGAGGTGGTGGACTACGAGCTGGCCCTCACCTTCTTCGCCACGACGGCGTACGTCGCCGTCCTCGCGCTCTGGCTCGCCGGCTGGGTGACGAGTCACCGGCGTGCCAGGGTTGCCGCCGGCGGCTACCTGGTAGCGGCCGTGCTTTCCGCCTCCCTGGGCCTCCTGGCGCTCTTTCTCGGCCTTCCGGGGCGCGAGCTCATGGTTTTCGAGGACCGCGTCCAGGCCCTCTTCAAGGACCCGAACGTCTTCGGCCCCTTCCTCGTTCCGGCCGCGCTCATCCTCGTGGAGGAAACCCTCACGCCTCGGCTCTTCGGTCTCCGCAGGCTCCTGAAGGGCCCGCTCCTGCTCCTGCTCCTGCTCGGGCTGATCTTCTCTGCCTCGCGCGGGGCGTGGGCCAATCTGGCCGTTGGCCTGGGCGTGCTGCTGGTCGTCATGGCCCTCAGGCGCGGGGGAGGTCGCAAGGTCCTGCTCGCGCTCGTCCTCGCGCTCGTCGCCGGCGTGCTCGTCGCGGGCGCGGTCTCCCTCAGCGGCTCGGGCGACTTCCTCTCCGACCGTGCTCGCGTCCAGAGCTACGACGCCGACCGCTTCGGAGCGCAAGCCGCCGGGCTCGAGCCCGCGCAGCGCTACCCCTTTGGGGTCGGCCCCGGCCAGTTCGAGCTGGTCGCGCCGATCTCGGCGCACAGCACGTATGTGCGCGTCTTCGCCGAGCAGGGGCTCCCGGGCATCCTCGCCTTCCTCACGCTCGTGCTCTTCACGCTGGGCGCGGCGGCTGCCAATGCCGTGGCCGGGCGTGACACCTACGGGATCGGCTCGGCGGCCTTGCTGGGAGCGTGGTGCGGCCTCCTCGTCAACAGCTTCGTCATCGACACGCTCCACTGGAGGCATCTCTGGGTAGTGGCCGCGCTCATCTGGGCGGGCTGGATGCGGCGGCGCCTCGGCTCCGCTCGCCGGTCGTCGCCCGTTTCCGCAGACAGGAACGAACCTGACGTCCGAACGAAAGCGAGGTCATCGTGAAAGCAACTGCGTCGGTACTGGCTTCGGCGCTTGGATTCCTAGCGCCCGCTCTTCCGGGGGTCGACCTCACGGCCGAGGCGGTCGCCGCCCCGTGCACGATCAGCGGCTCGGCCCGCGCGGAGGTCCTCGTCGGGACACCGGGGAGTGACGTCATCTGCGCCTACGGCGGCGCAGACGTCATTCGCGGGCTGGGCGGAAACGACCTCCTCCTGGGGGGCGCGGGCAACGACCGCATCACGGGCGGCCCAGGCGACGACCGCATCCGCGGCGGCTCCGGCAGCGACCGGCTCGAGGGCCAGCAGCGAAACGACATCCTTCGCGGCGAGGCCGGCCGGGACACCCTGGTCGGCGGCTACGGAGGCGACCGGCTCTACGGCGGCGGCCACGGCGACAGGCTGCTGGGCGGCCCCGCACGCGATCTCTTCTACGTTCGCGACGGCACAGAGGATCGGGTCAACGGCGGCGGCGGGAGGGACTGCGCCCGAGCCGACCGCCGTCTCGACGTCCTCGTCAGCGTCCACGAGCTCTTCTGAGGAATGGAGGACTGATGCGACAGCCAACGACATCGATGTGGGACTGGCCACGTGAGGCCGGCGACGAGCCCGTGGACGTTCCTCGCTACCTGACGGCGCTCAAGCGCAGCTGGCCTCTGATGGCTCTCATCGTCGTGCTGATGACGGTGACCGTGCTGGTGCTTTCGCTCGCCCTCCCGAAGACGTATCAGGCGACCGCCAGGATCCTGATGGAGGACCAGGCCGGCGTCCTACAGGCCGCTGACGCCGACAGCGTCACGCGGCGGCTGGCGACCGTGCAGACGCTGCTCACGACCAGGGACGTGCTCACGCAAGCAGCCGAGAGTCTCCCCGACGAGTCCGTGCAGACGCTCGAAGACAAGGTCGAGGCCTCGGTCGACCAGAACGCCAACATCGTCGACGTCGTCGCAACCGACGGAGACCCGGACGGAGCCGCGGCGATCGCCAACGCGGTTGCGCGGTCGTTTCTGACTCTGGAGCAGACACAGGAGCGTGAGCGGATCGCCCGGGCCCGCGCCGACCTCGAGGCTGCGCTCGACAGGCTTCGCGGCACGCCGGGGAGCGAGGAGGCCGCAGCAGGCCACCCAGCAGCGGCTGAGCGACCTGAGCGTCAGCGAGGCGGGCGTCGGCACCGAGCTACAGCTCGCCCAGGCTGCGCTGCCGCCGAGCGAGCCGGACTCGCCCCGACCAGTTCGCAACACGGTCTTCGCGTTCTTTGCCGCTGCCTTCGTCGCCGTCCTGGCCGCGCTCGCCCTCGACCAGCTCGCACCGCGGCTGTCGGGCCCCCGCGAGCTGAGCCGCCTGACGGGTGTGCCGATCCTCGCCGCTCTCCCGTCACGACGCAGGCGTCGGAAGGCGCAGACCGAGGAGGCCTACCAGGCGCTGCAGGCTTCTCTCCTGCAGCTCCCTGCGACCAGGAAGCTCGTGCTCGTGACGAGCGCCTCGGCGAGCGAGGAAAAGTCCGAGGTCACGCTTCGGCTCGCAGAGTCGCTCGCGAGGGACGGTTCGCGGACGCTCCTCGTCTCGGCGGACATGCGCCGTCCGAGGATCGAGCAGCTACTCGGCCTGGGCCACGCTCCCGGGCTGGCGGACGTCCTGCACGCGCTCGGCGAGCAGGGAGGTGGGGCCGGAAGCGAGCTCCTGCGCGAGTCGGTTGTCCGCGTCTCCTCTCACCTGGACGTGCTCCCCGCGGGCAGCCCCGGTTCGAGCTCCGTCCACCTGCTCGCGGGCAAGCCGCTCGCGGCGCTCTTCGACGGGCTCGAGCGCTCCGACTATCGCTTCGTCCTCGTGGACGGCTCGCCGCTGCTCGGCGTCGCCGACGGCCCGCTCCTGGCTCGGTGCGCGGAGGAAGCGCTGGTCGTCTGCCGGCTCGATCGCATGACTCCGGCTTCCGCTGCCGAGCTGGGTGAGGTTCTCGAGCGGCTGCAAGTGCCGGTTCTCGGCCTCGTTGCGATCGGAGTCCGCGGCGACGCCTCCTACTCCGTGGGAGTTCCTCGACTCGACCTGGAAGCGTCCCACTCGACCGCCGAAGTGTCCTGACGAGCTCGCCCCCGCACGCGTTCGAGAGCCCGTCCAGGGCTCCCTCGGTGTTGCTCGTCGCGAGCTTCGTCCGCCCGCATCCGGGCGGCATCGAGGACTTCGTCGACACGGCGCGGGCGTTGCTCGCCGAACGGGGCGTACGGACCACGGTGCTGGCCTGCCGACTGCCCGGATGGGACACGACGGCGGACGTCGTCGTACCCACCCGCTTCCTCGGCTCCTCCTCGTGGCCGCTGCCGGTGGGCGGCTGGCGGACGCTCTGGCGGGAGGTGGGCTCGGCCGATCTCGTACTTGCCAACAACACCCGCCAGGTGCTCCCCGTGCTCGCGGTCCTCCTTGCGCGCGTGCGCAGGCGGCGCGCCGTTCTCGTCATGCACGGCTCCGGGGTGGGGCCGTACGCGGGCCGGCGCGCTTTCGCCTTCGCGCGCTCGTCCTTCCAGCGATCGCTCGGTCGCCTGGCCATGCGTCTCGCCCATCCGATCTCCGTCTCCCGTGCCGGGCTCGAGGGAGCGCGCAAGCTCTACGGCGTCGAGGCCAGCTACCTGGCCTATCCGCTCCGACGGCAGTCTCCGCCCGCGCGCCCCACCGACCTCAGCCCCGACGAGGCGATGCGCATCGTTTGGGTCGGAAGGCTGTTCCCCGAGAAGGACCCCCTCCGGGCGGTCGAGGCTGTCGAGCTCCTTCGGCGTGGGCGGAGCGCGGAGCTCCACGTCTGTGGCGACGGCCCTCTCCGCCGCCAGCTCGAGCGGCTCGCCGGAGAGCGGCGCTGGCTCCACCTTCACGGGGCGCTGCCCTGGCAGGCGGCGCAGGACCTGCAGGCGGGCGCTCACGTCTGCCTGTCGACGTCTGCGGCGGACAATGTCCAGGTCGCCGTGCTCGAAGCGCTGAGCCGTGGGATACCGACCGTCTCGACGCGCGTCGGCGATGCGCGTTCGTACTACGGCGCCGCTTCGCTTCGGGATCTCTGCGTTCCGGCGGGAGACCCGGCGGCCATCGCGGCCGCCCTCGGCGAGATCGCCTCCTCGTACGACTCGCTACCGACGCCGATTCTCAGCCAACGCGGAGATCCTCCGCGCCCGTCACGAGAACGTCGGCGACGAGCTCGTCCGCCTCCTGCGCCCAGGGCCAGCGGAAGAGCGCGGCCTCCAACCGCCCGCCGCGGTCACGTGACCTCTCCCGGTCCGCGAGCCCTCGCGAGCGATCCGGCGGCGCGCGGCTCGGCGTTGCTCTTCTGGGCGCAGCTGGCCGGGAATTCCGGGCTCTTCGTTGCGCTCGTGGTCGTGACACGGGCGCTCGGCCCGTCCGGTCGGGGCACGATCGCCTTCATCACGGTGGCGGCGATCCTGCTTGCGCGCGTCGCGCGGCTCGGCGTCAGCGAGGCGACGACGATTTTCACCGCCCAGCGCCCAGGAGAGCGTCCGGCGCTTCTCACGAACCTCATCCTCTTCGTCTCGACGAGCACGGCGATCGCCGCAAGCCTTGTCTGCGCGCTGCTCGCGGCCATGCCGGCATCCCTGCGACCAGGCGGGATCGGAAGCGATGAGCTCGTGCTCCTGGGTCTGGGCGCTCTCGCTTCGGGTTTCGCGGACGCGGGCTACACCTTCCTGCTCGGCTGCAGCCGCTTCCGGCTGCACGCGCTCACGTCCGCGGTGTCCGCTTGGCTCTACGTCCTGCTCGTGGCGGCCCTCGAGGCAAGCGTGGGCCTCAGCATCGCCCGGGCGGCGCTGGCCTGGATCGCGATCCAGCTCCTGAAGGGCTTCTTCATGCTGGCCGTGGCGGCTCGGGACGCGGGCGTGGGCGCGCCCGACCGCGCTCTGCTCGGCGAAGCTGTCCGTTTCGGCGTTCGCGCCTGGTTCGGAAGCCTCTCCGATGCGCTCAACGACCGGCTCGACCAGATCATCACAGCCTTCATCGCCTCGCAGGCTGTCCTGGGCTTCTACTCCGTGGCCGTGAACGCCTCCGAGATCCTGTTCTATCTCCCCGGCGCGGCCGCCACTGCGCTTCTGCCGGTGGCCGCGCGGAGCGATCCGCAGGCCCGGGTCGACGGGGTGCTGCGGGCCTTTCGCTCCGTGACGCTCGTCTCCCTCGGGTGCATCGGGCTCGGCGCGGCGCTCGGTCCGCTCCTCGTTCCGCTGGTCTTCGGTGAGCCGTTCCAAGAGTCGGTGACGCCCTTCCTGCTCCTGCTTCCCGCCGCGCTGGGCTACGTCGCGCTGGGCATCTTCTCGAGCGCGCTCGTTGCCTCCGGGGCGCCGGGGCGGTCCTCCGTCGGCCCGCTCGTGTCCCTCGGGCTGGCGACAGCGCTCGACTTCGTCCTCATCCCTCGCTACGGGGCATCGGGGGCGGCCGGCGCCGCCGCGATCGGCTATCTCGCAGGCGGCGGAGTCGCGCTGGCCCTCTACCGTGGCTGGGCCTCCTTCTCGTGGGGAGCCCTTGTTCGCCCCCAGGCCGGCGACCTCGACCTCCTCCGAGCCCTCGTGCGCCCACTGACCCAGCGCCAGGAAGGGGCGGTTCTGCGAGCCGGAGAGAATCCGCACGCATAGCGTCTGGAGCGCGGTCTAACACGCTCGCGCGCTGCCCTTCCGCCCGGGGAGGAACGGGGCTCTCACGTCGGCCGCTCACCTCGGTTAGACTGCCGCGCGCCGACCTGGGCTGACCGTACTTGGGGAGTGCGGGGTGGTGGCTATGGGGGTATCTGCGACCGAAGCCTTTGGCATCCGAGCGCGGCGCAGCCGCAGTCCTCCCGGCTGTCCTGACGACAGGACCTCAACTGTTCGCATGGAGGTGTAACGACAGATGAGACGATCTTTTCGCTTGCTCGTATCCACCGTCGTCGCGTTCGGGCTTCTTGCCGGGACCGCCGGCGCGAAGCCCGACCCCGATCCGAACCCTCGCAAGAAGATGGATCGGTTGTTCACGTCTCCGAACCAGGCGACCAACTCGGACCTCGCCTTCTGGGGGAAGCACGCCTTCGTCGGCTACTACACCGGCGCTGCCGGGTTCCCGCCCGGTACCGGATCTCGTGGCGGCGTGCGGATCTTCGACATCTCCAACCCCGCCGCCCCGCGGCTGGTACGGGATTTCGCCTGTGACGGAGCCCAAAACGACCCGATCCTGTGGGACCGCAACGGCAACGGGGTCGCCGACCTCATGCTCCTGGCCGTGGACACTACGATGGCCAGCCCCGAGTGTGGTGCGGCGCGCGTGGCCGGCGGCACGCCGACCGGCTGGGAGGGCGTCCGGGTCTTCACGATGAGTGACAACCCGGCGGCTCCCTTCACGAGCATCCAGCAGGTCAAGTCCGTGTACACGGACTGCGGGGCGCACACGATTACGCTCTGGCCCGAGGAGCCGGGCAAGCTGCTGGTCTACGTGGCGTCCTACCCGCTGGGCGCGGGGCCCACGTGCGGCGACACGGAATACTTGAACACCGCCAATCCGTACGACGAAGATCCGGGCAGCCCCGCCAACCCGCTGCACGGTGTCATCCAGATCGTCGAGGTGCCGCTCGCCAACCCGGCGGCAGCTCAGGAGCTCTCAATCCAGCCAGGCCTCAGCTATCCGGGCGACCCGGACGGCAGGATGGAGTGGGGTGAAAAGGGTCTCCCGTCGCCTCCCTTCGAGCCCGCCGCCGTCGCCTGCCACGACATCGTCGTCCACATCGAGCATCGCCTCGCCGGCGGGGCCTGCGCCGAGCAGGCTCAGGTGTGGGAGATCGACGAGAACGGGATCCCCGACACTCAGAACCCAATCTCGATCGTGGATGACGAGGTCAGCTCGGGCGGCACCGGGAACATCCCCGGGGCGGTCGACTTCTTCCACTCCGCGATGTTCAACAACGACGGGACCGTCCTGAACACCGTCGACGAGTCCTTCGGGAGCGGCTGCCCGCCGATGACGACGTACAACCCGCGGCCGTGGAACCCAGCCGGAGGGACGCACAAGACCGGCAGGATGTTCTTCTCCGACACGGAGACCGGAGAATTCTTCAGTGAGTTCCACGTCGGAGACTTGCGGCCCTCGTCGGCGCCGGGCGAGTACTGCTCCGCGCACATGGGGATGGCCATCATGGGCATCAAGAAGGACCTGCTCGTCAACGCCTGGTACACGGGCGGGGCCGACGTGATCGACTTCTCGAACCCGAAGAGACTGAAGGAGACCGCGTACTACGATCCGATCTCGAACTCGGGCACCTGGTCCGCGTACCCGTATACGGGCCCGATGTTCAGGAAGGGCGCCGGGATCCCGGTCTACGCGACCGACGGCGTCACCAACAACGGCCTCGCGCAGGGCATGGTGGTCTACCAGACGATCGCCCAGAAGCCCAACAAGAAGGGGCGGGTCGACCACCTCAACCCACAGACGATGGACTAACGGCGTTCACGCCGTGCCAAGTGAGCGGGGCCTCCTCCGGGAGGCCCCGCCTCTGTCTGCAGGCTGTCGTGACCTCCTCGCCGGAACCCGGAAACTTCGGCCGATGAACCGGCCGAACTTTCGGGTTTGCGGTGGTGCGCGGCGCGGTAGACGGCGGGTAGTCGTCAGCAACCCAAGGGGGTTCATACCATGGACGTACCGGCCAGATTGGCCAGCTTCGCTGCGGCCGTCGCGGTGGTGCTCGCGCTGCCTGCGATCGCCTCGGCGCAGGCGGGCCCGCCGCCGGATGCCGAGTTCGAGAAGGTCACGCTGAACGGTCAGCCGGGCGAGCCGATGGATCTCGCCGTGCTGCCGGACGGCCGCGTGCTCCACGTCACGCGCCCAGGCGTGGTGTGGCTGCACGACCCGACGAACGGCGTCAACTCGATCGCCGGCGAGCTCGACGTCTACCAGCACGACGAGGAGGGCCTGCAGAACGTGGCCCTCGACCCGAACTTCAAGCAGAACCGCTGGGTGTACCTGTACTACTCGCCGCCGCTCGACACGCCGGTGGACGACCCGGACACGCCGGACGTGAACGAGGGCGACGCGCCCTTCGAGGGCACGCAGGCGGACTGGGACCGCTTCAAGGGCTACCTGCAGCTGTCCCGCTTCAAGTTCCAGCGCGACAAGATCGACCTGGGGTCCGAGGAGAAGATCATCCAGGTGCCGGTCGACCGCGGCATCTGCTGCCACGTCGGCGGTGACATCGTCTTCGACGGCGACGGGAATCTCTACCTCTCGACCGGCGACGACACGAACCCGTTCTTCTCCGACGGGTACACGCCGATCGACGAGCGGCCCGACCGCAATCCGGCGTTCGATGCTCAGCGCACGTCCGGCAACACGAACGACCTGCGCGGAAAGATCATCCGCATCACGCCGAAGAAGGGCGGCGGCTACACGGTCCCGATGGGCAACCTCTTCGCCCCCGGAACGCCGCTGACGAAGCCCGAGATCTACGCGATGGGCCTCCGTAACCCCTTCCGGATCGAGCTGAACCAGGAGACCGGCGATCTCTTCGTCGCGGACTACTCGCCGGACGCCGACGAGCCCGAGCCCGCTGCGCGGACCGGCGGGCCAGGGCCGGTGGACGATCGTGCGGGAGGCAGCCAACTACGGCTGGCCGTACTGCGCCACCGCCGTGCTCCCGTACGTGGACTACGACTTCGCAACCGGCGCGTCCGGGGCGACGTTCAACTGCGCGGCGCCCGTGAACGCGTCGCCGCACAACACGGGCATGACGCAGCTGCCGCCGGTCGTGCAGCCGGACGTCTGGTACTCGTACGGGCCCTCGGCCGAGTTCCCCGAGCTCGAGACGGGCGGGATCGGCCCCATGGCCGGCCCGGCGCTCGACCTCGACTCGGTGCGGAAGGGCAACGTGCGCCAGCACCAGGGCCTCGCGTGGCCGGCCTACTACGACGGCGTCCCGCTGTTCCACGAGTGGACGCGTGACTACGTGAAGGAGTTCCGGCTCAACGCTGCCGGCGATGTCGCCGACATCAACCCCGTCCTGGACTCGTTCGTCTTCGACAACCCGATGGACCTCGAGTTCGGGGCCAACGGCGCGCTCTACGTGCTGGAGTACGGCGACGGGTTCTTCAGCGAGAACCCCGACGCCCAGCTCGCGCGCGTCGACTACATCGGCCCCGGCGGGAACCACGCGCCGCAGCCGGTGATGTCGGCCGACCCGACGAACGGGCCCGCGCCCCTGACGGTCGAGTTCTCGAGCGAGGGGACGACCGATCCGGACGGCGACCGGCTCAGCTACAAGTGGGATTTCGAGGGTGACGGAAAGCGCGACTCGAACGACCCGAACCCCACCCACACGTACACCGAGAACGGCGTCTACCGCGCCACGTTGAACGTGATCGACAAGCACGGCCGCTCGGCCGCCACGTCGGTCGTGATCGTCGTGGGCAACACGGCCCCGATCGTCGAGTTCGTGACGCCGGTCGACGGGCAGACGTTCGCCTTCGGTAACGCCGTCGCGTTCGAGGTGCGCGTCACCGACGACCAGCCGGTGGACTGCTCCCGCGTCGAGGTGACCTACATCCTCGGCCACGACGAGCACGGCCACCCGCAGACGACCGCGCTCGGCTGCGTCGGCACCATCCAGACGACCGAGCCGGAGGGCCACGACCCGGATACCGACGACCTCAGCGGCGTCTTCGTCGCCGAGTACGAGGATCCGGGCGTCGGCGACGTGCCGCCCCTGAGCGGCAGCGACGAGGTCGTCCTCGTCCCGACCGGCTAGCAAGACCCGCCTCATGAGGGGGCGCCGCCGTGACGGCGCCCCCTCACGGGGAAGAACTCCGGAGCCTGCTCCGTCTTGCCTTTCGAGGGAAACCGGAAGGAGAGGGAGATGGAGCAGAACGGGGTCAGAACGAAGATCGGCGTCCGCGCGCGGCGCCTGCGGTGATGTTCGCCGAGCTCGAACGGTGCAGGCGGTGCCATCGTCGCTACCCGGCGCCGTTCGGGCACTCGTGCCCGCAGGCCACGTTCGCCGAGCAGCGCCGGGACGACTTCGAGCGCGAGTTCAGGGCCTGGCTGGAGACGAGCGCGGGCCGCTTCGCCCAGTACCTCGCCGCGCGACCCGCGCAGCCGGCGCGCTAGACGTCCGCGTCGACCCGCCGCTCGAGATAGCGGTCGAGATCCGGCCCGTCGGGGTTGGCGAGCACGTCCTCGATCCACGCGCGCCGTTCGAAGTCGACGATCTCGAGCTCCCAGACGCAGCCGGCCGGCTGGTTCTCGACCGGGACGAACGCGATCGGCCCGTCCTTCGGGCTGACGTAGATGCGTTGGTGAATCTCGTTCTCCGACTGGAACCAGTAGACGAGCGCGATGAAGAGCGAGGTCGCGTCGTGGGCCGTGGCGAAGGCGACGCCGTAGTGGTCGTCGCCCGCCGCGGGCTGGGGGAGGACCGTGGCGGCCAGGTCGCGCGTGGCCTCGACGAACGCCGGATCGGGCGACTTGCCGTTGAGCGCGATGCCGTAGAGCTTGAGCTGCCACCCGGCCACCTCCTCTCGGCGTACGAAGCGGATGTGGCGCGGCCGGTACGGGGCCTCGAGGGCCGTGGGTGCGTTCATGCGACTCCCAACGCGTCACCGCCGTAAGTTCTTCCGCCCCAGGATGACGAGTCCCCAGAATTTGGGCTAAAGCCCGGCGCCGAACCTGCCGAAAAAGAACCTGGTTCCCGACGTGAGGCCGCAACACGCCGGGACTCTCTGGAAACGGGCCGCCGACGAGGCGGCCCTTTCTTTGCTCGCTCCGGCTGTCGGGCTAGCTCTCGAGGCGGCGGCGCAGCTCGTCCAGCGAGATCGTGCCGGGCTCGTAGCCCTCGAGCTCGAGCGTGGCCTCGAGGTCCGCGATCAGCGCGTCGCGGAAGGCGAGGTCGGCTTCGGCTCTGGCGACGATGTCGTCGAGCTGGCCGCGCGCGAGCGGGAGCTCCTGGGCGGCTTCCACCCAGGCCTGAGGCGCCGGCGGCAGCGCCCTGATCAGCTCGGCGAGGCGTTGTTCGTCGTAGGCGGTCATCGGGTCTCCGTCAACTCGACGTGCCGGGGGCCGGATTTCTTCCCTCGAAGATCTCACGCAGCCGCGTCAGACAGCGGGAGATGCGGCTGGCGATCGTCCCCGAGGGAATCTCGAGCGCGACGCCGATCGTCTGGTAGCTCTCGTCGCGGGCGAAGAACCGGTCGAGGATCTCGCGGCAGTTCTCCGTGAGCTCGGCCATCGCCTCGTGGACGGCGAAGGCATCGTCGAGCGTCGCCATCTTCTCGTCGACGCCCCCGGGCAGCGTGTCCGGGTCGACGATCTCCTCGCGCGAGCTCGAGCGCAGGTGGTCGATGCAGAGGCGGCGCGTGAGCTGGCCGATCCACGGGCGGATCGCCTCGTCGTCCCTGAGGCGCGCGAGGTGCTGGTACGTGCGGGCGAAGACCTCCTGGAAGACCTCCTCGGAGTCCTCCGGCCGCAGCCGGAACGCCTGCGAGCAGATGGCGAAGACGTACCGCGAGAAGCGAGAGACGAGCTCTTTCCAGGCGTCCTCGTTGCCCTCGCGGCAGCGTGCGACGAGCTGGGCGTCGGGGAGCGATGCGAGCTGCACTGCAGGGGTATCAAACCGAAATGTTCGGCCGGAGGGAAGATCGCGGCCCGTTCCACCGTCCTGTGGACGGTGAGAGGAGGCCCGCATGCTTCAGCCTGAAGTCCACCGAGACGTGGTCCGGGAGCGCCACAGCGACCTGCTACGGCAGGCCCGGTCCGGCGAGCTCGCGGCGCGCCTGGCCGAGTCCCGGCGCATCGAGCGGCGATTGTTCCTGGAGCGTCTGCGCCCGGGCAGCGAGCCCGGCCGGACGTCAACGCGAACCGTCCCCGGCTGATCCGTTTCAGAGAAAGGTGGAGCCCCGGTAGGGGGCCGGGGCTCCGGCCCACCAACGCGGTATCAACCCCGGGACAAGGTTCGCATCGGCGAGCGTGGACCCTATTCTGCTCAAACCTGTCGGATCCTCTCAAGTCCCACCCGCCGAAAAGTTCGCTCGATACGATGTTTTCCGTCGCCGGCGCGGTGGCCGAGTGGTTAGGCAGAGGCCTGCAAGGCCTCGTACACCGGTTACGTGGAGGTCGCGAGCGGGAGCTGCGCAGTTGCACGAACTACGTGCCTTCCAGTCCTGAACCTTTACGATGACCTGCGGGCCCGGCGCGATGGCCGAGTGGTTAGGCAGAGGCCTGCAAAGCCTCGTACGCCGGTTCGAATCCGGCTCGCGCCTCTTCCGTGGTGACTTGCGCCGAGTGCCGGGCAAGCAGCGACGAGGCCGGCGAATGGGTGACGTGCGGTCTGCCCGGACTTGCCGCTGGGTTCCTGGATGGGCCCTAGGAAATGAACGCCTTCCGAACAGAAGCAGGCGTCCATCTGTTCGTGCCGTGGACCGGGGGAACCTTCTGGGCGTTCAGTCTCGTCGCGATTTCGTCCAGTGACATCCGCCTCTCGAGCATGGCGTTGATCTTCATGCGCCAACCGTAGTCACGTCGGTTGCAGAGCAGGTGCGCCAGCCGGACGTTGTCCGGGGTGAGGTGCCCTCCATGGGCCCTGAGTCTTGGGTAGTGGTCGGGCGTCGGGGACCAATCGGAACGAGGCGACTTCGGATCGAAGTACCTGCGGCCCCGGCGGCAGTAGCACTGCGGCATCTCGCAACGCACGTCGAGGATCTGGCCGTCCCGGGCGAGCTGCAGGAGGATTCCGCGAACTCCAAGGTCATCGAGCCTCTCAACAGCAGTCTGTTCGGAGGCAGCCATGAGGCGATTATCAACACCGGCTCGGAGGGCAAGCGGCTAGATGAGCGAGTCGATACGCGCGACGTCGATCAGAATGTCCAACGTGTCTAGGCGCGCGTACTGCGAGTGAGGTCGCGCGGTCACCTCGCGCGTCGGCCCGGCGACGCGTTCGCCGGGCCGAGCCCGTCCTACCGCCTCCGTCGGGTGCTGTCGGCTGGAGCCGTCAGTCGCCGGAGTTCAGGACCGCCGCTTGATGCTGATCGTGCCCTGGAAGCACGTGCCGTCGGGTGACTGCGTGCAACTGATCACCTTGTATTCCGCGCGTACCTTGGCGTCGGTCAGCCACCCGTCGACGACGCGGCCTTTCAGCACGGCCGTGCCCGACTGGGTGTCCTGAGCGCCCTCGACGTGGATGGTGAGGGACCGCGAGGGGTCCGGGGCAATGACGATGTAGACGGCCGTCAGTCGAACGAAGCGGCCGGTGGGGTCAGGTGTGGCCCTGAGGACGGCTCCTCCGAACTGGCCGACGATGTCTCCGCCGACGACGCCCACCATGTGCGGGAAGCCCGGGGCGAACCACTTCGTGTACGTGAGCTCGATGCCGGCCGGCTTGTCGTGCCCCCTGAGATTCTTCGTCTGGGCGGAGGCTGCCGTGATGGTGGCGGCCAGCACGAGGACCGCAATCAGTCCTGCGACGCGCTTCCAGGTACCGAGTCTGCGCATTCGGAGTGCTCCTTTCCTGTCTGTGGTCTGCGGATTCGCTCGAGGAGCGTCGATGCCATCTCGAGCTTCCGGCTCGCCCGCCTCAGGTGCCACGCGACCGCCCGTACGTCGAGTCCGGCGGCCGCGGCGACCTCGCTCTTGCTGCGTCCTCGTGCGAGGAGCAAGACGATTCGCTCTTCGGTGGCCGAAGCTCGGGAACTGGCAGGCGACTCCTCTCGCTGCTGACGCGAGTGAGTGTGCGCCGGCAGGCAAACGCGATCCTTACGCGACGCTAACACATTGTTCTAGGTGTCACAATCGTCCGAAGTGGAGTTCCGACTGCTGGGCAGATTCGAGGTGGAGGCCGCCGGCGTCGATCTCACGCCGCCGGGGCAGGTCACCGGTCGACGAGGAACTCGAGCAGGAGCGGATTCACCAGCTCCGGCGTGCGAATGTCGGGGCGGTGTCCGGCCGCTGGGATCAGCTCGAGCCGTGCGTTCGGGAGCGCGGAGACGATGCTCTCGGCGAGCTCGGCGGGTACGGGCGCATCGGCTTCGCCGTGAACGACGAGGGTCGGGCAGGTGACCTTCGGAAGGAGGCTGGCCGGCCGTTGCCAGTCGTGCTCGAGCTCCTGGGTAACGACGACTTCGGGTGTCGCCTCGAGGCCGATCGCCACCATTTCGGCGATCACGCCGGCCGAGTCCGGCTCCGTGAAGACCTCGTGCATGAACGGGACGATGAACCCGGCCCAGTCTGTCCGCAGGGATTCGAGCCATTCCGGGTCGGGCGGCTCCGGCTCGGCCTCGAGCTGCATGTACGGCGCGATCACGGCGAGGCGGTCGAAGCGCGCCGAGCCGTCGGTCGTCAGCAGCACTGCCGCGTTCACCCCTCGGGACGCGGTGACGAGCGCCGCCTGCTCGATCTCGGTGGCGCCGAGAACTGCAAGCGCATCGGCTGCGTGCAGCGGGAAGTCGTAGCCGCGCTCCGGCCGGTCGCTGGCGCCGGCTCCTCGCGGGTCGTAGGTCACCACCGTCGCGTGCGGCTCGAGGGCGGCGACCTGGTGCCCGACGACGCGCGCGTCGACGATGTTCCACGTCGGCACGAAGAGAACGCCAGGCTCGCCTGAGCCGTACCGGTACCAGGCGATGCGCGTCCCGTCGACGCTCGTCGCCAGGCCGCGGGCATGAGGATTCGGGGCGGGAATCACGCGCCGACGATAACCGGGATCGGGGCCGGGCAGCCGGTGCCTCGCAGGGGGTGAAACGAGGCTCAAGCGACAGTTCGTGACTGCCGATACAGCGCGCGAGGTCCTCTCCTCCTGGGCCCGGGGATGACGGCAACCACCTCCAGGCCCAGTAACGCCCGAAGCGGCGGCGAACCCCCCTTCGCCGCCGCTTCTCTTTGCGGGGCGGGGATCGAAGCCGGGACGCTAGGCGGCGGGGTCGAGCCTGGGGCGCAGGTCGACCGGGGCCGCCGCGCGGACGTCGGACTCGTCGTGCCAACGGGCGACGCTCGCGGCCCAGCCCTGACGCGCGTGGTACGCGCAGACGAGGTAGATCTGGCCGTCGGCGGCGGTCACGTGGCGTGCGCCGGCGCGGTCGCAGCGGCGGTTCTCGAGACGGTAGTGGCCCTCGCAGCGTTCCATGTCCTTATGACTTCGGCAGGAGGGCGTTTATTCCTAAGCCTCGTTCTCGGAAAGGCGCCGCCGCCAGGCCTCGCCGGCGGCCCGGCCCTCGGGCGTGGCGAGGAAGTGATCGAGCGGGACGTGGAGGAAGGCGCCGCGTGACTCGGCCACGACCTCGCCGCCGTCGCGCAGGTCGGCGTCGATGTGGATGCGGCGGCCGCGGCTGTCCGTCACCCAGGCGGCGAGCGCGAGCTCGTGGTTGATGAGGACGGGGCGCCGGTAGCGGACGAAGATCCGCGCGGTCACTGCCGGGAAGCGGTGCCACGTCGCCAGCAGGCCGGACGCTTCGTCGAGCGCAGCCGCGACGAGCCCGCCGTGGACGATGCCCGGCCCCGCCTGGTGGTCCTCGCTGAAAGTGATGACGGCGTCGTAGCGCTCGATTCCTTCCTGCGTGGGCTGTGGAAGATGGAGGCCGCGCGGGTTGTCGCCGCAGCCCCAGCAGGCCGGATCGTGGTGGGGCGGGACGGCTGCGGCCATGACCGCCTCGGCTAGCGCAGGCCGCCGCGCTCGAAGTGCGCGCGGTAGAAATTCTCGGAGCCCGCCGTGGCCATGGCCGCGCTGGCCGAGATCTCGAGGGAGAGCGTCGCCGCGGCCACGATCTGCGCCAGGCGGTAGACCTTCCCCGGCCCGTCGCAGCCGAGGAGGCGGAGCCAGGAGCGCGCGTAGGGCAGCGTCGTCCCGCCGCCCACGGTGGCCACCTCCAGGCTGGCGAGCCGCATGGAGACGTGGAGGCCCCCCTCGACGCGGTGCGCGGTGCCGTGCGCCATCGAGCTCGTGCCAACCATGCCGATGTCCTGGCCGGTCGCCGTGAACATGGCCGCAACGGCTGTCGCCGGGGTGAACGCGACGGACTGCATCCCCGAGGCAATAGCGCCGTGCGTCCCGACGAAGGCCAGCTCGGCCAGGTCCTCCAACGAGGTCTTCAGCACGCGGCGGACGGCCTCCTCCGTGAGCGTGGCCTCTGCGATGACGGTCTTGCCGTGGCCGCCCCGCTCGAAGTAGCGCGCCGAGGGCTTCTTGTCGCCGCCCATGTTCCCCTCGAGCATCGCCCGCCGGGGCTTGACCGGCGTGCGGTCGAGCACGAAGCCCTGGTTCAGGGCGTAGGAGTTGCGCGTGATCATGTTCATGCCGCAGGCGTCGCCGGTCGTGAACGCGTACATGACATGGCACATCGGGCCGACCACGTGCGTCTCGAGCTCGCGGAGCTTCGCGTGCTTCGAGAGGTTGGCGACCGGCTCGGAGGCGAGCCAGGCCCGCATCTCGTCCGGCTGGGCCTCGATCCAGCGCGAGAACGCGAGCGCCTGCGCAGTGTCGTCGAAGAGGAAGGCCGAGGCGCGGGTGATCCGGTCCCTGAGGACGTGTGTGCGGAAGCCTCCCGACTCGCCGACGGCGCGCGCGCCGCGGTAGAGGGAGATCGAGAGGCCGCCCTCGGTGTTGGCGAGCGGCACGTAGACGCCTTCCATGGCCCGGCCGCGCTCGACGAGGCGTCCCTCGGGCTCCTCGAGCGCGTAGTCGCCGAGCTCGACGTCGATCGGGCCGACGACCGCCACCGGGACGAGGGCGACGCCGGTGACCGCCTCCGTCGCGCGTGCGAACGGCGCCAGGTCGTGGGCGAAGACCTCGCCGTCGCCGTCGAGCCGCGCCGCGAGCTCCTCCTGCCGCGCGCGGATGGAGGCGGGGTCGTTCTTGCGGGGCCAGCGCCGAAGCTCCACGGCGTCAGCTTAAGCGCCAGGGCCGCAGCCGGGGGAGCCAGCGCGGGACGTTGGCCCGGTAGGCGTCGTAGTCGGCGCCGAAGCGCTTCCGGAGTGCCGGTTCCTCGACGAGCGGCATGTAGACGGCGTTCACGGCGAAGACCGTTGCGAACCAGACGAGGAGCGCCGACGAGGCGAAGAGCGCGGCCTCGCCGAGGAGGATCGCCAGCACCCCGCTGATCATCGGGTTTCGGACGTGCCTGTAGGGGCCGAGGACGACGAGCCGCGAGGTCGGATCCCACGGAGCGAGCGTTCCCTTGCCCTCTCGGGCGAAGAGCGCGACCGTCCACGCCATGAGGGCGAGGCCGCCGCCGGCCAGCGCGGCGCCGACGAGCGCGAGCGGCCAGCCGGCCACCTCGATACCGCGTCTCCAGAGGACGAGGGCCGGGACGGCGATCGTGACCGTGAAGGGCAGGAGCCCGATCGCCAGGAGGTGCCGCCGGACGTTCACGGCCGGATCATGCCTGGCGGTCGGTTAGGCTCCTCCGCCGTGGCAGCGACGCTCATGGACGGCAAGGCCCTGGCCGCACAGGTGCGGGCGGAGGTCGCGCGCGACGTGGCGGCCCTCGGGCGGCCGATCGGCCTCGCCACGGTGCTCGTCGGCGAGGACGAGGCCTCGGCGCTCTACGTCCGGCGAAAGCAGGAGGCGTGCGCCGAGGTGGGGATCGAGCCCATCCACCACGAGCTGGCGGCGGAGACGTCCGAAGAGGACCTCCTGGCGCTCGTCGCCGAGCTGAATGCGGACGAGCGGGTGACGGGGATCCTCTGCCAGCTCCCGCTGCCGGCGCACATGGACGACGGCCGCGTCATCCGCGCGATCGCACCGATCAAGGACGTTGACGGCTTCCATCCTGCGAGCGCCGGGCACCTCCTCCAGGGCGAGCCGACCTTCGTGGCGGCGACGCCGGCGGGGATCATGGAGATCCTGGCGTCCTACGAGATCCCGCTCGAGGGGGCGAGGGCCGTCGTCGTCGGGCGGTCGAACATCGTCGGGAAGCCGATGGCGCTGCTCCTGCTGGCTGAGAACGCGACCGTGACGGTCTGCCACAGCCGCACCCGGGACCTCGCCGGCGTCGTCGGCGAGGCCGACGTGGTCGTGGCCGCGGTCGGCCGCGCCGGGATGGTCACGCGGGAGATGGTCAAGCCCGGCGCGGCCGTGATCGATGTGGGCATCAACCGGGTCGAGGGCAAGGTCGTCGGCGACGTTGCCGAGGACGTGCGCGAGATCGCGGGCTACCTGACGCCGGTGCCCGGTGGCGTCGGCCCCATGACGATCGCCAGCCTGCTCCGCAACACCGTCCGCGCGGCCTCCTACCAGGCGGGCGCGCTTGCCTTCCCGGGCGCATAGCGGTTACATTGCGCGCGCCGTAAATCGCGGCTTTGGCCAGACTCGACGGCTCCAAGCCGGGCCGTCGTTGTGCGTCTAAGGAGGACAGTTCCGTTGGCTGAGGGCACCGTGAAATGGTTCTCGAACGAGAAGGGGTTCGGGTTCATCGAGCGCGAGGGGGGAGACGACGTCTTCGTCCACCACAGCGCGATCGAGATGGACGGCTACCGCACCCTGACCGAGGGCCAGCGAGTCCAGTTCGACGTCGAGCAGGGCGACAAGGGTCTGCAGGCTAAGAACGTTACGCTGGCCTAGCCGGCGGAGGCTCGAAATTGCGGCGACGGGCCCCGGCGAGGGGCCCGTCGCAGTTCCATGGCGGTTTCTAGACTGGAGGTCGGATGGCGATCACGAGGGAGGATGTGCTGCACGTCGCGGCGCTCGCGCGCCTGGAGATCCCCGAGGACGAGGTGGATGCGGTCCGCGACCAGCTCGGCGCGATCCTGGACGCGGTCGGCAAGGTCTCCGAGCTCGACCTGAGCGACGTCGCGCCCATGACCCATCCGCTGGACCTCGTGAACGAATGGGCCGAGGACGAGCCGCGCCCGTCGCTCCCGCGCGACGAGGCGCTGGCCAACGCCCCGGATCCCGTCGACGGCCAGTTCCGCGTCCCGGCGGTCGGCGGGTGAGCTTGCCTCACTTCCGGCACATTCCGCGCGAGACACGCGCGCTTTTCCTCGTTACGCTCACAGCGGGTGGAGGCACGGGGTGGCCCCTAAGGCGTCCGAGGCGGACAAGGCCGTGATCGACACCCTGAGGCTGACGGCCGAGGAGGCCGCCGGGCTGCTCGAGCGCGGGGAGGTATCCGGGGACGAGCTCGCCGGCGCCTACCTCGCGGCGATCGAGGCGCGCGACCCCGAGCTGCACGCCTACCTCCACGTCGCCGGCGAGCGCGGGGACGGCGTCCCGATCGCGCACAAGGACGTGATCACGACGAAGGGCATCCCGACGACGGCCGGCTCGAGGATCCTCGCCGGCTACACCCCGGTCTTCGACTCGACCGTGGCCGCGCGCTGCAAGGCGGCGGGCCTGCCCATCCTGGGCAAGACGAACATGGACGAGTTCGCCATGGGCTCGTCCACCGAGAACTCGGCGTACGGGCCGACGAAGAACCCCTGGGATCCCGAGCGGGTTCCTGGCGGCTCGTCCGGCGGCTCCGCCGCCGCCGTCGCGGGCGGGCTCGCGCCGTGGGCGCTCGGCACGGACACGGGCGGCTCGGTGAAGCAGCCGGCCTCGCTCTGCGGCGTCGTCGGCCTGCGCCCGACCTACGGCACGGTCTCCCGCTACGGCATCGTCGCGTTCGCCTCGAGCCTCGACCAGGTCGGCCCGCTGACGAAGACGGTGCGCGACAACGCCCGCCTGTACGAGATCATCGCCGGCAAGGACCCGTGCGACTCGACGACCGTGGCGCTGCCCGAGCCCGTCGCCGTCCCCGAGGGCGCCGACCTCCGCGGCGTCCGGATCGGCGTCCCGAAGGAGATGAACGAGGCCGAGGGCATCGACCCCGGTGTGAGCGAGCGCGTCGGCGAGGCGATCCGGCTCGCCGAGGAGCTCGGCGCCGAGGTGGGGGAGACGAGCCTGCCGCGCTCGGTCGACTACGGGCTCGCCTGCTACTACCTCGTCGCGCCCGCCGAGGCGAGCTCGAACCTCGCGCGGTACGACGGCGTCCGTTACGGCCATCGCGCCGAGGTGGACGGCGACCTGACTGCCCTCTACGCGCGCACGCGCTGGGAGGGGTTCGGCGCGGAGCCGAAGCGTCGCATCCTGCTCGGCACCTACGCGCTCTCGGCCGGCTACTACGACGCGTACTACGGCCAGGCCCAGAAGGTGCGCACGGTGATCGCGCAGGAGCATGCCGCCGCATTCGAGCACTTCGACGTCCTCGTGAGCCCGACCTCGCCGACGGTCGCGTTCAGGCTCGGCGAGAAGGCCGAGAACCCGCTCGCGATGTACCTCTCCGACGTGCTGACGATCCCGTCGAACATGGCCGGGCTCCCCGGCCTCTCCATCCCCTGCGGCCTCTCGGAGGGCCTCCCGGTCGGCCTGCAGCTGATCGGCCCGCAGTTCTCGGAGAACGCGCTCTTCCGCGTCGGCCACGCGCTCGAGCAGGCCCTCGGCTTCGACTTCGTCCCGGAGCGCCTAGCGTGACCGTGACCTGGGAAGCCGTCGTCGGCCTCGAGATCCACGTCCAGCTCAAGACGCGGACGAAGATGTTCTGCCGCTGCGAGAACGTCTGGGGCGAGGAGCCGAACACCCGCACCTGTCCGGTCTGCCTCGCGCACCCGGGCACGCTTCCGGTGCCGAACCGGACGGCGATCGAGTGGGCGGTCAAGCTCGGCCTCGCGCTCGACTGCGAGATCGCCGAACGCTCGCTCTTCCACCGGAAGAACTACTTCTACCCCGACCTGCCGAAGGGGTATCAGATCTCCCAGTACGACGTCCCGCTCGCCTCGGGCGGGCGCTTCGTCGTGCCGGGGCCGGACGGCGACCGCGAGATCGGCATTGTCCGCGCCCACCTCGAGGAAGACGCCGCCAAGACCGTTCACGTCGGCGGCACCGCCGGGCGGATCCACGGCGCCGAGGCCTCGCTCGTCGACTTCAACCGCGGCGGCACGCCGCTCGTGGAGATCGTCGCCGAGCCCCACGTGCGCTCCGGCGAGGAAGCGCGGCGTTTCCTCCAGCTCCTGCGCCAGACCGTCGTCGAGCTCGACATCTCCGACGCGGAGATGGAGAAGGGCTCGCTCCGCTGCGACGCGAACGTCTCCGTGCGCGACGCCGGCGAAGAGGGCTACCGCACCAAGACCGAGCTCAAGAACATGAACTCGTTCAAGTTCGTCGCCGACGGGATCACCGCCGAGGTCGAGCGCCAGATCGGGATCTACGAGGCCGGCGACGCGGTGGTGCAGCAGACGCTCCATTTCGACCCGCAGTCCGGGTCGATCGCGCCGCTCCGCTCCAAGGAGGAGGCGCACGACTACCGCTACTTCCCCGAGCCCGACCTCGTGGCCATCGCGCCTCCGGCCGAGCTGGTCGAGCGTGCCCGCGCCGATGTGGGCGAGCTGCCCGGCACCCGCATTCGCCGGCTGGAGCACGAGGTCGACTTCGACCTCGCGTACGGCCTGGTCACGAGCGGCCGGGACGAGCTCTACGCGCGGGTGCCCGGCGACGACCGGCGCGCCGTCGCCAACGTTCTCATGAACCAGCTCGCCGCGGCCGGGGTCGACCCGGCGAAGGTGGACGGCGGCGAGCTCGGCAAGCTCGTCGAGGCGCGTGACGCAATCCCGCGCCAGGCGTTTCTGGACGCGCTCGCCGCCAGCGCCGACCCCGGCTTCGCCGCCGAGCGCTTCCTCTCGGAGACCACCGTGTCCGACGAGTCCGAGCTCGACCCGGTGATCGACGGCATCCTGGCGGCCAACCCGGGCCAGGTCGAGGCGTACCGCGGCGGCAAGGAGGGCCTCCTCGGCTTCTTCGTCGGCCAGGTCATGAAGGAGACGCAGGGCAAGGCCGACCCGCGCGTCGTCAACGAGCGCCTGCGGGAGAAGCTCGGGGCATGAGCGCTCAGGCCGTGCGGCTGCTCTGGGAGCGGATGGAGGCGCGCGACTGGGAGGGCGTCGCCGCTCAGCTCCACCCGGACGTCGTCGTCGACTGGCCGAACACCGCCGAGCGGATGCGCGGCCGCGAGAACTACGTCGCCGTGCAGCGGGAGTATCCGGGGGACTGGCACGTCGAGGTGCTCCGGATCGTCGACGGGGGCGACCAGGTCGCCTCGGAGGTCCGCGTCGACCACGACGGCAAGCAGTTCTACGCGAGCTCCTTCTTCGAGCTCGCCGACGGCAAGATCGTCCGGGCGGTCGAGTACTGGTCGCGGGGCGAACCGGACCCGGCGCCCTCGTGGCGCGCCGGCTGGACGGAGCCGCTCTGAGCGGCCTTCGCTTCCGGCACGCGCAGCCGGCCGACCACGCCCGCATCGTCGCCGTGCTGGACGAGTGGTGGGGAGGACGGCGCATGGTGGACATGCTCCCGAAGCTCTTCTTCACCCACTTCCGGGAGACGTCCTTCGTCGCAGAGCGGGACGGCGAGCTGGCCGGGTTCCTCATCGGGCTCCTGTCGCAGAGCGAGCCGGAGGAGGCCTACGTCCACTTCGTGGGCGTGAACCCGGCCGAGCGCGGGACCGGCCTGGGGCGCGAGCTCTACGAGCGCTTCTTCGCCGCTGCCCGGGCCGCGGGGAGGTCGCGCGTGAGCTGCGTGACCTCCGACGCGAACACGCGGTCGGTTGCCTTTCACACGGCGATCGGGTTCGAGCCGAGCGAGCCGCAGGTCGACTACGACGGCCCGGGCGAGGACCGGATCGTCCTCACCCGTTCGCTCTGATCCGGACCAGCGCCTCGCCGTCCAGGCGCCGTAAGTCGGCTCACGTGGACGGCGGCGCGAGAGCTATGCGGCCAGGTTCGCCAGGGCCCACGCGAGGAGTGGCAGCGCCGCGGCGGAATAGAGCGCGAAGAGCCAAAGCCAGAATCTCTGCAACACGGTTGCCTCCTTTCGGGTGAGCCGGTCTTGATGTCTCCAGGCTGCCTGCCGCGGCCGCTCGCGACAATGGAGCCGCCCCCACCGCCGTGGTGCGGTTATCCAGACGGAAGGAGGCCGCCTTGCGGCGGCCTCCTTCGGTGCTCGTGCTGGGAGCTGCTGCTCCCGGAGCGACTGCTAGTCCATCGTCTGCGGGTTGAGGTGGTCGCGGGTCATGCTCGGTTCGGGCACGTTGGCCCTGAAGACCACGAAGCCGCGGCCGTTCGCCGGGACGTGAACCCCATCCGAGGCGTAGACCGCGATTCCGTTCCTGCCCCTGATGTCAGGCCCGACATAGGGGTAGGCGGACCAGTTGTCCGAGCCGTCGAAGGCTCCGCCCGCGATGTCGTACCACGCGATCTCCTTCAGATTCTCGGGATCGGTGAAGTTGATCACGTCGACGCCGCCCGAGTACCAGGCGTTCACCAGCAGGTCCTTGCCGATGTCCATGACGGCCATGCCCATGTGCGCCGAGCAGTACGCGCCCGGCGTGGGATCGGGCCGCACGTCACCGACCTGGAACTCGCTGAAGAACTCTCCCGTCTCCGTGTCCGAGAAGAACATCTTGCCGCTCTTCTGGAGCGACGCAGGATGCCAGGGCCGTGCCGTCCACTGTGTCATCGGCGGACACCCGGTTCCGAAGGACTCGTCGACGGTGTTCAGGACGGTCCCGTCGTTGTTGAACATCACCGAGTGGAAGAAGTCCACCGCCCCGGGGATGTTCCCGGTGCCGCCCGAGCTGAACTCGTCGTCCATGATCGAGACCGGATTGGCGGTGTCGGGGATCCCGTTCGCGTCGATCTCCCAGACCTGGCCCTGCTCGGCGCACGCAGCGCCGGCCATGTTCTCCTCGACGTGCACGACGATGTCGTGGCACGCGCGGGCCGCCTGCTCGATGGCTCCCGGGATCGGGCAGGGAGCGCCCGGACCCGTGACCGACCGCTCGCACCAGTCGATCTGGTTGTCGGGATCGCCGGGGTAGCTGATCGGCGGCTCCGCGATGACCGAGGAGGCCGCCGGATTCGCCAGCGGCACCTCGACGACCGAGATCTTCGAGTGCAGTGGGTCGTTGCCGGCAGGCGGGCCGTTGACCGGGCCGCACGTCGGGCCGGGCCGGAGCGGATACGAGGAGACGTACACGATGAGCTTGCCGTTCGGCCCCTCGGCCTTGCCGGGCCAGAGTGTGATCGTGTGGGCGCCGCAGTCGGTGTACACCGCGGCCACCTGGGTCACGGTGGCGAACGGGTTCGCCGGGCTGTCGCTCAGCTCGAAGACCCGGACGCCCTCCCAGCCGGTGGGGTCGCCGTGCGCGACGCGTGGTGCCCCACACGCGGGGCTCGCCATCGTGCGGTCGACGGCCAGGAGCAGCAGGTCGGCGATGCCGTTCCCGTTGCGGTCCCAGACGATGGGATCGTTCTGGTTGGCGTCGCACTGGATGTCCTTCACCAGCGCGGGCGCCGCCGGGTTCGAGATGTCGAAGATCCGCACCCCGCCCCTCGTCGGGGGTGCGTCGCCGGTGTAGTAGCCGATGAAGGCATGCTCGCCCCAGAACGCGAGGTCCGAATTGGTCGCCCCGTTCGGGTTCGAGTACAGCAGGTCCATTCGTTGCCTCACGTCTCCGGGGTCGGGCTTCGCGCTGGCGGTACCTGCGAAGAGGCCGAGCGCGACCAGGACGAGGACAACAACGCGGAACGAGAATCTCATCTGTACCTCCAGAGGTAGATCGGAGCGCGCGCGCCGGCACGTTGTCCCATGGCGCACGTCGCAGGTCGATAGAGCCCTGTTCCCTCTAGATGCCCCCAAGGCATCTCACCTCCCCTAACGGTGCCGCGGCAGTCTGATACCGCCGTGGCGTCCTGTCAACCAGACCGGCTGCGGACGAACCCCGCGTAAAGGAGGATGGCGGCTACGGCGACGAACGCTGCCGTCTCGGCGACTCCGAGCCCTGCCAGCCCGCTGCCGGCCGCGGCGACGGCGACACCGGCCACGATCAGCGCGTTCCCGACCGGCCGGCGGCGGATCGTGAGCAGCGCGACCGCGACGACGGCGATCGTGCCGAGGCTGTTGCCGAGCACGGCGAGGAGCCGGGCCGGGACGAAGTCGAGATGCTCCTGGGCCTCCGGGATCGAGTCGCCGGTCACGGGCGATGTCAGCGGGACGGCGATCGCCACCCCCACCGCGAGGCCGGCGTAGACGAGGCCGAGCGGGGCCGCCCAGCGGCGGCCGGTGAGCAGAAGGGAGCCGACGCCGAGCAGGGCGGCCGTGAGCAACCCGCCGAAGAGGTAGTACACGCGGAAGACCGGATCGCTCCAGCCCGAGGCCGCGCCCCAGGCGAGCGCGGCCGATGCCGCCGCGTAGGCGCCGAGGCCGCCGGCCCAGGCGAGGAGCTGCTGCTGCTCGCGCCGCTCGCGCCAGCGTCCGAGCAGGCTGCCGGCCAGCCGGAGGGCCAGCAGGGCGGCGCCGAAAGCCAGGAGCGCTTCCATCTCTGCGCGTCAGTTAACCTCAGGGCCGATGCCCGAGAAGCGCTACCTCGTCACGCCGGGGCCGACCCCGGTGCCGCCCGAGGTGCTGGCGGCGACCGCCCAGCCCATGATCCACCACCGCTCGGCGGACTTCCGGGAGACGTTCACGAGGGTGATCGACGGGCTCAGGTCGGTGTACCGGACCGAGAACGACGTGCTGCTCTTCACCGCGGCCGGAACCGCGGCGATGGAGTCCGCCGTCGCCAACGTCTGCTCGCCCGGCGACCGCGTCCTCTGCGTCTCGCACGGGTACTTCGGCGAGCGCTGGGCGGCGATCGCCGCGGGCTACGGCCTCGACGTCGTCCACCTGCGCTACGCCTGGGGCGAGCTCCCGAGCCCGGACGAGGTCGGCGCGCGCCTGGAGGAGATCGGCGGCGCGAAGGTCGTCTACCTGACTCATTCGGACACGTCCACGGGCGGCGTCGCGGACGTGCAGGCGACCGCCGAGCGGATCGCGGGCTCCGGCGCGCTGATCGCCGTCGACGCGATCTCCAGCCTCGCGGCCGTTCCTCTGGAAACGGACGAGTGGGGCCTCGACATCGTGCTCACGAGCTCGCACAAGGCGCTCATGTGCCCCGCGGGCCTCGCGTTCGCAGCGGTTTCACCGAGCGCCCTCGAAGCGACCGAGACGGCCGCGCTCCCGCGCTACTACATGGACTGGCAGCAGGCGATCACGGCGCAGGCCAAGAGCGAGACGCCCTTCTCTACCGCGATCTCGCTCGTGCGCGGCCTCGAAGTGGCGCTGCAGCTAATCGCCGCCGACGGGCTCGAGGCGGCCCACGAGCGGCACCTGCGGCTCGGCCGGGCCGCGCGCGCAGGCGTGAAGGCGATGGGGCTCGAGCTCTTCTCCCCGGACCTCGACAGCTCCGCTGTCGTCACCGCGATCCGCATGCCAGAGGACGTCGACGGCCAGGCGATCGTCGCCTCGATGCGGGAACGGTCCGGCGTGACCATCATCGGCGGCCAGGGCGAGCAGCGCGGGAAGATCGTCCGCTTCGGCCATATCGGCTACGTCGACGTGCAGGACGTCGCCGCCGCGCTCGCCGCGCTCGAGCTCGCGCTCGCCGAGACCGGCGCCGACGTCGAGCGCGGAACGGCGGTCCCCGCCGCGCTCGAGGCGCACGCAGAGCCAGTCGCGGCGTGAGAGTCCTCATTCGAGAGTCGATCGCGGAGGCCGGTATCGACCTTCTGCGGGAGCGATTCGACGTGGACGTCGAGCCCGACGGCGACCTGGCCGCCACGATCGGCGACTACGACGCGATCATCATCCGCAGCGGCACGAAGCTGACCGCCGAGCTGATCGAGCGCGCCGACCGGCTGAAGGTGATCGGCAGGGCCGGCGTGGGGGTGGACAACGTCGACCTGGCGGCGGCCTCGAAGCGCGGCATCGTCGTCGCGAACGCGCCCCAGTCCACCGTCGTGTCGGCGGCGGAGCACACCCTCGGCCTCCTGCTCGCGCTCACGCGGCAGATCCCCCAGGCCCACGGAGCGCTCAAGGAGGGGCGCTGGGAGCGCTCGAGCTTCCCCGGCATGGAGCTGGCGGACAAGACGTTGGGACTGATTGGCTTCGGGCGGATCGGCCAGCAGGTCGCCCGCCGGGCGCGCGGGTTCGAGATGCGCGTCCGCGCCCATGACCCGTACGTCGCGCCCGAGCGTTTCCGCGAGCTCGGGGTGGAGCGCGCGGAGACGCTGGACGAGCTCGTGGCCGACGCCGACTTCGTCTCCGTCCATTCGACGCTGACGCCGGAGACACGTGGGCTCCTCGGGCGCGAGCAGTTCGCGCGGATGAAGGACGGCGTGCGCATCGTCAACGTCGCCCGTGGCGAGCTCGTCGACGAGGGCGCGCTCATCGAGTCGCTCGAGAGCGGCAAGGTCGCCGGCGCCGCGCTCGACGTGTTCGCCGAGGAGCCCTACTCGGGCCCGCTGCTCGGCCTTCCGAACGTCGTCGTCACGCCGCACCTGGCCGCCTCGACGCAGGAGGCGCAGGATCGGGCGGGCCTCATCGTCGCCGAGCAGGTCGCTGCCGCGCTCGACGGCGGCGTCGTCACGAACGCACTCAACGTGCCCGCGGTCGCGGCGGAGGACCTCGAGGCGCTCGGCCCGTTCCTCCCGCTGGCCGCCAATCTCGGCGCGCTCGCCATCGAGCTCGCGGGCGGGACGGCGGACCGGCTCGACTTCCACTACCTCGGGGAGCTGGCCGATCGGGACACGCGGCTGCTCACGGTCGCCGCCCTGAACGGCGCGTTCCGCGGTCGCGTCGAGCAGACCGTCAACTACGTGAACGCCCCGCTCGTCGCGATGGAGCGCGGGATCGAGGTGCGCGAGGAGCGCCGGCGCGCGTCGCGGCACTTCACCAATCTCATGACGGTCACTGCCGTGGTCGGCGACCAGGAGCTGCTCGTCGGCGGGACGATCACGGGCCGGGACGACGAGCCGAGGCTCGTGCGCGCCTTCGGGTACGAGATCGAGATCGCCATCGAGCCGCTCATGCTCTTCGTCGTCAACGACGACAGCCCGGGCCGGATCGGCCGGCTCGGGACGATCCTGGGTGACGCTGAGGTCAACATCGCCAACATGGCCGTGTCTCGGAACCGCCCGCGGTCGCGCGCGCTCATGGTGCTCACGCTCGACAACCCGATCACGCCGGAGGTCCTCGAGCGGATCCGCGCCGAGCCGGGGTTGCTCGATCCGCGCGCCATCTCCCTGGAGCGAGGAGGAGACGACGAGCCGGGCTAGCTGGCCCGAGTCGGTCCAGCGGGTGGCCGCCGTGCTCCACGACGCTCGCGTCGAGGCGCGGGTCGAGGAGTTCGGCGAGGGCACGCCGACCGCGGCGGACGCGTCGGCCGCGACCGGCGCGCCGATCGAGTCCATCGTGAAGACGCTCGTCTTCGCCGGCGACGGGCGGCCCATCGTCGTCATGGTCCCCGGCGACAGCCGCGCGGACACCGCCAAGGTCGCCGCGGCTGCCGGGTGCGAGCGGGCGAAAGCGGTCGGCGCCGACGCCGTCGAGCGGCTCACCGGCTTCCCGCCGGGCGGGGTCGCGCCGTTCCCGCTGCCCGGGATCGAGACCGTCCTCATCGAGCAGGCGCTCCTCGCCAACGAGGTCGTGTGGATCGGCGCCGGGTCGCCGAAGCACATGGCGGCGCTGGCTCCGGGCGACCTCGCGCGCCTCGCCCGTGCGCGCCCGGCTCCGCTCACCGTGGAGTAACCTTCGAGCGATGCGAGAGACCGAGAAGATCTGGATGAACGGCGAGCTCGTGGACTGGGCCGACGCGAAGATCCACGTCGGCGCGCACGGGCTTCACTACGGGTCGGGCGTGTTCGAGGGGATCCGCTGCTACGAGACGGATGCGGGCCCCGCGGTGTTCCGGCTCACGCCGCATCTGGAGCGCCTGCACCAGTCGGCGAAGCTCCTGCACATGGAGCTCCCGTACTCGGTCGAGGAGCTCCGGCTCGCCACGCACGAGCTGATCGCCGCGAACGGCCTGAGCGAGTGCTACCTCCGTCCGATCGCCTTCTACGGCTACGGCGAGCTCGGCGTGCACCCGGGCGCCAACCCGGTCGACGTCGTGCTGATGACCTGGCCGTGGGGCGCCTACCTGGGCGAGGAGGCCCTGACCAAGGGGATCCGCGCCAAGGTGTCGTCGTGGAAGCGCATCGGGCCCAACACGATCCCGCACGTCGCGAAGGCGACCGGTATCTACCTCAACTCGATGCTCGCGGTCATCGAGGCGACCCAGGCCGGCTACCAGGAGGCGATCCTCCTCACGGACGACGGCTTCGTCGCCGACGGCTCCGGCGAGAACATCTTCGTGGTCAAGGACGAGGTCATCTCGACGCCGGACCTCTCGGCCTCGATCCTCCAGGGGATCACGCGCCAGGCCGTGATCGAGATCGCGCAGACGCTCGGCTACGCCGTCCACGAGCGGCAGCTCATCCGCTCGGATCTCTACGTCGCGGACGAGCTCTTCATGTGCGGGACGGCCGCCGAGGTCACGCCCGTGCGCTCGGTCGACGACCACGAGATCGGCGACCCGGGCCCGGTGACGAAGGCGATCCAGGACGTGTTCTTCGCCGCCGTGCGCGGCAGGGACGAGCGCTTCACCCGGTGGCTGGAGTACGCGGAGAAGACGCCGGCCGCTCCGGGGTCCTGAGCTCGGTCGAGCCGATCGGCCTCTCCGCGCCGTGGATCGGCGCGCGGGAGGAGGAGCTCGTGCTCGAGACGCTGCGCTCGGGGCAGCTCTCGCTGGGCCCGATGACCGACCGCTTCGAGGCAGCGCTGGCGGAGCGCGTGGGCTCGCCCTTCGTGGCCGCCGTCTCGAGCGGGACCGCAGGGCTTCACATCTGCATGCGCCTGGCCGGAATCGAGCCCGGCGACGAGGTCGTCACGACGCCCTTCTCCTTCGTCGCTTCGGCGAACTGCGCGCTCTACGAGGGCGCGACCCCGACCTTCGTCGACATCGACCCGCGGACCTTCAACATCGACCCGGCTCAGGTCGAGGCGGCCATCACGCCGAGGACGAAGGCGATCCTCCCGGCGCACATCTTCGGCTACCCGGCCGAGCTCGACGAGCTGGAGGCGATCGCGGAGCAGCACGGGCTGGCGATCGTCGAGGACGCCGCCGAGGCCCTCGGCGCCCACTACCGCGGCCGCCCGATCGGCTCGTCCGGGCGCCCGGCCGTCTTCGCCTTCTACGCGAACAAGCAGATGACCACGGGCGAGGGAGGCGCGGTGGCGGTGGGCACGGAGGAGGAGTGGGCGCTCCTCAAGAGCCTGTCCAACCAGGGACGGAGCGACGACGGCGGCTGGCTCACGCACTCGCGGCTCGGCTACAACTACCGCATCGACGACCTCTCGGCCGCCCTCGGCCTGGCGCAGGTCGAGCGGCTCGACGAGATCCTGGCCGCGCGGGACGAGGTGGCGGCGCGCTACGGCGAGCTGCTCGCCCGCGTGGACGGGGTCGAGGCGCCCCTGGCGGACGACGATGACCATCGCCGCTCGTGGTTCGTCTACGTGGTCACCCTGGCCGCGGAGGTCGACCGGAACGGTGTGATCGCCCGCCTCGGCGCCGAGGGAATCGCGTCCAAGCCGTACCTGCCGTCGATCCACCTCCAGCCGTACTACCGCGAGCGCTTCGGGTATCGCGAGGGAATGCTCCCGGTCTCGGAGGCCACGAGCGCGCGCACGCTGGCGCTCCCGTTCCACTCGCGCCTTCCGGCCGAAGACCAGGAACGAGTCGTGGGCTCGCTCGCCCGCGCGCTCACCTAACTCCCGGCGGCGCGCCGGCGCTTGCGATAATCCCGGTATGGCCGACGTCACGACTCGCATGGTCTTTCTCGGCTTCGGGAAGTACGCGCGCGCGGACAAGATCTACGCGCTCGAGCCGATCCGCGGCGACGACCGCGGCGGGGGCAGGCGGACGCTGGTCTGGGTGGACGGCGTCGCCGAGCCGATCGTTGCCTCCCGAACCGAACGGACGATCCTCCACGACATGGGCCAGGACGTCGCCGCAGGGTCGAAGCTCCTGGACGACGCGCTCGCGTTCGCCGAGCGGATCGCCGAGGACGCCGAGAAGGGCAGAGTCGACCTCGGCGACCTCGGACGGCGCGCGCGCAAGCTCCTCGAGGCAAGCGCGAAGCCGGCCGAGTCCGAACAGCTCTTTTGACCGACCTCGAGCGCGCCTTCTTCGCGCGGAGCGTGCACGAGGTCGCGCCCGAGCTTGTCGGCGCCGTGCTGCTCGTCGACGGCGTCGGCGGGCGGATCGTCGAGGTGGAGGCCTACGATGCCGGCGACCCTGCGAGCCACGGCTTCCGCGGCGAGACCGCTCGCAACCGCGCCATGTTCGGGCCGCCGGGGCATGCCTACGTCTACCGCTCCTACGGCGTCCACTGGTGCCTGAACCTGGTCTGCAGCCCCGAAGGGAGCGCAGAGGCCGTGCTCGTCCGGGCGCTCGAGCCGCTGGCGGGCCTCGCGCTGATGCGCGAGCGGCGCGGCCTGGACGCGGAGCGGCTCCTCTGCGCCGGCCCGGGACGCCTCTGCCAGGCGGTCGGCGTCACCGGCGCGCACGACGGCCTGCCGCTCGACCGGCCGCCGTTCGCGCTGCGGCACGCCGAGGACGTCGGCGAGGTTGTCGCCGGTCGCCGCGTCGGGATCACCCGCGCGACCGATCTCCCGTGGCGCTACTCGCTCGCCGGTTCGCCGTTCGTGAGCAGGAAGCTCTAGCCCGCGGTCGCGCCCTTCCCCTCCCAGTACCGGCTCAGCGCGCCCTGCACCTTCACGAACCAGACGATGGCGGGGACGATCAGGAAGCCGAAGGGAAAGAGCCAGAGGCCCGTCCAGCCGCTCACCGGCGGCTCCTGACCGTCTCTCGCGTACATCTTCCCGACCTCGGACGGGGTCACGAACGCCATGACCGGCGTCAGCAGGATCCAGATGACGAGGCTGAGGACGCCGCCGAGGCCCTCGCCGACATGCTTCCCGATTTCCTCCATCGTCTTGTAAATCCAGTACCAGCCGTAGAAGCCGATCGTGACGAAGTACAGGAGAATCCCGAAGCCGATGCCACGGGGGTGCCCGAGCGGGCCGGTGTTGCCCGACGAGGCTGGGACGACAGACGCTTCCATTGCGTACCTCCTTGGTTTGCCCGCTGCCCGCGCCGCCGGCTGCGAACGCGTCAGCCGCGGCCGATGACGAGGCGCACGGTCATGTTCCGCGTCGCGGCGAGCCCGGCTTTCGGGAACTGGGCGACCACGACGCCCGAAGGCTCATCGTCGATGTAGGTCTCCATCACGCCGAGCCTCCGCTTGGCCAGCCGCGCCCGAGCCTTCTCCACGGTGAGCCCGACGAGCTTCGGGACCCGGCCGTTGGAGGCGCGCGGGACGACGATGCGGACCTTGCTCCAGGACGAAAGCGATCCCGCCTTCGGCCTCTGGTCGGTGACGAACCCGAGGCGCTCGCCGGGCCGCGCGCGCCGCCAGATCACGTCGGGGACGAGCGGCATCGAGGCGAGATGGGCCTTGGCCGCGGCCAGGCGCGAGCCGATCACGTTGGGGACGTCGACCTCGTTCGGCTTGCAGTCCGCCTCGGACTCGGGCCCGGCGCCGGCGAAGTACAGGATCTGCCGCGAGCCCCGGCAGTTGCCGTTGTCGAGCAGCGTCCTGTTGTTCCGGAAGACGACCTGGCGGGCGACGATCGCGTCGTACGAGGGGTACGGGAAGCTCTCGGGCGGCTCGTCGAGGTGCGCAAGCGCTCGCTTGGCGAACGTGCGCCAGATGAGCGCCGGGAAGGTCCCGCCGGCCACCGGGTCGCCGTCGAACTCGGTCTCCATCGGCACGAGCCGGTTCGGATAGCCGACCCAGACGGCGACGGCGAGCTGCGGCGTGTAGCCGACGAACCAGGCGTCCCCGTAGTTCTCGGTTGTCCCAGTCTTGCCCGCGACCGGCCGGTCGTCGAGCGCCGCCCTCCTGCCCGTTCCCTCGCTGACCACGCGCTGGAGGATCGAGGTGACCATGGCGGCGTCGTTCTCCTCCACCGCTCCCTTCTCCACGGCGTCGTTGGCGTCGGCTCGCTTTCCGTTCTCGACCCTGAGCACGGCGCGCGGGACGTTGCCCAGCACCGACCCGTCGACGCGGCGCCCTCCGTTCGCGAGGGTCGCGAACGCGCGCGCCATCTCGAGCGGGCTGACAGCCTCGACGCCGAGCCCGATGGCGAAGTAGTCGTCTAGCGGCCTCGTGACACCGAGCCTGTGCGCCATCTTGGCGACGTTCCGCGGCCCCACCTGGGCCGTGAGCTGAGCGTAGACCGTGTTGTCGGAGTGGATCGTCGCCTCGTCGAGGTTGATCGAACCCAGGTACGAGCCCTCGTAGTTGCTGACCGACCAGAGCTTGTCGCCCAGGTTGATGACGGTCGGCTCCGAGGTGAAGACCGTCTGCGGCGCGATGCCCTGCTCGATCGCCGTCGTGAGCACGAACGGCTTGAAGGCTGAGCCTGTCTGGCGCTGGCCCTGCACCGCGAGATTGAACTGGCTCTTGCGGAAGCTCTCGCCGCCGACCATGGCCAGCACGCGGCCGTCGCGCGGGTCGATGGCGACGAGGGCGGCCTCCGGCCCGCGTGGGCCCTTGAGCCACTGGTCGATCGACTTGCGGGCAATCTCCTGGAGTCGGAGGTCGATCGAGGTGTAGACCTTGAGCCCTCCTCCGAAGACCTCCCCCGAGCCGTAGTACGGGATGAGCTGCTGCTTCACGTACTCGGAGAAGTGGCCGAGGCGTCCCCTGGAGCTCGGCAGGCCGATCTCCTCGGCCCTCGGGAGCGGCGACTCGTCGGCCTCGCGGTAGTCGGAAGCCGAGATGAGCCCCTGCTCCAGCATCAGGCGCAGGACGGTCGTTCGGCGGGATGCCGCCGCCTCGGGGTTCGCCGCCGGGTCGTACGCGCCCGGGCTCGCCGGCAAGCCGGCGAGGAGGGCTGCCTCGGGAAGCGTGAGGTCCCTGGCGCTCTTGTCGAAGTAGACGCGCGCGGCCATCTCCACCCCGTAGGCGCCGTTGCCGAAGTAGATCGTGTTCAGGTACGCGGTGAGAATGCGCTCCTTCGACCAGCGCTGCTCGAGCTGCCAGGCGAGCGCGGCCTCCTTCAGCTTTCGGCTCACCGTGCGCTCCTGCTGGGTGTACTGGTTCTTCACGAACTGCTGCGTGATCGTCGAGCCGCCCTGAACGATTTCCTGGGAGCGGAGGTCGGACCAGACCGCACGGGCCATGCCCTGGACGTCCACGCCTTTGTGCTCCCAGAAGCGCCGGTCCTCCACGGCGACGATCGCCTGTTTCATCACGGGCGAGATCTGCTCCGCGTCGACGATGACCCGGCTCTCCGAGCCCCGGAGCACTGCCAGCACGGTCTTCCCGTCCGAGGCGTAGATGTGCCCCAGCCGCTCGGTCCGGCGCTCGTTCCCGGGCTCGAGCTGGGGCAGCTCGCTGGCGACGGAGCTGACGAGGCCGTACGCGAACGACACCGTCATCAGACAGGTGATGACGGTGAGGAGCGCGAGGAACCGAAGCTTGCGGATCCGGCGAGGGCGCCTGGCTGCGCTGCGCCTACGTCTTCCGAGCAACACGAAGCAGAGAAGTCTAACGGCGCCTGCGGCGCCGGCCGAGCGTCAGGCGACCTGGCTCGTGATGATCGGCTGCTGCTCGGTCTGCTCGACTCCGCCCGCCTGCTCGACGGTGACTGCGACGATCGCCCCTTCGGGCACGGGCGCGTTGAGCGGCACGACCGTCGCGCGCTCGTCGCCGCCCCTGAACAGCCCGGCCGGCACGGCCTCGTCGTCCTGGATGACCCAGGCCTCGTACGTTTGGGCTTCCGGCGCCTCCTCGAGGCCGAAGACGAGGAGATGGCCCTCCTGCGTCTCCGAGTCGACCACGAGGACGCCGTTCGCGCCTTCCAGCGGGACCCGCTCGGCGTTCGGGTTGGCCAGCATGATGGCCACCTCGTCGGCGGTGTGCTGGCGTGCCTGCAGGTCGTCCACCTGCTGCGAGAGGTTGGCCGCCCAGAACGCGAGCGCGAGTGCGGCGCACCCGCCGGCGACCGCTGCTGCCGCCGCGACCGGGAACGCCCAGCGCCGCCGCGGCCGGGAGGCCGGGACGGCCGGGCGCTCGCTCGCGGCCTGCGTGAGGATCCGGTTCCGGAGCACGGGCGACGGCACGGGGGCATCGGCGTCGAACGCCAGCTCCGCCGCGGCGGCCTGGAACGACGCGACGTTCTCGCGGCACTCGCGGCATCGCGACAGGTGCTCTTCGAACGCCTCGAGCTCGCCGGCGTCGAGTGCGTCGAGTGCGTATGCGGCGCTCAGCTCGTGGATTTCGGTTCGCTCCATTGCCCTTCCTCGATTTCGTCGCCCGCGAGCAGCTCGCGGAGAGTGGCCAATCCGGAGAACATCCGGCTCTTAATGGTGCCCAAAGGCTCGCCGAGGCGGTCGGCGAGCTCCGATTGCGTGAACCCACCGTAGTACGCGAGCTCGAGCGCCTCCCGTTGCTTGTCCGGCAGCAGCTTGAGCGCTTCCTGCACGCGCGTGCGGCGGAGCCGGAGCCATGCCTCTTCCTCGACGTCGTCACCGGACTCGTGCGGCGCGACGTCGAGCGGCTCGGCGCGGCGTGGCTGCTCGCGGCGGACGATGTCGACGGCCCGCCGGTGGATCAGCGTCAGGATCCAGGTGCTCGCCTTGGCGCGCTCGGCCACGAACCTCGCCGACGAGCGCCAGACGGCCATGAACCCCTCCTGCACGGCGTCCTCGGCCAGAGCCGGGTCGCGCACGATCCGCAGCGCGAGCCCGTAGGCCACCCGTCCGAAGCGGTCGTAGAGCTCTGCCAGGGCCTCTTCGTCGGCGCGCGCGACGAGGGCGACGAGCGCCTCGTCCGACAGATGGGCGAGCCCGCGAGCCATTCCTCCTTGCCTCTCCCGAGGCGCGGGCAACGCTAGCACGGCAGCCATGTCCGCTATTCGCGGCGGGATCGCAAGCGGTTCGACGCGGCCGATCGAACCGCTTGCCGGGGTCGGCCGAATACGGCGCGTTCGACACCCCACGGAGGAGAGGAAAATGAAACGAATCGCGCTCCTAGGGGCGCTCCTCATCGCGGTGCTCGCGGCTGCGCTCGTGCGCGGCTCGGGCCCGGACGACAGCGAGGCGTCCAGCCATCGCGAGGCGCCCGCCATCAGCGAGGACCCGACCGCGGACAACACGGACGTCTATGCGTTCGTCAGTCCCGACCGCCCCGACACGGTGACGCTCGTCGCCAACTTCATCCCGCTCGAAGAGCCCGCCGGCGGCCCGAACTTCAACGCGTTCGCCGACGACGTGCTCTACCAGCTGAAGGTGGACTCGACCGGCGACGGCAAAGCCGACGTGTCTTACCAGTTCAAGTTCAAGACGCAGACGCGGAACCCGAACACGTTCCTCTACAACACCGGGCCGATCGACAGCCTCTCGGACGTCGACTGGAACCGGGTCCAGACGTATTCGGTCACCCGGGTCAAGAACGGGCGAGCGACGGTCCTCGGCCGGAACCTGCCCACCACGCCGGTCAACATCGGGCCGCGCTCGACCCCGAACTACGGCTCGCTCATGCAGTCGGCCGTCCGAAATCTGTCCGGCGGGATCAAGTCGTTCGCCGGCCAGAGCGACGACCCGTTCTACGTCGACCTCGGCTCGGTCTTCGACCTCGCCGGCCTGAGGCCGTTCAACCCCGCCCACGTCATCCCGCTCGACGCGGAGCCCGGCGTGGACGGTGTCGGCGGCTTCAACACGCACGCCATCGTCCTGCAGGTGCCGATCACGCAGCTCACCCGCGACGGGAAGCTGCACGGGTCCGACGATCCCAAGGCCGTGATCGGCGTCTACGCGACGGCGAGCCGGCAGAAGATCACCGTGATCGGCGGGAACCACCGGCAGCGCTCCAAGGGCCCCTGGGTCCAGGTGTCCCGGCTGGCTCAGCCGCTGATCAACGAGGTCGTGATCCCGCTGCGCGACAAGGACCGCTGGAACCGGCAGAGCCCGTCCGGCGATGCGGCCTTCGCGAAGTACTACGAGAGCCCTGAAGTGACCCGACTCGCCAACGCCCTCTATCCGGTGCTCGACAACGCGCCGGAGGCCGGTCGCGGCGACATCTCGACGATCCTGCTCACGGGGATCCCCGGGCTCAACTTCACGGGCCCGAAGAAGGCCGACCTCATCCGCCTCAACACCGGCATCGCGCCGAGTGCTCCGGTGGGTGCAGGGAACCGGCTCGGTGCACTCGGCGGCGACTTCGCCGGGTTCCCGAACGGCCGGCGGCTCGAAGACGACGTGACCGACATCGAGCTCCGCGCGCTCACGTGCGGCTACGGCACGACAGTCGGTCCGCTGATCGAGAGCTTCGGCTTCTGTGGCGGCAACGCGAACCGATCGCCGAACAACCTGCTCGGCGACGGCGTCGACGCGAACGACCGCCCGTTCCGCACGTCGTTCCCGTACGTCCCCGAACCGCACCAGGGCTACGAGCACGTCCACCACGGCGCCATGGGTGGGCCGTAGCCGAGGACCTCGAGGGGCTCGCGCTGCGCCAGGCGGGCCCCTCTTCCTCCTCACACGCAGGGAAACGATGAAGAGACGACATCTTTTCGGAGCGGCGGCGCTGGTGGCAGGGACGGCCGCCCTCCTCGGCGGGATCCTCACCGGTTCGCCTTCCGCAGGGTCCGCCTCCCAGACTGCGCCCGCCGTGGCCGCCGGCCGCCTCCTCGACGGCTTCTCGGCCGGTGACACGGCCGCCTCTGTCAGGCAGCTCGAGCGCCGCGTCGAAACGAATCCGCAGGATGCCGAGGGCCTGACCATCCTCGGGCTCACCTACCAGCAGCGCGTCCGCGAGACCGGCGATCCCAGCTTCTACTCTCGCTCGGAGCGGGCTCTCCGCCTCGCGCTGGAGCTCGTGCCCGAGAACGACCTGGCAGTGACCGGCCTGGCTTCGCTGGCAGCCTCGCGCCACCGGTTCACCGAGGCTCGGCGCCTCGCGCGGCAGGCGCTCGCGCTCAACCCGTCCTCGGCGGCTGCGCTCGGGATCCTCGGCGACGCGAGCGTGGAGACCGGCAACTACCCGGCGGCCTTCGACGCCTTCGACCGCATGTCCGCCCTGAAGCCGACGGCCGCGTCATATGCCCGCGTCGCGTACGCGCGCGAGCTCCTGGGCGATACGCAGGGCGCGATCGAGGCCATGAAGCTGGCGGTGTCGGCCGCCGCTGCGACGACCGAGCCGGCGGCGTGGTCGCTGGTCGAGCTCGGCAACCTCTACTACAACAGCGGGCGACTGCGCCCCGCCGAGCGCGCGTACCGCGAGGCGCTCGCCCGCTTTCCGGACTACCACCGCGCCCTGGTTGCGCTGGCGCGCGTCGAGGCGGCCCAGGGCCGGACCGAGGAGGCCGTCGCGCTCTACCGGCGCGCGCTCGAGTCCGTCCCGCTACCCGAGTACGCCGCCGGGCTGGCCGAGACGCTGGCAGCCGCCGGACGCTCTGCCGAGGCAGCCGAGGCCTACGAGCTCGTCGACGCGATGCAGCGCCTGCTCGAGGCGAACGGCTCGCGCACGGAGCTCGAGACAGCGCTCGTCGACCTCGACCGCGGCGTCCGGCTCGAGAGCGCTCTCTCTCGCGCGCGCGAAGCCTACGGCGAGCGCAGGAGCATCGAGGCGGAGGACGTGCTCGCCTGGGCGCTCTACCGCAACGACCGCTGCGACGAGGCGCTCACGCACTCCCGCAGGGCCCTCCGGCTCGGAACCCGCGACGCGCTGAAGCTCTTCCACCGCGGGATGATCGAGCAGTGCCTCGGCCGCCCCGCCGCAGCCCGGACCGCGTTCCGGACGGCGCTCGAGATCAACCCGCATTTCTCGCCCCGCTGGGCCCCGGTCGCGAAGGAGGCCGTCACATGAAGAAGGCTCTTGTCGCCCTGGCTGCGCTAGCCGCACTAGTCCTCCCGGTCGCGGCCTCCGCCCATCCGCTCGGCAACTTCACGGTCAACCGCTACAGCGAGATCGCTCTCAGCGGCGACCGCGTGTACGTCCGCTACGCGCTGGACCTCGCGGAGATTCCGGCGTTTCAGGAGGGTGCGGCGGTTCGCGCGCCCGACTTTGCGGACACCGTGGCGACGAAGCTCGTTCTCGAGCTCGACGGACGACGCGTGGCGCTCACCCCGCTGGAGCACACGGTGCAGGCCGTGCCCGGCGAGGGTGGGCTCGACACGCTTCGCTTCGACGCCGTCTTCGCCGCGCCGGCCGGCGCGCGGGGGGAGGCACTGGCCTTCCAGGACCAGAACTTCGAGCGGCGCCTCGGCTGGAAGGAAGTCGTCGTGACTGCCTCCGAGGGGGCGCGGATCGAGTCTTCCGACGCCCTCGCGGCGAGCACGAGCAACGTGCTGCGCGCCTATCCGGACGATCTGCTCACCTCGCCTCTCGAGATGACCTCCGCGCGCGTGGACTACGAGCCGGGGGAGGGGCCGGGAATCGCGCCGGCACTGGACGCCCGCCCGGCCGAACGTGCGACCTCGGGTGGGTTCGAGTCGCTGATCGCGCGCGACGACCTCGGGACCGGCGTGATCCTCGTCTCCCTGCTGGTGGCCATGTTCTGGGGCGCAGCGCACGCACTAACGCCCGGGCATGGGAAGGCGATCGTCGCCGGCTATCTGGTCGGGACGCGGGGGAAGCCTCGCCACGCCGTCATGCTCGGCCTGATCGTCACGGCGACCCATACGGCCGGGGTCTTCGCCCTGGGGCTCGTCACCCTGCTCCTCTCCCGTTTCATCGTCCCGGAACAGCTGTATCCGTGGCTCACGCTTGCCTCGGGCCTCCTCGTCGTCGGCGTCGGGGCGGCCGTCCTGATCGGCCGGGTGCGGCGGGCGCGCGCCCACGACCACCACCACGCACCATCACCACGATCACCGCCACCACCATGATCACGACCATGGCCACGAGCACGGGTTCGGCCGCGGCGGGCTCCTCGGCGTCGGTATCGCCGCGGGCCTGCTGCCCTGCCCCTCGGCGCTCGTTGTCCTGCTGAGCGCGATCGCCCTTCACCGCATCGGCTTCGGCCTCGCGCTGATCGTCGCGTTCAGCCTCGGCCTCGCCGCGACGATCACGGCCATCGGGCTCGTCGCGGTTCTCGCCCGCCGGGCTTTCAGCCGGCTCTCCCTGGACGGGCGGCTCCTGCGCGCGCTCCCCGCCGCGAGCGCGTTGCTCATCCTCGCGGTCGGAGTCGGCATTACAGTCACTGCTCTCCCGGAGGTTCTCTGATGTTCGGACTCGACGACAAGATCGCTGCCTTCTCGAATGGCGGCTCCGTCTGGATCGTCCTCGCCGTCGCGGTGCTCCTCGGACTTCGCCACGCGACGGATCCCGACCACATCGCCGCCGTCTCCGCGTTGGTGGCCGGCGGCCGCGAGCGGGCCGCCCGCCGGGCCGGCGGGCTCGGCCTCGCCTGGGGCCTGGGGCACGCGCTGACCCTCTTCGCGTTCGGGCTCCCCATCCTGCTTCTCGACAGCTACCTCCCCGACCGCGTGCAGCAGGCTGCCGAGACGGCCGTCGCGGCCGTCATCGTCTACCTGGCCGTCCGCCTGCTCCTCCGGTGGCGGCGCGGTGAGTTCCACGAGCACTCGCATCGTCACGGCGACGACACGCACACGCACGCCCACAAGACACACGAGCATCGGCATGCGCGGAGCGGCCTCGGCGCGTTCGGCATCGGCCTCGTCCACGGCATGGGCGGCAGCGCCGGCGTCGGCATCCTCCTGGTCGCCTCGATCGAGTCGACACCGCTGGCGGTTGCCTCGCTCGTGCTGCTGGCGATCTTCACGGCGGTCTCCATGACGATTCTCTCCGGCGGGTTCGGTCGGACCCTCGTGTCCCGGCCCGTCAGCGCGGTCTTCGGAAACGTCGCGCCGGTCCTCGGAGCCACGAGCCTGGCCTTCGGCGTCTGGTACGCGACCTCGGCCTGGAGCCTCACGCCCTACCCCTTCTAGAGCCCTATGATCGGGGGCGGCCATGGCCGCCCCCGATTCGACTCGCGATCTCGTCCGCAACGCCGTCGATGTCCTGCCGGCGGGCGAGCTCGAGCGCAAGCTCGCCGCGGGGCGGCCGCTGCGCGTCAAGCTCGGCATCGACGTCACGGCCCCGCACGTCCATGTCGGCCACGCGATCCCGCTCCAGCGCATGGCCGCGTTCCAGCGTGCCGGCCACGTCGGCGTCCTCATCATCGGCGACTACACGACGCGGATCGGCGACCCGTCCGGCCGGTCGAGCGAGCGTCCGATCCTCTCCGACGAGGAGATCGACACGAACGCCAAGACCTATCTCGCGCAGGCCGCGCAGATCGTGGACACGAGCCCGGAGAAGCTCGAGGTGCGGATGAACGGGGAGTGGCTCGGGAAGCTCGACTTCGCCGAGGTCGTTCGCCTGACGCGCACGATCACCGTCGCCCGGCTGCTCGAGCGCGACGACTTCCAGCAGCGGTACGAGGCGAAGACGCCGATCTCGGTCTCCGAGCTGCTCTACCCGTTCATGCAGGCGTACGACTCGGTCGCGATCCGGGCCGACGTCGAGCTCGGCGGCACCGACCAGCTCTACAACCTCCTCGCCGGGCGCGACGTGATGCAGGCATACGGGCTCGAGCCGCAGGTCGCGCTCACGACGCCGCTCCTGATCGGCCCGGACGGGCGGAAGATGAGCGCGTCGCTCGGCAACTACATCGGGCTCACGGACCCGCCGGAGGATCAGTTCGGCAAGACGATGCGGATCTCCGACGAGCTTCTGCCGGAGTACTACCGGCTCGTGATGGAGTCCGATGTCGACCCCGCCCCGCTCGACCCGCTGGAGGCCAAGCTCGAGCTGGCGCGGTTCGTCGTGCGCCGCTCGCACGGAGAGGAAGCTGCCCGGGAGGCGGAAGCGCACTTCACGCGGGTCGTGCGCGAGGGCCAGGCGCCGGCCGAGGTTCCGGAGGCGGACCTGCCGCCCGGTGACCCGGTGCACCTGCCGGCGCTCATCGGGGAGCTCTTCGGGCTTTCGACCAGCGAGGCGCGGCGGCTCATCGGGCAGGGCGGGGTCAAGGTGAACGGCGCCCCGACCGGAGAGCTCGACCTGCCGCGAGCCGAGCTCGCCGGCGCGCTCCTCCAGGTCGGGAAGCGGCAGTTCGCCCGCCTTGGATCTGCCTGAGGGCCCGCTCCAGGCGCGCGCTTCACGGCCCTCCGGCAGCTGCTATCATTGCTCGGCCGCAACGGCGGCTGCACGAAAACGGCAACCCACGAGACAACGGAGCGCCCTTCGACCGAAGCCTGATACGACCAGTATCACTTCATCCAAGGGCCTTCTGCGCGAGTTGGAGGCCTTTTTCGTGCCGGCCCGCGAGGGCACCGGTCTTTGAAAACTCAACAGCGTGTACGTCGAGAACCTCGCGCGCTTCGGCGCGGGAGGTTTCAATGAACCCGTCTCCTCTCTACGAGGGGACTTTGAGCTCAAGCTCAACTGAACCTGTTAGCAACCAGGGCTTCGGTCCTGACTGCGAAAGGTCTTCACGGAGAGTTTGATCCTGGCTCAGGACGAACGCTGGCGGCGCGCCTAACACATGCAAGTCGAGCGAGAACCAGGGCTTCGGCCCTGGGGACAGCGGCGAACGGGTGAGTAACACGTGGGTAACCTGCCCTCGGCACCGGGATAGCCCGGGGAAACTCGGATTAATACCGGACAGCCTCATGAGCTCTCGGGCGAATGAGAAAAGGTGGCTTCGGCTTCCGGCTGAGGATGGGCCCGCGGCCGATTAGCTTGTTGGTGAGGTAATGGCTCACCAAGGCTCCGATCGGTAGCTGGTCTGAGAGGACGATCAGCCACACTGGGACTGAGACACGGCCCAGACTCCTACGGGAGGCAGCAGTGGGGAATCTTGCGCAATGGGCGAAAGCCTGACGCAGCGACGCCGCGTGCGGGAAGAAGGCCTTCGGGTTGTAAACCGCTTTCAGGAGGGACGAGGCCACTCAGGTTAATAGCCGAGAGGGTGACGGTACCTCCAGAAGAAGCCCCGGCTAACTACGTGCCAGCAGCCGCGGTAATACGTAGGGGGCTAGCGTTGTCCGGATTTATTGGGCGTAAAGAGCGCGTAGGCGGCCGTGTAAGTCCGACGTGAAATCTGGAGGCTCAACCTCCAGCGGTCGTTGGAAACTACACGGCTAGAGTCCGGAAGAGGAGAGTGGAATTCCTGGTGTAGCGGTGAAATGCGCAGATATCAGGAAGAACACCGATGGCGAAAGCAGCTCTCTGGGACGGTACTGACGCTGAGGCGCGAAAGCGTGGGGAGCGAACAGGATTAGATACCCTGGTAGTCCACGCCGTAAACGATGGGTGCTAGGTGTGGGCGGTGTCGACTCCGCCCGTGCCGAAGCTAACGCATTAAGCACCCCGCCTGGGGAGTACGGCCGCAAGGCTAAAACTCAAAGGAATTGACGGGGGCCCGCACAAGCAGCGGAGCATGTGGTTTAATTCGACGCAACGCGAAGAACCTTACCAGGGCTTGACATGCACGGGAATGTCGTAGAAATACGGCAGCCCTTCGGGGCTCGTGCACAGGTGGTGCATGGCTGTCGTCAGCTCGTGTCGTGAGATGTTGGGTTAAGTCCCGCAACGAGCGCAACCCCTGTCCTTAGTTGCCAGCGGATAATGCCGGGGACTCTAGGGAGACTGCCGGTGACAAACCGGAGGAAGGTGGGGATGACGTCAAGTCATCATGCCCCTTATGCTCTGGGCTACACACGTGCTACATTGGCCGGTACAAAGGGCTGCAAACCCGTGAGGGGGAGCGAATCCCAAAAAGCCGGTCCCGGTTCGGATTGGAGGCTGAAACTCGCCTCCATGAAGGCGGAGTTGCTAGTAATCGCGGATCAGCAACGCCGCGGTGAATACGTTCTCGGGCCTTGTACACACCGCCCGTCACACCACGAAAGCCGGCAACACCCGAAGCCGGTGTCCTAACCCGCAAGGGAGGGAGCCGTCGAAGGTGGGGTTGGTGATTGGGGTGAAGTCGTAACAAGGTAGCCGTAGCGGAAGCTGCGGCTGGATCACCTCCTTTCTAGGGAAGCGGGAGCTCCAAATCCCGCAGGCGCCCGGCCCGTCGATGCCTTGGCAGTCGCCAAGCCGTCCGGTGCCCGGGCTCGCCTAGAATCAACGTCGACCTCGGCGAGTCCTACACGCTGTTGAGTTTTGAGAGACCGGCCTCGCGTCGGTTCTTCTCGAGCGGGATCGCCCGCGCGCACCTTGAAAACTCCATAGCGGCAAACACGGTGTTCTTCATGATCAAGAGACAAAGGGCACACGGTGGATGCCTTGGCGCCAGGAGCCGATGAAGGACGTGGGCGGCTGCGATAAGCCCGGGTGAGGAGCTGACCATCCTTTGACCCCGGGATTTCCGAATGGGGAAACCTGCGTGCGGTAATGCGTACGTATCCCTGCCTGAATCCATAGGGCAGTGGAAGGCAAGCCGGTGAACTGAAACATCTTAGTAACCGGAGGAAAGGAAAGAAACCTCGACTCCCTGAGTAGTGGCGAGCGAAAGGGGAAGAGCCCAAACCCGCGTGTCGTGATAGACGGCAGTCGTTGTCACGCGGGGGTTGTAGGGCTCGTCTGGATCCGTCTGCCGGCGGGTCGGGAAGTTACAAATCCAAGCGTTAGTCGAAGTGGGTGGAAACTCACGCCACAGAAGGTAATAGCCCTGTAGGCGAAAGCGTTTGGACTTCCTGGACGAGTTCCTGAGTACGGCCGGGCACGTGAAACCCGGTCGGAACCTGCGGGGCCCACCCCGCAAGGCTAAGTACTCCCTGGCGACCGATAGTGAACTAGTACCGTGAGGGAAAGGTGAAAAGCACCCCGGAAGGGGAGTGAAATAGTACCTGAAACCGTGTGCTTACAAGCGGTCGGAGCAGGCTTTGTCCTGTGACGGCGTGCCTTTTGCATAATGAGCCAGCGAGTTGCTGTTCGACGGCAAGGTTAAGGAAACGGAGCCGTAGCGAAAGCGAGTCCGAATAGGGCGCTTTAGTCGTCGGATGCAGACCCGAAACTGAGTGATCTACCCATGGGCAGGTTGAAGCGGGGGTAAGACCCCGTGGAGGACCGAACCGACTTAGGTTGAAAACTGAGCGGATGACCTGTGGGTCGGAGTGAAAGGCTAATCAAACTCAGAGATATCTGGTTCTCCCCGAAATATATTTAGGTATAGCGTCACGCGTTCAGCGTCGGCTGTAGAGCACTGCTTGGGCTAGGGGGCCTACCAGCTTACCGAACTCAGGCAAACTCCGAATACCGACGTTCCAGAGCGTGGCAGTCAGAGTGCGGGGGATAAGCTTCGTGCT
>CAWKBS010000010.1:0-47036 GCA_963847985.1 uncultured Actinomycetes bacterium | reverse complement strand
TCTGGCCCATGCCGCCGGAAAGCGGTTCGCGCGGCTCGCCGCGCGCACAGTTGCCTTGCGCCCGGAGCTTTGGCCGCTCTTCCGGGGGCCGCTGCGCGCCCAGTTCGACGCGCTCGCTCCGCAGTGGCACGGGATCACGGGGCCGGAGGCGCTCGCGCCGCTCGGGGTCGCGCTCGACCGCCTCGACGCCGAGCCTGCCCGAGCCCTTGACCTGGGCACTGGGACCGGCAAGGCGGCCGTGTTCGTGGCGGAGCGCTTTCCGGCGGCGGAGGTCGCCGGTGTCGACCTGTCTCCCGCGATGGTGGCGGAGGCCCGCCGACTGCTCCCACCCGAGCTCGACGGCCGCATCCGCTTCGAGGTCGCCGACGCCTCGGCGTTGCCGTTCCCGGACGGCGCCTTCGACCTCGTCGTCCTCCTCAACATGATCCCCTTCTTCGACGAGCTGGGGCGGGTCACCGCGTCCGGAGGCGCCGTTGTCGTCGCCCACACCTCGGGCTCGTCGACGCCGATCTGGACGCCGCCGGAGACGCTGCGCAGCAAGCTCGAGCCCCTCGGTTTCGCCGGCTTCGAGGAGCTCGCCGCGGGCAGCGGCACGGCGCTCCTGGCGCGAAAGGAAGAGGCCGGGTAGAGTCCGGTCAAACGGCGTTCGCGGCACGGTAACACCGGCCCGGACGTCGTTTTTACGCCACGCTTCACTGGTGTCGCTCGCCGCCTTCGTCCTCCGTCGCGTTCTCTGGGCGATCCCGGTGCTGCTCCTCGTGATGCTGCTCACGTTCGCGCTCATGCGCGGCGCGGGCGGGACGCCGTTTCAGCCGCCCGAGGGAGTGCCGGGCCTGCCCGCTCCGCTGCAGCGCGAGATGACGGACTTCTACAACCTGGACGAGCCGTGGTTCGTCGAGTTCGCCACGTACGTCAAGAACGTCGCGACGCTCGACTTCGGCCCGAGCCTCGTCAACCGCTACCGCTCCGTCGACGACGCGGTCGAGGAGGGCTTCCCGGTGACGGTGGAGCTGATCCTCCTCGCCGCGCTGTGGGCGATCCCGGTCGGCGTCGTGCTCGGCCTCTTCGCGGCCGTCAGACGCGGCGGCGCGCTCGACCACCTGGCGACCTCGGCGGCCAGCATCCTGCTCGTCGTCCCGGTCTTCTTCGTGACGTACGTGTTCTCCCGCTACCTCGTGTTCGAGTGGGACGTCTTCCCGCTGGGGTGGGACACCTGGCCGAGCAAGGTGCTGCCGGTCTTCGCGCTCGGGCTCGCCCCGGCGGGCTACGTCGCCCGCCTCACGCGCGCCGCCGCGGTCGAGACGCTCCAGTCGGACTACATCCGCACGGCCTCGGCCAAGGGCCTGCGCCGGCGCCGGGTGATCGGTGTCCACGTCCTGCGGAACTCGGCCGTCCCACTCCTCTCCGCCACGCCGCCGATGCTCGCGCTGCTCGTCACCGGCGCGCTCTTCGTGGAGACGGCCTTCGGCGTGCCGGGGGTTTCGAACGAGTTCCTGAACGCAGCACGGGCGAAGGACTACCCGATGATCCTCGGCCTGACCGTCGCCCTCACCGTGCTCGTCCTGGCCGTGAACCTCGTCGCCGACGTCCTCATGGCGATCCTCGACCCGCGGCTGCTGGAGGAGAAGGCGTGAGCGGTGCCCGGCGCACGGTGGCGGCGTTCTTCCGGAACCGGACCGGGGTGCTCGGCGCGGCGATCCTCCTTGGCGTCGTCGCCTTCTGCGTCCTCGTGCCGCTGGTCTCGCCCTACGACCCGAACACCGCAGACTTCACCGCCGTTCGGGAATCGCCGAGCGGTGATCACTGGCTCGGGACGGATCAGTACGGCCGCGACATCCTCACGCGCCTCGCGGCCGGGGGCCGGACGACGCTCCTGATCGCCGGGGCGGCGCTCGGCGTCATCCTCGTGCTCGGTGTCGGGTACGGCGCCACGTCGGGGATCTTCGGCGGCCGGGTGGATGCCGCGATGATGCGGCTCCTGGACGGGCTCCTCGCCATCCCGCGGCTGCCCGTCAGCATCGTCATCCTCGTCTTCGTCGGGCTGCAGGCGCAGAACGTCCAGACGGTCGTCCTCGCGCTCGCCATCGTCAACTGGATGATCACGGCGCGCCTGGTCCGAGGCGAGGTCGTCCTGCGGAAGCGGCAGGAGTACGTCCGCGCCGCGCAGGCGCTGGGTGCGGGACGCGCCGCCGTCGCCCGGCGCCACATCGTGCCGAACGCGCTCGGGATCGTGGTCGTCGCCATCTTCCTCGAGCTCCCGGCGGTGATTCTCGGCGAGGCGTTCCTGGCGGTCCTCGGCCTCGGCCCCGAGCCGCCCACGGCGACCTGGGGCAACATCGCCCTCGAGGGGATCACGTTCGGGCGCCTCTGGCTCGTCTTCCTGCCGAGCCTGGCCATTGCCGTCCTCGCCGTGGCCGCAAGCCTCATGGCAGACGGGCTCGGCGACGCCCTCGATCCCAGGCGCTGGCCGGCGCGCAACCCGCGGCGGTTTCCCGGCCGACGGGCCCGCGCGCCGGAGGTTGCGTAGCGAGAATGGAGCAGGGCGCCGACTCCCGGCGCCCTGCTCCGTGCAGACGCTCTACAGCGGGCACCCCGGCCCAGGCGAGGGCTGGTCGATCCGTACCGGCAGCGCCGGAGTCATTTTGGGGGCGAAGTACGTCGCGAAGAAGATGAGTGTCTCCGTCCCTTCGTTCCGTGCCAGATGCACGTCTTCCGGGTGCGTGGCGAACGACTTGCCGAGGCCGTAGGCCATTCCCATCGCGCACTTCTTGGCGTGGTAGAGCGTCAACGTCCCCTGCGCGATCACGTTGACGTTCTCGCCGGGATGGGTGTGCCAGCCGAGAGTGGCTCCCGGCGCGACGACGACTCGCTGTGTGATGACCTCGATCGCCCCCTTGGTGTTGATCTTGACGCGCGCTCCGTTGTCGAAGCTCGTGTTCACCTGCAGGCGCTCGCTCAAATCGCCTCGCGCGGTCTCGGCGGTGACTGTCCCCACCACCGGCGTGGCCAGGGCCGTTCCGCCCAAAGCACCCGCGACGATCAGGGTGAGAACGAGTGTCCGTTTCTGCATGACATTTCCTCCTTGCTCGGCGTCTCAACTGGGTGTGAATTCCGCCTCGATGCCCGACTCGTCGTCGACGAGGTGGTACGTCCGGCCCGCTTCGAGGTTGATCGTGAGAAAGACCGAGGTGCCGCTCGGGATCGACTGCATCGCTCCGAGGAAAGTCAACGGCGGCGGCGTGCGGGTCGCGCGACCCGTTGACCCGACCTTCTCGAACCAGCGGCGCACGTCGGCCTTGGTCTCGCCCGGGTTGAACGTGGTGAGCATGAACCCCCGCTCGCCACCTGAGGCATTGCGAAGCTCGATCGTCTGCTTTCCCGCTCGCAGCTTTGGGACGATGAACCGCTTCCTCTCGGCAGTGACGACGGCCTCAGGCCTCGGAAGCTGCGCCCCCGAGTCGCCAACGACCGTGAACTCTCGGGTCATGCCGAGTTGCACGTGCGGCTCGCCCTTGCTGTTCGGGAGGTAGCAGAGGAAGGCGTACCTGCCCGGCTCGAGCTGCCGCGTGATGGTGATCTCCGTGGCCGGCGTCAGGAACGGTGGCCCCGCCATGTCCGTCATCCACGCCAGGTCGTCGCCGCTCTTCTCGAGAGCCGCGAGCACGTCGTCGACGGTATGCCCCTCGCCGAGACGCACGAACGCGAACTCGTGCAACTCCTTGCCCGTGTTACGGAAGCGCATCGAGACGACCCCGCCCTCGATCTCGTCCGGCATCACGTAGGCGTAGTCGACGGCGTCCACCTCGACCGGAGCCGGAACGGCATCCGCGCTTGGAGCAGATGCCTCACTCGTGGTGGAGTCTTGATCTGGAGCGGAATTCTCGCCTTCGCCACAGCCTGCTGCGAAGACGAGGGTGAGGCCGAAGAGAACGACGAAAGGCCGGAAGACCACGATTCGCCTCCTTTCTCGGGGACGGTTTCGAGGCTAGGTCGCGGAACCGCTTCCGTCTTCGCCCCGGGGGACGATCCTCGCTCGCTCCCGAGAGCGATCTCGCTCAGCCGGGTCGCTCTCACGACCGATGGAAACTCAAGACCGCCGGGCGTACGGTTCCTGCATGGGAGGCGGACGAGCCGAGCTCACGCGCCGGCATGGGGACGTCGTCCTTGCCGCCGGGCTCGTCGGCGTAGCACTCGTCCAGACCTGGCTTCTGGACGTCTCGACCGCAGCGAAGGTCGCCACATCCGCGGCCTTTGTCGCCTTGGGCGTCTTCACGGCGCTGCGGGCGCGAAGCCCGGTCCTCTTCCTCGTGGTGCTCATCAGCCTGCTCGTCCTCGGGGCCTTGCTCCCGAAGCAGTTCGGCGACGTCGAGTCGACCGGCCTCTTCCTTCTTCTCGCTGTCTACTCCGGCGCGGCCCATACCAGCGGTCGGCGGGCGCTCGCCGCCGGTGCGCTCACCTCTGCCCTCTTCCTCACGCTGGTGATCGCCGATCCGGAGGAGACCAACCTCTCGGGCGTCGCCTTCTTCATGCTCATCATCGGCGGCCCGTGGGTGGCCGGTCGCGCGATTCGGCGGCGACGGCTCAGCGAGCAGCGACTCGAACGGGAGAAGAGCGCGGCCGAGCACACGATCGCCGAGGAGCGCACGCGCATCGCCCGTGAGCTGCACGACGTCGTCGCGCACGCGATCAGCGTGATCGTCCTGCAGGCCCGAGGCGGGCGTCGACTACTCGACACCGAGCCGGAGCACACGCGCGACGCTCTCGACACGATCGAGCACTCGGCAGAGCAGGCCCTCGCGGAGATGCGTCGGCTCGTGGGCATGCTGCGTGAGAGCGACGAGCAGCTTGCGTTCGCTCCGCAGCCGAGCCTCTCCCACCTGGACGCGCTCCTCGACGAGGTGCGTGCGGCGGGTCTGCCGGTGGAGCTCGTGGTGGAGGGCGATTCCGTCGAGTTGCCCCCCGGAATCGACCTCTCTGCCTACCGGATCGTCCAGGAAGCCTTGACGAACGCGCTCAAGCACGCTGGGCCCGCTCGGGCGCGCGTTCGACTCACGTATGAGCCCGGCGGCCTGGAGGTCGAGGTCGCCGATGACGGCTCCGCGAGCGCCAACGGAGACGGCGAAGGCCATGGGCTGGCGGGTATTCGGGAGCGTGTGGCCGTCTACGGCGGCGAGCTCGAAGCGGGCCGGCGTGCCGAAGGTGGATACGCCCTCCGCGCGCGCCTGCCGTTTGCGAGCGAGCGGTGATCCGTGTCCTCCTGGCTGACGACCAGGCGCTCGTCAGGGCGGGCTTCCGCATGATCCTCAAGATGGAGCCCGACATCGAGGTCGCAGGCGAGGCCGAGAACGGAAAGGAGGCCGTCGCACTCGCCGCCCGCTTCACACCCGAGGTTGTGCTCATGGACATCCGCATGCCGGAGCTGGACGGCATCGAGGCCACTCGAAGGATCGTCGTCGACGAGACGAGCCCGCGGGTGCTCGTGCTGACGACCTTCGATCTCGACGACTACGTGTACGGCGCCTTGCGGGCCGGCGCGAGCGCCTTCCTGCTCAAGGACGCGCCAGAAGACCAGCTCATCTCCGCAATCCGGGTCGTCGCACAAGGAGGGTCGCTGTTTGCTCCGTCGGTGACGCGACGTCTGATCGCAGCCTTTGCGAGCCGGTCCGAGCCGACGCCACCTCCCGACCTCAGCGAGCTGACGAGGCGCGAGCTCGAGATACTGCGTCTGGTTGCGCAGGGTCTATCGAACAGTGAGATCGCAGCGTCTCTCGTCCTCAGCGAGCACACGGTGAAGACGCACGTGGCGCATCTCCTGCACAAGTTGAGCCTGCGCGACCGGACGCAGGCGGTTGTTGCCGCCTACGAGTCCGGGCTCGTCCGGCCGGGCGAATAGCAGCCCTGCCCTTTGCGCCAGTGCTTCGCTCCGCTGCGCCCGATTTCGTCGGAGGGTTCAGCGGACACTCCCAGTGGCGAGGGCCGGAATCGAACCGGCGACACCACGGTTTTCAGCCGTGTGCTCTACCAACTGAGCTACCTCGCCGAGGCAGCGAAGTGTAGCCTCACGGGCCGTGACGGACGGACAGCAGAGGAAGGCGGCCATCATCGGCGCGGCGCTCGATCTGGGCGCCGGGCGCCGAGGGGTCGACATGGGCCCGTCGGCCATCCGCTACGCGGGCCTCGATGACCGGCTCCAGGAGCTCGGAATCGAATGCGAGGACTGGGGGAACGTCGAGACGGTCGTGGCGGAGGCGACCGCCAGCGGTAGTCCGCAGGCGCGCTTCCTCGCTCAGATCAAGGAGACCTGCGAGCGGATCGCGCGGGCAGTGGCGCGCGCCGTCGAGCAGGGGCAGACGCCCATCGTGCTCGGCGGCGACCACTCGATCGCGCTGGGGACACTCGGTGGGCTCGCGTCCGTGCACGGGCCTGGCGGCGTCCTCTGGCTGGACGCGCACGGCGATCTGAACACGCCTGCGAGCTCCCCGTCGGGGAACGTGCACGGCATGCCGCTCGCGGCCGCGCTCGGGCGGGACGTCGAGGCGTTCGCCAGCGACGCGTGGCCGCTCCCTGCACTCGACCCCGAGCACGTCGTCCTCATCGGCGTTCGCTCCCTCGACGAGGGCGAGCGCGCGTTCGTGCGCGAGAGCGGCATCGGCATCTACACCATGAGCGAGCTCGACCGGCGCGGCATCGAGCCGGTCATGCACGAGGCGCTCGAGCGCGTCGAGGGCGCGGCCTTCGTCCACGTCTCCCTCGACATGGACGTCGTCGATCCCGACATGACGCCTGGCGTCGGCACGCCGGTGCGTGGGGGGCTCTCCTACCGGGAGGCGCACCTCGCGCTCGAGCTCGTGGCCGAGTCCGGCCTCTTGGGCTCGCTGGAGATCGTCGAGGTGAACCCGATCCTCGACCGCGGGAACGAGACCGCCGCGCTGGCCGTCGAGCTGGCCGCGAGCGCGTTCGGGGCGCGGATCCTCTAGTCCAGGAACGCGGCGACGGCTCGGGCCGTCTCGTCGTAGGCGTCCCAGAGGAGAATGTGCCCGCCCGGGACGACGACGACTTCGAGCAGGTCGCCGAGCGCGGCGCGGTAGGCCTCGAGCTCGCCGCCGCTTACCAGCTTCGAGCGGCTCCCGAGCACGAGGAGCGTCGGGACGCGTACACGGTCGAACGCGGGCGGCTCGGTCGCCATCTCCTCCCATGCGGCAGCGACGGCCTCCGGTGAGTAGCGGTAGCGGAAGCGACCGTCAGGCGACTCGACGAGATGTTCGGCGATCTCCTCCTCGAGCGCCTCGCGCGGGGTGTGGGCCAGCCAGCCGAGGCCGGCTCCGACGGCACGGGCCTCCACGGCCTCCTCCGGGCTTGCGAAGGACTGCCCGGCGCGCTGTTCCTCGGCGCGGGCGGCTGCGAAGTCCGGCGGGACCCAGAGCGCAGGATCCAGGAGCACCGCTCGTCCGACCAGCTCGGGCCGGCGGGCTGCCAGCTCCACCACGAGCCTGCCGCCGAAGCTATGCCCGATCCAGTCCGACGGGGCGCCGGCCGTCTCGGCCAGATCGTCGACGTGGGCCGGGATCGTCCAGGGCTCGTCCCAGCCCGAGCGTCCGTGCCCGCGCAGGTCGAGGGAGCGGACGTGGAACTTCCCGGCCAGCTCCTCGCCGAGCCGGCGGAAGCGCAGGCCGTGGCCCGTCACGCCGTGCGCGCAGACGACCTGCGGGGCGTCCTCGGACCCCCACGCGTGCTCGTGGAGCTTCAGGGCAGCTTTCCTTCCAGCGCTGCGACGAGCGGGGGCAGCGTCTCGCGCCAGTCGCCCACGATCCCCACGTCGGCGTGCTCGAAGATCGGGGCGCGGTCGTTCGCGTTCAACGCGACGATGACGCCCGCCCGCACGGAGCCGATCCTGTGCTCGAAGGCGCCGCGGACGCCGACCTCGAGCAGCAGGTGCGGTGCGACCGCCCGGCCTGTCAGGCCGATCTGGCGGTTCTTGGGGAGCCAGCCGGCGTCGGTCACGTCACGGCTCCCTCCGACTGCCCCGCCGAGGCGGGCGGCCAGCGCCTCGAGCTCGGGGATCGCCTCCGGCCCACCGATGCCCTTGCCGGCGCAGAGGCAGACCTCGGCGGAGTCCAACTCGTGGGCGGCGGTCTCAGGCGTGTGCTCGCGCTCGACGAGGCGGAGCCGGGAGGCCTGGTCGACGGCCATGCTCTCGACCTCGGCGCTTGCCTCGTCGCGCGGCTCGACCGGCGCGAACATCCCGGGTCTGACGGTGGCGAGCTGCGGCGTGGTCGCGCCCATGATCACGGAGATGATGTTGCCGCCGTACGCGGGCTTGTACTGGATCAGCCGGCCCGCCTTGTCAATGCCGAGGTCGACGCAGTCGCCGGTCATGCCGAGCTCGAGCTCGCCTGCAACGCGGGGGCCGTAGTCGCGGCCGGAGGTCGTCGACGGGATCAGGAGGGCGTGTGGCGCGTGAGCCTCGACGAAACCGCGCAGCGCCCGCGCGTAGACGTCCGGGTAGTACTCGGCCGGGACGGGAAGCACGACGACGCGCTCGGCGCCCCAGCGCGCCAGGTCGTCCGCGGACTCGCCGAGGACGACTGCGCAGTTGGCGCCGCCCAGCTTGCCCGCGAGCTCGCGACCCTTGCCGAGGAGCTCGAGCGAGATGCGTCGCGGCTTGCCGTCGCCGAGCTCGATCACCGTCCAGCAGTCGTAGCTTGCCCCCGGCTTCGCGCCGAGGCGTTCCGGCTTCTCCCAGGGAGCGGCGGACGGAGCCTCCAACCCGGCCAGGAGCTCGAGGATGCGCGCGGCTGCCCGGTCGGGGCTCTCGACCACCTCGCCGTGGCGGTCGGGGGTGGCGTCCTTGACCGCGAGCACGCGCGTCGGCGAGCCGGTCTGACCGAAGCGCCGGTCGTCCTCCTCGACGTCATCGACGAGGTCGGCGGCCGTCCAGGTGGCTACCCGGCCCTCGGTCTCGGTCGCCTCGACGTCGCGCTTCGCGGGCCAGATGCCTTCGTTGATCCCCTCGGTGACCGAGACGACCGCGGGGAGCTCGAGCTCGTATGTGTCGAAGCCGTCGTCCGTCTCGCGGCGGCCGCTGAGGCCTTCGCCGGCCTGGTCAAGCCGGTCGACGTTCGTGAGCTGCGGCCACCCGAGGAACGCTGCGACCTCCGCCGGCACCTGCCACGTCTCGGAGTCGACCGTCTTGCGTCCGCAGAGGACGAGGTCGGCGCCCTCCTTCGCCACGGCCAGCGCCAGCGTCCGCGACGTGCCGATCGTGTCGGCGACGGCGAAGACCCTGTCGCTCAGGAGAATCGCCCGGTCCGCGCCCATGGCGAGGGTCATACGGAGCGCCTCCTCGGCCTGCGGCGGGCCCATCGACATCGTCACGACTTCGCCGCCGTGCGCGTCGCGGAGCCGGATCGCCTCGGTGACCGCGTAGACGTCGAATTCGTTCAGCTCGAGCGGCACTCCCTCCCGCACGAGCCGCTTCGTCTCCGGGTCGAGCTTCACGTGCTTCGGGCTCGGCACCTGCTTGACGAGGACGACGATCTTCACGCCGGGAGCCTATCCACTGGGTTTCCCACACCTGTCCCAACGCGCGCGCCCCGCAACCATCGCAAGGCCATGTCCCCGGCGGTCACGCCCGGGGCCAGGCCCCGGACGTGCCCACCAGGGCCAGGTGTGGATGCCGGGGACTACTCCGGCGGCTCGTAGTAGCGGCGGCCGCGGAGCTCGTCGGGGAGGTAGTCGACGTCGTAGCCGGCCGGGTCGGTCGGTGGGTAGACGTAGCCCTCGCCGTGGCCGAGCTTCTGCGCGCCGCGGTAGCTCGTGTCGCGGAGCGACTTGGGCGGGCGGACAGCACCGCGCTCGCGCACGTCGCTCCGGGCGGCGCCGATCGCCTTCACGACCGCGTTCGACTTGGGCGCCGTCGCCAGGTAGATGGTCGCGTGCGCGAGGTTGAGCTGCGCCTCGGGCAGCCCCACGTGCTCGACGGCATGCGCCGCGGCGTTCGCGACGAGGAGCGCGCGGGAGTCGGCCATCCCGATGTCCTCGGAGGCGTGGACGATCAGCCGGCGCGCGATGTAGCGCGGGTCCTCGCCGCCTTCGAGCATGGCCGCGAGGTAGTAGAGCGCCGCGTTGGGGTCGGAGCCGCGGATCGACTTGATGAACGCCGAGGTGAAGTCGTAGTGGGCGTCCCCGCCCTTGTCGTAGACGACCGGCCGCCGCCGCGCGGCGTCCTCGACGTGCCGGGCCTCCAGCGCCGCTTCCTCCGACTGCGCCGTCGACCAGGCGAGCTCGAGGATGTTCAGCCCCGAGCGTCCGTCGCCGCCCGCCTTCACGGCGATCAGCTCCACCAGCTCGTCCGGCACCTCCGCGCCGAGGCTCACTGCCCCGCGCCGGACGATGACGGCGACCTCCTCGCGCGCCAACGGCTGCAGCTCGTAGACCTGCGTGCGCGAGAGGAGGGCGGAGTTGACCTCGAAGTACGGGTTCTCGGTCGTCGCCCCGATCAGGGTCAGGAGCCCGGACTCCACTGCGGGCAGGAGCGCGTCCTGCTGCGCCTTGTTGAAGCGGTGGATCTCGTCGAGGAAGAGGATCGTGCGCCGGCCCTCCGCGCCCAGCCGCTCCTTGGCCCGCGCAAGCACCGCTCTGACGTCGGCCACCGAGGCCGACACGGCCGAGAGCTCCTCGAAGGCCGCGCCGGTCGCGCCCGCGATGATCCGCGCCAGCGTCGTCTTCCCGCTTCCGGGTGGCCCGTAGAAAACGGCCGACCCGACCCGGTCCTCGGCGATCGCCCGCGCGAGAGCCGAGCCCGAGCCGACGATCTCGGCCTGGCCGACGAAGTCCTCCAGCAATTCGGGTCGCAGCCGAGCCGCCAGCGGCGCCGTCTCGGCCGCGCGCTTCTCCGCGGCGTCGGAGAAGAGGTCGCTCACGTCGCCAGTATGCTCGCCCGTGAGGAAAGGAGCGGGTCATGCCGTTCGAGGAATTGAAAGCACGGCACGCCGTTGTCTGGAGCTCCGGGCCGTACGAGCGGGTCAGCGCCACGCTCGCGGACATGCAGGACGACCTGGTCGAGCGGCTCGAGCCTGCGCCCGGGGTGCGCTGGCTCGACTCGGCGACCGGAACCGGCGAGGTCGCGAAGCGCGCCGCCCGCGCCGGCGCCGACGTGGTCGGTCTCGACATCGCCCACGGTCTGATCGAGACCGCGAGACGCGAGGCCGAGGAGGAGGGCCTGGTGATCCGCTACGACGTCGGCGACGCCGAAGCGATGCCCTACGAGGACGCGTCCTTCGACGTCGTCTCCTCGTGCTGCGGCGTCATGTTCGCTCCCGATCACGCTGCAGTCGCGAGCGAGCTCGCCCGAGCCTGTCGTCCGGGCGGTCGGATCGGCCTCGCCTGCTGGACGCCCGAGAGCACCATCGGCGACATGTTCCGCGTGATGGCGCCCTTCGCTCCGACGCCGCCTCCGGGCGCCGGCTCGCCGTTCGACTGGGGTCGGCCCGAGCACGTGACCGAATTGCTGGAAGGCGACTTCGAGCTGGAGCTCTCTTCGGCGGAGTCAGCGCTCGTCTCCCCATCCGGCGAGGCAATCTGGGAGCTCTTCTCCGCTTCCTACGGGCCGACGAAGACGCTCACGGACGGGCTCGACGACGACCGGCGGGAGGAGCTCAGGCGCGGCTACGTCGAGCTCCACGAGCGTTACCGGGAGGGCGACGAGATCCGCATGCCGAGGGCCTACCTGCTGACGCTCGGCACGCGCCGCTAGTGGCGGAGCCGCTCCGCGACGAGGCGGTCGGTCTCCTCCAGGAGCTCCTCCGCCTGAACACGGTCAACCCGCCCGGCAACGAGACGATCGCCGCGGAGCTGCTGCGCGACTACCTCGGCGATTCGGGGGTCTCGTCGGAGCTCTACGCGCTCGAGCCCGAGCGGGCAAGCCTCGTCGCGCGGATCCCGGGCCGGGGAGACGGGCCGAGCCTCCTGCTCCTCTCGCACACGGACACGGTCGTCGCCGACCCGGACGAATGGTCGGTCGACCCCTGGTCGGGCGAGCTCCGGGAGGGCTGCGTCTGGGGCCGCGGAGCGCTCGACATGAAGGGCCACGTGGCGGCGGCCGCGGTCGCGATCGCCACCCTCGCCCGGGAGGGCTTCGAGCCGGCGGGCGACCTCGTCTTCGCCGCGACCGCCGACGAGGAGGTCGGCGTGGACGTGGGGCTCTCCTGGCTCTGCCGGGCGCACCCCGAGGCCGTGCGCACGGACTACTGCGTGAACGAGGGCGGGGGCGAGCGGGTGCAGCTCGGCGGGCGCCAGGTCTACCTCTGCACGACCGCCGAGAAGACGAGCGCGCCGTTCAAGCTGAAGGTGCACGGCCGCAGCGGGCACGGCTCGATGCCGGGGATCGCCGACAACGCGCTCGTCCGCGCGGCGAGGCTCATCGAGCGCGCTGCGTCGTTCCGGCAGCCGCCGCGGCTGCTGCCGGAGACCGAGGCCCTGCTTGCACTGCTCGGCGAGGTTCCGGAACCGGACGAGCTCGACCGGGTCGTCGCGGAGCTCCCGCAGGAAGTCCGCCAGATGGTGGAGCCGATGCTCGGCGTCGCTGTCTCGCCCACGATGATCTCCGCCTCGACGCGCACGAACGTCATTCCCGGGCTCTGCGAGGTGACCTGTGACTGCCGCCTCCTTCCGGGCGACACGCCGGCCGACGTCGAGCCGGCACTCCGGGCGGCGCTCGGAGAGGACTCCTACGACCTCGAATGGGTAGAGGCGATCGGCGGCACCCGCTCGCCGCTCGACACGCCGCTGTGGGACGCGATCGAAGCCTTCGTCGCCGAGGACGACCCGGACGCCGGCGTCGTCCCGGTCGTGTCGCCCGGGTTCACGGACAGCCATTTCCTGCGCCAGGCCTTCGGGACCGTCGCGTACGGCTTCTTCCCGATGCGCACGATGGACCCGGAGGTCGCCGCGAAGCTGGTCCACTCGGCAGACGAGCGTATCGCCGTCGAGGACGTCGAGCTCGGTGTGCGGTTCCTGCGCCACGTGGCCGCTACTCTGGGACGGTGAGCGAAGAGCAGTCGGTCAGGCTCGGGGGCATGGCCCTCGCGAACGGCGTCCTCGTCCACGGGCCGCGCCACTGGTCGTGCGCCGTGCGCACCGAGGACGGGGAGCTCAAGGTCGCCGGCGGTCTGAAGCCGCTGCGGTCGGTCGACGTGCGGAACCGGCTCGTGCGCGGGCCCGCTCGCGTCGCGGAGGTGTTCGCGCTCCTCCCGGAGGTGCGCCGCCGCCTGCCCGAAGCGAAGCTCCCGTTCCAGCGGCCCGGCGTCATCGGCGCGATGGCGGGGAGCATGGTCGCCATCCAGGCCGTCCGGCGCACGCGCCTCTCCCCGCTCGGCCAGGAGTCGGTGGCGGCGCTGCTCGCCCTCGGCCCGGCCGTCCTCGCGCTGCGAGGGACGGCCCTCGCCGAGTACCACGGCGCCGAGCACATCTCCATCGGCAGCTACGAGCACGGCTCGCCGCGCACGCGGGAGCACGAGCGCTGTGGGTCGCACATGATCGGGCCGCTGCTGGCCACGACCGTCGTCGGCAGCACTCTCTCGGCCCGCGCGCCGAAACGCCTGCGTCCGGCGGCGCGCCTCGCCGCCGGGGTCGGCTCCCTCGCCGCGGCGACCGAGGTCTTCTCCTGGATGGTCGCCAACGAGCGCCATCCGGTTGCCAGGGCGCTCGCGCGGCCGGGGCACGAGCTCCAGCAGCGCCTCGTCACCGCCGAGCCCTCGCCGGAGCAGCTCGAGGTGGCCAATGCGGCTCTGGCCGAGTGCCTGCGCCTAGAATCGGGCCAGGATGGCCGTCGAGACGAGCCGGAAGCGCCTACCGCCTGAGATCTTCGACCTCCCGCTCGAGAAGATGCGGGAGGGGTACTACACCGACGTCTACTTCAACCACGCCCGCGAGACGCTGCTCCGGGACGGCCGCCATCCGCGCGTGGTCATGCAGGTCTTCCAGAAACAGCGGGCCGTCCTCGGCGGGATGGACGAGGCGATCGCCGTTCTCAAGCTCTGCTCGGACGACTGGGAGGAGCTGACCGTGCACGCCCTCTACGACGGCGACGAGATCGCCCCGTGGGAGACGGTGATGACGATCGAGGGGGACTACACGCTCTTCGCGCATCTCGAGACGGTGTACCTGGGCGTGCTCGCCCGCCGGACGCTCGTCTCCACGAACGTCCGCCGCGTCGTCGAGGCGGCGCACGGGAAGCCGATCCTCTTCTTCCCGGCCCGGCACGACCACCACCGGGTCCAGACCGGGGACGGCTACGCGGCCCACGTCGCCGGCGCCATCGGCGTCTCCACCGACGCGCAGGCGTCCTGGTGGGGCGGGCGCGGCATCGGCACCGTTCCGCACGCGCTCATCGCCGCCTACGGCGGGAACACCGTGCTCGCGGCCACGAAGTTCGCGGAGATCGCGCCGCCCGACGTGAACGTCGTCGTCCTCGTCGATTTCGACAACGACTCCGTGCGCACGTCGCTCGAGGTGGCGCGCGCGATGGGCGACCGGCTCTGGGGCGTCCGCCTCGACACCTCGCGCACGCTGGTCGACCGCACGCTCTGGGACGAGCTGGGCGACTACGACCCGCGCGGCGTCAACGAGCGCCTCGTCCGCAAGGTGCGCGCCGCCCTCGACGAGAACGGCTTCGAGCGCGTGAAGATCGTCGTCTCCGGCGGGTTCACCGTCGACAGGATCCGTGAATTCGAGGAGAAGAAGGTCCCGGTCGACTCCTACGGCGTCGGCTCCTCCCTCCTCCGCGGCGACAACGACTTCACCGCCGACGTCGTTCTCACGGACGGGCTCCCGTCGGCGAAGGTCGGGCGCGAATATCGTCCGAACCCGCGGCTCGAGCTCGTCGAGTAGCGCGGGTCTTCAGCTTTCCGCCGCGTGTGCCGATGAGACCCGCGGGTGGACCGGGTAGCAAACTTCATTTCCGACCTTCCGGGCTTCGCGCTGACGTGGCTGCCCCTGTTCTTCCTCGGGCTGATCGTCTACCTGATCTGGAAGTCGCTCTCGCTCATGCCGAAGGTGCGGCCGACCGAGGTCGAGCCGTCCTCCAAGTCCTCCGTGACCTGGGCCGACATTGCCGGCGTCGACGACGCCGCGGCCGAGCTCCAGGAGGTCGTCGACTTCCTGCGCGACCCGCGCCGCTTCTCCAAGCTGGGCGCGCGCGTGCCGAAGGGGATCCTCCTCTACGGCCCGCCCGGCACCGGTAAGACGCTTCTGGCCAAGGCGGTGGCGCACGCCTCCGGCTCGACGTTCTACTCGCAGAGCGCCTCGGCCTTCGTGGAGATGTTCGCCGGCCTCGGCGCGGCGCGCATCCGCAAGCTCTTCGACCGCGCCCGCAAGCACGCGCCTGCGATCGTGTTCATCGACGAGCTGGACGCCGTCGGCATGAAGCGCAGCGGCTCGAGCTTCAACCGCGAGCACGACCAGACCCTGAACCAGCTCCTCGTCGAGCTCGACGGCTTCAACAACAGCGCGCAGGTCGTCATCATCGCCGCGTCCAACCGGCTCGAGGACCTCGACCCCGCCCTTCTCCGCCCTGGGCGCTTCGACCGCCAGATTCTCGTCGGCGAGCCCGATCTTGCCGGCCGCGAGGCGATCCTCGGCGTGCACACCCGCGGGAAGCCGCTGGCCGACGACGTCGACCTCGCTGCGCTCGCCCGCCAGACCGCCGGGCTCACCGGCGCCGACCTCGCCAATCTCTGCAACGAGGCCGCCATCTTCGCGGGCCGCGCGGGCCAGGAGCAGATCCGTGACGAGGACTTCGATGACGCGTTCGAGCGCGTCGTCGCCGGCCTCCGGCAGCGCAAGACCATGACCGAGAAGGAAAAGCGCGTCGTCGCCTACCACGAGGCCGGCCACGCGCTCATGTCGCATCTCGTCGGCGAGCCGCAGCCCGTCCAGAAGGTGACGATCGTCTCGCGCGGTATCGCGCTCGGCTACACGCTCCACACGCCGCAGGAGGATCGCTTCCTCTCCACCAAGGAGGAGCTGATCGACCGCATGAAGGTGCTCCTCGGCGGACGCGCTGCCGAGCAGATCGTCTTCGGCGCGGTCACGAACGGCGCCTCCAACGACCTCGAGCGAGTCACCGCGATCGCGCGGGCGATGATCTTCGAGTACGGGATGGGCGACGAGATCTCCTCGCGCACTCTGCGCGCCGACAACTATGCGCTCTCCGAGCAGACGAAGCGCCTCCGCGACGACGAGCAGGCGCGCCTGACCGACCAGGCGTACGCCGAGACCGTCCGGCTCATCGCCAAGCACCGGGGGACGCTCGACCGCGTCACGGCCGAGCTGCTCGAGAAGGAGACGCTCAACCGGGCCGAGCTCGAAGCGCTCCTCGGGAACGTTCAGCCGGAGTCGAACGCGTCCGACCGCGTCGGCACTCCCCGCGCCGTCTCGGCCGCGGACTGACGACCAGCCGATAGGATCGGGCTCGTGGACGTGCGCTCGGTGCACCACGTCGCCTTCGCAGTCGAGGACCTCGATGCGGCCGTGGAGACCTACCGTTCGCTCTTCGGCGCGGAGGTCGAGGTGCGTGACCGCCTGGAGGCACAAGGCGTCGAGGCGGTCTACCTCAGGCTCGGCTCGGGCCGGGTGGAGCTGGTCGCTCCGCTCGCCGACGACACGCACGTCGGTCGCTTCCTGGCCGCCCGCGGCCCGGGCATGCACCATGTCGGCATCGGCGTCGGCGACGTCGCCGAGGCCGTCGAGGAGCTGGCCGCCAACGGCGCCGAGGTAATCGATCCCGAGCCGCGCCCCGGCCTGGGCGGCCACCTGGTCTCGTTCGTCCATCCCAACTCGCTGCACGGCGTTCTCGCGGAGGTAGTCGGTGTCTGACAACAACTCGGTGCGCATCCAGGTCGCCTTCGAGGGCGGCCAGTCGGTCGGTGCGAACGTCCCGGCGGAGGTCGCGGACGCGCTCGCGGCGGCCCTCGCCGCCTCGGAGCCCGTCTTCGAGCTGAAGACGGAGGACGGCACGTACGTCCTCTCGCTCGCCAAGGTCGTGTACGTGCGGCGGGCCGAGCGCGAGACCCAGATCGGCTTCGCGGCTACCGCCTCGGCCTAGTCGGCCGTGTCGCTCGAGGTCGGCATCGTCGGCCTTCCCAACGCCGGGAAGACGACGCTCTTCAACGCGCTCACCGGCGCGGGCGCCACGGTCTCGGGGAAGGAGAACGTCGGCATGGCGCCCGTGGCGGACGAGCGCCTCGGGCCGGTGGCCGCGGTCGTGTCCGCGAAGAAGGTAACGCCGGCCGCGGTACGGGTCGTCGACGTGCCGGGAAGCGGCGCCGCGCTCTTCGGGAACTTGCGGCAGGTGGACGCGCTCCTGCTCGTCCTCGACGGCTGGTCGGGGACGAGGAGCACCGACGACGACCGCGTGACTCTCGGCCTCGAGCTCCTGCTCGCCGACCGCGAGCACGTCGAGCGCCGGCTCGAGCGCGTGGTCAAGCTGGCGAAGTCGGGCGACCCGGCGCTGCGCGACGAGGCAGCCGTTCTCGAGCGCCTGGCCGCGCACCTCGACGCCGGCGAGACGGTGTCGTCGTTTGCGGAGCCGATCCCCGCCGAGCTCGACCCGCTGACGACGAAGCCCTTGCTCGAGGTCGTCAACGGAGCGGAGGGCGTCGATCTGAAGCTGGAGGCCGAGCTGGCGGAGCTCGGCGAGGAGGACGCTTCGGCTTTCCGCGAAGGCGCCTCGGCGCTCGAGGACGTCGTCCGGCGCCTCTTTGCCGCGCTCGACCTCGTCAGCTTCTTCACCGCCGGCGATAAGGAGACGCGGGCGTGGACGCTCCGCCGCGGCCTGACCGCGCTGGACGCCGCCGCGTCGATCCACACGGACATCGCCAACGGCTTCATCCGCGCCGAGGTGATCCGCTGGGACGACCTCGTCGAGTGCGGCTCCCACGCGGAGGCGGCCCGCCGCGGCCTGCAGCGCCTCGAGGGCAAGAGCTACGTCGTCGAGGACGGGGACGTGCTCAACGTCCGCTTCAGCCCGCCCCGGTAGCGGTCTGTCATTCCGTGAGGCGCTAGAGACGAGTCTCGACGCCCGTCACGACGTCGAGTGCTCTGTCGAACCGCCCGCGATCGATCCCCGCCGCTCCATTCACTCGATCGAGAGTGCCGTCGCGTGCGCCGAAGCGATCGTTGCCTCTGCCTCCCAGCAACCAATCGCGCCCTGGCCCGCCGACCAGGAGATCATCGCCGTCTACACCCTCCAACCGGTCGTTGCCGGGCCCGCCCCAGAGCTGATCGTCGTTCTGCGCTGTGTCCGGCGTTGGGCCTCCATAGAGCCGGTCGTTCCCCCGTCCTCCGATGGCGAGCCGCGCGCCAGTATCAGCTCATCGCAGGCTCGCTCGCCAAACCGCGCGCGAGAGCATGCCGTCGCCGGCCCGCTGACCGCGCCGGAGTGGGCGCCGCGACCGCGCTCGATGTCGACGTGGCAGACGGCGGTCGGGGCGCTGGAGCGGTCGGCGCGTCCAGCCGACGAAGTCGGGATCGCGGTGGTCGTGCGCATCGCCGATGGAGCTCGATGTCGCGACCGATCCGTTGACGATCGTCCCGGGTGAGGCGATCCGCTCGTCGTCGGCGAGGGACGCTTCGACGACGGCGCATGTCGCAGCTCCGCTACGACGGCGCCCCAGTCACGCCGGCAACTGGACGCGGTCCTCGAGGACGCTCCCGCCCTGCCTAGGTTGGGCTAGGCGCCGCGCCGCCGCGCCAGCCGGCGACGCGCGCCGTCCGCACGAGCAGAACGAAGCTCACCGGCCAGTACCCAGGCAAGCCAGACGAACAGCGGCAGGAAGAAGATCGTGAAGATGAGAGCGGCGGCGACCACGAAACCGCCGAGCGCCAGCCAGCCGGGTAGAAGCCCGGTCCTGTGGGCGACGATCGACGTGGCCAGGACGAGCAGCGCGCCGGCCATGGTCGAGCTGACGATCAGCGCAAAGCCGGCGTTGGCGAACGTCTCCGCAGTGCTCGGTTCGAACGCGAACTCGTCGTCGCCGGCCGTGGCCGCCGGCGCGACGTAGAGTGACGCCGCGGCGAGGAGGAGTGTCGCGCTCGCCACGCCGGCAGCGAAGCCGACCGCGGTCCAGCGCGCCGGGTCGCCCTCGGCTCTGAGGAGGACGCTCCGGAGCACGCCGAGGAACCAGAGGAACGCGAGCGCTGCGGCGGCCAGGAGGAAGAAGACCAGGAACGCTGCGCCGCGGTTGCCCTCGTCCGCATACCAGTCGGCCACTTCCTCCGGTGTGTCGCCCGGGCCGCTCCCGCTGACCCCGAGCGCGGCGAGGAAGAGCACGGTGAAGGCGACGCCCGCGAGCGGCGACCAGCGCTGCCAGCGGTCGTGCTCCACGTCAGCCGTCGGTGGCGACCGGGCGCATGGCGGCCGCGGCGTCGAGCTGGTTGGCGTGGTAGAGGACGGACGCCTCGGCCGTGCGGGCGGCGCGGGCATCGTGGTGGCAGGAGACGGCGTGCAGGACCTCGGCGAGAACCTCGGGCTCGAGGCCGCCGGCGCGATCCTCGATCAGGCGCAGGCCGAGGTGGACGTGGCCGAGGAGCCTGCCCTCGACCGTGGGCAGGAAGAGCGGCCCCCGGTCGAGCTCGCGGGTGCGGCCGGCGTCGTGCAGGAGGGCGGCCGCGAGCAGGATGTCCGTGCGCAGGCGGGGGTGGAGCTGGGCGGCCTCGCGGCAGAGCGACGCGACACCGACGGTGTGCTCCAGCAGGCCGCCTGCCCAGGCGTGGTGGCTTTCCTGGGTTGCCGGCAGCGTCCGGAGCCGCGTGCGGAAGTCGCCGTCCCCGGCGAAGCGCGCCACCAGCCCACGCAGGCCCGGGTGGGCGATCTCCGCGGCGAGGAACTCGAAGAAGCCGTCCAGCTCGTCGAGGTCGCGCCGGGACTCCGGCATGAGCTCCGCAGGATCGTCGTCCGCGGGCTCGAGCGAGCGCACCTCGAGCTGGAGCCGGTCGCGGAAGCGCTCCACCCGTCCCAGCACGCGGACGGCGTCGCCCTCGCCGAAGCGCTTGTCGAGGAGCTCGACGTTGTTCCAGACGCGCGCCTCGATCCTCCCGGTCCGATCGACGAGCTCGAGGGCGAGATACGGGCTCCCCGAGCGCGTGCGCAGGCGCTGCTTGCGGGCGACGGCGTAGAGGCCCTCGACGACCCGGTCTTCGGCCAGCTCCGCGATCGACACCCTGCGATTCTAGGTCCGGGGACGGATGGTAAGCTGGCCCGCAGTGCCCCTGCTCAAGCCGTTTCGCGCCCTTCGCTACGACGAGGCGGCGGCGGGGTCGCTGGACGATCTGGTCGCCCCTCCCTACGACGTGATCGACCCGGAGGACCACGCCCGGCTGCTGGCGAGGAGCCAGTGGAACGCCGTGCGGCTCGTTCGTCCCGAGGACCCGGAGGAGGCCGCCCGCCTGCTCGCCGACTGGCAGGCGCAGGGCGTGCTCCGCCGCGAGGAGCGGCCCGCGGTCTGGCTCCTGGAGGAGGACTACACCGGGCCTGACGGGGTCCCGCGCAGGCGTCGTGGGATCGTCGCGCGCGCCCGCCTGGACGCCTACGGCGAGGGCGCCGTCCTCCCTCACGAGCGGACGTTCTCCGGCCCCAAGGAGGCGCGTCTACGGCTTCTCCGGGCGACCCGGATGAAGCCATCGCCGATTCTCATGCTCCACCACGGGAGCGCCCCGGCACCCGTCGGCGCGCCGGTGCTGCAGGCCGAGCTCGACGGCGTCGTCAGCCGTCTCTGGCGCCTCGACGATCCTGTCGAGGCCGAGCGCGTCCTTGCCGGGGTTAAGGGCCCGCTCCTGATTGCGGATGGACACCACCGCTACGAGACCGCGCGACGCTTCCACGAGGAAGAGGGCACCGAGGAGACGGCGCACGTGCTCGCCGCCCTCGTCGCCCTGGACGACGAGGGGCTGGAGATCTTCCCGACCCACCGGGTCACCTCCGGCCCGATGCCCCGGCTGAACGGCGGGTTGAAGCAGACGCCGCTCGCCGGGCCGGGCGAGGCAGCGGCTGCGCTGGCCGGTGTCGGCCGCGACCGCCCCGCGTTCGTCCTCCTGCGCCCTGACGGCGCCGTGCTCGTGGAGGGCGGCGACCAACCGCTGGATACGGCCCTCGTCGACTCGCTCCCCCTCTCGGACGTCGCATTCACCGCGAGCGCGGACGGAGCCGAGCGCGCGGTCGCGAGCGGCGAGGCGACAGCGGCGTTCCTCGTGCGCCCGCCCACCGTCGACCAGGTGGAGGAGTTCGCGCGCGCCGGCGTCCGGATGCCGCAGAAGAGCACCTACTTCTTCCCCAAGCTGACGAGCGGGCTGCTCCTCTCGCCCTTCGACGAGTGAGCGCCGTCGACTGGCTCGAGGTGTGCCGGGACGCGGCCGCGGCCGTCGAGCGGGTGCTGCACGACTTGCCGACCCGCCTCGAGCGCGAGCCGCGTGTGGGCGACGGCGAGGGCGGGGACGAGACGACTGCCATCGACGCTGCGGCCGAGGCGGCCGTCGTTGCGCGGCTCGAACAGGTTCCGACGGGATTCACGCTGGTCTCCGAGGAGCTCGGCCGGCGCGTCTTCGGCGACGGCGGCGACGGGCTGACGGTCGTTTGCGACCCGATCGACGGGAGCCTCAACGCGAAGCGGGGCATCCCGTTCTTCTCGCTCTCGCTGGCGATCGCGTCGGGGCCGAGCATGGAAGACGTCGAGCTCGGCTTCGTCCACGACTTCGGGAGCGGCGAGGAATGGGTCGCGCGCCGTGGCGAAGGCGCGTTCCTGAACGGCGCCCCGCTCGTCGAGCCGCCGCCGAAGGACCGGGTCGAGATCCTCTCGCTCGAGGCGACGCGCACGGACCTCGTCGCGCAGCACGTCGCGGAGATGGTCGGGCTCGCGGTTCGCACGCGGGTGATGGGCTCGCTGGCGCTCTCCCTCTGCCACCTCGCCGCCGGCCGGGTCGACGCGGTCGTCTCCCTCAAGCCGGCCCGTAGCGTGGACATCGCCGCGGCCCAGCTCCTCGTGCGCGAGCGCGGCCTGGTGATCGACCTTCCCGATGACCCGCCCTTCGCCGCGGCCCCGCTCGACCTCGCCGGCCGCTCCCGCGTCGTCGCCGCCGGGACGCCCGAGCTCTGCGCCGAGCTGAGCGCGCGGCTCGGAGCCAAGTAACAGTCTGTTACTTGGTCTGGAGGCGCCGCTCGAGGTTCGCGCGCACCTCGGGCCACTCGTCGTCGGTGATGGCGTAGTACGCGGAGTCGCGCAGGGCGCCGTCGCGGACGAGCATGTGCTTCGCGAAGATCCCTTCGAAGCGCGCGGGCAGCGCCTCCAGGGCGGCGCGGGAGCGCTCGTTCAGCGCGTCCGTCTTGAACTCGACCCGGATGCAGCCGAGCGTCTCGAAGGCGTGGCGCAGGAGGAGGAGCTTGGCCTCGGCGTTCGCGCCCGTGCCCCAGGCGCTGCTCGCGTTCCACGTCCAGCCGATCTCGAGGCCGCGGTGCTCCGGGCGCAACGTGAGGTAGCGCGTGCTCCCGATCGCCCGCCCGCTCTGCCGGTCGACGACCGCGAAGGGCACGTCGAGCCCGGACTCGCCGCGCTCGAGCGCATCCTCCAGCCAGCGGTGGAAGGTCTGCCGGTCGGCTGCGGCGTGCCACGGGAGCCAGCGCCAAACTGCAGGGTCCTGTGCCGCCTCCCACAGGTCGTCCTCGTGCTCGGGCCCGAGCGGCTCCACGACGACCAGCCGGCCTTCGAGGCGCGCCGCGGCGCCTTCCCAGGGCACTACGCGTCCAGGATGTAAACGGGCGTGCCCTCTTCGACGCGCTCGAAGAGCCACTCGGCCTCGGGGACGAGCATCCTGATGCATCCGTGGGAGGCGGAGTAGCCGATCGAGGCCGCGTCGGGCGTCCCGTGGATGCCGACGGCCGGCGTCGAGAGGCCCATCCAGCGCGTCCCCAGCGGGTTGCCGGGGCCCGGCGGGATCGGCTCGGCGCCCTCGGCCCAGTCCGAGTCGGGCGGGAGCCACCAGGGGTTCTTCTGCTTGCGGACGACCTCGAAGTTTCCGAGCGGGGTGGGGAACGACGGCTGGCCGGTGGCGACGCCGAACTTCCTGACGACCCGCATGCCCTTCGAGCCGCCGGGGCGGTACAGGATCAGGCGGTTCGACGCGCGCTTGATCACGATGGCGAACCCGATGTCGGTGTTCGTGACGCGAGGCTTGACGTGGCGCGCGGGGAGCGCCACCGGCTCGAGCTCGTGCTCCTCGAGGGCCTTCGTCAGGACGACGCCCGCGCTCCAGCGCGACAGCGTGCGGCCGGCGCGCGCTCTGATCAGCTCCGGCCGGAGGTTGCGGAGAACGACGGCGGCGTCTCGGCGCTTCTGGTCGAAGCTGGCGGCGAAGGACCGCTTCCAGGCCGACAGAGCCTCCTGGTCGACCTCGACGCGAAGCGGGAGCGCTGCTCCGGAAGGCGCGCCCAGCGCCGCCTGGACGGCGGTGTCGACTTGCGCCTTCGCACCGAGGGTCTGCGGCGCGTAGCGCCAGGACTCGCTTCGGAAGGTCACGGTGACCGGCCGCGAGGCATACGCGTTGACCGCGCGCTCGGCCTCCACGCCGGTCAGGCCGCCGACGGCGATGCCCGAGACGGTGACCCCGTCGGCGATGACCCGGTCCGGATCGAGCCGCTCGCCGCTCCCGTCCGCTTGCTGCGCGCGCGCGGCTGCCTCGATGCCGACCAGGGCCATGGACACGGCGGCGACGAGGGTCGCGGCGCGCGCGCCCTTGCGCGTGAGGCGGTATCGGCGGCTGTTCACGGTCGGTTATCCCTGCTCAGAGGAGAATTATGGGCATAGGAACGGAGGAGGTGTGCTTCGACGCCCGTCGGCCGTGCCCTTTCGCCGGTCATGGCTGCAGGCGCACCGGGATGCGCACCTCGTTCGGGAAGGTGCCTGTGCCGGCCGCGTCGTCGTCGTGGACGACGATCGTGGCGTCGCCGGCCTGCCCCTCGAGGAGCTCGTAGGGGACGCGGATGCGGAACGTCCCGCGGCAGCCGGTTCCGCACGTCGCCGTCGTGAAGGTCTCGGTGATGATCTCGCCGTCGGCGTCGAGGATCTGGATGCCGACGTTCGCCTCGAAGACGTTGGCGCTGCCGCGGATGAGGACGGGGCTTCGAACGGTCTGGTTCAGCGTCGGACTGGTGACGAGGATCACCGGCAGGAGGTCGGCGTAGTCCCTCCGCGCGAGCGGGTGGTCGATCACGACCCCCTCGCCGCCGAGGACGTCGATCGGCTCGCCGTCGAGGCTGAAGCGAACGCCCTTCACCGTGGGGAACTGCGTGAGCGTGTAGACGACCTGTGCCAGCCGCGCCTGCATCGACGCGCTCCCGCCGCCCGACTCGAACTCGGAGGTCAGGTCGACGCGGGCGATGCCGTCCGCGATCGCCAGGCCGAGCAGCTGCGTGCCCTCGGGGATCGCGGTGCTCAGGCCGTAGCCTCCCTCGAAGCTGTCAGGTCCTCCGAGCAGCGCCTCGACCGCAGCCGCGCCGACGCGCTGGGTGGCGGGCTCGGTGCGGTAGGTGACGAACAGGCCGTCGTCGTTCACGAACCACACCTGGTATGTGACGGTCTCGCCCGACGGCTCGGTATCGGTGGTGGTCGTCGGCTCTTCCGCCGTCGTCGTCGGGGCGACCTCGGTCGTGCCCTCCGTGCTCGTGGGCGTGGAGGGAATCGGGCCGACGGAGGTGGCGTCCTGGTCGGCGATCAGGCTCGCGCCGAGCACGCCGACCGAGAGGGCGAGGATGGCGGCGGCGATTGCGATCAGGGCCTTCATGTGAGCCTCCTGGGAGCGGACGAGGCCCTAAGGGTGCACGTCGCCCGCAACGCCGCCCTCACCGTCGTGTAACGGTTCTGCAACAGGCAGCCGGAGCGTGAACCGCGAGCCGGCGCCGGCCTCGCTCCGGACCTCGATGTCGCCGCCCAGGAGCCGCGCGTTCTCGAGCGCGATCGCCAGGCCGAGCCCCGTTCCGTGGCCCGTGCGGGCGGGATCGGCCTTGTAGAAGCGCTCGAAGAGGCGCGGGAGATCCTCCGCGGCGATCCCGGGGCCGTGATCGGCGACCTCGACGAAGGCCCCGACGCCGTCCCGGCCGACTCGCACCGAGACGTCCCGGCCGCCGTGCTCGAGCGCGTTGCCGGCCAGGTTGGCGACGATGCGCTCGACGCGGCGGGGATCGGTCTCGAGCACGACCTCCTCGGACTCGAGCCGGATCCGGCTCTGCCAGGCGCGGGCCCGGATCGCGGCGCCGACGAGCGAGCCGAGGTCGACTCGCTCCAGCCGCACCGGCTGGGTGCCGGCGTCGAGGCGCGAGATCTCCATCAGGTCCTCCACCAGGTCGCGCAGTCGCTTCACGTCCTCGACGAGCAGCTCGGCCGGGCGCTGGGCCTCGGGCGGCATGCGGTCGAGGTGCTCGCCGAGCAGCGAGGCCTCGTTCACGATCGCGGTGAGCGGCGTGCGCAGCTCGTGGGCCACGTCCGCCGTGAAGCGCCGCTCGCGGGCCTGCGCCTCCGAGAGCGCCGTGATCTTCGTCTCCAGCGCGTCCGCCATCTCGTTGAAGGAGACCGCCCACAGGCCGAACTCGTCCGTGCGCTCGACCGGCAGGCGCGTGTCGAGGAGCCCTTCCGCGAGCGAGTGCGCCGCCTCGCTCGCGCGCGCGACGGGCGCCAGCATCCGGCGGGCGAGGAACGCGCCCGCGAGCCCGCCGACGAGAACGACGACGCCGAGCGCGGCGAGCAGGATGCTCCGGAGGTCGGCGAGGTCGTCGTGCAGTTCCTCCTCGGAGAAGAAGAAGTACGCCTCGTCCGCGTCCGTGCCGGGCACCCGGCCGCCGGTGACGAGGTAGGGAGTGTCGCCGACGTCGGTGCGCTCGTAGGCAAGCTGGCCCTGCTCCACGAGGGCCTGGAGGTCCAGGGGGACCTGCTCCTCGCTCAGCGACAGGCTCGAGGGAAAGCTCGCGCCGTCCACGAGGAGCACGGTCTCGAAGCTCCCGCGCCGCGCGTAGGCGTCGAGGAGCGCCTCCGGGCCTTCCGCCGGGAGGACCTCGGATGCCAGCACGAGGTTGAAGCGCGTCTGCTCCACCGCGCGGTCGCGCGAGTCATCGAGGCGCGCCTCGCGGACGAGCAGGAAGGAGCCGGCCGCGAGGGCTGCTGCGGCGAGGCCCGCGGTCAACGCGAACGCCAGGGTCAGCCGCCGCCGCAGCCGGCCCGGGTAGATGGCGCGGGGCCCCGTGCTCACGGCCTGTCGAACCGGTAGCCGACGCCGCGCACGGTCGTGATCAGCTTCGGGTGGCTCGGGTCGTCCTCGACCTTGGCCCGCAGTCGTTGCACGGCGACGTCCACGAGGCGCGAGTCGCCGAGGTACTCGTAGTTCCAGACCCGCTCGAGCAGGAGCTCGCGGCTGAAGACTCGTCCCGGGTGGCCGGCCAGCTCGAGCAGGAGGCGGAACTCGGTCGCCGTCAGGTCGAGCTCTTCCCCGGCCTTGCGCGCGCGGAACCCGGCGGGGTCGAGCTCGAGGTCGCCGGCGGCGATGCGCTCGTCGTCGTCGCCCGTGGCGGTGCGCCGGAGTGCCGCCCGCACGCGCGCGACAAGCTCCGGGAGCTCGAACGGCTTGGTGACGTAGTCGTCGGCGCCGAGCTCCAGGCCGACGACCACGTCCACGGTCTCGCTGCGGGCGGACAGCATCACGATCGGCACCCGGCTCGTCCTCCGGACCTCGCGGCAGACGTCGTAGCCGTCCCGACCGGGGAGCATCAGGTCGAGGACGAGCAGGTCGAAGCTCTCGCGCCGGAAGCGGTCCAGCGCCTCGTTCCCGTCGGAGGCCGTCGCCACGGCGAAGCCCGCCCTCTCCAGTCCGAGCGACGTCGTCTCCCGGATGGAGGCGTCGTCCTCGACCAGGAGGATGCGCGCGTCCACTGCGGCAATCTTGCACTTCGCCGCTGCTAGCCTTGCGTTATGGCCTCGCGAGAGCAGATCCTGACGGCGCTCGAGGGCGTCTACGACCCCGAGCTTGGGCGCTCCGTGATCGAGCTCGACATGGTGCGTGAGGTCGTCGTCGAGGATCGGCGCGTCCGGGTGGTGATCGCGCTCACCGTTCCCGGCTGCCCGCTTCGCGCGAGCTTCCAGGAGCAGGTCGAGCAGGCGCTCCTCCCGCTCGACGAGGTGGAGGAGGTCGAGCTCGGCTTCGACGTGATGACGCCGGACGAGAAGGCGGCGCTGACGGCTCGCCTGCGCGGCGGGGTGAGCGAGCGGACCCCGGGGATCTCGGTCGATTCGGGCACGCGCGTGCTCGCCATCGCGAGCGGCAAGGGCGGCGTGGGCAAGTCGTCGCTCGCCGCCAACCTGGCGGCCGCGTTCTCGGGCCTCGGGCAGAGCACCGGCGTCCTCGATGCCGACGTCTACGGCTACTCGATCCCGCACATGCTCGGCGTCCACCAGCGACCGGTCGCCGTCGACGGCGGGGACCGGGCCATGATCGTCCCGCCGGTCCGCGGCGACCTGAAGGTGATGTCGATCGGCTTCTTCCTGGACGAGAACACGCCGGTCATGTGGCGGGGTCCGATGCTGCACCGCGCGCTCGAGCAGTTCCTCTCCGACGTCCACTGGGGCGACCTCGACACGCTCGTCGTCGACATGCCGCCGGGCACCGGGGACGTCGCAATCTCGCTCGGGCAGCTCCTCCCGCGGGCCGAGGCGGTCGTCGTCACGACGCCGCACCGTGCCTCGCAACAGGTGGCCGTGCGCGCGGCGCAGATGGCGCGGAAGACGAACATGCGCCTGCTCGGCGTCGTCGAGAACATGTCCTACCGGACGCGCGAGGACGGCTCCCACGAGGAGCTCTTCGGCTCCGGCGGCGGCGAGGCGCTCGCCGCTGAGGTCGAGGCGCCCCTTCTGGGCCGGATCCCGTTCGACTCGCGCCTGGGCGCGCTTGCCGACGAGGGCGAGCCGATCGTGCTCGCGGAGCCGGAGACCGAGGTCTCGCGGGCGATCGTCGAACTCGCGGAGGCGATCACGGCGACCCGGCGCGAGCAGGGGGTCGGCATCGTCAAGCCGCTCCCGCTGGTCTCGACCTGAGCCCGACCGACGCCGCCGGCCGCCTGCGCGCGCTCGGGTTCGGCGAGCGTGACGCCGGAGTTCTCGCCGATCACTTCCTCGACGCGGACGCGCGCGGGAAGCTCGGGCACGGCACGTCCCGGATCGACTGGCTCGCGGCCCGGCCCGGGCTCGACCCGGCGGCGCGGCCCGAGCGCGTGCTTGCCGAGGAGGGCTACGAGCGCTGGGAGAGCCGGGGCGCGCTCGGCTACCTCGTGCTGGCGGCGATCGTCGAGGCGCAGCTCGCCTCGCCTCCCGCCCACGCCCGTGTCGTCGTCGCCCGTGACTCGGCGCCCACGGGCGTCCTCGGCTACTGGGCGCGGAAGCTCGCCGAGGGCGGGCTCGTGGCGGTGCTGACCGCGACCTCGCCGCGGTTCCTGGGTCACCCTGACGGCGGGCCGGCTCTGACCGGGACGAACCCGCTGGCGGTCGCGGTTCCCAGCTCGCAGGGGGACCCGCTCGTCGCGGACGTCTCGATGGGGAAGGTGACGCACGGCGACGTCCTCGCCGGCCGGGCCGCGGCCGAGGACCTCGTCCCGTTCGGAGGCGAGCAGGCGCACAAGGCGTTCGCGCTCGCCGTCGGCCTGCAGCTCCTGGTCGACGCCCTCGCCGGCGACGCCCTCGGCGCGGTGCTGCTCGTCGCCCGCCCGGAGGCCGACCCGGTGCCGGCGTTCAGGGAGCGCGCCGGAGACGTGCGCCTGCCGGGTGACGGCATGGCGTAGCCGTTGCGTAGTTCGTTGCAAACGTGATAGGAACGCGCGACACGGGACGGGGGGAAGAAAGGGGCAGTATGAGCACACGAGCTCTCGGCATCCTTCTGGCGGGTGCCTTCGTGGTTGCGGCACTCCTTGCGCCCGGCGCGTTCGCAGGGAAGCCGACGATGGAGCGCTTCGACATCGACGAGACCTTCGCTGACGAGTTCCTCACCGAGGTCTGTGGGATTCCGGTCACGACGACCGCGAAGGGGCACATCATCGTTCGAACGTTCTCCGGCGGAGGGAAGGGCCTCGTCTCGGTGAGGACGCTCAACGTGGCCTACACTGCACAGGCCGGCGACAATACGTACAGCTTCCGGGACGTCGGCGCCGACCACCTGCAGGTCAAGCCGGACGGCACGGAGATCCTGATGATCATCGGCCAGATCCCGTTCGGGATCGGCGACGACCCGCTCGGGTTCACCGGTGTCCTGAAGATCAACCTCACGACCGGCGAGGTGATCCTCCAGCCGCAGCACAGCATGGGAGGCGTCGAGGAGGCCTGCGCGGCCCTCACGGCATAGCCTGAAGCCCGGGGGTCGGATCCTTGCATTCGAGCACGAGGCATGTCCCAGCGCGATTGCAAGATCCGACCCCTGGACAGGGCCGGGGGAGACTTTGCCCGGCGGGTCAGGCGCCGTACGTGATACGGCGGAAATCGAGGTCGAGCAGGTCGCGCTTGTCTGCGGGGACGAGGACGCAGGCCACCTCGGGTCGCGCGAGCGCGCGCGTGACCGCCTCAGGGTCGGCGGCGCGCACGACGACCGGCCGGCCGGCACCGTGGGCCTCGCGCAGGGCTTCCTCGTCCCCGATGCCGTCGAGGACGAGCGCGTCGACGAGCTCGACCTCTCCCTCGACCGCGATCTCGGGGCCCCGCCGGCCGGTGGCGCCGAACCAGCGCTCCCTCACTAGTGCTTCTCCCGGTGATGCTGCCCCGCTCCTGCCTTGCGAGCACCAAGCCAGAGTTCGCACTCGGCCGAAGCCGAGGCTGGATGCCTCGGTGAGGACGAGGGTGGGCTCTGGCGCAGCGTGATCGCGGGGCAGGGGCAGGCATGTATTGCCGGGAGGGGCACTCAGACCGTCACCGTCTCGCCCGGGGCGGGCGCGAGGATCTCGCAGTCCGTCGTCAGCAGGCGCCGGCATTCCTCCGGTGTCCCCGTGAGCAGCGGGAACGTCCCGTAGTGACAGGGGAGGCAGCGGCCGACCCCGAGGAGCTCGAGCGCGACCGCAGCCTCGCGCGGATCCATGGTGTAGTGGCCGCCGATCGGGAGGACGGCGAGGTCCGGCTCGTAGATCCTGCCGATCAGCGCCATGTCGCCGAAGACGCACGTGTCGCCCGCGAAGTAGAGCTTCGTGCCGTTCTCGACCTCGATCACGAGGCCGGCCGGCTCGCCCAGGTAGAGGAAGGCGCCGTTCTGGAAGGCCGAGCTCGAGTGCTTGGCGTCGGTGAAGGTGATCCGGATGCCGTCGCGCTCGATCGTGCCGCCCTTGTTGCCGGCCAGGGTCGGATCCGCGGAGAGGCCCTGGGTCGAGAGCCATCCGCGCAGCTCGACGAGCGCGACCACCGGGCAGTCGAACCGCTGCGCGAGCTCGACCGTCTGGCCGACGTGGTCGTCGTGGCCGTGGGTGAGCGCGATCAGGTCGACCCGCTCGGGCTTGCGCTCGCCTGCGGGACACGTCGGGCTCTCGAGCCACGGGTCGACGTAGATCCGCTTGCCGCCGGGCGTGTCGATCCGGAAAGCCGCGTGTCCGAGCCAGGTGATGGCCGTGTCCGCCACGCGGCCAGGGTAACGGAAGGAAAACCGGCTGCGGCGCCGAACGGGAGCGCATGTGGGAGACGCGCAGCGGCGCCGGGGCGGTGGCAGTCGAGCTCGCCGGCGCTCTCCTTCTCGCCGTCGCCGTCGCGGACGCGCTCGGCCAGTCGTCTGCCTCGTTCTACCTTCTCGTGCTCGGCGTCCCGGTGACCGCCGCGGCGGGGCTGATCTGCTTCGCCCGGGTCGTAGACGCCTCGCGCGACGGGAACGGAGACACGCTCGGCCGGCTCCAGGCCTGGCTGGCGACCGGCCTCGTGCTCACGGTCGTCGTCGGCGCGGCGATCCGCGCTCCCGTGGTCCCGGAGGGCACCGTGCCCGGGATCGCGACCGGCGTGCTAGCCGTCTCCTTCGCGATCCTGATCCTGCAGGCGCTCGTCGCCCTCGCTCCCGCGCGCAGGCAGAGCGCGTAGGACGAACGCCCGCACCGGCCGCTCCTTCCCCTTGACGGGGAGATCGCCGAGGTCCTCGACGGAGGCGTTGTCGCCCAGCGCCGCCCGCGTGCGGGCCGAGACGACCACCTCGCCGGCCCGTGCCTCCTGCTCCAGCCGGGCGCCCGTGTTGACGACGTCGCCTGTGGGCCCGAACGACCGCACGCCGGGCGCCTGCACGAGCCCGACGAGCGCCTCGCCGGAGTTGATCCCGACGCGAAACTGCGGCCAGTCGGCCCGGCGCTCCGGCAGCGCCAGCGCAGGCCTGTTGGAGCGCGAGCCCGGCGCGGGCCGCCCGCGCCTCGTGGCCCTCGCCGCGGAAGACGGCCAGGAGCGCGTCGCCGACGGTCTGCACGAGCTCGCCGTCCTCGCCCTGGATGACGGGCGCGGCCGCCGAGAAGTGGGCGTCGAGCATCGTCCGCACCTCGTCGGGCGGCGTCCGCTCGGCGAACGTCGTGAACCCCTGGAGGTCGGCGAAGAGGACGCTCAGCTCCTCGCGGCTTCCCAGCGTCCGCTCCTCGTAGAGATCGGCGAACACCTCGGCGCTCGACCCTTCGCGCTTCCACTCCGCCCAGACGCTGCGCGCGACGAGGGCGAAGGCGAGCAGCATGAGGAGGTGCCACTCCCACCAGCTCACGTGCCAGTTCCGGGCGATCGCGACGGCGAGCATGGCCTCCGCGAGCAGGACCCAGGCCGCGGCCACGGCGAGCGCGACGGGCGCTCGGCGTCTGGCGTAAAGGCGCGCGTAGCGGAAGGCGGCGTAGCCGTAGAAGAGCGTCCCGACCGCCCAGAGGACGAGCAGCGGGCCGCGGGCGGCCTCCGGTGCGATCGCCTCGTCGAGCGGCGGCAGTGTCCCGAGGGCGAGCACCGCCCACACGACGAGAGCGACGCCGACCGAGGCGAGCAAGAGGCGCCGCTCCCGCAGGATCGCCTGCCCCAATGCGTCCCCGAGCGGGAGCGCGGACGCGGCGGCGAACCCCGAGGCGATCAGGAGCCCGATCGCCGCGGCGATCTGGAAGCCGGAGTTCTTCCCCGCAAGCAGGACTCCGGGCGTGGCGAGCGCGTGGAGCGCGAGGAAGCCGGAGCTGGCGAGGAAGGCGAGCGAGACGAGGAGCACGCGGGCGTCTCCGCGCCGAGCGGCCGCCTCCGCCATGAGGAGGCCGAGCATGAAGCTGAGGACCGCCGAGACGAGCACGAGCCAGAAGTGGGACGGCTGGTGCTCCCAGACGACGTCCAGGTCGGGAACGCCCAGGAGGAGGAAGAGGCCGGCGAGCGGGACGGCGAGCCGGAGGGCCGTCGAAGGCCGTCCGAAGCCGTGGGGCCGCGCTGGCCGGCACACGGCGCCCGTTGCGCCCGTAGCCTCCGGCTACGAGCGCGTGGGTGGGGATCGCAGCTCCATCAGAGGGCGGCGCGCAGTTCCCGCTCGTACTCGGGGCCGCGGAAGTCGTTCAGCAGGTCCGGAGGCAGGAGCCGCTCGCGGACCCCGCCGTCCACCTCGACGTAGACCGCCGGGTAGATGTCGCCGGCGGCATTCATCTCGACCGCGACAGCGACGGATTGGTGGCCGGGATTGTCGACGTAGTCCGCCAGCGGGGCGATCTCGCTCTCGAGGTTGTCGTAGACGACGCGGGCCAGGTAGGACTTCTGCGTCCAGAGCTCCGGCGCCGTCGACAGCTCCTCGAGGAGGTACCGCTCCAGGTCGCGTCTGCTGACGCGGTCGTTGGGAACGTGGATTCCGAAGTGGGTCGAAGCCAGGTCGCGAGCCATGACCCGAGCGTTGTAGCGGAAGCCGTGCACCGCCGGCGAGGCAGCGCCCACGCCGTGCTTGCGCAGGCCGGCCGCCCCCTGCGTCGCGTTCCCTGCGAAGTAGATCCCCGAGCCGGCCTCGCTCTCCCAGAAGGGCGTCAGCGCCGGGATGCGGCCCTGCGCGACGGTGCGGACGCCAAGCTTCCCAAGGTCGAGCAGCGGCGTCGAGAAGCCCGTTGCGGCGATGACCTCGTCGACCTCGAGGTCGATCGGCCCGGGCCTGGTCGTCCCGTTTCCGACGATGCGCCAGCCCTGCTCCAGCCGCTCGATGCGCTCCACGGCGAGGTCGAGCGCGAACGTGCCGCCGCCGAGGGCTGTGTCCTCGTACGGCTGCAGGTAGCGGACGCGGACCGAGGCCTGCGCGATCACCGCGGTCTGCACGGGCCGCGGCGAGCCGAGGATCACCTGGCTCGCCCACGGGAGCAGCCCGTCTGCGATCTCGAAGCCCGAGTTCCGCTTGCCGATCACGAAGACGCGCCGCCCGCGGTAGTCGGAGGGCGCCCGGGTGTCCACGTAATGGGGCACCGTCTCGATCCCGGGGATCGGCGAGAGCCACGGCGTCGTCACCCCGATCGCGAAAACGACCGCCCGCGCCCTGTACTCACCGTCGGAGGTCGTGAGCACGAGCCGGCCGTCGTCCTCGCGCCGCGTGCTCTCCCAGCGGCAGCCGTACCGCACCGCCACGGGCACCTGCTGCGCGAACGCGGCGAGCCCACGCTCCATCTCCTCCCGCGAGGGCACCATGAACGAGCGGTCCATGAATGCGGGCACCAGCGCCTGGTGGCGCGGGTCGTCCGCAACCAGGCTGTTGTGGTCGTACCACTCGTAGGCGCGCGTACCGGGCTCCGCGGGCGCGTCCGGCTTCGACCAGGAGAGGAGGCGCTGGTAGATCGGGTAGAGGCGGAACATCCCTCCGGGCGAGTCGTCCTGCGAGATGACCGCGTGCTCGACGCCCAGGCGCGTGAGGCAGTAGCTCGCTTGCAAGCCCCCCGGCCCGCTTCCGACGACGACGACGGGGTAGTCCCCGGGCGGAAAGGGCCGCTCGCCGTTACCCACTAGCGCCCCTCCAGGCAATGCATGCCTGCGTCTGCCCCGCGATCACGCGGCGCCAGAGCCCACCCTCGCACTTGCCAAGGCTGCCAGCCTTGGCCGCGCGCGAGTGCGACCTCTGGCTTGATGCTCACGACGCAGACGCTAGCCAGCATTGCCTGCAGGAGCGCTACTCGAGCAGGTCGCGGATCCGGCGGGCCATGGTCTGCAGCATCCGGTAGGTGACGTGCGGGTACTGCAGAAGCAGCTCTTCGAGCTGCGGTCCTGGAATCTCGAGGGTGTGCAGAGCCGTGTGGGCGACGACGTCGGCGGTCGGCTTGCACTCGAGCAGGGTCGAGACCTCGCCGAAGAAGTCACCGCGCCGGAGGCGACGCGGCTCCCCGTCCGGGATCTCGACCGCCGCCTCGCCGTCGAGGATGACGAAGAACCCGCCGCCGGAGAGACCGCGCCGGAGAACGCGCTCGCCCTCGCCGAAGAGGCGTTCCTTCTCCGGGTCGGCGATCGCCCAGAGATCCGGAGTCGCGCAGGTCGGCGAAGAGGGCCAGGCCGGCGAGGCTGCGGACGAGCTCGTCGCGGGCGTCGGTCATGACGGTACGAGGCTACAGCGCAAGGTCGCGGGCAGCGAAGTAGACGGCTTCGGAGAAGGTCGGGAAGGGCTGGATGGTGTCGCGCAGGACGTCGACCGGGACCTCGGCGCGAATGGCCAGGGTGAGCTGCCCGATCCACTCGCCGGCCTCGGGCCCGACCGCGGTCGCGCCGACGAGCACGCGTCGCGCGGGATCGGCGTAGAGCTTGACCAGCCCGGGCTGCTTCGGCCGCTGGAACGTCCCGGTGCGGGAGACCGACTCGAGCGGCCAGGACGAGATGGCCGCGCCCTCGCCGCTCGTGTCCCCGACCGAGGCCACCTGCGGGTCGGTGAACACCGCGGCCGGGATGGCGCGGTAGTCGGCCTTCGCCTTGCCCCCGGCCACGTTCTCCGCCGCGATAGCGGCCCTGGTACTTGCCCACGTGCGTGAACTGGGCGATGCCCGTGACGTCGCCGGCCGCCCAGACACCCTCTCCCGCCCGCAGCCCCTCGTCGACCTCGATGCCGCGCTTGCCGATCGTGACCCCGAGCTGCTCCAGCCCGAATCCCTCGACGTTCGGCTTTCGCCCGGTGGCGACGAGGAGCCGCTCGGCGGTCACGGGCTCCTGGCCCTCGAGCTCGAGCCGAAGCGGAGTGCCCCCGCCTCCTTCGACCCGGGTGGCGCGCGCGCCGAAGCGGAGCTCGATGTCCTCCTCGACGAAGGCCTTCGCCAGGATCTCCGCGGCCTCCGCGTCCATCCGCGGCAACAGGCGCTCGCCGTTCTGGACGAGCGTGACCCGCGAGCCGAGGCGGGCGTAAGCCTGCGCCAGCTCGCAGCCGACCGGGCCGCCGCCCACGACGGCGAGACTCTCGGGCACGGCGCTCGCACTCGTCCCCTCGCGGCTGCCCCAGTACGGCACCTCATCGAGGCCCTCGATCGGCGGCGTCACCGGGACCGAGCCGGTGGCGACGAGCAGCGCGTCGTACGGAAGCTCCCGCGCACCCACGGTGACGAGGCCCGGCTCGGCGACGCCGCCGGTTCCGCGGACGAGCTCTGCGCCCAGCTTCGTCAGCCAGTCGGCCTGGCTCGTGTCGTCTTTCTCGGCGATCTGGTCGCGCCACCAGAAGACACGGGCCGGATCGACGGCGCCCACGGCCTCGGCCGCCCCGGGCGCCTGGCGGGCGTGTGCGACGATCTCGAGCGGCCGAAGCAGCGTCTTCGAGGGGATGCAGGCCCAGTAGGAGCACTCGCCGCCCACGAGCTCGTGCTCGATGACGGTGATCTCGGCGTCGCCGTCGAGCCTGCGCAGAGCGGCGACGAATGCCTCGCCGGTGACCCCGGCGCCCAGGACGACGACGCGCCTAGGGTTCTCAGGCAACGGGGAACGGTAGGAAGGCGACTGCGTCGGCGGCGATGTCGAGGAGCGGGTCGGCGAAGACGAAGCTGCCGATCGCGACGACGACGGTGGCGGCGACCGCGCTCACAAGAAGCCGGTCCGGCGGCGGTGAGCCGCCCGCGGCGACCACCGCCAGCTCGCGCGGCTGCATGTACATGGCGCGGATCACGTTCAGGTAGTAGTAGACCGAGACGGCGGTGGCGATGACCCCCACCACGGCGAGCCAGGCCCAGCCGCGGTCGATGACCGCGCCGAAGGCGTAGATCTTCCCCAGGAAGATCCCGGTCGGCGGGAAGCCGATGAAGCCGAACATGAAGAGGGCCAGCGAAAGTCCCAGGAACGGCCGCTCCCAGCCGAAGCCGGCCAGGTTCGCCAGGGTGACCGGCGCCCGGAGCTCCCGCTCGCGGATGGCGACGATGGCGAAGGCCCCGAGGCTCATGGCCCCGTACGGGATCAGGTAGTAGAGAAGCGCGCGGCCGCCGAGGGGGTTTCCGGCGGCGATCGGCATGAGCAGGAAGCCGGCGTGCGAGATGCTCGAGTACGCGAGGAGCCGCTTGACGTTCGTCTGCACGATGGCAGCCAGGTTTCCCCAGGCGAGCGAGATGCAGACGATCACGGCGAGGGCGACGGTCCAGAGTTCCTCCTCGCTGGGGAACGCCGTGACGAGCAGACGCATCGTGACGACGAGCGCCGCCACCTTGGTCGCGGCGGCCATGAAGCCGGTGACCGGCGTCGGCGCGCCCTCGTAGACGTCGGGGGTCCACATGTGGAAGGGCGCCGCGGAGGCCTTGAACGCGAGCCCGACGATGATCATCGCCAGGCCGGCGACGACGAAGAGCCGCTCGGCGTCGGCCGTGCCGGCGGCGATCCCGGCGAAGTCGAGCGCACCGGTGGCGCCGAACACGAACGCGCTCCCGAAGAGCAGGATCGCCGAGCCGAAGCTGCCCACGATCAGGTACTTGAGGCTCGCCTCGAGCCCGCTCAGGCGCTCGACCGCGATGGCGGTGAGGATGTAGAGGCAGATCGAGAACCACTCGAGCCCGAGGAAGAGCGTCATGAGGTTGTTCGCGGCGACGAAGAACGCCATGCCGCTCGCGGCCGTCAGCAAGAGGGCGTGGTATTCGCCGGCGCGATCGTCGCGGTCCGGCTCCCGGTAGGACACGAGGACGCTCAGGAGTCCGGCTGCCATCACGAGCACCTGCGCGAGCTCGGCGAGCCGGTCGCGCCGGATTGCGTCCGCCACGATTCCGCGCCCGGTGTCGTCGACGGCGAACAGCGCGATGGCGGCGGCAGCAGCGGCGGCGAAGCAGAGAGCGGTGACGGTGGCGGCGAACGGCCGCCGGGCCCCGAGCGGGAGGAAGAGGCTCACGAGCAGGACGACGACCGCGCCGCCCAGCGTGATCAGGATCGGCGAGAGCCCCGTCCAGTCGATCGTTGGCGCCGTGAAGGTCTCCAATCTTCAGATGATCGCCTCTCCTGGCGTGCGGCCAGGCTGGACGCAGAGACCTCATACCGAGGTATGACTGACGACACCGCATGGCGCCGCTCATCGCGCTCCGAAGACCTCGCTCGGTGATGGCCGCCGGCCAGAAGGAGAGGACGAGCAGGACGAGGACGAGCGGCGCGATCACGCCGACCTCGGCGGGGCGGAGGTCGAGCGCCTCGGCGGGAACGGCGCTCCCCGGCTCCTGGTGGAGGACGGCGGAGATCAGCCGCAGCATGTACATGGCCGCGAGGACGATGGCGATCGCGCCGACCACGGCCCAGCCCCAGCCGATGTCGAAGATGCCGTTGAGGACGAGGAACTCGGCGGCGAACGCGCTCGAGCCGGGCACGGCCAGCGCGATCACCCCGGTCGTGATCAGGATCGTGGCGAGCACCGGCCGCCCGCGGGCCATGCCGCCGAGCAGGTTCAGCTCGCCGGTGGTCGTCCGCCGCTCGATCGCCCCGGCGAGCAGGAAGAGCGCCGCCGAGATCAGGCCGTGGTTGACCATCTGCAGGAGCGCGCCCGTGTAGCCGGAGGCGTTCACGGCGAAGATCCCGATCAGGATCAGGTTCATCTGGGCGAGGCTCGAGTAGGCGATCACGCCGCGGACGTCGGGCGCGCGGAAGGCGAGCAGGGAGCCGTAGACGAGGCCGATCGAGGCCAGCACGAGGAGCGGCGTCCGCCAGTCCTCGGCCGGGCCGGGGAAGAACGGGATCGCGATGGCGAGGAAGCCGTACGCGGCCGTCTTCGAGATGACGCCCGAGAGCACCGCCGCGACCTCGGGCGGCGACTCCCGGTAGGCGTCGGGCAGCCACCCGTGGAACGGCCAGAGCGGCGCCTTCACGGCGAAAGCGGCGACGAACCCGAGGAAGATCCAGGTGCTCGTCCCTTCGCCGGTGAGCCGCGTCATGTCGAAGGTGCCCGCGTCGAGCCCTGTGGCGATGATCGCCACGAGCATGAGCAGGGAGCCGGCGACCGTGTACGCGACGAACTTGTAGGTCGCCCCGAGCCTGCCGGGCCCGCCCCAGACGCCGATGAGCACGTAGAGCGGGATGAGCATGGCTTCCCAGAAGACGTAGAAGAGGATGAGGTCCTGGGCGGCGAAGACGCCGATCGTGGCTCCCTCGAGGAAGAGCAGGAGGCTGAGGTAGACGCCGAGCCGCTCCCGCCCCGTCCAGAAGCCGTAGCCGACGGCTGCCGTCGTCACGACTGCGGTCAGGCCGATGAGCCAGAGCGAGTAGTCGTAGAGGCCGACCTGGTAGGCGACGTCCAGGTCGGCGAACCAGGTGACGTCGGCGTCGGCCTGCAGGGCCGTTGCGCCGAAGTCGAAGTTGAGCGCCGTCCCGACCCAGAGCGCCAGCTCGCCGAGCGCGACCAGGAGCGCGAAGCTTGCCGCGGCCCGCTGGCTCGGCCACGGGAAGACCCAGATGGCCAGCGCTGCGGCGATCGGGAGCAAGATGAGGACGGTGGTGATCACGCAACCACAGGAAGACGACCGCGAGCACGGCGAGGCCGAGGGCCAGCGCGAGCGCGTACCCACGGACTCGGCCGGTCTGGAGGGCGGCGACCCGGTCGGAGGCGTCGCGGACGCCGGTGCCGAGGCCGCCGAGGGAGCGCAGGACGATCGGCCCCTCGACGCGGCCGAGGAGCCAGTTCGCGAGCGCGGATGCGGGGCGGTAGAAGGCCGCGTCGTAGGCCTCGTCCCACCAGAGCTTGTGCTCGAGCGCGTTCGCGGCCCAGGGGACGCGGGCTCGGATCGCCGCCGGCCGTTCGCCGGGACGGCGGTAGAGCGCCCAGGCGACGGCGATGCCGCCCACGGCAGCCGCGAGCGCGGCGAGGATCGAGAAGACGGCGAGCCCGCCGCTCGCCTCCTCGACCGACTGGACGACCGGCTCGAGCCAGGTGTCCACGAGGTGCCACTGCCCCGGCACCTGGAGGAAGCCGCCGACCAGCGAGAGGACGGCGAGCACGCCGACCGGCCACATCATCGAGAGCGGGCCCTCGAAGCGCTCCTTGTGCAGGTGCTCGCGCACGTACGGCGTCGGCTCCCCGAAGAAGACGATGAAGAGCAGCCGGAACGTGTAGAGGCCGGTCAGGAAGGCCCCGACGATCCCGGCGCCCCAGAGGAGCCAGCCGAGCGAGCCCTGGTCGACCAGGCTGGACAGGATCGCGTCCTTCGAGAAGAACCCGGCGAACGGCGGGATCGCGGCGAGCGCGAGCGCGCCGATCAGGAAGGCCCGGTAGGTCCACGGCAGCTCGCGCGCGAGGCCGCCCATCCTGCGGATGTCCTGCTCGCCCGAGAGGGCGTGGATGACGAGCCCGGCGGCCATGAAGAGCAGCGCCTTGAAGAAGGCGTGCGTCATCAGGTGGAACATGCTCGCGCCGTACGCCCCGAGCCCGACGCCGACGAACATGTAGCCGATCTGGCTCATGGTCGAGTAGGCGATGACGCGCTTGATGTCGGTCTGGACGAGCGCGATCAGCCCGGCCATGAGCAGCGTGACGGCGCCGAGGATCCCGGCCAGCTCCTGCACGTCGATCGCCAGCTCGAAGAGCGGGCTCGTGCGGACGATCAGGTAGACGCCGGCGGTCACCATCGTGGCGGCGTGGATGAGCGCGCTGACCGGCGTCGGGCCCTCCATCGCGTCGGGGAGCCACGTGTGGAGGGGAACCTGCGCCGACTTGGCGACCGCTCCGCCCAGCAGTCCGAGAGCGACGAGGACCGCGAGGGTCGAGCCGTCGCCGAGCGCGTCCGGCGCCGCGGCGAAGACCGTGGCGAAGTCGAGCGAGCCCGTCTGCTGGACGAGGATGAAGAGGGCGAGCACGAAGGTCGCGTCGCCGAACGGCGTTCATGACGAACGCCTTCTTGCCCGCTTCGACGGGCGCGCGCCGCTGATGCCAGTAGTTGATGAGCAGGTACGAGGAGAGGCCGACCATTCCCCACCCGGCCAGGAGCAGCAGCAGGTTCCCGCCCATGACGAGCAGGAGCATCGAGAAGATGAAGAGCGCCTTGTAGGCGTGGTAGCGCCGCTCCTCCTCGTCCCCGTGCATGTAGCCGATCGCGTAGACGAGGATGAGGAAGCCGACCCCCGTGACCACCAGCATCATGAAGACGGAGAGCGGGTCGATCAGCACCGAGGCCCCGATGCGCAGCTCGCCGGCGGTCAGCCACGTCCAGGGGGTCGAGAGGATCGTGCGGTCCTCCGGCTCGCGGCCGAGCAGGTCGAGGAAGAGCGCGACGGTGCAGACGAACGAGAAGAAGGTTGCCCCGGCCGCGAGCAGCCCCGCCCCGCGCCGGTCGATGCGCTCGCCGAGGAGCGCGATCGCGACCACCGCGGCGGCGGGCGCGAACAGGGCGGTCCAGGCGAGAACGTCCATGCGCTAGCCGTGGAGCGAAGTAAGGCGGTCGACGTCGAGCTCGACCCGCTTGCGTGAGACGGCGACGATGAGGCCCAGGCCGAGCACCGCCTCGGCCGCGGCGACGACCATCACGGTGAGCGCGAAGATCTGGCCGTCCGCGTTCCCGAGCTGGCGTGCGAACGCGATCAGCGCCAGGTTCCCTGCGTTCAGCATCAGCTCGAGCGCGAGCAGGATGATCAGCGGGCTCCGGCGGATGAGCACGCCGAACGCCCCGATGGCGAAGAGGACGACCGAGAGGATCAGGTAGGAGGCGATCCCGGGCCCGAGCATCAGGTCTCCTCCCCCTCGTCCGAGGTCGGCATCGCGCTGCCGAGGATCACGCCGCCGACGGCGGCCACGAGCAGGACGATGGACGTCACCTCGAAGGCGAGCAGGTGGTCCGAGAGGAAGAGCCGGCCGATCTCGGCCGGTGAGCCGAACGCGGCGTCGACCTCGGCCGTGTCGCTCAGGTCGTCGCCGGCCTTGAGCGCGATCACGACCATGACCTCGAGCGCGATCGCGGCCGCGGCGCCGACCGCGAGCATGTTCTGGAGCGACGGCCCGCCTGCCCAGGGCACGTCCGCCCGCCCGCCGAGGTACGCGAGGACGAAGACGAACATGATCACGATCGCGCCCGCGTAGACGATCACCTGCGCGCCGGCGACGAACTCCCCGGCGAGCAGCAGGTAGAGGACCGCGAGCGAGGCGAGGTTCCCGATCAGCGCGAGCGCGCTGAAGAACGGGTTGGCGAAGAGGACGACGGCGACCCCCGAGGCGAGCAGCGCGAGCGCCGCCGCGATCCAGATGATCCAGACGAGGATGTTCGCCGCCGAGGCCGCCAGAAGGAAGGCGGTCACGACTCGGACCGCCAGACCGGGATGGGCGTGTCGTAGAGGTCGCGGTCGGCCACGGGCATCCGCTTCACGGGCTCGGCTAGGAGCATGTCCTTTGTGTAGATGAGGTCGTCCCGCGAGTACTCCGAGAGCTCGTACTCGGCCTCGAGCGTGATCGCGTCGAACGGGCAGGCGAGCTCGCAGTAGCCGCAGAAGATGCAGCGCGAGAGGTTGATCTCGTAGATGCGCGCGTAGCGCTCGCCTGGCGAGACCCGGTTGTCGGGCGTGTTCTCGTCCGCGACTACGCGGATGCAGTCGGCCGGGCACGCGGCGGCGCAGAGCGAGCAGCCGACGCACTTCTCGAGCCCGTTCTCGTGCTTCCAGAGCCGGTGCCGCCCGCGGAAGCGCGGGTACACGGGCCGCTTGTAGTCGGGGTACTGCTGGGTGATCGGCTTCTTGAACATCTGCCGGAACGTCACGGCGAAGCCCTTGAAGCTGTCGAACGGCTGCGGGCTCATGCGTAAACCACCACGATCGCGGTCACGACCGCGTTGAGGGTTGCGACCGGCAGCAGCACCTTCCAGCCGATCTTCATGAGCTGGTCGTAGCGCAGGCGCGGCAGGGTCGCGCGCAGCCACATGAAGATGAAGACCACGACGGCGAGCTTGAGCAGGAACCACAGCGGCCCCGGCAGCACGGGGCCGCCCCAGCCGCCGAGGAAAAGCGTCACCGCAAGCCCAGAGAGCGTGATCATGTTGACGTACTCGGCCATAGCGAACAGGCCGTAGCGCATGCCGCTGTACTCGGTCTGATAGCCGGCCACGAGCTCGGTCTCGGCCTCGGGCAGGTCGAACGGCGGGCGGTTCGTCTCGGCCACGCCCGCGACGAAGAAGACGAGGAGGCCGACGAGCTGCGGGAGCGCGAACCACAGCGTCTCCTGCTGCTTGGCGACGATGTCGACGAGCGAGAGGCTGCCGGCCATGATCACGACCCCGAGCACCGAGAGCGCGAGCGAGACCTCGTAGGAGACGAGCTGCGCGGCGGTGCGCATCGAGCCGAGGAGCGAGTACTTCGAGTCGCTCGCCCACCCGCCGACGAGGAACGCGTAGATGCCGATCGCGCCGAGCGCGAAGATGAGCAGGACGCCGATCGAGACGTCCGCCACCCAGCCGGTGACGTCGTAGCCGCCGATCTCCCAGACGGGGCCGAAGGGAATGACGCTGAAGGCCGCGAGCGCCGTGAACGCGGCGACCACCGGGGCAGCGAAGTAGAGGAGGTCGACGGCGCCCGTCGGCGAGAAGCTCTCCTTGCGGATCAGCTTGACGAGGTCGGCGATCGGCTGGCCGAGGCCGTACGGCCCCGCGCGGTTCGGGCCGTAGCGGAGCTGCATCCGGCCGAGCAGCTTGCGCTCGAGCCAGGTCGCGTAGGCGAAGCAGACCATGACGAGGTTGATGACGACGAACGCCTTGATGACATCGATCCACCAGGGCTGGTTGAGCTGCTCAGGCACCGGCCTTCTCCACCTGGACGCGGTCGGCCAGACCCTCGGCGTGCTCGGCTGCGATACGCACGACGCCCGTGCGGAGCTTGCGGCTCAGCCGCGCCCTCAGCTCCTTCGTCGTGCCGTTGGAGCTGACGCGCACGGTCTCGCCCGCCGCGATCTCGCGCGTCGTTGCGTCCTCATGGGCCAGCTCGACCTCGGGCGCCGGGCGCTGGAACTGGAGCTGCGGAACGCGCTCGACCTCGACGCCGCTGAAGAGCGCCCGGTAGCGGACGAGCTCGAGGCCGGGGCCCGCGGCTCTGCCCGTGGCCGCCTGAGGATCCGGCCGCGTCCAGGCGTACTCGTCGCCGGGGGGGAGCTCCGCCCGGTCGGCAACGGCGGGCGCCGCCCAGGGCTCGATCGCCACGCCGAACCTCTCGCCCAGTCGCGCGAGCCACTCCAGCTCGTCCGGGCCGTCCGGGACGACCGCGCGCCGGAGACGCTGCGGGCGGCCCTCCAGGTTCACCAGGGTCCCCTCGCGCTCGAGATAGCTCGTGCCCGGCAGGACCAGGTGCGACCAGGCAGTGATGTCGTTCTGGAACATGGCCGTCGTGAGGACGAAGCGCGCCCGCTCGGCGAGCTCGGCGACGCGTGGGTCGCTCGCGGCGCCGTCGCCGGAGACGATGAGCGCGCCGATCTCCCCCGCGGGCACGTCGGAGTGCTCCTCGCCGAGCGCCCGCCAGGCCGCTGCGACGCCGTTTCCGTTCGGCGTCCGCGGGAGGGCATAGACGGCGACCTCGACTTTCGCGGTCTCGTGCAGGTCGCTGGCGAGGGCGCCGACGTGGGCACCTCCGGTCGGATCGTCCTCCGACCAGACGAGGGCCACGCGGTCGGCTCCGCGCAGGAGCTTTGCCGTCTCGCGCAGCTCCTTGGGGACGGTGGCGCCCTTGCGGAGGGAGGCGCAGACCTGCGCGGCCGAGCCGGGCTCGACCTGCACGTCTCCGGCCGGGTTGACCGTGATCACGCGCCCGCCGGCGCGCCGCGCGGCCCGGAGCCAGAGGTCGACGACCGCGGCGCGCTCGACCACCGGCTCGTCACCCAGCACGAGGCAGACGTCGGCGTCGCGGATAGCGGAGAGCGGCGCACGGAATGCGGACAGGCCCGGGTCCCAGTCGTCGGGCAGGAGCGGCGAGCGACCGCCGAGCCCGTCGCGCACGAGGCGCGCGAGCGCAGCCGCCTGCTCGTTCGTCTCGTCCCCCGAGAAGGCGAGGACGACCGACGATCCCGCCTCGCGCAGGCCGGCCTCGGCGGCGTCGAGCGCCGCCTCGAAGGTCGTGCCCTCGAAGCCGCGCCTGCGGACGCGGACGAGCGGCGTGCGGATGCGGTCCTCGGCGCGCAGGTAGTCGTAGGCGAAGCGCCCCTTGTCGCAGAGCCAGCCCTCGTGGATCTCGGGGTGGTTCCGGGAGAGGATGCGCGCCACCTTTCCCTCCCGGGTCGTCGCCCAGACGTTGCAGCCGGCCGGGCAGAGCCCACAGACCGTGGGCACGTTCTGGATCTCCCAGGGCCGGGCGCGGAAGCGGTACGTCGTGGAGGTGAGCGCGCCCACGGGACAGAGCTCGACCACGTTGCCGCTGAAGGGCGCGCGATACGGCTCGTCCTCGAAGGTTGCGATCACGGACGAGGCGCCGCGGTTGACCGCGACGAGCTGACCGTCCTCGGACACGCTTTCCGAGAAGCGCGTGCACCGGTAGCAGAGGATGCAGCGCTCGCGGTCGAGCGCGATCAGCGGCGAGATCGGGATCGGCTTGTCGAACGTGCGCTTCGAGAACTGCATGCGCGTCGAGCCGGGGCCGAAGCGGAAGGTCAAATCCTGGAGCGGGCACTCGCCGCCCTTGTCGCAGTCGGGACAGTCCAGCGGGTGGTTGAGGAGGATGAACTCCAGGATCGCGTTCTGGCCGTCCGAGGCCTTCTCGCTCGTGGCCGCCGTCCGTAGGACGAGGCCGTCCGCGGCCGTGAGGGTGCAGGCGGCCTGGAGCTTGGGGAGCCCCTCGACCTCGCAGAGGCACATCCGGCAAGCGCCGACCGGCGGGCCGAGCCGCGGCTCGTAGCAGAAGACCGGGATCTCGATCCCCACCGACGCCGCGGTCTCCACCATCCCCAGGCCCCTGGGAGCCTGGAGCTCCTGGCCGTCGATCGTGACGGTGACCAGCTCGGGCGGGGGCTGTGCGCTCATCGGCACACCCTCGACGCATTCAGCGCGCCACGGGTGCGCTTTTCGACGTTAGGCTCGAAAGCGGGTGGTGGGATGGGGTGCCCCGAAGTAATTAAGGGACGGACGCGAGTCATGGCCCGACGGGCACCTCGATCTCGCTCCGCACATGCGCGTGGTGCTGGTCGACCGGCGCGAGGACACCCTCGAGAGACGACTCGCCGCCGAAGGGGCAGCCGCCCTCGTCGATGTGGCGCTGGTACTCCTCGCGGAAGCGGGCGACGTAGCTGGCGATCGGCATCGCGGCTGCGTCGCCGAGGGGGCACAGGCAGTTGCCGAGGATGCGGTCGCAGACGTTGAGCAGCACGTCGAGCTCGCCCTGGGTCGCCTCACCGGCTTCGATCTTCCGGAGGAGCTGGACCATCCAGCGCGTCCCCTCGCGACACGGCGTGCACTTGCCGCAGGACTCGTGCATGTAGAACTGCGCGACCCGCAGGCCGAGCTGCACCATGCAGCATCGGTCGTCGATCACGATGACCGCGCCCGAGCCGAGCATCGTGCCGGCTGCTGCCATCGAGTCGAAATCGAGCGGCGTGTCCACCTCGGCCGCGGTCAGCACCGGCACCGACGAGCCTCCGGGGATGATCGCCTTCAGCTCGTGCCCGTCCGGGATGCCGCCGCCGATGTCGTAGACGAGCTCGCGCAGCGTCGTGCCCAGCTCGAGCTCGTAATTGCCGCCGTTCGCGACGTTCCCCGAGAGCGAGAAGACCCGGGTGCCGGCGGAGTTCTCGACGCCGATCGCTGCGTACGCGGCGCCGCCCATCTCGACGATCTTCGGGACGGTCGCCAGCGTCTCGACGTTGTTGATCAGCGTCGGCGAGGCGTACAGGCCGGAGACCGCGGGGAACGGCGGCTTCGTGCGCGGCTGGCCGCGGCTGCCTTCGAGCGACTCGAGCAGGCCGGTCTCCTCGCCGCAGATATAGGCGCCGGCGCCGCGGTGGACGACGACGGTCAGGCCCCAGCCGGACCCGAGGACGTCTTTGGCGACGTAGCCGGCCTTGCGCGCCTCCTCGAGCGCGGCGACGAGGATCTCGTACTCCGTGAGGTACTCGCCGCGGACGTAGATGAACGCCCGGCTCGAGCCGATCGTGTACGCGGCGATGAGGACGCCCTCGACGAAGAGGTGCGGGACGCGCAGCATGAGCTCCCGGTCCTTGAACGTTCCGGGCTCCGACTCGTCGGCGTTGACGACGAGGTAGATGGGCTTCGCGCTCTCGTCCGGCTTCGGCAGGAAGCTCGCCTTGCGGCCCATGGGGAACCCGGCGCCTCCGCGCCCGCGCACGTTGGCGGCGAGCAGCTCGTCGAGGACGGCCTGGCGATCCATGCCCACGGCCTTGCGCAGCGACTTGTAGCCGCCGACCGCCTCGTACTCGGCGAGCTTGGTCAGGTCGCGGGTGTCGGCGTCCTTGAGGAGCAGCTCCCTAAGAGGCATCGCGCAGCTCCTTGACGATCCCCGGGACGTCCTCGGGCCTCACGGGCTCGCGGTAGCGGTGGTCGACCGAGACGACGGTCCCCCAGCCGCAGCCGCCGGCGCACTCGACCGTGCGGAGCGTGACCTCGCCGTCCGGGGTCGTCTCGCCGGCGTGGACGCCGAGCTGCCGCTCGAACGCTTCCA
>CAWKBS010000009.1:0-412921 GCA_963847985.1 uncultured Actinomycetes bacterium | reverse complement strand
CGGTGGCGGTTCCCACCACTGGTTCGAGCACCAGACGCTCCGGCTGAGCGTCTCGAAGCAGTCGGAGAATCGAAGCTGGTATCCCAGCCCCTCCACCGGCCCAGGAACGGGCGAAGGGCACGGGGAGGGCTCAGGGTCCGGCGGCGGGGGTGGTGACGAGTTGGCGACTTCAACGGTGATGGTCGCGTTGCCCATCCGCGAGCCGTCGTCACGGAACGCCCACGTGTCGAGGTCCTGCGTGCCGTTCGTGCAGGCCGCTGTCCGCGTATTCCACTGCACGGACCACTCCCCGTTCGCGTCGATGAGATGATCCTCGCCCACCGACTGGCCGCCGCAGGCCCACACCCCGATCCAGTCGGTCCCGGACGGTGCCCGCACGCGCACCGTCCTGACGCCGCTCACCGTCGCACCTTGAGTCGGCGTGACGTACACGACCGTCGAAGGCGGGTCAGAGGTCGTGACCTCGAGCTGAGGCTGGAGCCTCTGGAGCGTCGTCTCGCGAGACACGAAGCCGGCGATGTTCGCCGCACCTCCCTTGAGGGCGAACCTGTAGACGCCGCTGCCCGTTACCCAAGGAGTTACATCCCATTCCGCCCATGCGCCAGGCACGAGTGCGCCCTTGTTGTCGCGAGGGCCTCTGACGACGGCAGGTCGCCGTGCCCACGTGAGGGGCTTCCTCGGCCACGCGCCGGTCTTGTAGACAGCGGGTCCGTTTCGCGTTCCGTTCGTGACGTAAAAGCGCAGCTTCGCCCTGGTGACCGGGCCGGTCAAACCGGCGATGACGAAGCGAATGTAGACCTGCTTAGCTGCTCGTGGACCCGCTCGGACACGTAGCCGCTTGGCGGATCCAAAGCTTCTATTCGGATGGGCCTGGTCGACGTAGGTGTCGGCGGACACCCTGAACGTCTGGACCGCCGCCGCTGCATCGTCGATCGGGTGGAACACGGCAAGCGCAACCGAGAATGAGAGCAGCGCGGCGAACCGCCTCATGGCCGCTCTTTTCGGCGCGAACGGCTCGTTCTCGACGCTGGATCGAGGGACTGCATCGTCGTGGCGGAAGGAATCAGCGCCTCTGCCATACGCGAACCCAGTCGACTTGGGTGTGCAACTCGTCCGGCGTGCTCGAGTCCGGAGATGATTCTCCACCGATTTGCATGCTGAGGAGGAGGAACATCCGCGTGTTCGTCGTCGAGAACACCGGCCAGCTCATGATCCTCCTCTGGTCGATGTACCACGTCACCCGCCTCGGCGTCCAGCGCATCGCATACGTGTGGAAGCGTGCGGTGAGATTGATATTCCTCGGCTGCCAGTTGTTTGCGTTGATCGCGTCCGGGGGCGACGGGCAGACGTGCCCCGCCGAATGGCGATGGATCGTCCCGGTGAAGACTCGCGGGTGGTTCCCGTAGGCCTCGAGCACGTCGATCTCCGCGGCGCGAATGCCCAGGGAGCAGTTGTCAGCTCCTCTCCTCGCCCAGGCGTTCGACATCAGCCAGAACGCGGGCCAGGCGCCGTTCCCCCTCGTCCACTTCATCCGTGCCTCGAAGTACCCGTACCTGAAGACCTTCTGCGAGGAGAACGTCGTCGCGGCGATATTGCTCGGATAGCCCTGGGACCGGCGCGAGACGAGGTGGAAGACCCCGTTTCGCACGTACTGGCTTCCCGGCGGCGGCGGGGTGTTCCACCACTCGCGGTTGTCCCACACGCGACGCCGCAGCCTCGCGAACGTGTCCACGAAGACTACGCGGTACCCACGACCGGCGATGGGCGCGGGCGGTCGCGCGGGCGGCGGAGCCGCGACGCTTCGCGCGGCAGGATCCGCGAGCTGGCTCTGTGAGGCGGCAGAAACCGAGCTCACCGCCGCGACGCGCGGCGAAGCGGCATCGGTCCCTAGGGATCCGCCGCCGCCCAGCACGACGAAGAGCGAGACGGCGGTCAGACTGGCTGTAACGAAAAAGCGGCTCAAAACAGCTGGCTACCCGTCGCGACGGGGGAGTCGAACGACGGGCCACCGGCGCCGCGCATTCTAACCTTTCGACCAGTCTGCGCCAGGTAAAGAAGGTTGTAGGCTCGATCTCGATCAGCGGTACGCCCTGGCCGTGGGCGGGCCGCGAATTGCGGAACTGCCGTTGGAGGGCGGTGTGTGGTGCAGCACGGCGGCCGAGGAGGGACCTAGTTGCGGGAATCGACTTTGCTCGAGCCGGGCTTCGTGGTGACCTATCAGCGATCCGGCTCCTGGCGGTCATGAGCACGGTCGCGCGTCAGCACGTGGGCGACGACTCGCTTTCGGTCGCCCCGCTTTTACGCCAGGCTCGTCGACGCGCGCGTCGGTTCGAGTCTTGGGGGCGGGTGTCGCTCGCGACCGATGGCGCAGCGCTTGCCGTTGCGCTCCTCATCGCTCACCTTGCGGCGGGCGGAACGGCGGTGCCCCTGGCCTGGACGTTCGTCTTCGCGGCTCTGGTGATCGGACTGCTCACGACCAAAGGCATGTACCGGCCGCCGCTCGACCTCCGGGTGCTCGACGCGACTCGGTCGATCATCACCGCCGTGGCCATCGCGGCTGCGATAACCGTGGCACTGCGCGGGCTGGTAGCGGACGCTCCGTCGGCCGCCGAGGAGGCCATAAGGCCTTGGCTCCTTGCCACCGCCTTCGTGATCGTGGGCCGAAGCTGGCTCATTGCCTCCGAGCGCCGCGCCAGGAGAAGGGGTCACGCCGGTCAGCGCTCGCTGATCGTCGGTGCGGGCAACGTCGGGCGGCTAGTTGCGAAGCGCCTCGCCGAGCATCCCGAGATCGGGCTGAGACCGGTCGGGTTCCTCGACAAGGAGCCGCTTCACGAAAGCGACGTTACCGACCTCCCGGTCCTTGGGGCCAGCTGGGACCTCGAGCGGATTGTCGAAGAACAACGGATCGAACACGTCATCGTCACGTTCTCTACGGCACCGGCGGAAGTCCTGCTTCGATTGCTGAAGCGCTGCGAGCGGCTGGGCCTCGCGACCTCGTTCGTCCCTCGTCTCTATGAGAAGTCGACAGAGCACGTCGCGGTCGTCCCTCTCGGCGGCGTCCCGCTCATTGCGCGCCAGCCGCCCAAGCCCAAGAGCTGGCCGTTTGCCGTAAAGCACGGCCTGGATCGCGCCGGCGCAGCTCTGCTCCTTCTGTTCTTTGCGCCAATCCTGGGCGCGCTCGCTCTCGGAGTCCTTTCCTCGGGGGGACGGCCGATCTTCTACCGTGCCCAGCGCGTCGGCCGCGACGGTAGACGGTTCGACATGCTGAAGTTCCGCACGATGCTTCCGATGACCGAGGAGGAGCGAACGAACCTCGTCATCGACCCGGAGACGGGGACGGGCGGCATCAGCAGGACCGGCGACCGCCGTACGCGCCTGGGCACGTTCATGCGTCGTACATCCCTCGACGAGCTTCCGCAGCTCTTCAACGTCTTGATCGGTGATATGAGCCTCGTCGGCCCTCGTCCCGAACGGACGGAGTACGTTGAGGTCTACGAGAAGCAGGTCCATGGCTACGAGGAGCGGCACCGCGTCAAGTCCGGAATCACCGGCTGGGCGCAAGTCAGTGGGCTCCGCGGCACGACATCCCTTGCGGATCGCGCAGAGTGGGACAACTACTACATCGAGAACTGGTCCCTTTGGCTCGACTTCAAGATCCTGCTCTTGACGCCGGGCGCACTTGTTCGCTCGGCCCACGACGAGTGACGTCTCGACCCCCTGGCCGCACAGTGGGGGAAACGACCTTGGTGCTTACCCGGGAGTCGCGTTGATCAGCGTCTCGAGTCCCAGGCCGGAAGAACTCTCGTGACTCGCCGGGGCCTGGTCGCAAACGGTGATCCCCGCGAGCTCGCCACCTTCAGCAACATCCCGCATTACTTCCTGAAAGCCGGGCTCGAGAACGGGCTCCTGCACGCGGGAGTCGTCCTTCGGCCAGAGGAGCTTCGCACGAGGCGTTTCATCTGGAACGCGCTGCGGCCACTGACTCTCGATCGTCCTGGTGGCTGGACGTACTCCCAGAGGTACGGGCACACGGTCTGGCCTCGCCGAGAGGTTGCGGGCGAGGTGGACGAGTACATCAGTCACTTCCAATTACTACCGCCTCGAAACGCCGTTCGCGAGCCAATCACGTACTACATCGACGCAACCATGCGTCAGTGGTTTGAGGACTACGGTTACACGATCGGACGACGCGTGAGGGCTGACGCTCTCGCCCGAGAGCGCGAGGCGTACCTCGCCTCCCGCTACGTCGTCACCATGAGCGACTGGTGCTCGGAGGACGTTGTTTCCTCGTACGGGGTTGCGCCGGAGCAGGTTCGTACGATCCTTCCGGGAGCAAACCTCGACGAGGACTCGCTGCCCCCGGTGGAGGAGTGGGACGGAGGGCTGTCACCGCTGCGCCTGGGCATTGTCGGGATCGACTGGGAGCGAAAAGGCGGGCCGCTCCTGGTTGATGCTGCCTCGATCCTGCAACGCATGGGACACGATGTCGAAGTCGTGGTCTTGGGGCCCGACTCGAGCCGCGTCCCTGCCCATCCGTCCGTGAAGGCGCTTGGCTACGTCCAGAAGGGGCGCGATTTCCAACGATTCGTCGGGATCCTCAGAAGCTTTCACTTCGGTTGTCTGCTCTCTCGAGTCGAGGCATCCGGGTTCTCCGCGCTCGAGTATCTTCGCCTCGGCATACCGATCATCACGACCGCGGTGGGCGGGATTGTCGATCCCAAGGGCGCCGGGTTGCGGTTTCCGCTCGAGGCCGACGGCGAGCAGATAGCCGAGGCCCTCGCCGAGGTTCTTCGAGAGCCCGATCGGTACGCGACGATGCGTGAAGCGGCAACTCGGGACGGCGTGGCTTACCGCTGGGAGCGAACGGCAGACGAGATGCTGAGCCTGCTCGATGGAACTGCACCAGACACGTAGGCCGCCCGCCGGCTCAGCGACCGCCTGGGGCTGGATCGCGCTTTGCTTGACGATTCTCTCGGCGGTCGGCTACGCGCTCCAGACCCTCTTCGACCACGTGTCCGTGCCGGATGACGTCGCGAGGCTGGTGTTCTTTGGGCTCTTCGCGTGGGATGGTGTGCTTGCGCTCGTCGCCGGCGTCATCGCGGTCTGGACAGGATGGAACCGGAATGACTGGACGCTCCGGCTCGGGCTGGTTGCAATTGCGTATGTGGCGCTTGCTCAGACGATCCAATCACTATGGGATTGACCCGCTCATGCTGCTGACATGAACGCTCTGCGAGCTGGAGATGTGATCGAGGTTCGGACCGAGGAGGAGATTCTCCGAACGCTCGATGCCGACGGCAAGCTGGACGGCCTGCCGTTCATGCCGGAGATGCTCAGCTTCTGTGGGCAGCGTTACCGGGTCAGGTCGCGCGCACACAAGGCCTGTGACACGATCGATTGGCAGCAGTTTCGGCGCATGGAGAGTGCCGTGCATCTGGAGGAGCTGCGCTGCGACGGCTCTGCGCACGGCGGCTGCCAGGCCGGCTGCCTCCTCTTCTGGAAGGAAGCGTGGCTGCGCCCGGTCGACCCGCAGGAGGGCGAGCGGACTCAGGAGACCGACACCGCAGGAGTTTCCCCGGAGACACTGGTCGGCGCGACTCGGATTGGAGCGAACGAAGCCGGCCAACCGTTGTTCTCGTGTCAGGCGACCGAGCTCCTGAGAGCGTCGAAGGGGCTGCTCCCGTGGTGGGAGCCGAGCCAGTACGTGCAGGACGTCACCTCTGGTAATTCGACGATTCCGCGGGTCATCCGGGCGCTTCTGGTCGGGCTGTTCAACAGGTTTCAGCGCGCAAATGCACGTTTGCTCCCGCGCTTCTGCCTCGTCAAAGGGTGCAAGCGGTACCCATTCATCGAGGGAAAGGCGACGAGCGGAAGCACACCTACGGGATCACTTGGCCTGCAACCCGGGGAGCTCGTCGAGATCAAGAGTCGAGAAGAGATTTTCGCGACGCTGGACGAGAACGACACGACGCAGGGGCTTCGGTTTGACGGGGAGATGCTCAAGTACTGCGGGCGGCGCGCGCGGGTGGTGCGTCGAATCGAGAAAATCATCGACGAGAAGACCGGAAGGATGCTGAAGATCAAGCGCGACACCGTCATCCTGGACGGCGTTGTCTGCACGGGCGATTACCATCGCTCCTGCCCTCGTGCGATCTACCCGTACTGGCGAGAGGCGTGGCTGAGACGGGTCGAAGACCACGCTTGACCACTCGTACCGGCGCAAGCAACCTGCTCGATGTGGTGGCCGCGCGCCACTGTGCGCGCCGTTCGCCCACCGCTGAAAAGGCCCCGTAAACGGGGCCTTTTCGCATCCGGTCAGCAAGTCGGCATCACGCATCGCGCGTGCACGTCCGCCAGGCGCCGACGGCGAGGGGCACGACTGTCCACGCGGCGATCACGACGACTGCAGCAGCAAGCGACATCGGCACCGTGGCGCTGCCTTCGAACAACCTCGCCGGCTCGAGGCGCTCGGTCGCGGCTTCGACGAGCCCTTCGCGGAGCGAGCCGAGGACCCCGATCTGCAGCGCCAGCGGCATGGCGATGAGCTGCCAGCCGAGGAGAATCCCGATCGTCGTTCCGCGCGAGCCGAGGGCCGAGGAAACCCCTAGCGCGAGCACCAGAGCAAGGCCGGTCACGAGCGCGAGCCAGGCCGCCGACGAGACGAGCATGCTCGCCCCGGGCACCTCGGATGACCCTGCGAACACGGTCGAGGCCGTTGCCGTGACGGCGAAGGCGGCCCCCACAAATAGCAAGACCAATCCGAGCCCGGCGGGCACTCGGGCGATGAATAGTGCGAGCCGCGAGCGACCCGTAACGACCAGCTCCCGAAACACGCCCGAGCCCAGATCGCCCGCGCCGAGCGTCGCCCCGACGAGGATCGCTGCGACGATACCGAGTTGCGAGAGCAGGTCCATCGAGCCCGAGAAGTTCCCGAGCCCGCCGGCAGGACCGTGCTTGGCGGGGTTCGACGCGTGCAGGATCAGGAGAACGGTGTAGGCGATGATCATCGGGACGACCGTGAGAGCGAGCGTCGAGAGGACGAGCCCGCGGCGCTTGCGCAGCTTCAGGAGCTCGGCGCCAACGAGCCCCGGTCGCCGCGGGGCACGAGCGAGCCTCCGCGGGAGTCCTGTGGTAGCAGTTGTGGTGCTCATGCTGCTTCCTCCAATCGGGAAGTGATCTCCAGGAACCGCTGCTCGAGCGACGGGCGGGCCGGCTCGAATCGGCGGATGGCGAGACCGGCAAGGACGAGGCGACGACCGATGTCGTCCGCGGCGGCTTCAGCTTCGACATCGGCCAGAAAACGCACGCGGATCCCGTCGGTCTCGGGTGTTACGGACGCGACGGCACGGTGTTCGCCGAGAATTCCGTTCGACCGTTCGTCGTCACTCGTTCCGATGAGAATCGTCTGCTCGCCGCCTGCAGCCAGCTCGGCGATCGAGCCCTGCATGACGACGCGCCCACGGTCGACGATCGCGACCTCGTCGCAGATCTTCTCCACCTCGTCGAGGAGGTGCGAGGAGAGGAGGACCGTCCGGCCCTCGGCGACGAAGCCGCGGATCATGGCGCGGAACTCGTGGATACCGGCCGGATCGAGCCCGTTCGTCGGCTCGTCCAGGATCAGAAGCTCGGGGTCGGCGAGCAGGCTACGGGCGACGCCGAGTCGCTGGCGCATCCCCAGCGAGTAGCGCTTCACGCGCTCTTCTGCTCGCTGCGAGAGCCCCACGCGTGCGAGTGCCCCGTCTATGCGTTCGTGGGCCGCCGGCTCGCGTGCCGCGGCGATCACAGCGAGGTTCTCGCGCCCGGTCAGGTGACCGTGAAAGCGCGGTTCCTCGACGATTGCGCCGACACGCGCGAGGGCCGCGGCGCGCTCGGCAGGCACCGGTCGCCCGAGCAGCTTCATCTCTCCCGCACTCGCGCGAGTCAAGCCGAGGAGCATCCGGATCAGCGTGGTCTTGCCGGCTCCATTCGGGCCCAGATAGCCGAATGCGGAGCCGCGCGGAATCTGCAGGTCGACGTCGTCGACGGCTACCCGCGCGCCGAACCGTTTCGTCAAACCCGCTGTCTCGACGACGAATCTCTTGCTCATGTGTGGCCTCCCTACGTCAGGACGAGATCCGAGCCTACGGCCGGGAAGCGGGCTTGCCATCGGGCGGGAGGCCGATTTCGCCTCCCGCGCTCGGACGGTTTGTCGTCGTCCTCGGGAACGAGCCCGAGGTCGTTCCCGGGGACGAGGCGACAGCGGTCGTTCTGGAGTACCTTCGGGTTGTGACGAGGGTCTGGCCGCTCGCGCGCCGCTACTGGTTCGACGTTCTGATCCTGGCCGGCCTGGGCCTTGGTCTCGCCGGCGCCGTGGTTGGTCAGAACGAGACGGACGGTCCGACGGGTCCGCTCTGGTTCGACCTGCTCGCGGTCGTGGCGATCGTGACGCCGCTGTTTCTCCGACGGCGCTTGCCGTTCGGCGCGCTGGTGGCGGTGGGCGTGGCGGTGGTCTTGACGTCGCTCGTTGACGAAAGGCTGGTGTACTTCCTCTTCATTCCCTTCTTGGCTGGCTGCGCGGCGGTCTTCCTTACAGGGCTGCTCCCGGAACGCGCCCAAGCTGTCGCTGGACTCGTGCTCACGTTGGCGGTCGCGGCGCTGGTCGTCTATCGGGATCCCATCGCCAACCTCGAGGGCTACATCGCCACCGCGATCATCTTCGGGGTCCTCTGGACGATCGCGTTCGCGCTCGGCCGGAAATTTCAGGAGGCCGACGAGGCGAAGGAGCGGGCTGCACGCGCCGAGCGGGAACGCGAGCAGCGGGCCCAGGCTGCCGTCACGGAGGAGCGCGCGCGGATCGCGCGAGAGCTCCACGACGTCGTCGGCCACAGCGTCAGCGTCATGACCGTGCAGGCCTCGGCGGTCCGCAGGCTGCTCCGCCCCGAGCAGGAGCGTGAGCGCCAGGCTCTGCTCATCGTCGAGCAGACGGGTCGAGAGGCGCTCGCGGAGATGCGCCGGATGGTCGGGGTACTCAGGCGGCCCGAAGAGGCACCGGCGCTCGCGCCGCAGCCGAGCCTCGAGCACGTGGACAAGCTTGTCGAGCAGGCGCGCGAAGCCGGGCTGCCCGTCGAGCTGCGCGTCGAGGGCGACCCGCTGCCGCTCCCCGCGGGTGTCGACCTCACCGCCTACCGGCTCGTCCAGGAGGGCCTGACCAACGCGCTGAAGCACGCGCGCGCGGAGCAGGCGCAGGTGCTCGTCCGTTACGACGACGGCACCATCGAGGTCACCGTGAGCGACGACGGTGTCGGCGCCGGAAGCGGCGACGGCGGCGGCCACGGCCTCGTCGGCATGCGCGAGCGGGTCGCGGTCTACGGCGGCGAGCTAGAGGCGGGCCCGCGGCCCGAGGGAGGCTACCGCTTGCGAGCGAGGCTCCCTGTGGTGCCCGCGTGAGCCTCGGCGTCCTGATCGTCGACGACCAGGCGCTCGTCCGCGCCGGCTTCCGCATGATCCTCGAGGCCGAGCCGGACATCGACGTGGTGGGCGAGGCCGCGGACGGGCGAGAGGCGGTGGCGGAGGCGCGGCGCCTGCGGCCGGACGTGGTGCTGATGGACGTCCGCATGCCCGACGTCGACGGGATCGAGGCGACTCGCCGTTTGCTCGGTGACGACGGTTCCGATGCGAAGGTCGTCATGCTGACCACCTTCGACATGGACGAGTACGTCTACGACGCGCTCAGGGTTGGTGCAAGCGGGTTCCTGCTCAAGGACGTTCCGCCCGAGCAACTTGTCGCCGGCATCCACGCCGTCGCAAGCGGTGACGCCCTGCTGGCGCCGTCAGTGACCCGGCGCGTGATCGAGGAGTTCGTCCGCCGGCCACCAGACTCCGTTCGGACGGCGCCGCCCGAGCTCGCAGAGCTGACGGTGCGCGAGCTCGAGGTGCTGAAGCTGATCGCGCGCGGCCTCGCCAACGCCGAAATCGCCACGGAGCTCTTCGTGAGCGAGACGACGGTGAAGACGCACGTCGCCCACGTCCTCATGAAGCTGAGGCTGCGCGACCGCGTCCAGGCGGTCGTCTTCGCGTACGAGTCCGGTCTCATCCTTCCCGGGGGGACTAGCTCGCCTCCGGAAGGACGATCTTAGGGAGACTTCGCCGGCCTCCTCGGCTGCTGCGAGCACTCCTTCGATGGCGGCCCGGATCCTCACGACGAGCATGCTTACTTCTCTGAGTAGACGTGAATGAACGGGGTCGACCGGTGATGGCCCCGGGAGGAGTCGAACCTCCGCACGCGGATTCGAAGTCCGCCGCTCTATCCACTGAGCTACGGGGCCCGCGGGTGAGTGTAGCCCGGGCGTCCGCTACGACTTGGCCGGCGCCTGGAGCTCCACCTCGGCCGGCTTCCCCTGGCGGAGCTCGCGGCTCCGCTCGGCCTCGGCGTTGAGCTCCGCGCCGAGCAGGAGCGCCAGGGCGGAGAGCCAGAGCCAGGTGAGCATGATGATGACCGCGGCGAGCGAGCCCCACGCCTTGTTGTAGGAGCCGAAGCTGCTCACGTAGAACGCGAAGATCCCCGAGGCGCCGAGCCAGATGACGACTGCCGCGACGGCGCCGGGCGTGAGGAAGCGCCAGCGCGGGTGGGCGACGTTCGGCCCCAGGTAGAGGACGAACGCGAACGCGCCGAGGAGCCCGACCACCAGGATCGGCCACTCGAGGATCCACCAGAGCCAGCTGAGGAAACTCTCGATCTCCAGCGCCTCCCCGACCCACTCGCTCAAGAGCGGTCCGAGAACGAGGAGCACGAAGACGAGCCCGAAGGCGACGAACAGGCAGGCGAGCATGCCGAGGGCGGTCGCGCGCTGCTTGACGAAGCTCCGGGTCTCCTCGCGGTCGTAGACGCGGTTGAGCCCGCGGATGAGCGCGTTCATCGCGCTGCTCGCGGTCCAGAGCGCGAGGAGGAACCCGACGGCGATGAGCGCGACGCCACTGTTCCTGTTCTCCGTCACGCGTGTGAGGCTGTCCTCGATCAGTGTCAGCGCCTCGGCGGGGACGACGCCCTCGAGGCGGTCGAGCATCGACTCGATCGTGTCGGGCCCGGCGGTCTGCGAGAAGACGCCGACCGCGACGAGGAGCACGGCCGGGATGGCAAGGAATGCGTAGTAGGCGAGCGATGCCGCGATGTCCGTGACGTGGTCGGCGAGGGCCTCGCGCCCGCCGCGGACCACGATCGCCCGCCAGTCCCGGAACGAGAGGTCGCGCAGGCGCGGGTCCTCAATGCGGGGCTCCGCCCGCTCGGGCTGGGGCGCGGTCGCGCCCGCGGGAAGCTCACCGGCTCTGGTTCATGCAGCCACGACGTACCCCGGAGCTATCGTTGTCTCACCCGCGGGCGTGGCGGAATTGGCAGACGCAACGGGTTTAGGACCCGTCGGGCGAAAGCCCTTGGAGGTTCGAGTCCTCTCGCCCGCATGAGCCGCCACTACACCGGCGGCACGATCCGGAGGGCCGGACGCGGGGTCGGGGTCTGGTCCGGGCGGTCGAAGCCGAGGCTGCCGGGCTCCTCGGAGCCCCACGCAGCGGTCAGGTCGAACAGCTCCTGGGTGGCGGCGCGCGCCTCGGCGCACCAGACGGAGTTGTTCGCATTCGTCCACGGGTAGCGCTTGTCGTCCAGCGTCGCCGTCAGCCGGTCGCGGAACCAGCGCTCGTCCTCTCCGTCCGGGCGGTCGAAGCCGAACCGGTCGCGGGCGCGCTTGAGCTCGGCCTCGAGCATCTGCATGAGCATGAGGTAGCGGGTGAAGCGGTGCGTGACGAAGCTGAAGCCGGCGAAGGACTCGCCGGCGTAGGCGCCCCGCATCATCAGCCCGCGGACCGCGTCCTCGTCCATGCTGAGGTTCAGCCCGCCCTCGTCCGCGTCGAGGCGAATGTGGCAGACGCGCTCGCGGAAGCCCGTCATCTCCATCTGCATCGTGTCGCGCCAGTTGAGCCCGGTGTCGAGCACCTGGGCGACGAAGCCGCCGAAGCCCTGAATGCCGGCCCAGCGCAGCGGCTCGAGATCGACCGGGTGGCTGGGGAGGTAGACGTGCCGCAGCGTCGGGTTCTCGCTCGCGTCGTCGACGACCTCGGCCAGCTCCGGGTCGGGCGCGCCCATCAGGTCGAGCCCGAAGGTGGGGTGGCCGGGGAGGAGCGCGTCGAAGAAGTGCACGGGGAAGTTGCTCGTGATCGCCCCGTCGCTGAACCAGTGCTCGGCGTAGCCGCAGCGGACGTCCTGCCGCGGCTCGTAGAAGGGCACAGACGAGAGCAGGCCCGGGACCGCGAGGCTCATGCGCGTGGCGAGGAGCACCGGCATCGCCGCACCGGGCGTCTTGTGGAGCTCGCGCCCGCCGATCGTCTCCGGCTTGCCCGCCTGGTCGCGCATCCAGTTCGCGACGGCGGTCGGCACGAGCTTGCCGATCTCCTCCGCCGAGAACCAGAACGGATTGTCGTCCGGAAGCGGGAGCCGCACCGGGCGGCCGGAGCTGACGTCCGTCGTCATGAGCTGGAGCGCGACCGAGCGCGCGTCGTCGTCGGCGTCCTTCAGGTCGGCGAAGGTCAGCGGCGGGTCGTCCGTGCTCCGGCCGGCGCAGCGCTGGATGTGCTCGTGGAGCCAGTCGGAGAGCGCGGGCTTGTCGAAGCCCGGCTGCGAGGTCCCGGGGCAGAGGCCGAAGCCGGCCTGCCGGTCGCCGAGGGTCCGGGCGAGTGCCTTGCCCGGCCGGGCCACGAACAGGACCACCGCGCAGGAGCCGAGGAAGCCGACACCGACCGCGGCCGAGACGGCCAGGACCGGCCAGGTGAGCGCCGACCACCAGCCGAGCCAGAGGAAGAGGGCATACCCGGCGATGGAGACAGCCGCCGTCCAGGCGAGGGCGAGGAGGACGATCGGGAGCCAGAGCGCCCGGAGCGAGTCGACGACGACGCGTCGCGTCGCGCCGGCGCCCTTCGCTCTCGCGTCCATCGTCCGCATGGCCAGCTCGAACACGCTGCGGTTCTCCGGCCGCGGCTGGAAGAGGCTGAGGACGCGGCCGGGCTCGCAGATCGCGTCGGCCAGCTCGCGCAGGCGCTCGAAGCCGCCGCTGCCGCCCTCGCGGCGGCCGAGCTCCGCCGCGGCGGTGACGGTGGCCGCGATCGCGCCCGCGGACGTGCCGCCGACGTTGCGGAACCGGTAGCGCTTCGCCAGCGCCAGGATGGCGCCGGGGTAGACGACGCCGCTCGCGACGCCGCCCTTCATGACCAGGTCGCAGACCTCGTCGGGCTCGGACGGCCATGGGCCGTTCTCGACCTCTGCTCTCAGCTCCGGCATGCCTTCCTCCCTCGGTCGACGGCCGGACGATCGTCCTCCCGGCCCGGGCAGCCGTCAAGATACGGCGATGCGGGTCTCCGCGAAGGTGGACTACGCCCTGCGGGCCGCGCTCGAGCTGGCGGCCGCCGGCGAGGGGCCGACCAAGGGCGAGCAGATCTCGCAGGCGCAGGACATCCCTCTGAAGTTCCTGGAGAACATCCTTCTCGAGCTGCGCCACGGCGGGCTCGTCCAGAGCCAGCGCGGAGCGGAGGGGGGCTACTGGCTCGCCCGGCCGGCCGAGGAGATCAAGCTCGCGGACGTCATCCGCGCGGTCGAGGGGCCGCTCGCCAACGTCCGCGGCTCGCGGCCCGAGACGGTCGAGTACGCAGGGCCGGCCGCGAAGCTCCAGGACGTCTGGATCGCGCTGAGGGCGAACATGCGCGCCGTTCTCGAGGAGCTGACGCTCGCCGACGTCGCCTCGGGCGAAGCTACCGCCCGAGATCGCCGAGATCACGGCGCGGCCTGAGGCATGGGAGTCGCACTAGCACGAGCGCGTGTCAGGGTGAAACCCGTTCGAACACCGTCGTCCGACTCGGCCGCACGTAGAGGATCTGGCCCTCGAGGAGCTCGAGCTCCTCGACCTCGCTCCGCGTCACCTGGGCGGAGACATGGCGGCCGTCGTCGAGGATCAGCTCGACGCGGACCTCGAAGCCGAGGTGGACGATGCGCTGCACCATCGCCTCGCTCGTCGTCCCGTTCGGCTCGAGCCGGAGCTCGAGGTCGTGCGGGCGGATCCACTCCTCGCCGAGGCGGTTCACCGGGCCGACGAAGCTCATGACGAACTCGTTGGCAGGGTGCTCGTAGAGGTCGCGCGGCTTGCCGCTCTGCTCGACGCGGCCCTCGTTCATCACCGTGACGCGGTCGGCGACGTCCATCGCCTCCTCCTGGTCGTGGGTGACCAGCACGGTCGTGACGTTCACCTCGTCGTGCAGGCGCCGGAGCCAGGCGCGCAGCTCCTTGCGCACCCGCGCGTCCAGAGCGCCGAACGGCTCGTCGAGGAGGAGCACCTTCGGCTCGACGGCGAGGGCCCGGGCGAGGGCCATACGCTGGCGCTGGCCGCCGGAGAGCTGGCCCGGATAGCGGTCGGCGAAGCTGTCGAGCTGGACGAGGCCGAGCAGCTCGTCCACGCGGCTGCGAATCTCGGCCTTCGGCCGCTTGCGGATCGAGAGGCCGAAGCCGACGTTGTCCCGCACGGTCATGTGCTTGAAGGCCGCGTAGTGCTGGAAGACGAAGCCGACCTCCCGCTTCTGCGGCGGGACGCCGGTGACCGTCTCCCCGAGGATCGAGACCTCGCCCGCGTCGGGCGTCTCGAGCCCCGCGATGATCCGGAGCAGGGTGGACTTGCCGCTCCCGCTCGGGCCGAGCAGGGCCGTCAGCGAGCCGCCCGCGATGGCGAGCGAGACGTTGTCGACGGCGACGAAGCCGTTGTCAAACCGCTTGGTGACCTGGCGGACGGCGATCGACATCCGCGACCTCCTTCTGTTCCTTGGGCCTGAAGACGTTCATGAGGACGAGCGTGAGCACGGCGAGCCCCGCGAGCACGAGCGAGGTCGTGTACGCGGCCACCTCGTTGAAGCGCAGGTACTCCTCGTCCACGTGGAGCGTGAGGGTTTCGGTCTTGCCGGCGATCCGTCCCGAGACGACGGCGACGGCGCCGTACTCGCCGAGGGCGCGCGCGGTCGTGAGGACGACGCCGTAGGCGACGCCCCAGCGGATGGCGGGTAGCGTGACGCGCCGGAACGTCTGGAAGCGCGAGGCGCCCAGAGTCCAGGCGGCCTCGTCCTGGTCGGTCCCGACCTCGCGGAGCACCGGGATCACCTCGCGGACGACGAACGGCAGCGTCACGAAGATCGTCGCGAGGACGATCCCGGGCGTGGAGAAGATGATCTCGATCCCGTTCTCGGTGAGCCAGCCGCCGAACCAGCCGTCCTGGCCGTAGACCAGGATGAGCGCCAGGCCGACGACCACCGGCGAGAGCGCGAGCGGGAGGCCGATCATGGTGTTGATGAGCCAGGCGCCGTGCTTCGGCGGCCGGCGCACGAGGGCCATGGCGCAGGCGACGCCGAAGATCGTGTTGGCCGGCACCGCAATTAGCACCGCGATCATCGTCAGCTTGAAAGCCGAGACGAAGGCGGGATCGGTCAGCGCCTCCCACACCGGCGCCAGGCCATCCCGGAACGTGTAGTAGACGATCATCGAGACCGGCAGCGCGAGGATGAGGGCGAGGTAGCCGAGCGCGGCCGTTCGTAGCGTGTACCTACCCATCGTGCCTCCGGCTACGCCGCTCGAGGACGTCGGCGATGGCGAGGACGGCGAACGACAAGACAAGCAGCACCACCGAGACCGCAGCCGCTGCGGCGGGGTCGTCGCTCTCGATCGACTTGAAGATGTTCACCGAGGCGACCTCGGTGTCGAAGGGGATGTTCCCCGAGATGAGAACGATCGAGCCGAACTCCCCGACCGCCTTGCCGAACGAGAGCGCGGCGCCGGAGAGCATCGCCGGGAGCAGGTTGGGCAGGACGATGCGCCGGAACGTCGTGAACGGTCGCGCGCCGAGCGACGCCGCCGCCTCCTCCATCTCGCGGTCGAGCTCGAGCAGGACCGGTTGCACCGCTCGGACGACGAAGGGGAGCGTCACGAACAGCAGCGCCACCACGATCGCCGCCCGCGAGTAGGCCACGTTCACGCCGAGCGGGCTCTCGGGCCCGTACACGGCGAGCAGCGTGAGCCCGGCGACGATCGTCGGCAGGGCGAAGGGGAGGTCGATGATCGCGTTGACGACGCTTTTGCCGCGGAAGTCGTCGCGGACGAGCACCCAGGCGATGAGCGTGCCGGTGACCGCGTTCAGGAGGACGACGACCAGCGAGGCGACGAACGTGAGCTTCAGCGCCGCGACCGCCGCAGGCGATGTCACCTCGTCCCAGAAGGCGGAGAGACCGCCTTCGAGCGACGCTGCGATCACCGCCGCGATCGGGATGAGGACGATGAGCGTGAGGTACGCGGTCGACAGCCCCAGAACGAGGCCGCCGGCGCGCCTGGACCCTCCAGTGCGCGCCGGCAGCGTGACCGCTTCGGGACTAGTCGTCAGTTGGGACTCCGAGCTCGTTCTCGATGTCGAGGAAGATGCTCTCCTCGCGGTCGAAGAAGCGCGTGCGGACGTCGGCCCACCCGCCGAGGTCGGCGATCGTGAAGAGGCCGGGCGGGTCCGAGGAGTCGAAGTCCGTCTCGACGCCCTCGACGACCGGCCGGTAGCCCTTCGAGGCGAAGACCGCCTGCGCCTCCGGCGTGTACAGGTAGTCGACGAACGCCTGCGCCGCCTCGGGGCTCTCGCTCGTGTTCACGACCGCGACCGGGTTCTCGATGAGGATCGTCTCGGCGGGCACGATGTACTCGAGCTCCTCGCCGGCCTGCTGGGCGAAGATCGCCTCGTTCTCGTAGGCGAGCATGACGTCGCCCTTGCCGCCCGAGAAGGTCTGGAGCGCCTCGCGCGCGCTCTTGTCCTGGACGGGGACGTGCTCGAGGAACAGCTCGCGGAGGTAGGCGATCGCCTCCTCGTCGGACTTGCCCTGCTCGAGCTGCGCTCCGTAGGCGGCCATGATGTTCCACTGCGCGCCGCCGGAGGTGAACGGGTTCGGCGTGATCACCTCGACGCCCTCGTCGAGGAGGTCGTCCCAGGTCTGGATGCCCTTCGGGTTGCCGGGCCGGACCGCGAAGACGACGACGGAGTTCGTGACCATGCCGGCGTAGTCGTTCTGGTTCCAGTCGGCGTCGACGAGGCCGGCGTCGACGAGGGCGGTGATGTCGGGCTCGAGCGAGAAGGCGACGACGTCCGCGGGCAGCCCGGCCTCGACGGCGCGACGCTGCTCGCCGGAGGCGGCGTAGGACTGCTCGAAGTCGAAGCCCTGGCCCGCGTCGGTCTCCGTGAAGGCCGGGATGATCTCCTCGTAGGCCTCGCGCGGCGTCGAGTAGGCGACGAGCGAGAGGGTGCCGCCGTCGCCTGAGCCGCCGGCGGCATCGGCGTCGCCGCCGCCGCCGCAGCCGACAACCAGGAGGAGGGGGAGGAGCAGCGCCGCCAGGGCGCTGAGAAGGGCGATGCGCGTGCGAGTGTGTGTCACTGTTTCGGTTACCCCACTTTCTCTACTAGATGAGTAGGAGTGATATAGCACTCCTACAGGAGTGTCAAGAGGAACCGTTGGGAGAGGGGCGCTAACCCGCTCTACAAGCGGCTTCGAGGCGGCGATCGAGCTCGGCGGGCTCGAGCCCGGTGACCTCGACCACCTTGCGCCGGCCGGTCAGGCCGGCGACGACCGCGACCCGGTCCCGATGCACGCCGAGCGCCTCGGCGAGCAGCTCGACGAGCGCGCGGTTCGCGCGCCCGCGCTCCGGCGGGGCGGCCACGCGGGCGCGCCAGCCGTCGCCGTGGCGCCCGACCAGCTCGCTGCGGGCGGCGCCCGGCGAGACGGTCAGCTCGATTCTGGCCACGCCCGGGAGACCCACATGCTTCTGACAGAATGGCCCGCAGTGAAGACGACGGTCGAAGAGCTGCCGGAAAGCCGCGTGCGCCTCGAGGTGGAGGTGCCGGAGGCCGACGTCCAGCACGCCATGGAGCACGCCGCGTCGGACCTGGCCGCCTCGCTCCGGATCCCCGGCTTCCGCAAGGGCAAGGCGCCCGTCCAGGTCGTCGTCGCGCGGGTCGGCCGCGAGGCTCTCTGGGACGAGGCCGTCCGCAGCCACCTCGACGGCTGGTTCTGGAATGCGGCCGCGTCCTCCGGGATCCGGCCCGTGGCGAACCCCGAGGTCGACTTCGGCGACGCCGTGCCCCCCGAGACGGGCGAGGCGTTCCGCTTCACGGCCACGGTCGCCGTCGTTCCGACGCCCGAGCTCGCCGACTGGACGACGCTTCAGGTGGGCGTCCCCGAGCCCGAGGTGCCCGAGGAGATCGTCGACGCGGAGCTCGAACGGCTGCGCGAGGCCGCCGCCGAGCTCTCTCCGGTCGACGACCGCCCGGCCCAGCCCGGCGACGTCGTCGTCATCGACCTCGAGGGCGACGAGATCGGCGCCACCCAGCGCGACTACGTCGTCGAGATCGGCAGCGGCAGGCTCGTGGACGAGATCGAGGCCGCGCTCGTCGGCATGTCGGCGGGCGAGACGCAGGAGATCGAGTTCGAGCTCGCCGACGAGCGGAAGGCGACGGTCACTGTGAGCGCGAACGAGATCCGGGAGAAGGTCCTGCCTCCGCTCGAGGACGACCTCGCCCGAGCCGTCAGCGAGTTCGAGACGCTCGCGGAGCTGCGCGCCGACCTCGAGGCGCAGCTGCGCGAGCAGCTCGAAGGCGAGCTGGAGCTGAAGCTCCGCCAGGACGCGGTCGACGCCCTCGTCGAGGCGTCCGACTTCGACTCGCTCGAGCCGCTCGTCGAGCGGCGGACCAGCGAGCTGGCGACCGGCTTCGTCCGCTCGCTCGAGCGGCGGGGCATCGGCCTCGAGACGTATCTCGCCATGACCGGCCAGAGCCAGGAGGAGATCGTCGAGAGGCTCCGCGGCGAGGCCGAGCAGGCGCTGAAGCGCGAGCTCGCCCTCGACGCCGTGGCCGACAAGCTCGAGATCGAGATCGGCGACGCGCGAGATCGAGGAGCTCGTCAGACGCGAGGCCGAGGAGGCCGGGGAGGACCCCGACGCACTCCTCGCGGCCGCGCGCGAGGGCGGCGGCTTCGAGCAGCTCCGGGGCGACCTGCGGATGCGCAAGGCACTGGACGAAGTCGTGGCCGGGGTCGAACGGATTCCGATCGAGCTCGCCCGTGCTCGCGAGAAGCTGTGGACGCCCGAGAAGGAGAACGCACCTACCGGGATGAAGATATGGACGCCAGGAAGCGAGGGAGGCACATGAGCCCGTTGATCCCAATGGTCGTCGAGCAGACGTCGAGAGGCGAGCGCGCTTTCGACATCTACTCGCGGCTTCTGAACGAGAGAATCATCTTCCTCGGGACTCCCGTGGACGACCAGATCGCCAACCTGATCGTGGCGCAGCTGATCCACCTCGAGTCCGAGGACCCCGACAAGGACATCTCGATCTACATCAACTCGCCGGGCGGCTCGGTCTATGCCGGCATGGCGATCTACGACACGATGCAGTACATCAAGCCCGACGTGCAGACGATCTGCGTCGGGATCGCCATGTCGATGGGCGCTCTGCTTCTGGCGGGCGGCACCAACGGCAAGCGAATGGCGACGCCGCACTCGAAGATCCTCATCCATCAGGTCTCGGCCGGCTTCCAGGGGCAGGCGACCGACATCGAGATCCAGGCGCGCGAGACGCTCGCGATGAAGCGCCTGCTCGAGGAGATCATCGCCACCCACACCAAGCAGGACCTGGAGAAGGTCGGCAAGGACATGGAGCGGGACTACTTCATGACCGCGCAGGAAGCCCTCGACTACGGCATCATCGACACGGTGATCGCCAATCGGGGCACGCCCGCGATGGCGGCGGCGTCCTAGGTCCTAGCCAGCCGAGCGATTTCGAGGTACAAGGTAGAGAGACATGGCCCGAGCGACCGACGGTAACGAACAGCTTCTCTGCAGCTTCTGCGGCAAGAGCCAGCGGCAGGTGAAGAAGCTCATCGCCGGCCCCGGCGTCTACATCTGCGACGAGTGCATCGATCTCTGCAACGAGATCATCGACGAGGAGCTCACCTCCCCGGCGCAGCTCGACCTGGACAACCTCCCGCGGCCGAAGGAGATCTACACGATCCTGAACGACTACGTCGTCGGCCAGGAGGAGGCCAAGCGGACGCTCGCGGTCGCCGTCTACAACCACTACAAGCGCGTGCAGATGGTGGCCGACGACGGCGACGACGTCGAGCTCCAGAAGTCGAACATCCTCCTGCTCGGCCCGACCGGCTGCGGGAAGACGCTGCTCGCGCAGACGCTCGCGCGGATCCTGAACGTCCCGTTCGCGATCGCGGACGCGACGGCGCTCACCGAGGCCGGCTACGTCGGCGAGGACGTCGAGAACATCCTCCTGAAGCTGATCCAGGCCGCGGACTTCGACGTCAAGAAGGCCGAGACCGGGATCATCTACATCGACGAGGTCGACAAGATCGCGCGCAAGGCGGACAACCCGTCGATCACGCGCGACGTCTCGGGCGAGGGCGTCCAGCAGGCGCTCCTCAAGATCCTCGAGGGCACGGTCGCGAGCGTCCCGCCGCAGGGCGGCCGCAAGCACCCGCACCAGGAGTTCCTCTCGATCGACACGACGAACATCCTCTTCATCTGCGGCGGCGCGTTCGCCGGGTTGGAGAAGATCATCAGCAAGCGGATCGGCAAGAACCAGGTCGGCTTCGGCGCCGACGTCAAGTCGCGCCGGGCGATCGAGTCGAGCGAGCTCCTCTCGTCCGTGATGCCGGAGGACCTCCTCTCGTACGGGCTGATCCCGGAGTTCATCGGCCGGCTCCCGGTCATCTCCGCGGTGCACCAGCTCACGCGCGAGGACCTCGTCCAGATCCTGCTCGAGCCGAAGAACGCGCTCGTCAAGCAGTACCAGCGCTTCTTCTCGTACGACAACGTCGAGCTCGTCTTCACCGAGGACGCGCTCTGGCAGATCTCGGACAAGGCGCTCGAGCGCGAGACGGGCGCCCGCGGGCTCCGCTCCATCATCGAGCAGGCCCTCCTGGACGTCATGTTCGAGCTCCCGTCCCGCAAGGACGTCTCCAAGTGCGTGATCACGAAGGAGACGATCGAGCGCAACCTCCGCCCGACGCTCGTCACGAGCGGCGGCGCGGCGCTCGCCCTGGACGACGAGCTCGAAGAAGAGTCCGCCTAGACCCGGCCCAGGCGTCCGCTACTCCGAGCGGAGCACCTCCGGGCCGGTGCGGCGGGGATCGCCGTCCGCCGGCTCGGCCGTGACGCTGAGCACGGGGTAGAGGGCCGGGTCGACCGCCGCGGTCAGCTCCACGACGGAACGGCCCTGCGTGTCGGGATGGAACGTGCCGGCGGAGATGCGATTCGGGCGCTCGAGCGTGTCGCCGGCGCCGACGAACCAGAGCTCGTAGTACTCGCCCTTGGGCAGAATGGGCAGGTCGTCGCTCCGGAAGGAGATCTCGCGTCCGATCCCGGTCTTCTCGACGATCACGCTCGCGCGTTCGGGCCCGCCACCCGGCGGTGCGAGCGTCGCCTCGAGCTCGACCTGACCGCCGGGCCCGGGCCGCTCGAGCAGCGCTCCGGCGAGGAGCCCTCCGAGCGCGAGCGCCGCCGCGGCCGCGGCGAGCGCCACCGGGCGGCGCCAGAGCGGTCGCCGGGCCGGCCGGCGAGACGGACCGCCGTTCGCCGAGGCGCCCCGCTCGACCGCGTCGGCCACCTTGCGCTCGAGCCCCGGCGGCGGGTCGTAGGCGGGGGCGCTCCGTCGCAGCAGCTCGGCGGTCCCGCCCAGCTCCTGCACGTGCTTCCGGCACTCGGCGCAGCCGGCGAGATGCCGCTCGAAGGCGCCCCGTTCCTCCGGGGTCAGGACGCCGAGCAGGTAGCCGGCGGCGTCCTCGTGGCGGATGACGGGCTCGGTCACAGGAGCTCCCGCTCTCCGAGCTGCTCGCGGAAGGCCCGCAGTGCGTGGAACGTCCTCGTCTTGACCGTGCCGAGCGGGACGTCGAGCCTGGCTGCGATCTGCGCCTGGGTCATGTCGCCGAGGTAGTGCAGCTCGAGCACCTCGCGGTGCTTGGGCGACAGGCTGTCGAGGACCTCGCGGACGTCGAGCGACAGGACGAGCTCGTCGAAGGCCTCGTCGCCGGACGGCGCGTCCAGGTCCTCGACCGGGATCGCCGGCGTCGAGCGCGACGACCCGCGCCTGAGGAGGTCGACTCCGGCGCGCCTGGCCAGCGTGAAGACGAACGTGCGGACGCTGCCCCGCTCCGAGTCGTAACGGTCGCTCGAACGCCAGAGGCGCAGGAACGTCTCCTGCACCAGCTCCTCGGCAAGTCCCCGATCGCCGAGCAGCCGGAGCCCGAGCCCGTAGATCCGCCTGCCGTAGATGCGGTAGAGGTCGGCGAGCGGCTCGTCGCGCTCTCCGGCGGCGAGCCGCGCGAGGAGGACGGCCTCCTGGGTGTCGACGCGGTCGTGCGCGATTGCTGGGAGCGAGTCCATCGGCGGTCCGAATCACAGGTCGTTCGCACGTCAGGGCCCGGAGGTTCGCGGGGTGGGCCCGGTGGGGCCCACCCCGCTGCGGCGTGCTACTGGTCCTGCCAGGCGGCGAGGCCGGTGATGGTCACGCCCTTGCCGATGCGGCCGAGCGACCGCGTGTTGCCCGTGGCCAGGTCGACGCGCCAGAGCTGGGCGGAGCTCCGGCCCATCTGGGTGCCGGCGACGTAGCCGACGTTCTTGCTGCCGGCGATGTCGAAGCCGGCGTTCGCGCCCAGGTTGAAGCCGAGCGAGACGGGCATGATCAGCGTGCCGTTGTTGGCGGGGCGCTGAATCCAGAGCCGGTCCTTGCTGGGGGCGATGTCGAGGGCGTACAGCTCGGTCACGGTCGGCCGGGTCGCGAACGCCGTGAAGGACGAGTTGGTGTACGCGGAGCCGACCACCATGACGTCCGCCGGGGTGAGGCTCGTGTCCTTCGAGAGCAGGTTGCCCTCGTCCGGATTGAGGCGGATGTTGTCGTCGGCGTCGCTCGTCACCCGGATCTTGTCCACGGTCGGGTTGAAGTCGAAGCCGATGTTCCCGCTGTTGAGCGCATCCGGGGCAACCTCGAAGGCGGGCCCCTCGGCCACGGCAATCGCCGTCTCCGCGTTCACGCGGTAGACGACCTTGTCGCTTCCGAGCGCGTAGAGGTCGCCGGTCGCGGGACGGAAGTCGAGGCCGCTCAAGACGACTCCCGCCGGCAGGCCGGTGATGGCCTTGGAGCGGGCCTTTCGGGGCGAGCGCGAGTCGAAGCGCAGCAGGTTGCCTCCGGTGTCGGTCGCGTAGAAGACGCGCCGATCCTTTCCTTTCGAGTCGCCGCCGCGGTCTGCGGCGGCTCCGAGCGGGACAACCAGCGCGGCGACTGCGCCGACGCCGATCGCCCAGCGAATGAACTTGGACATCGTGATCCTCCTGGGTCGATGCGGTGGGGATTGACCGCAGTTCGCAGCCGACCCCGCGGAGGGTTCAATGCCTAACGGATCGTGCTCAGGAAGCCGACCAGCTTCCGCGCGCGAGGGTGAACTCGTGCCCCTCGCCGTTCGAGCACGTGAGGCCGCTTTCCTCGGACTCGCAGTGAATGCCGGCCCGGTCCCAGGCCGTGCCGTAGGCGAGCGTGGGCGCGTCGGCGTCGTAGACCGTGTCGCTGCCGCAGTTCGGGGCCGCGGGCCCCGTCACGCCGAGGTCGACCCCGACCCAGTCGAACTCGCAGTCCTCCGCCGGCGCCGGCTCGAGGCCGCTCAGGATGTCGCAGCGGAGGCGCCGGAACCCGAAGAGGCAGCCGATGTTCCGCGAGGGCATCTGGAAGCTCACCGTGGAGGCGCCGGAGTCCGTCGGCGCCGGACGTGTCGGTGGGCGCGGTCTCGGTGACCGTCGTCGTCACCGTCTCCGTCGTGATCACGGTCGTCGTCACCGTGGAGACCGCGGCGGGATCGGAGTCGCCGGCGCAGGCCGCGAGCAAGAGCGTGACGGCCAGAGCGGCCGCCGCAGGTGCTTTCACCCGGCCGCGGCCCACTCCACCGAGCAGACGTCGACGGGCTCCTTGAAGCCCTTCAGGGTGAGCGAGCGCGGGCTCGTGATCCTGAACTGAGCGAGCTCTGCGACCGTCGCCTTGCTCGTCAGGATCTCCCGGCCCTCGGCGGAGGCGCCGATGCGGGCCGCGGCGTGCACGCCCTTCCCGTGGTAGTTCTCCCGCGTCTGCAGCGCCCCGTCCGTGTGGACGCCGATGCGGATGTCGAACTCGAAGTCCTGGTCGATCGCCCGCTGGATCGTGACCGCCGCGCCGACGGCGTCCTCGGCTTCCTCGAAGGCGACGAAGAAGCCGTCGCCCGTGTGGTCGACGACCTGGCCCTTGAAGTCCGCGAAGATCGCGCGCAGGGCATCGTCGTGGCGGCGCAGCAGGCTGACCCACTGCCGGTCCGACGCGACCGCGCTCGCGATCTCGGTCGAGCCGACGATGTCGGTGAAGAGGAACGTCTTCATCACCTCGGTCGACGTGTCGCGCATGAGGAGCTCTGCGACGCGGTCGGCGTCCCGGACCGCGCCCAGCCGCTCGAAGCGGGCGGCCGCCGCCTGGAGCTCCCAGACCGCGGCCTCCTCGTCCCCGCTCGTCTGCAGCGCCTTTCCGAGCTGCTCGCGCGCGCGGGCGACGTCGTAGGTCGCTCCGTTCGAGTCCCAGATCGTCCGCGCCTGGCGAAACGCATGGTAGGCGCCGTCGGCGTCGCCGCGCGCAAGTGCGACCTGCCCGCTCGTGAAGGCGGCGGTGGCGTGGAGCGCCGAGGTGTCGTAGGTCTCCGCCACAGGCGCGAAGCGCTCGGCGTATCCGGCCGCCTCGTCGGGCTCGCCGGCGGCGATCGCGATCTCGACAGCGGCCGGCAGCAGGCGCGCCTGGGCGGGGAGGCTCAGCGAGTCGTTGCCGACCGCCCGGCGGATCGACGCGAGCGCGCCTTTCACGTTCCCCTGGACGAGCCGAAGGAGCGAAAGGCCGGGCTCCGGGGTGCGCCCGAGCTCGTCGGCCTCCCGGAAGGCCTGCTCGGCCTGGGCGAGCTCGCCGAGCCGCAGGCGGACCTCGCCGAGCTCGTAGAAAGCGGCGCCCGCGATCCGCGGGTTCCAGACGCGCAGCTCCTGGCTCGCGCTGTCGGCGAGCTCCTGCGCCTCGGTCAGGCGGCCCTTGAACTTCATCACCTCGGCGTGGTTCACCCGGCACATGCCCGGGAAGGCGGCCGCCGTGTTCGCCTCGCAGAAGTCCATCGCCCGGTCGGTCCACTCGCCGGCGCTCTCGAAGTCGGCGACGTCGCGGCACGCGCCGATGGTGTTGCAGTACACCGACAGCGTCGAGAAGGGGTCGAGCTCGCCGGCGAGCGCGGCCGCGCTCGCCTCGTCGAGCAGGAGCTTCCCCTCGGCGACCTCGCCCTGCGAGATCAGCGCGCTGCCCTGGCGCTGCAGCCCGCGAATCTCGAGGTTGCGGTCGCCGAAGCGGCGGCCGAGCTCCTCGGCCTTTCGGGCGAGCTCGAGCGCCTCGGCGAAGTCGCCGGAACCGAGCGCGTCGAGGCTCTTCTGGAGCGCCCAGTAGCCGTGCTCGGCTGCCTCGTCCTCGAGATCGAGGAGGCGCTTGGCCCGGCTCATCCATCCGTCGGCGACGGACGTCTGCAGGCTGTTCTTCTCGTTGTGCGCGATCCAGGTGGCGACGAAGGCGGCCCGCAGCGTCTTGCCCTCCTGGAGGTACCCGCGGTAGGCGCGCTCGAAGTACGGCTCGACCGAGTCCATGTGGCCGACCCACATCGCGGCCTCGGCGAGGAGCATGAGGTCCTCCGCCGTCAGCTCGCCGGACTCGTCCGCGGCGTGCAGGAGCTCGTAGCCCGTGGCCCACTCGCGCCGCTGCACGGCTTGGCGGCCGGCTTCGAGAGGATCCTGGACGACCTGGCTCACGGGCTCGGCGACCTTTCCATGCCTGAAGTCTGCCACGTGGGCACACCCCTAGAATCAGCGGCATGGAGCCGACCTACCGTCCGGAGGACGTCGAGCGCCGCTGGCAGGAGGCCTGGGAGGCCGAGGGCCTCTACCGCGCGGGTGCCGGCAAGCGGCGCGAGGAGACGTTCGTGATCGCCGTGCCGCCGCCGAACGTGACCGGCGCGCTGCACATGGGCCACGCCCTCAACGGGTCGCTCCAGGACGTCCTCGTTCGCTGGCACCGGATGCGCGGCTTCGACACGCTCTGGCAGCCCGGGTACGACCACGCGGGCATCTCCACCCAGAACGTCGTGGAGAAGCAGCTCGTCGCGGAGGGGACGTCCCGCAAGGAGATCGGGCGCGAGGCCTTCGTCGAGCGGGTGTGGGGGCACCTCGAGGAGACGGGCCGGACGATCATGGGCCAGTACCGGCGCCTGGGCGCCTCGCTCGCGTACGACCGGGAGCGGTTCACGATGGATCCGGGCTACGTCGAGGCCGTGATGCGCTTCTTCGTCCACTGCTGGGAGCGCGGCTGGATGTACCGCGCGAACCGGATCGTCAACTGGTGCCCCTTCCACGAGACGGCCATCTCGGACCTCGAGGTCGTGCACGAGCCCATGGACGACACGCTCGTCTTCGCGCGCTACCCGTTCGCGGACGGCTCGGGCGCGATCACGGTGGCCACGGTGCGCCCGCCGACGATGCTTGCGGACGTCGCGGTCGCGGTGCACCCGGCCGACGAGCGCTACCGCGACGCGGTCGGCCGGGAGGTCGTCGTCCCGTTCGTGGAGCGGCGCGTGCCGGTGATCGCGGACGAGCTCGTGGAGCCCGAGTTCGGCACGGGCGCGCTCAAGGTCACGCCCGGGCACGATCCCACGGACTTCGAGATCGGCAGGCGCCACGACCTTCCGGTCCTGACGGTGATCGGCCTCGACGGGCGCATGAACGAGCACGCGGGCGACCTCGCGGGCCTGACCCAGAAGGAGGCCGACGAGGCGGTGGTGGCCTGGCTCCGGGAGCACGACCGGCTGGAGAAGCGCGAGCCCTACCGGCACAACGTCGGCACCTGCGAGCGCTGCCACACGCGCATCGAGCCGCTGGTCTCGCTCCAGTGGTGGCTCGCCATGGAGGAACCGCGCAAGCCGGCCCTGGCCGCGCTCGTGGAGCGGCGCGTCCGCTACCACCCCGAGTCGCAGCACCAGTTCGCCGTTCGCTCGCTCGAGGAGATTCCGGACTGGAATGTCTCGCGCCAGCTCTGGTGGGGTCACCAGCTCCCGATCTGGTACTGCCCCGACGGGCACGCCACCTGCGCCTGGCCGCCGCCCGAGCGCTGCGCGGAGTGCGGCTCGGGCGAGCTCGAGCGCGACCCCGACGTGCTCGACACCTGGTTCTCGTCGGCGCTCTGGCCGTACGCGACGCTCGGCTGGCCCGAGGACACCGAGGAGCTGCGGCGCTACTACCCGGGCGACGTCAACTCGACGGCGCGCGAGATCATCCGCCTGTGGGAGAACCGGATGATCTGGACCGGGCTCGAGCTCGTCGGCGACGTCCCGTTCCACGACGTGATCGTCCACTCGACGGTGCTCGCGCCGGACGGGCGCCGCATGTCGAAGAGCCTCGGCACCGGCATCGACCCGCTCGAGCTGATCGACGCCCACGGCGCCGACGCGACCCGCTACGGGCTCCTCAAGATGTCGTCCACCCAGGACGTGCGCTTTGCCGAGGAGGCGATCGTCGAGGGCCGGCGGCTGGCGAACAAGCTCTGGAACGTCTCGCGGCTGCTCCTGGCGAACACCGAGGGCGCCCTGCCCGACGCGAGGCCGCAGTCGGCCGAGGAGCGCTGGATCCTCGCGCGCCTCGATCTCGTCCGCGTCGAGGTGGAGGAGGCCTGGGCCGCCTTCGACTTCTCTGCTGCCGTGAAGGCCCTCTACTCCCTGACCTACGACGACTTCTGCGACTGGTACGCCGAGGCGCTGAAGCCGCGGCTGTACGAGGACGATCCGGACGCCGCCGCGACCGCGCTCGCCGCGCTCGAGCGGCTCGTTGCGCTCCTGCACCCGGTTCTGCCGCACGTGACCGAGGAGATCTGGACGCGGCTCCCCGACCGCCAAGCGCGTCTGATCGTCTCGCCGTGGCCCGAGCCGGACGCGCGCTTCAGCGCGGACGCCGATGCGCTCGAGCGGGTCCGCGACGCCGCCGCGATCGCCCGGCGCAGCGGCGTGCTCGTCGACCTCGCGGAGGACGAGCGCCGCGTCTTCGACGCCGTCGTGCGCAAGGAGCAGCTACCCCTGAACGGCAGCCGCGACGGGGAGATCGACCGCCTGCACAAGGAGGTTGCGCGCTCCGAGGGGATGCTCGGGAACGAGAACTTCGTCGCCAACGCGCCGCCCGAGGTGGTCGAGGGCGAGCGCGAGAAGCTGGCGCGCTACCGGCGCGAGCTCGATGCCCTCGGCGGTTGACCACATCACCTGGCTCGAGGCGCTCAGCCCCTGGCCGGAGGAGTTTGGGCTCGGACGGATTCGCGAGCTGCTGCGACGACTCGGGAATCCCGAGCGCGGCCTCGACGCCATCCATGTCGTCGGCACGAACGGCAAGACGACGACCGCGCGCGCGGCCGAGGCGCTGCTCCTCGCCGAGGGCCTCCGCCCGGGCCTCTACACGTCGCCGCACGTCGTCTCCTGGGGCGAGCGCATCCGAGTCGGCGGGCAGGAGGCCGACCTCGAGGCGGCGCTCGCCCGCATCCGGCCCGAGGCCGAGTCGGTAGGGGCGACGCAGTTCGAGGCGCTGACCGCCGCCGCGCTCGCCGAGTTCGCGGCCGCGGAAGTCGACGTCGCCGTCGTCGAGGCAGGCCTCGGCGGGCGCCACGACGCCACCAACGTCCTTGGCGCCGGGGTCGTCGTGCTCACGAACGTCGCCCTCGAGCACGTCGAGGTCCTGGGCGAGACCCGGGAGGAGATCGCCGCGGAGAAGCTCGCGGTGGTGACCCCGGGGGCGCTCGTCGTCCTCGGCGAGCCGGAATGGGAGCAGGCCGCCCGCAGCGCCGGGGCCGGGGGCGTCACGGTCGTCGCCGGCTCCGACGGCGCGCTCGCGCACGCGGCGGTCGAGTCGTTCCTCGGCAGGACGGTCGACCCGGCGCCGCTCGAGGGCGTGGTCGTCCCCGGCCGCCTCGAGCGCGTGGGGGAGGCCCCGCTCGAGATCTGGGACGGCGCGCACAATCTCGCCGGCGTCGGCTATCTCCTCACGCGCGTTCCGCGCGCCGACTGGGTCGTCGTCGCCTCGATCCTGGCCGACAAGGACGCGGCAGGGATGCTCGCGGCGCTCTCGGCGCTCGGCGGGCGCCTCGTGGCGACGTCCTCGACGAGCGGGCGCGCGCTTCCGGCGGAGGAGCTCGCGGACCTGGCGCGACCCTTCTTCGGGCACGTCGAGGAGGTCTCCGACCCGCGCGCGGCGCTCCTGCGCGGGCGCGAGCTGGCCGGCGAGGGCGGCGCCCTGCTCGTGACCGGCTCCCTCTACCTGCTCGCTGACCTAGCCGCCGTCCGCCCTGCGTGTCTACCATGGCAAGCGTCGGCGAGCGGCTGAGCGTCTTCGTGCTCGCGGCGATCGTGCTCTTCGCGATCGTGGCGATCGCGTTCGGCGCAGGGTGGTTCGTTGGGAAGATCCTGTTGTGACGCGTCTACACCTTCTACTCGCGCAGACGACCACCACGGACGACAGCGATCCGCTGGACTTCGTGAGCGACTTCTTCGACTCGGAGGAGTGGCTCGTCATCCGGAACGTCACGCTGTTCTTCCTCGTCGTCTTCTGGCTGGCGTCCGCCTACTGGGTCTACAAGGACGCGCGGCGCCGCATCGACGACCCGTGGCTGCTGGCGATGGCGGTCGCCCTCGGCATCTTCCCGCCGTTCGTCGGGCCGCTCCTCTACATGTTCTTCCGCCCGCCCGAGTACATCGAGGACGTGCGCGAGCGCGAGCTCGAGATCAGGGCGATGGAGGACAGCATGGACGTCGCCGAGCGCTGCCCGGTCTGTCGCGCGGCGATCGAGTCGTCGTTCCTCGCCTGCCCGGTCTGCACGACGAAGCTCAAGGACTCGTGCCGGCGCTGCAAGGCTCCGCTCGAGCCGCTCTGGCAGATGTGCCCCTTCTGCGAGACCCCCGTCGAGTCGCCGCGCGCGGTCGAGAACCTCTCGGGCTGAGCGCACGGTAGTCTGAGCGCGTGGACGTCCTCCTCGCGCAGCACGTCATGGACGAGGACAGAGGGTCGCTCGCGATCACACTGGTCGCGCTCGTGGCAATGCTGATCCCCTGGTTCGTGCTCGGGTACGTGTCCTGGATCTTCTGGAAGGCGAAGAAGCGCGACGAAGCGGAGACCCGCGGGGACGCATGGCGGAACGCACGCTCGTCCTGATCAAGCCCGACGCGATGCAGCGCCGGCTCGCGGGGGAGATCCTCGCCCGCTTCGAGCAGCGCGGGTTGGCCGTGCGGGCGGCGAAGCTCGTCCTCGTCGACGAGGCGCTGGCGGGTGAGCACTACGCCGAGCACCGCGAGAAGCCGTTCTTCGGCGAGCTCGTCGAGTTCATCACGTCGTCGCCGACGCTCGCGCTCGTGCTCGAGGGGCAGTCCGCGATCCAGGTCGTGCGGACGACGATGGGAGCGACGAACCCGGTCGACTCGGCCCCGGGCACCATCCGCGGCGACCTCGCGCTGGCGATGCCGGACAACCTCGTGCACGGGTCGGACTCGCCGGCGTCGGCGGAGCGCGAGATCGCGCTCTGGTTCTCCGACGGCGAGCTTGTCTGATCTGCCCGACCACGTCCGGCGCAACCGCGCGGAGTGGGGCTCGTGGGCGGCCGAGTATGCGGAGGAGGCGCCCTCCGCCTGGGCCGCCGAGGAGATCACGTGGGGCGTCTGGGGAGTTCCGGAGGCTCAGGTCGGCGTGCTGCCGGCGTCCGTGGAGGGGCTGGACGTCGTCGAGCTCGGCTGCGGGACGGCGTACGTCTCGGCCTGGCTGGCGCGTCGCGGTGCGAGGCCGGTCGGCGTCGACGTCACGCCGGCGCAGCTCGACACCGCCCGGGCGATGCAGGCGCGCTTCGCCCTCGAGTTCCCGCTGATCGAGGCGAGCGCCGAGGCGGTTCCCCTGCCGGACGCGAGCTTCGACCTCGCGGTCTCCGAGTACGGCGCCTCGATCTGGGCCGACCCGTACGCATGGATTCCCGAGGCCGCGCGGCTGCTGCGGCCCGGCGGCGAGCTCGTCTTCCTCGTCAACGGAACGCTCGCGATCCTCACGGCTCCTCTGGAGGAGAAGCCCTCGGGGCTGGAGCTCCTGCGCCCCTACTTCGGGATGCACCGGCTCGAGTGGGCGGACACCGACTCGGTGGAGTTCCACCTCGGCCACGGCGACTGGATCCGGCTCCTCCGCGGGTGCGGCTTCGAGGTCGTCGACCTCGTCGAGCTGCAGGCGCCGGAGAGCGGATCGGAGCATCGGTACCCGGGCCTGCCGGAGCGCTGGTGGGCGCGTCAGTGGCCGTCGGAGGAGATCTGGCGGGCGCGGAAGCGGTGAGCGGCAGGTCTCCGTTGCTGCTGGCCTCGACGTCGCCGCAGCGGCGGGCGATCCTCGAGCAGCTCGGCCTGCCCTTCGAGGTGGTCGCGCCGCGGTACGAGGAGCGGGACGACGACGGCCTGTCGCCCGTGGAGCTCGTGCGCGCGCACGCCGCCGGGAAGGCGCGGTCGGTGGCCGACGAGGCGGCGGGCCGGGTCGTGCTCGGCGTGGACACGGCGGTGGTCGTCGGCGGCCGCGTCCTCGGCAAGCCCGCGGACGAGCGCGAGGCGGGGGAGATGCTGGCGCTCCTCTCCGGTCGGACGCACGCCGTCGTCTCCGGCGTGTGTCTCCTCGGCCCGGGCTGGGAGGCCGTCGAGCACGAGGAGACCCTGGTCGCGGTCCGGCCGCTGGCCCCCAGGGAGGTCGAGGCGTACGTCTCCACCGGCGAATGGCGAGGCCGCGCCGGCGGCTATGCCATCCAGTCCCGCGGCGCCGCCCTCGTCACCCGCGTGGAGGGCGACTACCTGAACGTCGTCGGCCTCCCGGCCGCGCTCCTGGTTCGCCTGCTCGCCGACCGCGTCCCCGGCACCTACGGCATCGGCTAGTCCCGGCCACGTCCTGGTGCCAGGCACTTGGCCGTGGTCAGAAAGGACGACGCTGAGGCGGCCGTCCTCGACGAACGCCAGGAATGCCTCGCGGGCATTCGAGCGGCGGCGACCGAAATAGCCACAGAAGCTCATCGAGCGCGAGCGTCAGCAGCCTCTGACGGAAGCCCGACGCTCGCGCGGTAGCTGCTCCATGTCCAGTCGGACGGTCGTCGCGCAAGACCGGCGCGCACCGGGTTCAGCGACGACGTATCCGACAAGCTTCCAGCAGGTGCCAGTCGCTCTCGACAGCCGCGGCGTGAAACCGACGCTGGAACAGGTGCCCCTGATGGCCGTGGCGGCGGTTGAACCACTGCGCATAGCGCAGTTGAGGTGATGCATTGCCTGCGAGACGTTCGGCTCGGGGGTCCGCACGATCAGGTGGTAGTGGTTCGTCATCAGGCAGTACGCGAGGCACCGCCAGCGAAACCGCGCCGTTGTCTGGTCGAGCGTCATGAGGAAACGACGGAACTCAGCCGGCTCCGCGAAGATCGGCTCGCCGCCGGTTCCCTCGTCGAAGTGATGTGGCAGAACGCCTTCGGAGCCTGATGGCGCGGTGGTCGCGGCACTCCATCGAGCGTAGATCGCCCGGCGGGGGATGCGCTCGTGCGGCTTCCACAGCGACGGCGTCGAGCGCATTTCGCGACACGTCCGGGGCCAGGCCCCGGACGTGGCCGCGGTGGACGTGCTCAGGCCAGTCGTTACACTCATCGAGGTCTTCATGGGCTTCTGGGGCTACCTGAGTGGGTTCGGCGGGCGGGAGATGGCCGTCGACCTCGGCACGGCGAACACGCTCGTCTACGTGCGTGGGCGCGGGATCGTGCTGTCCGAGCCTTCCGTGGTCGCCATCGACCAGCGGACCGGCGAGGTGCACGCCGTCGGGATCGAGGCGAAGCGGATGCTGGGGCGGACGCCGGGGACGATCTCGGCGATCAGGCCGCTCAAGGACGGGGTCATCGCGGACTTCGACGTCACCGAGCAGATGCTCCGGCACTTCATCCAGAAGGTGCATCACAACCGCTTTGCGCACCCGCGGGTCGTCGTCTGCGTCCCGAGCGGCGTGACCGGGGTCGAGAAGCGCGCGGTCGAGGAGGCCACGCTGAGCGCGGGCGCGCGCCAGGCCTACCTGATCGAGGAGCCGATGGCGGCTGCGATCGGGGCCGGCCTGCCGGTTTCCGAGCCGACCGGGAACATGATCGTGGACATCGGCGGCGGCACGACCGAGGTCGCCGTGATCTCCCTCGGCGGCATCGTCGTCTCCCAGTCCATCCGCGTCGGCGGCGACGAGATGGACGAGGCGATCATGGCCCACATCAAGAAGGAGTACAAGCTCCTGATCGGCCAGCAGACCGCCGAGGAGCTGAAGCTCGAGATCGGCTCCGCGTGGGAGCTCTCGCAGGAGAGCTCCGCGGAGGTGCGCGGCCGCGACATGCTCACCGGCCTCCCGAAGACCGTCGTCATCTGCTCCGAGGAGACCCGGCGCGCCCTCGACGAGCCGGTCGGGCAGATCATCGACGCGATCAAGTCGACGCTGGACAAGACGCCGCCCGAGCTCGCCGCCGACATCATGGACCGCGGCATCGTGCTCGCCGGCGGCGGCGCGCTGCTGAACGGCCTTGCGCGACCGTCTGCGCGACGAGACGCAGATGCCCGTCCAGCTCGCCGAATCGCCGCTGACCTGCGTCGCGGTCGGATCGGGTCGGAGCCTCGAGGAGTTCGAGGTCATTCACCGCTCGGCCAAGGCGCGCCAGCGAAACGGCCGTCGGCGCTAGCCGAAGCGGCTCGGACTCGGCACGAGCCGGGCGAAGCACTACACTGGTCTGTTCCCGTGCCTCGGCAACGAACAGCACGGCTTCCAGTGCTGGACGCTCCGGTCCGGCGCGGTGACGGCCCTCCCTCGCGACCGGGACGCGCGTTTCGAGCGCGGCTCGTTGCAGCCGTGCTCGTGCTCGTCTCGCTGGGCCTCATCACGGTCTACTTCCGGGAGGCAAACGACGGCCCGCTGCACGCTGCCCAGCGGATCGGCGTCTCGGTGCTGATGCCCTTCGAGGTGGCCGGCGAGCGGGTTGCGCGCCCCTTCCGCGACGGCTGGGGGTGGATGTCCGACCTCCTCGACGCGAAGGACGACAACGAGGAGCTGCGCGAGCAGAACGACCAGCTCCGCTCGGAGCTGATCGAGGCGCGCACCGCCGCACGCGAGCTCGAGCTGGAGAGCGCGATCGCCGGCTACATCTCCGGCCCGAAGTTCCCGGCCGACTTCGACCCGGTCGTCGCCCGAATCATCGGCCGGCCGCCGACCCCCTATCAGCAGGAAGTCATCGTCTCGGCGGGCACGAGCGACGGCATCCGCCTGAACGCTCCTGTCGTCTCCGACGGAGGAGGGCTCGTCGGCAAGGTCACCGACGTCACCGACTCGACCGCCCGGATCACGCTGATCACGGACCAGTCGAGCTCGGTGTCCGCAGTCGTGCTCGAGACCGAGGCCTCCGGCGTCGTCAGGCACGGCGCCAGCACGTCCTCGCTCATCCTCGACCGCGTCGAGAAGGACGAGATGGTCTCCAGGGGGGACACGGTCATCACGGCCGGGTGGACCACGGAGCGGTTCGAGTCGCTCTTCCCGCGTGGGATCGCCATCGGCGCGGTCGAGTCCGTCGGCCAGCAGGACGTCGATCTCTTCAAGCGCATCCAGATCAAGCCGCTCGTCGACTTCGACGCGCTGGCCGCGGTGATCGTGCTGATCGAGAAGGAGCCTGCGCAGGCGGCCCGCCGGCAGCCGCAAGGCCAGCCTGCGCAGGGGAAGGCGGCCGGGAGGCAGCAGGAGACGACACCGCGGCCGTGATCGGCTTCGACCCACTGAAGGCGGCCGGCCTCGTCCTGGTCGCTGCGATCGTGCAGGTGTCGTTGGCCGAATGGATCGAGGTCGGCGAGGCGCACCCGGACGTCGTCCTCGTGACGGTCGTCGCGGTGGCGCTCCTGCGCGGGCCGACGTACGGGACGATCCTGGGCTTCCTGGCCGGGCTCGTCCTCGACACCGCCTCGTTCGGAACGTTCGGCCTGACGTCGCTCCTGCTCACCATCATCGGCTACGCGGCGGGTCGTTTCGGCGAGGCGACCACCCGCGCGTCCGCCCACCCGCTCATGATCGCGGTCGCGCTCGCGTCCGTCGGCTTCGCGCTCGGCTCGGCCGTCCTCCACTTCATGCTCGGCGTCTCCATCCCCGCCTCGCAGCTCTTCCTCGCCGTGCTCCTGCCGGGCCTCGCCTTCAACCTGCTCTTGGCCTATCCGCTCTATGCCCTCTGCGCACGGGTCCTGCCGCCGCGCCTCGTCATTCGCCGCGAGGTGAACCCGGCTGTCTAGCTCGGCGAACAACCCCGGGCGCCCCGGCTTCCTGCCGCCCGATCCGCGGGTCGAGGAGCCGTACCGCTTCAGCCCGCAGATGGCGCTGCGCGTCGGGATCCTGGGCGTCCTCGCGGTCGTGGTCTTCTGCGCGCTCTTCTTCCGTCTCTGGGCGCTGCAGGTCATCTCCGGCGAGCGGTACCTCGAGAACGCCAACAACAACCAGATCCGGAGCTTCGGCGTGGTCGCCCCGCGCGGCTCGATCGTCGACCGTGACGGGGCCACGCTCGTCTCCAACAAGCCGGGGACGCAGGTGCAGATCTGGCCCGCCGCGCTCGACCAGCTCTCGTTCGTCGAGCGCGACGCGATGCTGCGCCGCCTGGCGCGCCTCCTCGGCCTCAAGGTTCCGGCGGTCCGCGCGAAGGTCGAGGAGCGCCTGGCGAGCGACCCGCTCACGCCGGTCACGATCGTCACGAGCGTCGGCGAGTTCAAGACCGCCTACCTCATGGAGCACCAGAGTGAGTTTCCGGGCGTCCAGATCACGGAGACGTACCTCCGCAACTACGAGCAGGGCGCCCTGGCGCCCCACATCCTCGGCTACGTGGGCGAGATCAACGCGGAGCAGCTCGAGGCGAAGGCCGACCAGGGCTATCGGGCCGGTGACCGCATCGGCCAGACTGGGATCGAAGCGGTGTACGACTCGTACCTCCGCGGTGTTCGCGGCGAGGGGCGAGTCCTCGTCGACGCGCTCGGGCGGATCACGAGCGAGCGCGAGTTCAGCCAGCTGCCAGAGCCGGGCGACAACATCCGGCTGACCCTCGACGCCGACCTCCAGCGCGCCGCAGAGGAGGCGCTCGAATACGGCATCCGCTTGGCGCACGACCAGGACGAGTGGGCCGCCGACGGGGGCGCGCTCGTCGCGATGCACGTCGACACCGGCGAGATCCTCGCCCTCGCCTCGAACCCGGACTTCGACCCCAACGTCTATGTCGGCCGCATCAACGAGAAGGACCTGAAGGCGCTGGCCGCCAGGAGGGCGAACTACCCGACGCTGAACCGGGCCGTTGCGGGCCTCTATCCCGCCCGGCTCGACGTTCAAGCCCTTCGTCGCGCTCGCGGCCCTGCAGGAGGGGCTGCTCCGGCGCGACGAGTACATCCAGTGCACCGGCCAGGAGGTCATCGACGGCCAGACCTTCGCCAACTGGGACCCGTACAAGAACGAGCCCATGACCGTCTCGACCGCGCTCGCCAACTCCTGCGACACCTTCTTCTACAACGTCGCCCTCCGCTTCTACGAGCGGAAGGACTCGCCGCTCCAGCGGTGGTCCCGCGGAATGGGCTTCGGCGCGGGCACCGGCATCGACCTGGGGCCCGAGGCGGCAGGGCTCGTGCCCACCCCGGCCTGGCGGCGCAAGTCGTTCAAGACCGAGATCGACAAGATCTGGACGAGCGGCGACTCGGTCCAGCTCTCGATCGGCCAGGGCGACCTGCTCGTCAGCCCGCTCCAGATGACCCGGGCCTACGCGATGATCGCCAACGGCGGCAAGCTCGTCGAGCCGCACCTCGTCAAGAGCGTCGAGGAGCCGCGGAACGAGGGCGAGCCGCCGGTCGTGCTGCGGCCGTACACGCCGAAGCCCGCCCGGGAGATCGGGCTCGATCCCAACGCCGTGCAGGTCGTCCAGGACGCGCTTTACGACGCGACGCATGCGTCCTACGGCACCTCGCAGGCGGTCTTCGGGAGCTTCCCGGTGCCGATTGCGGGCAAGACGGGAACCGCCGAGAAGTTCGTCAAGCTTCCGGGCTTCACCGGCCTCCGCGACCAGTCGTGGTGGTGCGGCTACGGCCCGTACGACTCGCCCGAGATCGCCGTCTGCGCGCTGATCGAGAACGGCGGCCACGGCGGCACCGCCGCCGCGCCGGTCGCCCTGAAGGTCTTCGAGAGGTACTTCAACGTCGAGCCCGGCAGCTACAGCGCCATCATCCAGCAGAGCGACTAGAGATAACCGGCCCAGACCGATGTCCACTCCCGTAACCCGAGTCCACCAGCCCACGCGGGCGCAGACGTTCGCCTGGGAGGTCGGCGCCTTCCTGCGCCACCTCGACTACCTCCTGCTCGCCGCCACGGGTGGGCTGCTCGTCTACGGCCTCTGGGTCCTCGAGGCGGTGACGCAGAACGACGTCGCCGGCGACCCCGGCTATTACGCTTTCCGGCAGACGATCTACGTCGCCGTCGGCGTCGTGCTCCTCGTCGGCGCCGCGGTCGTCGACCCGAACGCCTACCGGCGCATCCGCTGGCCGCTCTACGGCGTCGCCATCGTCCTCCTCCTGGCCGTCTTCGTCTTCGCCGAGGAGGTGCGCGGCTCGAAGCGCTGGATCCAGATCGGCTTCTTCAACTTCCAGCCGTCCGAGCTGGGGAAGATCGTGCTCGTGATCGTGCTGGCCGCGTTCGTCGCCGACCGGAGGCACCGGCTGGCGGAGTGGAGCACGACGCTCGGCGTCATCGGGCTCGCGGTGCCGCTCATGGCTCTCGTCTTCAAGGAGCCGGACTTCGGCACGACGCTCATCTACACGGCGATCGTCATCGGCGCGCTCTTCTTCGGCGGGACGCCCTGGCGGCACCTGGCCGTCCTCGCCGCCACCGCTGCGATCGTCGGCGGGGCGCTCCTGTGGTTCCTGCCCTCGGCCGGCGTCGAGGTGCTCGAGCCGTACCAGCGCGAGCGGCTCACCGGGTTCGTCGACCCCGACATCGACCCGAGCGGCTCGACCTACAACGTCAACCAGTCCATCACCGCGGTCGGTTCGGGCGGGTTCGACGGGCGGGGCGAGGCCAACGCGACCCAGACGAAGTTCAACTACCTGCCCGAGCACTCGACGGACTTCATCTTCTCCTCGCTCGCCGAGCAGCGCGGCTTCGTGGGCGCCGCCATCCTGCTGCTCCTCTACGGGATCGTCATCTGGCGCGGGACGAAGATCGTGGCGGTGGCGCGCGACCTCTACTCGGCGGTGCTCGCGGGGACGGTCGTGTTCGCGCTCCTGATCCAGCTCTTCATCAACGTCGGGATGACGATCGGGATCGCTCCGGTGACCGGCATCCCGCTCCCGCTCGTCTCCTATGGGGGGAGCTCGCTCCTGACCACGCTGATCCTCATCGGGCTGCTCGAGGCGGTCCACGTCCGCGGACGCCTCGCGGGTAGCCGCTAGCTTTCCCGTCGTGCCGAAGTTCCCGCTCAGCCCGACCTCCGTGTGGGGCGTCGTGAAGGAGTTGCGCCCGAGCGAGGCGGACCTTCGCCCGCTGCTTGTCGCCGGGGCGTCCGAGCCAGCCGGCGCGGTCTTCGCCGCGCTCGCCGAGGGCGCCCAGCCCGATGCCATCCTCGACCTCTCCGGCAAGACGCCTTCGGCGTACGACCTCGAGGGCGCCAACGTCCTCGTCTGGGCCACGGCCGGCGAGGCTCCCGGGGAGGAGGACCAGAAGACCTTGCAGCTCGCCGCGCGCAAGCAGGTCGGGATCGTCTGCGTCGTCGTGGGTGCGCCGCCGGGCGACCCGCCGAGCGTCCCGTACGTCCTCGACACCGACGTGATCGCGGTCCCGGACGGGTCGCCGCTCCCGCTGGAGAAGATCGCCGAGCGGATCGCCGACCGCGCGGGGGAGGGCTCGCACCACCTGGCCGCGAGGATCCCGGTGCTGCGCGAGCCCGTCGCCGACGCGATCGTCAAGCATTTCGCGTTCCAGAACGGCGTCCTCGGGGTGGCGATCTTCATCCCCGGCGCCGACTTTCCGGTGCTCACGCTGAACCAGATCCGCATGGTGCTCCGGCTCGCCGCCGCCTACGGCGAGGAGCTCGACCGCGAGCGCGCGTTCGAGGTCCTCTCGGTGGTCGCCGCCGGCCTCGGCTTCCGCACGGTAGCCCGCCACCTCGTCGGGGCCGTTCCCGGTGTCGGCTGGGCCGTGAAGGGCGGCATCGCCTACGCCGCGACGCTCGCCGTGGGCGAGGCGGCGTGCAGGTACTTTGCGGCGGGTGGCACGAGAGCCGTCACGCGGTCCGTCCGGTCCTGGTCCTAGCCTTCCCGCGCATGGAGAGGGAAGAACGCCACGAGGCGCTCCTCATCGAGGAGGCCGACGCCTGGTTCGAGTACCTCGAGGCGACCCAGGCCGAGGCTGCGACGGGGCGCTACGACGAGGTCGAGCCCTGGGCCTGGGCTCGGCTCAACCAGCGCCTGCGAGCCGTGGAGCGCAAGCGCCGGGATCTCAGCCACGCGGCTGCGTAGGCGGCGGCTGCTACGCTGAGCGTAATGCGCATGGACGGTCCAGCCCCGGTTGGGGTAGTCGAAGTCCGGCGCCGAGATCACATGAGCTTTGAGGCAGACACTCTGCGGCTTGGCGGACGCCTGAACGGCGCCGAGCGCGGCGTGCGCCCGAAAGGAGTCCACACACGTGAAATGGTTTCGACTGAAGAAGCGCGAGGAGGAGGCGCCGGCCGAGGCCGCCGCTCCTGCGCCGCTCGAACAGGAAGGCCCGGCCCGGCCCGACGCGGCTGAGGCCGAGGGCAAGCCGGCGGCACGCCGCCGCCGCGGGAGCCGCGGCGGACGCGGCCGGAACAAGAAGAAGACCGACGGGGCCGTCGCCGAGGCGGAAGCGCCCGCGGCGTCGGCCAAGGCCAAGCAGGGCCCGCGGTCGAAAAAGGCTGCCGGCCCGGCGAAGGAGCGCGCGCGCGAGGAGCCCAGGCGCGAGCAGCGCAAGCGTGCCCCAGCGCGTAAGCCGGCCACGGCGCGCATCGTCGTGCCGGACGTCAAGAAGGAGATCCTCGTCTCCGTCGAGGTGATCGAACAGACCGTCGCCGTCCTCGAGGACGGGAAGGTCGCGGAGGTCTACCTCGGCCGGCCGTCGCATCGCTCGATCGCCGGGAACATCTACAAGGGCGTCGTCGACAACGTCCTCCCGGGCATGGAGGCCTCGTTCGTGGACGTCGGGCTCGAGAAGAACGGCTTTCTCTACGTCGACGAGATCGTCGTCCCCGAGCTCGAGGGGAAGCGCCACGGCAAGCGGATCCAGGAGCTCATCTCCCGCGGCCAGGAAGTCCTCGTCCAGACGGTCAAGGACCCGATGGGCACGAAGGGCGCGCGGCTCACCACGGAGATCTCCCTTCCGGGCCGCTTCCTCGTCTACACGCCGTACGGCGACGGGATCGGCGTCTCTCGCCGGCTCGAGGACGACGAGCGCGAGCGCCTGAAGGCGATCTGCAAGAGCCTCGAGCTGCCCGAGGGCGGCCTGATCGTCCGCACGGCCGCCGAGGGCGCCTCCGAGGAGGAGCTGTCCGGCGACCTCAAGCTCCTCCTCAAGCTCTGGTCGACGATCCGCGGCCGCGCCGAGCGCGCGAAGGCGCCGTCGCTCGTGTACCAGGAGGCCGAGCTGCCCCTCCGCATCGTCCGCGACCTCTTCATCCGTGACTTCGTGCGCGTGGTCGTCGACCACGAGCGCACCTACCGCAAGATCGTCGCGTACCTGAAGCGCACCTCCCCCGAGCTCGCCGCCCGCGTCGAGCGCTACCAGGGCAAGGAGCCGCTGCTCGAGAAGTCCGGTGTCGCCGAGGCGATCAGCTCGACGCTGTCGCGTCGCGTCGACCTGCCCTCGGGCGGCTACCTCATCTTCGACTACGCCGAGGCGTTCACGGTCATCGACGTGAACACCGGGCGCTTCGTCGGCGGTCGCGGGAAGGCGTCGAACGGCCGCCTCGAGGACACGATCACGAAGAACAACCTCGAGGCCGTCACCGAGGTCGTGCGCCAGCTCCGGCTGCGCGACATCGGCGGGATCATCGTCATTGACTTCATCGACATGGCGAACCCGAAGAACCGCCAGCTCGTCGAGAACGCGCTCGAGGCCGAGCTGGCCCGCGACCGGACGAAGACGTACGTCGTCGAGATCTCCCCGCTCGGGCTGGTCGAGATGACGCGTCAGAACGTGACCGACGGCCCGCGCGAGATCCTCACCGACAAGTGCCCGACCTGTGAGGCGACGGGTGTCGTCGTCTCCGCCGAGACCCGCGCGGTCGAGGTCGAGCGGAAGCTCCGCCGCGAGATTGCCGGCTCGAAGGCCGACGCCTTCCAGGTCGAGCTGCACTCGGACGTGGCCGCGATCCTCATGGGCCCGGACGGCGAGCGCCTCGAGGAGCTGGAGAAGGAGACCGGGAAGCGCTTCGCCTTCAAGACGAAGAAGTCGTTCCGCCTCGACCGCTTCGCGATCCTGGCCACGGGCAAGGTCGCCGAGATCGACGGCCTGGCGCCCAAGCCCGCGCGCGCCGGGGCCGGCGCCCGGGCGCGCAAGGCCGCCTCGGCAGCTGTGGTCGCGCTGGACGAGACGCTGATCGAGGGCGTCGAGGAAGCTCGGGAGACCGAGCCAGCGGCTCCCGAGAAGGCGCCCGCCGACGGGGACCAGCCCGCGGAGAAGCCGAAGAAGAAGACCCGCCGCGGCTCGCGGGGAGGCCGCGGCCGCAAGAAGAAGACCACAGCCGAGACGACGGCCAAGCCCGAGGCCCAGACGGCGAAGCCCGAAGCCGAGGCGGCCGAGCCCGCGGAGCCCGCCGAGACCGAGGTCGTCGAGCTTTCGGATGGGAGCCCGAACGGCGATGCCCCCGCCGAGGAGAAGCCCAAGAAGAAGACGAGGCGGGGCACGCGCGGCGGGAGACGGCGGAAGAAGAAGCCCGCGGAGGGCGCCGCCGAGCCGATTGCGACTGCCGAGGACGCTGGCTAGACTGTCTGCCGAAGCGGGCCCGGCCCGCTCGTTTCGTGTCTACGTGAGCGCGCCATGAGCTACGCCGTCATCTCCATCGGGAACAAGCAGTACCGCGTGCGGGAAGGCCAGCGGCTGCTCGTCGACCGCCTCAAGCACGACGAAGGCAAGACGTTCCACCCCGATCTGGTCATGATCGGCGGGGACGGCGACGCGAAGCTCGGCGCCGACCTCAAGGGCCAGCAGGTGACCGCGAAGGTCGCCGAGCACGTCAAAGGCAAGAAGATCATCGTCGGCAAGCACAAGCGCCGCACCGGCTACAAGCGCCGCAACGGCTTCCGCGCGAGCCTGACGCGGATCGAGGTCCAGTCGATCGGCGCCATCCGGACGCGCTCAACCGCGGCCAAGAAGGAGACGCCCGAGGCCGAGGCGAAGCCGAAGCCGGCGGCGGCCAGGAAGCCGGCGGCCGCCAAGAAGCCGGCAGCGCGCAAGCCGGCCGCCGCGACGGCGAAGAAGGCTCCGGCGCGCAAGGCTCCGGCGAAGAAGAAGGCAGAGGAGTAGGACATGGCTCACAAGAAGGGACTTGGCTCCTCGAAGAACGGCCGCGACTCCGAGTCCAAGCGGCTCGGCGTCAAGGTCTTCGACGGCCAGGACATCACCGCGGGCATGATCGTCGTCCGCCAGCGCGGCACGCGCTTCCGGCCCGGCCCGGGCACGGGTCTCGGCCGCGATCACACGATCTTCGCCACCCGCGACGGGAAGGTCTCCTTCCACACGGGCGGCGCCGGTCGGGTCATCTCCGTCCTCTAGGGAGGGCCCGACGAGGGAATCTCGTGTTCCATGACCGCGCCCGGATCCGTGTCAAGGGCGGGCGCGGGGGCGACGGCTCGCTCTCCTTCCGCCGCGAGAAGTTCGTGCCGAAGGGCGGTCCCGACGGCGGTGACGGCGGCCACGGGGGCGACGTCGTGCTCGTGGCCGACCCCGACCTACGCGATCTCGGCTTCTTCCACCGCCGCAGCCGCTTCGAGGCGAAGCGCGGCCGCCACGGCGAGGGCTCCAACAAGCGCGGCTCGGACGGCGACGACGTCGAGCTCGGCGTCCCCGTGGGCACACAGGTGCTCGACGAGGAGGGGCGGCTCCTCGCCGACCTCGCGCACGCCGGGGCCCGCCTGGTCGGGGCGCACGGGGGCCGGGGCGGCGCCGGCAACCGCCGCTTCGCCACGCCGACGCACCAGGCGCCGCGCCTCGCCGAGCTGGGCGCGATCGGGGAGGAGGCGGCGCTCGAGCTCCACCTGAAGCTGCTGGCCGACGCGGCTCTGCTCGGCTTCCCGAACGCCGGCAAGTCGTCGCTTCTGCGCCGGATCTCGAACGCGAAGCCGAAGGTGGCGGAGTACCCGTTCACGACGATCGCGCCCGTTCTCGGCACGGTCGAGGCGCCGGACGGGCGCCAGCTCACGGTCGCCGACGTGCCCGGCCTGTTGGAGGGTGCGAGCGAGGGGATCGGCCTCGGAGACGAGTTCCTCGCCCACCTCGAGCGCGCGCGGCTCTTCCTGCACGTCATCGACGGGCAAGAAGACGCGGAGGCGCGCTTCCGGGCGATCGACAGAGAGCTGACTGCCTACGGCGCAGGCCTGGCCGAGCGGCCGCAGATCGTCGTGCTCAACAAGATGGACCTCGTGGCGGAGCCGCCCGACTTCGAGCTCGACGACCCGAGGATCCTCGGCGTCGTCGCGGTGTCGGCGGTCACCGGTGAGGGAATCGACCGGCTCAAGGCGATGGTCTTCACGCTCGTCCCGGAGAGCGCGCCCGCTCCCGTGGAGGACCGGGAGCTGGCGGACTACCTCGTCTACCGGCCGCGTCCGCCGCGGCACCGCCGTTTCCGCATCTTCCGCACGCCGGGCGGCTACCGCGTGCGCGGCGAGGCCAGCGAGGACGAGCTCCGCGCCGCCGGGATCAAGCCCGACGCGGTTGTGGAGTTCGAGGACGCGTGACGACCGGCTTGCTCGGCGGCGCCTTCGACCCGCCGCACGCCGGCCACGTCGTGCTGGCGCGGGAGGCGGTGGAGCGCTTCGGGCTCGACCGGCTCCTCGTTCTCGTCGTCGCGGCGCCTGCGCACAAGCCGGTGGCCACCCCGGTCGAGGATCGGCTCGAGCTCGCCCGCGCCGCCTTCGCGGACGTTCCGCTCGCGGAGGCCCGCCGCGACGACCATGCCTACACCGTCGACTCCCTGCGGGCAGGGGCCTTCGATCCGGCAACGACCGTCTTCCTCGTCGGCGCGGACGAGTTCGCCGCGTTCCCGACCTGGAAGGAGCCGGACGCGATCCTCGACCTCGCCCGCCTCGGCGTCGCCACCCGCCCCGGCTATCCCGCGAAGCGCCTGCTGCCCGTGCTCTCGGCGCTCGGGCGACCCGAGCGCGTCGAGCTCTTCGAGATCCCGGCGGTCGACCTCTCCTCGACGGCGATCCGCGCTCGTCTCGCCGTCGGCGAGCCCGCCGGAGACCTGCTTCCCCCCGCCGTCGCCCGGCGGGTCGTCGAGCGCGGTCTCTACCATGAGAGCGGTTGACCGCCCGAGGAGAGTCGAGCTACGCTGAGTTCGTTGACGCAGGAGATTTCAGGCCGCTGACGCCCATCGACCACGCGCGCAGAATCGCGGCCCTCGCCCAGGAGAAGCTCGCCGCCGACGTCGTCATCCTCGACATGCGGCCGGCGTGCTCGTACACCGATTTCTTCGTCGTCTGCACGGGGGGAAACCCGCGCCAGACGAAGGCGATCTACGACGAGGTCCGCGAGCGCCTGAAGAAGGAGGAGGGCCTGGTCCCCCGCACGGTTGCCGGGGAGCGCGAGGCCAGATGGATCCTCGCCGACTATCTCGACGTCGTCCTGCACGTCTTCACCCCCGAGGCGCGCGAGTACTACCGCCTCGAGGAGCTCTGGGGCGATGTGCCCTCGGTCGAGCTCGCAGTCGCCGGCTAGCCCTCCCGGCCCGCTTCGCTACAGTGTTCCCCGCGCGGGGCCATAGCTCAGCTGGGAGAGCGCTTGGCTGGCAGCCAAGAGGTCGCGGGTTCGAATCCCGCTGGCTCCACTCCCTCCTCTGACAACGTGTCAGCTCTGCGCGGGGTAGATCCCCTGAAGCGCAATGATGTAGTTCAGGCTCAGATAGGGCTGCCGGTTCTCGTGCACCTCGCCGCCGCCCGTCCGGCCGATCATCGCCGCTTTCATACGTACGTTTCGCTGGGCGGCGTACGCGCCTCCGCCCGCCGGGAACGCCGCCGTGGGATTCTTCGTCGTGCCGGCTGCGCTGCTCGCGTGTACGGCGTGGGCGTGTCCTGGGAGCTGGCGCGTCGTCAGCTTGACCGTCTCCTGCCCGCCCGACGCGCCGAGCGGATAGCTGGATCCGGCGGTGGGCTGGCCGGCGCCGATTGGAATGCGTCCGCGAAGGTCGGGGAGGGCGAACGTCGTCCGTCCGTCTCCGCCGTATGCCGTCCCGAGCAGAGAGAAGAGCGCCTGGTTCTGGTTGATCGGCAACATCTGCCCCGCGCAGAGCGCCCAGCCTTTGGGAGCGAAGTTGAAGGGAACGAGTCGGATCTCACCGATGAACGGATCCATGTCGAGCCTCCCGAATCGCTGTTGGCGGCCTCCGGCCGCAGTGGACGACCGGAAGTGTCCCGGAGCGTGGCTCGCTCTTCCACCGGGAGCAAGCGCCACTTCTTGCCGTTGCGCACTTGTCGGCGTGTGTCGACCGTGTGCCGCTGCGACCGCTCGTCGAATGCGGGTCAGCGGCTGTCGTCGAAGACGAGCAGCGCCCCGCCATAGCACGCGACCCACACACGCTGGGTCGGGGCGTCGTACGTGATCCCGATCGGGTGGTAGCAGGCGTCGACCGTCTGCAGGACCTTCATGTTGGAGGTGCGGAGCTTGCTGACCGTGCCGGACTCGTAGTTGACGACGTAGATCGCCTTCCCGTCCGCCGCGCGCGCGAGGCTACGCGGGCGCTCGCCGGTCGACACCTTGGCCACGCGGCCGGATGCCAGGTCGAGCTTGGCGACGGTGCCCTCCATGTTGAGGGTCGCGTAGATCTTCCTGCCCGACTTGTCGATCTCGAGTGCCCGCGGGCCGGAGCCGATCGGAACGTTCGAGGTCTCCCACGTGTCCAGGTCGACGCGGACGAGGTAATCGCCTCCCATGATCGCCACGTACGCCGCGTCTCCCCGCGGTGAGACGACGATCCCGCGCGGGTACTCGCCCATCGGGATTCGGCGCACCTCGCGTCCCTTCGTCGTGGAGATCACGCTCAGGTCCCAGGTGCACCAGTTGGCCACCAGCACGTAGCGCCCGTCCGGGGTCACGGCAACGACCTTCGGGACCGAGCCGACGCGGTAGGCGTCGTCGATCTCGAGCGTCTCCGTCGAGATGCGGTAGACGAAGCTGTCGTCGTAGCCCGAGGAGGGCGTGCACTCGTCGTCGCCTTCCGGCCCGAACCCAGGGCCGTACATCGAATAGTTGGAGACGTAGGCGTATTTGCCGTCCGACGAGAAGGCGGCCTCCACCGGGGCTCCCTGGCTGGTCTCCGGAAAGCTCTTGTAGCCGTAGTCCGCGAGGTCCACCGAGTCGGAGATCGTCTTCCGGAGCTCGAGCGTCGTCGCGTCGTACACCGTTACCGAGTGCTGGTACATCATGTTCTGGGCGAAGATCAGCCCGGTTCCCGACGAGACGACCGACTTGGGCGTGATGTCGCCACCGAGCGTTTCCTGGAGCACGAGCGTCGTCCGGCTGGAGGGCTTCCGCGGTTTCTTCGCCTGCGCCGGAGCGGCCCCGGTGACGTTCTCGTTTGCGGCGCCTGTGGCGAAGCCGGCGGCATCCGGGTCCGGGCCCTGGCCGGCCCAGGCGACAGCCAGCCCGCTCACGAAGGCGAGGCCGACGGCGACGCCGGCGAGCGCGGTCAGCCGGCGACGGCGAATCTGCCGCCGCCTCGCTTCGCGCCGGACGATTCGTGGGTCGACGTCTCTCAAGGCTCCTCCCGAGCGCGTTGCGCCCGTGCGTAACTCTAGCCCGCCTCCGGAGCGCCGCCGGGCTGCGGTCCGCTGATCCGGGTGAGCTGGGCCTCGATCCGCCCGAGCGCGGCTGCGTGCTCCTTTCCCTGGCGGTCGAGCTGCTCCTGCTGGGCGCGGGTCCGCTTGCCGAGCAGGACCGCAACCGTGACGCTCGTCAGCGTCGGGATCAGCCCGAGCCCGGTGAGCATCAGCGCCGAGGCCACGAGTCTGCCCTGGGTCGTCTCCGGGGCGAGGTCGCCGTAGCCGACCGTCGTGACCGTCACGACCGCCCACCAGTACGCGGCCCCGAGGCTCGGGAACATCTCGGGCTCGACAAGCCGCTCCAGGGCTCCTGCCACCAGGACGAGGATGAAGGCGAGGGAGATCACGCTGGCCACCGCCCGGGGGAGGGTCAATCGCTCGTACCAAATTTCGAAGCGCCGGTTGACGTGAAGGTGCATGGACAGCTGTTTCGCGCCTCTCCGGCCAGTCCCTCTCTCGGGGACTCCAGGATGCGCTCGCTCCGTCCGATACAAGCCGTAGCTTCACGGCCACAAGGAGTCCGCTGCCGCAGGCGGTGCTCCGGTCTACACGAAGGCGAGAGCCCGCTGGCCGCAGCGGGCTCTCGCATTTTTCTCGGCGGCGGCGGAGTCGCACAGGCCGAGACGGGGAGGGAGGTTGCGGCTTCGCCGCTGCCTCCCGTTCTTCCGGTGCGGATAACCGTCCTGCGAGACGCCTGGCCGCCCCACTGCGCCCAGTCTCTGCCGGCGCGAAGATGCCTGCAGGAAACAGACAGGAGCCTTCTTCATGACCCAGATCTCCCTCACCCAGTTCGAGACCCGCCACCGGCAGATCGAGGCCCAGCTCGAGCGCGAGCACGCGCTGGCCACAGGCCGCCGGGCCGTCGAGGGTCCGCGCCGGACGCGGCGCTGGTTCAGGGCCGTCCGGGGCGCCGCCGCGGCCTAGCAGGGCGGCGCCTCAAGCGGCCGTGCGCAGACGCGCACGGTGATCCCTGAAGCGCAGCGTCTCGTGGGCGATCAGCGCGACGCAGACGGCTGCGACAAGCGTGAGTGCGACGACCCCGTCCACGCGCGTCGCAACCGGGATCAGCGCGGCGCAGACGGCCGCAGCCAGGCAGCGACGCGGGTTGAGGGTCCGCACGTTCCGGTAGCGGATCAGATCGTGGCTGAAAAGGTAGAGGGCCACGCCCCCGCAGAGCGCGAAGGCCGGCACCGCCTCGAGCGGCTCGTCGACGTTGGCGAGAACCTTCTTGGCGCCGAGGGCGATGAGGACGATGCCCGCGAACATCGGCAGGTGGAGGTAGCTGTACGCGTCGCGGGCCAGGCGCGCTCGGTCGTGCCCGCGCGCCTCGATCAGCTTCTTCCGAGCGACCAGAGCGACGATGTCGAAGTACGCCCACCAGAGCGCACAGGCGAGCGCAACGCCGAGCACGGCGGCGATCACGACGGTCGCCGTCAGCTCGATCCCGGCGGCGCCGATGCCGATCGCCACGATCGACTCGCCCAGCGCGATGATCACGATCAGGCCGTACCGCTCCGCGAAGTGCTCGGCGGAGACGACGAAGCCGCGGACGCCGAAGACGTACGGCCCCGCGTAGTCGATCCCCAGTGCGAGGAGCCAGCAGGCGATCTGCGCTCCTCCGTCGAGGAAGCCGGCGACGATGAGGAGCGCGGGCCCCGGGATCGCCGTGCGTGCGAGCCGGAACGCCGCCTGCCGGACGTCGACGTGCGGCGTCGCCTCGGCGAAGAGGACGATGTGCATGAGGCGGACGGCGAAATACGCGAGCCCGAACAGCACGGCGTCCTCCCCGAAGGCGTTGGGCACGGCCAGCGCGGCCACGAACATCGCCGCCATAGCGCCGAAAACGGCGAGCCTGGCCGAGCCCTCGTTCGGGTCGATCTCGTTCGTGAGCCAGGCGTACGCGCCCCAGGCGAACCAGAGCGCCGAGAGGATGAGCAGCCCGCGGCCGATGCCGCCCCAGGTGGGGTCGTCCGAGATGAAGCCGGTCACCTGCGTGATGGCGAAGACGAAGACGAGGTCGAAGAAGAGCTCGAGCGGCGTGACCGGGTGCTCGGCCTCCTCGCCCTCGACCTCGGGCTCGAGATCCCGCTCCGGCTTGGTTTCCATTCCGTGATGATCGCAGCGCCGCTACCGGCCGCGCAGCTGCTCGAGGACGACGGGGTCGATGCGGTCGGCGCCGCGAACCCGCTCCTCGAGGTTCTCCGTGCCGGCCCAGGCGGCGAGGGCGTCCGGCAGCTCTCCGGGGTATCCGAGCGCGGTGAGGCGCTCGGCCAGCTCGGCGGCGAGCGCTGCGTCCACGTCTAGCCACTCCTCGTCGGGCGTCTGCCCGAAGAGGAGGTCGTGCAGGCGGTAGATGCGCTCCAGCTCGGCGATCGGCTCCGGATGGTCGTCGACCCGTAGGTCGGTGGCCACGTCGCTCGTCCCGCCGTAGCCGCCGTCCTTCCGCACGACGAGGAGCGCGGCCGACTGGCGGCCGCGGCGGTCGCCGCCGGCCGCCTCCGCGGCGGCGAGGCAGGCGAGCAGGCGCTCCGCGAGCGGCCGCCCGGCGGAGCCGAGGAAGGTCGAGGCGAGCGCGTCCACCGTCTCGGCCGAGACGAGGATGTTTCCCTGCGCCGCGAACCCGGGCCCGGTCGTCCCGCCGGCCCACTCCAGGCACTCCGAGCCGGTATACGTGGCCGCCCGCCCGTGCGCGTCCACGACCCCCACCTGCCGGTGCTCGCGCCCCTCGTCGCCGCCGACGAGCGCCTGCACCACCTCTTCCGCCGAGTAGCCGTCTCTCAGGAGAGCGAGCCCGTGCGGCCGAAAGGCGAGGTTGGCCCAGGCCTGCGTGGCGATCGCCCCGACCTCCGGCTCGGCCGCCGGCACCGCCGCTCCCACGGCGAGGAACTTCGACTGGACGGCGACGCCCCACTCGCGCGCCTCGAGGTCGCACGCCGCGATCGAGTACGTGGAGATCACCCGGCGATTCTGCCATCGCTGCGTCCGGCGCTAAGTTTCAGGTCGGATGGAGCGCTACGACCCCGAGACGATCGAGCTGAAGTGGCAGGACGTGTGGGAGCGCGAGCGCGCGTTCTCCGTCCCCAACCCTGCGCCCGGCGAGATGGACGAGGAGCACACCTACGTGCTCGAGATGCTCCCGTACCCGTCCGGCGAGCTCCACATGGGGCACGTGAAGAACTACACGCTCGGCGACGTGCTCACCCACGTCCGGCGCCGGATGGGCTTCCGCGTGCTGCGGCCGATGGGCTACGACGCGTTCGGCCTTCCCGCCGAGAACGCCGCCATCCGCGAGGGCGGCCACCCACGGCTGGTCACCGAGCGGAACATCGTCGCCATCCGCGAGCAGATGCACCGCATGGGCTGGGCGATCGACTGGGACCGCGAGGTCTCGACGCACGAGCCGTCCTACTACCGCTGGACGCAGTGGCTCTTCCTCCGGTTCTTCGAGCAGGGCCTGGCCTACCGCAAGGAGGCGCCGGTCAACTGGTGCCCCAACGACCAGACCGTCCTCGCCAACGAGCAGGTGATCGACGGCCACTGTGAACGCTGCGGTGCCGAGGTCGAGCGTAGGGACCTCGAGCAGTGGTTCTTCCGCATCACGGCCTACGCCGACCGGCTCCTCGACGAGATGAGCCTGCTCGAGTCCTGGCCCGAGCACGTCCTGACGATGCAGCGCAACTGGATCGGCCGCTCCGAGGGGGCGGAGGTCGTCTTCCGGATCGAGGAACTGGACGAGGAGATCCCGGTGTTCACGACCCGCCCGGACACGCTCTTCGGGGCCACGTTCTTCGTGCTTTCGCCCGAGCACCCGCTCGTGCCCAAGCTCGTCGAAGGCACGCCGCACGAGGCCGACGTCCTCGAGTACGTCCGGCGGGCGGCGGCGCGCTCATCGATCGAGCGCGCCGACCCGGAGAAGGAGAAGACCGGCGTCCCCACCGGCGCCTTCGTCACGAACCCGGTCAACGAGCAGCGCATCCCGATTTGGGTCGCCGACTACGTCCTCATGGAGTACGGGACCGGCGCGATCATGGCCGTGCCCGCCCACGACGAGCGTGACTTCGAGTTCGCGCGGGCCTACGAGCTTCCGGTGAAGGTGGTCGTGGCGCCCGAGGCGGCGGAGTGGGAGGAGGGCAGCTACGTCCCGCACGCCGACGACGAGCGCCTGGTCGACTCGGCGCAGTTCACGGGCCTACCGGCCGAGGACGGCAAGCGGGCAATCGTCGAGTGGCTCGACTCGCGCAGCCTCGGGAAGGCCGCCGTCAGCTACCGCCTGCGCGACTGGCTCCTCTCGCGCCAGCGCTACTGGGGCTGCCCGATCCCCATCCTCTACTGCGACGCCTGCGGGATGGTGCCCGTGCCCGACGAGGACCTGCCCGTCCTACTCCCCGAGGTGGAGGAGTACCTGCCGAAGGGCCGCTCGCCGCTCGCCGCCGCGGAGGACTGGGTCCACACGACGTGCCCGCGCTGCGGCGGCGAGGCGCGCCGCGAGACGGACACGATGGACACGTTCGTCGACTCGTCCTGGTACTTCATCCGCTACTGCGACGCGCGCAACGACCGCGAGGCCTGGAACCGGGAGATCGCCGACTACTGGCTCCCGGTCAACCAGTACATCGGCGGCGTCGAGCACGCGATCCTGCACCTGCTCTACGCGCGCTTCTTCGTGAAGGTGCTGAACGACCTGGGGCTGCTCGGCTTCCGCGAGCCGTTCCTGCGCCTCTTCACGCAGGGGATGATCCACTACCTCGGCGCGAAGATGTCCAAGTCGAAGGGCAACGTCCTCAGCCCCGACGACCTGATCGCGAGCCACGGCGCCGACTCGGTCCGGCTCTACATCCTCTACATGGGCCCGGCCGAGGACGACATCGAGTGGCAGGACTCGGGCATCGAGGGCATGACCCGCTTCCTCGGCCGGCTCTGGCGCGTCGGCCTCGAGGTCGCCGAGCGCGGCCCCATGGACGTGCCCGACGGGCCGCTCGTCAGGCGCGCGCACGAGGCGATCGCCAAGGTCGGGGACGACATCACCCGGCGGTTCCAGTTCAACACGCCGATCGCGGCCGTGATCGAGCTGGTCAACGAGATCTACCACGTCAAGGACGACCCGGCCCGGGCCGGCGAGGTGCGCTTCGCGACCGAGGCGGCGGTCAGCCTCATCCAGCCGTACGCGCCCCATCTTGCCGAGGAGCTGTGGGAGCGGCTCGGCCGTGCGCGCCTGTGGGACGAGCCCTGGCCGCAAGCCGATCCGGCGCTGCTCGAGCGGGACACGTTCGAGCTCGTCGTGCAGGTGAACGGGCGCGTGCGAGACAAGGTCGAGGTGCCGGTCGGCCTGTCCGAGGCCGCGCTCGTCTCGCGCGCGAAGGAGCTCCCGCGCGTGCGCGCCCACGTGGACGGCAAGGAGATCCGCAAGGAGATCGTCGTCCCGGGCAAGCTCGTGAACCTCGTCGTGTAGACGGACTCCATCCGTACGCTGTCACGGTGAACGGCATCGACGTTCTCCTGCTGCTCGGGGTCGCGGCCTTCTCCATCCTGGGGGCGCATCGCGGGCTCGCGGCACAGGCGCTCTCGCTCGGCGGGCTGGCGCTCGGCGCCGTGCTGGGATCGCTCCTGGCCCCGCACTTCTTCCCGGAGAACTCCGCGTGGCTGCCGCTGGCCGGCCTACTCGGGGCGCTCGTCGGCGCCTTCGTGCTCGGGACGGCCGCGGGTGTGCTCGGCCGGCCGGTGAGGCTCTTCCTCGCTGCTCACCCGCCCCTGGCCGCCGTCGACCGGGTCGGCGGCATCGCGCTCGGCGGCCTGATTGCGCTTGCGATCGGCTGGCTCCTCGCGGTCGTCGCGCTCCACCAGCCCGCCCTCGGGCTGCGCGCGGAGGTGCGCTCGTCGGCGATCCTGCCGCGCCTGCTCAGCGCGATGCCCCCGGACCGGGTGCTGCAGGCGCTCAACCGGTTCGACCCGCTGCCGCTGCTGCCCGGGCTCCAGGAGACGCTGCCGCCTCCGGACCCGAGCGTCCTCCAGAGCCCGGGCGCCCGCGCCGCCTCGGGGTCCGTCGTCAAGCTCCAGGGAACGGCCTGCGGCGTCGGGACGCAGGGCTCCGGTTGGGTCGTGAGGCCCGGCCTGGTGGCCACGAACGCCCATGTGATCGCCGGCCACGAGGCGACGCGGGTCCTCGCCCTCAACGGGCAGGTGCTGCGGGCGCGGCCGGTCTACGTCGACGCGACGAACGACATTGCGCTCATGCGGGTCCGCGGCCTGGATGTGGGGCCGCTGGCGACGAACACCCGCGCCGACCGCTCGCGGCCCGTGGCGCTGCTCGGCTATCCGCGGAACGGCCCCTTGACGGCGTCTGCGGCGACCGCGGGGGCGTCGCGGACGGTGCTCTCGCCGAACGCCTACGGCCGGGGGACGCGCCCCAGGGTGGTGGTTCCCCTCCGCGGCCCGGTGCGGCCCGGCGAGAGCGGCGGCCCCGTCGTCGACCGCCGCGGACGGGTGGTGGCGATGATCTTCGGCGGCACCCGCGACCGTGCCGGCGGCTATGCCGTCCCGGTCGACCTGGTGCTGGACGCCTCCGACGGCTCGCTGCGCCGGGTCCCGTCCGGCCCCTGCATCGTGGACTAGTCAGCGGCGCTGCCTCGTCACGGTTTGGCGCAGGTCTCGGCGCTTTTCGTGCGCCACCCGTGCGCTTTCTCCCGCCAGGATCGGGGCATGCGACGAGCCTTTCTCCCGGCGGTGCTGGCTGCGGCCGTCCTCGCAGCTCCCGCGGGCGCGGCGACGGCGACGGCTGTGATCCGGCCGAGCGCCGACGTCGCCTTCCCGTTCCTGTGCACCTGGGGGTACGACTGGGAATCGCGTTGCTTCCGCGAGGACGGGACGCGCCTTCCGCTCGGCGGGGCCGGCGACAAGGCCTGGCGAGCGGCCCTGCGCTTCCCGCTCGACGCCGTCCCGGCCGGGGCGACGGTCACGGCCGCCGAGCTTCGGCTCTACTACGACGGGATCTGCGTGGCGCCGGCGCGCGGCTCGACTCCGTGCGTGCCGCCGGGCGCCGTCGTTGACGCGCACAGGATCCTGTCGGCGAACTGGTTCCGCGAGCGCGAGCCGGAGCTCGACGAGCGGGTCGTCGGCACGGCCGTGGTCGTCGAGCCGGCGGAGCCGCAGTGGCTTGTCTGGGACGTGACCTCGCTCGTTCGCGAATGGCACCGGCAGCTTCTCCCCAACAACGGGATCCTGTTGAAGCTCCAGGACGGGGACGAGGCGCTCGACGCGCCGGGTCCCTACGGCCCGTCGTCCACGTATCCGGACGCCTCGCTGCATCCCAGGCTCCTGGTGGCGTACACGGAGCGCGCGCCGCGCTGAGCCGTGCGCATGCCGTCGATCTCGCGGGCGCAGGCGCTTGCCTACGCCGCCGTCCTCCTCGTGGCGCTCACTGTCGCCGGTCGCGTCGCCCTCGGCGGCGGAAAAGCCCAGCCGGCCGACATGGCTTCGTCCGTTGCGCTCGACGTCGAGGAGGAGCCGCCGCAGGAGCTCGTCGTGCACGTCGCCGGCGCGGTGCGCCGTCCGGGTCTGTACCGGCTTCCCGACGGCAGCCGCGTGGACGACGCGATCGCCGAGGCCGGCGGCGCCGGGCCTCGGGCCGAGCTCGATCTCGTCAACCTGGCGGCGCCGGTCGCGGACGGCCAGCAGGTGGTCGTGCCGCTCCGGGGCGGCGATCCAGCGGGGGCCTCGGACGAGGCCGCGGGTGCCGACGCCGGAGCCAAGGTGCATCTCAATTCCGCGAGCCTCGAGCAGCTCGACGAGCTCCCGGGCGTGGGACCGGTCCTCGCGCAGCAGATTCTCGACTACAGGACCGCGAACGGCGCGTTTCGTTCCGTCGACGAACTGGACGCGGTACCGGGTATCGGGCCCGCTCGGCTCGAGCAGCTTCGATCGCTCGTCGACCTGTGAGCCGCACGCGTGGTGGGCGACCGACTCGAGCGGCTTCCGCCGGCGCACCTGCTCGCCGGCGCCCTCTGCGTGGGCCTCGCGCTCGCCCTCCTCCTCCGCGAGGCTCACGCAGGCGTCCTGCTGGCAGCGGCCGTCGTCGGGCTGTGCGGGCCGCTCGCTCGCGACCTCCGCGTTCCGATCCTCGCCTGCGCGCTCGTCCTCGCCGGCGTGTGGTGGGGCAGCTTCCGCCTGGCCGCCCTCGATCGGAGCCTGCTCGAGTCCGAGATCGGCCGGGCCGGGCCGGCTCTGGTCGAGATCACCGGTCCGGCGCGCCGCAGCGAGTTCGCGCTGCGCGTGCCCGTCCGGGTGCGCCGCTTCGGCGACGTCGAGCCCGACGAGCGCGCCCTGCTCGAGCTGCCTCCGGACGAGGCACCCGCGCAAGGAGCGGTGCTCGAGGTCGTTGCGAGCCTCGCCGCTCCGCGTGGGCCCGAGCGTGAGGGCGAGTTCGACGAGGCAGGCTACCTCCGCCGGCAGGGAATCCACGTCGTCCTGAAGGCGAGCCGGTTCCGGGTGGTCGGCAGCCGGGGCGGCATCGGCGGGCTCGCCGACGGCCTTCGCCGCGGGGTGTCGCGGTCGCTCGAGTCCGCCCCGGCCGGGGAGCGGCGGGCGGTCCTCGCCGGCGTCGTTCTCGGCGAAGACGAGGGGCTCGAGCGCGACCTGCGCGAGCGTTTCCGCGCGTCCGGCCTCTATCACTTGCTCGCGGTCTCGGGACAGAACGTCGCCTACGTCATCGCCGGGACGATCCTGTTCGTCTGGGCACTCGGGCTGCCGCGCCGGGTCGGAGAGCTGGCGGCGCTCGCAGCCGTCGCCGCCTACGTCCTCGCCGTAGGCTGGCAGCCGTCGGTCGTCCGTGCGGGCGTCGCCGGCGGGCTCGCCTCGCTCGCGTGGCTGGCGTCTCGCCCGCGCGACCGCTGGTACTTCCTGCTCGTGGGCGCGGCCGTCCTGCTCGCCTGGAATCCGTACAGCCTCCTCGAGCCGGGCTTTCAGCTCTCGTTCAGCGCGGTGGCGGCGATCTTCGTCCTGGTGCCCTGGATCAGCGGGAGGCTCGCGGGCTATCCGTTGCCGCGGCTTCTCGCGGAGGCGATTGCCGTCTCCGTTGCGTGCGGGCTGGTGACCGCGCCGGTTCTCTGGCTCCACTTCGGGGCGATTCCCGTCTACGCCGTCGTGGCGAACGCCCTCGCCGCCCCGGTCGTCGCCCCCCTGCTCGGGTTTGCCCTGGCCGCGGCTGCGTTGCACCCCGTCCTGCCGGAGGCCGCAGCTGCGCTCGTGTGGCTGGACAGCTGGCTGGCCGCGTACCTTGCGCTCTGCGCGCGGCTCGTCGGCGGGCTCCCGTACGCACAAGCCGGCTCGCCGCAGGCGCTCGCTCTCCTGGCGGCTCTCGCAGCGCTCGCGTTCGTGTTCGTGCGGATGCGCGGTCCGTCGCCGCGCAAGGCGGTTGCGGTGGCAAGCCTGGCCCTCGCGCTCGCCGTTGCCTGGCGCGCCGCCCCCGACGAACGGGCCGATCCGCCGAAAGGGCTGCGGATCACTGTGCTCGACGTAGGGCAGGGGGACGCGATCCTCCTCGAGGTCGCCGAGGGTGCCGTTCTCGTCGACCAGGGCCCGCCCGAGGCGAACGTGGCCAAACAGCTCGACGCGCTCGGAGTCGACGAGCTCGCCGCGCTCGTTCTCACACACCCGCAGCGCGATCACATCGGCGGCGCGGCCGACGTGCTCGACCGGGTCGACGTTCACAGCGTCCTCGACCCGCCCATCCCCGCCCAGAGCGCGGACCACGAGGCCGCGCTCGCGGCCGCGAGCGAGCGACGCGTCCCGGTCGTCCAGGCTCGCGCAGGCCGGAGCATCCGGATAGGCGCATTACGGTTGCGGATCCTCTGGCCCGACGGCCCTGCGCTCCCGGACGCCGATCCCAATTTGAGCGCCGTGGTCATCGTCGCGTCGTACGGAACCGTCGACGCGCTCCTGACGGCCGACGCGGAAGGAGCGGTGACGGTGCCGCTCAGCCCGCCACCCGTCGAGATCCTCAAGGTCGCGCACCATGGGTCGGCGGATCCGCACCTGACACAGCTGCTCGATCTCGTTCGACCACGCGTCGCGGTGGTCTCCGTGGGGAGCCGCAACGACTACGGGCACCCGACACCCGAGACGATGGCGGCGCTCGCAGGTTTCCCCGGCCTCGCCGTCTACCGCACCGACCGGGACGGACGGATCACGCTCGAGAGCGACGGCGAGCAGATCTCGATCACGAGAGCGGGCTGACTATGCTTGGCCGCAGTGGCCGAGAGCGAGCTCCGCCCGATCTACCTCCTCACCGGCGGCGACCGTCCAAAGATCCGGCGGGCGCTCGAGCGCCTGCGCTCCCGGTTCGGAGCCGAGTCGGTGGAGACCCTGTCCGCGGAAACGACAGCGGGCGACGAGGCCGTCGCGGCGCTGAACGCGCTGGGCCTCTTCGCCGACGAGGGCGGGCGGCTCGTGATCGTCGAGGACGTCGAACGCTGGAAGAAGCAGGACGAGGAAGCCGTCGCCGCCTATCTGGCCCGTCCGGTCGAGAGCGCCGTCCTCGCGCTCGTCGCCGGCGAGCTGAAGGGCTCGTCGCTACCAGGCCTCTGTGCGAAGGCGGGGGAAGTGCTGGCGTTCGAGGTGCCGCGGCCGCGCGATCTCCCGAGCTGGGTCCGCGCGCAGTTCGAGCGGGTCGGCCTCGAGGCCGACGGCGAAGCGGCCCGGGCGCTCGTCGAGATCGTCGGCGACGATGCGACCGCCCTCGCCACCGAGGTCGAGAAGCTCGCAGCCTGGGCCGGCGGCGAGACCATCGGGCGGCGGGAGGTCGAGCTCCTGGCCGCACCCGCCCAGGAGGCCTCTGCCTGGGCGATCATGGACGCCTGGGGCGGCCGTGACCTCCCCGGCGCGCTGACCGCCTGCCAGACCGACCTCGAGCGCGGAGCCGACCCGTTTGTGATCGCCATGCGCCTCTCTTCCCAGGTCGCCCTCGTCCGGCAGGCGCAGGCGCTCGGCGAGGAGGGCCTGGGGGTGAAGGACATCGCCAAGCGCCTCCGCAAGCACGAGTTCCGCGTCCGCAAGGCTCTCGGCCATGCCGAGAACTACACGCGCGATGAGCTCGACGAGGCGGTGATCCGCTTGGCCTCGCTGGACGCCGCCCTCAAGGGCGCCAGCAGGCTCGCGGGCGAGCTGGAGCTCGAGCGGGCGATCGTGGAGCTCGTGCGAGTCCCGGAGCCGGCCGCGGGCAGGTAGGGCCTGTTTCCGGCCTCAGCGCCCGGCATCGGCGAGGGGCACCCCGGCCCACCACCCGCTTCTGAGCCTAACGGTGAAATCCGCGCGCGTGGGGCGCGGACCGTCACGATTCAGCGACGACCCTGCGCCGAGGCTTTCGCAGTGGCTACGAGGAGGAGCCGGCGACGAGCTGGGCTGCCTGGGACTTCTTGCGCGCGGCCCGGTTCGGGTGGATCGCGTGGTGCGCCGCGGCTCGGTCGAGGCAGCTGACGAGATCGTGATGCGCGACCGCGGTCGCGTCCTTGTCACCCTCGGCGACGGCGTCCTCGAGGCGCTTGTAGAGCGTCTTGGCCGTCGACCGGTAGCGGAGATTCTCCAACCGCTGGCGGGAGGCAATCGACACTCGGCGCTTCTGCTGCTTGATGTTCGGCATACGGAGAAAAGGCCCCCGACGGGGCCGCGGAGAATCGTAGCAAGAGGCCGGTAGCTCTGGCCCCTTCCCTATCCTCGGCCCGGTGAGCGACGCGGGCCTGCCGCACAGCGGCCGAAAACGGCGTCGCCTGGCGTTCTCGACGGCGACGTTCGCGGCGATCACGGGGGTCTCGCGGGTGCTCGGGCTCTTCCGCGAGATCGTCGCCCGCCGTGCGTTCGGCGTCGAGGGCGACATCAACGCGTTCACCGTCGCGTTCCAGATCCCGAACCTCGTCCGTGCCCTGGCGGCCGACGCCGCGCTCGGGGCGGCGTTCGTCCCCGTCTTCAGCGAGCTGCTCGAGAAGGAGCAGCGGGAGCGCGCCTGGCGGATGGCGTCGACGCTCTTCTGGCTGGTGCTCATCGTGCTCGGCGCGCTTACAGGCCTGCTGATGCTCCTGGCGCCGCTGATCATGCGCATCTTCGGCCTCGGGGACCTCGAGGACCTCGCCACCACCCTGTCCCGCATCCTCTTCCCGGTGGTGGTCCTGATGGGCCTCTCGGGCATCCTCGTCGGGATCCTCAACTCGTACGAGGAGTTCACGGCCCAGGCACTGCTGCCCGTGCTGTGGAACCTGGCGATCATCGCCTCGCTCATCTTCGTGGCGCCCCGGTTCGAGAGCGAGGAGGCTCAGCTGTACGTCTACGCGGGGGGCGTCCTCGTCGGCACGGTCATCCAGACGGTCACGCCGGTCTGGTGGCTCCGGCGGCGCGACGGGAGCATCCGCGCCGTACTCGACCTGAAGGATCCTGCGGTCAGGCGCGTGCTGACGCTGATGCTGCCCGTGACCCTCGGCGTCGGGCTCATCAACTTCAACTTCGTCGTCAACACGTTCTTCGCTTCGAGGTTCGTCGACCCGCAGCTCGCGCCCAGCGCCATCGACGCCGCCTTCAGGATCTACATGCTTCCCCAGGGGATGTTCGCCGTCGCCGTCGCCACGGTGCTCTTCCCGCGCCTCTCGCGGCTCGCCGCCCGGAGCGACACCGACGGCTTCCGGAGCACCGTCACGCTCGGCCTCCGTCAGATCGGTTTCCTTCTCCTGCCCGCCAGCGCAATTGCCGCAGTGCTGGCGGAGCCGATCGTCAGGTTGCTCTATGAGCGCGGCGAGTTCACGGCCGAACAGACGCCCGTCGTCGCCGGCGCTCTCGCCGCCTTCGCGCTCGGCCTCACGTTCAACGGGACGATGCTCCTACTGAGCCGCTCGTTCTTCAGCCTCCAGTCACCCTGGGTGCCGACTTGGGTCGCGCTCGGGAACCTCGTCCTCAATGCCGTGCTGGCCGCGCTGCTCTACCGGGTCGGAGTCTGGGGCATCCCCCTCGCCACCTCGATCGTGAACATCGCCGGCACCCTCGCGCTGGCCGTGGTCCTCCGCCGCCGGCTCGGGCGGCTGGACGGCGGGGAGGTCCTCTCGTCCTACGTCAGGATCGCGGCGGCGTCCGTGGGCGCGGCCGCGGCCGCGCTCGGCGTCTGGTACGGGCTCGACCAGACGCTCGGGCGCTCGCTCGGCGCGCAGATCCTTTCGGTCGGCCTCGGCATCGCTGCCGGGACCGCCGTCTTCGTCGCCGCGTCGGCCGCTCTCCGCGTCCGCGAGCTGCAGGCGCTGCTCTCGCTGCGTCGCCGATCCGGTACAACGGACTAGCCACAGCGATGACAGCCCTCGACTCCATCCGCAACTTCTCGATCGTCGCCCACATCGACCACGGGAAGTCGACCCTGGCCGACCGCATCCTCGAGGTGACGCAGACGCTGTCCCGGCGGGAGATGCGCGAGCAAGTGCTCGACTCCATGGAGCTCGAGCGCGAGCGTGGGATCACCATCAAGGCGCAGGCCGTGCGCGTGCTTTGGCGCGGCCACCAGCTCAACCTCATCGACACGCCCGGCCACGTCGACTTCACGTACGAGGTCTCACGCGCCCTACAGGCGTGCGAGGGCGCGCTCCTGGTGGTCGACGCCGCGCAGGGCATCGAGGCGCAGACCCTCGCCAACGCGTATCTCGCCATCGAGAACGACCTCGAGATCGTCCCGTTGGTGAACAAGATCGACCTGCCGCAGGCCGATCCCGCCGCCGCTGCAGCCGAGGTCTCCCAGCTCGTGGGCGAGAGCCCGGATCGCGTGCTTCGCATCTCGGCGAAGACCGGGGACGGGGTCGAGGCCGTGCTGGACGCGATCGTCGAGCGCATTCCGCCGCCCGAGGGCGATCCCGGGGCGCCGCCGCGCGCGCTCGTCTTCGACTCGGCCTACGACCAGTACCGCGGCGTCGTTGCCTTCGTGCGCATGGTCGACGGGTGCTTCTCGACCCGGCAGCCGGTGCGCGCGATGGCGTCGGGAACGCGCTTCGAGGCCGAGGAGCTCGGCTTCTTCTCGCCCGAGCGCAGCCCGACGCCGACGCTGGAGGCCGGCGAGGTCGGCTACGTCGTCACCGGGCTCAAGGACGTCAGCCGGTTGCGCGTCGGCGAGACGCTGACGGCGCAGGAGCATCCCGCAACGGAGCCGCTTCCGGGCTACAAGGACGTCAAGCCGACAGTCTTCGCCGGTCTCTTTCCGACCGACTCCGACGAGTACCCGGAGCTTCGCGACGCGCTCGAGCGGCTGAAGCTCAACGATGCATCGCTCTTCTACGAGCCGGAGACCTCGCAGGCGCTCGGCTTCGGCTTCCGCTGCGGCTTCCTCGGCCTACTGCACATGGAGATCGTGCGCGAGCGCCTCGAGCGCGAGTTCGACCTCGACCTACTCGTCACCGCGCCGAACGTCGCCTACCGCGTCCTCTCCAAGGCCGGCGAGGAGTCCGAGGTGCACAACCCGGCCGACATGCCGCGCGAGGTGGAGGTGGTCGAGGAGCCCTACATCCGCGCGACCACGATCGTGCCGAAGGACTTCGTCGGGTCGGTCATGGAGCTGAACAACGAGCGGCGGGGTCGCTTCCACCACATGGAGTACCTGAGCGAGGCTCGTGTCCTGCTCGTCTTCGACCTACCCCTCGCCGAGATCGTCTACGACTACTACGACCAGCTGAAGAGCCGGACGCGCGGCTACGCGAGCTTCGACTACGACGTCGTCGGCTTCGAGCCGGGCGACCTCGTCCGCGTCGACGTGCTGCTCGCGGGCGACCCTGTCGACGCGCTCAGCCTCATCGTGCACCGGGACGGCGCGTACGCTCGCGGACGCGCGCTCGTCGATCGGTTGCGCAAGGAGATTCCACGGCAGATGTTCGACGTGCCGGTGCAGGCGGCCATCGGATCGCGGATCATCGCGCGGGAGACCATCAAGGCGCGGCGCAAGGACGTGCTTGCCAAGTGCTACGGCGGCGACATCACCCGCAAGCGGAAGCTCCTCGAGCGGCAGAAGAAGGGCAAGAAGCGCATGAAGCAGGTCGGGGCCGTAGAGGTGCCGCAGGAGGCCTTCCTCGCTGTCCTCAACCTGGACGGAGAGCGCAAGTGAGCGCCGGCGTCCGCCACCTGTACGTCCACCTGCCCTTCTGCGCGCACCGCTGCGGGTACTGCGACTTCGTGACGCTCGTCGGCCGACGTCAGGGCCACGGCGCCTACGTCGACGCGTTGCTCGCAGAGCTCGAGCTCGAGCGCGGCGCGCTGGCCGGCGACGTTGAGACGGTGTTTCTCGGAGGCGGCACGCCGACGTTCACCGAGCCGGCCGAGCTTGCCCGACTGCTCGCGGCCCTGCCCGAGGCGGCCGAGCTGACTGTGGAGGCGAACCCGGAGACCGTCACGCCGGTGCTGGCGGCGCTCCTGCGGGAAGGCGGAGTCTCGCGCGTTTCCCTCGGTGCCCAGAGCTTTCAGCGTGAACTGCTGGCGCTGCTGGAGCGCCGGGCCGCGCCGGAGGCCGTCCGGGCTGCGTTCTACCATCTCCGTGATGCCGGATTCGACAACATCTCGCTCGATCTCGTCTACGGCATCCCCGGCCAGAGCCCCGCCGACCTTCGCCTCGACCTTGCAGAGGCGATCGCGCTCGGTCCCGAGCACCTTTCGTGCTACGAGCTCGAAGCGAAGCCCGGCACGCGCTTCACCATTGCGCACGGCGACGAGCTTGCTCGTCAGGCGGACGCGATGGAGGGCTACTTCGAGCTCGTCGTGGAGTCGCTCGTCGGCGCCGGCTACCGCTGGTACGAGACGGCGAACTTCTGCCGGCCCGGCCGGCAGGCGCGGCACAACCTCGGCTACTGGCTCGGCGAGGACTACCTCGGCATCGGGATCGGGGCGGTCTCCACCGTTGCCGGACTGCGCTGGCGAAACCGGCCGAGCCTGGCCGGCTACGTTGCGGCGCTGGCCGAGGGGCGCCGACCGCCGCGGGAGGAAGAGCCGCTCGCGCCGGAGGTTCGCCTACGCGAGCGCCTGCTGCTCGGGCTCCGCCTCGACGAGCCGCTGCCGCTGGCCAGCGTGGACGGCGCCGTCGACCTGGGCGCGCTCGCCCGCATGGAGCGGCTCGGGCTCGCCGAGCGGCGGAACGGAGGCCTGGCCCTGACGCGGCGCGGCCGGTTCCTCGGCGGCGGGGTCACGGCCGAGCTCATGGTCGAAAGCCCTGCAAACTAGACTTAATGCTGTGATGCCGGACGCACAGGAGCTTCGTCTCAGCCCGCGCCAGGAGCTCATCCTCGCGCGGGTGGTCGAGGAGTACGTCGCCACGGGGACGCCTGTGGGCTCGAAGACCCTCGTCGAGCGCACGGGGCTGGACGTCTCCTCGTCGACCGTGCGCTACGAGCTCGCCGTGCTCGAGGAGCATGGGCTCCTGATGCACCCGCACACGTCCGCCGGCCGCGTGCCGACGGATGCCGGCTACCGCCTGTTCGTCGACCGCTTGCTCGATCGTCTCGAGCCGCGGCCGGGCGACCTCGAGCTCGACCTCTCCGGGGTCGAGAGCCAGGTCGACGCGGCGTTGCGCGCCACGACGGAGGTGCTTGCGGACCTGACGCATCTGCTCGCACTCGTCTCGGCCCCGCCGCTCGAGACGACCATGGTGCGGCACGTCGAGGTCCTGGGCCTGCAGCCGCGGGTCGTGATGGTCGTCGTGATCACGTCGACCGGCGGGGTGACGAAGCGGCTCTTCACGTTCGAGGAGCCCGTCGACCCCGGACTCGCCGAGTGGGCGGGGCAGTACCTGAACGAGACGGTCGCGGGCCTCCGCCTCGGCGCCCGTCTCCTGCGGGCGCGGTTCGAGGACGCCGCCCTCTCGGACAGCGAGCGTGTGTTCCTCGAGCGCGTGCGCCCGGCGTTCACGGACGTCCTCGAGGCCGAGGAGCCGGTGCTCTACGTCGGCGGAACCGCGGGCGTGCTGGACGAGTTCCGGACGGATGAGCTCCGCACCTACCGGCGGCTGCTCGAGGTGCTGGAGCAGCGGGCCGCGGTGCTCGACCTGCTCCGCGCGAGCCTCGGCTCGAAGCGGCCGTTCGTGCGCGTCGGCCCGGATCTGGACGACCCGGACCTCGCCGGCGTGTCCCTCGTGGGCGCGGCGTACGGTCTCCAGCACATCAACCTCGGGACGGTCAGCCTGCTCGGGCCGACCCGCATGGACTACGAGGGGGCGATTGCCGCCGTGCGCGCAGCCGCCCACGAGCTCTCGCGCTTCGTCGAGGAGATCTACGAGGACTGAACCCGTGTCCACGACCCGACGCGACTACTACGAGGTCCTCGGCGTTTCGCGCGATGCCGACGAGCGGGCGATCAAGTCCGCGTTCCGCCGCCTCGCGCGCGAGCTGCACCCCGACGTGTCCGACCATCCCGAGGCGCAGGAGCGCTTCCGCGAGGCCGCCGAGGCCTACGAGGTGCTCTCGAAGACGGAGACGCGGGAGCTCTACGACCGGTACGGGCACGACGGGCTCCGCACAGGTGGCTTCCGGCCCACCGACTTCGACTTCGGGAGCCTCAACGACCTGTTCTCGGCCTTCTTCGGCGACGACCTTTTCGGCGGGATGGGCGGCCGGGGCGGCCGGCGCTCGGCGCGGGGTGCGGACGTTCTCGCAGAGATCGAGATCGAGCTGGTCGAAGCAGCCGAAGGAGCGACCCGGTCGATTCCGTTCCCGGTAGTCGTCGACTGCGGCACATGCCACGGCTCCGGCGCCGCGCCGGGGACCTCGCCGGTCGCCTGCACGGGCTGCGGGGGGACGGGCCGCCTCCAGTCCGTGTCGAGCTCGTTCCTCGGGCAGATCGTGCGGACGCAGGCGTGCCCCCGGTGCGGCGGTTTGGGCGAGGTCGTCGAGAGCCCGTGCCCGGACTGCGACGGCGCCGGGCGCGTCACCGAAGAGCGCGAGCTCGAGGTCGAGATCCCGGCCGGGATCCACGACGGCCAGCGCATCCGTCTCGGCGGAGAGGGCCATTCCGGCGTCCTCGGCGGCCGGGCCGGCGACCTCTACGTGCTCGTCCACGTCCTGCGCGACGAGCGCTTCGTGCGAGAGGGGAACGACATCGTCTCGTCCGTGGAGCTGACGATGACGCAGGCCTCCCTCGGCACCAGTCTCCACGTGGAGACGCTCGACGGCGGGCTCGACCTCGAGTTCGAGCCCGGGACGCAGCCCGGAGACGTCCGCGTGCTGCGCGGCAAGGGCATGCCGGTGCTCCAGGGCCGCGGCCGCGGCGACCACAGGGTGCTCGTCGACGTCCGGATCCCCGCGCATCTCACCGACGAGCAGCGCCGGCTGCTCGAGGACTTCGGCCGGAGCGAGCACGAGCGCAACTACGGGTCGGACGCCGGCTTCTTCGAGAAGCTCCGCTCCGCATTCCGCTGAGCGGTCTGCGGCGCGTTGCCGTCACCGTCCCGGCCGCAAGCGCCGAGACGGCGCGGGCGGCGATGATCGAGCTCTTCCCCGAGGGCTTCGAGGAGCGCGACACGGGGGGACGTCTCGAGCTGGCCGCCTACACCCGCCTCGGCGACGCCGCCGCGGCGCTGGCGGCTTTCGGACCGGTGGCCGAGCTCGAGGTCGCCGAGGGCTGGGAGGACGCGTGGCGGCGCTTCCACCGGCCCGTGCGCGTCGGGCCGCTCTGGATCGGGCCGCCCTGGGAGTCGCCCGACGCCGATGCGATAGAAGTCGTCATCGACCCGGGCCGCGCCTTCGGCACCGGCGCGCACGCGACGACCCGCCTCTGCCTCGAGCTCCTGCTCGAGCTCGAGCCGGCCGGCCTGGTGGACGTCGGCTGCGGCTCGGGCGTGCTCAGCGTCGCCGCCGTCAAACTCGGCTTCGCGCCGGTCGTCGCGCTCGACGATGATCCGGCGGCCGTCGAGGCGGCCCGGGCGAACGCACTCGCGAACGGCGTCCAGGTCGAGGTCCGCCTCGCCGACGCCCTCGGCGACCGGTTGCCCGACGTCGCCGTCTGTGTGGCCAACATCGCGCGTGGGCCGGTCGAGCGGGTCGCCGAGCGCTTCGACGGCGAGACGATGGTGGCCTCCGGCTACCTGGAGCCCGAGCGCCCGGCGCCTGCAGGCTGGCGGGTCAGTGCCCGGCGAACGGCGGACGGCTGGGCCGCCGACCTCCTCGTACGGCGCTGACGAGCTAGCATCGGGCGCTCAAATGGCGACCTTCACCGTCGACTTCCTCGGCTGCAAGGTCTCGCAGACGGACGTGCAGGAGATCCGCGAGAGACTCGTCGCCGATGGCCACGTGGAGTCCGGCGAAGCCGCGGACATCGCGGTCGTCAACACCTGCTGCGTGACGCATGAGGCAGTCCGCAAGTCGCGCCGGGCGGCGCGCCGCGCCGCGCGCACTGCGGGCCGCGTCTACGTCACCGGGTGCGGGGCCAACCTGGCCGGCGACGCGCTTGCAGGGCTTCCGGAGAACGTCACGATCGTGCGCCTGCCGGGGGAGCGCACGCCCGACTTCGTGGCGCGCGACGTCGGCGCGATCGGCTGCGTTCGGGCCGACGTCGGCCTCGACCGGGTTCGGGCGTTCGTCAAGGTCCAGGACGGCTGCAGCTTCTCGTGCGCGTTCTGCGTCATCCCGCAGGTTCGCGGCGCCTCCAGGAGCCGGGCCGCGGAAGCCGTTCTCGCGGAGGTGCGGCGGCGCGTCGCTCAGGGCCACCGTGAAGTGGTGCTCACCGGGATCAACCTTGGCTGCTTCCGCGACCGTTCGGCCGGCTACGACCTCGCCCGCCTGGTCCGCGAGGTCGGGGTGATGCCGGGCATCGAGCGCGTGCGGCTCTCGTCGATCGAGGTCAACCACCTCGACGAGAAGCTGATCGCCGCGATGCGCGAGACGCCGGCGGTCTCCCCGCACTTGCACGTGCCCTTGCAGTCCGGCGACGACGGCGTGCTGACCGCGATGGGCCGTCGCTACACGAGCTCCACCTACCTCCGCCGCGTTGCGCGGGCGGAGGGTTTCAACCTGACGGCGGACGTGATCGTCGGTTTCCCGGCCGAGGACGAAGCCGCCTTCGAGCGGACGCTCGCGGTCGTCGACGCGGCTGGGATCACGAAGGTGCATGTCTTCCCCTACTCGCCCCGGCCCGGGACGCGCACCGCTGCTGCGGACACGGTCACGCCGCAGGTCAAGCGGGAGCGGAGCGCCCGGCTGCGTGAGCTTTCCGCGGACGCGTGCCGGCGGCGATGGCGGGGGAAGGTCGGCTCCCTCGACTCGGTGCTCGTCGACCGGCCGGGCCGCGGCTACGGAGACGATTACACTCCGTGGCTCGTGGACGCTCCTCTGGGTGGGATCGTGCGCGCGACGGCGGTGGACGTGAGCGAGGAAGGAGTCGTCGGTGTCCCAGTCTGAGTGCCTGTTCTGCCGCCTGTACGCCGACGGCGACCACGTGCGCAAGGACGGCGGGTTCGCGGCGGTCAAGGACATCAACCCGAAGGCCCCGGTGCACCTGCTCGTCATCCCGGAGCGACACGTCGACACGTTCCGTGAGGTCGACACCTTCGCTGCGGACGAGGCGAAGGGCATGCTCGACTTCGTCGCGACGACCGCGCGCCAGGCGGGGCTCGAGGACTACAGGGTGATCGTAAACGTCGGTCCGGGTGGCGGGCAGACCGTCTTCCACTTGCACTGGCATATCCTGGGCGGCACTCCGACGCTGGCGGGATTCGAATGAGCCTGATCGCAGAGATCGAAGACGACATCAAGGAGTCGATGCGCGCGCGCGACCAGCTGCGCATCGACACGCTCCGCCTGACCCTGACTGCCCTGCGCGCCGCGGAGAAGGAGCTCGGTCGGCCGTTGAGCGAGGACGAGGAGCTCCAGGTCCTGCAGCGCGAGCGCAAGCGGCGCGCCGAGGCGGCGGAGGCGTTCCGCACAGCGGGACGCGAGGAGCAGGCGGAGAAGGAGGAGGACGAGCTCGACGTCATCGAGGAGTTCATGCCGGAGCCGCTCGAGGCCGAGGAGCTCGAGCGGATCGTCGATGACGCCATCGCCGAGACGGGCGCGACGTCCTTCCGCGATCTCGGCCGCGTCATGGCCGACGTGATGCCGCAGGTCGCGGGCCGCGCCGACGGCTCCGAAGTGAGCCAGCTCGTGCGCGAGAAGCTGGCCTGACCCGCGCGTCTTCCGGCACGGCCCGCGCGCCACGCGCGCGCCCGCCGGTGGTATGACCCCCGGTGGGGGACCCGGGTCGGATCGGGGCATTCGCGCCTCGCTCGGGGGCGGGAGTTACCGGCCGGGCGACTAGAATTCGAGGTGTTGCAGCAGGTTCTCTCCGTCTCCAACGAGGTCGCGGCCGAGCTCGCCACCGTCGACGACGGGATCCTGGGGGCGTTGCGGGAGCGGATGGGCTGCGCGATCCGGCTGCGCGGCAACCAGCTGACGCTCGAGGGCGACGACGGCAAGGTCGGCGAGGCGCGGCTCGTCATCGACGAGCTCGTCGAGCTGGTCGAGGGCGGCCAGGCGATCGGGCCGGGCACCGTTGACGCCGTCCTCGGCGCGCTCGATGCCGCCAAGGATCCGCGCGAGATCTTCGAGGACGTCGTGTGGCGGCACCGCGGCAAGAAGATCACGCCGAAGACCGTGAACCAGAAGCGCTACGTCGACGCGATCCGATCGGGCACGATCACCTTCGGGATCGGTCCGGCGGGCACGGGGAAGACGTACCTCGCCATGGCGCTCGCCGTCGCTTCGCTCGCCGACCGGGACGTCAACCGCCTCATCCTCACGCGCCCCGCCGTCGAGGCCGGCGAGCGGCTCGGATTCCTGCCCGGCGACATGCTCGCGAAGGTCGACCCGTACCTGCGCCCGCTGTTCGACGCGCTCTACGACATGCTCGACGCCGACCGGCTGAACGCGTTCATGGAGCGGGGCACGATCGAGGTGGCGCCGCTCGCATTCATGCGCGGAAGGACGCTGAACGACTCGTTCATCATCCTTGACGAGGCGCAGAACACCACGCCGGAGCAGATGCAGATGTTCCTGACGCGGCTCGGCTTCGGCTCGAAGGTGGTCGTGACCGGCGACGTCACGCAGATCGACCTGCCGCAGGACCAGGCGTCGGGCTTGATCCACGTGCGGCAGATCCTCGGCGATATCGACGGGATCGAGTTCGTCGAGTTCGGCAACCAGGACGTCGTCCGCCACGTGCTCGTCCAACGGATCGTCGAGGCTTACAAGCGCCACGCCGAGCAGACGGGCACCCAGCGGCGTCGGTGATCCGCATCGAGATCGCCAACGAGAGCGGCGCGGCGGTCGACGAGAACGCGGTCGCCGGCATCACGCGCCGCGTGCTCGCGGGGGAAGGGGTGGACGAGGGTGACCTCGGGCTCGCCTTCGTGCCCCCGGAGCGCATGCGGGAGCTGAAGCGCGAGCACCTCGGGATCGACGAGGCGACGGACGTCCTCTCCTTCCCCATCGATCGCCGCGACGAGCTGCCGGGGGGTCTACCGCGCCAGCTCGGCGACGTCGTCCTCTGCCCGCAGGTGGTCGGCGAGGCCTGGCGGGCGCCGCTCGTGCACGGGCTTCTCCACCTCCTGGGCTACGAGCACGGAACGGAAATGGAGCTTCGAGAGCGAACCTACGGGGAATGACGGCCCCGCACGATCGGGAGACTCCACCGACGCGGCATACGCCCCGTGTCCTCCAGAGCGCCAACTGGGCCTTCGAGGGCGTCATCCACGTCCTCCGCCACGAGCGCAACATGCGGATCCACTTCGCGGTGGCGACGGCCGTGCTCGTGCTCGCGTTCTCCTACGGCGTCACGAAGCTCGAGCTGATGGCGCTCCTCATCGCCATCTCGTTCGTGCTGATCGCGGAGATGGTGAACACCGCGGTCGAGGCGACCATCGACCTGGCGACGACCTCGTTCGACCCGCTCGCCAAGGTGGCCAAGGACATCGCCGCCGGGGCGGTGCTGATCGCGGCCGTCAACGCGGTGGTGATCGGCTATCTCGTGTTCGCCGACCGCCTCTCGCAACCGAGCTCGCGGCTCGTCGAGCAGCTGCGCGAGGCTCCCAGCAACCTCACGCTGATCGCGCTCATCCTCATCATCCTGATCGTGATCGCGTCGAAGGCTCTGACCGGGCGCGGGACCCCGCTCTCCGGCGGGCTTCCCTCCGGCCACGCCGCGCTCGCGTTCGGAGGGTTCACGGCGATCACCTTCATCGTCGACGAGCAGCGGGTCGTCGTGGCGTTCGTCGCCCTTATCATGGCCCTGCTCGTCGCGCAGACCCGCGTGGAGGCGGGGATCCATACCGTGTCCGAGGTTGTGGCCGGGGCCGTGATCGGTACGCTCGTGACCATGATCCTCTTCCAGGTGCTCGCGTGACCGACCGGGAGCTGCTGGAACTGGCGCAGGACGCGGCCGCGAGCGCCTACGCGCCCTATTCCAAGTTCCACGTCGGCGCGGCGGTGCTCCTGCGTGACGGCCGGGTCTTCACGGGCGTCAACGTCGAGAACGCCGCCTACCCACTCGGTGTCTGCGCCGAGCGATGCGCGCTCTCGACCGCGGCAGCGGCGGGAGTGAGGCCCGGCGACGTCGAGGTCGTGGCGATCACCGCCTCGCCCTGCGGCGGCTGCCGGCAGTGGCTCGCCGAGTTCAAGGCCGACCGCGTGATCTTCCTGCACCAGGGCGAGGTGCTGGAGCGGCGCCCGGACGAGCTCCTGCCCGACTCGTTCGTGCTGTGAGATCGGGGTTCGTCGCGGTCGCCGGCCGGCCGAACGTCGGGAAGTCGACGCTCGTGAACGCCCTCGCAGGAGGCAAGGTGGCGATCGTCTCGGACAAGCCGCAGACCACGCGCCGCCGGATCTCGGCGGTCGTCGACGGCGAGCTCGCCGGGGAGCCGTACCAGCTCGTCCTCGTCGATCTTCCCGGCTTCCAGCGGCCGCGCGACGCGCTGACCGCGCGGATGCAGCGCACGGTCGACGAGGCGCTGGCGGACGTCGACGGCTTCCTCTTCGTCCTCGCCGCCGACGAGGCGATCGGGGCCGGCGACCGCTTCATCGCCGAGCGCGTGTACGCGGCCGGACCGCCCGTCCTCGTCGCCGTGAACAAGGTCGACCGGGTCGACCCGGCCCGCATCGCAGCGCAGATCGTCACGGCGGCGGCGCTCGGTGACTTCCACGCGCTGCATCCGGTCAGCGGCCTCACCGGCGACGGGCTCGAGCCCCTGCGCGCCGACCTCGCCGGCCTCCTGCCGGAGGGCCCCCGCTACTTCGAGGAAGGCCAGCGCACCGACCTTCCGCTCGAGGCCCGGATCGCGGAGATCGTGCGCGAGAAGGCCCTCCAAGTGACCCGCGAGGAAGTGCCGCACGCCCTCTCCGTGGAGGTCGACGAGCTCGACGTCGAGGCCGGTCGGGTGGGCGCGCAGATCTGGGTCGAGACCGAGTCCCAGAAGAGAATCGTCGTCGGGAAAGGCGGGGGTATTATCCGGACGATCGGCACGCGCGCCAGACCGGAGGTCGAATCGCTTCTGGGGCGTTCCGTCTTCCTCGATCTCCGGGTAAAGGTGAGGCCGAGGTGGCGGCGTGACGAGGGGGCGCTCGAGAGACTCGGAATCTAGACCAGCTTGGGGGGCAGAGGAATGGGGTTGATCAGGACACCGGACGACTTCGAGTCGGAGCTCGCGAGGTATCTGTACGAGCGGTCCGAGGAAGGCCGCGCCGTCCGTGTCGGGGAGAAGGAGACGAGCGAGCAGGCCGCGATCGTCGCTCGCTACGACGATCTCTTCACCCGCGAGCAGCACGAGGCGCTGCGCGAGGCCGAGGACGGCGCACGCGGCGAGGAGCGCGAGCGCCTCTACCGCCTGCGCGAGGCGGCGGCCGGCGGCGTCATCGTCCGCGAGCTCGCCGACGAGTCCGACAAGCTCGAGAACGCGATCCTCGCCGAGCGCGTCGAGTTCCGCGGCGAGTCGCTGCCGCTCCGCTCGGCCCAGGCGAAGCTGGCCGTGCTCGACGACTACGCCGCGCGGGGCGAGCTCGGCGAGCTCGCCGCCGACGCCTCCGCGCGCTTCAACTGCCCGCGCTACGGCCTGATGCAGAAAGGCGAGGCGCTCGACGCGGAGCTCTCCCGGGAGCCGGACCCGATCGTGCGTAGCGCGACGCGGAAGAACATCGATCTGCACGCGCTCTCCGAGGCTCTCCAGGAAGCCGCGCGTGAGCAGGACGCCGTCTGGGGGCCGATGCGGCAGGAGTGGCTCGACCGGATTCTCGGCGAGCACGACGCAGAGCCGGCCTCGCACCACGTCGCCTACCTGCGCCGGATGTCGCCCTTCGCGCACCTCTACCCGAAGGACAGGTGCGTTCCGGTCTGCCTGGACACGCTGGCGAGCCTCGGCTTCGACCTCCCCGCGAACCAGGGGATCAGGCTCGACCTCGACGACCGGCCGCAGAAGAGCCCGCGCGCGTGCGTGATCGCATCCGACCCGCCGGCCGTCGTCCACCTGATCACCCGCGCCCAGGGCGGCCTGCACGACTACCAGGCCTTCCTGCACGAGGCCGGGCACGCGCTCCACTACGCCGGGCTTGACCCCGAGCTCCCGTACACGTTCCGGCGCCTCTCGCGCGACCATGCGCTGACCGAGATCTACTCGTTCCTGCTCGAGTCGATCACCCGGGAGCCCGCCTGGCATTCGCTCCACCTCGGCGCCACCGAGGAGGACGCCGCCGAGCGGGCGGCAGCGGCTCGCTTCCTCGAAGTGCTCCTTTTCCGTCGCTACGCGGCCAAGCTGGCCTACGAGCTGAAGTTCTGGGGCGACTTCGAGAACGCGAACGACTACGCGCAGACCTACGAGGACAATCTGCGTGAAGCGGTTGGCTTCCGGTACCGCGCCGACGGCTACCTCGCCGACATGGACGGCGACTTCTACTCCGCCGACTACCTGCGCGCGTGGATCCGCGCCGCGCAGCTCCGGACGCACCTCCGCCGCACGATCGGCGAGGACTGGTGGCGGCGGCCCGAGACCGGCGAGCTCCTGCAGGCGCTCTTCACCGAGGGCACGCGCCCGACGAGCGAGGAGATCGCCGACCGCATCGGCTACGACCCGCTCGACACGGCGCCGTTGGTCGAGGAGCTGGTCGCCGCCTAGCGCGACTGGAAGGCGAGGCGGCCGGCGAGCGCGAGGAGCACCGCGCCGGTCGCCTGCTCGACCCTGCGGGCGAAGCGGGTGCTCGTGAACGTGCGCTTCGCTCTCGACACGACCGCTGCGAGCGACAGGTACAGGGTGAAGTCGACGGCGATCAGGACCCGGCCATCGAGAGCGTGTACGGCAGCACCGGCGCCCCCGCCGGGATGAACTGCGGGCCGGGCGTCAGGCTCAGGAGGACGGCCACCGGAACGAAGCTCCAGAGCATGGCCGTAACTCTACGGAGCAGGCTGCTGGCGGCGCCGCTAGCGGCGGGGGCCGAAGAACGCGACCGACGCCACCGCGAACCCGGCGAACGAGGCGGCGAGCCCGACCAGGGCCGCCTTCGTGCTCATCGTGCGCTTCATGCCGTGATAATCGGCACGAAGCCAGCCCGGCCTGAGGTCCAATCCAAGTAACAGTCTGTTACTTGGCGGTGACGTGGCGGGAGCTGCGGAAGACCGCGACCTGCCACGGCGTCAGGCGATCGCCCATGCCCTTGGGGAGCATGAGGTTCTCGGGCGCGTTCGAGTGCGGAAGGCCGCACGCATGGCCGAGCTCGTGGACGAGCACGCGGAGGCGCTTGCCCACCAGGGCGGTCATGTCGACCGTGACGTAGTCGACGAGCGGGCCGAGCGAGCATCCGGCCTTGCCGAGGACGTCCCGCACGACGAAGACGGTGATCGGACCGCCCGAGCCCGGTAACCCCCGCCGGCTCGCTGTGGCGGCGGAAGAAGGCGCCGCCTTCCCCGAAGTCGGCCCGGTACGAGCCCTCGGCGCAGGGCGAGTCCAGCGCCGTCGAGGGCGCGGGGACGTCGATCGTGCGCACGATCGGCTCCATGGCCGGGACGAGGTCGATCGCCAGCCTCTCCCGCAGCACGCGCCGCGCCTCGGCGAGGCTCGGCTCCACCTCCTCGGGCGTGGCGACGGGCTTCCCCTCCTCGTCGCAGAGGATGGCGACGCGGATCCGGAGCTTCCTCGGGCCCCGGGCCCCGGCGAGGCTGCCGGCGATCTCGGGGATCCTGACGAGGCGGTTGCCCGTCTCGCGGAGGACGTTGGCCCCCTGGAGCAGGCCCGCGGCGACGACCGGAGTCGGCATCAGACCGAGACTACGCGAGGGCTACACTTCGTGCCATGGCCCAGGCGCCCGCCCTGCCGAGCGGGTTCGAGCTTCCCCTCGAGCCCCGCCTCCCGCGCATCGGCTCCGTCGACCAGGTCGCGGTCGAGCAGCGCGCCGCGGCGCTCGCCACGCGCTCGATCAAGCGCGAGTCGAAGCTCTTCGCGCTCGACCTCGCCGTCCGGATGATGGATCTGACCACGCTGGAGGGAGCCGACACGCCCGGCAAGGTCGCCGCGCTCAGCTCGAAGGCGATGCGGCCCGACCCGGCCGATCTGACCGTGCCGTCCGTCGCGGCGGTCTGCGTCTACCCCGAACATGGTTCCGCACGCGCTCGAGCGGGTGCGGGGGAGCGGCGTCAAGGTGGCCTCGGTCGCGACCGCCTTCCCGTCCGGGCAGCTTCCCACCGAGCTGAAGGTGGAAGAGGCCGCCCGGGTCGCCGAGCTCGGCGCCGACGAGATCGACATGGTCATCGACCGCGGCGCGTTCCTCTCCGGCCACTACGCGAAGGTCTACGACGAGGTCCGGCGCGTGAAGGACATCTCCGGCCAGGCGCACCTGAAGGTGATCCTGGAGACCGGTGAGCTCGGGACGTACGACAACGTGCGCCGCGCGAGCCTGCTGGCCATCGCGGCGGGCGCGGACTTCATCAAGACCTCGACCGGCAAGATCTCACCCGCCGCCACGCTCCCCGTCACGCTGGTCATGCTCGAGGCGATCCGGGACGTGTACGAGGCGACCGGCCGGAAGATCGGCATGAAGCCCGCCGGGGGCATCCGCCACGCGAAGCAGGCGGTGCAGTACCTCGTCGTCGTGAACGAGACGCTCGGGCCCGAGTGGCTGACGCCCGACCTCTTCCGGTTCGGCGCCTCCTCGCTCCTGAACGACGTGCTCATGCAGATCCGCAAGCAGCGGACCGGCACCTACCAGAGCCCCGACTACTTCACGGTGGACTGATGGCGGAGGTAGAGAAGCGCCAGGATCGCTCCCCGGTTCCCTCCGCCTTCGAGTACGCCGAGGCGCCCGAGTCGCGCGACATCGTCCGCCTCGAGGAGCGCTACGGCCTCTTCGTCGGCGGCGACTGGATGGAGCCGCGCTCCGCCGAGCACCATCCGAGCATCGCCCCGCGCGACGAGGAGCCGCTCGCCGAGGTCGCCTACGCCGGCGCCGAGGACGTCGACCTCGCCGTCCAGGCAGCGCGCGGCGCGTTCGCCGACGGCTGGTCGGAGCTCGCGCCGAGCGAGCGCGCGAAGTACCTCTTCCGGATCGCGCGCGTGCTCCAGGAGCGCTCCCGCGAGTTCGCCGTGCTCGAGTCGCTCGACGGCGGCAAGCCGATCCGCGAGTCGCGGGACGTCGACCTACCCCTCGCGGCCGCGCACTTCTTCTACTACGCGGGCTGGGCCGACAAGCTCGAGTACGCGTTCCCCAACCGCAGCCCGCGGCCGGTCGGCGTCGCCGGGCAGATCATCCCCTGGAACTTCCCGCTGCTCATGCTCTCCTGGAAGATCGCGCCGGCGCTCGCGGCCGGGAACACGGTCGTGCTGAAGCCGGCCGAGACGACTCCGCTCACGGCCCTGCTCTTCGCCGACGTCCTCCGCCAGGCCGAGCTCCCGCCCGGCGTCGTCAACATCGTCACCGGAGACGGGCGCGCGGGCGCCGAGCTCGTGCAGCACCCCGACGTGGACAAGATCGCGTTCACGGGCTCGACGGAGGTCGGCAAGGAGATCATGCGCGCGGTCGCCGGAACCGGGAAGAAGCTCACGCTGGAGCTCGGAGGCAAGGCGGCCAACATCATCTTCGACGACGCCCCGCTCGACCAGGCCGTCGAGGGGATCATCAACGGCATCTACTTCAACCAGGGCCACGTGTGCTGCGCCGGCTCGCGCCTCTTCGTGCAGGAGTCCGTCTACGAGGAGGTCATCGCCAAGCTGAAGCGCCGGATGGGCACGCTGCGCGTGGGCGACCCGCTGGACAAGAACACCGACGTCGGGGCCATCAACTCGCGCGCGCAGCTCGAGCGGATCCAGGAGCTGGTGGCGAGCGGGGAGGAGGAGGGCGCCGAGATCTACCAGCCGCCGTGCCGACTGCCGGAGAAGGGCTGGTGGTTCCCGCCGACCGTCTTCACCAACGTCGCGCAGAGCTATCGAATCGCGCAGGAGGAGATCTTCGGGCCGGTGCTCTCCGTCCTGACCTTCCGGACCCCGGACGAGGCGGTGGAGAAGGCCAACAACACGCCGTACGGCCTCTCGGCCGGCGTGTGGACCGAGAAGGGATCGCGCATCCTCTCCATGGCGCAACGGCTCCGCGCGGGGGTCGTCTGGGCGAACACGTACAACCGCTTCGACCCGACTTCTCCTTTCGGGGGCTACAAGGAATCCGGCTTCGGCCGCGAAGGCGGGCTGCACGGGCTGGCGCCGTACCTGGAGCTGGGCGAATGAGCCGCCTGCCCGTCAGGAAGACCTACAAGCTCTACGTGGGCGGGAAGTTCCCGCGCTCGGAGTCGGGACGGACGTACGAGGTGGAGGGCGCGAACGTCGCGCTCGCCTCCCGCAAGGACGTCCGCGACGCGGTGCGCGCCGCCCGCGGCGCCTTCCCCGGCTGGGCCGCCGCGACCGCGTACAACCGCGGCCAGGTGCTCTACCGCGTGGCCGAGATGATGGAGGGCCGCAAGGCCGAGTTCGCGGAGCTGACCGGCGACGCGGCCGAGGTAGACGCCGCGGTCGACCGCTGGGTCTGGTACGCGGGCTGGGCCGACAAGCTCGCCCAGGTGCTGGGCGCCTCGAACCCGGTCGCCGGCCCCTACTTCAACTTCACGGTGCCGGAGCCGATGGGGATCGCCGGGATCCTCGCGCCCGAGGAGCCGCCGCTCGCCGGCCTCGTCTCGCGTCTCGCGCCGGCGCTCGTCGGCGGCAACGTGGCGGTCGTGCTCGCGTCGGAGCACCGCCCGCTGGCGGCTGTCACGCTCGCGGAGGTCCTGGCGACCTCGGACGTCCCCGGAGGCGTCGTCAACGTCCTCACCGGCCGCAAGCAGGAGCTGGCGCCGGTCCTCGCCGGGCACATGGACGTGAACGCGCTCGATCTCGCCGGGTCCGACGGCGACGCAGCCGAGCTCGAGCGGCTCGCGGCCGACAGCGTCAAGCGCGTCGTGCGCAACGGGGAAGGGCAGTCGCCCTGGCATGCTGCCGCGTTCCTCGAGCTGAAGACCGTCTGGCATCCGATCGGCGTCTAGTCTTACGCGTTCGTGAGCCGTTTCAGCGAGGCGATCTCCGAGGGCGACGGCATCTCCGTCATCCCCGTGCTCGAGGGTGAAGTCGAGGCTCTCGCCGCGCTCGCCGAGGAGGCGGGCGCCGAGGGAGTCGCCGTTCGCGCCGTCGACGTCGAGCGCGTCCGCTCCCGCACGGGGCTCCCGATCCTGGCGCGCGACGGCGACCCGGCGGCGGTGGCCGACGCAGGGGCCGACGCGCTCGTCCTCTCCTACGACGCCGCCGCCGACGACCATCGGATCGAGCTCCTGTACGAGCTCGAGCTCGACTTCGCCGTTGACGTCCGCCAGGAGGAGGAGCTCGAGGACGTCCTCGAGCGGATCGACCCGGAGATCGTGCTGATCTCGGAGCGCGGCGTCGACGACGGCGAGGAGGACCTGGAGCTGACCCTCGACCTGCTCGCGGACGTGCCGGCCGGCAAGCTCGTCGTCTCCGAGGCGCGGATCGTCTCCCGCGAGCAGGTGCTGGCCCTCGAGCGGGCAGGGGTCGACGCGGTGCTCGTGCACGGGCTGCCGGGCGACGACGCCTTCCGAGCGATTCTCGAGGAGCTCGTCCATGGACCTGAAGCCGGGCTCTAGCCCGGCAGTGCCCGGCGGGAACGTCGGCGGCAACGGCCGCGACGGCGACGGGCTGCCCGAGCCTCTTCCCGAGGCCGGCGGGATCGGGCTCGCCGACCGGTTCGACGGCGCCGCGGTCATGGCCGCCGTCTTCGTCTCCGGCGCGGTGCTGCTCGGCGTCGAGATCGCCGCCAGCCGGGTGCTGGCACCGTTCTTCGGCAACTCGCTCTACGTCTGGGGCTCGTTGATCGGCGTCGTCCTGACGGGGCTCGCGGTCGGCTACTGGCTCGGCGGCGTCCTCGCCGATCGGCTGCCGGTGACGAGGCTCCTGCTCGGGGTGATGGCGCTCGCGGCGCTCCTCGTGCTGGCGATCCCGTTCGTGGACGACGCCGTCCTCGAGGCGGTCGTCGGCTGGGACGCGGGCCCGCGCCTCAACCCGCTGGTCGCGTCGGTGATCCTCTTCGGCCCGATGAGCGTGGCGATGGCGTGCGTGACGCCGATCGCCGTGCGCCTGCGCGCTCGCTCGCTCGCGCGTGTCGGGCGGACCGCGGGCCGCCTCTTCTCGGTCTCCACGGCCGGCAGCATCGCCGGGACGCTGGCGACCGCGTTCTTCCTCATCCCGGAGCTCGGGGTCGACCAGCTGATCGCGTGCGGGGCGGTGGCCCTGCTGGCGGCCGTCGCGATCGTCGCGCTCGCCGAGCGCCAGGCGGTCGCGGCCGTGCTGGCGGGGGTCGCCACGGCCGGCGCGGTCGTCGCCGCGGTCTCGCTCGCCCCGGAGACCGGCGGGACGCTCACCGGGGCCGCCGCGCAGAACTGGTCGCCGCTCTACCGCATGCGCGGCTCCGAGACCGTGCTCGACGCGCGCGACCCGCGCGCGGCGATCGCGCAGCCGGAGCTCCAGGTCGTCTTCTCGCAGGACACGCAGTACCACCGGCTCTCGGTCGTCGAGGACACGGACACGCGCTACCTGCGCTTCGACAACTCGCTCCAGAGCGCCATGTACATCGACGACCCGCTCGCGACGCGCTTCGCCTACACCGATCTCTTCCACCTGGCGAAGGCGTACAACCCGGACGCCCGGAACATCCTCTTCATCGGGCTGGGCGCAGGCTCGTCGGAGAAGCGGATGCTCCAGGACTTCGAGGACGTGCGGTTGCACGCGGTCGAGATCGACCCGGTCGTGGCCGAGGTCGCGCACGACTACTTCGAGCTGCCCCGTGACGACCCGCGCCTCGAGGTCTCCGTCGAGGACGGGCGGCGGTTCCTCGCCGACGACGAGGAGCGCTGGGACGCGATCGTCATCGACGCCTTCTTCGCGGACGCGATCCCGTTCCACCTGGTGACGCAGGAGTTCCTGACGCTCGCGCGCTCACGGCTCGAGCCCGGCGGCGTCGTCGTGACCAACGCCATCGGTGCGATCGCCGGCCCGGGCTCGCGGCTCTTCCGCTCGATCTACCGGACCTACCGCACCGCCTTCCCCACCGTCCTCGTCCATCCCGCGATCCTGCAGGGCGACCAGGGCGACGAGACGTTCAGGAACCTCATCCTCGTGGCGACCGAGCAGGCCGCTCCACAGCGCACGTTCCTGGCGCAGCGCTGGGAGCAGATCCGGGAGGACGCGCCGACCGCGCCCGACCTGCGCCGGGCGATCCTCGACCGCCACGACGCCCTGATCCCGACGGACGACGTGCCCGTCCTCACGGACGACTACGCGCCGACGGACGCGCTCCTGCTTCTCTTCCAGTGAGCCACTGACTCATACACGCGCGCCCGCGGAGGGGCCGGCCGCTGGCCTCCCTCCGCTGCAACCGTAACGAGAAAAAGCGCACCGGTGGGGCACGGAAGCGTGCCGAAACGGTGTTCTCAGCCGAAGAAGGTCTTCGCAGCTTCGTAGAACTCGGGCGGCACCGTCTTCAGCTCCGCGACCGCGTCCCTGAGCGGCACCTCGACGACGTCGTCGCCGTGGAGGGCGGCCATCGTCCCCCAGCGCCCTTCGTGGACCAGGTCGGCCGCCTTGAGGCCGTAGCGGGTGGCGAGAACACGGTCGCGTGGAGTCGGAGTGCCGCCGCGCTGGATGTGGCCGAGGACGGTGACGCGGGTCTCGTAGCCGGTGCGCTCCTCGATCTCGCGGGCGAGGACGTCGCCGACACCGCCCAGGCGAACGTGGCCGAACTGATCGCTGGCGGCGGGGGCCTGGGCGATCTGCTGCTTCTCGCCCGAGGCGTAGGTGAGCTCGTATCCCTCGCTGACGACGACGATGGAGAAGTCCTTGCCGCGCTCGTGGCGCCGCTGGATGTCCGCGCAGGCCTCCTCGATCGTGATCGGGTGCTCGGGGATGAGGATGACGTCGGCGCCGCCCGCCATGCCGCTCATCACCGCAATCCAGCCCGTGTGGCGGCCCATGACCTCGACGACCATGACGCGGTTGTGCGACTCCGCGGTCGTGTGCAGCCGGTCGATCGCCTCCGTGGCGACGGTCAGCGCCGTGTCGAAGCCGAAGGTGTAGTCCGTCGCCGACAGGTCGTTGTCGATCGTCTTCGGCACCCCGACCACCGGGAACCCGTGCTCGTCGAAGAGCCGCGACGCGACGCCCAGCGTGTCCTCGCCGCCGATGGCGACGAGCGCGTCCAGGCGCTCCGAGGCGAAGCGCTCGAGCACGCGGTCGACGCCGCCGTCGACCTTGAAGGGGTTCGTCCGGGTGGTCCCCAGGATCGTGCCGCCGCGGGGGAGGATCCCCGAGATGGTGCGGTCGTCCAGCGGCTGAAGCTTGCCGTCGAGCAGGCCGCGCCAGCCCTCGCGCACGCCGAGAACCTCGTAGTCGCGGTCGAGCGACCGCCGCGTGACTGCGCGGATCACCGCGTTGAGCCCCGGGCAGTCGCCTCCGCCGGTCAGGAGCGCAACTCGTTTGCCCATCCGTCTAACTTCAGCCCCCCGCGGTCGTCTCTTTGGACGAACCCATTCTGATCGATGCGACCGTTAGAGCGTGGCGAGGAGGTGGTGACGGATGCCGAAGGCGGGGATCGAACCCGCACGGGGCCAAGCCCCACTGGATTTTGAGTCCAGCGCGTCTACCAGTTCCGCCACTTCGGCGCGCTCCATGGCGTCCATCGTATCGGCAGGGGGTTGCAAGGGCGTTGAATCCAGGTTCATAATCGCGGGCACCTTCTGACGGTGCCTGCCGGGCGCAGCGCCGAAACAGGAATCGGGCGAAGAGGAGGAGTAGTGAAACGAAGGACGATTTTGGCGTTACTCGTGCTGCTGGTCGGCGTGTTCGCCTTCGCGGCAGTTGGCTGCGGCGGTGACGACGACGACTCGACGGAGCCGGCTCCGGCTGAGACGGGTGGCGAGGACACGACGGAGGCAGCTCCCGAGCTTCCGCCCGTCACGCCGCTTCCGTCGGCATCGTGCACCGACGTCGAGTACGAGGGCGAAGGCGAGCCGCAGGTGATCATCGCCTCCGACCTGCCGCTGCAGGGGTCCTCGCGGACGCAGACCCTGCAGATGGTCGGCGCGATCCAGCAGGTCCTGGCCACGAACGGCTGGAAGGCCGGTGCGGTCAACGTCGGCTACCAGTCGTGCGACGACTCGACGGCCCAGGCCGGTAAGTGGGATCCGGGCAAGTGCAGCCAGAACGCGAACGCGTACGCCGAGAACCAGAGCATGATCGGCCTCATCGGCACGTTCAACTCGGGCTGCGCCGCGATCATCATCCCGGTGCTCAACCAGGCGCCGGGCGGCGGTGCTCGCCATGATCTCGCCGGCGAACACGTACGTCTGCCTGACGGAGGGCGGGCCGGGCTGTGCGGACGACGAGCCGGACAAGTACTACCCGGCCGGCACCCGCAACTACACCCGCGTCGTCGCCCATGACGCCTACCAGGGCGCGGCCCTCGCCGAGTTCATGCAGGGGCAGGGCACGACGAAGCTGTACATCCTCAACGACAAGGAGGCCTACGGCCTCGGCGTCGCGACGAACACGCGCGGCGCGGCCGAGCACCTCGGCATCGAGGTCGTCGGCTTCGACGCGTGGGATCCGAAGGCCTCGAACTACGAGGCGCTCATGAACAAGATCAAGGACTCCGGGGCGGACGGCGTCTTCCTCGGCGGCCTGATCGACGAGAACGGCGCCCAGGTCATCAAGGACAAGGTCAAGGTCCTGGGCGACAACGAGACCGTGAAGCTGTACATGCCTGACGGCTTCACGACGCAGCAGACGATCGACGAGGCCGGCGTGGAGAACACGCGCGGCGCCTTCTTCTCGGTCGCCGGCGTCCCCGTCGACGAGTTCACGGGCTCGGCGCAGGAGTTCATCGCGGAGTTCGAGCCGACGCTCGGCGGCGATCCGGTCGACCCGTACGCCGATCTACGGCGCACAGGCCGCGCAGATCCTGCTCGACGCGATCGCGAACTCCGACTACACGCGCGCAGGGAGTCATCGACGCGATGTTCGCGACCGAGGTGCACCGGCGGCTTCCTCGGCGACTTCACGTTCAACGAGGGCGGCGACCCGGCGCTCGCGAGCGGTGCGGTCGTCGGCTTCACGATCTTCGTCGGTGAGGAGGAGCTCGTTCCCGAGACCGTCTTCTCACCGCAGGAGGATGTCGTCAACGCTGCGAGGGGCAGCTAACGTCCTATGTCGTGACGATCTGGGGGAGGGCTTCGGCCCTCCCCCAGATCTCTCTGCAGGGCTTCACCCGATGACAGTCGATGTAGGCAAGGAGCGACTCCCGGACCCGGCGCAAGCGGCCGGACGTGCTCTCGATCATCGGGCTCCTGTTCGTCGTCGGGATCGTTCTGATCCTGCTCGTCAACCTGATCGACGATCCCGAGCAGTTCATCAACGTCGCGCTGATCGGCCTGACGACCGGCTCGGTGTACGCGCTCGTGGCACTCGGCTACACGCTCGTCTACGGGATCCTGCAGCTGATCAACTTCGCGCACGGCGACGTCTTCGCGCTCTGCGGGCTCGATCGCCAGCTCGATCATGATCTCGCCTCTTCGACCTCAGCGGGAACGAGGCGGTCGTCGTGATCGCCGCCGGGCTCCTGGGGACGATCGTGCTGACGATGGCTCTTCGGGGCGAGCATCAACGTCGACCATCGAGTCTCCTCGGCTACCGCAGGCTTCGCAGCCAGCCTCGCCTGACGATGCTGATCAGCGCGGTCGGGATGTCCTTCATCGTGCAGAACATCTCGCTCGCGCTCTACGACGTGAACTATCGGAGCGCGCCGCCGCTCATCTCGACGCGAGCCCGCCTTCACGATCGGCGGCGTCTCCATGAGCTGGAACAAGCTCGTGGGTGGTGCTGATCACGATCCCGGTGCTCCTGATCCTCACCTGGCTCGTGCGCTCCACGAAGCAGGGCAAGGCGATGCGGGCGACGGCGCAGGACCAGGACGCCGCCGCGATGATGGGCATCAACGTCAACCGCACGATCTCGTTCACGTTCCTGCTCGCCGGCTCCCTGGCGGGCGCCGCGGGCGTGCTCTACCTGCTCCAGTTCCAGATGCGGTACGACACAGGCTTCGAGCTGGGGCTGATCGCGTTCACGGCGGCCGTGCTCGGCGGCATCGGCAACCTCGCCGGCGCCACGCTGGGCGGCCTGCTGATCGGGTTCATCCAGGCGTTCAACGAGGGCCTCTCGATCGGCGTGCCCGGCAGCGACTGGACGCGGTCGATCGTGTTCGGGATCCTCATCGCCATCCTCGTCTTCCGCCCCGAGGGCCTCCTCGGCGAGCGGACCCCCGAGGGCGCCTGATGGCCGCCACCGAGGGCACGCAGGCCCGCCGGCGCCGGCGACCGCCGCCAAGTCGCGCAGGCCGCGCTTCTCGATCGGGCTGATCATCGGGATCGCCGCGCTCGTCTATCGCGGCGCTCTATCCGATCCTCTACGAGGAGCTCGCTCGGCGAGATGAGCATCCCCGTCTTCCGCGCGTGGCCGAGCGTGAGCACCGGCGGTGATCATGATCGTCTTCATCATGATGGCCGTCGGCCTCAACATCGTCGTCGGCTACGCGGGCCTGCTCGACCTCGGCTACGTCGCCTTCTACGCGGTCGGCGCCTACACCGCCGGCTGGCTGGCCTCGGGCCACTTCCAGCAGGTGAAGGTGCACGTCTTCTCGTCCGGCGTGGTGCCCGACCTCCGGGGCATCCACATCAACATGTGGATCGTCCTCGCTGATCGCCGGCTCGATCACGGCGATCGCAGGCATCCTCATCGGCCTGCCCACGCTGCGCCTGCGCGGCGACTACCTGGCGATCGTGACGCTCGGCTTCGGCGAGATCATCCCGCAGTTCGTGCGCAACGCCGACAACCTCGGCGGCTTCAACCTGACCGCGGGGACGTTCGGGATCAACCCGATCGACTCGCCCGGCTTCGGCCAGGCGCTCAACGACTCGCTCGGCCTGCCGGTCAGCTTCCAGCAGTCGTTCGAGAAGATCAACCTCTTCTACTGGAGCGCGCTCGCGCTGCTCCTGATCACGATCTTCTGCTCGATCCGCCTGCGCGACTCGCGGCTCGGCCGCGCGTGGATCGCCATCCGCGAGGACGAGACCGCCGCCGCGGCGATGGGCGTCCCGCTCATGCGCACGAAGACGGCGGCCTACGCGCTCGGCGCGTTCTTCGGCGGCGTCGCCGGCGCCTTCTACGCGAGCTTCAAGGGCGGCGCGTTCCCGAGCGAGTTCTTCTTCAACATCTCGGTCTTCCTGCTCTGCATGGTCATCCTCGGCGGGATGGGCAGCGTCTGGGGCGTGGTCGTCGCGGGCGCGATCCTCACCTACCTGAACCAGGAGGGCCTCTCGAACATCGGGAGCTGGCTGAACAACGAGACGCCGCTCGACTTCGAGGTGGCCAAGTACCAGTTCGGGATCTACGGTGTCGATCATCGTGCTGATGATGCTGTTCCGGCCGCAGGGATTGATTCCCGAGGGCAGGCGCAAGCGGGAGATCACCGGAGGGCCACGGCCGCCGACACCCTCTACGGCGAGAGGCACGAGTAGTGGCCGACCTGCTCGTCGCGCCAGCAGGTGCGGAAGGAGTTCGGCGGACTCGTCGCCGTCAACGACGTCGACTTCGTCATCCCGCAGGGCTCGATCGTCAGCCTGATCGGCCCGAACGGCGCCGGCAAGACGACCTTCTTCAACATGCTCACCGGCGTCTACAAGCCGACCGAGGGCCTCATCGTCTTCGACGACCAGGACGTGACCGGCCAGCCGCCGCACATGATCACGAAGCTCGGCGTCGGCCGGACCTTCCAGAACATCCGTCTCTTCGAGTACATGACCTCCCTCGAGAACGTCCTCGTCGGGATGCACCATCGCCTCAAGGGCGGGGTCCTCGGCTCCATCTTCGGGCTGCCGCGGGTGCGCCGCGAGGAGGCCGAAGCGCACGAATCCGCCCGCGAGCTGCTCGAGTTCTGCGGGCTCAAGAACCGCGACGACACGCTCGCGCGCAACCTTCCGTACGGCGACCAGCGCCGGCTCGAGGTGGCGCGCGCGCTCGCCACCGACCCGAAGCTGCTCCTCCTCGACGAGCCGACGGCCGGCATGAACCCGCAGGAGTCGGCGACGTTCACTCAGTTCGTGGGCAAGCTCCGCGAGGAGCAGGGGCTGACCGTGCTCATGATCGAGCACGACATGAAGGTCGTCATGGGCATCTCCGACCGCGTCACCGTTCTCGACTACGGCGAGAAGATCGCCGAGGGCCTCCCGCAGGAGATCCAGAAGGACGAGCGGGTGATCGAGGCGTACCTCGGCAAGGCGGCGACGACAGGAGCGGCATCGTGAGCGTCCCCCCGAGCAGCCCTGCAGGCGGACCAGCCGCAGCAGGCGCCGGAGCAGCCGGCGCCGCAGGCGACGCCTGCGCCGCGCGCGGGCGGCGACGGCGTCATCCTCGACGTCGACGACATCCACACGTACTACGGCTCCATCCACGCGCTCAAGGGCATCTCCATCCAGGTGCGCGAGGGCGAGATCGTCACGCTGATCGGCGCCAACGGCGCCGGAAAGTCGACGACGCTCCGCTCCATCAACGGCCTCAACCGCCCGCGCAAGGGCACGATCACGTTCAAGGGCAAGAACATCACCGGCGAGGCGCCCCACAACATCGTCGGCATGGGCGTGGCGCAGTCGCCCGGAGGGCCGCAAGCTCTTCCCGCGCATGAGCGTCCTCGAGAACCTCGAGATGGGGGCGTTCCAGCGCACCGACCGCTCGGAGTTCAAGGCCGACCTCGAGCGCGTCTACGAGCTCTTCCCGCGCCTGAACGAGCGCAAGACGCAGAAGGCGGGGACGCTCTCCGGCGGCGAGCAGCAGATGGTCGCGATGGGCCGCGCGCTCATGGCCCGCCCGCAGCTGCTCATGCTCGACGAGCCCTCGATGGGCCTCGCCCCGATCTTCGTCGAGAAGATCTTCGAGATCGTCGTCGAGATCAACCAGCAGGGCACGCCGATCCTGCTCGTCGAGCAGAACGCGCTCATGGCGCTCGACGTCGCGAACCGCGGCTACGTCATGGAGACGGGCCACATCGCCCTGTCCGACGACGCCAAGGTGCTCGCCAAGAACGAGCAGGTCCGCAAGGCCTACCTCGGCGAGGAGTAGGGCCTCCGGAGACGCCCGGGCGCGCGGCATAGAGTGTCCGCATGCCCAAGACGCTGACCGGGGCCGAGCTCCAGGTCGACGACGCGCCCGCGCGCGCGTCCGAGCTCTTCCTCGTCGACGGCAACAACCTCGCGTACCGCGCGTACTTCGCCCTCCCGGAGGAGCTGGCGACCACCGAGGGCTTCCCCACGAACGCGCTCCTGGGCTTCACGAACATGCTCTTCAAGCTGCTCTCGGACTACCGGCCGAAGGGCGTGGCGGTGGCGTGGGACACGAGCCCGGTGCACCGCAAGGAGCTCGACGCGGACTACAAGGTCGACCGGCGGCCGATGCCCGACCTCCTCCGCGAGCAGTTCCCGCACCTGCGGCCGATCGTGGAGGCCTTCGGCTACGTCAACCTCGAGTTCGAGGGCTGGGAGGCCGACGACGTCATCGCCACGCTCGCGACGCGGGCCGACGAGGCCGGGGTGAAGACCTGCGTCGTCTCGACCGACCGCGACGCCTTCCAGCTCTGCACGGACAACGTCTGCCTGATGATGACGCCGCGCGGCGTCGCCGACGTCCACGTCTACACGCCCGACCGCGTGCTCGCGCGCTACGGCGTCTCGCCTGCACAGGTGCCCGACTTCATCGGGCTCAAGGGCGACACGTCCGACAACATCCCGGGCGTCCCCGGGATCGGGGACAAGACCGCCGGGCAGCTCGTCGCGCAGTACGGCTCGCTCGAGGCGGTGCTCGAGCACGTGGACGAGCTCTCGCCCGCGCGGGCGAAGTCGCTGCGCGAGCACGCCGAGCAGGCACGGTCGTCGAAGGAGCTGGCCACGATGCGCCGGGACCTCCAGCTCGACGTCGATCCCGCCGCAGCTCGTGCTGGCGCCGCCGGACCGCTCGCAGCTCAAGGAGATCTTCCGCCGCTTCGAGTTCAGGAACCTCCTCGGCCGGGTGGACGACCTCGACGAGGCGCTGCCGGCGGCCGCCGTCGAGGTGGCCGGCGTGGACGTGCCCTGGCGGGAGGGCGAGCTCGAGGCCGTCGTCGGCCCGGCGGCGCTGGCGGTGGCCGACGATCGTTTCGCGCTGGCGCGCGACGGGGAGGAGGTCGTCGTCGGCTCCTGGAGCCGCGAGCTGGCCGCGCGGCTCCAGGATGCCGCCCTCGTCCTCCACGACGCCAAGGCGGCGCGGCTCGAAGCGGTCGACGACACGCTCCTGATGGCCTACCTGATCGACCCCGGTCGGTCGTCGTACCTCCTGGACGACCTGGCTGCCGAGTACGGGGTCGAGCTCGTACCGACGCCGGTCGCGGAAGACGAGACGGCCGCCCTGGTCCGACACGCCGCGGCGACGCTTCGTCTCGACCCGCAGCTCCGCGCGCGCATCGCCGAGCGCGGGCTCGACCCGCTCTACCGCACGGTCGAGCTGCCGTTGAGCGGCGTGCTCGCCGCGATGGAGGATGTGGGCGTCCGCATCGACACGTACCGGATGGGGGAGATCACGGCCCGGCTGGCGGAGCGCGTCGAGGAGCTCGAGGCCCGGGCCCACGAGCTTGCGGGCGAGGAGTTCATGCTCGGCTCGACCCAGCAGGTGGCGCGCATCCTCTTCGAGGTGCTCGGGCTCACCGCCGGGCGCAAGGGCAAGACCGGCTACTCGACCGACGCGCGCGTGCTGCGCTCGATTCGCGACGAGCACGAGATCGTCGACGTGATCGAGGAATGGCGCGAGTACTCGAAGCTCCTGAACACCTACCTGGAGCCGTTGCCGAGCCTGATCTCACCCGAGGACGGCCGGCTGCACACGCACTTCAACCAGGCGGTCGCCTCGACGGGCCGCCTCTCGACCTCCAACCCGAACCTGCAGGCCATCCCGATCAGGACGGAGCTGGGGCGGGAGATCCGCAGCGCGTTCGTGGCCGAGCCCGGGTTCCGGCTCCTCTCGGCCGACTACTCCCAGGTCGAGCTGCGCATCCTGGCGCACGTCTCCGGGGAGCCGAAGCTGCGAGAGGCGTTCGCCGCCGGCGAGGACATCCACTCGGCCACGGCGGCGGAGGTGCTCGGCAAGGAGCGCGCCGGGCTGACGAAGGACGAGCGGAACGTGGCCAAGATGGTCAACTTCGGGATCATCTACGGCATCTCCGCGTTCGGGCTCTCGGAGAACCTCGGCATCCCGCGCGAGGACGCGCAGACGTACATCGACACGTACCTGGCGCGCTTCCCGCACGTCCAGGACTTCATCCAGCGGACGATCGAGCAGGCCGAGCGCGACGGGTACGCGACGACGCTCCTCGGCCGCCGCCGGCCGGTGCCGGAGCTGAAGGCCCGGAACCGCCAGACCCGCGGCTTCGGCGAGCGGCTCGCGGTCAACTTCGTGATGCAGGGCACCGCGGCCGACGTGATCAAGGCGGCCATGGTCTCCATCCACCGGCGCCTGCGCGAGGAGGGCCGCGCCGCCCGGCTCGTCCTCCAGGTGCACGACGAGCTGCTGCTGGAGGTGCCGGAGGTGGAGACGTCGGCCGTTCGCGATCTGGTGCGCGAGGAGATGTGCGGCGCCTATCCGCTCGACCCCGAGCTGGCGGTCGACGTCGGCGTGGGCGACGACTGGAACGAAGCGAAGTCCTGACGACCTGCCTCGCGCGGAGCCACCGACACGTCCGTGCCTGGGATTCGCGCCGAGCGCCGGCTAGGAGCGGCGCCAGATGAGCTGGGCGGCGCCGATGGGCCACTCGACCGTCTCCCCGGTCGGGAGGTTGACGAAGGTGACCGTGTCGGCGCCGCCGACCGCGAGCCAGGCCCCGTCCGGGGCCCACGAGGCGACGTGGCCGCGGTACGACTGGCCGCCGTAGCGCGAGCAGCCGACGTCGAGGATGCGAATGCGGTCGCCGGCGCGGAAAGCCGCCGAGCAGTTGTCGGGCGAGAGCTCGGGGAGGCGGCCCTGGAACCGTTCGGGCAGGTCGAGGGCCTCCGCGAGGCGGCCTCCGACGTAGCGCTCGATCCGCACGCCCTCGATCACGAGGGCCACGGAGTCGTCGGTGCCGTAGTGCACGCGGGTGATGCCGCCCGACGCCTGCAGCACCTCGCGGTCCTCGACGACGAGCCGGTCGCCCAGCGCATAGGCGATCTCGCCGTCCGGCGTGTAGGCCGCCGGGCAGTCGGTCAGCCGGCGGCGGGTGCCGCCCAGCTCGAGGTCGATCCCCTCGAGCCGTCGGTTGCACCAGGCTGCGCGCTGGCCGTCCCGACTCCAGATGAGGAAGCCGAAGGCGGCCTCCGAGCTCCCCAGGTCTCGATTGGGCCGGCCGAGGTCGACGAAGCGGAACGGAACGGCGTCGCCCACCTGGTCCCCGATTCCGACGGCCACCTTGGCGGTGACCGGAGCGGCCCAGAGCTCGCAGGTCGAGCGCTCGACGACGTTCGGCAGCTCGAGCCCGGTCGGCAGGTCGAACTCCCGGACGGCGCAGGAGCCCGTCTGGGCCAGCACGATCGAGCCCGGCGCCCCGCTGACGGTCGGGAAGAACTCCCGGCCGAGGTCGTCTTCCTCTGCAGGTGCGGTGTCCGTCGGCGCTTCCCCCGGGCCGCTCGTCGTCGGCCGTGACTCGACGCGCGTCTCGTCCGAGCGCAGCGAATCCGCCACGGCGAAGCCGATGACGAGCAGCACTGCAGCCAGGATGAGGAGGTCGCGGCCTTTCACGGAGTGCTGGCTATAATGCGCGATCCCGCATGGTTTCGAACGACACGACCACCGAAGCAGACATCCCGCAGACCGATGACGGCGTCTGGACCCGTGGTCCGGACGGCGAGCTGATCCCCGACTACGACAGCACCTTCCCCGTGATCAACGAGGGGGAGGTCGTGCGCGGCAAGGTCGTGCGCGTCGACAAGGACGAGGTGCTCGTCGACATCGGCTACAAGTCGGAAGGCGTCATCCCGGTCTCGGAGCTGTCCATCCGGCGCTCCGTGAACCCCGCGGACGAGGTCAACCTCGGCGACGAGATCGACGCGCTCGTGATGACGAAGGAAGACGCCGAGGGCCGGCTGATCCTTTCGAAGAAGCGGGCGCGCTTCGAGATGGCGTGGAAGCGCATCGAGGGCGCCGCCGAAAGCGGCGAGCCCGTCGAGGGCACGGTCATCGAGGTCGTCAAGGGCGGGCTGATCCTCGACCTGGGCGTGCGCGGCTTCCTGCCCGCGTCGCTCGTCGACATCCGCCGCGTCCAGGACCTGGACGAGTTCATGAGCCAGACGCTTCGCTGCAAGGTGATCGAGCTGAACCGCAGCCGCAACAACGTCGTCCTCTCGCGCCGCGCGGTGCTGGAGGAGGAGCGGCGCGAGATGCGTCAGGCGATCCTCGACCGGCTCTCGCCGGGCGACATCGTCACCGGCACGATCTCCAACATCGTCGACTTCGGCGCCTTCGTCGACCTCGAAGGCATCGACGGCCTCATCCACATCTCCGAGCTTTCCTGGAGCCACGTGAACCACCCGTCCGAGCTCCTCGAGATCGGGCAGGAGGTGCGCGTGAAGGTGCTCGACATCGACCGCGAGCGCCAGCGGATCTCGCTCGGCCTCAAGCAGACCCAGACCGACCCGTGGCAGCAGGTGATCGACACCTACCAGCAGGGCGACGTCGTCGAGGGGCGCGTGACGAAGGTCGTCACCTTCGGCGCCTTCGTCGAGGTCATCCCCGGCGTCGAGGGTCTCGTGCACATCTCCGAGCTCGCCGCGCATCACGTCGAGAACCCGCGCGAGGTCGTCCAGCAGGGCGAGACCCTCCGCGCGAAGATCATCGAGATGGACGCCGAGCGCCGGCGCCTCTCGCTCTCGCTCAAGCGCGTCGAGGAAGGCGAGTCGGTGCGGCCCGGCGTGGACGGAGAGGCTCCCGAGCTCGGCCTCTCGGAGGAGGTCTTCGTCGCGGGCGAGGCCGTCGAGGCGGACGCCGTCGAGCCGGAAGCCGAGGCCGACGTCGCCGAGGTCGAGGCTGTCGAGGTGGAAGAGGCCCCGGCTGCCGAGGTGGAAGAGGCCCCGGCTGCCGAGGTTGAAGAGGCTCCGGCCGTCGAGCCCGAGCCCGAAGCCGAGGCCGACGTCGTGGAGGTCGAGGTTGTCGAGGTGGATGAGGCCCCGGCCGCCGAGGCGGAAGAGGCCCCGGCCGTCGACGTGGAAGAGGCTCCCGCCGCCGAGGAAGCCCCGGCCGCGGAGCAGGTCGAGGAGGAGCCGCCCGCCCCCGAGGCCGTTGCGACCGATGGCGACGAGACACCGTCCGTGGACGAGGCCGCCCCCGAGGACGAGGCCCCCGGCGAGCCTGAAGACGACTCGCGGTAAGCGCCCGGTCGCCGTAGCGATCACGGGCGGGATCGGGGCCGGCAAGTCGACTGCGCTCCGCGCGTTTGCCCGGCACGGGGCCGCGACCATCTCGAGCGACGAGATCGTGCACCGTCTGCTCCGGGAGGACCCCGAGGTGAAGCGAGCGGTTGTCGAGCGCTTCGGCGAAGGCGTGCTCGGGCCGCGACGGAGAGATCGACCGCGCGAAGGTCGGGAGCGTCGTCTTCGCCGACCGGCCCTCCCTGACGTGGCTCGAGCAACTGCTCCATCCTCGCGTGGTCGGCCGTTACCTGGCCTGGCGCGAAGAGCTGGCCGAGCTCCCCGAGCCGCCCGCCGTCTGCGTCACCGAGGTACCCCTCCTCTACGAGGTCGGCGGCGAGTCGCGGTTCGACAAGGTCGTCGTCGTGACGGCCTCGCCGGAGGTCCGTATCTCCCGTCGAATCGGCCCGCTGCGGGAGCGCGAGGAGCGGCTCGTGCCAGAGGACGAGAAGATCGCCAAGGCAGACTTCGTCTACGTGAACGACGGCTCGCAAGCCGACCTGGACGAGTTCGTGTCCGGCCTCGTCGCCAAGCTCTCGGAGAGCAGCGCATGAGATTCGTGCTCAGCGGCGTCGTGCTCCTGGCTGCACTCGCGGTCGGGTTCTTCTACGTGGAGGACACGAAGCCGTCCTGGTACGCGCGGCTGCGCTATCCGCTCGAGTACGAGCACATCGTCCGCGGGCACGCGAATCAGTACGACCTCGACGCGGCTCTCCTCGCCGCGGTCATCTACCGCGAGAGCAAGTTCGACCCGGACGCGCGCTCGTCGTCGGGCGCCATCGGGCTGATGCAGCTTCTTCCGGGCACGGCCCAGGGGATCGCGCTCAACACCGGCGGGAGCCGGTTCGAGGTCGACGACCTCTACGACCCGGAGATCAACGTCCGCTACGGCTCCTTCTACCTCCGCCGGCTCCTGCGGAAGTACGGCGACGTGCGCCACGCGCTCGCTGCGTACAACGCCGGCCAGGCCAACGTCGACGAGTGGCTCGCGGAGGGTCGCGAGGACATTCCCTTCCCCGAGACGCGTGAGTTCGTCGAGAATGTCCTCGAGGCTCGGGAGGTCTATGCGCGCGCCTATGCGGACGAGCTCGGGCTGTAGCTAGCAGCTGCCCGCGACGTCCCTCCGATCGCGGCGGCAGCGGTCGGCGCCGGGCCCGCCCAGGAGCCGGTCGCCTGCACTGCGGTCGCGAGCGTCGAGCACGTCGGGCCCGCCGGCGCCGCGCAGCACGTCGAAGCCCTGGTGGTCGAAGATGAAGTCGGCGCCCCCCTGGCCGCTGAGCGCGTCGTTGCCGGGCCCGCCGAAGATCGCATCGGCCCCGTCGCCGCCGAAGATGCGGTCGTTGCCGCCGCGGCCCCGGATCTCCTCGGCGCCCGGTGTCCCGGTCAGGTTGTCCCGCCCGTTCGTCCCGAGGACCAACGGGCCCCAGCTCAGCTTGATCAGGCCCTCGCTGCCGACCCCTTCCAGCGGCGCCACCTGGATCATGTAGGTCTCGGTGGCCTTGGCGTTCACGAGCGCCACCCAGCTCGAGCAGCAGCCGCGATCGGGGTCGTCGTCGTTGAACGCGAGCAGGGTCAGCGACTCGACGCTCGTTCCCTTGAACACGCCGAGCTGCGTGTCGACGCCGACGCTTCCGAAGGTCGAGAGCCTGTACGTGCCGTCCGTGGGCGGCTGCCACGAGTACCAGATGGTCGACTCGATCCCGAAGGGCGGCTCGCCCGGCTCGGAGGTCGCGCCGGCGAGCACGTCGCCCGCGCGCACGCCCGTCGCCCCGGTTAGCGCGATCGCCTCGGAGAAGTTGTCGTTGGCCGGGGACGGGGTTGCAGTGAGAAAGAAGACCCCCGACTTGCCGGCGAACCCGTCGATGGCGATCCGGTAGGTCGTCCCCGGTGTCGTCGCGAAGCTGACCGTGGACCCTCCAGAGGTCCCGTCGTCGTTCGCGGCCACCTCGGTCAGGCTGCTGACGGCCGAACCGGTGTAGACGCCGAGAATCGTGTCGAAGCTGGCGAAGGTCCGCAGCGCGAGGTGAGGAACGCTGCCGTCGCTCGGCGCCGTCCAGGTGAACCAGACCGACTTGCCGCCCGCGTTGCCGGCGTGCTCCGGCTCGCTCGGCTCCTTGGTCGCGGAGACGTTCGTCCCCTCGATGGACTCGGCCTCCAACGAGCCCAGGTCGATCGCGTCGGCGAACGCGTCGTTGGTCGGGGTGGTGGCAGCCGCGCCCGCCGGGACGGCGAGCAGCAGCACGACGAGCGCGAGCAGGATGGGGCGCACCTGATCCCTCCTAGACGGTTGCGACGACGGTACGACCTGGGGCGGACGGGCGCAACGGCCCCGGGGCGCGAGGCTACGATGGCTCGATGTCGCAGTTCCGCGTCTCGGATGCCTACCGGCCGACCGGCGACCAGCCCGACGGCGATCGCGGCGCTCTCCGGCTCGATCGGCCACGGCGACCGCTACCAGACCCTGCTCGGCGCGACGGGCACGGGCAAGACGGCGACCATGGCCTGGATCGCCGAGCAGGTGCAGAAGCCGACGCTCGTGATCGCGCACAACAAGACGCTGGCGGCGCAGCTCTGCAACGAGTTCCGCGAGTTCCTGCCCGGGAGCGCAGTCGAGTACTTCGTCTCGTACTACGACTACTACCAGCCCGAGGCGTACGTCCCGCAGGCGGACCTCTACATCGAGAAGGACGCCTCCATCAACGACGACATCGACCGCCTGCGGCACGCGGCGACGGCGGCGCTCCTGGCGCGGAAGGACGTGCTCATCGTGGCGTCGGTCTCCTGCATCTACGGGATCGGCTCGCCGGAGGCCTACGAGGAGAAGACGGTGGCGCTCGGCGTCGGCCAGGAGATCGACCGCGACGTGATGCTGCGGAAGCTCGTCGACATCCAGTACGCGCGCAACGACTCCATCCTCGGGCGCGGCCGCTTCCGGGTCCGGGGCGACGTCGTCGAGGTGCAGCCGGCGCACATGGAGTCCGCCTACCGCATCTCCTTCTTCGGCGACGAGGTCGAGCAGATCACCCACTTCGATCCGCTCTCGGGCGAGATCTACGCCCGCCTCGAGCACCTGGCGATCTTCCCGGCGACGCAGTACGTGACCTCACGCGAGACGATCGAGCGCAGCGTCGGCGAGATCAAGCACGAGCTCGCCGAGCAGGTGAAGCTCTTCGAGTCGCAGGGGAAGCTCCTGGAGGCGCACCGGATCCGGCAGCGCACCGAGTACGACCTGGAGATGCTGCAGGAGCTCGGCTACTGCAACGGGATCGAGAACTACTCGCGCATCCTCGACGGCCGGGAGCCCGGGACGCCGCCGCACACGCTGCTCGACTTCTTCGGCGAGAACTTCGTGATCATGATCGACGAGTCGCACCAGACCGTGCCCCAGATCGGCGGGATGTACGAGGGCGACCGCTCGCGCAAGGAGACGCTGGTCGAGCACGGCTTCCGGCTTCCCTCGGCGCTCGACAACCGGCCGCTGCGCTTCGACGAGTTCCTCGAGCGCGCGCCGCAGATCCTCTTCGTCTCGGCCACGCCTGGGCCGTTCGAGCTGCGCAACTCGACGAACGTGGCCGAGCAGATCATCCGCCCGACCGGGCGTCGTCGACCCCGAGGTCGAGCTGCGCCCGACCAAGAACCAGATCGACGACCTCCTCAACGAGATCCGCCGCCGCGAGGAGGCCGGCGAGCGCGTCCTCGTAACGACGCTGACGAAGAAGATGGCCGAGGACCTGACCGACTACCTGCTCGAGTCGGGCGTGCGCACGCGCTACCTGCACTCCGAGGTGGACACGCTCGACCGGATCAAGATCATCCGCGAGCTGCGCCTGGGCGAGTACGACGTGCTCGTCGGCGTCAACCTGCTGCGCGAGGGGCTCGACCTGCCGGAGGTGTCGCTCGTGGCCATCCTCGACGCCGACAAGGAGGGCTTCCTCCGCGGCCAGACGGCGCTGATCCAGACGATCGGGCGCGCGGCGCGGAACGTGAACGGCAAGGTCGTGATGTACGCGGACAAGATGACCGAGGCGATCAAGGGCGCCATCGACGAGACGACGCGCCGGCGCGACATCCAGCTCCGCTACAACGAGGAGCACGGGATCACGCCCGAGTCGATCGTCAAGGGCGTCTCCGACATCGCCGAGTTCCTCTCGCTCGAGTCCGCGCCGCACGTGCCCGGCCGCCGCCGGCGCGGCCAGCGCCAGGTCGAGGGCATGTCGAACGAGGAGCTGGACAAGCTCGTCGTCACGCTCGAGGAGGAGATGTTCGCGGCGGCGGAGGAGCTCCGCTTCGAGTACGCGGCCAAGCTCCGGGACGAGATCAAGGAGCTGCGCCGCGAGCTCCAAGCGACCGCCGAGCCCGCCGCTTAGCGGCAGGCTCGGCGGATCCCTCACGAACGATCTCCTGCGAGTTCACGTTCCCAGGCGGGAAAGCGTGTTGTCGAACTGGTTCACGACCCAGACGGCGCCCTCGCCGGTGGCGATGCCCTGGGGCCTCGATCCGACTTTGACCGGCTCGCCCACGACTGCGTCCGACTCGGGGTCGATCTGCGCGAGCTGGCCGGCCGCGTTCGCCACCCAGACGGCGCCATCGTCACCCACCGTCACGGCGATCGGCTGCCCTCCGACGGTGATCTCGCTGACGACCTTGCCCGTCCGCGCGTCGAGGCGCGTCACGGTGCCGTCGTCGTAGTTGGCGACCCAGACGGCCCCATCGGCAACGGCGAGGCCGAAGGGCCCTGCTCCCACACGGATCGGCTTGTCCGGACGGTTCGTTGCCACATCGAGGCGGACGACCGTGCCCTCGCTCGGGCTCGAGACCCAGACCGACCCGTTCGCCACGGCGAGCCCGGCGAAGTCGGGAGTCCCGGTGCGGCCGACGAGGCGTGGCGACTCCGAGAGCACCTTGCCGGACTGCGGGTCGATGCGGGTGACGCTTCCGGCCAGGGAGTTGAAGGCCCAGACCGAGCCCTCGCCGACGGCGACTGCCAGCGGACGGTCACCCACCGGGATCGGTTTCCCGACGACCTGTCCCGACTTCGGATCGATCCGGACGACCGAGTCTCCCACCATCGTCGCCACCCAGATCGCGCCCTCGCCGGCGGCGAGGCTGACCGGCTCCTTGGCGACGCGGATCGCATCGCCGACAGCCGTCAGCGAGATCGGATCGATTCGCGTGACCGTGTCGTCCTGCGTGTTGGCGACCCAGACTGACCCGCCCGCGACGGTGACCGCCGTCGGCAGACGCCCGACCTCGATCTCGTCGACGGCGGGGCCTTGCTCGGGCTTCGGGGCTGGACTCGGAGCGGGGGCCGGCGCCGCGTCCTTCTTCGACGTGTTGTCGCTTCCCCCGCAGCCGCCGCCTCCGGCGACGAGCGCGAGGATGGCAAGCGTTGCGAGTAATGCTCTCATCGCTCATGCCTCCTGTACGTTCCGGGGCGTCTGATCCGGTACGCGCCGGCGAGCGTGGACAAATGGCGCTCGTGCTGGGCGCGCGCTATCTCCACCGCCGCGTAGTTGAGCTTTCCCGTCTCGCGGGCGAACTGCGCCCGATGTCTCGCGACGAGCTCCAGCTGGATGATGCGTCTGGTCATCGCGGTTCTCCTCTCTGTGTATCCGCCTCGTTCCTCTCGGTGACGACCGCATCCGCCACGCGCTCGATCGAGATGCCCGCGCGGGCGCCGGCCTCGAGCACGGCAGCCGCCGACGGCGCCTCGTAGAGAAGGAACCAGGTTTCGTCGGCGGGGACGAAGATCGAGCGGACGTAGCGGACGCGAGTCCCCGTGCGGGCCATCGCGTCGGCGGCCGTCCGCGCGCGGGCGGCCGCCGACGCCAGGTCACCGCTCTCCGCCGACGTCCGGTAGAGCTCGGCGAGGTAGAGCGGCATTCCCTGTCACCGACCGGGCGTGATCGTCACCGTGCCGGCGAAGATCGACCTGTCGGGGAACACGCGGTGCGCCCTCACGCTCAGCGACGAGCCCGCGAGGTTCTTCCCCTTCCACGTGCCGCGGATGACGAAGCCCTTGACGAGGGTCTCGTTCGGCACGCTGTTGAGGTCGAGCACGCCGACGAGGCTCATCGTGACGGATCCCTTCGACGACGAGAGAGTCTCGACGCTCGTGTAGTGGAAGAGCCCGTTCTCGAAGCCGTCCTCGACCGGGGCAACCGTCGCGCTGACATCCACCGGGCTCCCCGGCGTCTCCCAACAGGTCCACTCCGGGCAGTCCTTCTCGAACTGGATCACGACGGCCTTCTTGGACGACCCGGCGGCGCCGGTGGCGAGGACCACCGCCAGCCCGCACGCGAGCATGACACCCAGCACTCGAAGTCTCATCTCAGTCTCCTTTCGCAGACATCACGCACCACGGTAGGAGCCCCCTGGCACCGCCGAAACGCGGAAATCCACAGGGTTTGAGCCGGGCTACCCGAGGAGACGAAGCGCCAGCTCCGCGCGCGAGCGCACGCCGAGCTTGCGGTACACGTGCGTGAGGTGGAACTCGACCGTCCTCTCCGTGAGGAAGAGGGCGGCCGCGACTTCCTTGTTCGTGCGACCCTCGGCGACGAGCGCGGCCACGCGCTCCTCGGCGGGCGTCAGCTCGTCCCCGGCCGCACGGCGCCCGCCGATCCGGCCGAGCTCGGCTCGGGCCTTCTGCGCCCAGAGTGCCGCGCCGAGCTCCTCGAAGACCTGCACCGCCTCCTCCAGGGTCGCTCGCGCGTCCCGCCTGCGCCTGGCACGCCGCAGCGCCCCACCGAGGGCCAGGAGCGTGCGGGCGCGGTCGAACGGCATGGGCACGCGCGCGTGTTGTGTCAGAGCTTGCTCGAACGCCCCGACGGCGCCTTCGCCGTCGTTTCTTGCTGCCGCGAGCAGGCCGCGGCAGCGCAACGCGGCGGCGAGCGCCGAAGCGCGATCGAGCGTACGGCCTCGCTCCTCGAGCCACCCGAGGCGCTCCTCGGCCTCGTCCAGCCGTCCGAGCGCGACCAGCGCCTCGATCTCGTCGGGGACGAAGCGGATCGTCCCCGGCTCGCCGACTCCGGCCGCGAGCAGCCGCTCTCGCTGCGGAGCGAGCACGCGGGCGGCCTCCTCCGGTCGATCTAGGGAGAGCTCGAGCAGGCCGAGCGCCCAGACAGCGTTGATGCGGGCAGCGCCCATCCCGCGCTCGCCGGCCAGGGCAAGGGCCTCGTCTGCATCGGCGCGCGCCTCGGGCTCGAGGCCCGAGGAAGCACGCACGAGCGCTCGAGTGGAGAGGGACCAGGCCTGCTGCGGCCGCTGCGCCGTTTGCAGCGCGACCTCGTAGCCTTGCTCGGCGAACTCCGCCGCCTCGAGCCAGTGGCCCGCCAGATACTCCGTCATTGCGAGATTCGCGAGGATCATCGGAACCGAAGATTCTTCGCCGCGCTCGAGGGCGGCCTCATGCAGTTGACGCAGCCGTGCAGCCGCGGGCTCGAACTCATCGGTCCAGTACAGGGATACCGCCCAGGCGTGGCTTGGCGAATCACCGACGCGCTCCGGCTCGACGCCCAACTCGTCCGCCGCAGATAAAGTCGCGCGAGCGGTCGGGCGTCCGAGCAACGTCTCGACGACGCCTCTGTCGGCGAGGGACTGCGCCTGGAGAGCCACAACACCCGATCGCGCCGCGAGGTCGGCCGCAAGGGCGGCATGTTCGAGTGCGCTTTCGAGCTCCTCGCGCATGAAGAAGAGGGTGCTGGCGACATTCCTCGCGGCTTCGGCGTGCACCAGATCGTCCGTTCCCGGCTGCGTAAGCGCCTGTCGTGCAAACTCCGCGCTCTCGAGCTGATCTCCCTCGAAGCGGCCCAGTTGCGCGAGGATGACGAGTGCTTCCGCGCGGGCGCTCCCCGTGCGCGCCTCCCCCAGCGCCTGCTCGAGCAATTCACGGGCTCTCATGGTGTCGCCAGCGACGAAGCGGTAGCGAGCCGCGGCCACCGTCCGGCGGTGCGCGTCCTCTGGGCGGTCGAGCGGCGTCAGCCGACGTGCTTCCTCGCAGAGCTCGCCGGCCGTCGCGGTCGCGCCCCGCACGCGGGCGTGCTCGGCCGCCTCCTCGAGCGCGCGCGCGACGTCGGAGTCGGGGACGTCTGTCGAAAGCGCGAGGTGGCGCGCGCGTTCGTCCGCGTCCGGGACGAGTTCCGCGAGACGCCGGTGGAGCTCGCGGCGGTCGATCGTTTCCATGCTCTGGTAGGCAGCCGCGGCGAGCAGCGGGTGCGTGAAGCGCACGCGGTCGCCCTCGATCTCGATGACCTGCGCCTCCAGCGCTGGCCGCAGAGCCTCTTCTCCGCCGGCGACGGCTGCGGCAAGAAGCCCGAGCGTCGGGTGCGAGAGGGCCGCAGCTGTGCCGAGGACTTCGCGGCTGAGAGGAGGCAGCTCCTCGAGCCGGCCTTGCACGAGGTCCTGGAGCCGATCTGGAACCGGCAGGGGCTCGCCGGGCGTGAGCTCGCCTTCGTGACCTTGTAGCGCACGGCCGAGCTCTAGGGCGAAGAACGGATTGCCGCCCGCCACCTCGTAGACGCGCCGCAGCGCAGGCCGCGCGAGCACGAGGCCGATCTGTTCGTGGAGTAGCCGGTGCACGGCGCCCAACGTGAGCGGCCCGACCGCGAGAGGGGAGAGCCGGTCGTCCTCGACGAGCCGAGCCGGTGCGTGCGTGCCGAAGCGGTGTGCGAGCAGGAGCCCGACCGGCTCCTCACGGAGCCGCCGCCAGGCGAATGCCACCACGGTCGCCGACGCTGGATCGAGCCACTGGACGTCGTCGATGGCGATCAACACCGGGCCGGAACGAACGAGCACCCGAACGGCTCCGAGAAGGGCGACGGCGACTGCCCGCTCGTCCGGGGGCAGCCCGCGTGGCGGTGCGAGCAGGAGCGCGACCCGGAGCGCATCAGCCTGCGGCTCCGGCAGCTCGTCGAGCACCTCGTCGACCACGCTCCCGACCAGGTCGCCGAGACCGGCGAACGCCAGCTCGGCCTCGGCCTCCACCGGCCGTGTCTCGAGCACGCAGTACACACGCTCCCGCGCCTCCTCCACCGCGGCGAGCCAGATCGTCGTCTTGCCCGCGCCGGCCTCTCCCTCGATCACGAGCCCGCTCGGACCTGACGGAAGCGCGTCGAGGAAAGCCGCCGTCCTCGCCAGCTCGGCGTCCCTCCCGATCACCTCGATCGCCGGCATGCGCCTCAGCCGCGACCCTAGCGCTGTGAGCGCATCGACACAAAGCTCGGCCACTCGGGCGCAGTACGGTGAAGAGCTCGTTTCGAGCCCGTGAAGGACGCTTATGCCGGTTGTCAGACGGCTCGGAAAAGAGTAGTTTCCATCGCGTCCTACCCCGGGGAGAGGAGTCCGATGAAACGCACACTGCGGTTGCGGCCAACCATCCTGGCCGCCTTGACACTTACCTTCGCGCTGTTGGTGGCCGGCTCGGTGTCGGCCGTGGCAGCGAGCAGCGACTGCCGCCGATCAGGCCGGAGCGAGCTCCGGAGGATCGAACGACATTCCGGTGATCTTCTTTGCGTCCGACGGCATGAGGCCCGACCTCGTCGACAAGTACGCGAAGCAGGGCGCCATGCCGACCATGGACGCCGCTCATGAAGCGGGGCGTCACGGGCAAGAACGGCCTCAAGCCGGGCTTCCCGCCCAACACCGGCGTCGGCTGGTACTCGCTCTCCACCGGCACGTGGCCCGGCGAGCACGGCTCGACGAACAACACGTTCCACCGGGTCGGCGAGGGCAACTTCAACAACTCGACGAGCTTCGCCACGACCGGGATCCTCCAGGCCGACCACATCGGCCAGGCGGCCGAGCGGGCGGGCAAGACCGTGGTGTCCATGGAATGGGTCGGCTCGAGGAACCTCACTCCGGCGCTCCAGGGCCCGGTCGTCGACTTCCGCACCTTCATCGGAGTCCGCGGCATCGCGCTCAACTACGACCTGCCCGGCCAGCCCGCCGGCGCGAACGCCTTCGGCGTGCAGTATCAGCGCATCGACCTGGCGGACGCGGCCGGCTGGACGAACGTCCCGGCTTCCTTCAGCCCGGCGAAGCAGATGTCGTTCACGCACAACAACGCGCAGATCCCGGGCAACGGGGTCTGGGACGTCTACATCTACGACTCGACCAACAACGGCACGGTCGACTACGACAGGGTCCTGATCGTCAATGCCGCCGATGCCAAGAACGGCGCCATGGACGTCGCGAACCTGGCGCAGGGCGAGTGGGCCGACGCCAAGGTGACGCTGGCGACCGGCACGTTCGCGGGCAGGACGGCCGGCTTCTACGCGAAGCTGATCGACCTCACCGGCGACCTGTCGAAGGTCCGCATCTACTTCACCTCGGTGCAGCGCGCGAACGCGACCTACAACGCGCTCGGCCCGGCAGGCTCGACCGCCTTCGAGGAGAAGCTGAACCGCGACTTCCCGACCTCCACCGCGGCCGACTTCGCCCCGATGGAGGCCGGCATCGTCGACGAGGACACCTACGTCGAGCAGGGTCTGGCGTGGAAGGACGCGCACTGGGCCTACCTCGAGTACATCCTCGGCCCGGCGCCCGCCGGTCTCGGCGTCAAGCCGGACCTCGCCCTCGTGGGGGCGCCCACGACCGACGAGTTCCAGCACCAGTTCACGGCGCTCGTCACCAAGACCGACATCGACGGCAAGCCCAACCCCTACTACGACGACCTCACGAACGACAACATCCCGGACGGCCGCGTCGCGGTGCGCGAGGGCTACATCCGCTCAGGCGTACCAGGAGGCCGACAACACGCTCGCGCTCGCCCGCGAGCTGGTCGGCCAGCCGGCGACGACGCTTCATCTCCTCCGACCACGGCTTCGCGCCGCAGTGGTACGCGGTCAACGTCAGCAAGGTGCTCGTCGACCTCGGCCTCCAGGAGCGCGAGCAGAGCGGCAACTGCCGCAAGGCCGCCAACGACCCGGGCACGACGACGCCGGGCGACACGCTGGCGAAGGAGTGCCACGCCGGCGGCACGTCGCAGATCTACATCAACCTCGCCGGCCGCGACCCGGCGACGGGCAACACGCCGCAGGTGCCCGCCGCGAACTACGAGGCGGTTCGGAACCAGATCATTGCGGCGTTCCAGAACCTCGACGACCCGAACCTTCCGGGTCAGCAGCAGGTCGTCCTCAAGGTCATGAAGAAGGAGGAGCTCTCGAACGTCGACGGCACCAACGCGCTCCATCCGAGCAGGTCAGGTGACGTCGTCGTCGTCTTCCGCCCGCCGTACCAGACGGACGCGCAGACGCCGGGACAGCTCGTCGCTCCTTCCCAGTTCTTCGGACAGCACGGCTACCTGCCGGAGCTGGTCGACCTGAAGAACAACATCAACATGCACGCGACGTTCATCGCGGCGGGCCCGGGAATCGGCAAGGGCTCGGCCAAGGACGTGCGGCAGATCGACCTCGCGCCGACGATCGCGTACCTGATGGACATCCCGGGGCCGCAGAACGCCCGCGGCTCGATCCTCTACGGGATCCTCGCCGAGAAGAAGCTCAAGGAGATCACGATCCTGAACATGAGCGACTGGCACGCGCAGCTCACCCCGCTCGCCGAGACCGCGGACACGGTCACGAGCGCGGGAGCCGCCAACCCGACGTTCCCGATCGGCGGGGCTGCGTTCCTCGACACGTGGTTCGACTCGTACGAGGACGACGCCGCGGGCGAGACCATCCGCGTCACCGGCGGCGACTCGTTCGGCGGCGCGACGCCGCCGATCTCGAACTTCTTCGAGGACAAGCCGGCCGTCGAGATCATGAACATGATGGGCTGGGACGCCGAGGCGGTCGGCAACCACAGCTTCGACCGCGGGGAGCAGTTCCTCCGCAACGAGCTGATCCCGATCGCCAACTTCCCGATCATCTCCGCCAACGTCGTCTTCCCCGACGGGACGACGCCGCCGGAGTGGTCGCCCTCGGCGACCTACAACTTCAACGGCGAGAAGGTCGGCCTCGTCGGCTTCACGACCGAGGACACGCCGAGCCTGCTCTTCCCGGGCCGGCTGGGGCCGTTCCAGGTCGTGAGCGTCGTCGACACGGTGCAGGCCGAGGCCGACCGCCTGCGGGACAAGGGCATCAAGGTGATCGTCGCGCTCGGCCACGAAGGAGTGAACGCCGGCACGGTCACCGAGCCGACCGGCCCCCTCGTCGACATTGCCGACGCGCTCGAGGGCGTCGACGTGGTCATGGGAGACCACAACGACTTCCAGGTGAACGCGACGAGGCCGAACGGCGTGCTCGTGACCGAGAACCGCGGCAAGGGCATCCGGTTCACGCGCGTCCGCATCGTCGTCGACAGTCGCGGCAGGGTCGTCTACAAGACGGCCGACTACCACAAGCCGTGGAACGTCGGCATCACGCCCGACCCGCAGATCCAGGCGAAGATCGACGAGCTCAACGCGGCGATTGCGCCGATCATGAACACGGTGATCGGGACCTCGAATCGGTTCGTCCCGCGCTCGGACTCCTGCGGTCGCGCTGACGGGAGGCTGTGCGAGTCGCTCGTCGGCAACATCGTCACCGACGCGATGCGGCTGACGTACGGCCTCGACTTCGCGATCACGAACTCCGGCGGCCTGCGAGCCGACCTGACGTGTCCGAACCCGGACGCCTCGGGCGACTTCTGTCCGTCCTACACGCCTCCGCCCTTCCCGATCACCCGAGGACAGAGCTTCGCCGTCCTGCCCTTCGGGAACATCGTGGTGAGGGTGACCATCAACGGCGCCGAGCTGAAGGCGATGCTCGAGAACGGCGTCTCGTCCATGCCGGCCGCGAACGGCCGCTTCCCGCAGGTCTCCGGCCTGTGCTTCACCTACGACATCAGTGCCCCCGTGGGGAGCCGGGTGACGTCGGCGGTGCGACAGGCGGCGGACGGGACCTGCACCGGGCGCGGCGGTCGACCTGACGGCCGGGGCGACGTACAACGTCCTCGAGAACGACTTCATGGCCAACGGCGGCGACGGCTACCCGAACTTCGCCAGCCGGATGGCGCACGCTCGACATCATGGATCAGACCGTTGCCGACTACATCACGGCCAACTCGCCGCTGTCGCCGGCGATCCAGGGCCGCATCGTCTGCACCACGACCGGGGCGACGGCCTGCCCCGTGATCACCGCTCCGTAGGCCCGATTCCGCGCTACCGAGCCGCTCGGCCGATCGTGCCGAGCGGCTCGGTTCCGCGCGGGAAGCGCCGGTCGGCGATCTCTGCCCAGCCCGGGCTCGGCCCAGGCGTAGGTGAGCACGCGCAGCGAGCGCTCGTCCGCCTCGATCAGGTGCAGCCCGCGGGCCTCACCGCGCCGGCGCGGGCGCGGCTGGCCCAGGCCCGGCGCCGTGACCACCGTCGTCCCGTGCACCGGGCCGGCGGCGACCTCGAACTCGCGCCGCTCGCCGACGGCGCTCTGGTGGATGTGGCCGGAGAGGATCAGCTCGGCGCCGGCGTCGACGAGCGCGCCGAGGACGTTGCCGCGGCGCGAGACGGGCCGCTTCCGGCTCCGCCAGGGCGCGCCGGTCAGGTGGTGGTGGAGCGCGACGACGCGCAGCGCGCCGGGCGGGGCCTCGGCGAGCACGCGCCCGGCGTGCTCGAGCTGGCTCGCGCGGAGCGCTCCGCCCTGGTGCCGCCAGGGCCGGACCGAGTTGAGCCCGCAGACGACGAGCCGCTCGGAGCGGTAGACGGGCTCCACCTCCGCCCAGTGCCGCTCGAACTCCGCAAAGGGATGCAGGAGCCGCGCGGGCGGCCAGGGCGGGATGTCGTGGTTCCCGGGTACGACGACGAGCGGCCGCTCCAGCGAGCGCAGGAGTCTCGCGGCCCGCGCCTGCTGCTCCGGCTCGTTCCGGTGGGCGAGATCGCCGGTGGCGAGGACGACTTCGGGGTCGGCCCTCTGCACCAGCTCGACGAGATCGGCCTCGACCTCCGGCTCCTCGTGCGTCCCCGCATGGAGGTCGGAGACGTGCAGCAACCGGAGCTTTGGCATCGGGCGGGCAGACTATAGTGAGAGCATGGTCGACGAACCTGCGGAGATCTTCGACGACATGTACCTCGGCCTCCGGGCCGGTGCGGCGGAGCGCAAGAAGCGGCGCGGCGAGCCCCTCTCGGCGGAGGAGCAGGAGGTCCTCGGCCGCTGGCAGCGGCTCTCGGCCTGGCGCAAGACCCTGGCGGTGGGCGCGTTCGCGGTCGGGACGTTCGGGCTCGGCTTCACGCTCGGCGGCCTCATCTTCGGCCGCTGGCGCCGCGCGTAGCAGGAGCCGGCGTGGCGGCCGGCGAACAGCGCCGCATGCCCGACATGGAGCCCGGGGAGGAAGTGCGCCTCGACGCGCGCCCGCACGGCATCGCGCTCGTTCAGCCGCTGCTCCGACCGCTCGCGCTCGTCGGCGCCGGCGCCGTGCTCATCGTCGTCGGCCAAGAGTTCTGGATCGCCGGGATCGCGGGGGCGGCGGTCCTCATCCTCGCGGCCCTGCTCGCCTTCCGCGCCGTCCTGCGCTGGGACCGGACGCGGCTGCTCCTCACGTCGGAGAAGCTGACGGTCATCTACGGCGTTGCGCGGCGGCGCTCCGCGTCGGTCCCCCTCGCCAGCGCCCCGGCGCTGGAGTTCGAGCAGGGCATCCTCGGCCGGATCCTCGGCTACGGGACGCTCGTCGCCGGTGACTTCGAGGTGCCGTACGTCCCCGACGCCCAGCGCATCCGCGAGCTCGTCCGCTAGCCCCAGATCGCGCGCGCCACGCGGGCGACGAGCTCGAGCTTCCGCTCCTCCTGCTCGACCGTGAGGTCGTTGCCCTTCGCCACGGAGGCGAAGCCGCACTGCGTCGAGACCGCCAGGCGCTCGAGCGGGACGTGGGCGCTCGCCTCGTCGATCCGGGCGCGCAGCTCCTCCTCGCTCTCCAGCTCGGGGCGCTTGGTCGAGACGAGCCCGAGCACGACGACCTTGTCCTCTGGGACGTGCGCGAGGGGTGCGAAGCCGCCGGAGCGCTCGTCGTCGTACTCGAGCAGGAGCACGTCCGCAACGGTTCGCGGAAACACTTCTTCGGCCAGGCGGTCGTACCCGCCGCGGGCCATGTAGCGGTTGGCGTCGTTCCCGCGGCAGACGTGGAGGCCGACCGTCCCCAGGAAGCCCTCGACGACCGCGTTCGAGAGCTCCACGGCGTCATGGATGAGCCGGTCCGGGTCGAAGCCCTTCGCCGCGAACCACGCCTGCTGGTGCGGGTCGAGCAGCATGCCGAGCTCGGGCGCGTCGATCTGGACGTAGTCGGCGCCCTGCCGCGCCAGCTCGGCCACCTCGTCGCGAAGGAGGCCGGTGACGTCCTCCAGGTAGGCCTGCGGCGAGGGATAGGCGCCGTCGGAGATGCCGGGCGCCCAGTAGTACGCGTACATGGTGGGCGAGGGGATCGTGGCCTTGACCGGCTTCGCCGTGCGCGTGCGGAGGTAGTGCGAGCTCGCCGGCGCAGAAGAACCGCCGGCGCCTGATCTTCCCGGTGACCGCGACCGTGACCGGGCTCCGCTCGACGGTCCCGTCCAGCCGGAACCAGTCCACCTCGTTCCCGGCGACCGCCTCGAACCCGTCCGCTGCCTGGACGATCTGGCTGGCGAAGACGTGCCGCCGCTGCTCGCCGTCGGTGAAGACGTCGACTCCGGCCCGCTCCTGGAGCGCGACCACATCGTCGACGGCGCGGTCCTCGACCTGGCGCAGCCCATTGTCGTCGAGCTCCCCGCGGGCGTGCCGCTCGCGCGCGTCGAGCAGGTACCCGGGCCGGAGCAGGCTGCCCACGTTCTCGGCTCGGTGGATCGTCACGGAGTGAGCCTAAACGCCGGCCTCGCCCGGCTCGCGTAACACGAACGTCTGTTCTATCCGGGCCCAGGGCTAGACTCACCTGGTGGCCCAAGACGAGCTCGTCGTACACGGCGCGCGGGAGCACAATCTCAAGGACGTCACGGTCAGGCTCCCGCGCAATGCGCTGATCACGGTCACCGGGCTCTCGGGGTCCGGGAAGTCGTCGCTCGCCTTCGACACCATCTACGCCGAGGGCCAGCGCCGCTACGTGGAGTCGCTCTCCGCCTACGCGCGGCAGTTCCTGCAGATGATGGAGAAGCCCGACGTGGACTCGATCGACGGGCTCTCGCCCGCGATCTCGATCGACCAGAAGACGACCTCGCGGAACCCCCGCTCGACGGTGGGCACCGTGACGGAGATCTATGACTACCTCCGGCTCCTGTACGCGCGCGCAGGCCGGCCGCACTGCCCCATCTGCGGGCGGCCGATCGCAGGGCAGTCCGTCGAGGCGATCGTCGACCAGGTCCTGCGCCTGCCCGAGAAGACGAAGTTCACGGTCAACGCGCCGGTCGTCCGCGACCGCAAAGGCGAGTACAAGGACCTCCTGGAACAGCTCCGCGGCGAGGGCTTCACGCGCGTGAAGGTGGACGGCGAGGCGCGCGACCTCGACGAGGAGATCGAGCTCGACAAGAAGCTCAAGCACACGATCGAGGTGGTCGTCGACCGCCTGGTGATGAAGGACGACCTTCGCCACCGCCTGACCGACTCGATCGAGACGGCGCTCGAGCTGGCCGACCGGCTTGTGACGGTCGATGTCGTCGACGGCGAGTCGATGACGTTCTCAGAGCGCTTCGCCTGCCCCGAGCACGGGGCGGGCCTGCCGGAGCTGCAGCCGCGCGTCTTCTCCTTCAACTCGCCGCACGGCGCTTGCCCGCGCTGCACCGGACTGGGCGCACAGCAGGAGATCGACCCCGACCTGCTCGTCCCCGACCCGAGCCTCTCGATCTCGGAGGGCGCGCTCGTCCCCTGGTCGCTGGGCAGCTCGAGCTACTACGAGTCGATCATCCAGGCGATCGCCGAGCGCTACGAGATCGACGTGGACAAGCCGTGGCAGGACCTGACCGAGGAACAGCAGAACCTGTTCCTCTTCGGGACGAACGGCGACAAGATCTACGTCACCTACCGCAACCGCATGGGCCGCCGGCGGGCGTACATGCTGGCCTTCGAGGGCATCGTCACGAGCCTCGAGCGCCGGTACAAGGAGACCGACTCCTCCCAGCAGCGCGAGCGCATCGAGGAGTACATGAGCTTCCGCCCGTGCCCGGCCTGCGGCGGCGCGCGGCTCAAGCCCGAGGTGCTCGCGGTCACCGTCGGCGGGAAGAACATCCACGAGCTGACGAAGCTCTCCGTCACGCGCGCGATCGAGTTCCTGGACGGGCTCGAGCTGACCGAGACCGAGGCTCTCATCGGCGCGCGGATCATCAAGGAGATCCGCGAGCGCCTGACGTTCCTCGACAACGTCGGCGTCGGCTACCTCCAGCTCGACCGGGCCGCGTCGACGCTCTCCGGCGGGGAGGCGCAGCGCCTGCGGCTGGCCACCCAGATCGGCTCGCAGCTCGTCGGCGTCCTCTACATCCTCGACGAGCCGTCCATCGGGCTCCACCAGCGCGACAACTCGAAGCTGATCGGGACGCTCGAGCGCCTGCGCGACCTGGGGAACACCGTGCTCGTGGTCGAGCACGACGAGCAGATGATGCGCGCCGCCGACTGGCTCGTGGACATGGGCCCGGGCGCCGGCGAGCACGGCGGTCACGTCGTCGCAGAGGGGTCCGCGAAGCAGGTGGAGAAGAGCAAGGCGTCGATCACCGGCCAGTTCCTCTCCCGCGCTCGCGAGATCGCCGTGCCGGAGCGGCGCAGCGAGGACCTCGGGACGTTCCGCGTCCTCGGCGCGCGCATGCACAACCTCAAGGACATCGACGTCGAGTTCCCGGTCGGGAAGTTCATCGCGGTAACCGGTGTGTCCGGCTCGGGCAAGTCCACGCTGGTCAACGAGATCGTCTACAAGGCGCTCGCCAACCGGCTCCACCGGATGCGGGTGAAGCCCGGCGACCACGACGCCGTCGAGGGGATCGATTGCTTCGACAAGGTGATCGACATCGACCAGTCCCCGATCGGCCGTACGCCGCGCTCGAACCCGGCGACGTACACCAAACTCTTCGACTCGATCCGCGAGCTCTACTCGCAGACGCCGGACGCCAAGGTGCGCGGCTACAAGCCCGGGCGTTTCTCGTTCAACGTCCGTGGCGGCCGCTGCGAGACGTGCAAGGGCGACGGGACGATCAAGATCGAGATGCACTTCCTCCCCGACGTCTACGTCCCGTGCGAGACGTGCGGCGGGAAGCGCTACAACCGCGAGACCCTCGAGGTGCGCTTCAAGGGCAAGTCGATCTCGGATGTGCTCGAGATGCCGGTCGAGGAGGCGCTCGCCTTCTTCGCCAAGATCCCCAAGATCCGGCGGCGCCTGCAGACCCTGCACGACGTGGGGCTCGACTACATCAAGCTGGGCCAGCCCGCGACCACGCTCTCCGGCGGGGAGGCGCAGCGCGTGAAGCTTTCCTCCGAGCTCTCGAAGGTGGCGACGGGGAGGACGCTCTACATCCTCGACGAGCCGACGACGGGCCTCCACTTCGCCGACATCGAGAAGCTGCTCGAAGTGCTGCAGCGGCTCGTGGACGCCGGCAACACCGTGCTCGTGATCGAGCACAACCTCGACGTGATCAAGCAGGCGGACTGGCTCGTCGACCTCGGCCCGGAGGGCGGCGAGGCGGGCGGCGAGGTGATCGCCACCGGCACGCCGGAGCAGGTCGCGGAGGTCGAGGAGAGCTCCACCGGCACGTTCCTGCGCGGGCTGCTGCCGAGCGCCGCGGCCGCGGCCGCCTAGCCCGTGAACGCCGAGGCGCAGCCGGCTCCCGAGCAGAGCCCCGAGAAGCGCTGGTGGCTGCGGACGCTCGCCGTCTTCCAATCGCCGCGGCCCGTCTTCGCCGCGCTCCGCGACTCCTCGCCGCGCGAGGTCGAAGCTCGGCAGGAGCCGGTTCTCGCCATCGTGATCCTGGCCGGGATCGCGGCGATCCTGCTCGCCCCCGAGACCGGGCGGCTGATGGACGAGAGCCTGGTCGACGACTCCCTCGCCGTCCTCGCCGTGCTCGTCTTCCTCACCGGGGCGATCTACGGAGCCTTCGCGTATTGGATCGGGGGCGCGTTCCTCTACGTCGGCCTGCGCGGAGCCGGCTCACAGGGGAACTACCGCCGCGCACGGCACGTCCTTGCCTTCGCGGCCGTGCCGACCGTTCTCGGCCTGCTCGTCGTCTGGCCGGCACGGCTTGTCGTGTACGGGACGGATTCGTTCCGCTCGGGCGGGGAGGACGACGGGATCGGGCCGCTCCTCTTCGACCTCGCCGAGGGCGCGTTCGTCCTCTGGTCGCTCTGCCTGCTGGTCTACGGGATCTCGGTCGTCGAGCGCTGGCGCTTACTCCGCGGCGGGGTGGCCGTCGCGCTCGCCGTGCTCGCGATCTTCGTGCTCACGTTCCCGTTCGTGCTGGCGGCGTCGGCGAGCTGAGGAACGCCTCGAGCTCCTCGGGCGGCATGGCGTACGTGTGCTCCTCGGTCGGGAAAGCGCCGGAGCGCACCTCGCCGGCGAAGCGCTCGAGCGCGCCGCGGATCTCCTCGCCGATCTCGGCGTAGCGCTTCGTGAAACGCGGCGCGAAGCCGCCGTAGAGGCCGAGCAGGTCGTGGAGGACGAGCACCTGGCCGTCGCAGGCTGCGCCGGAGCCGATGCCGATCGTCGGGATGGCGAGCTCCTCGCTGACGCGCTCGGCCACCGGCGCCGGCACGGCCTCGAGGACGAGCGAGAAGCACCCGGCGGCCTCGAGCGCGAGCGCCTCCTCCAGCAGCGCCCTCGCCTTCTCGGCGGTCTTCCCTTGCGCCCGCAACCCTCCCAGCATCGTCGCCGACTGCGGGGTCAGCCCGATGTGGCCCATGACCGGGATTCCTGCGCCGACGATGGCGGCAACGCGCGAGAGGCTCGGCCCGGCGCCCTCGAGCTTGACGGCGTCGGCGCCGGCGTCCTTGACGAAGCGGATGGAGTTGCGGACGGCGTCCTCGTCCGTGACCTGGTAGGAGCCGAACGGGAGGTCGGCGACGACGAGCGGCCGCTGCGCCCCGCGCGTGACGGCGCGGGTCAGCATCAGCATCTCCTCCATCGTCGCCGGCACGGTGCTCGCGTGGCCCAGGACGGTCATCGCCGCCGAGTCGCCGACGAGGATCAGGTCGACGCCGGCCTCGTCGGCCAGGCGCCCGCTGGGGAAGTCGTACGCCGTGACCATGACGAGCCGCTCGCCGCGCGCGGCCATCTCGCCGAGCTGCGTGAGCGGCAGCTTCCCGTTGGCCTCCGGCGTGGTCGTCACGCTCCGTCTCCTTCGAGGACGACGTTGTCGATCAGGCGCGTCCGCCCGGCGCGGACCGCAGCCAGAAGGTAGAGGCGCCCGTCCAGCCGCGCAACCTCGACGTACTCGGGAGCGAGGAGGCGCTCCTGCGCGAGGACGGCTCGCGCGGCAGCCGCGCCGTCCTCGCCCGCCCGGTGCGCCGCCGCCCCGGCCTCGAGCGCGCGGGGGATCGCGCCTGCCGCCGTCCGCTCCTCGGGGGAGAGGTAGGCGTTGCGCGAGCTCGTGGCCACGCCGTCGGCGTCGCGCACGGTCTCGACGACGCGGATCTCGAGCTGCAGGTCGAGGTCGCGCACCATGCGGGCGACGAGCGCGGCCTGCTGGGCGTCCTTGCGCCCGAAGTACGCGGCGTGCGGCTCGACGATGTTGAAGAGCTTCAGGCAGACGGTGGCGACGCCGCGGAAGTGCCCCGGCCGCCCGCCGCCCTCGAGGCCTTCGGCGATCGCCTCCACGTCCACCCACGTCTGGAACCCCTGCGGGTACATCTCGGCAACCGCCGGGACGAAGAGCTGGTCGACCCCCCAGTCGGCGGCCAGCTCGGCGTCCCGCTCCACGTCGCGCGGATAGCGCTCGAGGTCCTCCGCGGCGCCGAACTGGGCCGGGTTGACGAAGATGCTCGCCACGACGACGTCGCACTCCGCGCGTGCGCGGCGCACGAGCGCCTCGTGCCCGGCGTGGAGCGCGCCCATCGTCGGCACGAGCCCGATTCGCGCGCCCGCGCGAAGAGGCTCGAGCGCCTCGCGGAGCCCGAGGATCGTGCGGTGGGTCGTCACCGGGGGGTGACCGCCGCAGCCGTCAGGTCGGTGAGCGCCCGGTACATCGGCTCCAGCTCGGGGCGGCGCTCGCGGATCGCCTCGAGGTGGCGCTCGATCGTCTCCCAGTCGCCGCGCGTGGCCGGGCCGGTCAGCTCGAAGTCGTTCTCCATCGTCCGGCGCATGAGCGGGAGCAGCGCCTCGGGCGGGGCGCCTGCCTCCTCCATGAGGTCGGCCGCGGCCTTGTGGAGGGTGACCAGGAACCCCTGCGCCATCGCGGCCGCGGCATGGTAGAGCGCGTGCTCCTCGTCGTCGAGCTCGAAGGGCCGGAGCCGGAGCAGCGCGGCGAGGCGGAAGCCCGCGCGCAGCGCCTCGTCGTCTTCGCCGCTGACCGCCGCCCAGGCGCCGTCGAGCTGCTCGGGCCCGCGGTCGCGGACGAACGTCTGCAGCGGGTGGAGGCCGAAGCGGCGGACGTGCGGATCGAGCGCGGCCAGCGTGCGCGCGCCGCTCGTGTGCGTGAGCCACGGGCCCGGCGGGATCGTGGCGGCGACCTCGGGGACGGCGCGGTCCGGCACGCAGAGGACGACGAGGTCCGCATCGCCGGTCTCCAGCTCGTGGCCGGTCAGGCGCGTGGGCAGCGACTCGGCGAGCCGGGCCGCGACGGCGGTGCCGACCCTGCCGGGGCCGACGACACAGGCTGACGTGAATTCCATCTCGGGCTCCAGTTCCGTGGGGATACCGGGCACTCGATAGCTTAGCGGTCGCAGGCTAGCCTTAGGCCATGACGGAGAAGATCGAGAAGACCGAGCAGGAGTGGCGGGCCGAGCTCACGCCCGAGGCCTACGCGGTTCTCCGCGGGCACGGCACGGAGCGCGCCTTCACGGGCGCCTACCACGACACCAAGGAGCCGGGCACGTACCGCTGCGCGGGCTGCGGCGCCGAGCTGTTCCGCTCCGGGACGAAGTACGACTCCGGCTCCGGTTGGCCGAGCTTCTTCGAGCCCGCCGAGGCCGACGCGGTCGAGACCGAGCGGGACTGGAGCCTGCTGATGCCGCGCACGGAGGTGCACTGCGCCGCGTGCGGCGGCCACCTCGGCCACGTGTTCCCGGACGGTCCGCAGCCGACCGGGCTGCGCTACTGCATCAACTCGTGCGCGCTCGACCTCGAGCTCGAGCGCGAGGAGGGAGAGACGAGTGACTGAGACCGCGACCTTCGGCGCCGGCTGCTTCTGGGGCGTCGAGGTGGACTTCCGCAACACGCCCGGCGTCAAGAACGCCGCCGTCGGCTACATGGGCGGCGACGTCCCCAACCCGACCTACGAGCAGGTCTGCAGGGACAACACCGGCCATGCCGAGGTGGTCCAGGTCGAGTTCGACCCCGACGAGGTCTCCTACGAGACGCTCCTGCGGACGTTCTGGGAGGCCCACGACCCGACGCAGCTCAACCGCCAGGGCCCCGACGTGGGACGCCAGTACCGCTCGGCGATCTTCTACCACTCGCCCGAGCAGGAGGAGGTCGCGCTCGCGTCCAAGGCCAAGGTCCAGGCCCGCTACACCGTCCCGGTGGTCACCGAGGTCGAGCCGGCGAAGGACTTCTGGCTTGCCGAGGAGTACCACCAGCAGTACCTGGTGAAGCGCGGCCGCGCGAGCTGCGCGATCTAGCGCAGCGGCCCGCGCGTCCGAGCGACGTGCTGGTACGCGCGCTCCGTTGTGCCCGGGAACGCGGCCGCGAGCGCGGCGAGTGGCCGCCCGCCCGGCAGCCGGCGAAGGAGCGGCGGAAACGCAGCGCCCGCCGAATGGACGCGCCCGTCCGCAGTGACCAAGTGCCAGGAGGCCAGCTTCCGCTCCTCGTCCATGCCCCCGAGGAGCTCGTCGGCCTCGGGGTCCTGGAGCGCGACGGGACGCAGGCGGCCGCCCCGATCCCAGCGGAGGATCCGCTCCACCGACCTCCGGCAGAAGCCGCAGCCGGAGTCGAAGAGGATGACTGCTTGCTCCACGCCCGGAGCGTAGTCCGGTGAAACTTGCAGGTGATGGAAGACGTGACCGCAGCCGGGCCCGGCGTCGACCTCTACTGGCTGCCGCTCGGCGCGGGCGGGCACTCGGTGCGGCTGAACGGACGCGTCTTCGAGGCGGTGGCGGCGCGGCTCGACCGGCGGCCGCCGTGCGACCTCTACCACTCCGCGCTCGAGGTGTGCGTGCCGGAGGCGCGCTACGTGATCGAGATGGCGCCCGTCCGCGATGCGAGCGGCGCTGAGCGTGGCGTCGTCGCCGAAGGCGCCGTCGGCAGCCGGTGGGCGGGCCGCTTCAGGATCTTCCGCTACGAGCTGCGTTCCTGGCGCGGTGGGATCATCCCGGACGCCGACGAGGCGGTGGGGAGCCCGGTGCGGTTGACGGACGATCCGGGCTCGGCGCAGCGGGTGCTCGACCTGGTTCCCCAGGTCCCCACGCCGGTCTGGGGCCGCGACGAGCTCGGCGCGGGCGAGATGTGGAACTCGAACTCGCTGATCTCATGGCTGCTCGTGCGCTCGGGCCTCCCCGTCGAGTCGATCCGCGCGCCCGCGGGCGGCCGCGCGCCGGGCTGGCGGGCGGGTCTGGTGGTGGCGCGCCGCCGGGGGTGACGTTCCGGTTGCGGTGTGTCCGGGGACCTGCCTACACTCCGTCGGCGATGCCGATCTACGAGTTCGTGTGCATGGAGTGCGAGTCGCACTTCGAGGAGCTCGTCGGGATGAACGCGGCCGACCCGGCCTGTCCCGACTGCGGCGCCTCGCGAGTCGCGCGCCAGCTCTCCGTGTTCGCGGCTCACGCTGCTGTTGGCACCGCCGGGCAGTCCGCTCCAGCCCCGCGTGCCGGGGGTGGCGGCGGGTGCTGCGGCGGGGCCTGTGGCTGCTGAGCCCGACGCGCTGAGCCGCAGGGCCGCCCTCGAGGCGCATGCCGCGGAGACCTCCGCCTGCACGCGCTGCCGCCTCGCGGAGGGTCGGACGCAGGTCGTCTACGGCGTGGGCGATCCCGATGCGGAGCTGATGTTCGTCGGCGAGGCACCCGGCTTCCACGAGGACAAGCAGGGCTACCCGTTCGTCGGCTCGGCGGGAAAGCTGCTGGACAAGCTCCTGGAGGGCATCGGGCTGACCCGTGGGGACGTGTACATCGCCAACGTCCTCAAGTGCCGCCCGCCCGGGAACCGCGACCCACAGCCGGACGAGATCGAGGCCTGCGAGAGCCACCTCTTCCGCCAGCTCGAGCTGATCCAGCCGAAGCTCGTGGCGACGCTCGGCAACTTCGCCACGAAGCTCCTCTCCGGCAAGCCCGCCGGGATCACGCGCGTGCACGGCCGCCCGCAGGAAGCCCTGGTCGGGGGGCGCAGCGTGACGCTCTATCCGATCTACCACCCGGCCGCCGCGCTCTACACCCCGGCGCTCCTGAAGGCGCTCGAGGAGGACTTCAGCCGCATCCCGGCGCTGCTCGCCGGGTCGGACGGGCAGGTCGCGCCCGCCGAGGCGCAGGTGATCCAGTTCCCCGTCGCGGCGGTGTCCTCGGCCGTGCCGGCCGCGCCTCCGGACGAGCAGCTCGGCCTCTTCTAGAGGAGCCCGAAGCGTCATGCCGGTTCGGACTCCGGGCCTCGCTAGGCTAGGCGGATGGTCGAGGTTGACTCCTCCTCGCCCGAGGAGACCGAGCGCGTCGGCGCTGCGGTCGCCCGGGAACTCGAACCCGGGGACGTCGTGGCCGTCTCCGGGGAGCTCGGCACGGGCAAGACGACCTTCGTCCGCGGGGCCGCACGGGAGTTGGGGGTCGCGGGCCCGGTGACAAGCCCGACCTACACGATCGGGCATCGCTACCCCGGTGACCCGGACGTCTCGCACCTCGACCTGTACCGCTTCGACGGCATGTCCCACGCCGAGTGGGGAGACCTCGAGCGTTACTTCGACGACGCCGTCGTGTTCGTGGAGTGGCCGGAGGCGGGCGAGGGGTTTCTGCCCCCGGCGCGCATCCGGGTGCGGTTGCAGCACAATGGGGACGGGCATAGACTGGTGAGCCTCGAATCCTCCGAAAAAGCCCTGGAAATCAAGCTATCTGCAGGTGCTGATCCTCGCGTTTGACACGGCCACTGACGTGGCCACGGTGGCCCTCGTCCGCGACGGCGAGGTTCTGGGCGAGCGCGCTTCCAGGGCCGTGCGCGTGCTCCAGGACGCCGAAGGGCTGCTGGAGGAGGCGGGTCTCGAGCCCGGTGCGGTCGAACGGATCGCGGTCGGCACGGGCCCGGGGAGCTATACCGGCCTCCGCATGGGGCTCGTCACCGCCAGGACGCTGGCCATCTCGCTGGGCGTGCCCGTGGCCGGGGTGTCCACGCTGGACGCGCTCGCCGCCGGCGCACCCGAGGCGGTGCCAGTGATCGACGCGCGCCGCAGCGAGGTCTTCACGCTGGTGGGCGGGGCGCCGGCCTGCCTCGCCGCCGCCGGGCTGACGGTCGGGACAGGTCGGGCCTACGTCGGCGACGGCGCCGTTCGCTATCGGGAGGAGATCACGGCCGCCGGGGGGATCGTCCCACCCGACGACGCTCCCGAGCATGTTCCGTGGGCGCGTCACCATGCCGCGCTCGCACGCGACTTCGGCGCCGCCGACCAGGCCGAGCCGATCTACCTCCGCGTTCCCGACGCCGAGAAGGCGCTCGCCCGATGATCGACGTCGAGCGCGTGCGCGTCGACATCCGCCGGCTTACACTCGGCGACCTCTCCGACATCGAGCGGATCGAGAACCGGGTCTACCCGACCCCCTGGTCACGCTCGATGTTCGCGGGCGAGCTCGCCAAGCCGTCCTCCATCTGCCTGGGCGCCTTCGACGAGGAAGGGCGGCTCGCCGGCTACCTGGTCGTCTCCCGCTACGTGGACGCCTGGCACATCATGAACGTCGCCGTCGACGACGTCCGCCGCCGGTCGGGGATCGCCAGCCGCCTGCTCGACGCGCTCTTCGAGCAGACGGCGGGGGACATCCACCGCGGCTACACGCTCGAGGTGCGCGTCTCCAACCGGGGCGCGATCGCGCTGTACGAGGGCTTCGGCTTCGAGCAGAGCGGCGTGCGGCGGGGCTACTACACGGACAACCGCGAGGACGCCTTGATCATGTGGAAGGACCCGGCCGGGACGGCCGGGACCGCATGATCCTTGGGATCGAGACGTCGTGCGACGAGACCGCGGTCGCCCTCGTCACGCGGGACGGCGAGGTCCGGGCGAACGTCGTCGCCTCCCAGGCAGAGCTCCACGCGCGCTACGGGGGCGTCGTCCCGGAGGTGGCCTCCCGCCGGCACCTCGAGCTGGTGGGCCCGGTGCTCACCGAAGCGCTGGAGCAGGGCGGCGCGGCGCTCGACGACGTGGAGTCGGTCGCGGTCACGCACGGGCCGGGGCTGATCGGCGCGCTGCTCGTGGGGCTCTCGGCCGCCAAGGCGCTCGCGTGGTCACGTCGGCTGCCGCTCGTCCCGGTCGACCACCTGCACGGGCACGTCGCCTCGCTCTACCTTCGGCCAGACCCACTGGAGCCGCCGTTCCTCTGCCTGCTCGCCAGCGGCGGCCACACGCTGCTGCTCGACGTCCGCGCGCACGCCGGCTACGAGCTCGTCGGGACGACGCTGGATGACGCCGCCGGCGAGGCCTTCGACAAGGGCGCCCGCCTGCTCGGGCTGGGTTACCCCGGCGGCGCGGCGCTCGACTGGGCGGCGACCGGCGGCGACCCGGAGGCGTACGCCTTTCCGGTCGCGCGCGTCCCCGGCTTCGACTTCTCCTTTTCCGGGCTGAAGACGGCGCTTCTCTACGCGGTGCGCGACCTGTCCGCGGGCGAACTGGAGCGCCGCCGCGCCGACCTGGCGGCCTCGTACCAGCGGGCGATCGTCCGCGCGCTCGTCGAGCGCACGCGGGCCGCCGCCGCGGCTCGTGGAGCGGAGCGGATCGCCGTCGTCGGCGGCGTGGCCGCGAACTCGGAGCTCCGGAGCGCGCTCGGTGATGCAGCCCTCGCGCCGCTCGCGCTCTGTACCGATAACGCTGCGATGATCGCCTCGGCGGCGCGATTTACGCAGCCGATCCCGTTTCCGCAGTATCTTGCATTGGATGCGTATGCCACGGCGGCCTGAGGGGAGGCGCACGGGGGCGCTAGCCGCGCTCGCGCTCGTCGCGACCGCGCTTGCGCTCGCGGGCACGGTCGAAGGCGCGGGCGACTCGCTCGCCCGCACGGCCGCGCGCGCGTGGCACGGCGTCTTCGGCGACCGGCCGAAGCCCGCGCCGGAGCAGCAGCAGCGGGTGCTCGTCGTGCTCTCGTCGCCCTCGCTCGCCGACCGGGTCGGCGCCGCCGAGGAAGAGCCGACGGCCGAGCAGCAGCGGCAGTGGACGGCCGAGGCGGAAGGCGCCCAGCAGCTCCTGCTCGCCGGCCTCCGCGAGCGCGACGTGCGGGTCGTGCGCGACCAGGCCTTCACGCGGACGTTCAACGGCTTCTCGGCGCTGGTTTCCCCGCGCGCTCTCGCCGAGCTCGAGCGGGCGCACGACGTGGCGGGCGTGTACCCGGTGCGCACCGTCTACCCGGCGGCGCCGACCGCGGAGACGATCGCCGGCGGCCAGTTCCAGCCCGGCGGGGGCAAGGGCACCCAGATCGGCCTGCCCGGCTTCAGCGGGAGCGGGGTCACCATCGCGCTGCTGGACACCGGCGTCGACCGGCGACACGCTTTTCTGCGCGGCAGTGTCTCCCGCGGGTTCGATGTGGTCGACGGGGACACGAGCGTCGCGCCGGAGCCCAAGCCCGGCGAGCCCGGCGTCGTCGAGGCGCACGGAACGCGCATGGCGGGGCTCGTCGTCGGGCACGGCGGGCCGTCCGGCCTGGAAGGAGTGGCTCCGGGTGCCGGCATCCTGCCGATCCGGGTGATGGGCTGGCAGCAGACCGCCGACGGAAGCTGGGCGGTGCTCGGCCGCGGCGACCTCCTGCTGGCCGGGCTCGAGCGCGCCGTCGATCCCGACGGCGACGGCGACGTCGAGGACGCAGCCGCGATCGCGCTCGTCGGCGGGGTCCAGCCGTATGCAGCCTTCGCCTCGAGCCCGGAGGCGCGCGCCACCGCGGGCGCGACGCGGCTCGGGACGCTCGTCGTCGCCCCGGTCGGAAACGACGGCCGTCCGGGGCCGGGGTTCGGCACAGTGGCGGCGCCCGCGGCCGCGGCCGATGCGCTCGCGGTTGGGACGCTCGATGCGCGCCGCGAGGTGCTCGAGGTCGACGCCGAGCTCCAGGTCGGCTCCGACACGGTGCTGGACGAGCCCGTTCGCATCCTCGGCGGGACGGCGCCGCAGACCGCCTTCCGCTATCAGGTGGCCACGGTGGCCGGGGCGACGCTCGCCCAGCCGGAGCGCCCCGCCGGCACCGTGGCGGCGGGTGACGACCTCGGGGACTTCTTCGGCACGGACGGGGTCAGCCTCGTCGCCGGCAAAGCGGTGGTCGTGCGGGCGGACGACGGCGCGGTCGAGCGCCGAGTGCGCAACGCGGCCCAGGCCGGCGCTGCGGCGGTGCTCGTCTCGGGGTCGAACCTGCCCGCGGGCTCGCTCGACGTGGAAGACGGCGTCAGCGTCCCGGTCGTGGCGATCCCTGCCGAGGCCGCCCAGGAGGCGCTGGCCGGGGACGCGACGCTCGACCTTTCGCAGTCGCGGGCGCTCCCGAACACGGGGCTCATGGAGGTCGCTGCCTTCTCGTCCGGCGGCGTCGCCTTCGACGGGCGGGTGAAGCCCGACCTGGTCGCGCCGGGCGTCGGCCTGGCGACCGCCGACGCGGGAGGCCAGGGCTTCGCCACCGTGACCGGCTCGAGCGCCGCAGCGGCAGTGGTCGCCGGAGCGGCCGCGCTCGTCGCCGAGGCGCGCCCGACGCTCACCGCCCTCGACCTCAAGAGCGTGCTCGTGGGCAGCGGCGGCCGCCTGCTGCGCAGCGGGCTCGCCCTCCCAGTGACGGCTCAGGGCGGCGGGCTCGTCGATCCGATCCACGCGTCGACTGCCGAGCTGGCCGTCCAACCTGCAACCCTCGCCTTCGGGCGGGCGGATGGGCCCGGCTGGTCGACGACGGCGACCGTCACCGTGCGGAACGTCTCCAGCCGCGCGCTCGCGCTCAGCTTCGGGCTCGTCCCGGATGCGGGCGCCGCCGAGCTGGCGTTCTCCGCCGACCCGGCCGGGCTCAGGCTCGAGCCCGGGGCGAGCAAGGATGTCGCCATCGGCGTCTCGGCGAACGGGGTCGAGCCGCCTGCCGGCGCCGGGGGCGTCATCGTCGTCACGGCCGAGGGCGCTCAGACCGTCCGCATCCCGTGGGCGATCGCCCGGCGCGAGGCCGAGCGCGCTCCGCTCGTCGGCGAGGTTCAGCTCTCGCATCACGAGTTCTCGCCCTCGGACCGCGCGCCGGTCGTGCTCGCCTTCCGCGCAGGTCGCATCGACGGCGCTCTCGACGGCGAGATGATCGAGCCGGTCGGGTCGCTCGAAGTGGAGCTGTGGACGGCCGACGGGCGGCGGCTCGGCGTCCTCGCACGGCTGCGGGACGTGCTCCCGGGCCGCTATGCGTTCGGGCTCACGGGCCGCGGCCCGCAGGGGAAGGTCCTGCCGGCGGGCACCTACGTCCTTCGCCTCCGGGCCCATCCCGTGGACGGCGACGACGGCACGCAGCCCTCCACGGCCGAGGCCGTCTTCACGATCACGCGCTGACCGGGGCGTCGTGCACGAGGTGACGATCTACCTCGCGGAGGGCTGCCACCTGTGCGAGAGCGCGCTGCGTGTGCTCGCGGCGGTGCGGGAGGAGGTGCCGTTCCACCTGGTCGAGGTCGGCATCGATGGAGACCCCGAGCTCGAGCGCGCCTACCGCGAGCGCATCCCCGTGGTCGAGGTGGACGGGCTGGAAGCCTTTACCTACTTCGTCCACCCCGACGGGCTTCGCCGCCGCCTCGAGGCGTGACTTCAGCAGCCGGGTACTGCGCCCGAGATTCGAAGGCGTCGTTATTGTGTCGACGCATGGCCTTGCGGACTGCGAGTGAGGGGGGCACGAGGGCGGGCGACCGCTTGACCGTCGGAGTGGCCGCACGGCTCTCCCAGTACCTCCGCGTGCTCACGCAGGCGCGGAAGATGGGCAAGGACCGGATCTCCTCCCAGGAGATCAGCGAGTACACGAACATCAACGCCACGCAGATCCGACGCGACCTCTCCGCCTTCGGGAAGTTCGGCAAGCGCGGCGTCGGCTACAACATCGACAGCCTCATCGCCGAGATCCGGAAGATCCTGCGGACGCAGGGCCAGCACAACATCGCGCTCTTCGGCGGCGGGCGGCTGGGGCAGGCGATCGCCAGCTCGACGATCTTCGCCGACCACGGGTTCAACATCACGGCGGCCTTCGACAGCGACGAGGCCAAGGTGGGCGAGCCGATCGGCGGGACGACCATCTCGAGCTACGACGTGCTGCGCGACCAGGTCCGAGAGAAGAACATCATCGTCGCCGTCCTCGCGGTTCCGCCGGAGGCGGCGCAGGGCGTCGCCGACGAGGTGGTCGACGCCGGCGTGAAGATCATCTTCAACTACACCGAGGCGCTCCTCGACGTCCCGCAGGACGTCACGGTGCACACGACGAGCCCGGCCGTCGAGCTCCTCTACGCGCTCTACTTCTACCTGACGTAGACGGGCACGCCGCCCGTTGCGCGCCCGGTGAGCGCCTCGCGCACCTCGCCCGCGGGGGCGTCCGCGATCACTCCTCCACCAGGCTCGACCTCGGCCTCGATTCCCGCGTCCCCGAGGAGGCGGACGATCTCGGCCGGCGGGCCCAGGGTGGAGAGGACGAAGGTCGTTCCCACCGGTGCAGCGGACGTGACGGCCGGCGCCGCCTCCTCCAGCTCGGCGGACCGGGTCGCGTCCGCCCCGCCGCCGGCGTCTTCGGCGACCTCGACCGCCTCACCGCTGTCGTCGTCGTCCCCGCCGCCGCCGAGCTGTATGGCACCGACGACGAAGACGGCTACGAGCGCTGCCGCCGCGGCGACGGGCGCCGCCGTGACGAGGGCGCGCTTCACCGGGCGGAAGAGCCGCCACGGATCGGAGCGCTCGGGCAGCGCCCGAAGGAGCTCGTCGCGGCGTTCGTCCGGAAACTCGAGCAGCGGCGCCTCGCGGAGCGCCGCGCTGGCCGCTTCGAGCCGGCGCACCTGGTCGGTGCACGCCCGACAGGCGACCAGGTGCTCGGCCACGTCGCCGCGGGCGTCGGCGTCGAGCTCCTCCTCCACGAAGGAGAGCAGCTCGAGCTCGTTCGGGTGCTTCTCGGCCATCAGTCGTTCGACTCCGTACGCTCGGCAGGTGTTCCCAGCCGCTCCGCCAGCTCGCTTCGCCCGCGGAAGATGCGCGACTTCACCGTACCCTCGGGCACCCCGGTCATCTCGGCGATCTCCGCGTACGAGCAGCCGAGGACGTCGTAGAGGACGACGGCGACTCGGTAGCTCTCGTCGAGCCCGTCCAGCGCTCGCTGGAGCTCGCCCGAGAGCTCCTGCTCGGCGAACCGGTCGCGCGGGTCGACGAGGTCGGGCGGCTCCTCGACCGGCCGGTCGCGCCGCTTTGCCCGAACGTCGTGCGCCGAGTTGACGACGATGCGGTAGAGCCAGGTGGAGAAGCTCGCGTCGCCGCGGAACTTCGGCAGCGCGAGCCAGGCTCGGACGAGGGCCTCCTGCACCGCGTCGGCGGCTTCCTCGCGCGAGCCGAGCACGCGCGCGGCCAGCGTGTACATCTTCGCCTCGTGCGCCCGCACGAGCCACTCGAAGGCGTAGCGATCGCCTTTCTGGGCTCGGCGGACGAGAGCGGCGTCGTCTTCCATCCCGCTGAAGGTTCTCATCCGACGCGGCTGCCCGGCCAGATGTGCGCTTCCGCTTTGATACCTTCGCGCGCGTGGGTGACGCCCAGAAGCTGGCTCCGGAAGCGCAGATTGCGAGCGCGCGCGAAGCCTTCGACTCCGGCAGCGACTTCACGGTCGCGGTCGAGGAGGAGTTCGCTCTTCTCGACCCGTCCTCGCTCGAGCTCGTCAACCGCTTCGAGGAGCTGCAGGCGGGCGCCGAGGGGACGCCGCTCGCCGAGCACCTCGTGGGCGAGTTGATCGCCTCCGAGATCGAAGTGCGCACCGGCAGGTGCGAGACGTTCGCCGACGCCGCGGCGGCCATGGCCGAGCGGCGTCGCCAGCTCCTGGAGCTCGCCGGGCGCTTCGACGTCCTCCTGGGCGCCACGGGGACGCATCCGTGGAGCGCGTGGCGGGACCAGCGCATCATCGACACGCCGCACTACCGCCGCAACGACGAGATCCTGCGCTACGTCGTCTGGCGCAACAACAGCTTCGGGCTGCACGTCCACATGGGCGTCCGCGGCGCCGACCGCGCCGTTCGCGTCGTCGACGGGCTGCGGACCTACCTGCCGCTTCTGCTCGCCTACTCCGCCAGCTCGCCGTTCGTGGAGGGCGTCAACACGCATCTCCATTCCGCGCGCACGCAGATCTTCACGCGCATGTTTCCGCGCTGCGGGATCCCGGATGTCTTCGGGGGCTGGCAGGCCTACGAGGACTACGTCCGCTTCCTCTACGACACCGGCTCGATCACGGAGCACACCCAGCTCTGGTGGAGCGTGCGCCCGCACCTGGCGTTTCCCACCGTCGAGATCAGGATCTGCGACGGCCAGCCGGATCTCGCGGAGGCGCAGTCGCTGGCCGCGCTCATGTACGCCCTCGCCGCGCGGATCCTGCGCGCCGTCGACGAGGGCGAGCCTTTGCCCGAATACCCGCACCGGCTCCTGGAGGAGAACCTCTGGCGCGCCATCCGCCACGGGCTCTCCGGGGAGTTCATCGACCTCGACACGGTCGAGGTCCGCCCGGCCCGGGCCGAGCTCGAGCGGCTGCTCGAGTGGTGCCTGCCCGTGGCGGAGGAGCTCGGCGCCGCGGCTTTCCTGAACGTCCCGGCGGTGAGCGTGTCCGAGCGCCAGCTCGCGCGCCACGAGGCGGGGGAGACCTTCGCCGAGATCTACGCGCAGGAGGTCCTGGAGCCCGTGCATGCCTGATCGGGAAGACGATCTCAACGAGCAGGCGCTCGCCCGCGAGCTCGCCGAGGAGCTCCGTAAGCTGCGCGTCGAGGACGTGCTCGTGAATACGCTCGTCCACGTGTCCTCGATCGGCTACCGGCGGCTCGGGCTCACGGAGGATTCCGCCGACGAGCGGGACCTCCCGCAGACGGCCCTCGCCATCGAGACGATGCAGGCCCTCGTGCCGGTGCTCGAGGACTTCCTCCCACGCGAGCTCGTGGCGAGCTTCGAGGAGCAGATAGCGAACCTCCAGCTCGCCTATGCAAAAGCCGTCAAGGATCCGGATGGCGCCGAGAGCTGAGATCGGCGTCTTCGGTGGCTCGGGCTTCTACTCGTTCCTCGAGGACGTCGAGGAGGTCGAGGTCGAGACGCCGTACGGGAAGCCGTCGGCGCCGTTCACGATCGGCGAGATCGGCGGGCGTCGCGTTGCTTTCCTCCCGCGCCACGGCCTCCACCACGAGCTGCCGCCGCACGCGATCCCGTACCGGGCGAACGTCTGGGCGATGAAGGAGCTCGGCGTGCGGCGGATCATCGGCCCAAATGCCTCCGGCGCGCTCAAGGCCGAGCTCGAGCTGGGCGAGTTCGTCGTCTGCGACCAGTTCGTCGACCGGACGAGCGGGCGCGCCGACACGTTCTACGACGGGCCCGAGACGACGCACGTCTCCGCCGCCGATCCGTACTGCCCCGACCTGCGCGCGCTCCTGGTCGAGACCGCGCGTGAGCTCGGCATCAAGGCGCGCGACGGCGGCACCGTGGTCGTCATCCAGGGCCCGCGCTTCTCCTCCCGCGCCGAGTCGATGTGGTTCCAGGACGGAGGCTTCGACACGATCAACATGACGGCGTACCCGGAGGGCTACCTGGCGAGGGAGCTCGAGCTCTGTTACGCCAACATCTCGATGGTCACCGACCACGACGTCGGCGTCGAGGGCGCCCCGCCTGTCTCGCACGAGCAGGTCGTCACCGTCTTCACCGAGAACAACGAGCGCCTGCGCGAGCTCCTTTTCGCGGTCATCCCGAAGATCCCGCCGCAGCCCGAGGAGCATCTGTGCGCCACTGCGCTGCGCGGAGCCACGTTCTAGATCTACCCCGACGCGCGCTCCCGGGCTGCTTTCGCGAGGCCGGGTAGCAAAGTCACGGGATTTCCACGTTTCCGCTCCTCCGTTGCCGTCGTAGCGTCGAGCCAATCGACCGAAGGAGGCGGACATGCGGAAGATCGGGATCGTCGTAGCGGCTCTCGCTGCGATCGTGGCAGGCACCGCGCTGGCGACGCCCGGCGGCGGCATCACCGACGTCATCAGCTTCGCGCAGGGGCGGACGAGCGAGAGAGTCCACGCCAAGTCGGACGGGGTCAAGCTGAGCACGAAGGGCCGGGTGGACGCGTTCTTCCAGACGGGCACGTTCCAGCCCGGCGGCACCTCGGGCTGGCACTCGCACAGCGGCATCGTGCTGATCGCCGTCAAGTCGGGCGAGCTGACCCGCTACGACCGGAAGTGCCGAGCCACGACGTTCGGCGCCGGCGAGGCGTTCGTCGAGCACGGCGACCATCCGGTGCTCGTGCGGAACGAGGGGACCGAACCGTCGGTCATCTACTCGGTCTACGTGCTTCCGGACGCGAGCCTGCGGCGGATCGACGAGCCGAATCCCGGCTGCCCCGTGCAGTAACGGTCGGCCGAGGAAGGTGGGGCGGCACGCGGCAGCCGCCCCGCCTCGCGGCCGGCCGCCTGCGCGGCCCGGTCGCTCTGGTGTGATAAGAATCGGCCCGGCCGTTTCGGGCCGGGCCGGGGGAACGCGGAAGCCGGCCCAGCGCAGCGGCCTGTTTCGTTGCAGCCGTGACCGACTTCTTCCAGAACAACACCGTCCTCTTCGCGCTCCTGTGCGCGCTCTTCGGCATCGCCGTCGGGCTCTACCTGACCTGGTGGATCCTCAAGCAGCCCGCGGGGTCCGAGCGCATGCGCGAGATCGCGAAGGCGGTGCAGGAGGGCGCGGCCGCGTACCTGCGGCGGCAGTACATGACGATCGGCCTGGTCGCCATCGTCCCCTTCCTCGTGATCGGCTTCTACAACCAGCTCGGCTGGGGCACGGCGATCGGGTTTCTGATCGGCGCCGTTCTTTCGGCGGCCGCCGGCTTCATCGGCATGAACGTGGCCGTGCGCGCGAACGTGCGCACCGCGGAGGCCGCGAAGCAGGGCCTCACGCCGGCGCTCAACGTTGCGTTCCGTGCCGGCTCCGTCACGGGCCTTCTCGTCGTCGGCCTCGGGCTGTTCGGCGTCGCCGGCTACTACGGCATCCTCACGAGTTGGTTCGACCTCTCGCAGGACGACGCCATCGACGACCTGATCGGCCTCGCGTTCGGCGGCTCCCTGATCTCGGTCTTCGCCCGGCTCGGCGGCGGCATCTACACCAAGGCCGCCGACGTCGGCGCCGACCTCGTCGGGAAGATCGAGGCGGGCATCCCCGAGGACGACCCGCGCAACCCGGCCGTCATCGCCGACAACGTCGGCGACAACGTGGGCGACTGCGCGGGCATGGCCGCCGACCTGTTCGAGACCTACGCGGTCACCGCAGTCGCCGTGATGCTCCTCGGGACGGCGTTCCCCGCGGGCGGGCTGCCGCTCTTCCCGCTCGCCCTCGGCGGCGTCTCCATCATCGCCTCGGTGATCGGGATCTGGTTCGCGCGCGTCGGCCGCGGCGGCTCGATCATGAACGCCCTGTACAAGGCCGTCTTCGTCGCGACGGTGCTGTCGGCGATCGGCTTCATCCCGGTGACGCTGGCCTTCGACGAGGGCGCCTTCACCTTCGGCGAGCTCTACGTCGCCGCGATCATCGGCCTGATCATCACCTTCGCTCTCGTCGCGATCACGGAGTACTACACGGGCACGCGCTGGGGCCCTGTGAAGTCGATCGCCCGCTCGTCGCAGACCGGGCACGCGACGAACATCATCGAGGGGCTCGCCGTCGGGATGCAGGCGACCGCGCTCCCGGTGATCGTGATTGCGATCGGCATCGTCGCCGCCTACGAGGTCACGAACAGCCTCTACGGCATCGGCGTCGCCGTCATGGCCCAGCTCTCGATGACGGGCCTGATCGTCGCGCTCGACGCGTACGGCCCGGTCACGGACAACGCCGGCGGCATCGCCGAGATGGCCGACCTGGACGAGTCCGTGCGCGGCATCACCGACCCGCTCGACGCCGTAGGCAACACGACCAAGGCAGTGACGAAGGGCTACGCGATCGGCTCCGCCGGCCTGGCGGCGCTGATCCTCTTCGACGAGTACGCGCGGGGGCTCTCCGAGGAGGACGTCGCGAGTGTCTTCGCGCTCAACGACCCGTGGGTGATTGCCGGCCTCTTCATCGGCGGCCTGATGCCGTTCCTGTTCGCGTCGCTGGCCATGCAGGCGGTCGGCCGCGTCGGCGGGCTCGTCGTCGACGAGGTTCGGCGCCAGTTCCGCGAGATCCCGGGGATCCTGGAGGGCACGGGACGGCCCGACTACACCCGCGCCGTCGACATCGTCACGAACTCGGCGATCAAGAAGATGCTCCTGCCCGCGCTCATCCCGGTCGTCATCCCGATCGTCGTCGGCATCATCAGCCCCGAGGCTCTCGGCGGGCTTCTGATCGGCACGATCGTCACCGGCATCTTCCTCGCCATAGCCATGACCTCCGGCGGCGGCGCCTGGGACAACGCGAAGAAGCTGATCGAGGACGGCGCCTACGGCGGCAAGGGCTCGGAGGCCCACGCCGCGGCCGTCACCGGCGACACCGTCGGCGATCCCTACAAGGACACCGCCGGCCCGGCGATCAACCCCATGATCAAGATCGCCAACATCGTCGCCATCCTGATCATCCCGATCATCGCGTCGATCCACGGCTAGCGCCGCGGACGCGGGCCGCTAGGCCGAGCGGCGCCTGCGCGCCCTTCGGAGCCGAGCGCGGACAAGGCTGTCCCCGGCGAGCGGACGGCGACGGGCTTGCGCCGCCGGAACCGATCTAGTTGTGGTTCTTGCCGGAGCCTTGCCCGGGGGGCGTCTTGTCTTTGCCTTGCCCGGGCGGTGTCTTGTCGCCGCCCTGCCCAGGCGGTGTCTTGTCCTCGCCTTGCCCGGGCGGTGTCTTGTCCTTGCCCTGCTGCCCGGGCGGCCCCGCCTCGCCGCCCTGGTACTGGTGGCCGGGAGGCCCGCACTGGTGCGGTGGCGGATTCGGCACGCCGTACTGGTGGCCTGGAGGCCCCCCGTACTGATGACCTGGAGGCCCTCCGTGCGGCCCGCCGTATTGCTGGCCTGGAGGCCCTCCGTGCGGCCCGCCGTACTGGTGGCCCGGGGGCCCGCCGTACTGGTGGCCCGGGGGCCCGCCGTACTGGTGGCCCGGAGGTCCCGTACAGTCCTGTCCGGGTGGTGTGCTGCGGGGATATCCCATCGTGGCGAAGGCCCCGAGCATCCCGAGGAGCAACACAGTGAGACCGACTGCGACGAGTCGTCGCGGCATTGTCACGAACGTTACTACTCCACCTCGGTGGCGACAAGGATCAGCTTCGCCCCATGAGCGGCCGCATGTCCCTGGGATTGAGGTGAGCCGCGCGGGCGAAGTAGCGACGCCGCTCCGCTTCCCTCGCAAGAAGACCTCGCTCGTACCAGAACAGCCAGTTGCCCGGGTCGAGCTGCAACGCGCGGTCGAGGCTTCTTCGCGCTGCTGGTCGGTCCCCGCGTCCGAGCTGGGCCCTCGCGATCAGTAACCAAGGATCGGCGGCCCACGGTAGCCAGGTCGTCGCCCGGCGGGCCTGTGCCTCCGTCCGGTCGAGTTCGCCGTCGACAGCCGCCTGTTCGGAAGCTGCCAAGGCGCTGTTGCCGATCAATCCAACGAAGGAGAAAGCGCAGAGGGCAAGGGCAAACGCGAGCGCGGCCACCCGCATCGGTCTCGGGACCGGCGTTGAATCGGCCGGGCGCCCTGCAACCAGGAGGCCGGCCCCGCAGGTGAGTCCCGCTAACGTCACCACGGGCATCTCCCAGAGCCAGTCTGTGCCCGCATGGACGAGGTAGACGGCGTAGGCGCCGAGCGCAGCCGGGACCAGCGGTTCCCCGCGGGCGCTCACTGACGAGCTGAAAGGAGCTGCGAGAGCGACGGCCAGGAGGGTGAGCCCGACTAGGCCGAGTTCGGCGAGTGTCTCCAGGTAGAGGCTGTGCGCGTCCAGGACGAACCTTCCGACTGGTCGATGCTCGAGCCAGTAGCGGCCGAACGTCCCGCCCCCGGAGCCGACGAGGGGATGGGCCTCGAAGTCCTCCCAGGCGACCTTCCAGAATTGATCGCGCCTGCCCGCGTAGAGGCTGAAGAACCGCTGAGTGGGCTCGGTGTGCTGCGAAGGGCTGCGAAAGGCGTCGCCCGCGCGCCCGGCTAGATCGGACGGTCCGCCGGCCCGGATCGTCACAGCGGCGAGGAGACAGACCGCGAGTAGCCCGAACAGCACGGCTACCCGTGCAACCGGCGCGGTGATGTCGCGCTTCGGCATGAGCCTCGGGCCAAGAGCAGCCATGACGGCCGCAACGACCGAGAGCAGTCCGATCGCCAGTGCGAGTCGGTGGCCTTCCCTGACCGCCGCCGCGACGGGCGCACCCTTCTTGTAGAGAGCATCCGCGCGAAGGCTCAGCGCCACGACCGCGGCCCCTGGTAGAGCGACTACGAGCAGCCAGCCGACGAGTGACGAGCGCCTCGGAGCGATCGCTAGGGCTGCGATGACACCTACTCCGAGTGCGAGCCAGGCGCCTCGGCTCAGGGTGAGGGCGAGCGTTGCGAAGAGGACGACACAGGCTCCGGCGACGACCCCGCGCACAGCGGGTCGGGTCGAGTAGGCCAGAAACCCGACGAGGAGCAGCACGCCCACGGCGCTCAGGTCGCCGACGGCGTTCGAGTACCCGACCGGGCCGTAGAGTGCTCCGGGATCGTGAATGCGCGCCTCGGGCCGTCCGAACACGTCCTGGAACAGCCTCCCGACAAGGCCCGTGCTGCAGGTGGCGACTATCGCAGTGGCGGTTCCTCCCAGCAGCCACGGCAGGGACTCCTTCCGCGCGACGAGCAGGAGCGCGGCGAGAGCCGCCAGATAGATGGTCAGGCGTTCGAGCTCGAGAACCGTCTGCGGTCGATCGCTCGTCCAGAGCACGGAGAGCGCGCTCCAGCCGAGGAACGCTGCCAGGGCCGACAGCGCGACGGCCTCGCGACCGTGCAGAGGCGACGGGGCGACGGTGAGCGCGACTGCCACGATCCACAGGCCGACAAGGGCGGGAACGCCCCAGGCCGTCGGGAAGTAGCCCCCGTCGAAGAAAGCGAGCGGAATGATCGCCGCGAATGCGAGCACTCCGGCGGTCGCGTCACGAAGCGCCGGAGTGCTCGCAGCGAATCGTTGGCGGGCTGAGGTTCGAAGCCCGCGCACCGACCGCTCACATTAGGCCGAGCGGCGCCTGCGGACCTGCGGGCCCTGGGAGCCGAGCGCAGCGTAGGCGAGCGCCTGCAGCGCCTCGTTGAGGCTGCCGAGCTCGGCGACGATCCGCTGGAGCTGGTCGTTCGTGTCGAGGCGGCGGTTGAGCGAGTGAACCTCGTCGCAGAGCCGGTCGAGCCGCTCGAGGATCGCGTCGAGCTGCCGGTCGTCGAGGCGCTGTCCGTCAGAGGCCATCGGAGCTGATCTTAGCCAGCTGCTCGCGCGTCGCAACGATCTCCGCCGCGCTTCCGAGCCGCTCCACGAGCCGCTCCCGCGCACCCGCGCCGGCCTCGAGGGCCTCGACACGCCGCTCGGCCCCGAGGTGGGCGAGCGCGATCCGGGCCAGCGGCTCGGGAGCGTCCGTGTAGACGCCGATCCGGACGCCGTTCGCGGCCAGTGCGCGCAGGGCGGCGCTCGCCTCCGCGCTCGGCCGGAGGTAGACGGGCGCACGGTCCTCGGCGAAGCGCTCGAGGGCGATGCGCCAATCGCCGACGCCGGCCTCCGCCCAGCGGTCGAGCTCGGCCGCGGCCGCGCCGCGGTCTTCCGGCAGCGCGTCGGGGTCGAGCGGCGAGATGGCCGCGAACCGCCGCGCCGAGTCGGAGAGGAAGTCCCGCCAGAGCGGCCGCGTGTCGCCGAGTGCGTCCAGGTCGACGGCGACGGCCTTCATGCCCGCGAGGCCGCCCAGCGCGAGTAGAGGAGCACCCCCGCGGCGACGCCGGCCGTGTCGATCAGCCAGTCGAGCGGTGAGCCCTCGCGCCCCGAGACGAAGGTCTGGTGCAGCTCGTCGGTGACCGCGTAGGCGGAGCCGAGCAGGATCGCGAGGGGCTCCCGCCCGAGCGCCCGGTAGAGCAGCGCTCCCAGCACCCCGAACTCGACAGCATGGGCGAGCTTGCGCAGTACGAGGTCCCAGGTTCCCAGCCCGGTGCCGAGGCTGGGAATGGCGGAGAACGTGAAGATCAACGCCGCCCAGAGGACGACCGGAAGCCACAGGTTGAGCCGGACCGCAGGCACAGCCGGTCAGACTAGCCCAGCTGTATGCTCCCGCCGACAAAGGTGAGCGGCCAAGGGAAGCCGGTGCGAGTCCGGCACGGTCCCGCCGCTGTGAGGGGAGACGCTCCTTCGCCGAAACGCCACTGGCCTCCGGGCCGGGAAGGCGGCGGAGGGGGGAGCCCCGAGTCAGAAGACCTGACGCTCGCCGAGACCCGTTCCCTCGCGGAAGGAGAAACGTGCTTCACCGTCCTCTTGCAGCCCTCGCGGCTGTCCTGCTCGCCCTCGCGCTCGCCCTCGCCGCGTGCGGCGGAGACGACGATGCAGCCGCGCCGCCGCCGTCCACCTCCTCGGCGGCCGTCGAGACCACGCAGGCGCCGGCCGAGTTCCCCGTCACGGTGGAGGCCGACAACGGCTCGGTCACGCTGGAGGAGGAGCCGGACGCGATCGTCTCGCTCTCGGCGACGGCCACCGAGTCGCTCTTCGCCATCGGCGCCGGCGAGCAGGTGATCGCCGTCGACGACCAGTCCAACTTTCCCGCGGACGCGCCGGTGACCGACCTCTCGGGCTTCCAGCCGAACGTCGAGGCGATCGCCGGCTACGAGCCGGACCTCGTCATCGCCGCCTACGACCCGGGCGGGCTCGTGGAAGGGCTGGAGACGCTCGACATCCCGGTTCTCCTCCAGGACGCGGCGCCCGATCTCGACGCCGCCTACGAGCAGATCGAGACGCTCGGCGAGGCCACCGGAAACGTCGAAGGAGCCGAGACCGTCGTCGAGTCGATGCGGATCGAGATCGAGGAACTGGCGGCTTCGGCGCCGGGCGCCGCCGGCGCGACCGTCTACCACGAGCTCGGGCCGGACTTCTTCACGGCCACCTCGGACACGTTCATCGGCAGCGTCTACGAGCTGTTCGGGCTCGTCAACATCGCCGATGCAGCCGACGCCGCCGACGCGGGCGGCTACCCGCAGCTCAGCGGCGAGTACATCGTCTCCGAGAGCCCCGACGTGATCGTCCTCGCAGACACCAAGTGCTGCGAGCAGACAGCCGAGACGGTCGCGGGCCGGCCCGGCTGGGATCAGGTCGAGGCGGTCGCCAACGGCGACATCGTCGAGGCGGACGACGACATCGCCTCGCGCTGGGGGCCGCGCACCGTCGACTTCGTCGAGCTGATCGCGCAGGCGCTCCAGGGCATCGGAGGGCCGTAGGTGGCGAGCGCCGGCGGGCTTCGAGCGCCCCTTGCGACCCGGCCGGAGCGGGCGGTCCGGGGGGTTTCGGCGCGCTGGGCGCTGGCCGCCGGCGCCTTCGTCCTTCTGGCCACGCTGCTCGGCCTCGCGCTCGGGCCGGTCGACCTCGGGCTCGCCGCGGTCGTCCGTGAGGTGCTGAGCCACGTCCCCTTCCTCGGCGTGGAGTCGTCCTTCACCCCGACGCAGGACGCGATCCTCTGGGAGCTGCGCGCGCCTCGGGTCGCGCTCGGGCTCCTGGTAGGGGCGATGCTCGCCTCCGCCGGCGCCGCCTATCAGGGCGTCTTCCGCAACCCGCTCGCCGACCCGTACCTGCTCGGAGCCGCAGCCGGGGCCGGCCTCGGCGCGACGATCGTGATCGCCTACGACCTCGGCGGCGAGGGCGGGCTCGACTTGAGGCCGATTGCGGCGTTCGTCGGCGCGACCCTCGGTGTAGGCATCGCGTACCTGCTCGGGCGCTCCGTCGGCGGGCGCGGGACGACGACGCTCATCCTCGCGGGCGTCACCGTCGCGGCCTTCCTCACGGCCGTGCAGACCTACGTCCAGCAGCGCAGCGCGGATACGGTGCAGGAGGTCTATAGCTGGATCCTCGGTCAGCTCGAGACGTCCGGGTGGACGGACGTGCTGATCCTGCTGCCGTACGTCGCCGCCAGCTCGATCGTCCTGCTGTGGCACCGCCGGCTGCTCGACGTCCTCGCCGTCGGCGACGACGAGGCCGCCAGCCTGGGCGTGCCTGTGGCGCGCGTGCGGCTGATCGTGGTCGCCGCGGCCACGCTGGGCACGGCGGCCGCGGTCGCGTTCAGCGGGCTGATCGCGTTCGTCGGGATCATCGTCCCGCACGCGGTCCGGCTGATGGCGGGGACGAGCTACCGGATCGTCCTGCCGCTCTCACTGGCGTTCGGCGCCGGCTTCCTGGTCCTCATGGACCTGGTCGCGCGGACGGTGATCGCCCCGGGGCAGCTCCCGATCGGCGTCGTCACCGCGTTCCTCGGCGCCCCGTTCTTCGCCTTCGTCCTGCGGACAACGAGGACGGTGGGGCCGTGATGCTGCAGGCACGGAACGTGGCGGTCACCCTCGACGGCGCGCGGGTCGTCGACGGCGTCGGCTTCACCGTGGAGGAGGGGGAATGGCTGGGCCTGATCGGGCCCAACGGCGCGGGCAAGACGACGCTGTTGAAGGCCGCCGCCGGCCTCGTTCCCTACGACGGCTCGATCCGGATCCAGGGCGACGAGGTCTCCGAGCTCGGCCGGCGCGCCGTCGCCCGCCGGGTGGCCGTCGTCCCCCAGATCCCCGTGATCCCGCCCGACACCACCGTTCTCGAGTACGTCGTCCTCGGCCGGACGCCCCACCTCGGCTACGCGGGCAGCCCGGGGCCACGCGACATCGTGGCCGCCCGCTCGGCGCTCGCTCGGCTGGACGGCGCCCACCTGATCGACCGCCGGCTGGGCACGTTGAGCGGGGGTGAGCGCCAGCGCGCGGTGCTGGCCCGCTCCGTTGCCCAGGACGCGTCTCTGCTCCTGCTGGACGAGCCGACGAGCGCGCTCGACATCGGCGCCCAGCAGCAGGTGCTCGAGCTCGTTGCCTCGCTCCGCGCCGACGGGAGCCTCACCGTCGTGAGCGCGATGCACGACCTCACCCATGCCGGCCAGTACGCCGACCGGCTGATTCTGCTCGACGGCGGACGCGAGCAGGCGAGTGGGACCCCGGCCGAGGTGCTGACCGAGCGCCTGATCGCACGCCACTTCGGCGCCTCGATCCGCATCGTGGCCGACGAGGACACGGGAATTGCGGTGCTTCCGCTGCGGCCGGCCGTGGAGACCGAGCACCCGGTTTCCTGATGCCTCTCACCTTTCTCGTCGGTGGCGCGCGGAGCGGGAAGTCGGGGCTCGCCGTCCGGCTGGCGGCGGAGTGGGAGGGGCCGGTCGTCGTGATCGCGACCGCCGAGGCCCGCGACGACACGGAGCTCGCTTCGCGGATCGCGCGCCATCGGCTCGAGCGGCCGGCGGGCTGGCGGACCGTCGAGGAACCGCTGGACCTGGCCGGCGCGCTCGGCAGCGTGCCCGACCGGGCGTTCGTGATCGTCGACTGCCTGACCCTGTGGACCGCCAACGCCGTCGAGTCCGGCTGGAGCGACGAGGACGTCGAACGCGCTGCCGCGGACACCGCAGCCTTGACGGCCGGCCGGCCCACGCCCACGGTCGTCGTCAGCAACGAGGTCGGCATGGGAGTCGTGCCGATGACGCCGCTCGGTCGCTCCTACCGCGATCTCCTCGGCCGCGTGAACGCCGTGTTCGCCGCGCGGGCCGAGCGGGCGTGCCTGGTCGTGGCCGGCCGCACGCTCGAGCTGACGTGACCCTCGAGGCCCTGGTCGCGCGGATCCGGCCCGTCGACGCGGACGCAGCGCGCGCCGCGCAGGCCGCGCTCGACGCGAAGACGAAGCCGCGCGGGAGCCTCGGCGAGCTCGAAGGGCTGGTCTGCCGGATCGCCGGCATCCGCGGCACCGCGTCCCCGGGCCGTCTCGCCGCCGCGCTCGTCCTCGCCGCCGGCGATCACGGCTACGCGCGCCGGGGAGTGAGCGCGTACCCGCAGGAGGTCACCGGGCAGATGCTTGCCGCGTTCGCCCGGGGCGGGGCGGCCATCGACGTGCTCGCCCGTGAGACCGGCTTGCGACTCGTCGTCGTCGATGCAGGCGTGGCCGAGCCGCTCGCGGCCCCGTCGATCCGGCAGGTGCGGCTGGGCGCCGGCACCGCCGACGCGACCGCCGGGCCGGCCATGAGCCGGGAGGACGCCGCGAACGGGATCCTCGCCGGCGCCGGCATCGCCGACGAGCTCGCCGGCGAGGGCTATGGGATCATCGCCACCGGCGACATGGGCATCGGCAACACCACCGCGGCGGCGGCGGTGTGCGCGGCACTTCTCCCGGCGTCTCCTGAGGCGGTCTGCGGCCGCGGGACCGGGGTCGACGACGAGGGCCTGCGGCGCAAGGTCGAGGCGGTGCGGTCGGCGCTGGACGTCAACCGGCCCGGGCCGGCCGACCCGGTCGGGGCGCTCGCCGCAGTCGGCGGCTTCGAGCTCGCGGTCCTGACCGGCGTCTGCCTCGGCGCTGCGGCGGCCGGCGCCGTCGTTCTCCTCGACGGATTCGTCACCGGCGCGGCCGCGCTCGTCGCCGCCCGGCTCGCGCCGGACGCGGCAGCGCGGATGGTCGCCTCGCACCGCTCGCCTGAGCCCGGCCACCCTCTCGTGCTCGCCGAGCTCGGGCTCCGACCGCTCCTCGACCTCGGCCTGCGGCTCGGGGAAGGGAGCGGCGCCGCGCTGGCGCTCCCGGTCGTGTCCGCGGCTCTGGCGCTCCTCGCCGACATGGCCACCTTCGAGTCCGCGGGCGTCACCGATGCGGGCGCCTGAGGCCGCGCTGCGGGCCGCGGCGGCGGCGCTCGCGTTCCTCACCCGCGTCCCGGTGGGCCGCTGGGCCTCGCTCGACGGGAGCGACGTGGCTCGCGGCGCGGTGCTCTTCCCGGTGGTCGGGGCGGCGATCGGCGCCCTCGTCGCCCTGGTCGTGCTCGGGCTGGACGCGCGTCTGAGCGCCCTGGTGGCGGCCGGGATCGCCGTCGCGCTCGAGGCTCTGCTCACCGGCGCGATCCACCTGGACGCGCTCGCGGATTCCGCCGACGGCCTCGGCGCAGCCGACCGCGAGCGCGCGCTGGCGATCATGCGCGAGCCGACGATCGGCGCCTTCGGCGCGACCGCGCTCGGGCTCGATCTCGTCGTCAAGATCGCGGCCGTCGCCGCGATCGTCGCCGGCCCCGACGCGCTGCTGGCTGTCGCCGCCGCCTACGCCCTGGGGAGGACGGCCCCGCTCGCGCTCGGCTGGGCGCTTCCGTACGCCCGTGACGAGGGCGGCAGCGGCGCCGCGCTGGCGGGAGGCGCCGCAGAGGCTTCCCGTGCTCTCGGCGTCGGCCTCGGGATCGGGCTTGCTGTGGCGGCCCTCGGCCTGCGCGGGATCGTGCTCTCGGCGACGGCGGTGCTCGTTGCGGCGGTCGTGGGCGTCGTCGCCCGAAGGCACATCGGCGGCGTCACCGGCGACGTGCTCGGGGCCGCGACGGAGCTCACGACGACCCTGGCGCTCGTCGCCGCCGTGGCCACGCGCTGATGCTCGGCCTACCGCCGCAGGGTGAAGCAACCCGGTTTCTGCTCGTGCGCCACGCGGAGGCCGACCGTGCCTTTCGCGGGCGCTGCTACGGCAGCCTGGACGTTGAGCTCTCGGCCGGCGGGCGCCGGCAGGCCGGGGAGCTCGCGGCCGCGCTCGCGGAGACGCCGTTCGCGGCCGCGTACTCGAGCCCGCTCTCGCGCGCGCTCGAGACCGCGGCAGCGATCGCGGCCGGCCGTGGCCTCGAGCCGGCGGTCGATCAGCGGCTCCGCGAGATCGACTTCGGCGAGCTCGAGGGCCTCTCGTACGACGAGATCCGCACGGCGAGGCCGGAGCTCTACCGGAAATGGATGGAGGCGCCGGCCTCGGTCCGCTTCCCCGGCGGCGAGTCGTTCGCCGACCTGCGGTCGCGCGTCCTGGCTGCTGTCGGCTCCATCCGGCAGCGTCATCCCGGTGAAGCCGTCGTCGTCGTCGCCCACGGGGGTGTCGTCAGGGTCGTGCTTGCAGACGTGCTGGGCCTGACGGACGGCGCCGCCTTCCGGCTCGACCAGACCTACGGCGGGCTCAGCGTCGTCGACTGGGTCGGCGAGGCGCCCGTCGTTCGAGCGGTCAACGCCGTCCTATACTCGCCCGCATGACGCCCCCGGCGACTGCCGTCGTCCTCACCGTCGGCAACGAGATCGTCTTCGGCGACGTCGAGAACACGAACGCTTCGTGGCTGGCGCGCCGGCTCGCCGAACTCGGCCTCGAGGTGCGCCTGCTGGCCGCCGTGCGCGACTCCGTCCCCGAGATCGCCGAGTTCCTTCGCGCCGAGATGGAGCGCTCCGGCGTCGTCTTCGTCACCGGGGGCCTCGGCGGCACGCCCGACGACGTCACGCGAGAGGCAGTCGCGGAGGCGTTCGGCGTCGGCACCGAGGAGATCCCCGAGCTGGCCGAGTCGCTGCGTGCACGCTTCGGGCCGCGCGGGCTCGGCGACTACGCGGCGCGCTGGGCGACCATTCCCCAAGGGGCGGTGCCGCTCGAGAACCCGCTGGGAGGCGCTCCGGGCTTCGTCCTCGGCAACGTCCACGTCCTTCCGGGGCTGCCGAGCGAGATGGAGGCGATGTTCGAGACGCTGGCCGACCGCTTCAGGGGCGAGCCGATCGGCGCTTGGCGCCGCCGCTATCCGACCGGCGAGGGGCAGATCGTGGCCGTGCTCGAGGAGGCGACGCGCCGGCATCCGGGCGTCACGGTCGGCAGCTATCCGTCCTTCCTGGACACCGGGCCGGAGGTCGAGGTCGTCCTCAAGTCCGCCGACGCCGAGGCCCTGGGCGCTGCCGCCGAGTGGGTCGAGGCGGCGCTGGCGGAGCGGATCGGAGGGTGAGATGAGGGTCTTCGTCATCAGCGACATGGAGGGCGTCTCCGGCATCGTCAAGTGGGAACAGGTGAGCGGCGGTGAGGCGCTCTACGAGGAGGGTCGGAAGCTCTACACGGAGGAGATCAACGCCGCCGTCCGCGGGGCCAAGGCGGCCGGGGCGACCGAGATCGTCGTGATGGACTGCCACGGCGCGGGCAAGGGCTGGGACTTCAACTCGCTCGTCCCCGAGCTGCTCGACCCTGACTGCGAGTGGGTCGTCCAGACCGAGTGGACCGAGTACACCGACCTCCTGGAGCAGGGCTGCGACGCGGCGCTCTTCGTCGCCATGCACTCGAAGTCCGGAGCGGACCGCGGTGTCATGAGCCACACCATCTCGGGCCGCGACTACCGCGATCTCCGCTTCAACGGCGTCTCGGTCGGCGAGACGGGGATCAACGCGGCGCTCTGCGGCCACTGGGGGTGTCCGGTCGTCCTCGTCACCGGCGACGACGTCGCCTGCCGGGAGGCGGCCGAACTGCTCGGGCCCGAGCTCGTCACCGTCGCGGTCAAGCAGGGCCTCGGCCGCAACAGCGCGCGGCACCTCCCGCCCGTCCGCGCGCGCGCCCTGATCGAGGCGGGGGCGAAGGAGGGGATCGAGAAGCGCGACCGGGTTCCGCCCTACGACCCCGGCAAGCCGTGCGAGATCGTCGCCGTGCTCGCCACTCCCGACCTCGCCGAGCGCTACCGCTATCGCGCCGGAGTCGAGCTCGTCGACCCGGTCACCATCGCCTCCCGCGCGGAGGACTGGTGGACCGCCTGGCGCCAGTTCTTCTTCTAGCCAGCGCCCCCTGCGGCCACGTCCTGGTGCCAGGCACCTGGACGTGTCCCGCGCGGATGGCTTGCGGCGCCGGGGAGCCCGGACATGGCTCGAGCGGCCATGCCCCGGTGCCAGGCACCAGGGCATGGCCGCGAAGGACACGGCGCGCGTTCGGCTACTTGAGCCGGACGCGGAGGCCGTGCGGGTCGGCGCGGTCGACGCCGCCGGCGTCGACGTTGGCGATCCGGGCGATGGCCGCCAGGAAGCCCGTCTTTCCGTCCTTCCGCACCTCCACGATCCCGAGGCCGGGCGTGCTGCCGGTGGAGGCGTGCGGGTCGCCGGAGAGCGGGAGCGCGCCCCGGAGCGAGACGAACGCCAGCCCGCCGTCCGGCGAGAGCTCGAGCAGGTCGGGCGACGGGTCCGAGCTCAGCGTCCCGGCCAGGGCGAGCTCGCCGACGACCCGGCCGGTGGCCGTCTTGATCGCGACGATGCGGTTGCCCATCCGATCCGCGACCCAGAGGTGGCGGCCGCCCTGCGTGAGCGCGGCGCCGTGGGAGTCGGCCATCTCGTCGTCGTCCCTGCTGACGACGAGGGCAGGCGCGGGCGTGTTGGGAGCGCTCGGCGTCTCGGAGAAGGCCGCCAGCGGGAACGAGTAGACGTCGAACTCGGACATGTTCGCAGCGGTCCCGCCGCCCGAGTTGACGAACATCCGCTCGCCCTGCTGGAGCCCGCCGCAGCCGTTCCCGTGCACGGTCGCGCGGTCGTACTCCGCCACGATCCGCATCGGCGTCGCCCGCACGTCGACCACGAACAGCCCGCCGCCGCGTAGCGTCACGAACGCGAAGCGCCCCGTGGACTCGATCAGCGCGCAGATGGGCGCGTTGTCCGGCCGCAGCAGCGGATCCTGCCGGAGTGCCCCGCTCGGAGTCGTCCCGTTGGCGAGGTCGAGCGTGGCCCCGGCCTCCAAGGCGAACGTCACCGCGCGCCGTAGTCCGTCGAGATCCGCTGGAGGAGCTTGCCGTTCTGGTTGGTCACGACGACGTAGCGGCCGTCGGGCGAGGGCACCGCAGCATGCGCCTGAACGCCGGCGTCGATGCACTCGAGCGGCGTCCGCGTCCGCGCGTCGATGAAGACGACGTGGCCGGAGGCGACGAACGACAGAACCGCATGCGAGTGCCCCGCGTTGAAGAAGACCATGTGCGGCCGCACCGGCGCCGTTCCCGTCCGCTCGAGGCAGAGCGCAGCCGCGGCCCCGCCGAGATCGATCCGCTCGGGCACGGCCGCGCCGCCGCGCCGCTCCAGAGACGAGCCGTCGTACACGAGCAACGTGCCGCCCGACGCCGTTCCGTTGGTGTTCGACTGGTCGACGACCCACACTTCGTAGGCTTGCTTGCCGCCGGCGCCCGCCCCGCTCGTCAGCCCGAGAACGACCGCCAGTGCCGCGAGCGCGAGCAGCGCCGCGATTCCGCCTGATCTCATCAGGTCTCTCCTTGATCGATGACGCCGAAAGGCTCGCGGCGACCCGTAACGACCCCGTAACGCGCGGCGAACGCGCGCGAGAACGCCGGACCCCGGCGGATACCATCGACTCGATGGCGGTCACCTCCCCCGAGCAGTACCTCGCCGATCTCAACCCGGCCCAGCGCGAGGCCGTGCTCGCCACCGAGGGCCCGGTGCTGGTCGTCGCCGGCGCCGGCTCCGGGAAGACGCGCGTGCTCACCCACCGCATCGCGCACCTCGTCACCGCCTGCGGCGTGAAGCCGAACGAGGTCCTGGCCATCACCTTCACGAACAAGGCGGCCGGGGAGATGAAGCGTCGCCTGGAGCTCGGCCTCGGCGACGTGGCTCGGCGCATGTGGGTGCTGACGTTCCACGCCGCGTGCGGCCGCATCCTCCGCCGCGAGGCGCCGCGCCTGGCCTACAAGTCGAACTTCACCATCTACGACCAGGCCGACCAGGTGCGGGTCGTCAAGGCGATCGTGGAGGAGGAGGGCTGGGACCCGAAGCGCTTCGTCCCCCGCGGCATCCACGCGCAGATCTCGAGCGCGAAGAACCAGCTCGTCGGGCCCGAGGAGTACGAGCAGCGAGTCGGCTCGTTCTACGAGCAGACCGTCGCCGCCGTGTACAAGCGCTATCAGAGCCGCCTGCACACGTCGAACGCGATGGACTTCGACGACCTGATCATGCGCACGGTCGAGGTGCTGGAGAACCACCCGGACGCGCGCGAGAAGTGGCAGAAGGCGTTTCGCTACGTGCTCGTGGACGAGTACCAGGACACGAACCACGCGCAGTACCGCCTGCTCCAGCTCATCGCCGGCGTGCACGGCAACGTCTTCGCAGTCGGCGACCCCGACCAGTCGATCTACGCGTTCCGCGGCGCCGACATCCGCAACATCCTCGAGTTCGAGCGGGACTTCGGCGGCGCGCAGGTGATCGCCCTCGAGCAGAACTACCGCTCGACGAACGCCGTCCTCCGCGCCGCCAACTCACTGATCGCCCACAACCGCGAGCGCAAGCCGAAGAACCTGTTCAGCGAGCTGGGGGAGGGCGATCCCGTCCGCGTGCTCGAGGTCGAGGACGAGCACGCCGAGGCGCGCTTCGTCGCTTCCGAGATCGCCGGCCTGCTCGATGAGGGCCACGCCGGCGCCGAGATCGCGGTCTTCTACCGGACGAACGCCCAGTCGCGCGTGCTCGAGGACGTACTCGTCCGCCAGGAGATCCCGTACCAGGTGATCGGCGGCCCGCGCTTCTACGAGCGCGCCGAGATCAAAGACGCGGTCGCCTACCTCCAGGTGATCGACAACCCGTTCGACGGCGTCTCGCTTGCCCGCATCGCGAACCGTCCGCGGCGCGGCATCGGCGACGCGTCGATCGCGCGCCTCCAGGTGTACGCCGACGCGCAGGGCCTCTCCCTCTTCGAGGCGCTCGGCCAGGCGGAGGATGCCGGCGTCGGCGCGGCGCCGCTCAAGGCGGTTCAGCGCCTGCACCTGCTCCTCCAGTCCCTGATGGCCGGTGCGCTCGAGCTCCCCGTCCCGGAGCTTCTGGAGCGTGTGCTGGAGCAGAGCGGCTACCTCGAGGCGCTGAAGGCGGAGCGCACGATCGAGGCCCAGGGCCGCGTCGAGAACCTGCTCGAGCTCGGCGGCGTCGCGCTCGAGTACCAGGCGGCCGCGGACAATCCGACCCTCTCCGAGTTCCTCCAGCAGATCTCGCTCTTCTCCGACCAGGACGCGCTCGCCGAGGAGGGCAGCCGCGTCACGCTGATGACGCTCCACAACGCGAAGGGCCTCGAGTTCCGCGCGGTCTTCCTCGTCGGCATGGAGGAGGGTGTCTTCCCGCACGCCCGCTCGATCGAGGAGCAGGGCATCGAGGAGGAGCGGCGCCTGGCCTACGTCGGCCTCACGCGGGCGCAGGAGCACCTGACGCTGACCCACGCGGCGACACGGTCGCTCTGGGGCTCGCGCGACTACCGCAGCCCGAGCCGCTTCCTGGAGGAGCTTCCGGACGAGATCCAGCGCGAGCGGCTGCGGCCGGCGTCGTGGACCGGCTACAACGCGCCCCGCGCGTCTCAGGCGCCGTCCGGGCCCGCGCCCGATCTGGCGACCGGCGACTCCGTGCGCCACTCGACGCTCGGCGAGGGCGTCGTCGTCCGCATCGAGGGCGACGGCATCGTCACCGTCCGCTTCGCCCAGGACGGCGCCGAGCGTCGGCTCATGCTCGACTACGCGCCGCTGGAGAAGGTCCTCTGAGCGTCGAGATCCGCACGGCCCAACCGGAGGAGCTGCGCGACGGGCTCCGTCCGATCTGGCACTACTTCGGCTCGCCCACGGGCCCCGACGAGGACCGGGCGGCGCGTATGCCTATCGCGGACGGGCGGATGCACGTCGCCGTGGAGGACGGGGCGATCGTCGCCGGAGCCGGCGTCTTCGAGTTCGAGATGACGATCCCGGGCGGGCCGGTGCAGACCGCGGGCGTCACGGTCGTCGGCGTCCTCCCGACGCACCGACGCCGCGGGATCGTGCGCGAGCTCATGGCCGCTCAGATGAAGGACGCCCACGCGCGCGGCGAGCCGATCGCGGCGCTCTGGGCCTCGGAGGGCGGCCTCTACGGGCGCTTCGGCTACGGGCTCGCCTCGGTGTGCGCGGACGTGGAGATCCCCAGGGAGCACGCGGCCTTCGCGCGGCCCGTGGACTGGGACGGGGCTGCGCGCCTCGTAACCGAGGACGAGGCGCTGACGCTCTTCCCCGGCGTCTACGAGCGGGTCGTCCCGGAGACACCGGGCATGCTCTCGCGCTCGCAGGAGTGGTGGAAGATGCGAACGCTCGCCGACTCGGAGTGGCGCCGGGAGGGCGGCGGGGAGCTCACGTACGCCGTCCTCGAGCGGGACGGCGCCGCCGATGCGTACGCGCTCTACCGGATGAACTTCTCCTACGCCGACGGGGTCCCGACCGGTGTCACCCACGTGGTCGAGGCGATGGGCGCGACACCGGCGGCGACCGCCGCCGTCTGGCGCTACCTGCTCGACATCGACTGGATGGCCAAGGTCGACGCCGAGCTCCTCCCGGTCGACCATCCGCTGCACCTCCTGCTCTTCGAGCAGAACCGGATGAAGTTCCGCGTCGGCGACGGGCTCTGGATCCGGCCGGTGGACGTCGGCGCCGCGCTCGCCGCGCGCTCGTACGCGGGCGACGGCGAGCTCGTCCTCGAGGTGAGCGACGCGTTCTGCCCCTGGAACGACGGACGCTACGGGCTCGACGGCTCGAAGACGACCGCGAGCCCCGACCTGCGGCTCACGGCCGCCGAGCTGGGCACCGTCTTCCTCGGCGGGTTCACGTTCTCGGATCTCCTGCGCGCGGGCCGGATCGAGGAGGTCAAGGAGGGTGCGATCGCCCGCGCCGATGTGCTTTTCCGCACGAGCAGAAAGCCGTGGTGCCCCGAGATCTTCTAGGGATCTGCTACCGTTCCGCCCCGTGTTTCGTAGTAAGGCCCTGCTCTTGGGCCTTTTTTGTTGCTCCGTCCTCGCATCGCCCGCGCTGGCCGGCTATGAAGAATCGCCCGCCGACTCCCACCAGGAGGCGCGTTGGCTCGTCCCCATGGACGGCCCGCTCGGCTCGCCGTTCGGCTATCGGTGGGGCCGGAACCACGACGGGATCGACATCGAGGGCTGGTACGAGACGCGCGTGCGCGCGACCCAGACCGGCCGCGTCACCCACGTCGGCTGGCTCGACGACTACTCGGGCTACGGCCTCGTCGTCAAGCTGCGCCACGAGGACGGGATCGTGACGATGTACGCGCACCTCGCGCGCGCCTTCGTCAAGCGCGGGGACGTGGTCACGGCGCGGCAGATCATCGGCCGCGCGGGCTGCACCGGCTCCTGCACCGGCACACACCTCCACTTCCAGGCCTGGCGGCATGGGAAGCTGATCGACCCGCTGGCGCTCCTCGGCCGGAACGCGTTCGCCGGCAACTGATGCGGATCGTCTACTACGTCGCCGCGAGCCTCGACGGCCGCATCGCCGGGCCGGAGCACGATCTGGCGTTCCTGGAGACGCTGTCCTCGGAGGCGGGCGACCACGGCTACGCAGAGTTCTTCGCGGGGATCGACGGCCTGATCGTGGGCGCGAGCACGTACGAGTTCCTGACCGCGCACCCGTGGCCGTACGGCGATCGACCGACGTGGCTCGTCACGCACCGCGACGACCTCCCCGACATCGAGGGCGCCGACGTCCGCCGCTTCGCCGGCGACGTGTCGGAGCTGGTCGCGGAGCTCGAGGCCGCCGGCCGCGAGCGCGTATGGCTGCTCGGCGGCGGCAACCTCGCAGCTCAGGTCCTGGCGATCGACCGCCTGGACGAGCTGATCCTGACGCTCGCGCCGACGTTCGTCGGCCGCGGCCCGGCGCTCGCCGACGGCAATTTCCCGCTGCGCCGCTTCCGCCTGGTCTCCCTGGAACCGGCCGAGGACACCGAGGGCGTCAGCTTGCGCTACGAGCGCGCACGCTGACCGGCTTGACGCTCGGCCGTCCGATTACGTAGCGTCGGCTGGGTGCCGAGCGAGCATCCGAAGCCCGTCAGCTCCATCAGCCAGGCCTATCCCGACCGGGTCGAGGTGCGCGGACGAGATCTCTGCGGCGACCTCATGGGCCGGGTGAGCTTCACGGAGTACTTCCATCTCCTGCTCACCGGCGACGAGGCGACGGAGGAGCAGCGTTTCTTCCTCGACCTGCTTCTCGTGAGCATCGCGGAGCACGGGATGATGCCGAGCAACGTCGCGGCCCGTATGACGCTCGCCGCAGATCCGGGCTCGCTGCACGGGGCCGTGGCCGCCGGCATCCTCGGCGCCGGGCCGGTCGTCCTGGGCACGTCGGAGGCGTGCGCGCGGTGGCTGGAGGAGCTGCGAAGCTCGGACCGCGATCCGGTCGACTGGGTGCGCGGCCTGCGCGAAGAGGGCGTGCGCCTTCCCGGCTTCGGGCACCCCGTTCACCGACCCGTCGACCCGCGCGCCGAGCGGATCCTCGAGCTCGCGGACGAACGCGGCGCGAGCGGCGAGTACGTCGCCCTCGCCCGCAAGGTCCGCGACGTCGTCGCCGAGGAGTACGACAAGCCGCTGCCTATGAACGTGTCGCTGCCGATCGCGGCGGTCATGCTCGATCTCGGCTTCTCCTCCGACGCGGTTAAGGCCGTGCCGATCCTGGCTCGCACCGCGAGCCTGCTCGCCCACCTGGCCGAGGAGCGGGAGCGGCCGAGCGGCTTCCTGCTCGCCGCCGCGGCCGAGGAGGCCGTCGAGTACGAGCCCGATGCTCGAGCCTGAGGTCGAGAGCCGGCCCTGGGACGATCAGCTCGCGCTCGACGACGAGGCGTTTCGGACGCAGCTCGCGTATCTCCGCGAGCGCTCGCCGTTCTACCGCGAGCGCCTTGCGGACGCGCCGGACGTGGGACTTGCCGACATTGCGCAGCTCCCGCTCACGGACAAGAGCGAGCTGAAGGCGACGGCTACCGCCGAGAACCCGTTCGGCTCCCACTTCGCCGCCGAACCTTCCGAGATTGTCCGGATCTACTCGACGAGCGGCACGACCGGCATTCCGACGTACGTCCCGTTGACCGCCGGCGACTTCGAGAACTGGGTCACGGGGTCGGCGCGGAGCTACGCAGCCTCGGGCGTGGTCGCAGGGCAGCGGATCGTCACGACCTACAACGCGGGCCCGTTCGTCGCCGGGGCGGCGCTGACCGCCTTCGAGCGCATCGGTCTCTGCCACGTCCCGGTCGGGACGGGAAACACCGAGCGCCTGCTGCTCGCCATCGATCTGCTCAGGCCGGAGGCGGCCGTGCTGACTCCGTCGTACGCGGCCCACCTCGTCGAATCTGCGCTCGAGCGCGGCCTGGATCTGCGCGGATCCAGTGTCGGGCGGGTCCTCGTCGCGGGCGAGCCCGGCGGCGGCGAGCCGGCCTTCCGCGCGAAGCTGGAGGAGGGCTGGGGCGCGCGGGTCACCGAGGCGATGGGAATCGGCGACATCGGCCCGTCGCTCTGGGGCGAGTGCGAGGAGCAGGACGGCATGCACCTGGGCGCGCGCGGCTTCGTCCACGCCGAGCTCGTCGACCCGGGAACGGGTGAGGCGCTCGCGCTCGACGACGGGGCCGCCGGCGAGCTCGTGCTGACCCATCTCCAGCACCGGGCGGCACCGCTCCTGCGCTTCCGGACGCGCGACCACGTCGAGGTGCGGGCGAGCCCGTGCCGATGCGGCAGGACCGGCCCGCGCGTTCGCTGCATCGGGCGAACCGACGACATGCTCATCGTCCGTGGCGTCAACGTCTTCCCGTCGGCGGTGCGCGAGGTCGTGAGCGCCTTCGTCCCCGACGTGAGTGGCCACATCCTCGTCAGGCCGGTGTCGCCCGGCGTGAAGCAGGAGCCGCCGTTGCCGGTCTCCGTCGAGCTCCCGGACGGGGCCGACAGCGATCCGTTGCTCGCGCAAGCAATCCGTGAAAAGATCCGCGCCGTGCTCGTCGTCCAGACCGAGGTGGAGCTGGTGCCGTGGGGCAGCCTCCAGCGCAGCGAGTACAAGTCGAAGCTCGTGGAGCGGTAGGGAAGCTCGTGCGCAAGCTTCAGAGCGAGGGCGTCCACCACATCACGATCGTCGGGGCGAACCGGCAGACGTCCATCGACTTCTGGGAGGGCGTCCTCGGCATGCCCTTCGTCTTCGAGCAGCCGAACCTCGACAACGAGTCGGAGAGCCACCTCTACTTCGATCCGGGTGACGGGCGACTCATCACCATCTTCACGAACGAGGAGCGCGTGCCCGAGCCGACGCGGACGTCCACGGAGATCGGCTGCGTCCACCACGTCGCGTTCGCGGTCTCGCAGGCCACGTTCAAGCAGGTGGTCGAGCGCCTGGACGAGCGGGGGATCCGCCACAGCGGCCCGAAGGATCGCGGCTTCATGGACTCGCTCTATTTCGAGGACCCGCTCGGCCTGTTGATCGAGCTCGCCTCGTACCGCTTCGAGCCGCCCGTCGGCTTCACCCACGCCGACGTGCTGCTCGAGTCGCACAAGCTTCGGGTGGAACGGGACGACTACAACATCGACCAGGAGCACCTGGCCGACGCCATCGAGGCGCTCGTCCGGCGATCGCGGGCGTCTCTCTCGGAGGACCGGTCGCCGAAGGATCCGTACCGCTAGAGATCAGGAGGAGCACACATGCCTGCCAACACGCTGAGCATCCTGAAGCCGAGCGTGAACAACCTGACCGCTCGGATCTTCGTCCGTGCAGCCGGCCTCGAGTTCGAGGAGCTGGACGTCTGGGGCAAGAAGAGCACCCCAGAGTTCCTGGCGAAGGACCCGGCCGACCTCACGCCTCTGCTAGAGGAGGAGGGCCTGCCGCGGGGCGCGCTCTGGGAGAGCTGCGCGATCATGCAGTACCTCTGCAACAAGCACGGCCTCGACCAGTTCTACCCGACCGATCCGGGCGAGCGGGCCATGGTCGACAGCGCGATGTTCTACCTGATCGGCACCTTCTATCCGCTGCTCGCGCGCGCCACCTATCCGACCCTCGGCTTCGGGCAGTATCCCGGCGAGGTGGCCACCTCCGAGGCCGACGACGACATGAAGGCCAAGGCGCAGAGGGATGCGCACGAGGCTCTGGCGGGGCCGCTCGAGGTCTACCGCGTGTTCTTCCTCGCCGACCGGCCGTTCATCGGCGGCGACAACCCTTCGATCGCGGACATGCGCCTAGCCGCGACGCTCGAGTTCCTCCGCGCGGTCGACTACGAGTTCCCGGCCTGGACGGAGGAGTACATGAGCCGGATGGAGGAGGCGCTCGGCGACGCGTACTCGGAGCCGGTCGCGGACGTGCGCGGCTACGTCGAGTCGGTGAAGTCGCCCGCGTGAGCCTGACGACGACCGTCGTCGGGAGCTATGCCCAGCCCGACTGGCTGATCGACAGGGAGCGGCTCGGCGCGCGCCTGCCGCCGCGCGTGCGCGCGCTCGAGCTCTGGCGGGTCGACGCCGCGTACCTGGAGCAGGCCCAGGACGACGCGACCCGCCTCGCCGTCCAGGACATGGAGCGGGCCGGCGTGGACGTGATCACCGACGGCGAGATGCGGCGGGAGAGCTACTCCAACCGCTTCGCCACGGCGCTCGACGGCGTCGACCTAGACAACCCCGGCGTCGCGCTCGACCGCACGGGCCACGAGAACCCCGTTCCGAGGGTCGTCGGCCCGATCAGGCGGACGCGACCGGTGGAGGTCGGTGACGTCGAGTTCCTGCGCGCGATCACCGACCGCCGGATCAAGATCACCGTGCCGGGGCCGTTCACGATGACCCAGCAGGCCCAGGACGACCACTACGGCGACGGGCGCAGCCTCGCGCTCGCGTACGCCGAGGCCGTCAACGAGGAGCTGCGGGACCTCAAGGCGGCCGGCGCCGACGTCGTCCAGATCGACGAGCCGTATCTCCAGGCCCGCCCCGAGCCGGCGAAGGAGTACGCGTTGGAGGCGATCAACCGCGCGCTCGACGGCATCGAGGGCGACACGGTCCTCCACACCTGCTTCGGCTACGCGCACATCGTCAAGCAGCGGCTCACCGGCTACCCGTTCCTGCGCGAGCTGGACGACTGCCGTGCGACTCACATCTCGCTCGAGGCCGCCCAGCCGGGCCTCGACCCCCAGGTGCTGCGCGACCTGCCGAGCAAGGTGATCGTCCTCGGAGTCCTCGACCTGGGCTCCCCCGAGGCCGAGACGCCGGAGCTTGTCGCCGAGCGGATCCGCGGCGCGCTCGAGGTGGTCGGCCCGGAGCGGCTCGTCGTCGCGCCGGATTGCGGGATGAAGTACCTCCCGCGTGATCTGGCCTACCGGAAGCTGGAGGCGATGGTCGCCGGCGCGGGCATCGTCAGCGATGAACTGGGCGTTTGAGCCGCTACACTGAGCACCCGCAAGGGCGGTTAGCTCAGTTGGGAGAGCACCAGCTCGACAAGCTGGGGGTCACTGGTTCGAGCCCAGTACCGCCCACCTCGACGAAAGCGCTGCGCAGGCGGCGCTTTCCGCGATTTGGCCCAACGGCGACGGCTTCGAGTCCTCCCCGCATCCATATCGACAGGGATAAATGAAGACGCCGACGATCCGGCGCGGGCAAGACGATCATGCGGGGCTCTGATCAAGGAGCTGATCGTGCCGTGATCGACAACCAAGCCGCGTACCGCGGTTCCATGCTCGGGCTGGCAGCCGGCGACGCCGTTGGGACGACGGTCGAGTTCGCCGCGCCCGGGTCTTTTTCACCGGTGACCGAGATGACCGGCGGTGGGCCGTTCGGGCTGCGCCCAGGCGAGTGGACGGACGACACGTCGATGGCTCTGTGCCTCGCGGAGAGTTTGGTCGAGTGCGGTGAGTTCGATCCGCACGACCAGATGACGCGGTACCGGCGATGGTGGCGTGAGGGACATCTCGCGGCCAACGGCCGCTGCTTCGACATCGGCGCGACCGTCAGCGCTGCGCTGCGCCGGTTCGAGCAAACGGGCGATCCGTTCGTTGGTTCGACGGATCCGGAGTCAGCGGCGAACGGGTCGATCATGCGGCTCGCGCCCGTCCCGCTCGCGTACGCCGGCCGCATAGAGGAAGCGATCGACTACTCGGCGCAAAGCTCGCGGACTACGCACGCGGCTGCGCGCCCCGTTGACGCGTGCTGTTACCTCGGAGGGCTGATTGCCGCGGCCGTCCGGGGAGTTGCGAAGGACGAGTTGCTCGACGATGCGTTCTGGCGTTGGGGGAAGCTCGATCCTCAGATCGAAGAGATCGCCCGTGGTTCGTACAAGCGGAAGCAGCCTCCAGAGATCCGCGGTAGCGGGTTTGTTGTTCACACCCTTGAGGCCGCGCTTTGGGCGCTTTGGTCGACCGACGACTTCCGCGGGGGCTGTCTCGCCGTGGTGAATCTCGGCGAGGACGCGGACACGACCGGAGCCGTGTACGGACAGCTTGCTGGGGCGATCTACGGCGTCGACGGCATCCCGGATGAGTGGCGGGAGCGGCTCGCACTCCGCGAGACAATCGAGTCGCTCGCGGACGGACTGCGCGAGCTCGCGATGGCGCGAGCCCGATGAGCCGCCCGGCCGGCCCAATTCCCGACTCGTACTGGATCGAACCCGGGAGGCTCTGCGCGGGCGAGTATCCCAGTGCGCGAGATCCGGCGGAGGCAGTCGAGAAGGTGCGGCGAATCTGTGATGCAGGGATCAACACCTTCATCGACCTGACCGAGGACGGTGAATACGGGCTCGCTTCCTATGCAGAGCACCTGGACGGCCTCGAGTACGTGAGGCTGTCGATCGCCGATCGAGGTGTGCCGACGATTGAGCGCATGCGAGAGATCCTCGACGCGATCGACGCCGGCTTGTCCCGCGGCCGGACCGTCTACGTCCACTGTTACGGAGGCGTCGGGCGCACCGGGACGGTCATCGCCTGCCATCTCGTTCGACACGGCGCAACCGCCCACCACGCCCTCGCGTCGATCGCGGAGTGGCGTCGCGGGACCCCCGACGGTCATCGCGAATCGCCCGAGACCGCCGAGCAGCGACAGTTCGTCGAGCACTGGCGGGCGTGAGATAGCGCCCAAGGTTCGCGTGACAAGAGCGAACACAACGTAACGCCAATCGACAAGCTGGGGGTCACTGGTTCGAGCCCAGTACCGCCCAGTTCGGCCGATATCGGGCGCAGGGCAATGTCCCTGCACTCGGCGGTAATCCCCGACGGACACAGCGATTGAGCGCCTTCGGCGGGCTCGGCCGTCAGGGTCATGCGGGCCGGGTGCTGCCGGATGGTGCTCACCCCGGTGCTACCCGGAAACGTCTGCCGTCTAGGCAACGGATAGGGAAGAATCGGGCTCGTGGCCGAGTCCTACTCCGCGGCCCGGAGCCGCCGCGATCCCCAGTGGCGCCTGCGGCAATCGCCGCCGCCAACGAGCGCCGGCGCCGCGAGCAGGATCCTGACGGCGCACGGCTCGCGGCCCGGAAGTCGATGGCCCGGTACCGGGCGCGGCTGCGAGCCCACGGGCGCACCTTCCACGAGTTCCACGAGGCGATCGGCGGTTCCGTGTCGAGCCCTCCGTCATCTTCCTGCGGTGTCGAAGCGTTCCTTATTCGGCCTCCTTCCTTGCCTCCGCCTCGCTTCGCTTAGCGGCGTCGCAGGTAGTTGACGCAGAGCGTGTTCGCGCAATGGGCAACCTTCAGATCGAAGTTCGGACCGCCGTCCCAATAGCTGATCAGGCCGAGCCCGTCCGCGCCCACCGTCACCGCCGAGTTCCGGCCGACGTTGCCGGGGCTGTCCAGGGTGGTCGTGGTTGCGCTCGTGCAGGCAACGTTCGCGCAGTGAGCGATCTTGAGGTTCTCGTTCGTGAAGTCGTAGTAGCTGATCACGCCGAGCCCGTCCGCGCCCACCGTTACCGACGTGTCCTCGCCGACGTCGCCGGTGCTGTCCAGGGTGGTCGTGGTCGCGCTCGTGCAGGCAACGTCCGCGCAATGGGCGACCTTGAGGTTGCCGTTCGTGCCGTCGTAGTAGCTGATCAGGCCGAGCCCGTCCGCGCCCACCGTCACGGAGTTGTACAAGCCGACGTTGCCGACCTCGTCCACGGGGGTCAGGGTCATGGTCGCGCTCGTGCAGGCAACGTTCGCGCAGTGAGCGACTCTGAGGTCGGAGCCCGCGCTGTCGCGGAAGCTGATCAGGCCGAGCCCGTCCGCGCCCACCGTCACCGACGTGAACAGGACGCCGGGAAGCTGCGCCACGGTTGCCGTCGTGGCGCTCGTGCAGGCGACGTTCGTGCAGTGAGCGACCTTGAGGTCGCCGTTGTCAGAGTCCACATAGCTGATCAGGCCGAGCCCGTCAGATCCGATTGTGACCGACGGGTTGTCGCCGACGTCGCCGGTGCTGTCCAAGGTGGTCGTGGTCGCGCTCGTGCACGCGACGTCCTGGCAGTGGGCAACCTTCAGATCGTCGTTCGGAGACTGGTCGTAGTAGCTGATCAGGGCAAGCCCGTCAGATCCGATCGTCACCGAGGTCCCAGCAGCCCTGCTGGCATCCACGGTCGCGGTCGTCGCGCTCGTGCAGGCAACGTTCTCGCAGTGGGCGACCTTGAGGCGGTCGTTACTCAGATCCAAGTAGCTGATCAGGGCGAGTCCATCCGTCCCGATCGTGGCCGAGCTGGAAGTACCGACCAAGCCGTCGCTGTCGATCGTGGTGATCGCGTTCGCCGTCGGCGGGCGCAGCCGCTCGAGGGTCGCATCGAGCTCCGCCTGCGTGGCGGGGTCGAAGGCAAGCTTGTCGGCCGTGACCGCGCCGGCGGCGATCGCCGGGTCGGGGTAGGTGCCTGTGAGGTCACCGCCCGCCGCCGCCCCCGTGCGCAGGAAGGCGGCCGAGTCGAGCCCGTCGAGCAGCTCGGCGTCCGCCGCTGTCGCTCCGGAGCCGAGGTAGCGCGTGTTTGCCTGAGCCTTGGTGTAGTAGCGGGCATCCGTCTTCGACTTCAGATGCGCATTCCAAAGATGCGTGACGCTATTGCCGACATGGCCCGACACCGGCGTCGCCATCATCGCCACCCCGATCGCGATCCCGATCGCAAGCACCGCAACCACGCGAAAACGGCGCAACGACCGGCCCGACCCCGACAGGCCCGGCCCGTGGTCAGTACGCATGGATCCTCCGATCCTCGAAAGAAACCTCCGGCGTCGGCAGCATCCCCGAGCAGCGCGGCGCTGTCCAGCTCCGGATCCACTGCTGCTGGGCGTCAGCCGAGCGGACCTCCTGCCCGCTACAGGCAAGGCGGCGGAACAGCGGCGGCAGAGGGCATTGTGGCGGTCTCCACACGGCCTCGTGACCGGTTGCGCACCTCGGCACCGCGGTCGCCTTCTGAAGCCGGATCGGTTACTAGGCCCGGATAGTTCACAGTGATACGATCGGCGCGCCGAATTCCCGCGCTTCGCGCGGGGCCCGAATCAAGAAGGGCAGGTCGTCCCATGAGCATCGCTCACGCGCGGCTGGCCGGACGACTGCCGACTCGGGTCGCCTGGCTTCTCGCTTTCACCGCCGTCCTCCTCTGGTCGTCGCTTGCCCCCTCCCCGGCCCGGGGGGCGGTAACCGTTGCGACCACAAACGGGCCGATACTCGCCTACGCCACCGACGGTGGGCGAATGGTGTGGATGACGTTCCAGCGGGCGTCCAGGTGCTACGGCGTCGTCCATCAGCGCGTGCTGCGGACGGGCGTCGACGCCGTGCTCGGCAGGCCCGGATTCGGCCGTGAGTGCGCCTACGCCAACGTCAACGTCGCCCTCGCCGGCTCACGGGCGCTTTGGAGTTGGCACTCGTGGACGTGTGACTGCAGGACGAGTTTCGGCAAGGTCGTCATCGGGGCGCCGGGCAAGCGACAGCGGGTAGTCCAGCAGCTCGTCGGGCACGGTTTCGCCACCTTCGGCGACTGGGTCTCCGGGATGGCCGGAGATGGACCGACACTCGCATACGGCATGGTCAACACTGAGTACGTCGATTCTGAGCTTGGGATCATGAGGATCGCGAGGAGCCGGGTGGGGCGTGTCGCGGGAGCTGTAGGCCGTTTGGTCCCGAACGCGGGCCATCCCAGCGCTCTCTCCGTCAGCGGGCCGCGGATCGCCGTCGTGAACGCCGGCGACGCGGGCGGCATTGTGGGCCCGGTCGAGAACGGCCCGGTCCACATCCGAAGCGCCGTGACGGGGGATCCGATCGCGACGATCACGCCGACCGGGTTCCCGCGCGCGGTCGCGCTCGGGGGACGGCAGGCTGTGCTTCTGGTCGACAAGAGCGACGGAACGCGACACCTCGAGATCTACGACGCGGAGACTGGTGCTCTCGTCACGAGCGCGGCACTTTCGACGACGGTGGCCTTGCGGATCGACGCCGATCACGGCCGCGTCGTCTATCACCGCGGCAGGGTGATCAGGCTCTTCTCCGGCGGGCAGTCCCGTGTTCTCGCCGTTGCGGCCAGGATGCCGATCGGATTGTCGATCGAAGGGCGGCGCGTGACCTGGGCAGAGAACCTGAACGGCCGCGGCCGCGTGCGGTCGGTCATGGTCGGCGGTTCGAGCTAGAAACGACTGCGCTCGGTCAGGTCACGACTCGCGCTCCGCATACGGAGCCGAGATGTACTTGGGCACGACCATTGCCCACGCGTCGAGGACGAGCTCTCGTAGCTCCTCCTCCTCGATCGCGTCCAGGCGCACCTCCACCCAGTTGAAGCGCAGGTCGGACTCGCCGGGAAGCTGAAACTTCTCCGGTTCGCTCGCCACCAGCGCGTCGCGCCACTCCTTCGGGAAGGCGAACCCGAGGATCGTCTCGTCGCGAGAGAACGCCAGCCAGACGATCTGCCCGACGCGGAACTTGACGCGGCCGTGGACGTAGGCCTCCGTCACGCGGGGCAGGCTCAACGCGAGTTCGCGGACGTCGTCGACGGTGATCATGAGCCGGCGCGCGGGGACGGCGATCGCTCCCCCAGAGCAGCTGCTTCGAATGGTTACGACGCGGCGCGCTCGCCGCCGGTTAGCCGGCAAGCGCGTTGACTCCTCCCTGAACCTGGAGTAGAACGCGACTGCAAGCAACGGAAGGCGAGCCGCCACCGATGTGTGGTCCCGAAGTTGCTGCGGCACTCAGGGCACGAACGCCGGGGAAGACCGGCGTGCTCTCACGCGTCCTGATCGCGGTCGCCGGGAACGACCAGCACGCGACGGAAGGAGCAGGATGCCAGACAGCGTCACGCAGATCCTCAACTCTGGTCCGCCGGGGGCGAAGCTCAACATCGCCGTCCTCGGCGACGGCTTCGCGGCCGCGGATCAGACGGCCTACAACAACAAGGTCAAGGAGCTTCTCCTCGACGGCGTGTTCGGCCATGACTACTTCTACGAGGACAAGTCCGCCTACAACATCTACCGCGTCAACCTGATCTCGGCGCAGTCAGGGGTCAGCCAGCGGGTCTACAACGAGAACGGGACGCCGACGGACGCGTCCGACGACACGATCGTCTCGACGACGATCCGGAACACGGCGCTCGGCTACATCTACTCGGGCTCGTGGGCCCACTGCTGGCTCGAGGGCGGCGCCGGCACCGGCGCCAAGGTGCAGAACGCCCTCGACACCTGGGTGCCCGACTACCACCTCGTCGTCATCATCCTCAACGAGGCCGGCTTCGGCGGGTGCGGCGGCGGCGGGTTCCAGATCGTCACGCTCGGCTCGAGCTGGGCGGTCATGGCCCACGAGTTCGGCCACGGCACCGGCGGGCTCGCTGACGAGTACTGCGCGAAGCCGGGGTCGTACCCGGGCGGCGAGCCGGGCGCGCCCAACATCACCATCAACACGAACCGGGCCACGCTCAAGTGGCGCCAGTACGTCAACCCGGCGACCCCGGTCCCGACCGGCACCGGCTCCTGCGCCGACTACAACGCGGCCCCGAAGCCGGCCGGCTGGAGCAACTCCGACGACGCCGGGCTCTTCGAAGGCGGTGGCACCTGGTCGCGCGGCATCTACCGACCCGCGGTCAACTGCCGCATGAACGGCAACTCGCCGCCGTACTGCCCGGTGTGCTACACGCAGATGAAGTCGAACGCGGAGCCGCATGCGCAGCACACGTTCCAGAACGTCTACGCCGGCGACTTCAACGGCGACGGCAAGGACGACATCCTCGTCCACAGCGGAAACGCGATCCACATCCACCGCTCGAACGGATCGCAGCTTGACGTCGTCTTCAGCGCCGTGGAGCGCGTGCCGGGATCGTGGCAGTTCACGCCCGGCGATCGCTTCTTCGTGGGCGACTTCAACGGGGACGGCAAGGACGAGGTCGCCGTCTTCAACGGCACGAACTGGGTGATGGAGTACCTCGGCCTGCTCGCCGACGACGGCGCCAACGGGCTCAGGCTGATCGCCCGCTACGACAACTCGATGCCGGGGTGGGACTTCACGCCCGGCGACCGCTTCTACGTGGCCGACTTCAACGGCGACGGCAAGAAGGACCTGTTCGTCTTCAACGGCTCGAACTGGGCGATCCCGTACGTCGGGATGCTCCGCTCGACCGGGACGGGCTTCTCGCTCGTCAAGCGCTACGACGCGAACATGCCGAGCTGGCAGATGCGGCCCGGCGACCGGCACGTCGTCGGCGACTTCTCGGGCGACGGCAAGGAGGACCTCTGGGTCTTCAACGGCTCGAACTGGTCGTATCCGTACCTGGGCATGCTCCGGTCGAACGGAACGTCCCTCTCGATGTCGAGGCGCTACGACGGGACGATGCCCGGCTGGCAGATGCGGCCGAACGACCGCCACTACGTCGGCGACTTCAACGGCGACGGCAAGGCCGACCTGTACGTCTTCAACGGGACGAACTGGTCGATGGCCTACCTCGGCATGCTCAAGTCGACCGGCTCGCAGCTCTCCATGACGCGGCGCTACGACGGCAATGCGCCCGGGCTGGCAGATGCGGGCCAACGACCGGCACTGGATCGGGGACATCAACCGCGACGGCAAGGCCGACCTGTTCGTCTACAACCACCAGGACTGGACGCCGGAGTACCTCGGGACGATGATCTCGAGCGGCACCGACCTCGTCTCTGCGTGGAAGGAGGACTGGGTCGGCGAATGGAACCTCGGCACCGTCGACCGCTTCGAGCCCTGCGACTTCGAGGGCGTCGGCGGCAAGCGCGACCTGATCGTCCACAACACGGACTGGCTCGGGATGATCCGGGCCACGCCGACCCTGTCCCTGCGGCGGATCTACTACAAGTGGATCCACAACTACCGCTACGGCCGGAACTGGTGAGGTGAACCATGGCTGAAGAGAGAATGCAGACCGGCCGCGGCATCAAGCCGGTCATCGGGAGCCCCCGGCTTCCCCGGATGCCCGACAAGCCGCCGAAGGCGACCGTGGTCGGCGGCGAAGAAGCTCGTGATGGCGGCGAAGCCCAAGGCCGACACGGGCAAGGCCAAGCGCATGCCGCCCGTGAAGAAGGGGGCGGTGCGCCAGACGAAGACCAGGCCGGACATGATCGCCCCGAAGACCCGCGCGCCCGCCAGGAGGAAGGACGGCTACGTCCGCCTCCGCGTGCGGGTGACCGAAGGCGGCCGGCTCAAGGTGGTCGGCGCCAAGGCGGTCGAGGGCGAGCTCGTGGAGCCGAAGCTCCAGGGAGCGATGGCCTACGAGGCCACCGTCGGCGGCCTGCGCGTCGCCGCGGGCGGCATCGCCGACGCGGGCGAGCAGCGTTCGTTCCCGGATCCGAAGGCGAAGGTGCCCGAGATGGAGGGCCACCACGTCACCGAGCTCCCGAGCTACGAGGTGACGGTTCGGGTGCGCAAGGACGCGGTGAAGCCCGCCGAGCTCCCCAAGCTCGAGCTGGCGCTCTACCGGATCAAGGAGGACCTGCCGCCGGAGGCGAACGCGATCGCGGCGGAGGCCCGGCTCGCCGACGAGTACCAGCGGGAGCTGCGCCCGGTTGCCCGGCTCAAGGGCATCAGGCCCGACAAGCTGCCGAAGCCGGTCGCCGACCAGGTCAGGAAGGCGTTCAGGTAGCGAGGGGAGGAGGCCGAGCGCGCGGCGGTGGTCTACGCCGCGCGCTCGGCGATATCCACGAGATACGCGGCCTGGAGCAGCCGCTCGAGGCGCCGCGCGTCGGCGACGTCGAGGTTCTCGCTGACGAGCACGCCGAGCTCGTACGGGTAGCCGATCTCCGCGCGGTAACCGTTCGAGTGGGGGAGGACCCGACCCCAGAGCTGCACGCGGCCGAGCACGATCGGATGGGGGAGCGCCGACTGGGCCCATCCCGCCCACTCGAGCGCGGCGACGTGCGTCGTCACGGCGTAGATCCCGCAGCCGCACTCGGGCTCGGGCCGGGCATGGTCCGGGCAGTAGGCGGTGAACGCTTCTCGCTCGGGCCAGGGGTCGCCGTAGACGCACGACTCGAGCACGGGCACGACGGCCTCGGTCTCCGGGTCGATGCGCAGGCGCCAGCTCCGCCAGGCCAGGATCGGCTCGTCGCGGGTCATGCCGGAGCGCGCTCGGGCTGCCGCTCTGGCACCTCGGCCGGCTCCGGCAGCTCGACGGGGCCGGGCACGGGCTCGATCACCGGGATCACGTCGATCTCGGGCTCGAGCGGATCGGGTACGCCGATGTCCGTCACGCCGTTCCTTCCTCGGTTGTGCTCGCACCCGTTCCCCGGGTACGAAGACCGCAAGCGCGGTCGGGGCCGCAGATCTATGGTCGCAGCGTGGAACGGGACCGCCGCGCGGTCAACCCCCAGGACGGCTAGCTGCGGCCCAGCAGGCGCCCGAAGGCGGCGACGAGCTCCTCGGTGCGCTCCTCGCGCAGCTCCTCCGAGCCCGGCCCGAGGACGCAGTGGCGCGTGTGGTCGTCGAGCAGGCCGAGGGCGACCTTCTCCAGCGCCGCCTCGATCGCGCTGATCTGGGTGATCACGTCGATGCAGTAGCGGTCGTCCTCGACCATCTTCTGGACGCCGCGGACCTGGCCCTCGATCCGCCGCAGCCTGGCGACGAGCTGTTCCTTGGAGGCGCTGTACCCGCGCGTCGGAGTGGTATCGGCCATGCCGTCATGGTATACCCCCACCGGGTAGATGCAGCAGATCAGGTACAGCGTCCCGGGGATGACTTGCTCGCACTGCGAGGACGCCGTTTCGGCCGAGCTCGCAAAGCTTCCCGGGGTGGCCGGCGTGGTCGTCGATCTCGAGCGGAAGACCGTGGAGGTCAGCGGCGAGCCGATCGACGACGCCGCAGTGCGGGCTGCGATCGCCGAGGCCGGGTACGCGGCTGCCTAGTGCTCCATGGCCGCCTCGACGGCGGCTTCCTGGAGCCAGCTCAGATATGCGAAGACCGAGAGCTCGTAGGCCTGCGGGTCGCGCGGGTCGATCGCCTGGGCGTACGTGTCCTCCGTGACGTCGAGGCGGGTGCCGACCGCCAGGCGCAGGTCGGTGAGCGCGCGGAGCCAGGCGTCCAGCTCCTCGGCGGTCAGCCGGTCGCGCGCCGCGGTCTCGGCAACGAGCTGCAGCGCTTCCCGCCGTTCCTCGGCGAGCTCGCCGTCCTGGAGGCGCCGGAACTCGTCCTCGGCCTCAGGGTCGTCCTCGTAGGCGACCGGGCGGAGCCGCCGGAGCGAGGGGTCGGAGGGATCGGCGGCGAGCAGCGCGAGGAGCTGAGCCGGCAGCTCCCGCAGGAGCTCGCGCTCGGCGTCCGACAGCCGGAGGCGGTAGTCGCCGCCGCGGGTGCGCTCGATGGGCCTGTGAACGAGCATCGGCTCAGTCCTGGCGCATCGTCGCCCACAGGCCGTGCGCGTGCAGGCGCGCGACGTCGTGCTCGGCCCGCTCGCGCGGACCGCCCGAGACGACCGCCTTGCCCTCGTTGTGGACCTGGAGCATGAGCGTCGTCGCCTTCGCGCGGCTGTAGCCGAACAGCTTCTGGAGCACGAAGGTCACGTAGGACATGAGGTTGATCGGGTCGTTCCAGACGATCACGATCCAGGGGCGGTCGTGCTCCGGTACCTCCGCTTCCGCGGGTTGCTCGAGCTCGACCTCGGCTGGGGCAAGGGTGGCGGGCGCCATGGCCTGATTGTGCCCGGCGTCGCGCCGGCCCGCCGTTCTGTTTTGCATCTTACGCGTCAATCTGCATAATACGCAGACCCCATGCGTGCTGCGATCCTCGGGACGGCCGGCTACTCGGGCCAGGAGACGCTCGACCGCGTTCTCGCCCATCCAGGGCTGGAGCTGGCCGCGCTCGGCTCCGACTCGCTCGCGGGCAGGCCGGCGGCCGCGCTCGATCCGCGTCTCGCCCGCAACGGCGCCTCGGCTGCGCCCGCGTTCGTTCCCAACGAGGAGGCGCTCGCCAGCGGCGCGGACGTCCTCTTCCTCTGCCTGGGCCACGAGGAGGCCGCGCGGGTCGAGCCACCCGCGGAGGGCGTGGTCGTCGACCTCTCGGGCGGCCACCGGCTGGCGAGCGCGGCCGCGTACGAGGAGTGGTACGGCTTCGCGCACCCCGATCCCGACGGGCTCGCCGACTGGTGCTACGCGCTCCCGGAGCTGCTGCCGCCCGGCGGCCGGCTCGTGGCGAGCCCCGGCTGCTACGCGACCGCGGTGCTGCTCGCGCTGCTGCCGCTGGTCGAGGCGATCGACCCGGAAAGCGTCGTCGTCGACGCCAAGTCCGGCGTCTCCGGCGCCGGCCGCGGGCTCAAGCCCGAGTCGCACGCGGGCCAAGTCCTCGAGAACCTGACGCCGTACAAGGTCGGCCGCCACCAGCACGCGGCCGAGATCGAGCAGGCCCTCGGCTTCCCGGTGTGCTTCGTCCCGCACCTCCTGCCGATCAAGCGCGGCCTCGTCGCCACCTGCTACGCGCGGCCCGTGGCCGGCGAGCTGCGCGAGCGGCTCGAGGAGGCCTACGCAGGCAGCCACGCCGTCGTCGTGCTCCCCGAAGGCATCGCCCCTGAGCTTGCGCGCGTGCAGGGGACCGACGCGGCCGAGATCGCGCTCTTCGAGGACCGCGCCACCGGCCGCGCGATCGTCATCTGCGCGCTCGACAACCTGGGCAAGGGCGCCGCCGGCCAGGCGGTCCAGAACGCGAACCTCGCGCTCGGCCTGCCCGTCGACGAGGGCCTGCGGCTGCCGGGGGTGCTCGTGTGAGCGTCACCGCGGCCAGCGGGTTCGTCGCGAGCGGCGTCGAGTGCGGCATCCGCAAGGCGGGGCGCGACCTCGCGGTAGTCCGGTCGGTCGGCCCGGCTGTCGGCGCCGGGATGTTCACGACGAACCGCGTGCAGGCGGCGCCGGTGCGCGTCTCCAGGGCGCACCTCGCCGTCGCGCAGCCGCAGGCCGTCGTGGTCAACGCCGGCGTCGCCAACGCAGCGACGGGGGAGCGCGGGGAGCTCGACGCCCTGGCGACGGCGGCCGACGCGGCGCTCCTGCTCGACGTGCGCGTCGAGGAGGTCGTCGTCCTCTCCACCGGCGTCATCGGCGTCCATCTCCCGCTCGAGCGCGTGCGCGCAGGGCTGGAGGACGCCGTCGGCGCGCTCTCCGCCGACGGCGGAGCGGACGCGGCCGACGCCATCCTCACCACCGACACGCGGCCGAAGCAGGCAGTGACCGAGGCCGGCGGCTTCGTCGTCGGCGGCATGGCGAAGGGCTCCGGGATGATCCATCCGGCGCTGGCGACCATGCTCGCCGTCGTCACGACCGACTACCCGCTCGCCCCGGGCGAGGCCGACGCGTTTCTGCGGCCCGCCGTCGAGGCAACCTTCAACCGCATCTCCGTGGACGGGGAGTGCTCCACGAACGACGCGGTCGTGCTGCTCGCCAACGGCGCTTCCCGCGCGCCGCGCGACGACGAGGCCTTCGCGGGCGCGCTCCACGAGGTCTGCGCCGGCCTCGCCCGGCAGATCGTCGACGACGGCGAGGGGAAGACCGTGCTGATCGAGGTGCGGGTCGCCGGTGCAGTCGACGACGGCGAGGCCGCCGCCATCGCCAGGCGCGTCGCCACCTCGCCGCTCGTCAAGACCGCCGCCTTCGGGCGCGACCCCAACTGGGGACGCGTGCTCGCGGCCGCCGGCTCGGCGCCGTCGAACGGGGGCTTCGCCCAGCTCGAGGCCGACCGGGTCACGCTCGCCTTCAACGGCACGACGGTCTTCGCGGGCGGCGCCCCGGTCGGCGACGAGCCGGATCTCGACGGGCCGCTGCTCTCCCTCGACCTCGACCTCGGGCTCGGCGGCGGAGCGGCCTCCTACCTCGCGTCCGACCTCACCTACGACTACGTCCGCATCAACGCGGAGTACACGTCATGAGCCTCGTGGTCGTGAAGTGCGGCGGCGCCGTCGCAACCGTGGCCGCGGAGGGCGTGCGCGGGCTCGTGGACGACGGCAACCAGGTCTGCGTCGTCCACGGCGCCGGCCCGCAGATCTCGGCGGAGATGGAGCGGCTCGGCCTGGCCGTCCGCTTCATCCACGGCCGGCGCGTCACGGAGGAGGCGGCGCTGGCGATCGTGCGCGTGTCGCTCGCCGGGGTCAACGCCCGCCTCTGCGAGGCGCTCGGGCCCGACGCCGTCGGCTTCATGGGTGACGAGATCGGCATCGAAGCGCACAGGATCTCCAAGCTCGGCCTCGTCGGCGAGCCGCTACCGAGCAGCCCCCCAGCTGTGGCTCTAGCGCTCGCTTCGGGACGGATCCCGGTGGTAGCGCCCCTGGCGCGGGGGCCGCTGAACGTCAACGCCGATGAGGCGGCCTGGGCGCTGGCCGTCGGCCTCGGCGCCGAGCGGCTCCTGTTTCTCACCGACGTACCCGGCGTTCTCGTCGAGGGAGCCCTCCTCCCCTCGATCGAGGCCGACGAGGCCGACCGAATGCTCGACGACGGCTCGTTTCAGGGCGGCATCGTCCCCAAGCTCCGCGCGGCTGTCCGGGCCGCGCGGTCGGGCGTGCACGCCGAGATCGGCGAGACCGTGGTGCGGCCGTGAATGTCGCATGCCTCCGGCCTGCTCCCGTGGGGGAAACCATGTTTCCCCCACGAGCCCCCTTCTTTGAGACAGTGAAGGAACCTCCCGGTTCCCTCACACACCTTCCCCACGCTCATCAGCCAGGAGCTGGCCGATGAGCCGGGTGATCGCCTCACCGGTCCTGCCGACCTACGCGCGCTTCGGCGTCACCTTCGTCGAGGGCGACGGCGCGCGGCTCACGGCGGACGACGGCTCGACGTATCTGGACTTTGCCGCCGGCATCGCGGTCGTCGGCCTCGGGCACGGGCACCCCGAGGTCACGGCGGCGGCCCATCGCCAGCTCGACCGGCTCTGGCACGTCTCGAACCTCTACTGGACCGAGCCCATGGCGGAGCTGGCGGACCGGCTCTCCGCGCGGTTCGGCGGGGCCCAGGCGTTCTTCTGCAATTCGGGCGCCGAGGCGGTGGAGGCAGCTCTCAAGTACGCGCGCAAGGCGACAGGCAGGCACGCCGTGGCCGCGCTCGAGGGCTCTTTCCACGGGCGTACCCTCGGCGCCTTGGCCGTCACCGGGCAGCCGGCGAAGCGGGAGGCGTTCGAGCCGCTCCCGGGCCCGGTCTCCTTCGCGCGTCCGAACGACGTCGACTCGCTGGCAGCGGCCGTCGGGCCGGACACGGGCCTCGTGCTCCTGGAGCCGGTGCTGGGCGAGGGCGGCGTCGTTCCGCTCGAGCCCGCGTTCCTCGAGGCCGCGGCCGCGATCGCCGAGGACGCCGGCGCGCTGCTGGCCTTCGACGAGATCCAGACCGGGGTGGGGAGGACCGGCACGTTCTTCGCCTGGGAGCAGGCCGGCGTCCGCCCCGATCTCGTCACCCTCGCCAAGGGCCTGGCCAACGGGCTGCCGCTCGGCTGCCTGCTGGTCGGCGACGAGGTGGCCGGGGACTTCGGGCCCGGCGACCATGCGTCGACGTTCGGTGGGAACCCGGTCGCGTGTGCGGCGGCGTGCGCCGTCTGCGACGCGATCGACGAAGATCTCCTCGCGCGGGTTGGGGGGCGCGGCGAGGAGTTGCGGGCCGGGCTAGGCGAGCTCGGCGCCGTCAGGGAGGCGCGTGGTCTCGGCCTCCTCGTCGGCGCCGAGCTCGACCGACCGGCGGGAGCCGTCGCCGCGGACTGTCTGGAGCACGGGCTGCTCGTGACGTCCGCCGGCGACCGTGTACTGCGTCTGACGCCGCCGCTCACGATCGAGCGGTCGGACGTCGACGAGGCACTCGACATCCTCCGGGAGGTGCTGGCATGAACGACAAGGCCCGTCGCCAGGGAGCCATTCTGCGGCTCGTCCGCGAACGCCGGATCTCGACGCAGGAGGAGCTGGTCGGCGCGCTCGGCGCGGCCGGCTACGAGGTCGTGCAGACGACCGTCTCGCGCGACATCCACGAGCTCGGGCTCACGAAGGTGCGGATGTCCGACGGGACGCTCGTCTACGCGCCTGCCGACGCCCTCGACTCCGACCGCCTGCGCGGGCTCGGCCCCGCCCTTCAGCGCTGGGCGCTCACCGTCGAGGCGAGCGCGAACCTCGTCGTCGTCACGACCCCTCGCGGCTATGCCGCGCCGCTCGCGTACGCCCTGGACGACTCCGGCCACCCGCGCATCCTCGGGACGCTCGCGGGCGAGAACACCGTGATGGTGGTTGCGCGCGAGGGCGTCTCCGGCGCCGAGCTCCGCGACGAGCTGCAGGAGTACCTGATGGAAGGAGCCGCGTGACCACGGCGGTTCTCGCGTACTCCGGCGGGCTGGACACGAGCTGCGCGATCGCCTGGCTCAAGGAGGACTACGGCTTCGACGAGGTCGTGGCCGTGCTCGTGGACGTCGGCCAGGAGGTCGAGATCGCGCCGGCGGTCGCCCGCGCACGGGCGGCAGGCGCCGACGACGTCGTCGTCGCCGACCTGCGCGAGGAGTTCGCGTCGACGCAGGTGGCCGCGGCGCTGAAGGCGAACGCGCTCTACGAGGGCAAGTACCCGCTCGTCTCCGCCCTCTCGCGGCCCGTGATCGCCGAGGCGGTCGCCGCGGTCGCGCTCGAGCTCGACGCCGACGCGGTCGTGCACGGCTGCACCGGCAAGGGCAACGACCAGCTCCGCTTCGAGATCGCCCTGCGCGCCAACTACCCCGGCGTCAAGGTGATCGCGCCGCTCCGCGACCGGGTCTGGACGCGTGAGGAGGAGATCGCCTACGCGCTCGACCGCGGCATCCCTGTGGCGCAGACGACGGCCTCGCCCTACTCGATCGACGCGAACCTGCTCGGCCGCTCGATCGAGGCCGGGATCCTCGAGGACCCGTGGATCGCGCCGCCCGAGGATCCGTTCGAGCTCACCGCCGATCCGAGCGACGCGCCGGCGCCGTCGGAGCTCGTAGTCGGCTTCGCCGGCGGCCTGCCGGTCGCCCTCGACGACGTGGAGCTCGGCCTGGCCGACCTCGTCGCCGAGCTGAACGAACGCGCCGGCGCGTACGGAATCGGGCGGATCGACATGATCGAGAACCGCGCAGTCGGCATCAAGAGCCGCGAGGTGTACGAGGCCCCGGCCGCGCTCGTCCTCATCGAGGCCCACCGGGCGCTCGAGGACCTGATCCTGACGCGCGCGGAGCTCCAGGAGAAGCGCCGGATCGAGGACCGCTGGGCGACGCTCGTCTACGAGGGCCACTGGTTCAGCCCGCTCCGCGAGGCGATCGACGCGTTCGTGGACGCGACCCAGGAGCTGGTGGAGGGGGAGGTGCGGCTGGAGCTGCGCGCGGCGACCGCGGTCGTCACCGGTCGCCGCTCGCCGCAGGCGCTCTACGCCGAGCGGCTCGCCTCGTACGGGGCGGGCGAGATCTTCCCGCACGCGGCCGCGGAGGGCTTCGTCCAGATCGCCGCGCTCGAGGCCGAGCTCGCGGCTGCCCGGCAGCGGAAGGGGGCGGCGGTGTGACGCTCTGGGCGGCGCGCGTCGAGACCGATCTGGCCCCCGAGGTCGCAGGCTTCCTCCGCGCCGACGACGGGGAGCTGCTGCCGTACGACTGCGAGGCGACGATCGTCCACGCCCGGAGGCTGCACGCGGCCGGGCTCCTCACGGACTCGGAGCTGCGCGAGGTCGAGGCGCGGCTCGGCGCGATCCGGGAGGAGGGCTACGCCTTCGTCGCCACGGACGAGGACATCCATTCGACGCTCGAGCGCCTGCTCGGCCCGGTGGGCCGCAAGATCCACGCGGGGCGCTCGCGCAACGACCAGGTAGCGGCGGCGCTCCGCCTGTACGTCGCCGACGCGTGTGCGGAAGCCAGGGAGGGGGTCGCCGAGCTCGCCGAGACCGCCCTCGATCTCGCCGAACGCGAGGCGCAGACGCTCTTTCCCGGCTATACGCACCTCCAGCGGGCACAACCGGTCACGCTCGGACACCATCTCCTCGCCTGGGTAGAGATGCTCGAGCGCGACCTGGTCCGCTTCGCCCACGCCGCGGAGCAGGCGGGGCCGAGCCCTCTCGGCGCGGGAGCGCTGGCCGGCTCGACCCTGCCGCTCCCGGCGCCGCCCGGCCCGCAGGCGCGGAACTCGCTCGACGCGGTCGCCGACCGGGACTTCGCCCTCGACTACCTGTACGCGTGCGCCGTGCTTCTCGGGCACCTCTCCCGGATCGGGGAGGAGCTCGTGCTCTGGTGCACCTCCGAGTTCGGCTTCGCCCGGCTCCCCGAGGACGCCGCCACGGGCTCGTCGGCGATGCCGCAGAAGCTCAACCCCGACGTGGCGGAGCTGGTGCGCGGGAAGGCGGGGACGGCGATCGGGCGGCTCGCCGGGCTGCTCGCGGTCGTGAAGGGCCTGCCGCTCGCCTACAACCGCGACCTGCAGGAGGACAAGCAGCCCGTGTTCGCGGCGCGCCGTGACGTGCGCGGGGCGCTGGGCGCGCTTACGGTGCTGGTCGGCGGTCTCGAGGTCGACCACGAGCGTGTGGCCGATGCCGGGTCGGATCCTGCGCTGCTGGCGACCGACGCCGCCGAGGCGCTCGTTCGCGACGGCGTGCCGTTCCGGGAGGCGTACGAGCGCGTCGCCGGCGCGGTCAGGTCGGGCGAGCTCGACGAGTCGAATCCGGCCGCGAGCGTTGCCGCGCGGGAGGCCCCCGGCCCCGGCGGCGTGGACGAGGCGCTCGTCGCGGCGCGGGCGCGTCTGGCATCCATCTAGGCGTGCAGACCTTCGAGGACGTCGCCGCCGCCGTCGGCACGCCGTTCTACGCGTACGACGCCGACGCCTTCCGCGAGCGGATCCACCGCTTCCGCGCAGCCTTCGGCGAGGCGCAGCCGGCGGTCTGCTACGCGCTGAAGGCCAACGACGCGCTCGCGCTCGTCCGGATCGCGGCCGACGAGGGGCTGGGCGCCGACATCGTCTCGGGCGGCGAGCTGGCGAAGGCGCTGCGGGCGGGCATGCCGGCGGAGCGCATCGTCTTCTCGGGCGTCGGCAAGCGCCGCGAGGAGATCCGTGTTGCGCTCGAGGCCGGGGTGCGGTCGCTCAACGTCGAGTCGCTCGGCGAGCTCGACGTGATCGCGGAGGAAGCGGCGGAGCTCGGCGTCGTCGCGCCGATCTCGGTGCGGCTGAACCCGGACGTCGAGGCGGACACGCACGCCTACGTCGCCACGGGCTCGGCGCGGAGCAAGTTCGGCCTCGGGCCGGCGGACGTGCGGGCGGCGTTCGAGCGCGCGGCCGCCGACCCCGCTCTCGAGCCCGTCGGGCTGTCGTTCCACGTCGGCTCGCAGCTCCTCGACCTCGGGCCGGTGCACGCCGCCGCCGCGAAGGCGGCCGAGCTGTGGCGCGAGCTCGCTCTCCCGCTCCGCGACCTCGACGTCGGCGGCGGCCTCGGCATCGCCTACGACGGCGAGGAGGAAGACGCGGCAGTCGAGCCGTACGCGGCCGCGCTGGCTGACGTCGCCGCCGACCTCGGCGCCGAGCTCGTCGTCGAGCCCGGCCGCTGGCTCGTCGGCCCGGTGGGGACGTTCGTCACGCGCGTCCTCTACGTGAAGGACGCCCCGGGACGCCGGATCGCGGTCTGCGACGGCGGCATGAACGACCTGATCCGCCCAGCGCTCTACGGCGCGCGGCACCCGATCTCCATCCTCGGCGCGGAGGAGCGCGCGACGGGGCGGGTCGACGTCGTCGGCCCGGTCTGCGAGACGGGCGACTTCTTCGCGCTCGACGTCGAGCTCCCGCTTCCCCAGCCGGGTGATCTGGTGGCCGTCGGCCGGGCGGGGGCGTACTGCCGCGTGATGTCCTCGACCTACAACGCCCGGCCGCTGTGCGCGGAGGTGCTGCAGGAGGGCGGCACGTACCGGATCATTCGGGAGCCTTCGTCGGCCGACGATCTCGCCGCCGGCGAAGCTCTCTGAGCTTCACCTTCTGAAGCCCTTTACTTTATGAAGTTAAGCTGCTAGCTTGCCCGCACGGCGACCGCGGGGGAGCTGGTCGCGCGTCGTCGATCCAAACAGACCGGAGGAACCGCTCGCGATGGCCGACACCGCGACCGCTGCCCGTACCCCGAAGCCGGAGCCGGACTGGGAGCTGGTGCTCAAGCGCAACCCGGTCGAGCGGATCAAGCAGGAGAAGGACCCGCTCGGGATCCGCGACGAGCTGCCGGCGCTGATCGCGGCGGGCTACGAGGCGGTGCCGGAGGAGGACATCGTCCGCCTCCAGTGGTGGGGGCTCTACCACGACAAGCCGAAGATCGGGCGCTTCATGCTCCGGATCAAGCTGCCGAGCGGGCACCTGCCGCCGGCGAAGCTGCGCGCGATCGGCGAGGTCTCGCAGCGGTACGGGCGCGGCGACGCGGAGCTGGCCACGCGCCAGAACGTCCAGCTCCACTGGCTCGAGCTGGCCTCGCTCCCGGAGGTCTTCGCCGACCTCGACGCGGCCGGGCTCTCGACCGCCGGAGGCTGCGGCGACACGGTGCGGAACATCACCGGCTGCCCGCTCCAGGGGCTCGCCCACGACGAGCTCTTCGACGCGACCGGCGTCGTCGAGGAGGCGGCGGACTTCTTCTACGGGAACCCGGACTACACCGACCTTCCGCGCAAGCACAAGATCACGATCTCGGCCTGCGCGCACGCGTGCAACGCGCCCGAGATCAACTGCATCGCCCTCGTCGGCGCAGTCGTGGACGGGCGCGAGGGCTTCACCGTGCGCGTCGGCGGCGGGCTCTCCTCGGTGCCGCGGATCTCCAGGGATATGGGCGTCTTCGTCCCCCGGGAGGACGCGATCGCGGTACTGCGGGCGATCCTCGACGCCTGGAAGACCGACCTGCGCTACCGGGTCTCGCGCGTGAAGGCGCGCCTCAAGTTCATGGTCGACGACATCGGGCCGGAAGGGATGCGCGAGCGCGTCGAGGCGCTCCTCGGCTATCGCCTCGAGGACTACGAGGCGCCGCCGCTCCCCGAGCCGGTCGACCACATGGGCATTCACCCGCAGAAGCAGCCAGGCCTCTCGTCGCTCGGGGTCCCGGTGCATCTCGGGCTCGTGAACGCCGGGCAGCTGATCGGCGTCGCCGATCTCGCGGAGGACCTCGGCGCGGACGTCCGACTCACGCGGCAGCAGAACTTCATCGTCGCCAACGTCCCGAACGGGCGGGTCGAGGAGGCGCAGGCGCGCCTGGAGGAGCTCGGCTTCCCCCTCGCCGTCAACGGCCTGCGGGCCAAGGGAATCGCCTGCACCGGGGAGCCGCACTGCAACTTCTCCGTCACGGAGACGAAGTCGCGGCTCGGTCGCCTGCTGGAAGGCCTGGAGGAGCGCTTCGGCGAGGCGGTCGGCGGGCTCGGGCTCCAGCTCGACGGCTGCCCGCATTCCTGCGCGCAGCACTGGATCGCCGACCTCGGCTTCCAGGGGACGACCGCGCGCGACGAGGCCGGGCAGCGCCGGCAGGCCTACGACATCTTCGTCCGCGGCGGTCTCGGCCCGGACGCGGAGATCGGCCGTCCCCTCTTCCGCCGCGTGCCCACCGAGGAGCTAGACGACGCCGTGCACGGGCTCGTGCAGGGCTGGCTGGACGGCCGCCTCGGCGGCGAGGGCTTCGCCGCTTTCGCCCGCCGGCGCAGCGACGACGAGCTGGGCGCGCTCGCCGGCCTCGAGCCGGCGCGCGGGCGCGTGCGCGAGGAGGCAGCCTGATGGCCGTCGAGCTGATCGATGAGCTGGAGGCCGGCGAGCTCTCGGTCGAGTTCGAGGGCGAGGAGCCGGACGTCGTCCTCGCCTGGGCGCTGGAGCGCTTCTCAGCCCCGCATCGCCCTGTCCACGGCGCTCCAGATCGACGGCGTCGCGCTGCTCGACATGGCCTACGAGCTCGACCGGGAGATCCGCGTCTTCACCGTCGACACGGGCCGGCTGCCCGAGGAGACCTTCGAGCTCGTCGAGCGGCTGCGCGAGCGGTACCCGGGGCTGCAGCTCGACATCCTCGCGCCGGAGGCGCGCCACGTCGTGAACCTCGTCAAGGCGCACGGCCCGAACCTCTTCTACCGCTCGGTCGAGAACCGGCTCCTCTGCTGCCAGGTGCGCAAGGTACAGCCGCTTCAGAAGCACCTCGCCGGGCTCGACGCCTGGATCACCGGGCTCCGCCGCGACCAGTGGGCGACGCGCACCAACATCCGCAAGGTCGAGATCGACCACGACCACGGCGCCATCGTCAAGCTCAACCCGCTCGCCGAGTGGACGGAGGAGGAGGTCTGGGACTACGTGCGCGAGCGCGACGTTCCGTACCACCCGCTCTACGACCGCGGCTACACGTCCATCGGCTGCGCGCCCTGCACCCGGCCCACGCAGGCGGGCGAAGCCGCGCGCGCCGGGCGCTGGTGGTGGGAGTCGAACGCGCCCAAGGAGTGCGGCATCCACTGCGCGATCGAGACCGGCGGCTTCGAGCACGAGCTGCACGCGATCCTCGGGGAGGAGCACGAGTGACGGCCGTGCGGCTGAACGACGAGGCCCGCGAGGTGGCGCTCGCCGAGGCCCAGGCCGTGCTCGCCATGGTGCAGGACGAGCGGCGCCGCGAGCGCCTGGCCGAGCTCGTCGCCGACGTGGACGAGGGCGAGGTCGAGGGCGCGAGCGCCGAGGCGCTCGAGGAGATCCTCGAGCTGGGGCTCGGCACCGGGCGCCTGCGCGCGCTCTACGGGCCGGGCGGCGAGCAGGCGGCGCTGCTCGCGTTCCGCAAGCTACCGCGCGGCGCCGAGCTGGCGCGCGGCGCGCGCGAGGTCACCGAGGCGCTGGCGGCGCTCGAGGGCACGGCGGATCGACTCCGTCTCGCTCGCGAACGCCGGCCCGGGCGCCTACGTCCTCTCGCTGGCCGCCGACGGGCTCGAGCTGTCGGTGCGCGTCGACCGCCAGGGCGCGCGGATCCACTCGGTGGGAGTTTGACGTGACCTACGTGATCGGTGAGCCCTGCATCGACGAGAAGGACAAGTCCTGCATCGACGTCTGCCCGGTCGACTGCATCCACGAGACCGACCGGATGCTCGTGGTCGACCCGGAGGAGTGCATCGACTGCGGGGCCTGCGAGCCCGAATGCCCCGTCGAGGCGATCCTTCCGAGCGATGCCATCCCTGCTTCGTGGGCGCCGTTCGTGGCGATCAACGCCGCGATCGCGGCCGGCCCCGAGGCCGTGAACGCGGCGCTCGCGGAGCAGCTTGCCTGACAAGCCCGACAAGCGGTTCTACATGGCCTGCCTCGACCTCGAAGGCCGCAGCGCCCTCGTGGTCGGGGCGGGCCCCGTCGGGCTGGAGAAGGCGGCCGGGCTCGTCGAGTGCGGGGCGCGAGTGACCGTGGTCGCGCCGGACGCTGTGCCGGAACTCGGCGCGCTCGCGGTCGAGTGGCTGCCGCGGCGCTACCGGGCCGCCGACCTCGACGGCCGCTTCCTCGTCGTCGCCGCCACCTCGGACACCGCTTTGAACCGCCGCGTCTTCGCCGACGCCGAGGCGCGCGGGCTCCTCTGCAACGTCGCCGACGTCCCCGAGCTCTGCAGCTTCATCCTGCCCGCCGTCCACCGCGAGGGGCCGATCGCCGTGGCCATCTCGACCGGCGGCGCCTCGCCCGCGCTGGCCCAGCTCCTGCGCGACCGGATCGCCGCGCAGGTCGGGCCGGAGACCGCGCGCCTGGCGCGGCGGCTCGCTGCACTCCGGCCCTGGGCGAAGCGGCGCTATCCGACCTACGCGGCCCGGCGCGACTTCTTCCAACGCCTCGTCGACAGGGCGGGAGTGTGAGCGTCGCCCTTGTCGGAGGCGGCCCCGGCGATCCCGGCCTGATCACCGTGCGCGGGCTCGACCTCGTCCGCCGCTGCCAGGTCCTCGTCTACGACCGGCTGGTCGCGGCGGAGCTCGTGGCCGAGGCCCCGGCCGGCGCCGATCCGGATCGCGCGCGACGAGCTCAGCCAGGACGAGGTCAACCTCCTGCTCGTCTCCTACGGCGCCGAGGGCTACCGCGTCGTGCGGCTGAAGGGCGGCGACCCGTTCGTCTTCGGGCGTGGGGGAGAGGAGGCGCTCGCACTCGCCGACGCGGAGATCCCGTTCGAGGTCGTCCCCGGCGTCTCGTCCTTCTCCTCGGTGCCCGCCGCAGCCGGGATCCCCGTCACGCACCGCGGCCTCAGCGCGAGCGTGACCGCGGTGGCCGCCCACGACCCGGCGCGGCTCGAATTCGCCGCGCTCGCGCGCGTGGGCGGGACGCTCGTCTTCTTCATGGGCCTCGCGCGCCTGCCTGAGCTCGCGGACGGCCTGATCGGCGGCGGGCTCGCCCCGGCGACGCCCGCCGCCGTCGTCGCCTCGGGCACGACCGGGCGCCAGGCGTCGATCACGGCGACGCTCGCCACCGTCGCGGAGGCCGCTGCCGGGCTGGAGGCGCCGGCGCTCGTCGTCGTCGGCGAGACGGTGGCTCTGGCCGAGGCCCTCAGGCCGCCGCGCCGAGCCGCTCCAGGAGCGCGTCCGCGTCCGCTTCGATCTCGACCGGCTGCAGCCGTCCCGACACGGGCTCGGGCGTCTTGAGCCCGTCGCCGGTGACGAGGAGCACGACCTCGTCCTCGGCGCCCAGCTCGCCCCGGCGCACTGCCTCGAGCAGGGCGCCGAGCGTGACGCCGGCGGCGGTCTCGCCGAAGATGCCGGCCCGCTCGGCCAGGAACGCCATGTTCTCGCCGACCTCGGCCTCCGGCACGGCGTAGACGGCCCCGCCGGACTCCCGCGCCGAGGCCACGGCGGCGTCGCCGTCGGCCGGGCTGCCGATCGCCAGCGAACGCGCAGCAGTCGCCGGCCGCACCGGCACGACGCGCTGTCCCTCCGCGAATGCCGTCGCTACCGGAGAGCAGCCCTCCGCCTGGCCGCCGTAGAGCCGCGGCGGGTCGCCCTCGGCGACGCCGAGGTCGAGGAGCTCGCCGAAGCCGTGGTGGACGCGCGAGAAGAGCGCGCCGGAGGCGATCGGGACGACGACGGCGGACGGCGTGCGCCAGCCGAGCTGCTCGGCGATCTCGTAGGCGAGCGTCTTCGAGCCCTCCGCGTAGTAGGTGCGAAGGCCGACGTTGACGAACGCCCACGACGGGAGCTCGAAGGAGAGCTCGACCGTCAGGCGCGAGCAGTCGTCGTAGCTCCCGTCCACCGCGTAGAGGGTGGCGCCGTAGACGGCCGTGGCCACGAGCTTCTCCGGCTCCAGGTCGGCGGGGCAGAACACCGCCGCCTCCAGGCCCTCGGCCGCCGCGCGGGCCGCGACCGCGTTGGCGAGGTTCCCGGTCGAGGAGCAGGCGAGGGTCGTCAGGCCGAGCTCCTGCGCCTTCGCGCAGGCGACCGCGACGACCCGGTCCTTGAAGGAGTGCGTCGGGTTGGCCGTGTCCAGCTTGAGCCAGAGCTCGCGGACGCCCACGGCCTCGGCCAGGCGCGGCGCGCGCACCAGGGGAGTCAGCCCGGGTGCCAGGAGCGCCTCGGCAGGCGGCGCGACGGGCAGGAGCGGCGCGTAGCGCCACAGTGACGGCGGGCCGGCGGCGATGCGTTCCCGCGTGGCCGTACGGGCCAGTTCGTCGGGGTCGTAGACGGGCTCGAGCGGGCCGAAGCAGCGCGGGCACGCGCCGATTCCCTCGAGCCCGAGCTCGTTCTCGCAGTTGCGGCAACGGAGTGCGGTGGCGGGCACAGGATCCTCCTCTTGACTTCGCTCGACATCCTTCGGGCCGAAGCCCGCCGGGATTGGCACCTTGCCGTGGGGGCAGGTTGCCGAGGCTTCACAGGGCCGGTTCCCTCAGCCTCTCTCGATGTGGAGCGGGGTCGCCCGCTCGACGGCGATCACTTTACCGATGGAAGCCTTGACGGCGCAAGGCCCGACTGCGTACTCTTCGCGGTTCATGGCGCTCGTCGCGAACATCGGATTTCCGAAGCGGAACCTCCTTCCGATTCGCGCACGCGCCAGCTCGGGCTAGTCGGCCTCCCGCTCCTCCCGCCTCCACCGACTAGCTGACACACAGAGGCGGGGGTTGTCCACGACACCTCGGAGGCCGCGATTGCGCCCAGACGCACTCCTGTACGACCCGCACGTCGAGCGCGATTCCTGTGGAATCGGCTTCGTCGCCGACCCGTCGGGAGGCGGGTCGCGCGAGGTCGTTGACCTCCTGCTCGCGGGGCTCACGAACGTCCGCCACCGCGGCGCCACGGCAGCCGACCGGCTGACCGGCGACGGCGCGGGCGTCCTGCTGCCGCTCCCGGACGCGCTTCGGCCCGAGCCGGGGTGCGGCCTCGCGATGGTCTTCCTGCGGGACGAGGGCGCGCGCGAGGAGATCGAGGCGGCCTGCCGCGCGGAGGGCTTCGAGCTGGGCGGCTGGCGCCCGGTGCCGGTCGCGCCGGAGGCGCTCGGCGACGAGGCGCGCGCGTCGCGGCCGGCGATCGAGCAGCTCGTCCTCATCCGGCCGGAGGGGCTCGACGACGAGGCGCTCGAGCTCCGCGCCTACCGCGCGCGCAGGCGGACCGAGGCCGTCGCGGGCGCGTACGTGGCGTCGCTCTCCTTCCGCACCGTCACGTACAAGGCGCTCTGCGCGGCCGACCACCTCGCCGACTTCTACGCCGACTTGCGCGACCCGGCGCTCGCCGTTCCGTTCGGGATCTTCCACCAGCGTTTCTCGACCAACACCGGCCCGACCTGGGAGCGCGCGCAGCCGTTCCGGCTCCTCTGCCACAACGGCGAGATCAACGCCGTGCGCGGGAACGTGAACTGGATGCGGGCGCGCGCCGGGCACCTCGGCTTCGGCGATCCCCTCCTCGACGGCTTCCCGCTGGACGAGTCCGGCTCGGATTCGGCGATCCTGGACAACGCGCTCGAGGCCGTCGTGCGCGGTGGGCGCGAGGTGCGTCACGCGATCACGATGCTCGTGCCGGAGTCCTGGGAGCTCAACCCGGTCATGCCGGACGAGATCCGCGACTTCTACCGCTACCACGCGGGGCTCGTGGAGCCGTGGGACGGGCCCGCCGGGATCGTCTTCACGGACGGGCGCGTGGTCGGCGCGACGCTCGACCGCAACGGGCTGCGGCCGCTCCGCTACGCGATCGTCGAGGGCGGGCTCGTCGCCTGCGCGTCCGAGGCGGGCGTCGTCCCGCTCCCGGACGGCGGGCCGGTTACGCGCGGGAAGCTCGGGCCGAACCAGATGCTGACCGTCGACCCCGACCGCGGGGTGGTGGCGAGCCCCGGCATCAAGCTCGAGCTCGCTCGCCGGCGCCCGTTCGGGCGGTGGCTGGCCGAGGGAATCCGCCGCGTCGGCCCCGGGGAGCCCGTCTCTCCGCCCGAGGAGGACCTGACCGCCCGCCAGGTCGCCGCGGGCTACACGCGCGAGGAGATCTCCCTGATGCTGCGGCCGATCGGGACGAGCGGCCACGATCCGGTCTCCTCGATGGGCGACGACACGGCCCTGCCCCCGCTTGCCGGCAGGGCGCGTCCGCTGGCCAGCTATTTCCGCCAGGGCTTCGCGCAGGTGACGAACCCGGCCATCGACCACCTGCGGGAGCGCCTCGTCATGTCGCTGCGGACGCTCCTCGGCGCCCGCGCGCCGCTCCTTTCGGAGGGTCCCGAGGCCGCGCGGCTGACGGAGCTGGAGAGCTTCTTCCTCTACCCGTCCGCCCTGGCCGAGCTGGACGCGACCTTGCTGGACGCGACCTTCGACCCTGCCGAGGGCCTGCGCGCAGCTTGCGAGCGTCTGGGCGACGAGGCCGTCGCAGCCGTCCAGGACGGGGCCGAGCTGCTCCGGTTGAGCGACCACCCGCGTGAGGACGGCCGCGCGCCCGTCGCGTCGCTCCTCGCCGTGGGCGCAGTTCACCAGCGGCTCGTCGCCGAGGGCCTACGCACGCGCTCCTCGCTGGTCGTCGTGAGCGACGAGCCGCGCGAGACGCACCACTTCGCCACGCTCCTCGGCTACGGAGCGGACGCGATCTGCCCCGTGCTTGCCGTCGAGACGATGGCCGCCCTCGCAACGGCGGACAAGATCGGCGGAGACCATCCCTCGCCGGACGAGGCGCAGCGGCGCTTCAGGGAGGCGATGGAGGACGGAATCCTGAAGGTCATGTCCAAGATGGGCATCTCGGACGTGGCCAGCTACCGCGGCGCGCAGATCTTCGACGCGATCGGGCTCGCGCAGGAGGTCGTCGACCTCGCCTTCACGGGCACGCCCTCGCAGCTCGGCGGCCTCGGCTTCGCCGAGCTCGAGGCGGAGGCGCTCGGACGACTGGAGGCCGCCGGCGAAGCGCGGCCGAAGCTCGAGAACCCCGGCTACGTGAAGTTCCGCAAGGGAGGCGAGCCGCACGCGATCACGCCGGACGTCGTCGACGCCATCCACGAGATCCGTGCCGCCCACCACCTCCGCCGCGCGGTGAACGGCGGCGGCTGGGAGCTCTACGAGCGCTTCGCCGCGCTCGTCGACGGTCGCACGCCGCTCGAGCCGCGCGACCTGCTCGAGCTCGTCCCGGCCAGGCCGCCGGTGCCGCTCGACGAGGTCGAGCCGGTCGCGGACGTCGTCCGCCGCTTCTCGGGCGGCGCCATGTCCCTGGGCGCACTCTCCTCCGAGGCCCACGAGCTGATCGGGCTCGCGCTCGCGCGCCTCGGCGCGAAGGCGAACACCGGCGAGGGCGGGGAGGAGCGGGAGCGCTACCGCTCCGAGTCGAACTCGGCGATCAAGCAGATCGCGTCCGGCCGCTTCGGCGTCACGCCGGAGTACGCCGCGTTCGCGCAGGAGCTCCAGATCAAGGTTGCACAGGGATCGAAGCCCGGCGAGGGCGGCCAGCTCCCTGGCCACAAGGTCACCGCCGAGATCGCGCGCATGCGCCACACCCGCCCCGGCGTCGCGCTGATCTCGCCGCCGCCGCACCACGACATCTACTCGATCGAAGACCTGGCGCAGCTCATCTTCGATCTGCGCCAAGTGAACCCGGCTGCCGACGTCTCCGTGAAGCTCGTCGCCGAGGCCGGCGTGGGCATCATCGCTGCCGGCGTCGTCAAGGCGCTCGCCGACGTCGTCCACGTCGCCGGCTCGGACGGCGGCACCGGCGCGAGCCCGCTCACATCCATCAAGAACGCCGGCATGCCGTGGGAGCTGGGGCTCGCCGAGACACAGCAGGCCCTCGTCGGCAGCGGTCTACGGGGCCGGGTGCGCGTGCGCGTGGACGGAGGCTTCAAGACCGGGCGCGACGTCGTCGTCGCCACCCTGCTCGGCGCCGACGAGGTCAGCTTCGGCACCGCGCTCCTGATCGCCGAGGGCTGCCTGCTGGTTCGGACGTGCCACATGGACACGTGCCCGGTCGGGATCGCCACCCAGCGGCCCGAGCTGCGCGCCAAGTTCGACGCGACCCCGGAGATGGTGGAGAGCTACCTCCTGCTCGTCGCCGAGGACACGCGGCGACTGCTCGCCTCCCTCGGCCTCCGCTCGCTCGAAGAGGCGGTCGGCAGGGTCGAGCTTCTGCGTCAGAAGACGACCGGCGACCCACGCGCCGACGCGCTCGACCTCGCTCCGCTCCTCGGCCGCGCCGGGGACGGCACCGCGCGCTACGCGGGCGAGCACGGGACGCCTGCGAGCGGGTGGGAGCTCGGCCGGCGGCTGGCGGAGGATGCCGCCGCGGCGCTCACGGACGCGAGCCTCGTCGAGCTGTCGTATCCGATCGGGAACGGCGACCGCACCGTCGGCGCGCGCCTGGGCGGGCAGATCGGCAAGGAGTTCGGCCTCGGCGCGCCTCCCGGCCGCGTGCGGGCGCGCTTCGAGGGCGTCGCGGGCCAGAGCTTCGGCGCGTTCCTCGCCGCCGGGGTCGAGCTCGACCTCACGGGTGAGGCCAACGACTACGTCGGCAAGGCGATGAGCGGCGGGCGCATCGTCGTCCGCCCGCCCGCCGACGACGCTGGCGACCCGTGCCTCCTCGGCAACACCGTGCTCTACGGGGCCACCGGCGGTGAGCTCTTCTGCGCCGGCAGCGCCGGCGAGCGGCTGGCCGTGCGGAACTCGGGCGCGGATGTCGTCGTCGAGGGTGTCGGGGACCACGCGTGCGAGTACATGACCAGCGGCACCGTCGTCATCCTCGGCCGGCACGGCGTCAACCTCGGCGCGGGGATGAGCGGCGGCGAGGTCTACGTCCACGATCCCGAGGAGCGGCTGCCGCTGCGCATCAACGAGCAGCTCGTTGCCGCCGCGCGGCTCGACCTCCGCGACTCCGAGGCGTTGCGGGAGCTCGTCGAGCGCCACCACCGCTACACGGGCTCGACGCGGGCGGAGGCGCTGCTGGCGCGCTGGGAGGAAGCCGTGCCGGAGTTCTGGCACGTCCAGCCGAAGGCAAATGTGGCCGCGCTGCAGAGCGCCTTCGAGGGCACCGGCGAAGGCGACGCCGACGCGGCTTAGGAGAGTCCGGCGAATCGGCGCCGTGTCGCCCGGCCGCGCTGCTCGCCCCGAAGACTGCGTCCTCAGTCGTGCCCGTAGCCTCCGGCTACGAGCACTCCCTGCGTCCTTGTTTCGGAACGACCATCGCACCCCGGCGAGGAGCGACGTTCCGCCAGCCTCTCCTACCGACGCCGCCTGAGCAGCTCCTCCTCGACCGCCGTCGGATCGAGCCCGCGGGCCGCCAGGGCGACGTAGCTCGCGAACCAGAGGTCGGCGACCTCGGAGACGACCCGCTCGTCGTCCTCCGAGGCCACCGCGAGCGCTGCCTCGACGCCCTCTTCGCCGAGCTTCTGGGCGACAGCGGCGCGCCCGCCGTCCAGGAGCCCGGCGACGTACGAGCCTTCGGGCCGCGTGTCGGCACGCTCGCGCACCGTGCGCCACAGCCACGGGGCGAAGCAAGACACCGAGCCCGTGTGGCACGCAGGCCCGTTCGGGCGGACGCGCAGGAGGTATGCGTCACCGTCGCAGTCGTCGCGCAGCTCCTCGACCGCCAGCGTGTTCCCGGAGGTCTCGCCCTTGCGCCAGAGCCGGTCGCGAGAGCGGCTGTAGAAGTGCGCCTCGCCGGTCTCGCGGGTCAGCCGCAGCGCCTCGTCGTCCATCCAGGCGAGCATGAGCACGCGCCCGGACCCGGCGTCCTGGACGATCGCCGCCCGCAGCTCGCCCTCAGGCGCCACGGCTGCCCCTTTCCAAGTAACAGACTGTTACTTGGGCTCGGTCAGGCGGCATCGCGGAGCGGCACTCCGAGGCCGCGGAGCTCGTCGCGTAGGGATGCCAGGCGCGCGGGGTTCTCGTGCAGGATGGACGCGAGCAGGGCGGCCTGGGCGACTTCGAGCGCTGCTGCGATGTGGCCGGCCGCGCCGGCGCCGCCGGAGGCGATCACCGGGACCGAGACCGCGTCGGCCACGTCGCCGGTGAGCGCCAGGTCGTAGCCGTCGCGCGTGCCGTCCGTGTCGATGGAGGTGAGGAGGATCTCGCCGGCGCCGCGCTCCTCGCCCTCGCGCGCCCACTCGGCCGCGCGCCGGCCGGTCTCGACGCCGCCGGCATGGGAGCGCACGTCTCCGCCGGTCGCGTCGATGGCGAGCACGACGGCCTGCGAGCCGAGCCGCTCGGCCAGCGCGGACAGGAGCTCGGGCCGGGCGAGCGCCGCCGAGTTGACGGAGACCTTGTCCGCGCCGGCCTCGAGCAGGGCCTCGGCGTCCGAGACCGTGCGGATGCCGCCGCCGACCGTGAACGGGATCGCCAGGCGCTCGGCCACCCGGCGGACGAGCCCGACCAGCGTGTCGCGCCCCTCGATCGTGGCGGCGACGTCGAGGAAGACGAGCTCGTCGGCGCCGGCCACCGAGTAGGCCTCACCGAGCTCGACCGGGTCGCCGACGTCGCGCAAGCCCTGGAAGCGCACGCCCTTGACGACACGCCCGGCGGCGACGTCGAGGCAGGGGATCAGGCGCGGGAGAGGCATCGCTCGAGGAACCGCGCACCGGCGCGGCCGCTCTTCTCCGGGTGGAACTGGACACCGACGAACGCGCCGGTCTCGGCCACGGCTGTGATCCCCTCAGAGGTCGCCGGTTGTCGCCGGCGTCTCCGCCGCGTACGAGTGCGCGAAGTAGAACTCCTCGCCGCCCGGTTCGACGGGCGCCCACCCGATCCGGGGAACGCGCCCCTCTCGGAGCCGCACGGCACGTCCTGGCAGGAGGGCAAGTCCAGCGGACGCCACCGTCCTCGTCCGACGACTCGAGAGCCAGCTGGAGACCCAAGCAGATCCCGAGCGTCGGCCTTCCTGCGGCGACCCGCTCACGAAGCGCGTCGTCGAGCCGGCGGGCGGCGAGACCTTGCATGGCGGAACGCGCCGATCCCACACCGGGGAGAACGGCGAGATCGGCGCGCGCCACCAACTCGGGGTCGCTCGTGGCAGCGGCGTCGGCACCGAGGCGCTCCAGGGCCAGGACGACCGAGCGCACGTTGCCGGCGCCGTACTCGCAGACGGCGACCCTCACAGCATTCCCTTCGTAGAGGGGACGCCCGTCCCCTCGGTCCTGACGGCCGAGCGGAGCGCCCGGCCCACGGCCTTGAAGGCGGCCTCGACGACGTGATGCGCGTCGCGTCCCTCCGACTCGACGTGGAGCCCGAGGCGCCCCGCCTGCGCGAAGCTCCGCAGCACGTGTTCGGCGAGGCCCGGGTCGAGCGCGAGCTGGAGCTCGGCTGCAGGCCGCCCGCCGAGGTCGACCGCCGCCCGCGCGAGCGCGTCGTCCATGGGCAGGACTGCGTCGCCGAAGCGCGCAATCCCGCGTCGGTCCCCGAGCGCGCGGTCGAGCGCCTCGCCGAGCGCGATGGCGGCGTCCTCCGCGGTGTGGTGCTCGCCCGTCTCGAGATCGCCGGCCGCCTCGAGGACGAGGTCGAAGCCCGCGTGGAAGGCGAGCTGCTCGAGGAAGTGGTCGTAGATGCCGGCGCCCGTTGCCACGCGGACACGGCTCGCGCCGTCGAGCGCCAGGCGGACGCGCACACGGGTCTCCGCGGTCGCGCGCACGTGGCGGGCGCTGCGGCCCCCGGCGGCGGCGACCGGCGCGGGCGGTCGAGCGCGCGCGCCAGCCCTTCGAGCAGGAGGTCGTCGTCGTGCTCGTCCCGCACCGACGCTCTGATCCCGTCCGGGAAGATCCGCACGACGAGCCCGGAGCGGAGGAGCGCCGCGCCCAGCTCGGCAGGCTCCTCCACGGGCACGAAGAGGAAGTTCGTGCGCGACGGCAGCGGCTCCAGGCCGAGCGCGCGCAGGCCCCGCGCCAGACGCTCCCGCTCCTCCACCTGCGCCGAGACGTCGGGCGGGTCGGCGAGCGCAGCCACCGCGAGCGCGGCGGAGAGCGTCGAGATCGCCGCGGGCGCCTGGCGGCGGTTCAGCTCGGCGGCGGTGTCGACATCCGCGAGCGCGTAGCCCACGCGGCCGCCGGCCAGTCCGAAGGCCTTGGAGAACGTGCGCAGGACGACGACCCCCTCGCCGATCCGCGCGGCGGCCGTCTCGCCCGCGTACTCGTAGTACGCCTCGTCGACGATCAGCGGGCGGGCCGGCGGGAGCTCGTCGAGCGCGCCGGTCGGATTGTTCGGCCGGCAGCAGAACGTGACCGCCGGCTCGTCGTCCGAGATCTCCGCGCCGGCGAGATTCGCGGCGATGCGGAAGAGGGGGTAGGTCGGGTCGTCGGCGATCGCCACGCGGTCGCCCGGGCCGGCAAAGGCTCTCGCGCAGAGGAGGATGAGGTCGTCCGCGCCGGCGCCCAGAACGACGTTCTCCGGCTCCACGCCGGCGTACCGTGCCACCGCCGAGGTCAGCTCCACGTAGCCGCCGTGTGGGTAGTTCTGGACGTCCGCGAGCGCGGACGCCAGCGCGCCGGGGCGCGTCGTGGCGACGGGCCAGGCGGGGACGTTCCCGTCGAAGCGGACGATCTCGACCGGGTCGAGGCCGAGGTCGGCCGCGAGGTCGCGCGTCGAGGGGGCCCAGGCGTAGGCGGAGAACTCCTGCGGCAGCGTCCTCATCGCCGCACCGCCTCGGCGTGGGCGGGCATGCCCTCGAGAGCCGCGAGGGCCTCGACGACCGGCCGCACTCCCGCCAGGCCCTCGGGCGTGAGGCGCTGCACGGTCACCGGCTTGAGGAACGTCTCCAGGCCGAGCCCGCCGACCGCCCGCGCGCGGCCGCCGGTAGGGAGGACGTGGTTGCCGCCGGTCGCGTAGTCGCCCGCGGCGACCGGCGACCAACGGCCGACGAAGACGGCCCCGGCGTTGCGAACGCGCCCTGCGAGCTTCTCCGCCTCCTCGCCGAGGAGGACGAGGTGCTCCGGCGCCAGCGCTTCCACGCGCGCCAGCGCCGCGTCGAGGTCGCCGTCGGCCTGCACGAGCCGGCAGACCGCGTCCGGGCCGTGCTCCCGCTGCGCGGCGAGCTCGAGCTCGGCGACCTGCAGGTCGGCTCCCTTGGAGGCGAGGACGACGACCTCGGACGGCCCGGCGGGGAGGTCGACCGCGACGTCGTGGGCGACGAGCTGCTTCGCCTCGTTCACGAACGCGTTCCCCGGCCCGACGACCTTGTCGACCGGCGCGATCGTCCCCGTGCCGTACGCCAGCGCGGCGATCGCCTGCGGCCCGCCGACCGCCCACACCTCGTCCAGGCCGAGCAGCTCCGCGGCCCGCGCGACGAGGCCGGCGCCGTCCGGCGGGGTGACGACGACGATGCGCCCGACGCCGGCGACCTGCGCCGGCACGGCGCACATCACGAGGGTGGAGACGAGCCGCCGCGGCACGTAGATCCCCACGGAGGCCAGCGGCAGCCAGCGCCGTTCGAGCACGACGCCGCGCAGGATCTCCTCGACCAGATCGGTAGGCCGTTGGAGCTCGTGCCAGCGGCGGACCGTGTCGGCCAGGGCCAGGACGGCCTGCTCCGGGATCTCCCCGGCCGGCTCGGCCCGTGCGGGCGGCGCGCCGTCGAAGCGCTCGGCCCAGTCCGCGACCGCCGCGTCGCCGCGCTCCCTGACGTCGGCGACGATCGTTCCGACGTCGCTCATGCCAGCATCCGCTCCACGGGAACGAGCAGGATCGAGGTCGCGCCGGCCTCCTCGAGCTGCGGCAGGAGACGCCAGACGTCGGCTGCGGGCACGAGGGCGTGCACCGCGACCATGCCGGGCTCCGCGAGCGGGATGACGCTCGGCGCGCCGGAGCCGGGGACGAGAGCGCAGATCTCCTCCAGCGCCGCCTCGGGGGCGTTCAGCATGAGGTAGCGCGCCTCGCGGGCCTGGACGACGCTGGCAAGGATCGCTCGCAGCCGGAGCGAGGCGTCATCGGGCTCCTCCGCGGCCACGAGCACGGCCTCGGAGGCGAACAGCGCCCCGAGCGAGCGCAGGCCGTTCGTCCGCAGCGTGTTCCCGCTGGAGACGAGATCGACGATCGCGTCCGCGAGCCCGAGCCGCGGCGCCACCTCGACGGAGCCGGTCACGTCCACGAGCTCGACGTCGACGCCGCGCTCGGCGAGCAGGCGCGAGGTGAGGTGCGGATAGACGGTGGCGACTCGCAATCCGGCCAGCCCGGTCAGCTCCTCGACCGGCGACTCCTGCGGAACCGCGGCCTCGAGCGTGCAGCCGCCGAAGCCGAGGCGGAGCAGCTCGGTCACCCGCGCGCCGCGCTCGGCGACGAGGTCGGCGCCGGTGATCCCGCAGTCGACGACCCCGTCCTGGACGTACTCGGGGATGTCGGCGGCGCGGACGAGCAGCACCTCGACCGGCGCGTTCCGGCAGGCAAAGGCGAGCGCTCGCTCGCCGGGCTCCTCCGGCCCGAGGCCGGCGTCCTCGAGCAGCGCGACGGCGGGCTCACGCAGGCGGCCCTTGGCGGGAACGGCGATCTTCAGGCTGTCGGGGAGAGGGGCAGCCGGCGCTCCAGCGCCGTCCGGTAGCCACCCTCGCCGTGGCGAAGCCAGTGCGCCACGCGGGTCACCGTCGTCGTCGAGGCGCCCGTTTGCCTGGCGATCTCCTGGTAGGGGAGGCCCCGGTCGAGCAGCTTCACCACTTCCCAGCGGTGCGCCATCGCCTCGAGCTCGCTCAGCGTGCACAGATCCCGCAGGAAGTGCTCCACCTCGTCCGCCCCCTCGAGGCTCCGGATCGCCTCGAAGAGGTCCTCCATCTCGCTCGTTCGCCATGGGTGTGATCGGTCCGCCATCGGGTGCCGTCATATTAGCATGTTAACATGGCAACGCAATGGAGCGCGAAGGCTTCCAGCTGATCCCGGCGGTGGACGTCGTCGGCGCCGAGGCAGTCCGGCTGCGGCAGGGCGGATTCGACGACGTCGTCGCGCATGCGGGTGACCCGGTCGAGCTCGTCACGCGCTTCGCCGCCGCACGGCCGCCTCTCGTCCACGTCGTCGACCTCGACGGCGCGCGCACCGGGCGGATCCGCGCCGAGCTCGTCGGCAGGCTGGCCGCGGCCGCGTCGCCCACCCCCGTGCAGGCCTCCGGCGGCATCCGCTCGCTCGCCGACGCGCAGGCGCTCCTGGACGCCGGCGCGGCCCGGGTGGTCGCGGGGACGGCCGCCATCGGCTCACCGGGAGCGCTCGCCGAGCTGGCGGCCGCGTTCGACGAGCGGCTCGTCGTCGCCGTCGACGCGCGGGACGGGCGCGTCGCGGTCGCCGGCTGGAGCCGGATGACGGAGCTCTCGCCGGACGAGTTCGCCGAGCGCTGCGCCGAGGCCGGCGTTCGCCGCCTCCTCTGCACGGCGATCGACCGCGACGGGACGATGGAGGGCCCCGATCTCGGCCTGCTCGAGCGCGTTCGTGACCGCTCGGGGCTGCCGGTGCTGGCCGCTGGCGGCGTCCGTTCCGAGGACGACCTCACCGCGCTCGCTGCGTTGGGCCTCGAGGGCGCGGTCGTCGGCCGCGCGCTCCTCGAAGGCAAGGTCACGCTCTAGCGAGCGTGTTGCCGGCCGGTTCCGGGAGCAGGAGCCCGATCAGGACGGCTTCGAAGACGTCGCGGCCGTCGAGCGAGTAAGCGGCGGTGAACTCGGGCGCTCCGTTGACCTCGAGGACGGCGAGGCTGCCGTCCGGCCGCGGGATCAGGTCGACGCCGGCGAGGTCAACCCCCGTAGCGGCCGCGGCTGCGACCGCGAGCTCGCACTCCACGGGCTGGGGCAAGAAGGGGCGCCGGACGGCGCCCAGCGCCACGTTCGTCCGCCATTCGCCGGGGGGCGCAACGCGGCGAACCGCGCCGACGGCCCGCCCGCCGGCAACGAGGACGCGCAGGTCGTAGCCGGTCGGAGGGACGAGCTCCTGGATCAGTGCGCCCTGGCGCCGGAACCAGCCGAACTTCCGCAGTCCGGCAAGAAGCTGGCCGAGGGCGTCAGGGTCGTCGCAGCGGTGCACGTGCTCGCCGCGGCTCCCGAAACGGGGCTTGACGACGAAGGGGAAGCGGAGCCGAGAGACGTCGCGGCGGGTGGACGCGGCGCTCAGGTACGCCGTCTCGGGATGCGGCAGCCCCGCGCGGCCGAGACGCAGGGCGGTCACGAGCTTGTCGTGGCACGCGAGCATCGCTTCGGGCGGGTTGAGGACGGTGATTCCGCGCGAGCGGAGGCCGCGCAGCCTCGCGACGCCTGCCTCGACCCCGTCGAGCGTCGGCTTGACGTCGAGGTGCGAAAGAATGAGGTCGCCGGGCGTGGCCCGCTTCGCCATTTCCGGTGGGGTCAGGACCGCCGTCTCGAGCCCGATCCGGCTGCCGGCGGCGGCGAGCGCGACGGCGACGGGGGCCTCCCGCCACGCGACGACGAAGAGCCTCATGCCCATGATCGTGCGCGAGACGCGGGTGGCCACGCGGGGAAGATCCGGTGACTGTTCGGCTAGCCCTCTTCGAAGACGATCGGCTGCGCGCCCTCCCAGAGGACGACGCGGCCGAGCTCGGCGAGTTGCTCGCCGCCCTCGACGATCGTGGCGAAGTGGTTCCCGGCGAGCTGGCCCATCTTGCTGGCGAAGCAGGTGGCCCCGTAGGGGAAGAGGATCTCGACCTCGGAGAGGCCGCCCGGGTAGAGCAGCAGCTCGCCGGCGGCCGGGTAGCTGTTGGCGTTCTCGGGGCCGAGCGCGAGGTCGATCTCGAACCCCATCGGCACCCAGGCCGACTCGCCGCTCCAGCGGGCCTGAACGAGCTGGCTGCGGAGCGGGAGGAGGGTGCGCAGCGCCGCGATCGTCTTCGGGGCGGCGTCCTCCTCGAGCTGCGCGCCGAAGCGGAAGCTGCCGGCGGTGATGGCGAGCACGGCGGCACCTTACATGGGGAGCCTCCTTGACTCTCTTGTGAGTGATTGCTAACTTCCCGCCGCCGTGAGCATCTCGACCGAGTCGCTTGCCCGAGCGTGCGCGCGCCGTCCGTGGCGGACGGTGGGCGCGTGGCTCGTCGCCGTCGTCGTTTCGATGGTCGTCGTCGGCGCGCTCCTCGGCGACACGCTCACCACGGAGGGCGAGGTCACCTCGCCCACGGACTCGAAGCGGGCCGAGGAGCTGTTCTTCGAGCACTTCCCACCTTCGCAGGAGACCACGGCGCAAGGCACGAGCGAGCTCGTCGTCGTCAGCTTCGAGGGCGGCGACGTGAACGCCGACCGCGTCGCCGCGCTGGGCGTCGAGCTGGAGGAGGCCGGGGCTGCCACCGTGGTCACCTCCGCCGACGAGGGCCAGGAGGGGCTCGACTCCGAGGACGCCTCCGCTACCGCCGTCCTCGTCGGCCTCGGGCGCAACGAGGACAGCCTCCCGGACGTGATCGCCGTCGTGGAGCGCCTCGACGAAGAGCCCGGCGTCGAAGCGGCGATGACGGGCGAGCTCACCCTCGACGAAGACTTCTCGCGGCTGTCGGAGGAGGACCTGCAGGAGGGCGAGCTCTTCTTCGGCGCGCCGGCCGCGCTCATCGTCCTGCTCCTCGTCTTCGGAACCGTTGTCGCGGGCGTGATCCCACTCGTGCTCGCCGTCCTCTCCATCGTCGTCGCGCTGGCGCTGACCGCACTGCTCGGCCAGGTCTTCGATCTCTCCGTCTTCGTCACGAACATGATCTTCGGGATGGGCCTCGCGCTGGGGATCGACTACTCGCTCTTCATCCTCAGCCGCTTCCGCGAGGAGCGGGCGCAGGGCCGCGAGAAGCTCGACGCGATCGAGACGGCCGGGGCCACTGCGAGCCGCGCGGTGCTGTTCAGCGGCGCCGCGTTCGTCCTCGCCATGACCGGTCTCGAGCTCGTGCCGAACACGATCATGCGCAGCCTGGCGACCGGGGCGATCCTCGTCGGCATCGTCTCCGTCGTGGCCGCGCTGACGCTGCTGCCGGCCGTGCTCAGCCTCCTGGGCGACGGCATCGAGCGGCTGCGGATTCCGTACTTCGGCAAGCGCGCCCTGCGGCCCGAGAGCCGCTTCTGGGGGAGGATCGTCGCCGCGGTCATGCGGCGCCCGGTCGTCAGCCTCGTGGCGGCAGTCGGGCTGCTGCTCGCGGCAGCCGTCCCCGTCCTCTCCCTGGAGTCCGGCACCGCGGGCATCAGCACGCTGCCCGACCGCTTCGAGTCGAAGCAGGGCTTCCTCCTCCTGAATCGGGAGTTCCCGGGGCAGACGACCGATCCGGTGCGGATCGTCGTGGAGGGGGACACGGCCTCGCCGGACGTCCGCCAGGCGGTCGAGGGGCTGCAGGCCGAGCTGGCGAGCCGTGAGATCTTCGGCGAGGCCACGACGGAGACGAGCCCGGACGGGGCGCTGGTCGTCCTGACCGTCCCGGTCGCCGGCGACGCCGTCTCCGTCGAGGCAGTCGCCGCCGTGCGTGAGCTGCGCAGCGAGGTCATTCCTGCGGCGTTCGCGGGCTCGGGAGCGGATGCCTTCGTCGGCGGCGACACCGCGGAGGACATCGACTACTACGACGTCATGGACTCCTGGCTGCCGATCGTGTTCGCCTTCGTCCTCGGCCTCAGCTTCGTCCTGCTCACGATCGCGTTCCGCTCGATTGTCATCCCGGCGACCGCGATCGCCATGAACCTGCTCGCGGTCGGCGCCGCCTACGGCCTGCTCGTGCTGGTCTTCGTCAAGGGGGTGGGGAACGAGCTGTTCGGCTTCCAGCAGGTCGCCATCGTCGAGGCGTGGGTGCCGCTCTTCCTCTTCGCCGTCCTCTTCGGCCTCTCGATGGACTACCAGGTCTTCCTGCTCTCGCGGATCCGCGAGCGCTACTCGCAGACCGGCGTCACCGACGACGCGATCTCCTTCGGCGTCGGCTCGACCGCGCGCCTGATCACCGGCGCCGCGCTGATCATCATCGCCGTCTTCGCCGGCTTCGCCCGCGGCGATCTCGTGATGTTCCAGCAGATGGGCTTCGGGATCGCGGTCGCGCTCTTCATCGACGCGACCATCATCCGCTCCGTCGTCGTGCCGGCGACCATGAAGCTCCTCGGCCGCTGGAACTGGTATCTGCCGTCCTGGCTCGCCTGGCTTCCCGACGTTCACGTCGAGGGGCACGAAGAGGAGCCGGAGCCGCGCCGCGCTACCTGACGATCGGGGCGGCGGCGCTCGCCGTGTGGGTGGCGGCGGCCTCCGGCGAGGTGCTGACCGGGATCCTGCCCGCGTTGCTCATCCTGGCCCTGGCGGTCGGCGACTACGCGCTCTGGGAGCGGCGGAACCGGCCGTGGCACGACTGGACGGTGATTCTCCTACTCCTCCCGGCCATCCTCGCGGCCGTCTGGATCGCGGTGGGCGGGCTCGTCACCGGTGTCGATCGCTCCGACGAGGCGCGCCTGCTCCTCGAGGTCGGCCCCGGCGTGGCGTTGACCGGCCTCCTCTGCACGCTGATCTCCTACCACGGGCGCCACCACCCGCTCGAGTCGCGCTAGTCGCGGAGCCCTGTCACCTTTCGGCCGGACGCGAGCTTCACGGACACGGGAATCTCCAGCCGGTCGCCGATCTGGTGCGCCTGGACGATCCCATCGAACGCCGCGCGAATCTCCCGCTGAACGTCGTCTGGTTGGCGTTGGACGAGCGCGGAAAGCCGGACCGTGCCGCCGAGCAAGCCTCGCCAGAGATCGTCCGCGGAGGCGGCGGAGCACGAGAAGCCAATCGTCCGCACCTCGACGCTCTCCAATCCTTGGCCGCGCAGAAGCAGGTCGAACTCTCGCTCGTCGGCGAACCGGAAGATCGGAGGGCCCGCTGGAATGTCCTCCGGGATGGCTGCTCCGGCCGCCGCCACCGCGTCGAGGAGCGCTCCGAGCAATCGGGCTCGCTCTGGAACGTCCCAAACGGTAAGCGCCAGTCTGCCTCCACGGGCGAGGACGCGGACGAACTCTTGGACCGCCCGCTCCGGCCGACCGAGGTGAAGCAGGATGAAGTTCCCGACGACCGCGTCGAACGATCCGTCGCGAAACGGGAGGCTTTCGACGTCGCCGCGGCGAAACTCGAGCCGCGGATGGAGTCGGCGCGCGATCGAGAGCATCGCCTCGGCGTTGTCGAGGCCGATCGTCGCCGCACCTCGCTCGGCGGCCTTGGCGGCGACGTATCCAGGGCCGGTGGCGACGTCGAGCACGCGTTTCCCCGCACCGATCTCGGCTGCGTCGAGGAGCGGCTCGACGAGGCGCGTGGTGATCGGGCCGAAGAAGTCCTCGTAGCCGGCGGCCTGCTTCTCCCACCCGGCCGCCTCGAACTGATTGAACGCGCTTGCGTCGATCCTCGCCTCGGTCATCCTGATCCCAGGACGTCAGGCAAAGAGTGCATCTTCCTGCACTGCGGGTCTAGCCCGCTTCGCGGGGGCTGCGGAAGCGCCGTAGCCTGAGGGAGTTCGAGACGACGAAGAGGCTCGAGGCGGCCATCGCGGCTGCGGCCACGATCGGGTTGAGGAGCCCGGCGATCGCCAGCGGGATGGCGGCGACGTTATAGGCGAAGGCCCAGAAGAGGTTGCCCTTGATCGTGCCGAGGACGCGGCGCGAGAGGCGGATGGCGTCGGCCGCCCCACGCAGGTCGCCGGAGACGAGCGTCAGGTCGCTGGCCTCGATGGCCACGTCGGTGCCCGTGCCGATGGCAATGCCCAGATCGGCCTGGGCGAGCGCGGGAGCGTCGTTGACGCCGTCGCCGACCATCGCCACGACCTCGCCCTCGTCCTGGAGCCTGCGCACCTCGGCCGCCTTGTCACCCGGGAGGACCTGGGCGAGCGCGCGCTCGATGCCCACCTCCGCGGCGACAGTCCGCGCTGTCTCTTCCCGGTCGCCCGTCAGCAGGACCGGCGTGAGGCCGAGCGCGCGGAGCTCCGCGACCGCCTCGGCGCTCGTCGGCTTCACGGTGTCGGCGACGACCAGGGTCGCGCGTGGCACGCCGTCCCAGGCGACCGTGATGCCCTCCGGGCCGCGGCCGATCTCGACCTCGTGGCCCTCGACGAGCCCGACGACCCCGATGCCCGGCCGGCTCGCGAAGCTCTCCACCGGCGGCAGCGAGCCCAGCTCGGCGCGCGCCGCCGCCGCGACGGCCCGCGCGACTGGATGCTCGCTCGCGTCCTCGACCGCGCCGGCCAGTCGGAGGACGTCCGCGCGCGCGGCGCCGTTCATCGGCACGACGTCCACGAGCTCCATGCGGCCCTCGGTGACGGTGCCGGTCTTGTCCAGGACGATCGTGGAGACGCGCTTCGTCTGCTCCAGCACCTCCGGGCCCTTGATGACGATGCCGAGTTGCGCGCCGCGGCCGGTGCCGACCAGCAGGGCCGTGGGCGTGGCGAGGCCGAGCGCGCAGGGGCAGGCGATGATCAGGACGGCGACGGCGGCGGTGAACGCCTCCGTGACGCTGCCGCCGAACAGGAGCCAGCCCGCGAGCGTTGCCAGCGAGAGCCCGATCACGATCGGGACGAAGACGCCCGAGACCCGGTCGGCCAGGCGCTGGATCGGCGCCTTCCCGGCCTGTGCGTCGGCGACGAGCCGGGCGATCTGAGCCAGCGCCGTCTCCGCGCCCACGCGGGTCGCCCGGACGACCAGCCGGCCGGACGCGTTCACCGTCGCCCCGGCGACCTCGTCTCCGGGGCCGACGTCCACGGGGCCGGGCTCGCCGGTCAGCATCGACCGGTCGACGGCGGAGCTTCCCTCGACGACCACGCCGTCGGCCGCCAGCTTCTCGCCCGGGCGGACGACGAGCAGGTCGCCGACAGCGAGCTCCTCCGGCGGGACGGCGACTTCGACTCCGTCGCGGAGGACCCGCGCCTCCTTCGCGCCCAGCTCGAGCAAGGCGCGCAACGCGGCGCCCGAGCGCCGGCGCGCGCCGGCCTCGAGCCAGCGGCCGAGCAGGATCAGGGTCGTGACGACGGCCGTCACCTCGAAGTAGACCTCGGCGTCGTCGAGGACGATCAGCGCGACGACCGACCAGACGTAGGCCGCGGTCGTCCCCAGTGAGATCAGCGTGTCCATGGTGGCGCCGCCGTGCCGCGCGCTCCTGAGCGCCGCGCGGTGGAAGGGCCAGCCGGCCCAGGCCCAGACAGGTGTCGCCAGCACGAGCGCGACCCACTCCCACCCCTCGAACCCGAGCGCGGGCACCATCGCCATGAGCGCGAGGGGGACGGTCAGCACGGCCGCGACGACGAGCCGCAGACCGATGCGGGCCCCGACCCGGCCCGCGTCCCGCGTCAGCGCGGCGTGGTACCCGGCGCCCCTCACCGCGCCCACGAGGTCCTGGATGGAGACCGCGCCGTCGTCGTAGCTGACGGCCGCCTGCTCGGTCGCGTAGTTGACGCTCGCCTCCACGCCGTCCAGGTTGTTGAGCGCCTTGTCGATCCTCGCCGCGCAGGCCCCGCAGGTCATGCCTTCGAGCTCGAGCTGAACCGTGGCCATCGCGTCGAATCATACCCGCTAGGGGTATGTACGACCGTGGCCGTCCGCTACGAAGACGATCGCGGCCGCCAGCCGAACACAAGCGCGTGGCCGGCCGGGGCCAGGGTTCTTCACATTCCTCCGACGCGCGGTCGCTTCGGACGGCTCGCGTCGCGGTCGCCGAATGCTGCGCTTAGTTCAGGTCGCGCGGCGTCGTGCCATCGTGGTGCGAGGCGTCCGTGAACTCGCGGAACTCGCCGCTCACGAGGAAGGCAGTCTGCTCGCCGATGTCGACGGCGTGGTCGCCGATCCGCTCGAGGCAGCGGGAGACGATGATCATCCGGAGGCCCCATTCGCGGAGGTCGGGATCGGCGCCAAGCGAGAGGACGTGGCCGACAACGCGCCGGTTGGCCCGGTCGATCAGCTCGTCGAGGTCGACGAGCGTCTCGGCCTGCTCGAGCGTTGCGGTCGCGGAACGAGTCGAGCGCGACGCGGGTCATCTCCTCGGCCCGCTGGCCCATCTCCTCGAACCCCTCGAGGATCGTCTCGTCGTGCGGGACGTCCTTCACGAGCTTCGTCAGCTTGGCGATCGTCACGCAGTAGTCGGCCATCCGCTCGAGGTGGAGGTTGTTGTGCAGGATCGCGAGCACGAGCCGGAGATCGACCGCGACCGGCGTCTGCCGGGCGAGGAGCGACTGGATCCCCTCCTCGATGCCGAGGTAGCGCGGCGTCGATCTCGTCGTCGAAGGCGATCACCTCGTCGGCGAGCTCGACGTCCGCTGCAGGAGCGCGTTCAGCGCGCCGCGCAGCGCGCGGAGGACGAGCGCGCCCTCCTCCTGGAGCGCCGCCTCGAGCTGGTCGAGCTCTTCCTGGAGCGTGACCCTCATCCGAATCTCCCCGTGACGTAGTCCTCCGTCCGCTTGTCGGACGGGTTGGTGAAGATCGTCGGCGTCTGGTCGTACTCGACGAGGATCCCGGTGCGGAGGTCGCGCTCCTCGTCGACGTCGACGCTGAAGAACGCCGTCATGTCGGCGACGCGCGCGGCCTGCTGCATGTTGTGGGTGACGATCACGATCGTGTACTCGCGTCTTGAGCTGGTGCATCAGGTCCTCGATCGCGCGTCGTCGAGATCGGGTCGAGCGCCGAGGCCGGCTCGTCCATGAGGAGGACGTCGGGCTCGACGGCGAGGCAGCGCGCGATGCAGAGGCGCTGCTGCTGGCCGCCGGAGAGGCTGTAGCGCGCTCGCCTTCAGCCGGTTCTTGACCTCGTCCCAGAGCGCGGCGCGCCGGAGCGCCTGCTCGACGCGCTCGTCGAGGTCCTTCTTCCAGCCCGAGCACGCGCGGGCCGAAGGCGACGTTGTCGTAGATCGACTTCGGGAACGGGTTCGGCTTCTGGAAGACCATGCCGATGCGCTTGCGCACCTCCACGGGCTCGACCTCGGTGCCGTAGAGGTCGATGCCGTGGTAGAGGATCCGTGCCCTCGACCGCGGCGGTCGGGATCAGGTCGTTCATGCGGTTGAAGCAGCGGATGAACGTGCTCTTGCCGCAGCCGGACGGGCCGATGAAGGCCGTGACGTAGTTCCTGTAGATCTCGAGCGAGACGTTCTTGAGCGCGGGCACGCCGGCGTAGGAGACCGTCAGGTCCGCGACGTCGAAGAGCGACCTCGCGGCTGGCGTCGGTCGCCTCGCGCGGCCGCGTCGGCGAGGAGCTTCTCGTCCATGCTCGGGGATCTTGGCAGGTGCGGCCGGAGCGCTTTCCATGTCGGACATCACCATCTTCTCTGGTAGCGGTTGCGGAGCCAGATCGCGAACGCGTTCATGGTGAGCAGGATCACGAGCAGGACGATGATCGCCGGCCGCGGCGAGCAGCCGGAACTCCTCCTGCGGCCGCGCGATCCACTGGTAGATCTGCACCGGCAGCGCCGTGAACGCGCCGAGCGAGCGTCGGGTTGAACGCCACGTACGTGAGCGCGCCGACGAGCAGGAGCGGCGCGGTCTCCCCGATCGCGCGCGCGAGCGCGAGGATCGAGCCGGTGGCGATGCCCGGGATCGCGGCCGGGAGCACCTGCCGCGAGACGACCTGCCACTGCGTCGCGCCGAGCGCGTAGCGCGCCCTGCCGGATCGAGTCGGGAACGGCGCGGATCGCCTCCCGGCGGCGACGATCACCGTCGGGAGCACGAGCAGCGTGAGGATCAGCGCGCCCGCGAGCAGGACCCGCCCGAGGCCGAGGCCGCGGACGAGGAACGCGAGGCCGAGGATCCCGTAGACGATCGAGGGGACCGCGGCGAGGTTCTGGATGTTGAGCTCGAGCAGCCGGTTGTACCAGCGCTCCCGGTTGGCGTACTCCTCGAGGTAGATGGCGGTCCCGACGCCGATCGGGACGACCATCACGAGCAGCAGCACCATCAGGTAGATCGTCCCGCGGATGGCCGGGCCGGCGCCTGCCTTCTCCGGGTCCGACGACGTCGGCTCGGTGAGGAGGGTCACGTCGAGGTAGCGCGACGCCCTTTCGCAGACGTCGACGAGCAGCGTCGCCGAGCAGGACGAAGCCGACGGAGACCGAGACGAGCAGGAGGACGTAGAAGAGCGTCGCCGCGCACCTTGGCCCCGCTCGGGCCGGGCCCGAGCGTCGCTGCCGGGCGCGCTCATTCGTAGACCTCGCGGAACTTCCGGACGAGGCGGATCGAGATCATGTTCATGGCGAGCGTGATGCACGAAGAGCGTGAGCCCGACGGCGAAGATCGTCTTGTACTCGATCGAGCCCGTGGGCACGTCGCCGAGCCGGTCGCGCCGATGAACGCGGTCATCGTCTGCGACGGCTCGCGCGGATCGAAGGTCGATCTGGGCGATGCCGCCGGCGGCGATGAGGACGATCATCGTCTCGCCGATGGCGCGCGAGATGGCGAGCACGAAGCTGGCGATGATCCCGGAGACGGCCGCCGGGACGACGATCCGCGTCGAGACCTGCAGCCGCGTCGCGCCGAGCCCGTAGGCGCCGTCGCGGAGGTCGCTGCGGCACCGCGGTCATCGCGTCCTCCGAGATCGAGGCGACCGTCGGGATGAGCATGACGCCCATGACGAGGCCGGCGGCGAGGACGTTGAAGGTGCCGACCCCGAGCCCGATGTCCTGGAGGAGCGGCGTGAAGAAGGTCAGGGCGAAGAAGCCGAACACGACCGTCGGGATGCCGGCGAGCACCTCGAGCGCCGGCTTCAGGAACCCGCGCGACCCGCGGGCGTGCGTACTCGCTCAGGTAGATCGCCGACGCCGAGCCCGAGCGGGAGGGCGACGAGGCAGCGCCCAGAAGGTGACCGAGGAGCGTGCCGACGAGAAGCGGCCGGACGCCGAACGCGGCCGGCTCGAAGAGCGGCGCCCAGCGGTCGCCGGAGAAGAAGTCGACGATCGAGACCTCGCGGAAGAACTCGATCGACGGCTGGAGCAGCGCGATCGACGATCCCGACCGTCGTCACGACCGAGACCAGGGCGCAGAGGGCGAGGACGGCCTTGACGACCACCTCGCCCCAGCGCCTGCCTTCGGCGCGCAGCCGGATCGGTTCCGGCTGCGCGCCTACGGTGGTGTCGTGCGTCGCCACGCGCTCCTACGTGCCGCGCGGACTCGAGGGTGGACAGGTTGGTCTGCGACCTGGTCGTCGGGGACCGGGATGAAGAGCGCGTCCTCGGCGAGCTGGATCGAGTTCGTCAGGAAGTACTCGACGAAGCCGTGCACCTCGGGCTTCGCGAGCGACTCGTTCTTGACGTAGATGAAGAGCGGGCGGGAGAGCGGCGCGTACGAGCCGTCCCGGGCGGTTTCGACGCTCGGCGCGACGCAGCCCTCGCCGCCGTCGATCTCGAGTGCCTTGAGCGTGTCCGAGTTCTCCTCGTAGTACGTGAAGCCGAAGTAGCCCATGCCGCCCGGGTCGCCGGCGACCGCCTGGACGATGACGTTGTCGTCCTCGCTCGGCGTGTAGTCGGCGCGGCTCGCGCCCTCCTCGCCGTTGATCTCGTCGGTGAAGTAGTCGAACGTCCCCGAGTCGGTGCCCGGCCCGGCGAGCGAGAGCTCCTGGTCGGGGAAGCTCGGGTCGACCTGGTTCCAGTTGGTGATCTTGCCCTCGGCCGCCGGCTCCCAGATCTTCTTGAGCTGGTCGACGGTCAGGCAGGTGGCCCAGTCGTTCTCGGCGTTGACGACGACCGTGAGGGCGTCGACGCCGACCTGGAACTCGGTGTAGTCGATCCCGGCCTCTTCGCAGAGCGGGACCTCTTCCTCCTCGTCGATCGGGCGAGAGGCGTTGGAGATGTCGGTCTCGCCCGGCGCAGAAGCGCTCGAAGCCGCCGCCGGTGCCGGCGGTGCCGACGTGATGTTCACGTCGGGCTGCTCTTCGCGGAACGCCTCGGCGGCCGCGGTGGTCAGCGGGCCCGACGGTGCTCGAGCCGTCGATCTCGACCGTGCCCGAGAGCGCCTCGGCGGCCTCGGTCGTCGCTTCGCCACCGGCCTCCTCGGTGGTCGCTGGCGCGTTGGCCTCGTCGTCCTCATCCCGGCCGCACCCAGCGGCGCCGAGCGTCAGCGCCGCGAGCGCCAGCAGGAGAAGGACCAGCCTCGGAACAGGACGAATTCCCACGGTTCTCCTTTCGCGTTGGTGCATCGAGGCGAGTGTCGCCCTGGCCCCCCGCCCAGTGGGCTGAAAGGCCGTGAACGAGTGGTGAAGAGGTGGTGAAGCCGGCGACTACGTCAGGCCCAGGGAAGTAAGTAGGGAAGAAAGTCCTGCGCTTTCCCACGCCCGGGCACCCGTCAGTCAAGCTCGGCTCTCGGCGACGAGATCGACGGGCCTCAGCGGAGCTGCAGGCCTGAGGCCTGCGGTGAAGGAAGCTGAGGTCGGCGAACGAGCTCTGGCTACGTTGGCCGGCCTGGGGAACCGGACGAGACCGGTTGACGGTCAGCCAGTGAGCGCTCGCAGAGCAAGGCATGACGCCGTCGGAGCCGGCGAGCCTCGAGCACGCCTTTGAACCTGGACATTGGGCGCCGGCTCGGCTGCTCGACACCCCCGCGACAAAGCGCGATGCTCCTCTAGATGCGGACCGTTCTGAACATCCTTTGGCTCGTCCTAGCCGGCCTCTGGCTCGCGCTTGCCTACGTGATTGCTGGGCTCATCCTCTGCATCACGATCATCGGCATCCCCTTCGGTGTGCAGTCGTTCAAGCTTGCCGGTTACGCGCTGTGGCCCTTCGGTCGGGTGCTGGTCCCAAGTCCGACGCGGCTCAAGGGCTTGAGTGCCGTCGCCAACATCCTCTGGTTCATCCTCGCGGGATGGTGGCTCGCTCTTGCCCACCTTCTTGACCGGGATCCTTCTTTGCTTGACGATCATCGGCATCCCGCTGGGCGTGGCGGACTTCAAGATGGCGGGCGCCGCGTTAGTTCCCTTCGGCAAAGAGATCGTGCGAACAACGGACATGGCTCAGCCTCCGGCGGGCGCGATCGCGGTTTCCGACGGGCAGTAGCTCGACCCAAACGGCCATTTTGCCGCCGGCGCGGCCACGCCCTAGGCTCGGGTCGGGCCGGGCAGGGTGTGCAGCCGATCGGGTTAAGCTAACCGCCCGGCCGCAGCAAGTCCGGCGCAGCGTAGTCGTAGAGACCTTGTCAGGCCGGCGGATGCGTCGGGTCAGCTAACGGACCGCTGCCGCGCTCGGGGTGTACCGTCGAGTGATGGGTCTGGGAAGCGTCGGAGGCCCGCGGCGAGCTGTCCGTTGACGTGAGGGTTGGTGTCGCCAATGCAGCCGCTTCGCGTTCCACGAGACGTGCCGCCGGGCGGCAAAATCGGAGCAGGTCAGGCCGCGCGGGCTGGGAGCACCAGGAGCGTTCCGTCGCTGTGCTTCTCGATCTCGATGACGACCTCTTGGCTCGGCGCAACGGCGCCGACTCCTGCGCCGAGGGCCCTGAGTCGATACGACGTCTCGAGCAGGGTGTCTACCTGCTTCCGGGTCATGACCTGGTCGATCAGCCGTTTTGGCGACCGCACCTCCAGAGCCGACAGTCGTAGAAGGACGTTGTCAATGCGTGCTTCTAACTCGAGGATGCGTTGCTGGTCGTGGTTCAGGCTGCGAAGGAAGTGCTCGAACGGGTTGTCCCGGTCACTCTGGCCGGCCTCCACGCCCTGCAAGAGGACCACACGGCGCTTGAGCGAGATGGCGAGAGTCGCCAGTTCGAGGTGGGTACGGAACTTTCCACCGTCCTCACAAACGCCGGGAAAATCGACCTCCAGCTCGGAGACCTCGACGCGGTTGCCGACGAAAGAGTCGAGCGCGGCCTCCCATTTCTTCACTCGGCGGTCCGCGTTCTGGATCGCAGTGCTGATTGCATGAACGGCTGAGTCCAACCCGAGGGACGCGCCAACTTTTCCGCGATCGAGTAGAAGCCCGGTGGCCTTATCGATCGCGTCGCGGCAGCCGTCGAGTTCGCTGCGCTCGTGCTCCAACTTGTCGTCGTGGAGCTGTTCTAGCAGCTCAGTGATGTGCTCGATGGCCTTCTGCCGCTGGTGATCGGCGTAGGCGCTTGCACCAACCGCGACCGCCAGCAGAACCAGGGGCGCAGCGACAGTAATCGCACCGCCTGCAGCGACCGTTCCCACGGCCATCCCGGGCGCGGCGCCCGCCTTTGCCGATTGGACGGGAACGAAAGAGGCATTGGCAACGATCCCCTTGGCGCCAACCAAAGAGCCGTGGACGCCGTCAGCGACGGCTTTGGACCTCATCGGTTTCAGGAGGCCCTTGCCGACCTGCGCGGCGACCCTGGCGGGAATCACCATCTTGTAGAGCACTTCACTGGACTCCGCGACCTGCGCGACGGCTGGCACGCTCTTCGCATTCGCTGCGACCAGGCGAGACAGTTCCTGCGCGAGCGGGCTCACAGCGTCGAGCGGCAGGCCCGCTGAGCGGCCGCGCTTGTTAGCCAACGGATGGGCTTCCAAGGTCACCAGCGGCGCCGATGAGAACGTGGCGAGCGCACTGCGAAGCTCGGTCAGGCGTTCGGGCGTGAGCGCGCCTCCGTCAGCCACCGCAGGAACGAGCGTGTTGGCTTCGGACGTGGTCAGTGTCCAAATCGGCACGACAGTGGCGTCGGTGTCGTTCATGCGGCTCCTTGTGATGATGCTACTTCAAGCTGGTCGACTGGCTTCATTCCAGATGGTCGCATGTACTTCAATGTTGCTTCCCGATCCGGAGGTCGTCGCGCTGAGGCTTCGGTCCTGACGGGCGCCAACGCTGCTCTTCACCGCGTCTATCGGCAACGAGGACAGGAGCTATTAGAAACGCTCGGCCAGGGCGACGCGCCCAGAGGCGCACGCGCAGCCTAGAGGCCTGCTGCTCCTTTCCATGCGACGCGAAAGCCCGCCGGCCGCGGTCACAGCTCGGGACTTAGCTATCCGGGGCTCTCGCCTGTCCGAAACCCGCTGGTGCTGCCGACCGCGGACCCGCGACCTGAGGGGTCTTGTCACGCCCGTAGGATCTGGCGGTGGCTAGGCGGCGTCGCCCCACCAGCGGAGAAGCAGGCGCGGGCCTTGAGTGCTCCTCTCAGTGCGTGCGCCAAATTCCTCTGATCGTCATCTGCCAGTGTGCGGTGGCGCGGCGGGTAGTTGCACCGTGACGCGGAGCCCGCCGGCGGCCCGGGGGGTGAGGGTGAGGGTTCCGTCGTGTGCTTGGGTGATGCTCTTGACGATTGCCAGGCCGAGGCCGACACCTGCGTGGTCGGTGCGTATGCGTCCGGTGCCGCGAAGAAACGGCTCGGCAAGCGTGGCAACCAACTGTGGGGTGAGCTTCTCGCCGGTGTTCTCGACGGTGAGCACCACACTCTCGGGCTGAACGCTGGTCGTGACCCACACGGTGCCCTGTTCAGGCAGGTTGTGGACGATCGCGTTGTGCACGAGGTTCGTAGTCATCTGCAGCAGGAGCGCATGTGAGCCGATTGTGGGGGTCATGTCGCCGGAGGTCTCGATGGTGAGGCCGCGTTTTTCTGCGAGGGGGAGGAGCGTTTCGGTGGCTTCTTCTGCCAGGAGGGACAGGTCGACGTGTTCTCGGGTGAAGGACCGCTGGTCGGCGCGGCTGAGCAGGAGCAATGCTTCGGTGAGGTCGATCGCTCGGGTGTTGACGGCCTGGAGGCGGTCGACAAGTTCGCCGGTGTCGCGGTTCGGATCGTTGCGGGCAACGTCGAGAAGTGTCTGCGTGATCGCCAGTGGGGTGCGCAGCTCGTGGGAGGCGTTGGCTGCGAATCTCTGCTGTTCAGCGAGGTGTGCTTCGAGCCGCGCGAGCATGGTGTCGAAGGCGTCGGCGAGCTCGCGGAACTCATCTCTGCGGCCCGGTAGCCGGATTCGGTGGGAGAGCGATCCGTTCGCGGCCATGCGTGTGGCGTCCGTGATGCGAGTCAGGGGGGCGAGCATGCGGCCGGCGAGAATCCATCCTCCCAGGAGACCGAACACCAGCAGGAACGCCAGCACGATGGCCGCGGCCGGAGCGAAAGCGCGCAGGAGGAAGGAGTTGTTCCCGGGCACTAAGCCACCGAGCGTGCTGATCACATCGTCGGGTACGTATCGCAGCAGGAAGTCGGACGATTGCCCTGGCTGGCCGGCGAGCCACGCGGCCGCGAGCATCAAGAAACCTGCCAGGATGAGGAACCCGGCGTAGCTGAGGGTGAGTTTGAGGCGAACGCTCAAACCAGGCTGCTCTATCCACGTTCTCATCCCTCACGCCCGGTATCTGGTTGAGTGTCGATGCGGTAGCCGACGCCGGCCACGGTGGCGATGATCCAGGGTTCGCCGAGCCGTTTGCGCAGTCCCGAGACCGTGATGCGCACGGCGTTGGTGAACGGGTCTGCGTTCTCATCCCACGCTCGTTCCAGTAGCTCTTCGGCGCTGACGACACCGCCTTCGGCAGCGACGAGAACTTCGAGCACTGCGAACTGCTTCCTGGTCAGCGCGACGTAGCGGCCGTCGCGGTAGACCTCTCGGCGGAACGGATCCAGCCGCAGACCTGCGATCTCTCGCACGGGTGGCCTGTTGTGGGCGCGCCTGCGGTCGAGCGCTCTGAGACGGAGCACGAGCTCTCGGAGTTCGAACGGCTTCGTGAGGTAGTCGTCGGCGCCGAGCTCGAACCCGGTGGCCTTGTCGTCGAGACGGTCGGCAGCGGTGAGCATGAGGATCGGCATGCCGCTGCCGGAGGCGACGATGCGTTTGGCGATCTCGTCACCGGAAGGTCCGGGAATGTCTCGGTCGAGGACGGCGATGTCGTAGGCGTTGACGCTCAGCAGCTCCAGAGCGGTGTCGCCGTCACCGGCGATGTCGGCCGCGATCGCTTCCAGGCGCAGGCCATCGCGGATGGCTTCCGCCATATAGGGCTCGTCCTCGACGAGCAACACACGCATGCTCCGATGCTACGAGCTGGCGCATGTCGTCGGCATATCGAAAACCACATACGTGCTGGCAACACCACGCTGCCTTGACTGGAGGCATGACCTACAGCGAACCAGCACGAACAACGACCCGTCGGATTCGGATTCGCAGGATCCGTGTCGCCGGCCTGCTAGTCGTCATCGCGGCGATCGCCGCAGCCCTCGGCTACCAGTCTTGCTGGCGTCCTCTCCTCGATCGTCGTCGACGGTGTCCTCGTCCTCGACGGCCACATCACCCATCGGCGTCCCTCGCAGCGAGCACCGTCCTCTTCGCAGTGAACAACGTGGTGCGCTTGGCGAGGCTGACGGTGCCGTCCCCGCCGGCACGACGGTCTTCGATGACGCGATTCCGGGTGTAGCCAACCTTGATCCAGCTCTCCTCGGTGCCCTGCGCCAAGCCGCAACTGATGCCGCGGACGACGGGGTCGAGTTCTTCGTCGATAGTGGCTGGCGTTCGCCGGAGTACCAGGAGCGACTACTCCAGCAGGCGGTCCTGAAGTACGGCTCAGAAGAGGAAGCTGCCCGATGGGTGGCAACCCCCAACACGTCTGCTCACGTGTCGGGGGACGCGGTCGACATCGGGCGCTCCGATGCCACAGCGTGGCTGTCCGAGCACGGCGCCGAATACGGGCTATGCCAGATCTACAGCAACGAACCCTGGCACTACGAACTTCGCCCCGAAGCCATCGATCACGGCTGCCCTCCCATGTACGCCGACCCTACGCACGACCCAAGGACGCAGCAGTGACCAGTCGCGTGCGGGACGTCCGTCCCAGCTCCGGGTTCTGACCTAACGTTTCACGCTCCTTGCGGTTTCCGAACTGGTCCGCAATACTGAACTCAATGGTTCAGTATCCGACGACCGTCGACCGCGCGTTCGCGGCCCTCGCCGACCCGACCCGGCGCGCCGTGCTCGAACGGCTCGGCGCCGGCAGTGCGACGATCAGCGAGCTCGCCGAGCCCTTCGGCATGTCGCTGACCGGGATGAAGAAGCACATCCGGCTGCTCGAGGACGCGAACCTCGTCGCCACGGAGAAGGTCGGCCGCGCGCGCAGATGCGCACTCGTGCCCCACGCCTTCGAGGGCATCAGCACGTGGCTGCAGCGGCTCGACCGCTTCGCGGAGGTCGTCCAACGCACGAAAGGAGCACGATGAGCACCACCGTCACCACCCCGAACGACCTCGAGATCCGCGTCGAGCGGGTCTTCGACGCACCGCGCACGCACGTCTTCTCCGTCTGGACGGATCCGAAGCTGATCCCCGAGTGGTGGGGTGACGACACCGTCGTCGAGGAGATGGACGTCCGTCCCGGCGGCACCTACCGGTTCCAAACCGCCTTCGGCGTCGTCGAGGGCGAGTTCCGCGAGGTCGACCCGCCCGCACGCCTCGTGCAGACGTTCCAGAACCACCTGCAGACGCTCGAGTTCGAGGATCTCGGCGAGCAGACGAAGCTGACCCAGACGATGCTCTTCGAGACGACCGAGCAGCGAGACACCACCATGCAGTACGGCGTCGAAGAGGGCGCGAAGGCGGGCTTCGCGCGCATCGACGCGTTGCTGGAGAAGATCGCGGCGTGAGCGCGGTGCCGCGGTCGCGTGCGCAGCGCAAGGCGGACACGCTGGCATTGCTACGCACCGAGGTCGACTGCTGGGTGGCGAGCGCGGACGAGATGGGGAACGCCCATCTCGTCCCGCTCTCCTACTACTGGGACGGCGCGGCGCTCGTGCTCGCGACGCCGCGCTCGTCTCCGACCGCGACGAACCTCCTGCGTGCCGGCGTTGCGCGCGTCGGCGTCGGTCCGACGCGCGACGTCGTGCTCGTCGACGGCCGTGTGACGGAAGGCGTCGACGACGCGACCGCCGATGCGCACACGGAGCACTCGGGCTTCGACGCGCGCGCGGAGCCCGGCGTCTACGTGTACCTGCGCGTGACGCCGACCGAGATCCGCGCGTGGCGTGAGGCGAACGAGCTGTCCGGGCGGCTGCTGATGCGCGACGGGGTGTGGCTACCGCTCGATCCGTGAGCCGCCGCCGGTCATGTGCCGCCGCGTGCAGTCAGATGACGTCGCCGGTTTCCCGTTCGCCGATCGAGATCGTTCCGGCCGAGATCCCCTCGAGCCCGGCGACCATCCTCAGGACCGTCGTCTTGCCACAGCCGGACGGGCCGACGAGCACCACCAGCTCGCCGTCGTCGACCGACATGTTGAGATCCCGCACGGCGCAGGTCCCGTCCGGGTAGACCTTCTCGACGCCCGAGATGACGACGTCCGCCATTGGAAGTGACTCTAAACCATTGCCCGACTGGCTTTCCGGCTCGGAGATCCGGCGCTATTCGGAGTAGGCGATCGTCGTGAAGAGCGTGTAGCCGCCGGCGGTCGTGTCGAGCCGCGAGTGCTGGAGCACGATCGGCACGTCGCTCTCGACCGCGTAGGCGAACGGCGTTCCGCGCGGCAGCTCGACCCCGAGCTCGTCGGCCCGGTCGAGGCGCACGTGCCGCGTGCGCCTCGCGCCGAGCGACAGGACCACGTCGCCGATCGGCTCGCGGTCCTCGAAGTAGAAGGTGAACACGACGCGCGCGTCTTCGTCCGAGACGTTCAGGAGGCACGCCGCCTCGTGGCTCTCGAGGCCGTGCGACGACTCCGCGGGGAGATACGCGTCGGGGACGAACCAGCGCTGTTTTCCGGCGGCTTTCACTTTGGCATCATTCGAAACGGTGGAGGGGCGGGAGCGCATCGCCCCCGCCTCTCCCCAGCCATCCGACTAGAAGTCGTAGTCGTCGATGTTCTCCGGAGTGAAGACGAGCAGCTCCGGCGCGTACACGATGCCGTCGGCCTCGACGGTGATCTCGCCGAGCCGACCCGCCTCGAAGGTCTCTCCTTCCTCTCCCGTGATGTCTCCGGCCAGAACGGCGTGGGCCGCGTAGGCCGCGAGGTAGCCGATGTCCTCGAAGTTCCAGAGGGCGTTCTGCATGACGCAGCCCGACTCCACGAACTCCCTCATCTCGCTCGGCAGCCCGAGGCCCGTGACGATGACGGCCTCGCACTTTTCCTGCTGCGTGACGACCTGGGCCGCGGCTGCGATCCCGACGGTCGTCGGAGCGATGATGCACTTGAGGTCGGGGTAGGCCTGGAGCAGCCCCTGGGCCTCCTCGGTCGACTTCGTCGGATCGTCGTCCCCGTAGACGGTCGTGACGAGCTCCATCTCCGCGTACTTCGGGTCCTCGAGCGTCGTCTCCATGACCTCGATCCACGCGTTCTGGTTCGTCGCGGTCGCCGACGCCGAGAGGATGGCGATCTCGCCGGCGTAGTCGATCTGCGAGCCGCACATCTCGATCTGCGTCTCGCCGACCGCAGTCGGCGACGGGGTGCTCGCGAACATGATCCGGGCGTCCGGGTTCACGTCCGAGTCGAAGGTGACCGTCTGGATCCCCTTCTCCTCCGCCGACTGGAGCGCCGGCACGAGGGCGTCGGGGTCGTTCGCCGAGATGAGCAGCGCATCCGGTTCCTGCGCGATCGCGGCGTTGATCACCTCGACCTGCTGCTGCGCGTCGGCCTCGGTCGAGCCGTTGAACTCGGTCGTGTCTCCGAGCTCGGCAGCCGCTTCCTGCATGCCCGCGTTCGTCAGGTCGAAGACGGGATTGCCGACGTTCTTGGGGATCATGTAGAGGCTGAAGCCGCCCTCTTCGCCGTCGGTCGTCTCGGCACCCGTTGCCGCCGGCTCACCGCTCGTGCCGGTGTCGTCGTCGTCCCCGCCGCACGCGGCGGCGGCGAGCACGACCGCGAGGACCAGGAGCGCGAGGATCGTGCTCACACCCTTGCTCTTTCTCATCACCTAGCTCCTTTCGTCGTTTCCCCCGACTAGCTGGGACTCCCGCTCGGTTGCTCGTCGCCCGCGGCCTCCTTTCGATCGAGACGCTCGGCGAAGCGCCTGCCGAGGCCCTGCTCCCGGAAGCCGCGCAGCAGGTTGCCGACGAGGATCGCGCCGAGCAGCAGCCCTCCGATGACGATGCTCTGGGTGTCGCCGGCGATGTTGGCGAGACCCATGCCGTTGCGAAGGACCGCAATCAGGACGACGGCCAGGAAGACGCCGAGGATGGTCCCCGAGCCGCCGAAGATGTTGACGCCGCCCAGGACGACCGCGGCGACGACGTCGAGAAGGGCGACCGTGGCGGCATCCGCCTGCGCGGTCGCGAAGTAGGACGCGTAGAGGAGGCCCGCGGCTGCGGCCATCAGCCCCGAGAGCGCATAGAGCGTGACCCGGACGCGGTCGACGGGGACGCCCGAGAAGCGCGCGGCCTCGCGGTTCGACCCGATCGCGTAGACGTAGCGGCCGAAGCGCGTGCCGTGGAGCACGAGAGCGAACAGCCCGGTCGCGATGACGAAGATCGCGAGCCCGACCGGGACGGTGCTCGACCCGACGTAGCCGTTGCCGAGCCGGGTGAAGCCCTCCGGGAAGCCGGTGATGCCCTCGCTGCCGAGGATCACGAACGCGATCCCGCGGTAGGCGGCGAGGGTGCCGAGTGTCACCGCCAGCGAAGGGAGATGGAGGACCCCGACCAGGACGCCGTTGAAGAGGCCGAGCCCGGTGCCGACGAGGAGCCCGATGAAGCAGGCGAGCCAGATGTTCACGCCGTGCTGCCAGACGTCGGCGAAGACGACCACGCAGACGGCGAGGGTCGAGGCGACCGAGATGTCGATCTCGCCGGCGACGACGACGAGCGTGAGCCCGAGCGCCATCAGGCCGATCATGGTGTACGGCTTCATCAGGTCGAGGAGGTTCTCCGCGTCCAGGAAGAAGGGCGAGAGCGATGCGCTCCAGGCTCCGGCGGCGATGATGAGCAGGACGAGCACGAACTCCCAGCGCCCGACCACCGAGCGGGCGAGAGCCCCGACGCGGGCGGCGCTCACGTCGACGCCTCCGCCTGGGCCGTCGCGCGCACCTCGCGCCGCCGCCGTCGCCGCAACGACTCCTGCAGGCGCTGGGTGACCAGGGCGTCGATCGTCACCGCGGCGACGATCGCGAAGCCCTGGAAGGCGATCTTCCAGAACGGGTTCACCTTGAGGAGCGTGAAGCCGTCGTCGATCACGCCGATGAAGAGGGCCCCGAGGACCGCTCCGAGCACGGTCCCGACGCCCCCGAAGACGTTGACTCCGCCGATCACGACCGCGGAAATCACGTCGAACTCGAACCCCGAGCCCGAGGCCGCGCTCACGTTGGCGAAGCGGGCGGCGTACATGAACCCGCCCAGGCCGGCCAGCGCGCCGCTGAAGGCGAAGGCGAGCATGACTCTTCGGCCCACCGGGATGCCGGAATAGCGCGCCGCCTCGGGGTTGGAGCCGATCGCGTAGAAGTCGCGGCCCCAGTGCGTCCAGCGCAGGACTGCCGCCCCGAGCGCTGCCACCACGATGGCGAGGACGGCCAGGGTCGGGATCCCGAGAACGTCGCGGAACGCAAACTGCTTGAACGAGGCGGGGAGCTCGAAGGCGAGGACCTGCGACCCGCCGGAGACCTGGTGCACGAGCCCGCGGTAGATGTAGAGCGTGCCGAGCGTCGCGATGATCGCCGGCACCTTGCCGACGGTGACGAGGAGCCCGTTGAAGAGGCCGCAGCCGAGGCCGACCGCGACTGCGATCGCCGCCGCCGCGAAGACCGGAAGCCCGGGATGAGCGGACAGGGTGTCGGCGCTGATGAAGGCGGACAGGCCCACGATCGAGCCGACCGAGAGGTCGATGTTCCGGGTGAGCACGACCATCGTCTGCCCCACGGCCACGACGACGACCGTTGCCACGTTCAGGGCGATGTTCCGCCAGTTGCTCGACGTCATGAAGGCGTCGCTGCGGAAGGCGAAGAACGCGATGGCCACGAGGAGGGCGACGGCGATGCCCAGCTCGCGCAGGCGCAGGGCCGTCACCGCGAGCGAGTGGAGCGAGGCGGTGGGGGCGGCTCGGGTCAGGCCGCCTCCCCCCGAATACCGGTTGCGGCATCCATGATTCCTTCGGAGGTGGCCTCCGCCCGCCCTAGCTCGGCGGCCACGCGTCCCTCACGGAGGACGACGACGCGGTCGCTCATCCCGAGCACCTCGGGGAGCTCCGACGAGATGAGGACGATCGCCAGCCCCTGCGTAGCAAGGTGGGAGATCGTGCGGTGCACGTCGGCCTTCGCCCCGACGTCGACGCCCCTGGTCGGCTCGTCGAGGATGAGCACGCGCGGCTCGGCCGCCAGCCACTTGGAGAGGACGACCTTCTGCTGGTTGCCGCCCGAGAGGGTGCGCACCTCCTGCCTCGACGAGGACGCCTTGATCCGGAGCTGGTCGATGAAACTGCGGGCCAGCCGCCGCTCGAGCCACGGGCGCAGGAACCCTGCGCGCGTGAGCTGCGGCAGGACTGCGAGCGAGGTGTTCGTCGCGATCGACATCGTCTGGAAGAGGCCCTGGCCGAGCCGGTCCTCGGGGAGGTACGCAAGGCCGCGGCGCAAGGCTCGCCGCGGTGAGCCCGGCCGGAACGGCTTGCCGGCGAGGACGACCTCGCCGTCGTCGTAGGGGTCGATGCCGAAGAGGCTGCGCGCAACTTCGCTCCGACCCGCGCCGACCAGGCCGGCCACGCCGAGGATCTCGCCGCGGCGCACCGAGAACGAGACGTCGGCGAAGACGCCCTCCCGGGTGAAGCCGCGCACCTCGAGCGCGACGTCGCCGATCTCCGCCTCCTCCTTGGGGAAGAGCGCCTCGAGCGAGCGGCCGACCATCAGCCGGACGATCTCCGCATGCGTGAGCTCGTTCGCCGGGCGCGTCGCCACGTGGCGGCCGTCGCGGAGGACGGTCACGACGTCCGCGAGCGCGCTCACCTCCTCGAGCCGGTGGCTGATGAAGACGACGGCGACGCCGCGGTCGCGCAGGCTGCGCGCGACGCGGAAGAGGTTGTCGACCTCGCGCGGCGAGAGGGCCGCCGTCGGCTCGTCCATGATCAGCACCCGCGCATCGGTCGAGAGCGCCTTGGCGATCTCGAGCAGCTGCCGATCGGCCACACCCAGTCCCCGCACCGGCGTGTCGGGGCCGAAGTCGACGCCGAGCTCGTCGAGCACGACGGCGGCCTCCTGGTTCATCCGCGACCAGTCGACCGACCCGAGCAGGCCGCGCGGGCGCCGCCCGGCGAAGATGTTCTCCGCGACGGACAGGTCGAGGAAGACGGACGGCTCCTGGTACATGGCCGCGATCCCGAGGGCTCTGCGCGGTGTGCGCGCCGCGGATTCGCTGCTCTTCCCCGGCGACGAGGATCACGCCCGAGTCCGGCTCGTGGACGCCGGTCAGGATCTTGACGAGGGTCGACTTCCCGGCGCCGTTCTCGCCGACCAGCGCATGCACCTCCCCGGCGCGGAGCTCGAGGTCGACGTCGCTCAGCGCCTGGACGCCGCCGAAGCTGCGCGAGATGCCGCGGAGCTCGACGAGGGGCGGGACGGGCGGCGCGCTCATCGCGGGTAGGCGGCGGCGAAGCCGCCGTCGACGTTGATGACGTTGCCGGTCGACTTGCCGGAGCGCTCCGAGGCGAGGAAGGCGATCGCCTCGGCGACGTCCTCGGCGTAGACGTTGACGTCCAGGGTCGTCCGGCCGCGGTAGAACGCCGGCAGGTCCTCCTCGGCCACGCCGTAGGTGCTGGCCCGCTCGGCCTTCCACTCCGACGACCAGATCCCGGAGCCCTCGATGACCGCGTCCGGGTTCACCGTGTTGACGCGGATGCCGTGCTCGCCGCCCTCCTCGGCCAGGCAGCGGGCCAGGTGGAGGGAGGCGGCCTTGGCGGAGGAATACGCGGTCGCGTTCGCTCCGGCGACGAGCGCGTTCTTCGAGCCGACGAAGACGATCGAGCCGCCCCGTCCCTGCGCGATGAGCGCTCGAAACGCCTCCCGGGCGGCCAGGAAGTAGCCGCGGACGAGGACGGCGTGGTTCAGCTCCCACTCGTCCACCGTCGTCTCCGTCACCGGCGCGCTCGTGGCCAGGCCGGCGGAGGCGACGAGGATGTCGATCCCGCCGTAGGCCAGGACGGCGCGCCGCACCATCTCCGCGACCGCGGACTCGTCGGTGACGTCCACCTCGACCGGGACCGCGCGCCCTTCGCCGCAGGCCGACACGATCTCCTCGGCGACGGCCTCGGAGCCGCGGGCGTTGAGGTCGGCGACGACGACGTGGGCGCCGCGCGCGGCGAGAAGCCGGGCGCCGGCGCGGCCGATGCCGCTCGCCCCGCCCACGATCAGCGCCACCCGGCCGGCCAGCTCGCCCGCCGGGGGAGCCTGGGCGAGCTTGTAGCGCTCGAGCGGCCAGTACTCGATTGCGAACGCCTCGGGCTCGCTCAGCGAGCGGAACCCGCCCAGCGCGTCGGCGGCGTCCTGCACTGCGATGGCTCGGCGATAGAGATCGCGTGACGTGCGGGCCCGCGCCGCGTCGGCGCCGCTCGTGACGATCCCGACCCCGGGGACGATGACCACGCGCGGCCCCGTCGGGTCGATCGGGAAGGGTCGGCTCTCCTCCGTGAGGTTGCGCTCGTAGTACTCCCGGTACCAGCCCGAGTACTCGGCGACGCCGGCGCCGACTGCCTGCCGGAGCTCCTCGGGGCCGTCCCGCGACGGGTCGAAGCCGACGACGAGCGGCCGGTGCTTCGTGTGGATCAGGTGATCCGGGCACGGGGCACCGACCTGGCTCACCTCGGGCGCCTTCGCGGAGGAGGCGAACGCGACGGCTTCGGGGCTGCGGTCGACCCGGAGAACGACCCCGGGAGCATCGGCGAGCAGGGCGCCGCGCAGGGCGGGCAGCGCGGCGGCGAGGAGATCGTCTGCGTCCCGGTCGTCGAGCTGCGGCGCCTTCGGCCCGCCGAGTCCGAAGCGGGAGCCTCCCGCCTGCCGGATCGCCTCGGCGGCGCGGGTGACGAGCTCGAGGGTGGCGGCATAGCTCTCGGCTCCCGACTCGCCCCAGGTGACGAGGCCGTGCTTCTCCAGGAGCACGGCCCGCGCGCCCGGGCTCTCCCGCAGGAGCTCGGCGATCCGCTTGGACATGGCGAAGCCGGGCCGCTCGTACTCAAGCCAGACGGCCTCGGCCCCGAACGCCTCGTCCGCCAGGCGCCGGCCGTCGGGCGAGGAGGTGAGCGCGATGATCGCGTCGGGATGCGTGTGGTCGACGTGCGGCGCCTCGACGAAGGCGTGGAGGAGCGTCTCGATGGACGGCCGCGGCTGGGCGGGCTGGAGCGCGCAGCGGAGGAGGTAGTCGACCATGTCGGCGTCGTCCATTCGCTCGCGCGCGACGAGCGGCACGATCTCGTCCAGGCGAAGCGCCGCGAAGCCCGAAGTCGTGATGGTGGCGAGGTCCGTCCCCGAGCCCTTCACCCAGAGGACGCGCGTCTCGCGTCCGAGGTGGTCCGGGGCGACGCCCTTCGCGGACGTGTTACCGCCTCCCTGGTTCGCCAGGGCGCGATCGGCCCCGAGCAGGTTGGAGCGGTAGGCCAGCTCCTCGAGCGTGTCGAGCCCCGCGGCGGCCTCGCGATCCCAGAGGTCGAGCGGCGGGCTGATGCCGCGGAGGGCGCCGGTCGCCTCCTTCACGCCCCGACCTCCTCGCGCCTCGACTCCGACGTGAGGCCGTAGAAGCGCTCGCGCGCCTCGCCCCACTCGCACGGGGCATCGGGCTCGTAGCGGGTCGGGGCAAAGGACGCGCGCACGAGCTCGCGCGCCTCCGCCAGCGAGGAAAGCTCGCCGAGCGCGATCGCCTGGACGACGAGGTTTCCGATCGCGGCCGCCTCGATCGGTCCGGCGAGGACCGGCAGTCCTGCGGCGTTCGCCGTCCAGCGGCAGAGGAGCTCGTTGCGCGCGCCGCCGCCGACCAGGTGCACCTCGGGCGGCGCGGAGCCCGTGACCTCCTCGAGCTGACGGATCGCCTGCGCGTGCCCGAGCGCAAGGCTCTCGAGCACGCAGCGGGCCACGGCTCCGGGCTCGACGGGCTCGTCCTGGCCCGACTCGGCGCAGAAGTCGCGGATCTTTCGCGGCATGTCGCCGGGGGAGGAGAAGCGCGGGTCGTCGGGATCGACGAGCGACCGCAGCGGCGGGGCCTCGCGCGCCAGCGAGACGAGCTCGTCGAAGCCGACGTCGCGGCCCTCGAGGGCCCAGGCACGCCGGCATTCGTGCAGGAGCCAGAGGCCCGTCACGTTGCGAAGCAGCCGGGTCGTGCCGGCGACGCCGCCCTCGTTCGCGAGGTTGGCGGCGAACGTCCGGTCGTCGACGAGCGGCGCGTCGAGCTCCAGGCCGACCAGGGACCACGTTCCGGCGCTGACGTAGGCGGAGCGGGGATCGCGGAACGGGACCGCCGCCACGGCCGAGGCGGTGTCGTGGGTCGCCGGGGCGATCACGGTCGCGCCCGCGAGCCCGGTCTCCGCGGCGACCCCGGCGTCCAGGGGCCCGAGCGGCGTCCCCGGAGGGACGACCTCCGGGAGGAGGCGGCTCGGGAGGCCGAGCCGTCCGAGCAGGTCGGCGGCCCAGGCTCCCTCGTGGACGTCGAAGCACTGCGTCGTGGTGGCGTTCGTCCGCTCGGCGACGGGCTTCCCTCCCAGCCAGAAGTGCATGAGGTCGGGGATGAGGAGGAGGGTCTCCGCGATCTCGAGCACCGGGTCGGCCTCGGCGGCCATGGCCGCGAGCTCGTTGACGGTGTTGATGGGCAGGAGCTGGATGCCGGTGCGCTCGTACAGCTCTCGTCCCGGCACGAGGGCGAGCACGCCTGCCTGGGCGGCCGCCCGGCGGCCGTCGCGGTAGTGCACGGGGTTTCGCAGCAGGCGGCCGCTGCCGTCGAGCAGGCCGAAGTCGATGGCCCACGAGTCGACTCCCACCGAGTCGACCGGCCCTTCCCGCGCGGCCGCGTGGAGGCCGGTGAGCACGTCTCCGAAGAGGCGCAGGACGTCCCACTGCAAGACGCCGCGCGTGGTCACGGGCACGTTGGGGAAACGATGCGCCTCGGTCACGGACAGGCGTTCCCCGTCGAAGCGCCCCAGGGCGACGCGGCCGCTCTGGGCGCCGAGGTCGACGGCGACCATCGTCGTCATCGGCGCTCGGCCTCCGAACCGGGCCGAGCACGGCGGAGGCCTGGACGCGCTGCGGGCCGAGCACGCTGGGCCGGCTCGACGCTGACGATCTCCACGTCCCGCGCGCGCCAGGCCTCCACCTCTTCGGTGGGCGCGCTCGTGTCGGTCACGATGGCGTCCACCTGCTCGGTGGCCACGAACGGGAGGAGGGCCGTCCGGTGCCACTTCGTGCCGTCGAGGATGCCGATCACGCGCTCGCACGCGTCGGCCATCTCCCGCTTGATCCGCACCTCGTCGGGGTTCAGGTCCATGAGCCCGCGATCGAGGCTGAGGCCGCGCGCGCCGAGGAACCCCTTGCTGATCCGCGTCGCGCGGAGGACGTCGGCGCCCAGGTCGCCGACGAGCGACATGGCGTGGAGCCTGAGCATCCCCCCGGTCACGAGGACGGTGATCCCGGGCGCGTCCGCCAGGGCGGCCGCGATCAGGAGCCCGTTGGTGACGACGACGAGCTCCTGCTTCGCGCGCAGCTCGAGCGCGAGGTAGTACGCGGTCGTGCTCGAGTCGAGCGCGACTGCCTCGCCCTCGTCCACCATGCCGGCAGCGGCCCTGGCAATGGCCTGCTTCCGCTCGACCTCGAGTCGCAGCCGGAAGTCGAAGCCGAGCTCCGACTGGCCGCGCTGGAGCGCGCGCACGCCGCCGCGGACGCGGGCGACCAGGCCTTGGCGGGCGAGCGTGCCGAGGTCGCTCCGCACGGTGACTTCCGAAACCGCGAACGCTTTCGCAAGTTCCGCAACGTGAACGGAATCCCTCGTCTCGAGCAGGCGAAGGACCTCTTGCATCCGCTCGTCCTGTGACAGGTGTGCCACGCTCTGAGCCAAACGGCTCCCCTCGCCGGGACTGCAACTTCTCCGCCGGAATCCGCGCCGACCTTACGACAGCTCGTCGCGGATTGTCAATACCTTCGTTTTCGCTTACGAAACTAGGGAAAACGCAAGCGGATCGACTACGCGCGCACGAGCACGACCTCGAGGCGGCGGGGGCCGTGGACGCCCTCGACCCGCGAGAGCTCGATGTCCGAGGTCGCGGAGGGGCCGGACACGAAGGTCACGGGCCGGCGGGCATCGCGCAGGCCGTCGGCGAGCCGGCGGATCGCGGCGGGGACGCCGTCGACGACCTGGGCGGCCTCGACGACGCACAGGTGGAAGTCCGGCACGAGCGTGAGGGCGCGGCGGCCCTGGCGGGCGCCGGAGTCGAGGACGATCGTCCCGGTCTCCGCGATCGCGAGCGCGCAGCCGGTCACCGCTCCCTGGATTCGGTCGAGCTCGTGGACGCTCAGCTCCTCGTCCGGGAGCGCCTCGAGCTCCGGCGGCAGCCACGCCGCGGGGAGATCCGCCGGAACGGCGACGCGCCCGATCCCGTGTGCCCGGCAGGCCTCGCCGACCGCGACCGCCACCTCGCCGGGAGCCGCGATCCGCACGCCGGCGCCGTAGTCGGCCACCCGCTCGAGGAAGCGCTCGACGGTTCCGGCCGGGTCGTGCTCCTCGTAGCCACGGGGGACCGGCACGTCCTCGGCCGCCTCGGCCGCGGGCACGTCCGCCAGGGCCTGCCGGACCCGGGCCAGGATCTCGTCGCGCGCCGCGCTCACCGCGAGGCCCACCAGTCCCGGAAGGTCGTCTTCGCGACCGGGCGCAGGTCGCGCGAGTCGGTCCAGGCGCCCAGGCCGGGCAGGCGCCGGATGCGCCCGTCGCGCACGAAGGGGCGGCCGCCGAGCCGTCCGAGGCGCTGCGCGAGCCGGTAGCGGCGCTCCGAGGCGAAGACCCACGCCAGCAGGCGCATGGCCGCGCGCTCGCTCCGCGAGGGAGGCGCCTCGGCGACCACGCGGCCGCGGAGGTGGACGAGCACCTCGGGAATGTCGATCTTCACCGGGCAGACCTCGTAGCAGGCGCCGCAGAGGCTCGATGCGTACGGCAGCGACCCCGCCTCGTCCAGGCCGCGGAGCTGCGGCGTCAGGATCGCGCCGATCGGCCCCGGATAGACCGACTCGTAGGCATGACCGCCGGTGCGCTCGTAGACCGGGCAGACGTTGAGGCAGGCGCTGCAGCGGATGCACGCGAGCGTCTGGCGCCCGATCTCGTCGGCGAGCACGTTCGTCCGGCCGGCGTCCAGGAGGACGACGTGGAACTCCTGCGGACCGTCGCCGGGCGTGACCCCGGTCCAGAGCGAGGTGTACGGGTTCATGCGCTCGCCGGTCGAGGAGCGGGGGAGGAGCTGCAGAAAGACCTCGAGGTCCTCGGGCGCGGGCACGAGCTTCTCGATCCCGACCAGGGTGATGAGCGTGTCCGGAAGGGTCGTGCAGAAGCGTCCGTTGCCCTCGGACTCGACCACGCAGACGGTGCCGGTCTCGGCGACCGCGAAGTTGGCGCCGCTGATCGCCACGCGGGCGCGCAGAAACCGCTCACGGAGGTGGAGGCGCGCCGCCTCGGCCAGCTCCGCGCGGCTCGTCGGAGAGGTCGGGCAGGCCGAGCTTCTCGCGGAAGAGGTCGCGGATCTCGACGCGGTTCTTGTGGATCGCCGGGACGAGGATGTGCGAGGAGCCCTCGCCTGCGAGCTGGCAGATCAGCTCGGCCAGATCCGTCTCGACCACGTCGATCCCGGCCGCGGCGAGGGCGTCGTTCAGGCGGATCTCGTCGGTCGTCAGCGACTTGACCTTGACGACCTCGCGCTCGCCGGTCGCGTGCACGAGCCCGGCGACGACGCGGCAGGCCTCCTCGGCGTCGCGGGCCCAGTGCACGCTGCCGCCGGCACGCTCGACCGCCTGTTCGAACTGGACCAGGTAGTCGTCGAGGTGGCGCAGCACCCGCCGCTTGATCGCCTGCCCCGCGTCGCGGAGCTCCTCCCAGTCCGGCCGCTCGGCGACGACCGCGGCCCGCTTCGCCCTGATCGTGTGCGTCGCGACCCAGAGGTTGCGCCTGAGCTGCTCGTTCCCGAGCGCGTCGTGCGCGGCTGTGGGGAAGCCGGGCTTCACGCCTCGGCCGCCAGGATCTCGGCCAGGTGCGCGGTCCGCACACCGGTCCCGGAGCGCGAGAGCGCACCGCCGATGTGCATGAGGCAGGAGCTGTCCGCGGCCGCGCAGACCTCGGCGCCCGTCTCCGCGACGTGGCGAACCTTGTCGGCGAGGATGGCGACGGAAGTCTCCGCGTTCTTGACGGCGAACGTTCCTCCGAAGCCGCAGCACTCGGCGGCCTCGGGCAGCTCGAGGAGCTCGAGGCCGCGGACCGCGCGCAGGAGCCGGTACGGCGCGTCGCCGACGTGGAGCATGCGAAGCGAGTGGCAGGTCGGGTGGTAGGTCACGCGGTGCGGGAACGCCGCGCCGACGTCCTCGAGCCCGAGGCGGCCGACGAGCAGCTCGCTCAGCTCGAGGACGCGCGGTGCCAGTGCGGACACCTCGCGCTCGAAGGCGGGGTCACCCTCCGCGAGGCCCGGGTAGAGGTCGCGGACCGTGGCGACGCACGAGGCGGACGGGGCGACGACGACCTCGGCGTCCGCGAACACGCGCGTGAACCGGCGTGCCAGCATCGCCGCCTCGCTCCGGTAGCCGGTGTTCAGGTGGAGCTGGCCGCAGCAGGTCTGCTCGCGCCGGAACTCGACCTGGTGTCCGAGCCGCTCGAGCAGCCGGACGACGGCGGTGCCGGCTTCGGGCGCGACCGTGTCGGCCAGGCACGTGACGAAGAGCGAGATCTTCACCGCCGTTCCATCATCGCATCGCGTCGAGGGCCGGCCATCCGTCACACTTGGCGCGCATGAACGACGAGCAGATTCTCGCCGAGCTTCGCGGCCTCGAGATCGAGACGCCGTCCTGGGGCTACGGCAACTCGGGGACGCGGTTCCACGTCTATCCCTGGCCCGGCGCGGCGCGCACGGTCCGGGAGCGGATCGCCGACGCCGGCCTCGTGCACCGGCTGACGGGCGTCTGCCCGAGCGTCGCCGTCCACATCCCGTGGGACCGGGTGGACGACTGGCCGGCGCTGAAGGCCTACGCCGAGGAGCAGGGCGTGAGGATCGGAGCGGTCAACCCGAACCTCTTCGGCGAGGACGAGTACCGGCTCGGCAGCGTCTGTCACCCGGATCCTGCGGTGCGCCGGCGCGCGCTCGACCACTGCCGCGAGTGCGTCGAGATCGCCGAGCAGGTCGGCTCCTCGGTCATCAGCCTCTGGCTGGCGGACGGGACGAACTACCCCGGTCAGGACGACCTGCGCGCGCGCTTCGGGCGGCTCGTCTCGTCGCTCGAGGAGCTGTACGCAGCCCTTCCGGAGGGAATGCGGCTCCTGGTCGAGTACAAGTTCTTCGAGCCGGCCTTCTACAGCACCGACCTGCCGGACTGGGGGACAGCGGCCCTCGTCTGCCGCCGGCTCGGGCCACGGGCCCAGGTGCTCGTGGACACGGGCCACCACGCGCTCGGGACGAACGTCGAGCAGATCGTCGCGCTCCTGCTCGCCGAGGGGCTGCTCGGCGGCTTCCACTTCAACAACCGCAAGTACGCCGACGACGACCTGATCGTCGGGGCGATCGACCCCTTCGAGCTCTTCCGCATCATGCGCGAGCTCGCCGGCGCCCGGTCCGACCCGGCAACCGCCGCCACCGCCGGGGCGGTCGCGCTGATGATCGACCAGTCGCACAACGTCGAGGGGAAGATCGACGCGATGATCCAGTCGGTCGCGAACATCCAGACCGCCTACGCGAAGGCGCTGCTCGTCGACGGAGAGCGGCTTGCGGAGGCGCAGCAGGAGGGAGACGTGCTCGGCGCCCATCGTGTCTACATGGAGGCGTTCGAGACCGATGTTCGCCCTCTGCTGGCCCGCCTGCGCGAGAGCCTCGGGGTCGAGCCGGACCCCGTCGCGGCCTTCCGCGCCGGCGGCTACGCGGAGCGGCTCGCCGCCGAGCGCGGGACGGTCGGCGTCGAGAGCGCCTACGAGAGCTAGGGCAAGACCGCCGGAAAGTGGCAGCGGATGGTGAGCCCGCGGCCGCGGGCTCCTGTCGCCTCCACGGTTCCCCCAGCCGAGGTGACGACGTGCTTCACGATCGCCAGGCCCAGCCCGGTGCCGCGGGTCGAGCGCGCCGGGTCGGCGCGGTAGAAGCGTTCGAAGAGGCGGGGGAGATCGTCCTCGGCGACGCCCACCCCCGAGTCCGCGGCCACGAGCTCGACGCCGTCCGCGGCATGCCGCAGGCTGAGGTGCAAGCGCGCGCCCGGGCCCGCGTACCGGATGGAGTTCTGCGCGAGGTTCTGCGCGACGACGCGGATCATCCGCGGCCTGAGCGGCAGCTCGACGTCCTCGTCGGCCTCGAGCTCGACGGTCACGCCGGCGCGGGCGGCCTGCTCCTCGAGGCTCTCCACAACCTCGACGAGGATCGGAAACGCGAGGGTCGTTCCGAGGCCGACGACCTCGTGGCCGGACTCGAGCTCCGAGAGGAAGAGGATGTCGTCGATCAGCTCGCGGATCGTGTCGATCTCCCCCTGGGCCTGCTCGACGAGCTCGATCACGTCGGACCCCGGCAGAGTCGCGGTCTCGAGGAGCGCGAGCACCCGGGCCAGCGGCGTCCGCAGCTCGTGCGAGACGGCGGCCGTGAACCCGGCGCGCAGCTCCTCGTACGCGGCCATGTCGCCCGAGTCGCGGGCGTAGAGGATGGTCTCACGCCGCCCGTCGACCTCGTACGGGATCGTGAGCGGAGCGTTCTGAACGAGCAGGTCCGGCGCGGCGGCGCCCTCCTCGAGACCGCCGAGGAGCTCGCGCGCGCGCCGGCTCGCGGTGACCACCCGGTCGTGCTCGTCGAGGACGACGACGATCTCGCGGCTCTCCTCGACCAGCGCGCGGCCGCGCCGGGCTTCGAGGCGAAGCTCCTCCAGACCCGGGTCGGAGCGGGCGCCGTTGCCGCCGCGTTTGAGGAGATGCCGCACCTCGCCGTGATCGTAGCCCGGCGGTCAAGTCGGCCGAAACAATCAAGTCCCCGGTGGAGTCTCAGTCGGTGTGAGGTGGATGTGGGCAGCGATCGGGGCGGCCGCCGCCGTGGTGACCGGAGTGATCGTCGTCGCGGCCGGGTCGGCCGGTTCGAGCGGCTGGCGCGAGCTATCGCCGCCGCCGCTCAGTCCGCGCGAGTACCCGGCGGGGTTCTGGACCGGCGAGGAGGTGATCCTCGTCGGCGGCAGCGACGCGCCGCCGTGCTCACCGAACGCGGAGTGCGAGGCGCCCTCGGAGCCGCCGCTCGCCGACGGGGCGGCGTACGACCCGGAAGCGGACGCCTGGCGCGCGATCGCGGATGCCCCGGTCCGCTTCTCCTGGGCCCAGCCGCTCGTCGTCGGCTCGACCGCGTACCTCTGGATCGCCGGCGAGCCGTGGCGGCCACAGGCGCCGAGCGCCTTCCTCGCCTACCGGATCCGCGAGGACCGCTGGGAGGAGCTCGCCATGCCGACCGACCCCGCCCGGTACCAGCTCGTCGCGGCCGGCGACCGCATTGTCGCGGTGTCCGGCAGCGACGAGGAAGGTGTGCGCCCCGATCTTGTCTACGACCCGAGCGCATCCGAGTGGAGCGAGCTGCCGGCCGACCCGTTCTCGCCCGGGTTCGACCGCGTCGCTGCTTGGGACGGGGAGGAGCTCCTCCTCTTCGATCACGAGCTGACGGAGGACCTGAGCGGCGATCTCCCGCTGCGGGCGGCGGCCTTCGACTTCGGGTCGGGTTCCTGGCGCGAGCTCGACAACCCCGAATCGGCCTGGGCGCAGGCGCGGCCCCAACCCGGGTTCTCGTCCGGGCCGTCCCCGCCCGACGAGGCCGAGGGCGGGACCACCGAGGTCGCGGCGGGCAACGACCGCTTCGTCTTCCTCGGCTCGAGCTGGCCGAAGGACGAGGGCTGGTCGGAGGGGAAGCTCGTCTCCCGCGCCTGGCTCTGGTCGCCCGGCCCCTGAGTCGCGTTCACCACTTCTTCACCATTACGCTACCGTTGCGCCACCCCTGCGGGGTCGTCCGCGCGGGCAGAATCGAGGAAGACGTGTCCAAGGTGCTCATCATCGAGGACGACGACGTCATCGCCGAGGGGATGGCCCGGCACCTGACCTCGGCGGGCTTCGACCCGCTCTGGGTGAACAAGGGGGAGTCCGGGCTCGCGCGCCTCCGCTACGAGCGTCCCGACGTCTGCGTGCTCGACCTCATGCTCCCGGGCCTCGACGGCTGGAAGCTGATCGAGACCGCGCGCTCCGAGGGGATCGGGACGCCGATCGTCGTCGTCAGCGCGCGCGGGACCGAGCACGACCGGGTACACGCCCTCGAGATCGGTGCGGACGACTACCTCGTGAAGCCGTTCTCCATGAAGGAGCTTGTCGCGCGCGTGCGCGCGGCGGCTCGTCGCGGCATCCGCGTCCAGGACGAGCGCCGCGGCGAGCCAATCGAGATCGAGGAGCTCAAGGTCGACCCGCTGAACGTGCAGGCCTACGTGGGCGGCACGAGCGCGGAGCTGACGCCGACCGAGTTCCGCCTGCTCTACGCGCTCGCGCTCGAGCACGGGCGCGTGGTCACGCGGGACGAGCTCCTCCAGAAGGTGTGGGGCCGCCGGCTCACGCACCGGGACCGCACGGTCGACGTCTTCGTCCGCAAGATCAGGGACAAGCTCGAGTCGCAGGCGCCGGCGCACACGTTCGTCCAGACGCGCTACGGCGTCGGCTACAAGCTCGAAGCGGTCGCCAAGTAGCGGCTCTGCCCCAAGAGGAGTGGCGGGGAATTCCGCCTGGCCGGATGACGCACCAGACGCTGTGCCGGTCAGCACGTTCGCCCGCGGCGCGTAGCCCCACTACGCGCCGCGATCGACCGCGCAGCCCGACTTGGTCTGGAGCGCCCCCGACCGCGGCCGAATTCCCCACCAATCCTCTAGGATCGCGCCGATGTCCGTGATCTCCGACCACATGACGCGGGAGCTCCTGCGCGCCCTGCCCGACGAGCCGATCGCCGAGGCGGCCAAGCACATGGTCGCGCGCGGAGTCGGCGCCGCCCTCGTCATGGACGGCGACCGCCTCGACGGCATCCTGACCGAGCGGGACATCCTCAAGGCGGTGGCGGTAGGCGCCACGGAGAGCGCCCGCGTCAAGGACTGGATGACCAAGAGCCCGGAGACGATCGAGGCCTCGGACACGACCGCCCACGCGGCCGCGCTCATGATCCACGGCGGCTTCCGCCACCTGCCTGTGCTCGACGGCGAGACCGTCGTCGGGATCGTCTCGATCCGCGACCTCGTGCGGGTCACGCTCGACGACTCGGCGCCGCGCGGCGTCTAGCCGCTCCGACTCCGAATCTTCACCACCCCGCTTCCCACGCGAGCTGCCTCCTCGCGGACACTCGGCGCGACTCAGCGCATCGCGACAAGGGGGTTCCTCAGATGGACACGCTCGACAGGAAGACGTTCTTCCGCCGCGGGCTCGTCGCGGGGACGGGGCTCGCCGCGCTCGGCCCGCTGCACGCCCTCGGGGCCGAGGTCGCCTACGGCAGCCCGACGCGGGCGCCGGGCTACGGCCCTCTCGTCGACAAGGGAGACCTCTGGCTCCCGAAAGACTTCAACTACGCCGTCATCCAGCGCCAGGGCGAGACGATGAGCGACGGGAACCCCGTTCCGGGGATCTTCGACGGCATGGCCGCCTACGCGGGCAAGCGCGGCACGATCGTCCTGATCAGGAACCACGAGAACCGTCGCCAGGCCGGGGAGATCCCCGTGCTCGTCCCGGAGGAGCTCCGTTACGACCCGACGCCCTCGTACAACGCGGGCAACACGAAGGTCGTGCTCGACATGGTCGGGCCCAAGGGCAACTTCGAGGTCCTCGAGACGTTCGCGATCCTCGGCGGCACCGACACGAACTGCGCCGGCGGGGTGACGCCGTGGCACTCCTGGCTCACGTGCGAGGAGGTCGTCAACCGCAGCAGCGCCGGCATCAAGCACGGCTACGTCTTCGACATCCCGTCCGGCGCGACCGGCCCCGTCAAGGCCGAGCCGATCGTCGGCGCGGGGCGGTTCGTGCACGAGGCGTCCCTCTTTCACGGCGGCGCGCTCTACTCGACCGAGGACCGCACGAGGTCGGCGAGCAACCCGGCCGGCGCGGCCTTCTACCGGTACATCCCGAACCCGCCGTACGGCGCGAACGACCCGCTCTCGAGGACGACGGGCGTCCTGCAGGCCCTGAAGCTCAGGAACGAGTCGCAGGCGAACATGGACGTCGGACGCGTGCCCCTCGAGCCGTACCCGGTCGAGTGGGTCACCATCGACTCCCCCGACCACGAGGACGACACCGACTCCGGGCCCATGGCCACGCGGAACCAGGCCTACGCGAAGGGCGCTGCGGCGTTCAACCGCGAGGAGGGCATGTGGGTCGGCGGCAAGAAGATCTACTTCGACGTCACGAACGGTGGCGCCGCCGGCCAGGGCCAGGTCTGGGAGTACGACCCCGAGCGCGAGACGATCACGCTCATCTACGAGTCCCCCGGCTCGGCCGTCCTCCAGGCGCCGGACAACGTCGTGATCGTCCCGAAGACCGGGCACATCCTCCTGCAGGAGGACGGCTCCGGCGAGCAGTTCCTCCGCGGCGTCACGAGGCAGGGGAAGATCTACGACTTCGCCAAGACCGCCGCCAACAGCACGGAGTTCTGCGGCGGGTGCTTCGACCCGCACGGGCAGATCCTCTTCGTGAACCAGCAGGGCGACCGCGGCAACCTGCCCGGCGGCCCGACGGACGGCGGTGCCGTCACGTACGCCGTCTGGGGCCCCTGGAAGAAGGTGGACTAGCGACAGGTTTCTCCCGGGAGCACCCCCGGCCCGCGCCGGCCATCCGTGCAGGAGGCGGCACCGTCCACCGTCCTGGCCCTAAGCGCGCATCGCCCCGGGCTCCCACCCGCCCGCCCAGCAGCCCGCCGACCCTCGCCGGCGGGCTGCCGGCTTTTCCCAGGACGTTCACCGGTCCGTTGCCCACGTGCGCGCGGTCGCAGCTGACACTGAGGTCATGGAGCGCGCCCTTCTCTGCGAGCTGCACGCCCACACCACCTGGAGCGACGGGACGCTCTCGCTGCGGGAGCTCGTCGACCTCTACGGCGAGGCGGGGTTCGACGTGCTCTGCGTCACCGACCACGTTCTGCGCAGCGACGACCCGTGGCATCTCCCGGAGACCTGCGTCCACGCCCGGATCTTCGGCGACTATCTCGCGTCGATCGAGGCCGAGGCCTCGCGGGCCCTGGCGCTTCACGACCTCCTGGTCGTCCCGGGCCTCGAGATCACCCACAACCACGCCGACCCCGACCTGGCGGCGCACGCCGTGGCCGTCGGCCTGCGCGAGCACGTCGCGCCGGACGCCGGGCTCGTCGGCTCGCTGCTCGCAGCCCGCGCGGCCGGCGCTGCCCTGATCGCTGCACACCCGCACGGGCTCGACCGGGATCCCGTGCCGGCGCGCGTCACCAGGCGGTTCTGGCGCGAATGGGATGTGCTCGCGCCGCTCGTTCACCGGGCGGAGCTCTTCAACGGCGCGGACGTCTACGGCTGGGTCGCCGCGTCCGGCGTCCCTGCAGTGGCGACCGGCGATGTCCACGCCGCCGAGCACCTGCGCTCGTGGAAAACGCTCCTGCCCTGCCGAAAGGACGAGGAGGAGGTCGTCGCGTACCTCCGCTCCGACCGCCCGGCGTACCTCCTCCCGTACCGGCCGGCCGACGCGGTCGAGCCGGCTGCCGCGGCGTAGCGAGACCCTCCTGAGTTCTCCATTTCGTCACCAGACCGCAACCGCGCCTCGCGTCGGCCCGCGCGATGATGCACTCTTAGATGCGCATGCCGACGACGACGACGACCGGAACGATCTCCCAGGAAGGCGAGCGGCTCCTGAACCGCGAGCTCTCCTGGCTCGAGTTCAACGCCAGGGTGCTGGAGCTGGCCGCCGACCCGAGCGTGCCGCTGCTCGAGCGGGTGAAGTTCTGCTCGATCTTCTCGTCGAACCTGGACGAGTTCTTCATGGTGCGCGTCGCCGGCCTCATGGGCCAGGCGGCGGCGGGCATCGCGGTGCGCTCGATGGACGGGCGCACCCCGACTGCGACGCTGTTCGCCATCCGCGAGCGCGTCCTCGCGCTGACGGCCCGCCAGTCGCGGCTCTGGACCCGGGAGCTCGTTCCTGCCCTCAAGGAGGCCGGGATCGAGATCGCCCAGGTGGACGAGTGCTCCGAGAAGGAGAAGGCCGAGCTGGAGCGGCACTTCGACCGGGAGGTCTACCCGGTGCTGACGCCGCTCGCAGTCGGGCCGGGGCAGCCCTTTCCCTACATCTCCGGCCTCTCCAACAGCCTCGCCGTGCTCGTCCGCGACCCCGAGAACGGGGAGGAGCGCTTCGCGCGGGTCAAGGTGCCCGAGGGGCTCCCGCGGTTCCTCGAGGTAGGAAAGCGCGGTGCCTTCGTCCCGCTCGAGGCGGTGATCGCGCATTTCCTCGACTGGCTCTTCCCGCAGATGGAGATCATCGAGCGCGCCATCTTCCGCGTCACGCGCGACGCGGACTTCGAGGTGAGCGACGAGGCCGACGACCTGCTGGAGGCCGTCGAGCTCGAGCTGCGGAGACGCCGCTTCGGCGACGTCGTCCGCCTGGAGGTCTCCGCCTCCGTCTCCAACCGGCTCCTGGCCCGCCTGATCGAGGGCCTCGACACCTCGGAGGAACAGGTCTACCCGATCCGCGGCCCGCTCGACCACGCCGACCTTTCACAGCTTGCGGGGCTCGACCGGCCCGACCTGAAGGACGACCCGTGGGTGCCGAGCACGCCTGCGCGGCTCGCGGGGGCGCTCGGCGGCGAGGGCTTCTTCGCAGAGATCCGGCGCGGCGACGTGCTCGTCCACCATCCGTACGACTCCTTCGTCACCACCTTCGAGCGCCTTGCGCGCGAGGCCGCGCGCGACCCCGGCGTGATCACGCTCAAGACGACGGTGTACCGGACGAGCGACGACTCGCCGGTCGTCCCGGCGTTGATCGAGGTGGCCGAGGACGGACGCCAGAGCGTTTGCCTCGTCGAGCTGAAAGCCCGCTTCGACGAGCACAGGAACATCGAGTGGTCCCGCGCCATGGAGCGGGCGGGCGTCCATGTTGTCTACGGCTTCCCCAACCTCAAGATCCACGCGAAGACGACGCTGATCGTCCGCCGCGAGGGCAACCACCTCCGCCGCTACGTCCATATCGGCACCGGCAATTACCACGCGCTCACGGCCCGGATCTACGAGGACTTCGGCCTGTTCACTGCCGACGAGGACATCGCCGCCGACGTCGCCGACCTCTTCAACTACGTCACCGGCTTCGGCCGCCCGCAGGCGTTCCGCAAGCTCCTGGTCGCGCCGTTCAACCTGCGCCGCCGGCTCGTCGAGGAGATCCACACGGTGGCGAAGGCCGCTGCTGCGGGCAAGCACGCGCGCATCCGGCTGAAGACGAACGCGCTCACCGACCAGACGATCATCGAAGAGCTCTACGCAGCCTCGCAGGCGGGCGCCGAGATCGACATCGTCGCGCGCTCCATCTGCCAGCTTCGTCCCGGCGTGGCCGGCCTCTCCGACTCGATCCGCGTCCGCAGCATCGTCGGTCGCTTCCTCGAGCACAGCCGCTTCTTCGTCTTCGAGGCGGGCGAGGAGGCGGCGACGTTCCTGAGCAGCGCCGACCTGATGACGCGGAACCTCGACCATCGCATCGAGATCGCGGTCCCGGTCGAGGACCCGAAGGTGCAGGCCCAGCTTGCCGCCGCCTTCGACGTGCTGCTCGACGACAACACGGCCTGGACGCTGCAGCCGGACGGCGCGTGGAAGCGGCTCCGGCCGCGCAAGGACCAGTCTGTGAAGGGGAGCCACGACGCGCTCATGCGCAAGGCCCGCTCCCGGGCGCGGCGGCGGGTCGCCCGGCGCCCGCGCTGAGTTCCAGCCGACGCCGGCACGACAATGGCGCCGAGATGAAGGTCGGCATCGTCGACGTGGGTTCCAACACGGTCCGCCTCCTGGTCGCGCGGCGGCAGGGCGGCGGGCTCGTCCCGCTGGCCGAGGCCCGCGAGCACCTGTTCCTCGGCGAAGACGTCGAGCGCGACGGCAAGCTGAGCGGGGCGCGTATCGCGCAGGCGGCGCACTGTGCCGGCGGCTTCGCGGGCACCGCGCGCCGGCTCGGCGCCCGTGCCGTGGAGGTCATCGTTACCGCACCCGGGCGCCAGAGCGCGAACGCCGGCCGCCTCGTCCGCGAGCTCAGCGAGGCGACGGGCGTGCCGGTGCGGGTCCTCAGCGCCGACGAGGAGGGCAGGCTCGCATTCGCGGGCGCAGTCGCCGCGACGTGGTCGCTGCCCTCGAGCGTCGCCGTTTGCGACGTGGGTGGGGGCTCGACCGAGGCCGTCGTCGGCACGGTCGAGGGCGGGCCCGCGTGGTCGCGCTCGCTGGACCTCGGCGCCGTCCGGCTCACGCAGCGGTTTCTCGGCGACGGTCCGCCGGACCGGCGGTCGCTGGCCGCCGCGCGGGCCGAGGTCGAGCGCCACCTTGAGTCCTTCACGCCGCCGCTGCCACAGGCGGCCCTGGCGACCGGCGGCACGGCGCGGGCGCTGCGGAAGCTCGTCGGGCGCGAGCTCGAGGCCGAGGAGCTGGACGCGGCCCTCCGCATCATCTGCAAGCACCCTGCGGCGAAGCTGGCGCGGACCTTCGGCATCCACGAGCGCCGCGCGGGAACGCTCGCCGCCGGCGTGGTCATCCTCTCCTGCCTCCAGGCGCGCCTCGGCGTCCCGCTCGAAGTCTCGCGCGCGGGCCTGCGGGAGGGCGCCGCGCTCGCGCTCGCCCCCGAGCCGGCCGCCGCCGCCGCCGCCTAACCATTCGTTCACTGCTTCGCTACCCATGGCCGCGGGGCGGCGGGGCACCATGGGCTCATGGAGACCATCGAGAGAGAGCGCGTGAAGCCCGAGGCCCTTGTGAGCTGCACGGGCTACGGGGTCTACGGCCCGAAGGCGCGGATCGGCGTCGTCGAGGACATCCGCCGCGGCCGGCACGACGGCCTGCCGAAGCTCCTGCTCGTCCGGGCCGGCCTGCTCGGGAGCTGGCTGGTGCACGTGCCGGTCGACCAGGTCGAGGCGGTCAGCCACGACGAGCGGCGCATCGACCTCCGCTCCGGCGGGCTGCTCGCCGGCCCGCGGCGGCCCTAGGAGGGCTTGGAAAAATTCCGCTCGTCGCGGGGGCGCGGGTCGGCGGCACAGTCGTCATTTCGCCAAACCCTCCAAGCTCCTGGCGAGTAGCAACTGAGGCTCAATTCGCGTGAGTTCAGAAGGATCGGTCGACCAGCGCCCGCCACGGCCACTGAGCGGGATCACCTCTCCAAACCTCTAGGGGTGAAAGGGAACGCCGGCGACGATCTCGATGGCAATGATTGCCGCGACCACCCAGTCGACCACAAGACAGAACGGAGGCCACCACCGTGTGTTGCCAACAAACTGACTGCGGTGCTGCCAGAGGTCCTTGACCCCGTGGCCGGCAAGGCCGACGACAAGCAGCCACGGTGTGCCGGTGACCGCTGCGGCGGCGATGATCACGAACATGCTCGCGACGCCGCTTTCGACGGCGAGAACGATGTGGCGTCCGTCCGCGACTGCGAAACCGATGTAAACCGAGGCGATCGCCACAAGCCCGAGCGCGTAGACAGTGGCTGTGTCGAGCCACCAGAGAGCAAGCGGTGTGGCCGCCTGCGCGACTCCGACGACGAGTCCCCACATGACCGGCGCTCGCCATCGTGCGCGGAGCGGCTGCGCGGCAGTGGCCACGCTCACGAGGCCATCCGGGGGATGTGTCTCTCCGATCGGACGGTGGGGTGGCGGGCGATGACCTGGTCGATCAGACCGTTGATGACGCTCATCTCGATTCCACGCTTTGGCCCGCCTCCGGAGCGACGTTGAAGCTCAACATCATCCCGCTCTCGTGGTGCTCGGCGATGTGGCAGTGGGCCATCCAGCGGCCCGGGTTGGTGACGTCGAGGAGGATGTCGACGGTCTCTCCGGTGCGGACGAGCACCGTGTCCTTCCAGACAAGGTTGGACTCGACCGCGCCGTCGCGAGCGAGGATGAGGAAGCGACCGGCTCCGTGGACGTGGAAGGGGTGTGGCATCGGGTGATCTGAGTCCATCTCGTTGATGAGGCGGAGCTTCACCTGATCGCCGACCCGGAATGTCCAGTCGATCTGCGCGTTTTCGGCCCCGGTGTCGCGATCGACAAGCTTCCAGCGCGTGTTGGCCGGCGTCGTCATCCGGTTGACCTCGACCATGTCGTCTTCCCACTCAATCCCTTGTGCCGAGCCGTGCGCGTGGCCTCCACCGTGGTGTTCGTGGTGCCCGTGCTCCTCTTCGTGATGGCCGTGATGCTGCTCGTCCGCCTCCGAGGCAGCGTCAGCGTCGTCCCCGTCAGCCGCTTCGCCAAGCCCGGTTGCGCGTAGCGTCATCGCGCACTTCGGGCAGGTCGCCGACCACGTGGCCGTGATCTCCGCATGCATGGGACATGCGAATGCGGTCGGAGCCTCGGTCTCCGCCTGCGCTGGCATTAGCTTCATCCCGCACTTCGGGCACTTGCCCGCCCAGGAGGCGACGATCTCAGGATCCATCGGGCAGGCGCAAACGCCCGTGTCCACCCCACCCTCGGGGCCGACCTCGTCCATCTCGGCCACGAAGGAGAGCGTCTTGTCAGGCGGAGCCTCTACGAACGGCTCGATCCGTTCTCGAAGCGCACCCATGTCTGGGTACGTGCGCAGGGTTTCGAAGTGCTTCGTGAGATCGGGTTCGGCCAGCTCGTCAACGACTTCGATCGCAGCAAGCCGGTAGGACTTCTCGGGCGTACGGTGCTCGAGCGCGAGCTCCCCCGGCTCGTCGAAGCGGACGTCGACGACGATCCTCTCGGAGGGCGCGAGCAGGACCTCGTCGACCAGTCCCTCCTGTTCGTAGTGCCCGCTGTCGGCGCCGACGAGCTTCATCCGCGCCGCCCCCGGCAGCGTGACGTTGAAGACGCGCGTGTTGGCCGTGTTCGTGAAGTAGAAGCGCACGACCTCGCCGCGCTTGGCCTCGAGCGAGAGCTCGGGTTCACCGGCGACGAGCATCGTGTTTCCGAACCGGCCCATCGCGACGTGCGTCGTCTCCGACCCGCTGAAGGGTGCGATCCGCCCTTCCTCGATCAGGACGTCGTCGAGCGTCACGAGAAGCTCGCGGTGGGCGGGCGGCCAGTAGTCCACCTCGCTCGGGACGACGAGGATGTTCCCGTACAGGCCCAGCTCCTGGCCGTAGTCCTCGCGGATGTGTGGGTGGTACCAGTACGCGCCTGGATCGGGCACGCTCAGCTGGTAAGTGAAGGTCTCGCCGACCGGAATCGGCGCCTGCGTCTCGTGCGTGCCGTCGTAGCGGTTCTCGAGCCGCAGTCCGTGCCAGTGAACGGTCGCCTCGATGTCGCTGCGGTTCGTGACGTGCACCGTGATCGTCGCATCCTGAGGGACCTTCAGGGTCGGGCCGGGGACAGACCCGTTGTAGGCGAGCATGCGGACGGTCGCGTCGCCGATCTGCTTTCTGACCGGGGCGATCTCCAGAGCGAACTCGTCGCCGTCGGAGAGCTCGACGATCTCGGGGCGGCGCACGTCCGGCAGCCCTTCGGTCGCGCTCGGAAACTCGACGATGTCGGTGTTCCCGTGTGAGCTGTGGTCGTGCATGGCTACCTACCCTTCTCGGGCAGGTGCTCCTGCCCGGACGTCGGCCTCTTCGTTCGCGAGCTCGGCTCCTGCCGTCGCCTCCGGCAAGGCTGCGATTCGCTCGGCGATGAACTCGGCATCGTCCTTCACCCAGCCGATCAGGGCCGAGCCGCGAGTGTGTTGCCACGTGAGACCGAGGATGCAGAGACCCGGGACGTCCGTCACCCCGCGACGGTGTCGCAATCGCCCGTTGGAGTCGAGGATCGGAAGGTCGATCCAGGCGTAGTCGGACCGGTAGCCCGTCGCCCAGATGACCGCGTCGACTTCGATCTCGCCTTCGCCCTCGAAACGGACCGTGCGCCCGGAGGCGGCTGTCACGCGCGGCTTCAGCTCGACGCCGTAGCGGCGTGTGAGTCCACGCGGGCTCGAGCCGATCAGCGTGTCGCGGTCTTTCAGCCGTCGCCCGAGGCGCGAGTCGACCGTCTTGTGAATCAGACCGGTCTTCGTCAGCCACCAGAAGAGGTCGCGGCCGGCCAGCCGCTGCGGCAGCGGCTTCTGACGAGAACCGACCGAGAGGACGACCTTGTGGGTGGCCGAGAGCTCCTTGGCGATCTGGAAACCGGTGTTCCCACCCCCGACCACGAGCACGGTTTCCTCGGGCACGTCACTCGACCGCCGGTAGCCCGTGCTATGTGCCTGCCAGACGTCAGGATCGAGGTCCTCAGCGAGCTCGGGGACGTAAGGCGTTTGGAATGGGCCTGTCGCGACCACGACGTGGTCGGCCGTGATCGTCCGCCCATCGACCTCGAGAACGAAGCGCCCATCCTCGCGGGAAAGCCTGAGCACCTTGCAGTTGAACTCGATCGGGAGCTCGAACGTGTCCGCATAGCGTTCGAGGTAGGCGATCACGTCGTCGCGAGTCGGATAGCTGTCCGGGTCGCCGGAGAAGGGCAGCCCGGGAAGGCTGCTGTAGCGGCGGGGCGTAAAGAGCGTCAGCGAGTCCCAGCGCTCGCGCCACGCGGGGGCGATGGAATCGCCACGCTCGGAAATGATGAAACGTCGACCTTGACGGGCAAGGTAGTAGCCCATCGCCAAACCCGCCTGACCCGCGCCGATGACGACGACTTCGTAGTCGGCGGACGGTGCACGCTGTTCCAGCTCGCCCGCTCGCTCGCTCATCTTGTATCGGGCCTTCCCGTTGGCTTCGCGCTGAAACCCAGCCCACGGGCGGTGGGGTAGACCGACTGGCTCGTGGGGTAGACCCTGCCTTCCCGTCGATCGAAACTCAGCCGTGGTCGAGCCGGACGCTGCTAGGCCGGCGGCGGCAGGTAGCGCAGGCGGCGCAAGCCGCCGCCCGGCTCGGGCTCGACGAACCAGGTCGAGCCCTTCGGCGGCTCCTCGCCGAGGAGCATGCCGAGGATGTCGCCGTGGCTGCAGAGGACGGCTGTGGTGTCCGTGCCGAGCTCGGCGACGAGGGCCCACGGCTCGGACTCGTCGACCTCCTCGGCCAGCTCGGCGCGCTCCTCCACGGGCACGCCGAGCGCGGCGGCGAGCGGCTCGACCGACTGGCTGCAGCGCACGTACGGGCTCGTCAGCACGCGCTCCACGCCGAGGTCGGCAAAGAGGTCGGGATAGGCCTCGGCCTGGCGGCGCCCCTGCTCGTCGAGCGGGCGGAGGTGGTCGTCGTCGTCCCCGGGCCGGCGGTGGCCCGCCTCTCCGTGCCGGAGGAGCAAGAGCGTCATCCCGGCGCGTCCTCCGCGAGCCCGTCCAGCACGGCGCGGTCGTGGTCGTGCGTCAGGAGGCTCTTGGCCGCCTCGAGCTCGCTCCAGCGAACCTCGTCGACCTCCTGGTGCGGGGTGAAGCTCCCGGAGAGCGGCCGCATCGCCCAGTAGCGGACGACCTTGGGCCGGTCCTTGCTGTCGCGGTAGCCCGTCGAGGCGAGCTCGCGGCCGAGCTCGCAGGCGAGGCCGGTCTCCTCCTCCACCTCGCGCAGCGCTGCCTGCTCGTGCGTCTCGCCGGGCTCGAGCTTGCCCTTCGGGAGCGTCCAGTCGTCGTACTTGGGACGGTGGACGAGCAGGACCTCGAGGGCGTCTCCCTCCCCGGCGCGGGCGACCACCCCGCCGGCGGCCTGCACGGTCTCCGCGCTCAGCTCCAGGCCCGCTTCCCGCTCTTCTCGAGCCGCGCCCAGGCGGCGGGAAACGCTGCCCGGGCGCGCCGCCGCCGCTCGCGCTCCCGCTCGACGATCCGGCCCGCCGCGAAGTGCGCCTGCAGGCCCGTGGCGCGGTCGAGCAGGGCGCGGACGCGCTCCTCCGCGACGACCGCGTCCTGGTGCCGGCCGACGATGTCCTGGAGCCGCTTGGCCTCCTGGACGAAGCGGGCGGCCGGCTTGCCGACGGCTCCCTCGGCGAGCTCGGCGGCGTAGCGCGCGCGCTTCACGCGGATCCGGACCCGGTGGAGCTGGTCGTCGGACGGATCGGCGGGAAGCTTGCGGACCGCCTTGCGCAACTTGCGGAACTCGCCGGCGGCGATGTCGCGGAGCGAGACCTCCGACTCCTGTGCGCGCGGCGCCACCGCGGCCGCCTCGAGGCGCGCCAGAATCTCGGCGTAGCGGGACGTGGACAGGGCGGCGAGCATTGTCTCGCGGGCCTCGGCGCGCTCCTCGGCCAGCAAGGCCGGGAAGCGCGCGGCCGCGCGGCGCTCGGCGGGCTCCAGGTCGCCGATCTCCTCGCGGAGCCGCTCGAGGAGGACGTCGAGGTCGCGGACCGGCCCGAGCGCGTCGCCGAGCCACGCGAGCTCCGCCCTGAGGGACTCCATCCAGGCCGGGTCGAGAAGCGGCGCGGCCGCCCGCAGCACCGCTCGCAGGCGGCGCGTCGCCACGCGGGCCTGGTGGAGCTCTTCCGGGTCCTCGCCGAGCCGCAGGCCGGGATCGTGGGAGATGAGCTCACCGGCCTGGACGGCGATCAGCGCCCGGACGTGCTCGAGCGGCGGTGCCCACCGCGGCGGGGTTGCCGGCTCGACCGGGAAGAACCCGATGGCCCGGAACAGCTTCGACCGCCCGTCGCTCTTCTGCGCGCCGGCGGCGAGCAGGACGCGCTCCAGCGCTGGAAGCGCGTCGGCGCCGCCTTCGAGGGCCTCGACCTCCAGCTCGACGAAGCGGTCGCGCACGCGCCGTCCGTCGAGAACCGTGACGGCGTCGACCGTGACGTCGGCCACCAGGCGCCCGTTCTCGCGCGCGCGGACGCCCTCGCGGCGGGTCCGCAGGACCGCCGCCGGCTCGAGCGCCCGGCCGCGGAGGACGCCGACGAGGAGGCGGGCGAGCTCCTCCGGCGGCGCCCCGGGCCCGCCGGGAACCTCCAGCTCGAGGCGCTCGCCCTCGCCGGGGAGCTTGAGCTGCCACAGGCCGCGCCGGTCCTGCACGCGTCGGCGCAGCGTGATTCGCGAGCGCGCGAGCGCGCGGTCGGCCGTGTCGTGGTACGTGGAGGTGAAGGTGTCCGGCCCGAGCGGCTCGCCGGGGATCTCGGGTAGGACGAAGCCGGGCGGGACGGCGAGCTTCAGCTCGCGCTCGTGGATCTCCCGGAGCCGTGGCACGCCCGGATCGTAGCGCCGCAAAGGGTGTGGTTAGCCGTATTCCCGGCTCTTCACCCCTTTGTCACGATTCTGGAAGAGATGACCACCAGGATCCTGATCGTCGACGACCATCCCAGCTTCCGATCGACGGCCAAGATCATGTTGCTCGCCGACGGCTTCGAGGTCGTCGGCGAGGCGGCGGACGGGCGCGCCGCGCTCGAGGCGGTGGAGGAGCTCAAGCCCGACATCGTCCTTCTCGACGTCCAGCTCCCCGACATGGACGGCTTCAGCGTGGTGAACGAGCTGCTTCGCCGGGACTCCTACCTGCCCAAGATCGTCCTCACCTCGAGCCACGACGAGTCCGACTTCGGCCCGATCGTGGCCCGGTGCGGCGCCGCCGCCTTCGTCCCCAAGGGCGAGTTGAGCGGCGCTGCGCTGCGCGCTGTGCTTCGATAGATCCATGCGCCGACGCACGTTCGCAGGGGTCATCGGCCTCGGCCTCCTTCTCAGCGCGGGAACGCTCGCCCTCCTGCTGACGAGCGATCACCAGGAGGCGCCCGCCTTCGCAGTGACCGCACAGTTGCTGGGCGCCTGGTCGTTCATCCTCGGCGGCCTCGTCGCCTGGGCCCGCCGCCCCGACAACCGCTTCGGCCCGCTGCTGACCGCCGTCGGGCTCACCGTCTTCGTCGCGGCGCTGGGCGCGTCCAACAATTCGATTCCGTTCACGGTGGGCTGGACGTTCGGCGGGATCTTCATCGCCGTCTTCGTCCACGCGCTGCTCGCCTTCCCGCGCGGCTACCTGGAGACCCGGCTCGTCTACGCGATCGTCGGCATCGCCTACTTCTCGCTCACCGTCGGCTCGCTGCTCACCTCCTTCTTCGACGACCCCGACCGCAGCTGTTCCGAGTGCCCGGAGAACGCCCTCCTGATCGTCGACTCCCCCAATACGGTCGCGGCCATCAACGGCGTCCTCATCGCCGCCGCCATCCCGGCGCTCATCGCCTCGCTCTACGTCTTCCGGCGGCGCTGGAAGGCCGCCTCCGCTCCGCTGCGGCGCGTCCTGCTCCCGGTCTACCTGACCGCCGGCACGACCTTCGTCCTGCTGGCGGTCGCGCTCGCCGCGGGAAGCGTCTCGGACCGGGCCGGCTACCTCCTCTTCTGGGCGGTCGTCGTCACCTTCGCCAGCGTCCCGTTCGCGTTCATCGTCGGCCTGCTCAGCGGTCGGCTGGCGCGCGAGGGCGTCGGGCAGCTCATCCTCGAGCTGGGGCAGACGCACGCGCCCGGGGAGCTGCGGGCCGCGCTCGCGCGGGCGCTCGGCGACCCGACCCTGCGCCTGGCCTACTGGATCCCCGAGACGGAGTCCTTCGCGGACCTCGACGGCGAGCCGGTCGAGCTGCCGCAGGAGGAGCGCGGGGAGGAGCTGGCGACGATGGTGGAGCGCGACGGGAAGCCGGTCGCGGCGCTGATCCACCACCGCTCGCTGGAGGAGGACCCGCTCCTCGTCGAGGCAGTCGCCGCCGCGGCCGCGCTCGCGCTCGAGAACGAGCGCCGCCTCGCCGCGCTCGCCAAGGCGCAGGCTCGCATCCAGGCTCTCGTGGACGCCTTCCCCGACCTCATCTTCCGGCTCGACCGCGACGGCACCTACCTCGAGTACAAGGGCAGCCCGGAGGACCTGGCCGTCCCGCCGGAGCAGCTCATCGGTGCGACGGCGTACGACGTGCTCCCCGCCGAGGTCGCCGACCATCTGGTGGGGAGCGTCCAGCGCGCGATCGACACCGGGGAGCTCACCACCGCCGACTACCAGCTCGAGCTCGGCGGCGAGCGCCGCGACTTCGAGGCCCGCATCGTGAAGGCCGGCGACGAGGCGGTCCTGATCGCGCGCGAGTTCACCGAGCGCAACCGTGCGCAGGCCGAGCTGGGGCGACTCCACGAGGAGCTCCAGCAGCGCCACCGCGACCTCGAGCACGAGCGCGACTTCATCCGCACGGTCGTCGACTCGACGCCGAGCCTGCTCTGCCTCGCCACCCCCGGTGGCTACATCGTCCGGCTCAACACGTCGCTGGAGCGGCTCACGGGCCGCCGGGACGACGACTTCACCCGCGGGCATGCCTTCTGGGAGGTCTTCATCGCCCCGGAGGAGCGCGACCGCGTGCGCGCCGCGCTCGAGTCGGTCGTGACCGAGGGCGGGCGCGGTGAGTTCGAGAACACGTGGATCACCGCCGACGGCGGGCGCCGGCGCGTCACCTGGTCGACGACGCCGCTCCGCGACGACCGCGGCGACCCGCGCCTGCTCATCTGCGGCATGGACATCACCGAGCGGAAGCTCCACGAGGACGAGCTGCGGCAGTCGCGCGCGCGGCTCGTCGAGGCGAGCGACGTCGAGCGGCGCCGGCTCGAGCGGAACCTCCATGACGGCGCGCAGCAGCGGCTCGTCTCGCTCTCGCTCATGCTCCGCCTCGCGCAGGCGCGCACGGCGAGCGAGCCCGAGCAGGCCGAGCACCTCCTCGGCCAGGCCTCGGAGGAGCTGGCGCAGGCCCTCGAGGAGCTGCGCGAGCTCGCGCGCGGGATCCACCCGGCGGTGCTTTCGGACCGCGGCCTCTCCGCCGCCCTCGAGGCGCTCGTCTCGCGCACGCCGCTCGCGGTCGACCTCGAGCTGCTGGACGACCGCCTCCCCGAGCCGGTCGAGGCGGCGGCCTACTACGTGGTGTCCGAGGCGCTGGCGAACGTGGCCAAGTACGCCGAAGCGTCCTCGGTCGCGGTTAGCATCGGGTCCGTGAACGGACATGCCGTGGTCGAGATCGCCGACGACGGCCGGGGCGGCGCCGATCCCGGCAAGGGATCGGGGCTGCGCGGGCTGGTCGATCGCGTCGAGGCTCTGGACGGCCGGCTCTTCGTGGAGAGCCCGCCCGGCAAGGGGACACGCGTCCGGGCGGAGATTCCGTGCGAGTAGTCCTCGCCGAGGACTCCGTTCTCCTCCGCGAAGGCGTCGCCCGCCTCCTCGAGGACGAGGGCTTCGAGATCGTCGCGCAGACCGGCACCGCGGAAGACCTCATGCTCAAGGTCCGCAGCTACTCCCCCAACGTCGTCATCGTCGACATCCGGATGCCGCCGACCCACACGGACGAAGGGCTGCGGGCGGCCCAGGAGATCAAGGAGGCCTATCCGGAGGTCGGCGTCCTCGTCCTCTCGCAGTACGTCGAGCCGACGTACGCGATGGAGCTCCTGGCCGAAAGCGCCGAAGGCGTCGGGTACCTGCTCAAGGACCGCGTCTCGAACGTGGACGAGTTCACCGCGGCCGTGCGCCGCGTCGGGGAGGGAGGCTCGGCTCTCGACCCGGCCATCGTCTCGCAGCTCGTCGGCCGCCGCCGCCGCGACGACCCGCTCGACCAGCTGACCCCGCGCGAGCGCGAAGTGCTGGAGCACATGGCCCAGGGCCGCTCGAACCAGGGCATCGCCAACGAGCTCGTCGTCACCGAGCGAGCCATCGAGAAGCACGTGACGAGCATCTTCGGCAAGCTGCGGCTCCCGCACGCGACCGAGGACCATCGGCGCGTGCTCGCCGTGCTGACGTATCTGCGCCAGTAAGGCCGGGCGGACACCGGACCGTCACCAGGCGCGTCCAGGCTCGTAGCCACGCGCACCCGCGCGCTTTCCAGACCGGGAGATACCCTACTCGACGGAAAGGGACGGGAATGATGCGACGACGCGCGCTGTTCGGTTTCCTGGCGTTGATCGTGGCTATCGCTACCGTGGCTGCGGTGGGCGCGAGCCGCGAGGGCGACCGCTCGAACGCCCTCGGGAAGCTGATCGACTACGGCAAGGCCCAGAACGTCATCCTGCTGATCGGGGACGGGATGGGCGACTCGGAGATCACGATCGCCCGCAACTACACCGTGGGAGCCGGCGGCCGGCTCGCGCTGGACGAGCTCCCCTTCACCGGCCAGATGACGACCTACTCGGTGTTCCCCGACGGATCGCCGGACTACGACTCGGAGTCGGCCTCGACGAGCACGGCCTGGTCGACCGGCCAGAAGACGGTGGACGGCCGGATCTCGACCTCGCGGACGGATCTAGACTTGACGACCATCCTCGAGCTGGCGGCGGCAGCCGGCTACAAGACCGGGAACGTGACCACCGCGGAGCTGACGGACGCGACTCCGGCCGGGCTGATGGCGCACGTCGTCTCGCGCGCCTGTCAGGGCCCCGCCGATATGGCCGGATGCCCCCAGGACCGGAAGAGCGTCGGTGGCCCGGGCTCCATCACGGAGCAGGCGGTCGAGCACGGCGTCGACGTTCTCCTCGGCGGCGGCAAGGCCCGCTTCGACCAGACGATCACCGAGGGCCCCTTCGCCGGGCAAACGGTCGTTCAGCAGGCTCAGGCCCTCGGCTACGGCCTCGTCACCGATCGTGCTGGGCTCGTCGCCGCGCGGAAGGGCAAGAAGCTCCTGGGCCTCTTCACCCCGGTGAACATGAGCCTCGACTGGGGCGGGCTGGCCGCGCGGAACCCGTCCGCCGGCCCCGGCCGCTGCCAGACGGGCATCCAGTCCGCGACCGAGCCGACGCTCGCCGACATGACGAGCAAGGCGCTCGAGCTCCTCGACCCGCCGAACAACGTCCGCAAGCCGGGCTTCTTTCTGCAGGTCGAGGGCGCGTCGATCGACAAGCGTGACCACGCGGCGCAACCCTGTGAGCAGATCGGGGAGACCGTGGACTTCGACGAGGCTGTGCGGGTGGCGCTCGAGTTCGCCCGCAAGGACGGCAACACGCTCGTGATCGTCACCGGCGACCACGGGCACACGAGCCAGATCGTCGAGGTCGGCGCCACGCCGGCAGGCGCCTCCAGCATCCTCGTCACCGACGAGGGAGCGCAGATGAAGGTGACCTACGGGACGGCGTCGATCAACCCCGCCACCGGCTTCCCGGCAGGCTCCCAGGAGCACACAGGGACGCAGATCCGGGTCGGCGCCTACGGTCCCCAGGCGGCCAACATCGTCGGCCTGATCGATCAGACCGAGGTGTTCAGGATCATGTCGCGGGCGCTCGACGTCGACTGATCCCGCTCGGATCGAAGGGGGCGGCCCCCGTTCCGGCGGCCGCCCCTCGTCTTCCGGGGTACGGAGAACCGAACCTAGGGAAGCAGGCTGGCCCCATGTCCGTCCTGTGCGTGAGGAGGGAGAGTGGTGGCATGAAGAAGACACTGTTCATCGGCACGGCGATCCTCGCCATCCTGGTGCTCGCACTCGGCGGTTGGACCGTCCGCGGCGTGCGCTGGGCCGTCGCGGGCTAGCCCGTGCAGCCGGGGCCGCGCATCGGCCTGTCGCTGGGCGCGCTGGCGCTCCCGACCTTCGCGCTCGCGCTCGGGATCAGCGTCCTCACGACCTACGCGCCGCTGCTGCTCGGCGAGGCGACCTCGTCGGCGGGCGCGATCGGGATCGCCGTCGGCGCCGAGGGCGCCTTCGCGCTCTTCCTGCCGCTCCTGATCGGGTCGCTCTCGGATCGCACGCGCAGCCGGCTCGGGCGCCGGATCCCGTACGCGCTCGTCGGCGTCCCGCTCCTGGTCGTGCCACTCGTCATCCTTCCCTTCGCCCACGGCTATGCCGAGACGGTCGCGCTCGTCTCGCTCTTCTTCATCGGCTACCACGTCTACTACCCGCCTTACCAGGCGCTCTTCGCCGAGCTCGTGCCGGCCTCCCACCAGGGGCGGGCGCAGGGCTGGCAGGGCCTGATGCGCGGCCTCGCCCTCGGGGTGGCGCTCGTCGCCGGCGGGCTCTTGCTCACCGTCTGGACGCCGCTCCCGTTCCTGCTCGGCGCCGCTGCGGCCGTGCTCGCCACGGTCGTCCTCGTCCGGGAGGTCGGCGGCAAGGAGCGCGCCGTCGTGGCCTCGCCCGCCGGCCCCGACCGCGGCCCGGGGGTTTTCCGGCTCGTCCGCGAGCGCGCTGACGTGCGCGCCTTCGTGGCGGCGAACGCGCTCTGGGAGCTGTCTTTCATGGGCCTGAAGACGTTCATCGTCCTCTTCGTCGTCAAGGGCCTCGGCGAGTCGGTCGGCACGGCATCGGCCGTGATGGGCGTCGTCGCCGGCGCCTACGTCCTCGCCGCTTTCGGTGCCGGGCGCCTCGCCGACACGTTCGGGATCCACCGGGTCATGAAGATCTCGATCTGGGTCTACGGCGGCGGGTTGCTCGTCGGCGCCGGGCTCTCGTCGCTGAGCTCGTTCCTGATCGGCCTGCCGTTCATCGCCCTGGCCGGCGCCGTCGTCATGACGCTGCCGTTCGGGATTCTCGCGGGGATGACGCCCGCGGGGGCCGAGGGCGCCCTGTCGGGGCTCTTCGGCTTCTCCCGGGCCCTGGGCGCCGTGCTGGGCCCGATCGTGGTCGGCGTGGCCATCGACGTGCTCGCGCCGGTCTTCCCGGCGACGAACGGCTACGGCGCCATGTGGATCGCCATCGGCGTCCCGATCCTCCTCTCGCTCCCGTTCCTCGCTGCCCTGCGCGCGGAGGAGCCGGAGCCCGTCGTCGAGCTCGCCAGGCCGGCCACGGCCGCCATCGACGACCTCGCGCTAGCCGCCTAGCCTCGCGCTAGCCGCCCAGCCGCGCTTCGCGCTAGCCCCACCCGAAGACGCGGGGTGGCCTCATTCCGCTTGCGCCCGACCGGTGGAAGCCTTCCGTCACGCACCCGAAGGATCACGAAAGGACGTCATGACCCCCCTCGCCAAGTCCCAGAACCTCGCGGCCCGCATGGGTCGCTGGAGCGCGGCGCACCGGAAGATCGCGATCTTCGGGTGGCTCGCGTTCGTGGCCGTCGCCGTCGCGCTCGGCGGCATGATCGGCACCAAGACCCTCGATCCCGCCGACGCCGAGGCCGGCGACTCGCGGCGCGCGCTGCAGATCGTCGACCGCGGCGGGTTCGACGAGACGGTCGACGAGTCGGTGTTCGTCGAGAGCGAAGCGCTCGCGGCGACCAGCCCGGAGTTCCAGGCCGTCGTCGCCGACGTCGTCGCCAAGCTCAGCGCCGCCGACGGCGTCTCGGAGATCCGCTCGCCCGTCGACGATCCCGCGCTCGTGTCGCCCGACGGGCACGCGGTGCTCGTCCAGTACGAGCTCTCCGACACCGGCACCGCCGCCGTCGACCGCATCGAGCCGATCCTCGAGTCCGTCGCCGCCGTCGAGGCAGCCAATCCCGGCTTCACCGTGGACGGGTTCGGCTCCGCGAGCGGCGAGAAGTCCGTGGACGAGACGATCTCCTCCGACTTCCAGCGGGCGGAGTTCACGGCCGTGCCGCTCACGCTCGGCATCCTCCTGGTCGTCTTCGGCGCCGCCGTTGCCGCCGGGATCCCGCTGCTGCTCGGCCTCTCGGCCGTCATGGCCACCCTCGGTCTCCTGGCCGTCCCGAGCCAGCTCGTTCCCATGGACGAGGCCTCCGCCTCGATCATCCTCCTGATCGGCCTCGCGGTCGGCGTCGACTACTCGCTCTTCTACCTCAAGCGCGAGCGCGAGGAGCGGGCGGCCGGCAAGGGCCCCGCGGCCGCGCTCGAGGCCGCCGCGGCCACCTCCGGCCGCGCCGTGCTCATCTCGGGCCTGACCGTGATCATCGCGCTCGCCGGGCTGTTCTTCGGCGGGACGGCGATCTGGACCTCGATCGCCATCGGCACGATCATGGTCGTCGCCATCGCCGTCGCGGGCTCGCTCACCGTACTCCCGGCGCTGCTCTCCTGGCTCGGCGACCGCGTCGAGAAGGGCAAGATCCCGTTCCTGCACCGGCTGAACCGCAAGGGCGGCGACTCCCGCGTCTGGGGCGCCATCCTCGACCGCGTGCTGCGGCGCCCGCTCGTCTCGGCCGTCGCGTCGGCGGGCGTCCTCGTCCTCCTGGCCCTCCCGGCGTTCGGGATGCACACGGCCTTCCCGGGCATCTCCAGCCTCCCGCGCGACATCCCGATCATGCAGACCTACGACAAGATCCAGGCAGCCTTCCCGGGCGGCCCGCTCCCCGCCGTCGTGGCCGTCGAAGCCGACGACGTCACCTCGCCGCAGTTCGAGGCGGCGCTGGCCGACTTCCGCGAGCAGGCGCTCGCCACGGGCCAGATGGAGGACCCGATCCAGGTCCAGGTGAGCGACGACGCGACGGTGGCCGTCGTCTCCGTGCCGCTCGCCGGCACGGGCACCGACGACGCCTCCACCGAGGCGCTCATCACGCTCCGCGAGGACGTCATCCCCGCCACGCTCGGCGCCGTCGACGGAGTCGAGGTCGCCGTGGCGGGCGAGGCCGCCTCCTCGTACGACTTCAGCCAGCTCACGAAGGACCGGGCGCCGTACGTCTTCGCGTTCGTCCTGCTCCTCGCCTTCGGGCTCCTGCTGGTCGCCTTCCGCTCGCTCGTGATCGCGGCGAAGGCGGTCATCCTCAACGTCCTCTCGGTGGCGGCCGCCTACGGGCTCCTCGTCATCGTCTTCCAGTGGGGCTGGGGCGAGTCGCTTGCTCGGCTTCGAGTCGACCGGCGCGATCACCGCCTGGCTCCCGCTGTTCATGTTCGTGATCCTCTTCGGCCTCTCGATGGACTACCACGTGTTCATCCTCAGCCGGATCCGCGAGGCCTACGACCGCGGGCTCGACACTGACGCGGCCGTGACCCACGGGATCAAGTCGACGGCCGGCGTCGTCACCGCCGCGGCGATCGTGATGGTCGCGGTGTTCTCGATCTTCGCCACGCTCTCGACGATCGACATGAAGCAGGCCGGCGTCGGGCTCGCCGCGGCGATCCTGATCGACGCGACCATCGTCCGCGCTGTGCTCCTCCCCTCGGCCATGAAGCTGCTCGGCGACTGGAACTGGTACCTGCCGAGCTGGCTCGAGTGGCTGCCGCAGGTCTCGCACGAGACCGAGTCCGCCCCGCGGACGACCCCGTCCCCGGTTCCGTCGGGCCGCTAGGCAGCCGCACCACTGAACGCAGGCCCGCGTCCCTTCGGGGGCGCGGGCCTTGCCTTGCTGCGCACGAAAGAGGAGGCGGTACGCGAGGCGGAGCCCGTTGCGGCGGGACTCCGCCTCGACGTCCGTGGGCTTTACGAGCCGGGGGAGAGATCCGGGAGCCTGCGGCCAGCTCCAGGGCCTCCGACTCGCAGCCAGAGGGTACGCCGTTCGCGCCGCGGGGCTGCCATTACCTAGAAAAATTTGCAGAATCCTCACAATTTGGCGGGAAGAATCGCCTTTGGCCGGACCGGTAGGCTGGCCGCGTGCCCGACCTCGAGGAGCTGGCGGAGCGCCTTCGCGAGCTGGCGCTGTCGCTGCCGGAGACCTACGAGGACGAGCCCTGGGGTCATCCCGTCTTCAAGGTGGGCGAGAACAAGATGTTCGCCGCGATGAGCGTCGCGGACGAGTGCGTCCGGCTCACCGTCAAGCTGACGCCGGAGGAGCGCGAGATCGCGCACCTGTTGCCCTACGTCAGCACCGCCGCCTACGTGGGCCGCTACGGCTGGGTCACCGCCGAGGTCGCCGACGACGAGACCCTGGAGTCGGCACTCGAGTGGCTCCGCGAGAGCTACTGGCTGAAGGCGCCGCCGCACCTGCGAAGCGCGGCCGAGGAGGGCTGACCGTGCGCCGACGACTCGATCCCGACGAGCTGCGCGAGCTTCGGCCCGGCCTCTTCCGCTGGACCGCGATCCACCCGGAGGCCGATCCCGACGCGACCGCCGGAGGCCCCGGGGACTGGGGCCCGTACGTCGGGTCGGTCGCGTACGCGGCTCCGGACGCGCTCGTGCTCGTCGATCCACTCGTGCCCGCGGACCGGCCCGAGCTCCAGAAGGCGCTCGACACTTTCGTCGCCCGGCACGGACAGCGCGTCGCGATCCTGACCACGCTCGGATTCCACCGCCGGAGCCGCGACGAGCTCGCGGAGCGCTACGACGCCTCGACCTCGCGCGCGAGGACGACGCTGCCGGCCGGGGTGGAGTCGATCCAGATCCGCGGCGCGGGCGAGACGATGTTCTGGTTCCCGGAGCACCGCGCCCTCGTCCCCGGAGACCGCCTGCTCGGGGACGACGCCGGCGGCGTGCGCCTGCCCGTGGATTCCTGGCTGCGCTACCTGCCGAGCGGCATGCGGCAGGCCGAGCTCCGCGAAGCCCTCCGGCCGCTGCTCGACCTCCCGGTCGAGCTCGTGCTCGTCTCCCACGGCGAGCCGGTCCTGAAAGGTGGCCGCGCCGCGATCGCGCAGGCCCTCCGGGGCGGAGCGGGACCCGGGTAGCGGGCGGATGTCCACCGCGACGATCCTCGCGGTCTCCGCGCTCCTTCTCTCGTTGGTGACGTTCCTCGTCAACCTGAGCTGACCCGGCGCGCCGCAGTACGGGCGCAGAGGCCGGTGCTCTCCTTCGTCTGGCGGCCGAAACCCGGGTACCAGGGAAGCTGGGTGCTCGCGAACGTCGGCAGCGGGCCCGCGATGAATGTTCTCGTCGCCGCCCGGGCGTGGCATCCGGCGCTGCCCGCGACGCCGCCGTCGGGATCGCGTCCGTGGCTGAATCCGGTGCGGATGCCGCCGCTCGCCGTCGACGCCGAGCTCGAATGCGAGTGGCTGTTCCTTCCGGACGGCGACATGGGCCTCGGCGCCGAGTACACCGACTCCGAGGGCCGGGTCTACACCTCGACCACTGGCGACGACAGAACCGTCGTCCTCGAGGGGCGTTTCCTGCCGGACTGGCCTCGTGAGGAAGTCGTGCCCTACTGGCAGCTCGAGGGCGATGTGTTTCGGACCCGGGTGTGGGGGGCGAGGGAGAGCGCGTTCCCGGCCGGCGTCCGACCGACCGGGGCGAAGGCGATCCTCGGCTAGTCGGCCGTGGGGACGTCCTCGGCGTCGCCGCCGTCACCCTCCTCGGGGTCCGGGACCGGCGATCCCTCCTCGGTTTCCTCGGGGTCTTGTGGCCTTTCTCGCTGAGTATCCTCTCTCTCCATGCGGGTGATCCTTCCCGACGAGACGGAGCTCGAACTTCCCGACGGCGCGAGCGGGCTGGACGCGGCGCGGGCGATCGGGCCGAAGCTCGCCGAGCAGGCTGTGCTCGTGCGCGCGAACGGGAGCGTTCGCGACCTGCGCCTGCCGCTCGCCGACGGCGAGCGCATCCAGATCCTCACGACGCGCGACCGGGACGACCCGGACGCCCTCTACGTCCTCCGTCACTCCGCCGCGCACCTGCTCGCCGAGGCCGCCCGGCGTCTCTACCCGGGGACGAAGGTGGCGATCGGGCCGCCGATCGAGAACGGCTTCTACTACGACTTCGAGTTCCCGGAGCCCGTGACCGAGGACGCGCTGGGGCGCCTCGAGGAAGAGATCCGGCGCGAGATCGCCGAGGGCCGGGTCTTCGAGCGCCGGGAGTCGAGTCGCGACGAGGCGCGCTCGTACTTCGAGGAGGCCGGTGAGCCGTTCAAGGTCGAGCTCGTGGACACCGCCGACGGCGACATCTCCATGTACCAGCAGGGCGACTTCGTCGACCTGTGCCGCGGCCCCCACCTGCAGAACGCCGAGCCGATCACGGCGGTGAAGCTCCTCTCGCTCGCCGGTGCGTACTGGCGCGGCGACGAGAACCGTCCGATGCTCACTCGCGTCTACGGGACCGCGTTCTTCGCGCCCCAGGATCTCGAGGACTACCTCCACCGGGTCGAGGAGGCGAAGCGCCGGGACCATCGCCGGCTCGGCAAGGAGCTCCATCTCTTCGACTTCTCCGAGCTCGCGCCCGGGATGCCGTTCTGGCACCCGCGCGGCATGGTCATCTGGAACGTGCTGGAGGATCTGCGGCGCCGCGAGAACGCGCGTCGCGGCTACCACGAGGTGCGCACGCCGCAGCTCTACGACTCCGACCTCTGGCGCACCTCCGGGCACTGGGACAAGTACCAGGAGCACATGTTCCGTGTGGAGATCGAGGAGCGCGACTTCGGCCTGAAGCCGATGAACTGCCCCGGCCACTGCCTGCTCTTCTCGCTCTCCCCGCACAGCTACAGGGAGCTGCCGCTCCGGCTGGCCGAGGCCGGCAACTTGCATCGCAACGAGCTCTCGGGCGTCCTCCACGGGATGCTGCGGGTGCGGCACTTCGTCCAGGACGACGCCCACGTCTACTGCACGCACGAGCAGATCCAGGACGAGCTGCTCGCCTGCCTCGACTACGCGTACTACCTCTACGACCTCTTCGGCCTCGACATGCGCGTCGAGCTGTCGCTACGGCCGGACGACAAGCTCGGGACGGACGAGGAGTGGGACTTCGCCGAGGAGGAGCTCCGCAAGGCGCTCGCGGCCAAGGGCATCGAGTACGTCGACAGCGAGGGTGAGGGCTCGTTCTACGGCCCGAAGATCGACCTGCACATGGACGACTCGCTCGGACGGAGCTGGCAGCTCGGCACCGTCCAGCTCGACCTCCAGATGCCGAAGCGCTTCGGCCTCGCCTATCAGGGGGACGACAACGCCGAGCACACGCCCGCGATGATCCACCGCGCGCTGCTCGGCTCGCTCGAGCGCTTCGTCGGCGTCTATCTGGAGCACACTGGCGGCGAGCTACCGCTCTTCCTCGCGCCCGAGCAGGTGCGCGTGCTGCCGGTCGCCGACGTCCACCGCGCCGACGCGGAGTCGCTCGCCGACCGGCTCCACGCCGACGGCTTCCGCGTGCAGGTGGACGAGCGCGAGGAGACGCTCGGCCGGCGGATCCGCGACGCCGAGCTCGACAAGGTGCCCTACGTCGTCGTCTGGGGCGATCGCGAGTCGCTCGAGTCCGTGTCGGTCCGGCGACGCGGTGGTGAACAATCTGTGACGTCGGTCGATGCGCTTGCCGAGGAGCTCAGAAGCGCTGCTAGACTCTGAGCCTGCAAGCAGGAGCATCGTTTGTTTCCTCACCTCCGGAGCCCCGGGCTCATCGGAGGTTCAACCGAATCGGGGAATTGACGAGCTGCCTGCGTGCAGCTTTTCATTGTTCTAAGAGGAGGAAGTCGCACAACTTGGTGACGTTTCAGTGAGGCCGCGGCGCAGGTTCGAGCAGGCCAGGCCGCAGCAGGACACGACCCGGATTAACGAATCGATTCGCGTCCCGCGCGTCCGCCTGGTCGACTCGGACGGCTCGCAGGTCGGGATCAAGCCGACTGCCGAAGCGCTCGAGTACGCCTACTCCAAGGATCTGGACCTCGTCGAGGTCGCCGCAAGCGCAGACCCGCCGGTGGCCCGGATCATGGACTACGGCAAGTACAAGTACGAGCAGGAGCAGAAGGCCAAGACCGCTCGCAAGCACCAGTCGCAGATCCAGGTCAAGGAGATCAAGCTCCGCCCCAAGATCGGCGTCCATGACTACGAGACGAAGAAGGGCCACGTCGCGCGGTTCCTGGGCAACAGGGCGAAGGTGAAGGTGACGATCATGTTCCGAGGCCGAGAGCAGACGCATCCCGAGCGCGGGCGCGACCTGCTCATGCGCCTGGCGGAAGACGTGAAGGAGCTCGGCTCGATCGAGTCGCCGCCGCTCCAGGACGGACGCAACATGGTCATGGTGCTCGCGCCGCACAGAAACGCCGGACGGGAAGTGGGAGCAGCTCAAAGTGCCTAAGCAGAAGACAAATTCAGCCGCGAAGAAGCGGTTCAAGATCACCGGCACAGGCCGCCTGCGGCGGCGCCATGCCATGCAGAGCCACAATCTCGAGAAGAAGTCCGCCAAGCGCGGACGCGCGTTCCGCAGCGATCACCCCGTGGCCGAGAGCGACGTCCGCGAGGTCAAGCGCCTGCTGGGGCGGTAGAGGTAGGAGGAGGAAGGAATGCCCCGCGTCAAGCGATCCGTTCACGCGCGCAAGAAGCGCCGCAAGGTGCTCGAGCGCGCGAAGGGCTACGTCGGCCAGAGCTCGATCTCGTACCGGAAGGCCAAGGAGGCCGTCCAGAAGGCCGACAACCACGCCTACCGCGACCGCAAGAAGAAGAAGCGCGTCTTCAGGCGGCTCTGGATCGTCCGGATCAACGCCGCGGCGCGCCAGGAGGGCCTCTCCTACAACCAGTTCGTGGCCGGCTGCCGCAAGGCCGAGATCGAGCTCGACCGCAAGGCGCTCGCCGACATCGCGGTGCACGACCCGGCGGCCTTCTCGAAGATCGCCGAGCGGGCGAAAGCCGCGCTGGACGCTTACCAGGAGCGCCCGACGGAACACGGCCTGAGCCGTAGGGCCGCGCTGTTCGCCCGAGGACAGCGTCCTCAGTCGCGCCCGTAGCCACGGCTACGAACGCTCCCTGCGTCCTTGCCTCGGAACGACCATCGCACCCCTGTGGGAGCAGCGTTCCGCCGGGCCTCCTCACGTGATCACGTCCGCGGCCAATCCGCGGGTCAAGCTCGTCCGCAAGCTCGAGTCGCGCCGGCAGCGTGAGAAGCTGGGGCTCTTCGCCTGCGAGGGCGAAGACCTCGTGGCCGCCGGCCTCGACGCCGGCCTCGAGCCGGTCGAGGCGCTCATCGACGCGGAGCGGCCGGCGCTGGCGGAACGGCTGGCGGGCGCGGAGCTCGCCGCGCCCGACGTCATGAGCGGCCTCTCGACCCTGGCGCACCCCGCCCGCGTCGTCGCCGTGTTCCGCCGGGCAGACCTGCCGCGCTCGCTCGACGCGCGGGCCGGGCTGGCGCTCTGGCGCGTCGCCGATCCCGGGAACGTCGGGACGCTCCTGCGCGCGGCCGACGCGCTCGGGCCGGCGTTCGTCCTCCTGTCGCCGGGCTGCGCCGACCCGACCGGGCCGAAGGCGTTGCGGGCTTCCGCGGGCGCGATCTTCCGCGTCCCGCTGGGCGGCTTCGGCGACGGCGAGGGAATCCCCCGTGTGGCGCTCGTCGCACACGGCGGAGCTCCGCTCTCCGGGCTCGACCTGCCCGAACCGGTTATCTTCGTCCTCGGCGCCGAGCGCGAAGGCTTGCCCGAGGACGTTCTCGGCGGCGCGGACCTCGTCGCGACGATCCCGCAGGCCGGAGCGGCGGAGTCCCTGAACGTGGCGAGCGCGGGGGCGATCGCGCTCTACGAGCTGGGGAGGGGTCGGGGATGAACGTCGCGGAGTGGATCGCCGCCTACGGCCGGGCCTGGGTCGGGCGCGATCCCGAGGCCGCGGTCGCCCTCTTCACCGAGGACGCGGTCTACCGCTCGAGCCCCTTCCGGGAGCCGCACGTCGGCTCGCAGGGCATCCGCGACTACTGGACGCGGGCCACGTCGACTCAGGAAGGCCTCGAGCTGCGCTTCGGCGAGCCGGTCGTCGAAGGGAGGAAGGCGGTCGTCGAGTGGTGGGCGATCATGGAGGACCAGGGCGCCTGGATCACGCTGCCGGGGTCGCTCCTGCTCCGCTTCGCGGAAGACGGCCGCTGCGAGGAGCTCCGGGAGTACTGGCACGTCGAAGACGGCCGGCACGAGCCGCACCCCGGCTGGGGCCGCTGACGCCCCCAACGGTCATGCCCCGGTGCCAGGCACTCGGACGTGGCTGGAACGCACAGTGGCGGGTTTAGTGCTGGGCTTGCGGGATGTTCGGTTGAGCGGGGCACGTCCGCGTCGGCCGCGTCCCGGTGCCAGGCACCTGGACGTGGCTGCTAGGGACGCCTCGTCAGCCAGATCGAGTCCTCGCCGCCCGTGTAGGGGCGCAGGTCGAACCAGCCGTAGCAGGCGACCACCTCGAACCCCGCCCCCTCGAGGAGGGCGCGCCAGTCGTCGACCGAGAGCCAGGCGAGGCTGAGGGACGCCTCCGACTCCGGGCCGCGGATGTGCAGGGTGAGGACGCCCCGCTCCAGGTTCCAGTGCGCAAGCTCCCAGATGCCGGGCTCGCGCTCGATCCAGCGGCCGTGGGTCTCCTCGATGTCCTCGATGCTCGGGGCGAAGACGTCGAAGACGAAGCGGCCGCCCGGCTCGAGCAGGCGGTGGACGGCGGCCAGTGCTTGCTGCCGCTCTGCGTTCGTCTCCAGATGGAGGAGCGCCCGGAACGGACAGGTCACGAGCCGCACCCGCTCCGTCACCGGCGGGTCGCGGAGGTCGCCGAGCCGCAGGTCGAGGAGCTGCGAGACGCCGGCCGCCTCGGCGCTGCGCCGGCACACCTCCAGCATCCCGGCGGACGAGTCGACGCCGATCACCGGCACGCCCGCGGCCGCGATCGGCACCGCGATCCGCCCGGTCCCGACGCCGAGCTCCACGACAGTCGAGCGGGCCTTGCGCGCCTCGGCGACGTAGAAGTCGATGTCCTCGGTGACGGTCCTGCTCCAGGGGTCGTAGAGGTTCGCGATTGCGTCGTAGGCGGACATGGACCCGATGATACGCTCCGCCGATGGACCCGCAGGCCGTGGAAACCGAGGCACGAAGCGCGATTGCGGGCGCCTCGACCCTTGACGAGCTGGACGACGCGCGGGTTCGGTACCTCGGGCGGAAGAGCGAGCTGAAGCAGGCGCTCCGAGAAGTCCGGGACGCCGAGACGGGCAGCGTGCTGAACGGGCTCCGCGAACGCCTCGAGGAGTCGGTCGCCGAGCGCCAGGCCGAGCTGGAGCGCGCCGAGCTGGATCGCAAGCTCACCGAGGAGGTCGTCGACATCACGCTCCCGGGCGAAGCGAGCCCCCGCGGGCACCTCCACCTGATCACCCGAATCCGGCGTGAGGTCGAGGACATCTTCCTCGGGCTCGGCTACCAGGTCGTCGACGGCCGCGAGGTCGAGACGACGCGCTACAACTTCGACGCCCTCAACTTCCCGGCCGACCACCCAGCGCGATCGCCGCTCCAGTCGGTCTTCCTCGACGGCGACGTGCTCTTCCGCACGGAGACCTCTCCTTCGCAGATCCGGGTGATGGAGTCGCAGCCGCCGCCGATCTACATGGTCTCCCTCGGCCGCGTCTACCGGCGCGACACGCCCGACGCGACGCACACGCCGATCTTCCACCAGGTCGAGGGCCTGGCCATCGACCGCGGCATCACGATGGCCGATCTCAAGGGAACGCTGCTGCACATGATGCGCGCGCTCTTCGGCGAGGAGCGCGAGCTCCGCTTCCGCACGCACGACTTCCCTTTCACGGAGCCGTCGCTCGAGCCCGACGTGAGCTGCTTCCTCTGCGAGGGCAAGGGGTGCCCGGTCTGCCGCTACTCCGGCTGGATCGAGATCGCCGGCTCGGGCATGGTCGACCCGACCCTCTTCGAGTTCGTGGGCCTCGACCCCGAGGAGTGGACGGGCTTCGCCTTCGGCATGGGCCTCGAGCGCGTCGCCATGCTCCGGCACGGCCTGCCGGCGCTCGGCCTGCTCTGGGAGAACGACCTCCGCGTGCTGAGGCAATTTTGAGATGAAGGTCCCTGTCACCTGGCTCAGGGAGTACGTCGAGGTCGACGCGACCACGGCAGAGATCGCCGACCGGCTCGCAATCGCCACCGGGGAGGTCGAGCGCATCTCGTACCGTGGCGTCGCCGACGTCGACGGAAACCACGGCCACTACCTCGTCGGGCGCGTGGTGGAGGCCGGGAAGCACCCCAACGCCGACCGGCTTCAGCTCTGCCGCGTGGACGTCGGGGAGGCCGAGCCGCGCCAGATCGTCTGCGGCGCCTGGAACTTCGGCGCCGGGGCGACCGTGGCGGTCGCGCTACCCGGCGCCGTGCTCCCGGACGGACGCACGCTCGAGCGCGCGAAGCTGCGCGGGTCGGTCTCCGACGGGATGATCCTGTCCGAGGCCGAGCTCGAGCTCAGCTCCGAGCACGCCGGCATCCTCGTCCTCCCGGAGCCCTGGGAGCCCGGCACACCGCTCCGCGACGTCCTCCCGCTCGGGGAGGAGGTGCTCGAGATCGAGATGACGCGCAACCGGCCGGACTGCCTCTCCGTCTACGGGATCGCGCGCGAGGTGGCGGCGCTCTTCGCGGGCGAGCTCGAGCCGCCGCCCGGCGAGGAGCCGGAGCTCGCCGGCGGCGAGGACCCGGAGGTCGCGATCGAGGACCCCGAGGGCTGCCCGCGCTACATCGGCCGGCTCTTCCGCGACGTCGCCGTCGCGCAGTCGCCGCCGTGGCTGAAGGCGCGCCTGACCGCGGCCGGCATGCGGCCCATCTCCAACGTCGTCGACATCACCAACTACGTCATGCTCGCCCTGGGGAACCCGCTCCACGTCTTCGACTTCGAGACCCTGCGCGGCGGCAGGATCGTCGTGCGTCGTGCCCGGGCCGGTGAGGAGTTCACGAGCCTGGACGGCAACCTGCGCAAGCTCGACCCCGCCGACCTCGTCATCGCCGACGCCGAGGGCGCGATCGCCTTCGCCGGGATCATGGGCGGGCTCGACACCGAGGTCACCGAGGCGACCACCTCCGTCCTCCTGGAGGCCGCCAACTTCGAGCCGGGAACGATCCTGTGGAGCTCCGAGCGCCACGCGCTCCGCACCGAGGGGTCGAACCGCTGGGAGAAGGGCGTCGATCCCTACCTCGCCCCGCACGCGGCCCGTCTGGCCACGCAGCTCATCGTCGAGCTCGCCGGCGCGCGCTGGACCGGCGACAAGGACGCCGTGGGCGAGCTGCCCGAGGCGCCCGTCGTCCACTACCGGACGGGCCGCGCCAACAAGATCGTCGGGGTCGACATCGACGAGCAGGAGCAGAAGGACATCCTCGAGCGCCTCGGCTTCGACGTCGTGCCCGGCTGGGACGTGCGCGTCCCGACCTGGCGCATGCGCGACACGACGCGCGAGATCGACTTGGTGGAGGAGGTTGCCCGCGTCCACGGGCTCGAGAAGGTTCCGTTCACGCTGCCGCTCAGGAGCGCGATGTCCGGCCGGCTGTCGCAGGCCCAGCGTCTGCGGCGGCTCGTCGAGGACGTGCTCGCCGGCGCGGGCTTCAGCGAGGCCTACACGCTCAGCCTCGTCGCCCACGACCCCGATTCCGACGCGCTGCGCCTGCCCGTCCCGCTCACTTCGGAGCACGGCATCCTGCGCACGACGCTGCTCCAGGGCCTCGTCGCCGCGGCGCGGCACAACGTGGCGGTCGGAAACGAGGGCATCGCGCTCTTCGAGATCGCCCGGGTCTACCTGCCTGCCGGCGAGGACCTGCCCGACGAGCGCTGGCGGGTCGGCGGGATCGCCCAGGGCGGCTACCCGCGCGCCAAGGGAGCCGTCGAGACGCTCTACGAGGCGCTCGGCATCGAGCCTGCGCTCGAGCGGACGCGGCTCGAGCACCTGCATCCTGGCAAGGCCGCGGCGCTCGAGGCGGGCTGGGCCGGCGAGCTCCATCCGGCGCTTCTCGAGGGCGGGTGGGGGGCCTTCGAGCTCGACCTCGACACGCTGTTCGCGCAGGTGCCGGAGCGCGTCGAGTACGAGGACGTCGTCACCTATCCCGCCGTGCACCAGGACCTCGCCTTCGTCGTCGACGAGGAGGTGCTCGCGGGCGAGCTCATCGAGGCGGCGCGTGAGGCGGCAGGGCCCGAGCTGCGGGACGTCCGTGCATTCGACGTCTACCGCGGCGAGCCGATCCCGGCCGGGCGCAAGTCGCTTGCGCTCCACGTCAGCTTCCAGTCGCCCGAGCGCACGCTGTCCGACGAGGACGCTCGCGCCATCAGGGAGCGCGTCGTCGCGGCCCTCGGTGAGAAGTTCGATGCCGAGCTCCGCGCGTAGGCTGATCGTCGTCCTGGGCTACTCCGACGGGCGCCGGCGGGAACTGCACCCGATTGGCGCGGCGCGCCTCGAGTTCGCCGCGGGGCTGGCGGAGGAGGGCGACGCCGTGCTCCTCTCCGGCTGGTCGCGGCGGCCGGGGCGTCTGCCCGAGGCCGAGCTGATGCGCAGGGCCTGGCCGGGGCGGGAGGCCGTGCTGCTCAGCGACCCGGACGCGCGGCACACGGCTCAAAACGCTGCGAATGCCGCCGTGCACGCCCGCGAGCTGGGCGCCGACGAGGTTGTCGTCGTCACCTCCACCTGGCATCGTGCGCGCGCGCGGGCGCTGTTCCGATCGCTTCTCCCTGACGTCGAGCTCACCGTCGTCGGCGCGCCCACCCCCGGCTCGGCGCGCAACTACGTTCGCGAGGTCGCGGTCTTCCCGCTCGTGCCCTTCCAGGTGCGGACGGCCCGCCGCGCTAGCCGAAGAGGCGCTTGAAGAAGCCGGCTTTCGGGAGGCTCTCGACCACCGGCTCCTCGTACGGCGGGAGCCGGTCGAGCTCCTCTGCGGTCAGATCGACCTGGACGCGCTGCGGCCAGATCCCGGCCACACGCTCGGACGGCAGGTAGCGCTTCGAGCCGAGTGGCCGGAGCACGACGACGAGCCCGCTGAAGATGTCGGCGGTTCGGTCGCCGGCGATCTCGACGACGCGGGCGAGCTCCGCGCCCTCCGCGTCGACCACGGCGGCGTCCCGCTCGATCGCCTTCCAGGAGACCTCGCGCTCGGGCTCGGTCACACCGCGCGCCCGTCCTCGCGCCACACCGGCCCCTGCGAGAAGGGGGCGTTCGTGTCGGAGAGGACGCGCAGGACGCGGACGCGGCCGCTCACGCCCTCGTCGTCGAGCCGTTGGAACGCGCGCCGCGCCATGCCGGCCGCGACGCCGTAGCCCTGCCGGTTGGCGGCGCGGAAGCGGAAGCTCGCGTGCCCGGCGGCGCGGGCAGGGTTGATCGGGGCGAGCAGCAAGGCGCCCCGGTCGAGGAAGTCGGACGAGTCGAGCTCGACCTCGGCGTAGAGGTCGCTCCAGTCCGGCGGCAGGCGGTGCAGGAGCGAGTCCCACGAGGCCGCCAGCGTCGCGCGCTCCTCGGCGGCCGGCTCCGAGGCAGCGGGAGCCGGGGCGCGCCGCTCCGCCTCGACGAGGCGCACGCGCCCGGGGATGCCCGCCCGGTCGAGCCGGGAGAGGACGCGCTGGGCGAGAGCCGGCGACGTGCCAGAGCCGTGATCGGCCGCGGCGACGTGGAAGGTGAAAGACCTGCCGGCGCGCCCCGGGGAGGCGGATGCAAGCAGCAGCGCCGCCCGGTCGGCGTCGTCCTCCTCGTCCACGGTGAGCTCGATGCGGGCGCGCTCCCAGTCGCGGGGCAGACCGCGGACGAGCTCGTCGATGCGATTGGCGAGGGCCATCCGCACGCAGGTTATTCACTCCGGCTGCTAGCTTGTCGGCGCCGTGGCAACCCTCGAAGAAAAGGGGCAGGCAGTGCCGACCGAGCGCCTGAAGGACTTCCTTCGGGAGATGCTCCTGATCCGGCGGTTCGAGGAGCAGGTCGAGGAGCGCTTCCGCGCCGGCGAGCTGCCCGGGTTCCTCCACGTCGCCATCGGCCAGGAGGCGGTCGCGGTCGGCGCCTGCCGGGCGCTGGAGGAGGGCGACGTCATCGCCTCCACGCACCGCGCGCACGGGCACACGATCGCCAAGGGCACCCATCCGAACGAGGTCATGGCCGAGCTGTACGGCAAGGTCGAGGGCTGCAGCCACGGCTACGGCGGCTCCATGCACCTCTACGACTTCGAGCGCGGAAACCTGGGCGCGAACGCGGTCGTCGGGGGCGGGCTCCCGGGCATCGTCGGATCGGCGCTGGCCTTCAAGCTGCGCTCCGAGCCGCGGGTCGCGGTCGCCTTCTTCGGCGACGGGGCCACGAACATCGGCACGTTCCACGAGTCGCTGAACCTTGCGCAGCTCTGGAAGGTCCCGGCGCTCTTCATCTGCGAGCACAACCGCTATGCCGAGTCGACCCCGGCCTCGCAGCACCTGCCCATCGAGGACATGACCAAGCGGGCCGAGGCCTTCGGGATGCTCTCGATGTCGGTCGACGGCCAGGACGTCGAGGCCGTGTTCGAGACGACGAAGCGCGCGCTCAGGCACGCGCGCGACGGCAGGGGCCCGGTGTTCGTCGTCGCCGACTGCGTCCGGCTCTCGGGCCACTACGTCGGCGACCCGCAGGTGTACCGCCCGAAGGAGGAGATTCTCGAGCTGCGCAAGTCGCGCGACCCGATCGAGCTCCTCCGCGCGCGCCTCGAGCTCTCCGACGAGGAGTTCGCCGAGATGGACGCCGAGGCGACGCGAATCGCCGAGGACTCGGTCGAGTTCGCGAAGAAGGGCACCGACCCGAAGCCGGAAGACGCCCTCAAGAACGTGTACGCCTAGTGCACTGATGGCGACGATGACCTACAGGGAGGCCGTGCGCGACGCCATGAGCGAGGCGATGCGCCGGGACGACGACGTCTTCGTCATGGGCGAGGACATCGCCGAGATGGGCGGCTCCATGGGCGTCACGCAGGGGATGCTCGACGAGTTCGGGCCGGACCGCGTGCGCAACACGCCGATTTCCGAGATGGCGATCGTCGGCGCGGGCATCGGCGCGGCCGTGGCCGGCATGCGCCCGATCGTCGAGGTCATGTACCAGGACTTCATGACGCTGGCGATGGAGCAGCTCGTCCAGCAGGCCGCCAAGCACCGCTACATGTCGGGCGGCCAGGTCAAGGTCCCCGTCGACACTGCGCACGCAGGGCGGCGCCGGCTGGTCGCCGGGCGCGCAGCACGCCCAGCAGCTCGAGGCGTGGTTCGTCCACGTTCCCGGCATCAAGGTCGTCTTCGCGTCGACGGCCGCCGATGCGCGCGGGCTGCTGTGGAGCTCGATCTACGACGACAACCCGGTCGTCTTCTTCGAGCACCGCTCGCTCTACAACCTGAAGGACGAGGTGCCCGACGAGATCGAGGGCATCGAGATCGGCAAGGCGCGGGTGCACCGCGAGGGCGAGGACGTGACCGTCGTCGCCACCGGCCGGATGGTGCACGAGGCGCTGGCGGCGGCGGAGAAGGCGGAGTCCGAGGGCATCTCCGTCGAGGTCGTCGACCCGCGGACGCTCCTGCCGCTCGACGAGGAGGCGATCGTCGCCTCCGTGCGGAAGACGACCCGCTGCGTCGTCGCCCACGAGGCGGTCGTCCGCATGGGCTTCGGCGCGGAGATCGCGGCGGTCGTCCAGCACGGCGCCTTCGACTACCTCGACGCGCCGATCGAGCGCGTCGGCGCCACGTTCACGCCGGTTCCCTTCGCGCCCGTGATGGAGGAGTTCGTCATTCCGCACGCCGACGACGTGCTCGCCGCCGTCAAGCGCACCGTCGCGAGGTCATAGCAAGACCATGTCCAGCCAGGTCACGCTCCCGCGGCTCGGCCAGGGCATGGAGTCCGGGACGATCGTGCGCTGGCTCAAGGCCGAAGGGGACAGCGTCGAGAAGGGCGAGGTTCTCTACGAGCTCGACACGGAGAAGGCCACGCAGGAGGTCGAGGCGGAAGCCTCGGGCGTCCTGCTGAAGATCCTCGCCGGCGAGGGCGAGGAGATCGAGGTCGGCAAGACGATCGCCGTGATCGGCGAGGCCGGTGAAGAGGTCGCCGACGCCGCCCCGGAGCCGGAGGACTCGACCGCGGTCGCCGAGGACCAGCCGCAGGAAGAGGGCGACCCCGGCGCCGCCCGCGAAGAGGACCGCGAGCGCGGCCGGGCCGCCGTCGTGGAGGCCGCAGAGTCCGGGCCGGCGCCGGCGCCTGCGGACAACGGCGGCCGCGTAAAGGCGTCACCGCTCGCCCGCAGGATTGCCCGCGAGCGCGGAATCGACCTCTCCTCGCTGAGCGGCACCGGCCCGGAGGGGCGCATCGTGGCCGAAGACGTCGAACGGGCGGAGAAGACGGCGCCGGCCGTCGCGGCGGCGGCGCCGAGCGCGCCGACCGGCGAGGTCGAGGTTGTGCCGCTGACCGGCATGCGGAAGGCGATCGCCCGTCGCATGACCGAGGCGTGGGCGGCGCCCGTCTTCCAGATCACGATGACGGCCGACATGACCGCCGCCATCCGGCTCCGCGAGGGCCTCGTCGCGCGCATGGCTGAGGGTGAGGCGAAGCCGACGTACTCCGACATCCTCACGAAGGTCTGCGCCGTTGCGCTGCGCCGCCATCCGGCTGTGAACGCCCTCTTCGCCGGCGACGAGATCCACCTGATGCCGACCGCCAACGTCGGCATCGCCGTCGCCGTGCCGAACGGGCTGGTCGTCCCGGTGCTGCGGAGCTGCGAGACGAAGACGATCCCCCAGCTGGCCAACGAGCGCGCCGAGCTCGTCGGGCGGACGCGGGGCGGCGGGCTCCGCCAGGAGGACCTCGAGGGCGGGACCTTCACGATCTCCAACCTCGGCATGTACGGCGTCGAGCGGTTCGTCGCCGTCCTGAACCCGCCCCAGGCCGCCATCCTCGCGGTCGGGGCGATCGAGGAGCGCGCGGTCGTCCGCGACGGCGAGGTCGTCCCGCGGCCGGTGCTCGAGCTCACCCTGACCTGCGACCACCGGTCGGTCGACGGCGCGACCGCCTCCGAGTTCCTGCGCACCGTCAAGCAGTTCCTCGAAGAGCCCGGCCTCGCGCTTTGAGCATCTGGTTCCGCGTCAAGGACCTCGACGCGGCCTTGAACTTCTACCGCGGGAAGCTCGGCTTCGACGAGGCCTACGTGGACGAGGACGATCGTTGGGCGCGGCTCGTGCGCGGCAGCGCGGAGGTGGCGCTCGCGGAGGGGGAGCCCGAGGTGGAGGAAGAGGTCGTCCTCACGCTCGACGTCGCCGACCTGAAAGCGGAAGCCGAGCGCCTGCGCGGCGAAGGAGTCCGCGTCGGCACGGTCGTCGAGATCTCCGGGGCGATCAGGCTCCTGGACGTCTTCGACCCCGACGGCAACCGGCTTCAGCTCTCGGAGGATCTCTGACGTGAGGGCCGTCGTGGTCGGTCCCGGCGAGGGGCACGCGGTGGGGAACGTCGAGTTCCTCGCGCGTACGGCGGACACGCCCCGCTTCAACCTCGCGTTGATCACGATCGCCCCGCGCCGCTCCGGGCCCGAGGCCCATGTGCACGCCTCCGAGGACGATGCCTTCTTCATGCTCGACGGGGAGCTGACGTTCACCGTGGACGGCGAGGACGTGCTCGCGGGGCCCGGCACGTTCGTCCTCGTCCCGCCCGGAGTCCCTCACACGTTCGCCAACCACGGCGACGTCCCGGCCCGGTTCGTCAACGTCCACGCCCCGGCCGGCTTCGACGTTCGCCTCGAAGCGGACTGACTCGCCCCACCCGTTCGGTCCCCGGGGTGCTTCAGATCCGCGCGATCGGGTACGGCTCTCGCCGACCGCAAGACGAATGTCGAAGGGGGTCCGAGTATGAAGAGAGTTCTTGCAGTCGCACTGACTCTTCTCTGCCTCACGCTGGTGACCGCGTCCGTGACGACGGCCGGGGGCAACGGCAAGGGCGGAGGCAAAGGACCGAAGATCGACGCGCTCATCTACCACGAGACGACCGGCTTCCGGCACGATTCGATCCCGTACGCGATCGAGCAGCTCACCGCCTGGGGGGCGAAGCACGGGATCACGATGACGGCGGATCAGACCTCGAACCGGTTCACGGACGAGGGCCTGGCCGAGTTCGACGTGGTCATCTGGCTGAGCACGGTCGGCGGCGTCCGCGGCGATGCCCCGCTCCTCACCGACGCGGAATGGGCCGCGTTCGAGCGGTACATGGAGAAGCACGGCGGGTACGCCGGTATCCACGCCGGCTCCGACTGCTGCGACGAGTCGGCGTGGTACGGCGAGCTCCTGGGCAACCAGGCTCGCTTCGCCAACCATCCGGGCGGCCTGCCCGGGTCCCCAGGCTGCATCGGCGCGTTCACCGGCTCGTGCTTCCAGGCCGTGGTGGTCAACGAGGACGACAAGCACCCGACCACGCGGCACCTGCCGGACCGGTGGGCGATCTCGGACGAGCTCTACAACTTCAAGGCGAACCCGCGGAGCACCGTGCACGTGCTCCAGACGCTGGACGAGAGCTCGTACGACTTTCAGCCCCATCCGTTCATCAGGGACTGGGGCACGCTGATGGGTGACGACCACCCGATCACGTGGTGCCAGTTCTACGACGGCGGACGGGTCTGGTACACGGGCCTCGGCCACGACGAGAACATCTACCGCAACGCGGACTCGATGGACATGATCGGCAAGGGGATCAAATGGGCCGCGGGCAAGTACGGCGCCCACGGCTGCAGCAAGGATTCCTGAGTCGCGCCTGCGGATTGCTCGACGCGAAGGGGGCGGGACGCCGCCCCCTTCGCCCCTCTTTCCCCCGGGTGAGGGATCACCTCCGACGGGTGCGACGCCGTTACCTCTCGCGAGCCGGAATCAACCCCGGGTCAGCGGTGAGGGCGGCACAGGGGCCGCCCTCCCGTCTTTCTCCTACCGGCCCCCTAGCGTCAGGTCGAGAGCCTACGGACGCCCGAAACGTTCACTCGGCAGCCGTCGCCGGCTGCGAGGACGCGGATAGGATCGCGGTTGGAACGCGAACCGAAGGGAAAGGGCAGGACCATGGAATGTGACGTCGCCGTCCTCGGCGGTGGCCCCGGCGGCTACAGCGCCGCGATCCGGGCCGCGCAGCTCGGGGCGAAGACCGTCTGCATCGAGAAGGAGGACCGCCTCGGGGGCACCTGCCTCCGCGTCGGGTGCATTCCGACGAAGGCCTGGGTCCAGACGGCCTTCGCGCTCAAGGAAGCAGAGGAGACCTTCGCCAAGATCGGCGTCACGGTCGGTGAGCCGCAGCTCGACTTCGGTGCCGCGAACGCCTGGAAGGACAAGATCGTCGACCAGCTCACCGGGGGCGTCGCCACCCTGTTCAAGGCAAACGGCGTCGAGTGGGTGCACGGCACCGGCCGCTTCAAGGACGCGAACACGATCGCGGTCGAGGGCGGGGAAGACGTCGCCTTCAAGAGCGCGATCGTCGCCACGGGCTCGTACGCGCTGCGCCCGCCGATCGACGGCATCGACTCGGCGCGCTGCGTCGACTCGACGGGCCTGCTGGCGCAGACCGAGGTGCCGAGGCGCATCGTCGTCCTCGGCGGCGGGATCATCGGCTGCGAGTTCGCCTCGGTCCTCAGCCGCTTCGGGAGCGAGGTGACGATCGTCGAGATGCTCCCGACCCTGATCCCGCAGGAGGACGACGACGCCGCCAAGGAGCTCCTGAAGCAGTTCAAGAAGCGCGGGATCGCCGTCCACCTCGAGTCGCAGTGCGACCGCATCGAGGACACCGGCGACGGCCTCCGCGTCCACTTCGCCGGCCAGTCCGTCGACGCCGACCTCATGCTGGTGGCGACCGGGCGCGGCCCGGTCACGCAGGACCTCGGCCTCGAGGCGATCGGGGTCGAGCTCGATCCGCGCAAGGGCATCGCCGCCGACGAGCGCCGCCGGACCACGGTCCCCCACGTCTACGCGGTGGGCGACTGCGCCGGCTACTGGCAGCTCGCGCACACGGCGTTCCGCGAGGGCGAGGTCGCCGCCGAGAACGCCGTCGGCCACGACGCCGTCGTGGACAACCGCGGCGTGCCGCGCCCGATCTACACCGATCCGGAGATCGCCGGTGTCGGCCTCACCGAGCGGGAGGCGCGCGAGCAGCACGGCGACAACGTCGTCGTCGGCTCGTTCCCGTTCTCCGTCAACGGCCGCGCGATGATGCAGAACGAGACGGTCGGCTGGGTGAAGTCGATCCACGAGTCCCGCTACGGCGAGCTGCTCGGGCTCGTCATGGTCGGGCCGCACGTCACCGACCTGATCGAGGCCGGCGTCGTCGCGCTCGACGCGGAGGCGACCGTCGAGACCGTCGCGGACGGGATGACGGCCCATCCGACGCTCTCGGAGGCGATCAAGGAAGCGGGCCTCGTCGCGCTGGGCCGCGCCATCCACCTCCCCAACCGCAAGCGCGCAGCCGCGAAGACCTAGGGGCGACCAGAGGAGGGCCATGCTCAACAGGCGGAAGGCACTCATCGGCTACATCGTCTACATGATCGGAAAGCCGCTGGCCAAGCGGAAGCTCCGTCAGCAGCAGGCTGAGACGGCGAAGCGGAAGAAGCTCGTGGGCGGCGTCGTGGCCGGAACCGCCGCGGCCGCCGCGACGTTCGGCGGGCTCATGTTCTGGCGCAAGCGGCGTTCCGGGAGCGCGGAGTCGACGGCGAGAGCTAGACCCGGCGGACGCGGTCGTCGTCGGAGCCGGGATCGCCGGCTGCGCGGCGGCGCGCCTGCTCGCCGAGGCCGGTGAGCGCGTCCTCGTCGTCGACCGCGGCGGCGATCGGCGCCGGCGCGTCGGGGCGAAACGGCGGCTTCCTCTTCCGCCAGCCGGCCGCCTGGATCGGCGAGCTGCTGGACGAGGCGATCGCCTGGTACGGCGAGCTCGAGGAGGAGGGGCCGGTGCCGCTCGACCTCCGCGAGTGGCCGATGCTGCTGCTCGCCGTCGAGGAGGCGGAGCTCGCTCACGCGCGGGCCTACGCCGAGGCGGTCGGCGGGGAGGAGGTCGACCTCCGCGAGGATCCGTGGCTCGCCGACGACCTGGCCGGCGGCTTCGTCGTCGAGGGCGGCGTCATGCTCGACGCGATGGCTGCGACGACGGCAGCCGCGGAGGCCGCGCGCCGCGCCGGTGTCCGCTTCGCGCTCGGCTGCGAGGCGAAGCGGATCCTCGTCACCGGCGGGCGCGTCACCGGCGTCGCCACCGACGCCGGCGTCGTCGACTGCGGCCGGGCCGTCGTCGCGGCCGGGCCGCGCCTGCGCTTCCTCCTCCGCACCGCGGGCGCCGACCTGCCGGTCTCGTCCTCGCGCGGCTGGCTCCTGGAGACGGGCCGCGTCGACCCGCCGCCGCGCTACGCGATCGAGCAGGCCCTGTGGCCCGAGCAGGAGTCGATGGGCGCGCTCGTCGCCGACCCGACCCTGGGCGAGGTTGCTGCCGGCGCCGCCGAGGAGCCCGGCCTCGTGTCCCTCCTCCTCGGCGGGAGACCTGCCGGGCATTGCCTGATCGGGACCTCGCTGGGCCGCTCGCTCCTGGAGGAGCCCGAAGGCCCCGAGACGGTCCGACGCCTGGCCGAGCGCGCCGTGCGCGTAGTCGCCGCACCTCGCCGGCGTGCCCGTCGTCGCCGTCCTGGTCCGGCCGGCGCGCCATGAGCCCGGACGGGCTGCCGGTCGTGGGGCCGGCCGGGGACGTCGAGGGCCTCGAGGTCATCGGCGGGCTCTCGTCCATCGGGATGATCACCGCGCCGGGCGTCGCACGGCGGCTCGTCTCCGGCGACCTGGGCCCCTTCGCCGCCGAGCGCCTGGCGTGATCCGCAGCTTCCGACCGGAGGACGCGGACGCCGTCGCGAAGCTGCTCGCCGAGGACCCGATCCCAGCAGGGGTGACGGGCGCCGGCGTCCAGCACTGGATCGCGAGCCAGCCCGAGCGCGCTCGGGCGGGCTCCTGGGTCACCGAGGATGAGGGCAGGGTCGCCGGCTGGGCACGAGCGCGCCTGCAGTGGGCGACGAGCGCCGAGGGGATCGGCGAGATCTGGGCCTTCGTCTCGCCCCCTCGTCGCGGCCATGGGCTCGGCTCGGCGCTCTTCGAGACCGCGCGGGAGCACCTCCTCTCGGCGGGAGCCAGCCTCGTGGAGTCGTGGTCGCTCGAGGCCGAGGGCAGCCGCTTCTTGCTCTCTCGCGGCTTCGGGCCGTCCAGGGAGCACGAGATCCTGGATCTGGAGCTCGCCGCCGCCGATGTCTCCGGGCTCGAGGCCGCGGTCGCCAGCGGGCGTGGCCCAGGGGTACGAGCTCGTGCCGCTCGCTGCGATGTCGGACCGCCCGGAGGCCCTCCACGCCTTGGACGCTGCGGCGACGGCGGACGTCCCTAGCACCTTCGCCGAGGACGACGTGCGGCTCGATGATTGGCTCGCCGAAGCGTTCCGGCATCCGCAGCTGACTCACGAGGGAAGCTTCGTCGTTCTGGCCGGAGGCGAGCCGGTTGCGCACACGCTCGTCCATGTCGACCCGGACGCCCGGCTGGCCGCCAACGAGATGACGGGGACTCATCGCGATCACCGCCGCCGGGGGCTCGCCCGCCTCGCGAAGCTCGCAACGATCGACTGGGCGCGGGATCAGGGGTACGAGTCGATCTTGACGCGGTGCGACCGCGACAACGCCGGCATCCTCCACCTGAACCGGAGCCTCGGGTATCGCCGGGTCGGGATCGAGACGCAGTACGTCCTGAAGGAACTACGATAGGCGCCGTGGATCCGCTCGTCGAACCGATCGAGGGCGCCGACCGCCGCGAGGTCGGCGGGGCGATCGTGGAGATCGTCAAGGCCGGGAACGGCCGCGTCAAGCGCGCGATCTACCCACCCGGCTTCCGCTGGTCGACGCACATGCGCTCGGCCGTCCGCACCGAGCAGTGCCTCCACGCCCACGTCGGCTTTCTCGCCCGCGGCCACATCCAGGGCGAGTACGCGGACGGCTGCACGTTCGAGTTCGTCGCTCCCCAGGTCGTCACGATCGAGCCGGGTCACGACGCCTGGGTGGTGGGCGACGAGGCTGCGGTGCTGATCCAGTTCGACACCGAGGAGGGAACCGCGCGCCGCTTCGGGCTTCCCTCCGAGCACAAGCACTAGCCTTCAGGCTGCCGTGTTCGAGTCGCTGACCGAGTACGTCTCGGGATCGCCGTGGACGTACCTGTTCCTCTTCCTGGTCGCCGCGCTGGACGCGATCATCCCGCTCGTGCCCAGCGAGACCTCGGTCATCCTCGCCGGGGTCCTCGCCTCGACCGGCGACCTCAACCTGATCCTGGTCATCCTCTTCGCCGCCGCCGGTGCCGTTGCCGGCGACAACGCCTCGTACTGGATCGGACGCACGGTCGGAGAGCGGTTCGTCGAGCGCTTCTTCCAGGGCGAGCGGCGAAAACAGATCGACTGGGCACACCGCCAGGTGGAGGAACGCGGCGGCTACCTGATCATCATCGGCCGCTTCATCCCCGGCGGGCGCACCGTCGTGACGCTCTCGTGCGGCATGCTGGAGATGCCGTGGCGGCGCTTCTTCGCCTTCGACGTGGTCGCCGGGCTCGTCTGGGGCACGTACGCGGCCATGCTCGGCTACGTCGGCGGCCGCACCTTCGAGGAGAACCCGTTCCGCGGCTTCCTGCTCGCCTTCGTCGTGGCGCTCGGCATCGCAGGCGTGATCGAGGCGTACCGCTGGTACCGGAGGCGCAATGCCGTCGCTGACAGCTGATCTCGAGGCCGCCGCCCGGATCGGGGCCGACCCGCGCGGCGGCGTCAGCCGCTTCGCCTGGACGCCGGAGCTCGCGGCCGCCAACGACTGGCTCGGTGAGCGCCTGGCCGAGCTCGGCCTGGAGGTCGAGCTCGACCCGGCCGGCAACGTCGTCGGCCGCTGGCAGGCGGGGGAGGGGAAGGCCGTGCTCGTCGGCTCCCACCTCGACACCGTGCCCAACGGCGGGCGCTACGACGGCGCGCTGGGGGTCCTCGCCGCGCTCGACGTCGTTCGCCGGCTGAAGGGCGAGGGCGTCGAGCCGCGTCGGCCGCTCTGGGTCGTCTCCTTCAACGACGAGGAGGGCGGGCGCTTCCAGACGGGGATGCTCGGCAGCCGCGCGTTCTGCGGGGACTGCGACCTCGAGGACTGGAGCGGGCGCGGAGTCCCCGAGGCGATGGCGGCGGCGGGGCTCGACTTCGCCCGTCTCCCGGACGCGCGCGGGGTGGACGCCGTGGCCGCCTACCTCGAGCTCCACATCGAGCAGGGCCCCGTGCTCGAGCACGCCGGGATCGATCTCGGGGTCGTCACGGCCGTCACGGGCATCGCGGGCTTCCGCGCGCGCTTCCTGGGCGAGGCCAACCATGCGGGGACGACGCCGATGGCCCATCGCCGCGACGCGCTCGCAGGTGCGGCGCGCGCCGTGCTCGCGCTCCGCGACGAGGCCCGCGAGCGGGACGACATGACCGCGAACGTGGGCGTCATCTCGGCGGAGCCGGGCGGCTTCAACGTCGTCCCGGGAGCGGCCGAGCTGACGATCGACGTCCGCTCGGCGACCGTCGAGGGGTTTGCGCGGCTGGAGCCGGTCGTGCGCGAGACGCTGGAACGGATTGCCGTGGAGGAGCAGCTCGGCCTGGAGCTGCGTGAGACCCACCGCAAGGAGCCGATCGCGCTCGACCCGGAGCTCCAGGACCGGCTCGAGGAAGCCGCCGTCGCCGAGGGCGCGACGACGCTTCGGCTCGCGAGCGGGGCGGGGCACGACGCGATGGTGCTCGCCCACCATGTCCCGGCGGCGATGCTCTTCGTCCCCAGCCGCGGCGGGCTGAGCCACACGCCGAACGAGTTCTCGACCCCGGAGCACTGCGAGCTGGGGGCGCGGGTGCTGGCGCGCGTCGTGCGCGATCTCATACTGACGGCATGAGGCCGTTGTCTCCCGGGTCCGTAAAGATGCCCGCGTGAGCCCGCGGACGCGATCGATCCTCGCCTGGGTGCTGTTCGCGCTCGGGACGCTCGTCATCCTCGTCGGCTCCCTCACCCTCTGGGTCAAGCGGCAGGCGCTCGACACCGACTCCTGGGTCGACACGAGCACGCAACTGCTCGAGAACGACGAGGTGCGAATGGCGCTCTCCGTCTACATCGTCGACCAGCTCTACACCAGCGCCGACCCGCAGGCGGTGCTCGAGGACCGGCTTCCGACCAACCTCCAGGGACTCGCCGGCCCGATCGCGGGTGCTCTCCGCCAGCCGGCGGTCGAGGGGGTCGATCGCTTCCTGCAGCGGCCCCGCGTCCAGGACTTCTGGGAGACCGCCAACCGGGTCGCCCACCAGGAGCTGATTGCCGTGCTCGAGGACGAGACGCGCGGGAACATCACCACGGGCGGCGGCGTGGTCACGCTCAACCTGCGCACGCTCGTGGTCAACATCGGGACGGAGCTCGGCTTCGGCGACGAGCTCGACGCGCGGTTGCCGCCGGACGTCGGCCAGATCGTGGTCCTCGAGTCCGATCAGCTCGAGGCCGCCCAGACGGGCGTGAAGCTCATCAAGTGGATGAGCTGGCTCGTCATCCTGATCGCGGTCGCACTCTACGCGGGCGCCATCTGGCTGGCGCGCGGCCGCCGCTCGATGCTCCGCAACGTCGGCGCCGCCCTCTTCCTCGTCGGCATCCTTCTCCTCGTCATCCGGCGCGGCGTCGGCAACTACATCGTCGACACGCTCAGCTCCGGCGAGTCCGTGCGGGACGCCATCGGCTCGTCCTGGCTCATCGGCACCAGCCTGCTCGCCGAGGTGGCGTGGGCGGCGATCATCTACGGCATCGTCATCCTCGTCGGGACGTGGTTCGCCGGGCCGATGCGCTACGCGACCCGCGCCCGGGGCGCGATCGCGCCGACGCTCCGCGACCGCCCCGGGGTCGGCTGGGGCGTCCTCGCCGCGCTCTTCCTGCTCCTCGTGCTCTGGGGCCCGGTTCCGGCTCTCAGGAACTGGCTCGGGATCATCCTGCTCGGCGGGCTCATCGCCCTCGGGTTCGAAGCCTTCCGGCGCGTTGCGATCGGCGAAGCCGGGCCCGGCGACGCTGCGCCGCCGCCGCCTCCGCCCCCCGCGCCTGCCTGAGCTTCGCGTCGAGCGCTTCGGGGACGGGCCGCCCGTCGTCCTCGTCCACGGCAGCGTCACGGGCGGCCGCTCCACCTGGAGGGAGCAGCTCCCGCTCGCCGGCCGCTGGACGCTCCTCGTCGTCGAGCGGCCCGGCTTCGGCGGGGCGGCGGCGGAGGGGCCGGTCGACTTCGCGGTGGACGCTCCGCTCGTGGCCGACGTGCTCGGGGACGGCGCCCACCTCGTCGGCCAGTCCTACGGCGGCGTCGTCTCGCTTCTCGCAGCCGCGCGCCGGCCGAGAGCCGTTCGCTCGCTGACGGTCATCGAGCCGCCGGCATTCGCCGTGGCCGCGGGAGACCCGGCCGCGGACGAGTTCGTCAGGCGCAGCAAGGAGCTCTGGGCGACGGGCCCGGATGACCCGGCCGAGTTCCTGCCGCTGTTCCTCGACCTGGTCGGCGCGCCGCAGCCGGCGCGGCTCTCACCGGAGCTGGAGCGGGGCGCCCGCCTCCTGCGCACGGAGCGTGGGCCCTGGGAGGCCGAGATCCCTCTGGACGACCTCGCGGCCGCGCCGTTCCCGAAGCTCGTCGTGTCCGGCGGGCACGACGCGGCCTTCGACGCCGTCTGCGACGTGCTGGAGCGGCGCCTCGGCGCCGAGCGCGCCGTCATTCCCGGCGCCGGCCACGGCGTTCAGCGCACCGGGGCGCCGTGCAACGAACGGCTGGAGCGCTTTCTTGAACGCGCCCCAGAATGAAGCCTGGCGCCGCCGGGCCGCGCTGCTCGCCCCGAAGACTGCGTCCTCAGTCGCGCCCGTAGCCTCCGGCTACGAACACTCCCTGCGTCCTTGTTTCGGAACGACCATCGCACCCCGGCGCCGAAGCGTCATCCTGGGGCGCGTTCCAGGAGTCAGCCGCTCAGTGACCGCAGCGGCAAACGGGCTCGCCGAGGTAGCGGCGCTCGAGCTTGAGCCCGCACGCGCCGCACGTGGGCGGGAGAACCCTCGTGTAGACGAGCACCGCGCGCGCCACGATTCCCCAGCCGAGAAGGGCGAGGAGGGCGAAGGACAGCGGCACGTCCCACGGCATGACCCCGATATCGGTCGCGGCGCGTGCGGGCCTTAGGCCCAGCACTACAATGGGGGCGTGGGGTGGATCGCGATTGGACTGCTGGTCGCCGCCGTCCTGGTGGTCGTCGGGGCGGAATGGCCGAGGCTGTCCGAGCGCATCGGGGCCGACGCCTGGGCTGCCCGCTCACGCCAGCGCCGCAAAGAGAAGCTGACGCTGATCCGCGGCGACGAGGCCGACGACGAGTTCGTCAAGAGCGTCGAGCGCGACCTCGCCGACCTCCCGGTGCTCGACGAGCACGAAGACCGCCCGCGCCGCTAGGAGGGTCTGGCGGAACGCCCCCGGCGGCTCAGCGGACGTTTCGTCAACCCCTCCTGGGTCGGGCTAGACTTTCGTTCCGCGCGGATGTGGCGGAATTGGTAGACGCGCACGGTTCAGGTCCGTGTGGGCGAAAGCCCGTGGAGGTTCAAGTCCTCTCATCCGCACCTTGTACGTGCGACGCCCGTGTTCGCATGGCCGGCAGCTGGGGCGAAGTCGGTCCTCGGTACCGTCCGAACGCGCTACGCTCCGTGTAGCCAATTGCCCCCGACCTCTTTGACCCTTCACCTGGCCAATCTGGCCTGGAGGGCAGAAAGGAGAGGTCGTGGAGACCGGCGGCCCCAAGATCAGCGCTGAGCGGGTAGTGGCCAACGACCACATCTACAACGCCTTGTGGGGCGTTGAAGGAGATGGAGGGGCGTTCGTGTGTGAATGCGGAGATTCGCCGTGCCCCGAGGTCGTCAGGATGACGTCCTCGCAGTACGTGCGCCTACGTGGGCGGGGTGAGCTGGTCTACGCACCGGGCCACAGCGACGCGATTCCGTAGGCCGCTTTCGCCAAGGAGCTTCGCACTCAGAGAGTGGCCTGCTTCTCGAGTGCTCGGATTCGCGCCGCGAGCTCGGCCATCATCGCCGTTGCGATCTGGGGCTCCTGGTTGAGGAGCTTGAGAAAGGGGCGGCGGGGGAGCTTCATCACCTGGAGCTCGCCTTCGGCGGCGATCGTTGCAGAGCGCGGCTCGCCGTCGATCAGCCCCATTTCGCCGAAGTAGTCGCCGATCCCCAGCGTCCGGCGAGACTTCCCGATCACCTTCGCACGGCCGCCGAGGACGAGGTAGAAGGCGTTGGAGGGCTGGCCGACCTCGACGACGATGGCGCCCGGCGAGAACTCCTGGATCTGCGCCAGGGACGCGATCTTCCGCAGGCGACGCTTGCTGATGCGCGCGAAGAGCGGCAGGCCCGCGAGGACGCCGGCCCAGTCGCCCGCCGTCGCGCGAGTCGGCGGGTTTTCGAGCAGTTTCTGGAAGTCGAGCGCGCGGGTCGCCATTTTGAATGCACGACGCTACTCCGGAAATCACCCGGCTTCAACCGTGGGGCTCGACACCAGGGCGGCGGACCCGATCCGGATCCGCCGCCCTGGTTCGTCAGTCAGGGTCGGCCGACGCGCTCGGCGGGGCGCTCTGCCTCGATGGCGGGGAGCGGCTCGCCCTCGTGCGGCGACTCGATCGTGATGTTCGGCAGTAGGCGGTCGAGCCAGCGCGGGATGTACCAGGACTTCTCGCCCATGAGCGTCAGGAATGCGGGGACGAGCGTCATGCGCACGATCAACGCGTCCGTGAGGATCGCGACCGCGAGCAGGAGGCCGAACTCCTTCGAGATGCGGTCGGCGGTGAGGATGAACGCCGCGAAAACGGTGCCCATGATGATCGCCGCGGCCACGACGACTCGGCCGATGGCCGCGATCCCGTGCTCGACGGCCTCGCGCGTGTTCAGGCCGTGGACGTGCTCCTCCCGGATGCGGCTCATCAGGAAGACCATGTAGTCCATCGAGAGCCCGAAGAGGATCGCGAAGGCGATCGGCGGCACGAACGTCTCGATCGGGCCCGTCCGGTCGAGGCCGGTGAGGCCCATCAGGTAGCCCTCCTGCACCACCAGGGTGAGGACGCCGAACCCGATGAAGGCCGACAGGATCGTCGTGATCGCGGCGGTCAGCGAGATGACGATGGAACGGAAGGCCATGGCGAGCACGATGAAGGTGACGCCGATGATGTAGAGGAGGAAGAGCGGCAGGCGCTCCATGATCCGGTCGGCGATGTCCGCGAACGCAGCGGTCAGGCCGGAGACGTAGGCGACCGCGTCGCCCCCCTCCACGGCCGCCGGCACGACGTCGTCGCGCAGCGTGTCGACGAGGTCGGAGGTCTCCTCGTCCTGCGGCGCCGAGTCGGGCGTCACGAAGACGATCGCGACGGTCTCCTCGTCGTTGAACTGCGGCTCGCCGACCGAGGCCACACCCTCGAGGCCCTGGACGCCGTCGAAGACTCGCTGCGCCGCGTCGGGGTCGTCGTTGACGTCCACGACGATCGGGATCGGGCCGTTGAAGCCGGCCCCGAAGCCCTCTGCGAGCAGGTCGTACGCCCGCCGGGCGGTCTGTGCGTCCGGCTGCGTGCCCTGGTCCGAGGCGCCGAGGCGCACGAGCAGGGACGTCGACGCGAGACCGAGGCCGACCAGCAGCAGGACGACGAAGATCACCTTCGCGTGCGCGGTCACGAACCGGCCCCAGCGGGCGATCGGCGTCTTCTCACGGGCGGCTTCGGAGTCGTCGATCGGCCTCAGGAACGGCACCTTGAGCCGGTCGACCTTGTGGCCGAGGAGGCGCAGCACCGCGATGAGCAGCGAGTTGGCGATCAGCACCGTCGTCAGGACGCCGAGCGCCGAGCCGATGCCGAGCTTCGTGATGAAGTCGAGGCCGAAGAACGCCAGCCCCGTCACCGAGATGGCGACCGTTGCGCCGGCGAAGAGCACGGCGCGGCCGGCCGAGGCCCCGGCCTCCGCGGCGGCGTCGGCCGGTGACAGCCCTTCGTGCAGGAGCTGACGGAAGCGCGTGACGATGAAGAGCGAGTAGTCGATCCCGACACCCAGGCCGATCATCGACACGAGCAGCGGCGTGATCGTGTTGATGTCGGTGAGCCCGGCGAGGATGAAGAGCAGGAGAAACGCCGTCATGAGCGCGACGAGCGCGAGCCCGATCGGGATCGCGGTCGCCACGAACGTGCGGAAGACGACGAGCAGCACGATGAGCGCCGCGAGCAGCCCGAGCAGCTCCTGCGTGCCCTGCTCGATCGGCGGGAACTCGGCGTCGCCGTTGAACTCGACGACGACACCCGCCGGCGTGACCGTGTCGCGGACGGCTTCCTGCACGGCCAGGACCGCCTCGCGGTCGGTGTCGTAGATGACGCGGTCGAACTGCGCCTCGGTGTACCCGATGCGCCCGTCGTCGGAAATCGTGTCGTCCTCATAGGGATTGCCGACGCTCGTGATCCCGGCCTCGCCCTCCGGGTCCGTCCCGGTCGGCGCGAACTCGTCGGTCTGGAGCTGCGCGATCGCCTCCTCGATCGCCGCCTGCCGCTCGGGCGTCTCGAGGGTCTCGCCCTCGGGCGCGGCGAAGACGAGATTGAGGACGCCGCCCTGCTCGGCTGCGAACTCGGACTCGATCAGGTCGGTCGCCCGCTGCGTGTCCGAGCCCGGGATCTCGAACTCGTCCTTCAGGCTTCCGCCGACTGTCGAGACGAGTGCGATCAGCGCGACGATGATCCCGACCCAGGCGGCCACCACGCGCCACGGGTGTGTCGCGCACGCGCGCATCCAGCGCGCGAGCGAACCGGTCGAGAGCCGCTCGTGGGCGGCGAGCCGTCCGGTCTGAAGGTTTCCGTCGGTGGATTCGGGCGCGCCGTGTCCGTCGGGCCCTGCGTTGTGCTCCGTCATCGTGCTCTAGCTCCCCCTGTCGCTTCGTCTTGTCTCTACCGACCGAGTCCGGCCCTGAAACTCATCGCCGATCGAATCGTGTCGGTCGCCACGCTACCGGGCCGCCCGGGGGGCGTGCTTCTCCGAACGTGCTCGAACCGCGTCAGCTGCGCGCGTAGGCTCCCGTGGCCCTCGCATATGGGAGCAGCGCGGGGTCGTAGTGGACGAGCTCCATGCCCTCGAGCGCGTCCCGCGTGAGCCTGGCGCTCCCGCGCGGGCCGGAGCGGAAGTCCTCGTCGCGGAGCTCGCCGAACCGGACCTCCCAGACCGTGATGGTGTCGCCCCGTGAGTCCTTGCCCCGCTGGAAGGTCCCGTCCCGCTCGGTCAGCACGTAGCGGAAGATCAGGTAGAGGCCGGCCCCGCGCGAGCCACGGGCGGGGAGGGTCGTCTCGAAGGCGACCTTGAGCTCGAGCTCCGGCAGGCCCTGGTGGAGCGGGAGCAGGTCGGGAGCGTGATCCCGCCCGTTCTGCACGTAGCGGCCGTTCGAGGCGCCCGCGATGCCGGCGGTGAGGAGGTCCGCGAGCGTGGCTGTGAGGTCGACGGCGTCGACGAGCTTCCCGATCGGCCGCGACCCGGCTCCCCGCATCTGCTCGTCGATCAGGTCGAGCCGGCGGTAGGCGAAGTCGATCGCCTCTATCACCGTCGCCGGCGTCAACTCGGTCGCCGCGGCGAGGCGGAAGCCAGGGCCGAAGTGGGTGCGGTCGATGTCCCGCGTTCGGGGGACCGGCACGAGCTCGATCTCGGGTAGGGCGCCGTCCCCCGCCTCCCGCTCGGCCGTCGCGAGAAGCGCCGCCAGGCTCAGGCCCAGCGCTTCGGCCAGGCTCGCTGCGGCCGCCAGGGTCGGCTGTCGCGCCTTCCGCTCGAGCAGCCCCACGTAGGCCGGATGCAGGTCCGCGCGGTCGGCGAGCTCTGCGGTCGAGAGCCCTTCCTCGCGCCGCGCGTCCGTGACGAGCTGCGCGACTATCTCGCTGACGGCGTTCCCGCGCTGGGACATGAAGGCCCATCCAGGGTAGCCCAGGAGGGGTTCGAGCGTCTAGTGGTTGCGAGCGGTCGTCGGCCTCGGCGGCGTGCGGTACGGGCTGCGCCAGCCCTGCCCGGGGTCGAAGCCCCAGACGCGGACGAGGTCGCGAGCGATGCTGCGCGACTGCGCGTGGCTGTACGTCCAGACGGTCTCGCGCGCCGAGCTCGTCACCCGCACGATCTCGAGAGCGCTGACGACCCCCTCACGGCCGGGGTCGCGGCGTTCGAGGTAGGCGAACGCGAAGTCCACGGCGTCGCTGAAGTCCGGCGTCTCGAAGCGGAGGCCGAGGTCGAGCGCGGGCTCGCCCGCCAGGACCTCGTGCACCTCGTACCGTTCGTTCTCTGCCGCATGGCTTGCGGTCGTGGCCATGCTGCGACTCCTTTCCGGTTCGCAGCGTAGGAGCCAGGCGGTATCCGTACAATCCCTCGAACGGGGAACGCCACGTCCACCCCGTCTTCGCCTCATCGGGTTCCACCGGTACCCCGTATGCGGGTTGAGACCGTTCCCCAGCCTGCCGATGGGACAGATGATGAGAGGGCTCTACGACGCATGCCGGTCCCCGCGCGGGAGACTGGTCCTGAACGTCGGCACCGGCATCTTTGCGATCACGGTCTCGATCCTCGTCGCGCGGCATTTCGCCGGCATTCGCTGGCCGTTCAGCGGTGCGAACGTCGGCCTCGTCGCCGCCGCGGGAGGTCTCTTCCTGCTCGGCTACGCGTTCAAGGCCTACGGCTGGCACCGGTTGTTCGCCCCGCACGAGCGGCCCAAGCCATTGACGCTCGGCGCCGCGTGCGGCGCCGCCAGCGTCACCGGAGCCGCCCTGCCGGGCCGCTTCGACGAAGTCGTCCGGGTCGCGGTCGTGCGACGGGCGACCAACGGGCGCGCAGGTGTGGGCCCGGTGTGCCTCTCCCTGTTCATGCTCGGCCTCGTCGACACGGCGGCGCTCATGCCTCTGGCCGGGACCGCCGCGGCGACCGCCGACGCGGGCGGCGCCGTCCGGGCAGGTCTTGCCGTCGTCGCCTTCGCCGGGTTCGGCGCCGCGGTCGTCATCGCTCTGCTTCCTCGCCTGACCGCAAGCGGGCGATTGCTCCGCTTCCGCGTCATGCGCTGGCTCGGCGAGCGCGTGGTCGCCCCGCGGGACGCCTGGCGGGCCTGGGTGCTCGTGCTCGCCTCCTGGCTCACGCGCGCCTTCGGGCTGTTCCTCCTGCTCCATGCGCTCGGCTTCGGGCTCTCGCTGCCCCTCGCGATCGCGTTCCTCTGCGCCGCAGCCGCTACGGGCGCGCTCCCAATTGCTCCTGCCGGTGCCGCCACCCAGGTCGGGGCGGGCGCTGCGATCCTCATCGCCAGCGGCATCGGCACCGCGGACGCGGTCTCCTTCGCCGTCGGCGCGCAGGCGCTCATCATCCTCGCCGGCGCTGCCGTCCTCGCCTTCGCCGCGCTCTGGCACGGCGGCCGGCGGCTCGCGCTCGCCGTCCTTTAGGAGGGTTTGGCGAAATACCGGCTATGCCGCCGGGCCGCGCTGCTCGCCCTCAAGACTGCGTCCTCGGTCACGCCCGTAGCTTCCGGCTACGAGCGCTCCCTGCGTCCTTGTTTCGGAACGACCATCGCACTCCGGCGACGAGCGGAATGTCGCCAAACCCTCCTAGGGCAGCGCCGTCAGAACCTTGTCGGCGTGGCCGTCGGGGCTGACCCCCAGCATCGCGCTGGTCACGTTGCCCTCGGCGTCGATCACGAACGTCGAGCGCTTGATGCCCATCGACTTCTTGCCGTAGTTGTTCTTCTCGACCCAGACGCCGTAGAGCTCCGCGACCTCGTGGTCGGGGTCGGCGAGGAGCGGGAACGGGAGCCCGTACTTCTCCCGGAACTTGACGTGGGAGGCCTCGGTGTCGGGGCTGACGCCGAGCACGGTCGCGCCGCGCTCCTGCAGCTCGCCGTAGACGTCCCGGAGCCCGCAGGCTTGCTTGGTACAGCCGGGGGTGTCGTCCCGGGGGTAGAAGTAGAGGACGACGGTGCGCCCGCGGAGGTCGGACAGCGAGACGTCCTCGCCCGCGTCGGAGCGCAAGGTGAAGCTCGGGGCCGGTTTGCCTTCCTCGACCACGGTCTCTCCTTCCCTGGGACTACCTCTGTCGCCGGGAGCCTAGCGAGGCGGCTGCGCGTCGTCCGTGGTGGTCGGCTGCGTGGTGGTCGGAGTAGGGCTCGGGTTCTCGCCGCCTCGGTCCCAGAGGGCGACGGCTGCGGCCGACACGGCGCCGATGGCGACGAGAACGACCACGACCACGATTGCGAGAGGGCGCTTGCCACGGGGGCCGGAGGGCGGCGGGGCCTCGGTCTGCGGGGACTGACTCGGCGGGTTCCGGCTGCGCACCGAGTCCAGGTCGGGCGACGGGAACGGCGAGTCTCCCCCGGACGGCGTGTCGCCGCTCATGTGGCTCCGTCGATCGCCGCGATCATCGCCTCCACCGCGACCGCGAAGAGCCCCACCGCCAGAAGGACGAACCCGATGAACACTCGCCGGGCGTTGCGATGGTTGAGCTCCCGGTCGCTCTCCAGGCCGGCGAGGAGACCCCGCATCGCCTCTCCCTGCACCAGCTCGGGTGCCTTCGAGATCTGCGACCACTCGGGGAAGCGCGCAAGGTAGCTCGCCCCGAACACTTGGCGCTTCTGCGGGAGCAGCGCCCACACCGCGACGGCGAGCGCCGCCACGAGAGCGAGGAGGCTCACCGTGTAGAGCACGAGCTGCCAGGTGTCCTCGAGGTCCAGGAACTCGCGCCCGAGGGTCGCCGTCAGCGACAGCACGACGGCCGCGAAGGAGGCGAGCGACGACGCCTTGCCGTTGATGCCCTCGCGCCTGGCCGACTCGGCGTCGACGGTTCGCCAGGTGATGTCGAGGAGGACGGCGACCGTCGCAGGGTTCAGCCGGCCGACAGGTTCCGCGGCCGGCGGTTCGACGTCGGGACTCACCTGGCTCTCCACCGTCGCTTCGGTTTGCATCTTAGGCCACCGACCGGCGGCTTCCGCAGATCGGCCGGAGGTCGGCTTGTAGGCTGCGAGCGGTGCGCGAGCTGCATGCACTCAACGCCGTTCTCCTCATCGTCGCGAACGGGCTCGCGGCCGGGTGGGGCTTCGTCTACGTCAGGCGCAAGCGGACGCCCGGGAGGATCTACGCCCACCTGCTCGCGCTGGCGCAGGCGCTCCTGATCGCGCAGGTCGGGCTCGGTCTGCTCCTGCTCTCCGACGGGAGCTCGTCGCCCGACCGGCTCCACGCGGTCTACGGCGGCCTCGCGCTTCTCGCGGCGCTCTCGCCCTGGGTGTACGCGCCGCCCGTTCCCGCGCGCCGGCTCCTCTGGTTCTCCGCGGCCGCGCTGGTCGCCACGGCCCTTTCCGTTCGCGCCTACACCACGGGCCTGTGAACGTGAGCCCGACCATGCGCGCGTTCGGGATCCTCGTCCTGATCGCCGCCGTGATCACCGCCCTCCAGCTCGGTTTCGGGCTGGTCGTGATCCTGACGTTCCTCCAGGTCCTCTTCCTCGTGGCGATCGCCTACGTCCTCATCGTGCTCTGGCGCCGGAACCGCGAGAGCATCGCCATGTGGTCGCTGCGCTCGCGGATCGTCTTCTACGGCGGCGCCGCGCTGGCGATCGCCGCGGTGGGGCTGTCGTTCACGCCGTGGTTCCCCACCAGCGGCCTCGACACGATCGCCGCGATCGCCGCTGTGGTCGCCGGCGTCTTCGCCATGTGGCGGACGTGGCGCGACGAGCACACGTACGGCTACTGACCGACTCGCACCTCACCCTCCATGTCGCGCGGGTGCAGGGTGCAGACGTAGTGGAACGAGCCCGCCTCGGTGAACTCGCGCGAGTGCGAGTCGCCCGGCTCGAGCTCGGCCGTCTCGTCCTCGCCGTCGAAGCGGATGGTGTGCGTGAAGTTGTCGCCGTTCTCCCAGGTGACGGTCGCGCCCGGCTCGACGGCTATCACCGGCGGGTCGAAGCGATAGCTCTGCGGGAGCTCGACCCCGGTGGTGGCGACCGGCTCGGAGTCGAGCGGGTCGCTCCCGCCGCAGCCCGCCGCCATGGCGGCGAGCGCGGCGAGAAGCGCCAAGCCTTGGACGCGCGTCACGCGCCCTCGGCCTCGAGCGGAACCCGTCTCGGAAGCGGGACGCGGGCGACCGCGGCCACGAAGACGAGGACGAACGCCGCGAGGTCGAGCACCTCGCTGATCGTGTGCGCGAACAGGAACACGGTCCAGTCGAGGTGGTAGGTCATGTAGCTGATCTCGGCGAGCGCGAAGAGCGAGAACGCCCAGGCCAGCAACGGGAGCCCGCGGGCGTGAGCCTGCCAGGCGAAGAACGCCCCGATTGCGAACGCGGCGATGTGCACCGCCATGAAGAACCCCATCGGCAGCTCGTTGATCCAGTCGCCCCAGGGCATCTGCGCACCTCCGTTGTCGGGAACCCTGCTCCGTTGGCGTCGCGGGCGGCCTCCGTCGTACCACGCTTCCGTGCGCCCGGTAAGAAACCGGCGCGCCCGGACACCAACCTGAAGGTGCGGGCCGTCCTCGAACCAGACCGAGCAGAGCGCGCCGCCGTCGCGGCTTGGCGGCGCCGCCAGCTCGCGGAGGCCGGCTTCCCGCCGAGCCTCGCAGCCGCGCTCGCAGCCGAGAGCGTGGACGTCCACGCTCTCATCGAGCTGGTCGAGCGCGGCTGCCGGCCTCGGCTCGCCGCCCGCATCCTCGCGCCCCTCGATCCGGGGACGCCGTGACCACTGGGCCCGCTGTTAGCGTCGGCCGCGTGGGCACGTCCCCCGGTCGCGACGCGGAGAACCAGCGGTGGCTCGACGAGCTCGCGGCAACGGGCGCCCAGCGGGAGGAGGCCGTTGTCCGGCTCCACGACCTCCTCCTCCGGGCTGCCCGCTTCGAGGTCTCCCGGCGCCGGCCCACGCTGCCCCACCTGCGCGGCGAGGAGCTCGACGACATCGCCTTGCAGGCCGCCGACGATGCGCTCGTCTCCGTGCTCGCGCGGCTGAACGACTTCCGCGGTGAGAGCAAGTTCACGACGTGGGCCTACAAGTTCGCGCTCCTCGAAGCCGCTGTGTCGCTCCGGCGGCGCGCGTGGCAGGGCCGGGAGATCCCGCTCGAGCCCGAGCGCTGGCCGCTGTTGGAGAGCGGCGAGCTCACGGCCGGCGCGAGCTCGGAGCAGCGCGAGCTCCTGCAGGCGCTCGTCGTCGCCGTCCGTGAGGCGCTCACGCCCCACCAGCGGCGGGTCCTGCTCGCGGTCGTCCTCGACGACGTGCCCATCGACGTGCTCGCCGAGCGCCTCGGCACGACGCGCGGCGCGCTCTACAAGACGATCCACGACGCGCGGGTTCGCTTGCGCTCGGCCCTGGGGACGGGAGGCTTCGATGTCTGATCCGCTCAGCCGCCGCCTCCTCGGCCCCGCCGGCCCCGAGATCGGCTGCGACGAGTGCTTCGCCCAGCTCGACCGCTACGTCGAGCTCGAGCTGGCCGGCGTCGACGCCGAGGCTGCGGTCCCCGGAATGCGGGCGCACCTCGAAGGCTGCCCGGCCTGCGCCGAGGAGCACGAGAGCCTCCGCGAGCTCGCCGCCGGCTGACGGAGCCACGTCCGGGGCCTGTCCCCGGACGTGACCGGAGTGGACAGGTGCCTACCCACAGGCCCCTGTGGAGGCTCTTCGTGGATCGGGGTCCCAACCCAGGCCGGCTCGTGGGCGGCGTCCACATGGGTGTCCCGCGCAGCCACGTCCGGGGCCTGTCCCCGGACGTGGCCGGAGTGGACGCCGAAGCTCAGGCCGTCTCGTCGGCTCGGCGGGCCGGGTCCCTGAGGATCCAGAAGACGAGCGCCTCGCGGTCGGCGAGGTTCCGCCAGCCCTCGACACGGCTCGACTCGGCGATGAGCGCCTCGCCGCTTCGCAGGACCGGTTGGCCGCCGGTGAGCTGCACCTGGACGAGCCCGCTGGCGACCGTGACGAGCTCGACGCCCTTGTGGACGAGCCCGGGCACGGCGGACTCCCCGGGCGCCAGCCGAAGGACGTAGGCGCGGAGGCCGGCCTGCGGATCGTCGAGCAGGGGGTGGGGCCCGCCGTCCCCGCGCGTGTGCGGGTGATCGCGGCGCACGAGCCGGTAGCCGGGGGCGGCGTCGCCGCGGAGCAGCTCGTCCAGGCTGACGTTGAGCTGGTCGCTGAGGTCGAGCAGCGTGTCGAGGGAGAGCCCCCGCTGGCCGCGCTCGGCTTGCGAGATCGCGCTCGGGGAGACGCCGGCCATGCGTGCGAGGTCGCTCTGGGAGAGGCCGCGCGCGGTGCGGACGGCGCGAAGGGCGGTGCCGAGCCGGGCGGCCGCCGGAGCCGCGGCGAGCACCGGCGTGCCGTCCTCGAGGTGATAGCGGAAGACGCTGCCCTCGATCCCCGGCGGCCGGCCCTCGGCCTTCTTGATGCGCAGGCGCCCATTCTGGAGGACGACCACGCACTGGGTCACCCCTTCGATTTCCCGGCGCATGGCCTGGGAGAGCGCGGTCGGCGCGAGCGACCAGTACGCGACGGCGCCGAGCTCGAGCAGAAGCGGGCAGCTGAGCGTGAAGAAGCGGCGGGCCGTTTCCGCGCCCCAGCGGTCGCTCATCGCTTCGAGGTCGTCGAAGAGGACCAGGTCGCGCCGCCCGCTCGCGCAAGCCTGCCGCACCGCCTCGATCAGCGCGCCGGGCTGCCCGAGCGATCCCGCCGGGCGGGCGTCGATGACGTCGAGGCCCGGGTAGGCGGCCTCGATCTCGGCCGGCGACCGCGTCAGGGTCACGTACGCGGCGAAGTCGTACTGCGCCCGGCTCGCCGCCACGGCGGCGAAGAACGGGTAAGACGCGTCGGCGTCCTCGGCCTCCCAGACGACGTTGTCACCCCAGAAGAGCCCGCCCAGGGCGGCATCCAGCTCGTCCAGGCCGCTGGTGGCCGTCGGCGAGCCTCGGACCGTGGCTTCACCGTCGCCGGAATCCATGTGCCTTCTGTCGCATCGAATGAAGCGTGGCTTCTCGATACTAGCGTGCGAGTAGCGGATTGCTTTATAAGGCGGACCATGTCCAGGGTGGTTTGCGTCGTCGACCACACGCCGCACTCGGCTGCCGTCGTTCGAACTGCCATCGAGCGGTGCCGCGACCGGGGCAGCGACCTCGCCCTCGTGGGCGTCGTCCAGCCGTTCGTCGACGCTGCCGGACCGGCCTATGGCGAGCGCGTGCGCCGTCTGGGCCTCGTCGAGACGAACCTCGTCCGTGCCTGCCGGGCGGCCCGAGCCGCCGAGGTCGCCCCAATCGTCGAGCGGCGCTACGGCCATCTCCTGTCCGAGGCCATTGCTGCCGCCGACGAGCTTGGCGCGGACGAGGTGGTTCTCGCGGAGCCTCGCAGCTTCCGCGGCGGCGCAGACGTCGTCACGGTCTCGCGCCCGGAGTCCCAGCGGCCGCGGCTCGCCCTGGTCGCCTAGCCCGACGCGATCCGGGCGGACGCGCCGTCGAGCGAGTCGAGCAGCTCGCGGATCTCCTGCGCGCTTCCCACGAAGATCGGCGTGTCGCGCTCGGTGTAGCGGCTCGCCTCGGTCTCGCGCAGCGTCTTCATGAGCTGCAGGAAGTCGGACGGCTCCTCGCACTCGAAGGCCGTCATGAACTCCTGGTCGTCGATTCCGAACGAGTACGTGGTGTGGTTCGTGATCGTGACGAACCGGCTGCCGACGGCGGCGTGCTCCTGCATCGCGCGGCGGCGGTCGTCCATGGACAGGGAGTACCACTCCCGCTTCTTCACGAACGGGTAGACGACGAGGTACGGCGCCCCGCGCGGCACGACCCGGCGCGGGCGCTTGCTCTTCTGCTCGAAGTACTGCGACGGCTCGCTCGCGGCCAGATACGAGTACGGAGTCGTCAGCCAGCCGGCCAGCGGCGTCCCGTTCAGCGCCGTCCCGAGCTCGCGCAGGTCGTCGTAGCGCTCGGTGAGCTTCCAGAGCATGAAGTCGGCCTCCGGGCGGACGCCGACGAGGCTGTAGCTGCGGAGCTCGAGGCGCTCGGCCCACTCCTCGATCACGTCGGCAAACGCCTCCTTGGCGGCCGCGCGCTCCTCGAACGGAAGCCGCAGCCACGCAGGATCGGCCTTGTAGAGCGTGTACGCGACGTATTGCGTCGAAGTCTCGGCTGACACGGCTCGAATCGTACCCACTCGCGTGACGGCTTCCGGCGTACGCTCGAACGTGGGCGCGGCGCGTCCGCCGGCGGGCAGGCGGGCGCGACCGCGACCGCTACAGGTCCGCGATCAGCGTGGCCCAGCCGAAGCGCTCCGCGCCGACCGGGCTGCCGTCGAGCGGGTCGTAGAACTCGTTCAGGCCGCCACGCTCGACTGCCTCCCGCGAGCGCTCGGCGATCCGCCCGGCGACGGCGTCGTAGCCGTGCCCGCGCAGCCCGTGGACGAGGAACCAGTTCGTGTTCAGCGAGAGCGGCCCGCGCCAGATGAAGCGGAAGCCGCGGAGACGGTGGTCGCGGACGAAGGTGGGCTCGTCGAGAGCGACCGACGGCACCGGGTACGGGGCGTCGAACGTCAGCGGGTTGCAGAGGTGCTCGACGAGCCGGTCGGCGATTGCGTGCGGCAGGTCGGGGAGGACGAGCGGCATGAGCCCGTGGATCGTCTTCACCCGCGAGCGCCGCTCGTCCGGGCCCGCGAGGTTGACGAAGAGGCCGAGGCGCTCGTCCCAGCACCGCTCCAGGAGCGCGGCGGTGACGCCGTCGGCGCTGCGGGCGGCCCAGCGTGCCGTCGCCTCTCGGCCACCTCGCCGCGCCAGCCGGGCGAGCGCGCGGAGGCCCTGGCCGTAGACGGCGTTCACGAGCACGTCCTCGACGTGGTGGCGATAGCGGCGGAAGATCGTCTCCGCGTCGTAGTTCGCCAGCTTGTTCCGGAGCTGCGGGAGCCGCGTGCGCGCGAGCAGTTCGATCGGGCTCGCTCGGCGCAGCCCGATCGACTCGTCGTAGACGGGGCTGAAGTCGAGCCCGCTCTCGAACTGCGAGACGATCGAGACGAGGCCGTCGGCGTCCGGGTCCCGCAGCGCCGCGAGGTAACGGTAGTAGCGCTCGAGGCCCGGGAGCGCCTCGGCGAGGAGCCCGCTCGCGCCGGCCTCGACGACGCGCTCGACCGCCTGAGCGAGCACGGGCGGCTGGATCTGCGCCGACGTGCGGGGCGTGCGGTGGAACGGCACGCGCCCGCTGGTGCGGCTCTCGAGGTGGTGCCAGTGAAGCCGCGAGACGAGGTCGCCCTGCCAGAAGACGACGTGTGGGATGAGCCCGTCCGGCTCCTGCACGGCGAAGAGGCCGCGCAGCTCGTCCGCCGCCCGCTCCGCGTCGTAGCGAGACCAGGCGATCGCGTGGAAGCACGAGTCCCAGAACCACTGGAACGGATACGCGCGCACGCTCGGCACGGTGAAGCGGTACGTCCGGCCGCCCAGCTCGCCGGTCTGCGTGTTCGCCTCGAGCAGGGCGCGTGCGCGCTCGTCGAGCGTCGTCTCGGTGCGGGTCGCCGCGATCCTCTCACCGTAGGTGAGAGGGCGGAGGTCGGCTAGGCCTCGGCCGCGACCGCGAGCGTGACGCCGGCCTCGGGCAGCTGCCGCACTTCGGCCTGACGCGTGAAGAGGCTGCCGCGCGACATGAGGAAGAGCTCGGGGATGATCTCGGCCCGCACCTCGCCGCGCGCGTAGACGCGCACGACCGAGCTCTGCGAGACGACGACGGCAATCGCGCCCGTCGTTCGCGAGATCGAGGCCGCGGCCGCGTGTCGGGTGCCGAGGCCGGGGAGGAAGTTCTCCGGCGCCGTCACGTCCACGTCGATGAAGCGTCCCGCCGAGACGAACGTCCCGTCGTCGCCGAGCAGGAACGCGCCGTCGAGTTGCGCCAGCTCCTTCACGGTCTCCCGGAACTCGGGCAGCTCGATCCGCAGAAGCTCGTCGTCGTGGCCGAAGAGCGGGTCGAGGATCAGCGGCCGCGACTGCTCGGTGACGACCTCGACGTCGCCGATCACGAAGAGCGTCCCGATCTTGCGCCCCTCGCGCCCCTCGCGGGCGAGCTCGACGGCGAGGTTGACGACCTCCTCGAGCGTACGTCGGCGCTCCTCGGAGCAGCCGGTGGTCTCGCAGACCGCGCCGAAGGTGGCGTCGAGAAGCTTCTGACGGCCGTTCGAATCCATCCGGACGTTCTAACGAATCGGCCACGCTGTAGATTCCGCGGCATGCCGGCGCCGGCGATTCAGCACGTCGACCTGTGCGTCGCCGACGTCGATCGCTCGCTCGGTTTCTACCTCGGGCTGCTCGGCCCGCTCGGCCTCGAGGAGGACGTCCGCGTTCCGAGCTATCGGGCCACGGAAGAGATCGTCTACCTCCGCTTCGGCGAGCAGAACCTCGGTCTGCGGCCCGCCGACGGCGGCCGCCACGAGTACTACGGCGTCGGGATCGAGCATCTCGCCTTCGAGGTGGAGCGTCGCGAGCAGGTCGACGAGGCGCACGAGCGTGCGGTCGATCTCGGCGCGCGCATCCACTTCCCGCCGGAGGAGGACGACGACCTGGAGGGCTACTACGCGTTCTTCGCCTTCGACCCGGACGGCCTGCGGATCGAGGTGTTCTGGGCCGCGCCGACCCCGGCCGAGGGCAGCCGCTGGGCCTAGCGGCGAGGGAATCCGCTCGGCGCTCGTGCCAGTAGTCCATAGCGCAGAGAACGTCAGTCGCACGAGCCCAGGAGGTCGATCATGTCCGGTACAACACGCACGCGGAGGCGTGGCCTGGTCGTTGCCCTCGCAAGCCTGACGACCGCTCTTGTCTTCTCGACGACCGCAGCAGCCGAGCCGGAGCTCTTCTTCGAGGAGACGGCCGAGGCGTTCTGGGCCGTGCCGCACGAGTGTGCGGACGGCTCGACAGTCGAAGGGACGCTGTTGGTGCGAAGCACGCGTGATTTCGAGGCCCCCGACACGGACGACTCGGACCCGACCGCGAGGGTGCAGTTCCTGGCGGTCTGCCCCGACGGCACCTCGTTCAGCTGGGCCGCGCCGGGTGCCGCGGCGACGATCGTGAGCACCGCGAACCTGAAGAGCGTCTCGGTCACCGGTGCGGGGATCGCCAGGGACATCCTCGGCGCGACCCACCAGGTCACCTTCGCCGTCGAGTGGACGGGCGTCGGGCCGGTCGAGACGACCGTCAACGTCCCGGGTAGCAAGCGGAAGCAGCGCACCGCGACGGCGACAGGTCAGGTGACCTTCGACGGCGTGGTCCTCGTCGACGGCGTGAACAACCACCCGACCAGGCCGGCGCCGTTCATCCGCGTGGACACGGAGAAGTAAGCTCCGGCAGTCGAGCTCGCCGGCCTCATACGCGACAACCAGCCCTGCGTCGTGCTCACCGGCGCGGGGGTCTCGACCGAGTCCGGTGTTCCGGACTTCCGCTCGGCTTCCGGGATGTGGGCCGAGTTCGATCCGCGGGAGTACGCAACCCTGGGCGCTTTCCGCGCCGACCCGGAGAAGGTCTGGCGCTTCTACGCGCCGCGCTTCGCCATGCTCACCGAGGTCGAGCCGAACCCTGCACACGTCGCGCTCGCCGAGCTCGAGCGGCGCGGGCTCGTGCGGGCGGTCGTCACCCAGAACATCGACCTGCTGCACGAGAAGGCGGGCTCGCGGGACGTGATCGAGGTGCACGGCTCGATCCGGACGTCCTCGTGCCCCGGGTGCGGCGCGGTCTATCCGCTGGCCGAGGTGGTGCCGCTGATCGAGGCGCACGGCGCGCCGCCCTGCCCGGCCTGCGGCGCGATCCTGAAGCCCGGCGTCATCTTCTTCGACGAGCAGCTCCCCGAGGGCGCGATGGAGCGCGCCGCCGAGCTTGCCGAGCACGCCGCGCTGCTGCTGGTCGTCGGCTCCTCGCTCGAGGTCTACCCGGTCGCCGACCTGCCGCGCTCGACGCTCGCCGCCGGGGGCAAGGTCGCGATCGTCAACCGCACGCCGACCTGGGTGGACGCCCGCGCCGAGCTCGTCCTGCGGGAGAGCGCCGCACAGACCCTGGCGGCGGTCGCGTCCGTCCGCTAACCACCCGGGGCGCCTGGCTAGGCTGACCGGGACATGGCGACCGCGTCCGCCACGACGCGCGACGAGCGCATCGAGGAGCAGCTCCGGGGGATCCCGGCGAAGCCGGGCGTCTACCTGTTCCGCGACGCCAAGGGCGCCGTGCTCTACGTCGGCAAGGCCAAGTCCCTGCGCTCCCGGGTGCGTTCGTACTTCCGCGGCGGCGACGCCCGGCTCGGGCTCGACCGGCTGATCGAGCGCGTGGACCAGATCGAGGTGATCGTCACCTCGACCGAGGTGGAGGCGTTCCACCTGGAGCAGAACCTGATCAAACGCCACCGGCCGACGTTCAACGTCCGGCTGCGGGACGACAAGAGCTACCCCTACATCGCCGTGACCTTGGAGGACGAGTACCCGCGGGTCATGTTCACGCGGGAGCGGCACCGGCGCGGGGTCACGTACTTCGGCCCGTACGCCTCGGCGAAGAAAGTGCGCGAGACGCTCGACGTCCTGAACCGCGTCTTCCCATACCGTCCGTGCGAGGGGCCGCAACCGGGACGCCACTCGGGAATCCCGTGCCTCGACTACCACATCGAGCGCTGCCTGGCGCCCTGCGTCGGGTACGTGACGAAGGAGGATTACCGCGAGATCGTCGAGCGCGTGATCGAGTTCCTCTCCGGCGACTCGCGGCCCGTGCTGCGCGAGCTCGAGGAGAAGATGCGCGACGCGGCCGAGCGCCAGGAGTTCGAGGAGGCCGCTCGCTACCGCAACCGCCTCACCGCCGTCCGCCACCTCGCCGAGCGGCAGGCCGCGGACAAGCGCGCGATCGGCACCGTCGACGTGATCGGGATCGCCGCCAGGGGCCGCACGGCGGCCGTGCAGATCTTCCCGCTCCGCGGCGGGCGGCTCGTCGACCGGCACACCTTCTACCTCGAGAACGAGGCCGGCGAGGACGTCCCGCAGCTCCTGGAGTCCTTCTGCCTCGAGTACTACGGCGGCGCGCCGAGCATCCCGCCGCTGCTCGTCGTCCCGCCCGACGTCGGCCCGACCGACGCGCTCTCCGGCTTCCTCTCCGACCTGCGCGGCTCCAAGGTCGAGGTGCGGCCTGCCCGCCGGGGGGAGAAGCGGCGTCTCCTCGAGCTCGCCCAGCAGAACGCCGAGCTGGCGCTCGAGAGCGACCGCGCCGACCGCGAGCGCAAGCGCCTGCGGCGCGTCGAGGCGCTCGAGGAGCTGCGCGAGTGCCTCAATCTCGAGAGCCTGCCGCTCCGGATCGAGTGCTTCGACATCTCGACGATCCAGGGGGAGTCGCCCGTCGGCTCGATGGTCGTCTTCCAGGACGCCGTGCCCAAGAAGGCGCACTACCGGAAGTTCGGGATCAAGGGCGTCGAGGGCCAGGACGACTTCGCCATGATGGCCGAGGTGGTCGCGCGCCGCTTCGCGCGGGCGCGCGAGGTGACGGCCGAGCGCTACGACGAGGGCTTCGCGGCGATCCCGAACCTCGTGGTCGTGGACGGCGGCAAGGGGCAGCTCAAGGCGGCGCTGGGCGCGCTCCAGGCTCACAACCTGCCCCGCGTGGCCGTGATCGCCCTCGCCAAGCGCGAGGAGGAGGTCTTCGTCCCCGGCCGCTCGCAGCCGGTCGCGCTCGCGCGCGACTCGGCCGGCCTCCAGCTCCTGCAGCGCATCCGTGACGAGGCGCACCGCTTCGCGCTCGGCTTCCACCGCACCCGCCGCGACGCGAAGGCGCGGGAGTCGATCCTGGACGCTTTGCCCGGGGTCGGGCCCGCGCGCAGACGGGCGCTGATCCGCCACTTCGGCTCGCCGGAGCGGCTCCTGGCCGCGAGCTCCGAGGAGCTGGAGGGCGTGCCCGGCGTCCCGGCCAAGGTCGGGCGGGAGATCCACGCGGCTCTCCATCGGACCGGCGGCGCGTAGGAGGGTTTGGCCGGGTACTGCTCGTCGTCGGGGTGTGATGGTCGTTCCGAAACAAGGACGCAGGGAGCGTTCGTAGCTGGAGGCTACGGGCGCGACTGAGGACGCAGTCTTCGGGGCGAGCAGCGCGGCCCGGCGGCACAGGCTGTACTCGGCCGAGCCCTCCTTCGTCGCTAGCCTGACGGGCGTGGGCGTGCTTCCCGTCACGATCTGGTCCGACTACACCTGACCGTTCTGCTACGTCGGCCTCGCGCGGGCCGAGTGGCTCACGCGCCGGTTCGGCGCTGAGGTCGACTGGCTGCCCTTCTTCCTCCATCCCGAATACCCCGAGGAGGGCGTCCCGCGCACCGACCTCGAGCGCCGCTACGGACCCGGCATCCACGAGCACACGCGCCGCCTCGTGGAGGCGGCGGGCCTGACGTTCGATCCGTCTCCGAGGCTCCCGAACACCCTGCATGCCCTCGTCGTCACCGAGCTCGCTCGCGAGCGCGACCTGCATGCTCCGGTGCACTCGCGGCTCATGCACGGCTACTGGTCCGAGCGGAAGGACCTCGGGGACGACGACACCCTGCTCCAGCTCGTCGAGGAAGCGGGGCTCGATCGAGAGGAGGCTGCCTCGGTGATCGCCGAAGGGCGTTTCGTCGACCGCGTGACCGCCTCGACGCAGGAGGCCAACCGGCTGGGGATCAACGCCATTCCCGCGTTCGTGCTCGACAAGCGCCTGCTCGTCCTCGGCGCCCAGCCCGAGGAGGCCTTCGAGCAGGCCGTGTCCCAGCTCCAGGGACCGAGCTAGCCGCGCTCCCAGGCGAGCGGCCGGCCGTTCGCTCGGCACGCGCCGACGCCCTTCGTCTGCTGCATCATCACCGGCGCCCGGGCGCCCGCCCGAGGGCATGAGGCGTGACCGTGGCCGAGCACGTGGCCGACCTCGTGGTTGACGAGGTAGCGGCGGTAGAGCTCGACGTCGCCGTGGAAGGCCGGAGCGCCGTGGCGCCAGCGGAGGACGTTCAGCACGACGAGCTTGCCGGTGGCGCAGGAGAGCGCGCGGCGCGTGCGCAGCGGGAAGCAGAGGCGATCGACCGCGCCGGGCAAGGCCAGCACGATCCGGAAGTCGAGAGGCCCCGAGGCCGCGCGCCGGAACGTGACCTCGCCGCTTCCGCCCCAGCCTTTCGGGTCGGCCAGGATCCCGTCGACGGTGCTCGCCACGTCGCGGCGGTCGAGCGCGACGCCCGCCCCGACGTGCACCCGGTAGCGCAGCACTCTCCCGCTTGCGGCGCGAGGGCGCGGGCGGCGCGGCTCCGGCGAGCGGCAGGCCCGGCGCGGCTCGCGGTCGAGCAGGCAGCTCACCGCCGAGGTGGGCCCGGGGACCCGCGGGCGCGCCATTGGGGCCGCCGGGAGCAGCGTCTCGACCGGGTCGAGCACGGCGCCGATCGGGCCGGCCGGCGCCGCCTCGGCCTGCCCGGAAGCCGTCGTGCCCACGACGAGCGCGACGGCGAGCAGCAGCGAGCGGGGCCGCATCCAGCTACCGACGCCGACGAGCCTCCGCGTCAGGACCCGTCGGGGCCCAGGTACGGATAGCGGTAGTCGGTCGGCGGCACGAACGTCTCCTTGATCGTCCGCGGGCTGACCCAGCGGATCAGATTCCACATGGAGCCGGCCTTGTCGTTCGTGCCTGACGCCCGCGCGCCGCCGAACGGCTGCTGCGCTACGACGGCGCCGGTCGGCTTGTCGTTCACGTAGAGGTTCCCCGCCGCGTAGCGGAGCACGTCGGAGGCCTCGATCACGGCCTCGCGCTCGCCCGCGAAGATGGCGCCTGTGAGTGCGTACGGAGCCGTACGGTCGATCAGCTCGAGCGTCTCCTCCCAGTTCCCGTCCGGGTAGACGAACGTCGTCACCACCGGCCCGAAGAGCTCGTCGCGAAGGAGCCGGAAGTCGGGGTCCTCGGTGCGGATGACTGTCGGCTGCACGAAGTAGCCCTCGCTGTCGTCGTAGCCGCCGCCGACCACGATCTCGCTCTTGGCGTCCGCCTTCGCCTCCTCGATCGCCTCCTTCTGGGTGGCGAAGGAGCTCGCGTCGATGACGGCGCCCATGAAGTTCGAGAAGTCCGAGACGTCGCCGTACTTGAGCTCGCCGACCTGTGAGACGAGCTGCTCCTGGATCGCCGGCCACATGCTCTCCGGCGCGTAGACGCGCGAGGCGGCCGAGCACTTCTGGCCCTGGTACTCGAAGGAGCCGCGCAGGATGGCGGTGGCGACCTCCTCGGCATTTGCCGACGGGTGCGCGACGATGAAGTCCTTGCCGCCGGTCTCGCCGACGATGCGCGGGTAGCTGCGGTAGCCGGCGATGTTCTCGCCGATCGTCTTCCACATGCCCTGGAAGACGGAGGTCGAGCCGGTGAAGTGGACGCCGGCCAGGTCGGGGCTGGCGAGTGCGGGGTCGCCGATGTCCTTGCCCGAGCCGTAGACGAGGTTGATTACGCCGGGCGGCAGGCCGGCGGCCTCGAAGATGCGCATCGTGTAGTAGGCGGAGAGCATCGCCGTCGAGGCGGGCTTCCAGACGACCGTGTTGCCCATGAGCGCGGGCGCGCCGGTGAGGTTCCCGCCGATCGCTGTGAAGTTGAACGGCGAGACAGCGAAGACGAAGCCCTCGAGCGGCCGGTACTCCAGGCGGTTCCAGACGCCCGGCCCCGAGATGGGCTGCTCCTCGTACATCCGCGTCATGAACGCGGGGTTGAAGCGCCAGAAGTCGATCAGCTCGCAGGCTGCGTCGATCTCCGCCTGGTGGGCGGTCTTCGACTGGCCGAGCATCGTCGCCGCGTTCAGCGTGTCCCGCCAGGGGCCGGCGAGGAGCTCGGCGGCGCGGAGGAAGATGGCCGCGCGCTCTTCCCAGGGGACGCGGTGCCAGTCCTCCCAGGCCTCGGCCGACGCCTTGACGGCCGCCTCGACCTCCTTCGGCCCGCCCTGGTGCACGTCGGCGAGCACGTGCTCCTTGTCGTGCGGCATGACCGCCTGCCTGGTGGAGCTGGTTCGAACCTCCTCACCGCCGATGATCAGCGGGATGTCGAGCCGCTCGTTCCGCATCTGCTCCAGCCGGAGCTGGAGGCTCGCGCGCTCCGGCGACCCCGGCGCGTAGTCGCGCACCGGCTCGTTCACGGGCGGCGGAACGCGGAAGATGCCCGGAGCGCTCACGCAGGGCATTCTATGGGCGTGGGGATGGACGTGGTCGCGTACGACGTGCCTGCCTGGGGCGTCGGCGAGCTCTACTTCAGGGGCGCGAAGCTGCTCTTCCACGAGCTTCCGCGCGCCGGCTCCTCGACGGCCGAGCGCGGGGGCCATCCGCTCGCGGAGCGGGTCGAGGCGCACTTCCGCGGCGAGCGCTCGTCCTTCGACGACGTCGAGCTCGACGCCGAGTGGGCGACCCCCTTCCAGGAGGCGCTCGCCCGCGCGCTGCGGGGAATTCCGTGGGGCGAGGTGGTCACGTACGGCGAGCTCGCCGCCCTCGCCGGGCGCCCGGGCGCGCCTCGGGCGGCGGGGACGTTCTGCGCCGAGAACAATTTCCCGCTCGTCGTCCCGTGTCACCGCGTCGTCTCCTCGTCGGGCCTCGGCGGCTACGGCTCGCTCGGGTCGGACTACAAGCGCCGGCTGCTGGCGCTCGAGGGCGTCGAGCTCTGAGCCTGTCCGAGGACGTCCGGGACGAGCTGGCCGCGATCGAGCCGCGCCGGGCGTGCTGCCGCCTCGCCGAGCTGTCGGCGCTCGTACGCGGCGCCGGCAGCGTCCATCTCCGGGGCGGCGGGCGCATCGCTCTCCACCTGGAGCTGGCCAGCGGCCCAGTGGCGCGCCGTGCGTTCTCGCTCCTACGCTCCTACGGCGTGCCCTGCGAGATCAGGACCTACCGCCGGCGCGCCTTCGAGCAGGGAACGCGCTACCAGCTCCATCTGGAGGACGACGCGCGCGCCCTGCAGGCGTTGAACGAAGCCGGCGTTCTCGACGCGAATCTGGCACCGCTGGAGCGGCCGCCGCGGAGGGTCGTGGCCCGCCCGTGCTGCCGGGCGGCCTATCTGCGCGGCGCGTTCCTGGCCGCCGGCTCGGCGAGCGGGCCGCGAAACGCCCATCTCGAGCTGCGGACCGCCGACGAGGGCTCGGCGCGGTTCCTCGCGGAGCTCGCGGCGGCGGAGGGGTTCACGCTGGCGGTCTACGAGCGCAGCCGGCATGCCGTCGCCTATGCGAAGGGCACCGACACGATCGCCGACTTCCTCGCCTTCCTCGGCGCCCAGGACGCGGCGCTGCGCCTCGGCGAGGAGGCCGTCGTCGCGGCGACCCGCGCCCGGGCGAACCGGCTCGCCAACGCCGACCACGCCAACATCGTGCGCACGAGCCGCGCTGCGGACGCGCAGCTCCGGGCGATCCGCAGGCTGGAGCGCGAGGGCAGGCTCGACGAGCTGGCGCCGGAGCTGGGCGAGATCGCGCGCCTCCGCGTCCGCCACCCGATGCTCTCCCTGCGCGAGCTCGCCCGCCGGTGCGACCCGCCCGCGACGAAGGCGGCCGCGCACCGCCGGCTCGCGCGCGTCCAGCGGCTGGCGGAGCTCTAGCGCTTTCCGGCGAGCGGGCCGGAGGGGAAGCTCCGAGGACGACCTCCCCCTCCGCCTTTCACCACGCTCCGGACCGTTGCGCCGGACGGGGTCTGTATCCAGCGCAGGACGAGCGTAGACCCGCTCCCGGCGAGCGTAATCCGCGCTCGAAGGGCGCGCAAGACCCCTCGACCAGAAATTTCCACGGGGCCGGGCGCCGCTAGAATCGCCGCGCCGGAGACATCGTCCTCAGAGGAGGCTGCATGAGCGTGCGGGTTGGCATCAACGGGTTCGGGCGGATCGGCCGCAACTTCTTCCGCTCCGTCCGCCGGCGCGAGGCCGACGTCGAGATCGTGGCGGTGAACGACCTCGGCGACGCGGCGACCATGGCGCACCTCCTCAAGTACGACTCCGTGCTCGGCCCGCTCGGCGCCGAGGTCGAGGCCGGGGAGGGCTCGATCGCCGTCGACGGCGCGGAGCTGAAGCTCCTGAACGAGCGCGATCCGGCCGCGCTCCCCTGGGGCGACCTCGGCGTCGACGTCGTCCTCGAGTCCACCGGGATCTTCACGAAGCGCGAGCAGGCGCAGCTCCACCTCGACGCGGGCGCGTCGAAGAGTCGTCATCTCGGCGCCGGCCACGGACCCGGACGTCACGCTCGTCCTCGGCGTCAACGATGACGCCTACGATCCCGAGCAGCACAGGATCGTCTCGAACGCCTCCTGCACGACGAACTGCGTCGCGCCGCTCGCCAAGGTTCTGCACGACACCTGGGGGATCGAGTCCGGGTTCATGACGACGATCCACGCGTACACGAACGACCAGCAGATCCTCGACCTGCCGCACAAGGACCTGCGGCGGGCCCGGGCGGCTGCCATCAACCTGATCCCGACGTCCACGGGCGCCGCGAAGGCGATCGGCGTCGTCATCCCGGAGCTCCAGGGCAAGGTGGACGGCGTCTCGGTGCGGGCGCCGGTGCCGGACGGCTCGTTGACCGACTTCGTCGTCCAGCTCGGCGCCGAAGTCACGGCCGACGAGGTGAACGCGCGCTTCCGCGAGCTGGCGGACAAGGGCGCGCTCGAGGGCATCCTCTTCTACTCGGACGAGCCGATCGTCTCGTCGGACATCGTCGGCAACTCCTATTCGTGCATCTTCGACAGCGACCTGACGATGGCCCACGGCCGCACGGTCAAGGTCTTCGGTTGGTACGACAACGAGTGGGGCTACAGCTGCCGGCTGGTCGACCTCGTCCAGCGCCTCTGAGGGAGGCTGCGGCGGTGCACCGACCGCGCTCCGTCGAGGCTGCCGACGTCACCGGCAAGCGGGTGCTCGCCCGCGTCGACTTCAACGTTCCGCTCGAGGACGGGCGCGTCGCCGACGACACGCGGATCACCGCGGCGCTGCCGACGATCAGGCTTCTGCTCGACCGGGACGCGGCCGAGGTGGTGCTCATGTCGCACCTGGGCCGCCCGAAGGGCCAGGATCCCGCGTTCTCGCTGGCGCCGGTCGAGGAGCGGCTCCGCGAGCTGGTCCCCGACGAGCGCATCCGACTCCTCGAGAACACGCGCTTCGACCCGCGCGAGACGACGAACGACCCCGGGCTCGCGCGCGAGCTGGCGGCGCACGGCGATCTCTTCGTCAACGATGCGTTCGGCTCGGCCCACCGCGCGCATGCGTCCACCGAGGGTGTGGCGCACGAGCTTCCGGCGTACGCGGGCCTGTTACTCCTGCTGGAGCTCAACGAGCTCGGCGCCCTGCTCGAGGGCCCCGAGCGGCCGTTCGTCGCCGTGCTCGGCGGCGCGAAGGTGGCGGACAAGATCGGTGTCCTCACCTCGCTTGCCGAGCGGGCGGACACGCTCCTGATCGGTGGGAAGATGGCCGAGGAGGTCGAGCGCGACGCCGGCTACGAGCTGCCGGCTGACGTGGTCGCCGCGGCCGCGTTCGAGCCGGACGCGGAGTCCCGGGTGGTCGCCTGGGACGACGTGCCCGACGGCTGGCTCGGCCTCGACGTCGGCCCGGCAACGCGTGAGCGTTACGCTGCGCGAATCGCCGAGGCCCGCACGGTGTTCTGGAACGGCCCGATGGGCGTCTTCGAATGGCCCAGGTTCGCCGAGGGGACGAAGGCGGTCGCGGAGGCCGTGGCCGCCGCGAGCGCGCACACGGTCGTGGGCGGGGGCGACTCGGTGCGGGCGGTGGAGGAGCTCGGCCTCGCCGAGCGGATCGACTGGATCTCGACCGGCGGCGGCGCCTCGCTCGAGCTGCTCGAGGGCAAAGAGCTGCCCGGCGTCGTCGCCATCCCGGAGGCCTGACACGTGAGGGCCGTTGTCCAGGACAAGTACGGCCCGCCGGACGTCCTCGAGCTGCGGGAGGTCGAGAGCCCGACGGTCGGCGACGGCGATGTGCTCGTGCGCGTGCGCGCAGCCTCGGTCAATCCCCAGGACTGGCACCTCATGCGGGCCAGCCCCTTCATCGTCCGCGCGGCGGGAACCGGGCTGCGGACCCCGACGGTGCCGATCAGGGGCACGGACGTCGCCGGACAGGTCGAGGCCGTCGGCAAGGACGTGACCCGGCTCCGACCGGGTGACGACGTGCTCGGCTGGTGCAAAGGCGCGTTCGCCGACTATGCCTGCGCCGACGAGAGCCACTTCGTGCCGAAGCCGGCCGGTCTTTCGTTCGAGAGCGCCGCCACCGTGGCCATGGCCGGCTGCACGGCGCTCCAGGGGCTCCGCGACGTCGGGGCCATGCAGCCGGGCCAGGAGGTCCTGATCATCGGTGCGGGCGGAGGCGTCGGCACGTACGCCGTCCAGATCGGCAAGGAGCTCGGAGCCGGCGTCACCGGTGTCTGCAGCTCGTCGAAGGTGGACCTCGTCCGCTCGCTCGGGGCCGACCACGTGGTCGACTACACGCGGGAGGACTTCACGCGCGGCGAACGGCGGTACGACCTGATCTTCCAGCTGGCGGGGACCGCCTCGCCCTCGGCCTGCAGACGCGCGCTCACCCCGAAGGGAACGCTGGTGCTGAGCAGCGGCGAGGGCTGGTTCGCGGGGATCGACCGGATCCTGCGGGCACTCGTGGCGTCCCCGTTCGTGGGTCAGCACATGCGAGTGCTCATGACGAAGGAGACCAACGAGGACCTGGTGACCCTCACGGCGCTCGTCGAAGCCGGCAAGGTCACGCCGGTCATCGACAGGACCTACCCGCTGAGCGAGGTCCCCGAGGCCATCGCGTACGTGGAGGAGGGGCACGCTCGCGGAAAGGTCGTGATCACGCCATGAATGGACCGCCATGCTGATCGCCGGCAACTGGAAGATGTTCAAAGGGACGGGGGAGGCCGCCGTATTCTGCGCCCGGCTTCGCGCCGCCCTCGGCGGCGCCGAGGGTGTCGACGTCGTGGTCGCCCCGCCGTTCGTCTCGCTCCAAGCGGCCGTCGCCGAGCTCGACCGGACCGCCGTCCACGTCTACGCGCAGAACGTCCACTGGGAGGACGAGGGCGCGTTCACGGGGGAGGTCTCCTGCACGATGCTGCTCGAGGCCGGCGTCGCCGGCGCGATCGTGGGCCACTCCGAGCGCCGCCAGTACTTCGGCGAGACCGACGAGACGACCGCCCGCCGGGCGCGCGCGGCGCTCGACGCCGGGCTCGGTGTCATCGCCTGCGTCGGCGAGACGCTCGCAGAGCGGGAGGCGGGCGAGACCGAGGCCGTCCTGCGCCGCCAGGTCGAAGCCATCGCCGCGGCCGTTCCGGAGCCGCCTGCGGCGCTCGACGTCGCCTACGAGCCCGTCTGGGCGATCGGAACCGGCAAGACGGCGACGCCCGAGACCGCGCAGGAGGCGCACGCGCTGATCCGCGGCCTGTACCCGGTCGGCCGCATCCTCTACGGCGGCTCGGTCAAGCCCGAGAACGCCGAGGACCTCCTCTCCCAGCCGGACGTGGACGGCGCGCTCGTCGGCGGCGCCTCGCTCGACGTGGAATCGTTCGCAGCGATTTGCCTGACGGCCGCCCGCCTTTCCCGCTCGTAGCGCTCGTCATCCTGGACGGATGGGGCTGCGCGCCGCCGGGCCCGGGGAACGCGGTCGAGCTCGCCGACACGCCCGTCTTCGACGCGCTCTGGGAGCGCTACCCGCACGCGACGCTGGGCGCGTCGGGCGAGGACGTCGGCCTGCCGCCGGGCCAGATGGGCAACTCGGAGGTCGGCCACCTGACCATCGGCTCCGGCCGTGTGATCTTCCAGGACCTCATGCGCGTGAACCGGGCGATCGAGTCGGGCGCGCTCTTCGAGAGTCCTGCGCTCACCGGCGCCTTCCGGCGGGCGAAGGAGCGCGGCGGCAACGTCCACCTGCTCGGGCTCGTCTCCTACGGCGGCGTCCACTCGCACATCGACCACCTGCGCGCCCTGCTCGAGCTCGCCCGCCGAGAGGGGATGGCCGAGCGCACCTACGTGCACGCGTTCACCGACGGCCGCGACGTCTCGCCGACCTCGGCGCGCAGCGACCTGGCGGAGCTCGTGGCCGAGGGCGCCCGCATCGCCACCGTCTCGGGCCGCTACCACGCCATGGACCGCGACCAGCGCTGGGAGCGAACGGAGCGCGCGCTCGCCGCGATCCTGCGCGGGGAAGGAGAGCAGGCCGACGACCCGGTCGCGGCCGTCGAAGCCTCCTACGCCCGCGACGTGACGGACGAGTTCGTCGAGCCGGTCGTCCTGCCGCTGCCGCGGCTGACGGCGGGCGACGCCGCGATCCACTTCAACTTTCGGCCCGACCGGGCTCGTCAGCTCTCGCAGCGGCTCCTGGAGGAGGGCGTCGACCTGACGACGATGACCCGCTACCGCGCCGACTTCGACTGCCCGGTCGTCTTCGAGGAGCAGGTGGTCGAGGGCACGATCGCCGAGGTGCTCGCCGGGCACGGGCTGCGCCAGCTCCACGCCGCCGAGACGGAGAAGTACGCCCACGTCACCTACTTCTTCAACGGCGGCCGCGAGCAGGAGTGGGAGGGGGAGACGCGTGTCCTCGTCCCGTCGCCGCGCGACGTGGCCACGTACGACCTGAAGCCCGAGATGTCCGCCGCGGAGGTGGCCGAGCGCTTCGCGGCGGAGCTCCCGAACGGCTACCGGTTCGCGGTCGTCAACTACGCGAACCCGGACATGGTCGGGCACACGGGCGTGATCCCCGCGGTCGTGAAGGCAGTCGAGGCGACCGACGCGGCGCTCGGGAAGACGGTCGCTGCCGTCGAGGCGCTCGGCGGCGTCTGCGTGATCACCGCCGACCACGGGAACGCCGAGAAGCAACTCGAGTCCGACGGGGTGAGCCCGCACACGGCGCACACGACGAACCCGGTGCCCCTCGTCGTCACCATGCCAAACGGGGTGCTACAGGAGGACGGTGCGCTTGCCGATCTAGTACCCACGTGTCTGTGGCTACTGGGACTTCCCATGGCGAAGGGGATGACCGGCAGGATCCTGGTCCGCTCGGTCTAACCCCGGAGCTATACTCCGCTCACCCCGCGGCCCGGGCCACACGCGTGCCTTTACCTCAACCTGACCATCTCCTCCTGCGGCGAGCGCAAAAGGGGGACGAACGCGCCTTCCAGGTGCTCCTCGAGATGTACGAGGGGCCGGTGTTCAACTACGTCCTCCGGATCGTCGGTGACCGGGCCCTGGCGGAGGATCTGACGCAGGAGATCTTCCTGCGGATCTACCAGGGGCTGCCGGGCTTCTCGCTGCGCTGCCGCTTCACGACCTGGCTCTTCCAGATTGCCAAGAACCGCGTCCTGGACGAGCTGCGGGCCCGCGACCGGAAGCCCCACGCGGTCGTGACGCTGGACGACATGCCTCCGCTCGAGGTGGTGGACACGCCGCCCGAGCGCACCGAGGTCATCGATGCCGTCTGGCGCGCGGTCGGCTTGCTCAACCCCGACCTCAAGATGGCCCTGCTCCTCCGCGACGTCGTCGGGCTCTCCTACACGGAGATCGCCGACTCCCTCGAGATCACGCTCGCCACGGTCAAGTGGCGGATCTTCAAGGCCCGCGAAGAGGTGCAGCTCGCGCTCGAGCGCGAGGGCATCGAGGTCGAGGTCTCGCGCCAGAGCGCGCGGGCCGAGACGCTGACCTAGGAGACGCCGTGCTCGAGGCGGGCGGCCAGGGCCTCGGGTAGCCCGCGCTCGCGGATCTCCGCCTGGGTCGCGCCGACGTCGTACGTCTCGCGCCGGAACGTCGCCTTCCCCGCCTCCAGGTCGAGCAGGAGCCAGGCCGCCCGCGGGTCGCCGTCCCGCGGCTGCCCGACCGAGCCCGGATTGAGGAGCCAGCGGTCGTCGGCGAGCTCGAGCTCGGTGCCCGCCTCTGCGGTCGCCAGGGTCGTGGTGGCGAGGCGGAAGTGGAGCGCGACGTGGCTGTGGCCCACGAGCACGCGCTCGTGCGGCGTCGCAGCCAGGCCCGCGTACGCGATGCCGGGCGAGAGGACGTACTCCCAGACCGGGTCGCGGGGGCTTGCGTGGAAGAGGCCGGTGCCGTCGCGCTCTCCGCGCGGCTCGAGCGGCTCGAGGAACGCCCGCCTCTCGGGCTCGAGGCACGCTGCCGTCCAGGCGGCGCTGAGGGCGGCGTCCGGGGAGAAGATCGCGAGGTCGAGCCGGCCGAGGGCAGCGAGGTCGTGGTTACCTATCAGGCACACGTCCGCCCGCTCCGCCATGAGGGCGCAGCAGCGGTTCGGGCGCGGGCCGTAGCCAACGAGGTCGCCCAGGCACCAGAGCTCGTCGGGCGCGTCCCGGTCGATCGCCTCGAGCACGGCCTCGAGGGCATGGAGGTTCCCGTGAATGTCGGAGACAACGGCGGCGCGCACGGCAGGCGGACGTTAGCGAAGGGCCTCGCCCTCGCCGCGGCTGCCGTCGCCTGGGTCGCGGCGGCGCTCCTGCTCTGGCGGACGGAGGTCCCCGACCTCGCGCTCCCCGACCTGGCTGCCGGCGACTACTTCCCGGCGGCCCTCCTCGAGCGGATCGACGACTACCGCACCACGTCGAGGCTGCTCTTCTTCCTCTCGCTGGCGGCGGAGGTGGCCGTACTGGCTGTGGCGGTCTGGAAGGCGAGGCCGCTCGCGGCCGGCCTGGAGCGGTTCGGGCGCGGCCGGGTTCGCACGTCGGTTCTCGTCGGGCTGGCGGTCGTGGTCGCCGGCTGGCTCGCCACGCTCCCGTTCGGCGCCGTGTTTCTTGCGCGGCGCCGCGACTTCGGTCTCTCCGAGCAGTCCTGGACCGGCTGGCTGACCGATCGGCTGACCGCGCTCGGCGTCCGGGCCGTGCTCGTCTCGATCGCGGTCGCGGGCGCCGTCTGGCTGGCCGGGCGCTTCGGGCGGCGCTGGTGGCTCGTGGGCGCGCCCGCGCTCGCTGCGATCGGCGTCGTCTTCATCGTCGTCCAGCCGCTCGTCGTCCAGCCGCTTTTCAACCGCTTCGAGCCGCTGCCCGACCGGGCCCTCGCGACGGAGATCGAGGCGCTCGCCGCAGGCATGGGCGTCGAGGTCGACGACGTCCTCGTCGCCGACGCGAGCCGGCGCACGACCACCGCGAACGCCTACATCGCGGGCCTCGGCCCGACCCGGCGCGTCGTGCTCTACGACACGCTGCTCGACGGCCGCTTCTCCCGAGGCGAGATCCGTTTCGTCACCGCGCACGAGCTTGCCCACGTCGAGCAGCGCCACCTGTGGAAGGGCCTCGCCTGGTTCACGCTGCTCGCCGTGCCCGGCGTCTTCGGGCTCGCATGGATCACGAACCGCTACGGCGGCCTCGGCCCGCGGCTCGTGCCGCTCGGGCTCGCCTTCGCGTTCGCCTACCTGCTCCTTACCGAGCCGCTCGCCAACGCGGTCTCACGGCGTTACGAGGCCGAGGCGGACTGGCTCGCCCTCGAGGCCACCCGCGATCCGGAGAGCGGGATCGCCCTCGACCGCAATTTCGTCAGGACGGGCCTCGCCGACCCCGACCCGCCTGCGTGGCTCGCGCTCTGGTACGGCTCCCATCCGACCCCGCTGGAGCGGATCGGGATGGCGCAGGCCTGGCCGGGCTAACCCGCCTAGGACTCGTTGTCTTCCTGCTCGGGGAGGTTTCGGATCCCCTCGCGGGTCGACCACTTCGACCAGGAGTCGGCCATCGCGTCCATGAGCTCCTTCATGAACCGCGGGGACATGTTCACGCGGCTGACGACCACGCCGGGCACATCTCCGTCCTCGACCTCGTGGTCGATCCGGGCGAACGTCAGCGTGAACTCGTAGTCCGAGAAGCTGACGTTGGCGAAGTTCGCGTACACGCCCGCCAGGTTCTCGGGGTCGAGATGGATGTTGAGCTGCCGCTCACGCTGTTCGTCCTCCTCCACGGCTCCCTACGATATACGCCATGACCGTGAACACCGCCGCCACGGCCCTCGGCCGGCTGGAGGAGGAGCTTGCGCGGGTCGCCGGTTCGCCGGTCGTCCTCGAGCGCCCCGGGAACCCGGAGCACGGCGACTACGCGACGAACGTGGCGCTGCGGCTGGCGGGTGCCCGCAAACAGCCGCCGCTCGAGATCGCGGCCGACCTGGCGGCGGCTGCCACCGCGGTCCCGGGGGTCGAGCGGGCCGAGACGGCGCCGCCCGGGTTCCTGAACCTCTGGCTCTCGCCCGCCTGGTTCGGCGAAGCCCTCGACGAGATGATCGCGGCCGGAGCGGAGTACGGCGCAGGCTCGGCCGGAAGCCCCGAGCGCGTGCAGGTCGAGATGGTGAGCGCGAACCCGACCGGCCCGATCACGGTCGCCGCGGCCCGCAACGGCGCCTACGGGGACTCGGTCGCGCGCCTCCTCGCCTTCGCCGGCCACCAGGTCGAGCGGGAGTACTACTACAACGACGCGGGGACGCAGATGGAGCGCTTCCGCGCCTCGGTCGAGGCCGCCCGCCGCGGCGAGCCGGCGCCCGAGAACGGCTACGCGGGCGACTACGTCGAGGAGCTTGCGGCGCGCGAGGGCGACCCGGTCCCGCACATGCTCCACCGGATCGAGGAGAGCCTCGAGCGCTTCCGGATCCACTTCGACTCCTGGGCGCGCCAGAGCGAGGTCGAGCTGGAGCTCCCCGAGCTCCTGGAGCGGCTCGACACCTACGCGAGCGACGGCGCCGTCTGGGTACGCTCGACGGCCTTCGGCGACGAGAAGGACCGCGTGCTCGTCCGCTCGGCCGAGCGCGGAGGCCTGCCCACGTACGAGGCTGCCGACATTGCGTATCTGCGCGACAAGCTCGAGCGCGGCTTCGACCGCGCGATCTACGTCCTCGGCGCCGACCACCACGGCGTTCGCGGCTGGTACGAGGTGATCGCCCGCATGCTCGGCTACGACCCTGCGCGCGTGGAGGTGATCCTCTACCAGCTCGTCCACCTGACCCGGGGCGGAGACATGGTGAAGATGTCCAAGCGCCGGGGCGACGTAGTCACGCTCGACGAGTTCGTGGACGAGGTCGGCGTCGACGCCGGCCGCTGGTATCTGGCGGCACGGGGGCCGGACCAGACGATCACCGTGGACGTCGACCTGGCCCGCGAGAAGAGCGAGAAGAACCCGGTCTACTACGTCCAGTACGCCCACGCGCGCATCGCGGGGATCCTGCGGAACGCGGGCGAGGCCGTGGTCGACCCGGAGCCGCACGCCGAGCTGGCCGCGGAGGAACGCGACCTCGTCAAGCGGCTCGCCGAGTTCCCCGCGATCGCCGCGGAGGCGGCCGAGCGGCGCAGCCCGCAGGCGCTCCCCACCTACGCGATCCGCCTCGCGGACGACTTCCACCGCTTCTACCACCACCACCGCGTGCTCGAGAGCGAGGAGCAGGCCTTCCGGCTCGCGCTGGTCATGGCCGCGAAGGCCGTGATCGCCCGCAGCCTCGACCTGGTCGGGGTCGAGGCGCCCGACCGGATGTAGCGCCACGCAGCCGCGGGGCGTGCGGATAACCGCACTCCCGGGACGCCTGTTTCCCGCCCTGTGGAGTCGAGTTCTCCCCGTGGGAGCGCCGCCCGCGTTCCCGCAAGGTTCGGGCTACATCAACCCGAGCCAAGGAGACCGATTCCAATGAACAACTTCCAGACATCCATCCGCGCAGGCGACACGATCACGAACCCCGTCACCGGCGAGCGGGTCACGTTCCTGCGCACGGCCGCCGAGACCGACGGCGAGCTCGTCGAGATCGAGGTCTGCGTCCAGCCCGACGGCGCCGTCGCCGCCGCGCACGTCCACCCGTTCCAGACCGAGCGCTTCGAGGTCCTCGCCGGCACGCTCGAGTTCCGCCGCGGCCGCGAGAAGGTCGTCGCGGGCGCCGGCGAGGTCGTCACCGTCCCCGCCGGCACCAAGCACAGCTTCCGCAACGCCGGCGAGGAGACCGCCCGCTTCCGCTGCGAGGTTCGCCCCGCGCTCCAGTTCGAGCGCTTCCTCGAGACGATGTTCGGCCTCGCCGAGGACGGCAAGACGAACAAGAAGGGGATGCCGAACCCGCTCCGCCTCGCGGTCATCGCCAACGCCCACTTCGACGACGTCCGCCTGCCGCACGTGCCCGCGTTCGCGCAGAAGGCCGCGCTCGTCACCGGTGCCGCGGTCGGCAAGCTCGCCGGCTTCCAGCCGACGTACGAGCCGCGCCGCGAGCTCGAGGCCGTCTACGTCGCGTAGCGCCTGCTCGACCCGATCTAGCTGAGGGCGGCCTCCGGGCCGCCCTCGGACGTTCTAGAAGGGGCCTTCGGCCAGGAGCTTGCGGAAGGCGGGGTACTGGCCCAGCTTGCCGACCGTGACCAGCGTGTCGCCCTGCTCGACCACGTCGCCGGGCTGGGCGCCGGCCACCGGCTCGGGCTCGCGCAGGATGGCGATGATGGTGATGCCGGTGCGCTGGCGGAACGCGCATTCGGCCAGCGTCTTCCCGATCGCGGGGCTCTCGTCCGGGACGGGCACCCACTCGATCGCCAGCTCGCCGAAGGCCATCTCCAGCTCCTCGACGATCTTCGGCCGCTCGTAGGCCCCGCCGATGAGCGCCCCGATCTGGCGCGCCTCGTCGTCCTCGAGCTGGATGACCGCCTGCGGCTCGTCGTCGCCGGCGTGCGGGAACCAGTACAGCTCGCGCTGTCCCTCGTTGTGGAGGATCACGGTCAGCTTGCCGCCGTGCGCGGTCAGGCACGTGTACTTGACACCGACGCCGGGAAGGCGTGTCTCACGGAGCTCGCGGGCCATGTGTCCCTCCTTCGGGAGCCAGTCTAGGGGGCGTGGGGAAGAGCCTGCGCCCGAGGCGCTTCGACTCCTTCATCAGCAGCACGCCGATCACAGCGGTGGCGAGCACGTACAGCCCTGCGAAGGCGACCAGGTCGCGCTCCTCCGCCGCCGAGATCGCCGGGTTCGTGGCCGCGACCTGGGCGAGGATGACCGTGAACTCGCCGCGGGCCACCAGCGCGGCGCCCGCGTTGAGACTCTGGCGCGGCGTGAAGCCGCCCACCTTTCCGGCGGCGTACGTGCCCGCCAGCTTGCCGATGACGCTGACGACGACGGCGAGCGCGAGCAGCCACGCAAGCGAGTCGAGGGCGCCCACGTCGATGGAGAGGCCGAAGACGAAGAAGAAGAGCGCTCCGAAGATGTCCCTGAAGCTCAGGAACCGCTCCTCGAGCTCGTGGCGGGCCGACGTTCCCGACAGGATCACGCCGGCCATCAGCGCGCCGATCGCCTCCGACAGGCCCAGCCAGTGGGAGATGGCGCTCATCCCGATCAGGAGCGCGAAGGTGAAGAGGAGGAAGAACTCCCGCGGCATCCACTCGAGGAGCCGGTCGATCGGGCGGGCGAGCCAGCGGGAGGCCGCGAGCGAGACGATGATGAACGTGATCGCCTTGAACGCGAGCGCGAGGGAGTCCTCGACGCCGCCGCCCCCGCCGCCCGCGAAGGCGAGGACGAACGCGATGGCGATGTCCTCGACGATGAGGATGGCGAGCACGAGGTCGGTCTCGTCGTCCGCCAGCCGGCGGAAGTCGATGAGCCCCTTGACCGCGACCGCGGACGAGGACACGTAGATCGCCCCCGCCAGGATCAGCGCGGCGAACGAGAACCCGAACGCGGCGACGCCCACGATCAGCCCGAGGCCCGCGTTGACGACGAAGTCGATCGTCCCGCCGACGCCGAGGTGCATCCCGCTGCGTCTCAGCCGGTCGAGCGTGAACTCGAGGCCGAGGAAGAAGAGGAGGAAGATGATCCCCAGCTCGGCGACGAACTCCGTCACCTCGGAGGGCTCGATGAAGCTCGTGAGCTCCGGCTCGTTCGGGCCCAGGATCATGCCCGCCAGCAGGTACGCAGGGATGGCGGAAAGGCCGAAGCGGCTCGCCACGAGGCCGAGCACGGCGAGGACGGCAACCGTCACGGCCAGCTGGCTCAGCGTCAGCGCGGGTCCCTTCGGTCGGTGTCAGGCCATCCTAAGAGGCGTCCGCCACGGAGTGTCGCGGGTGGCATACGATCCCCGGGTCATGGCGGCCGGCTCCGTCCCCGACCGGAACCTCGCCCTCGAGCTCGTGCGCGTCACCGAGGCGGCGGCGCTGGGCTGCGGGCGCTGGATCGGGCGGGGCGACAAGAACGCAGCCGACCAGGCGGCCGTCGACGCGATGCGCGCCATGCTCGACACGGTCTCCATGAGCGGCGTCGTCGTCATCGGCGAGGGAGAGAAGGACGAGGCGCCGATGCTCTACAACGGGGAGGAGGTCGGAAACGGCCAGCTCCCCGAGGTCGATGTGGCCGTCGATCCGCTGGAGGGCACGCGGCTCACCTCCGTCGGCCAGCCGAACGCGATCGCAGTGATCGCCGTCGCCGAGCGCGGGTCGATGTTCTTCCCCGGCCCAGCGGTGTACATGGACAAGCTCGTCGGCGGGGAGGAGGTCGCCGGTGCGGTCTCGATCGACGCGCCTCCCGGCGAGAACGTGCTGCGCGCCGCCGAGGCGAAAGGCGTGCGTCCGAGCGAGATCGCAGTGGTCGTCCTCGACCGCGAGCGCAACCAGGGGATCATCGAGGGCGTGCGCGAGGCCGGCGCCAAGGTCAACCTGATCACGGACGGCGACGTCGCCCCGGCCATCGCCGCCGCGCGGCAGGGGACCGGCGTCGACCTGATGATGGGGATCGGCGGGACGCCCGAGGGCGTCATCGCGGCCGCGGCCGTGAAGTGCCTGGGCGGTGTCGTCCAGGGCCGCCTGTGGCCTCGCGACGAGGGCGAGCGGCGGGCGCTCGTCGACGCCGGCTACGACCCCGACCGGGTGCTGACGACCGACGATCTGGTCGCCGGCGACAACGTCTTCGTGTCGGCGACGGGCGTCACGGACGGCGCGCTCCTCCGCGGCGTCCGCTTCACGCGCGGAGGGGCGCAGACGGAGTCCGTCGTCATGCGCTCCCGCTCGGGCACGGTCCGCCGGATCGAGGCGCAGCACGCGCTCGACAAGCTCGAGCGCTTCTCGGGCCGCGAGTACCGCTAGCCGTCAGACGGTGGCCGGCTCTCTCTCCAGCTCCGCCGTGTAGCTCCCGTCGCGCGCGGCGCCGTTCATGCGGGCGCGGTGCGCGAGCGCCTGCTGGCCGGCCTGGACGTTGGCCTCCTCGCCGCCCCACGCCTTCAGTGACGGCGCCTGCAGCGCGCGGCCGTACGAGAACGACAGCTCCCACGGGTGCGGGCCGAGCGCGTTCATCGCGCTCAGGTTGGCGGTGGCCTCCTCGTCGCCCTGGCCGCCGGAGAGGAAGACGATCCCGGGAACGGCCGCGGGCACGACGCCCTCGAAGCAGCGGATCGTCGCCCTCGCGACCTCCTCCGGGCCGGCCTGCTGCGGGCAGTCCTTGCCCGAGATGACCATGTTCGGCTTCAGCAGCATCCCCTCGTAGACGACGCGCTGGGAGAACAGCTCGTTGAAGACGGCCTGGAGCGTCGCCTCGGTCACCTCGTAGCAGCGCTCGAGCGTGTGGCCGCCGTCCATGAGCACCTCGGGCTCCACGATCGGGACGAGTCCGGCCTCCTGCGAGAGCACCGCGTAGCGGGCGAGGGCGTGCGAGTTGACGTGGATGCAGTAGGCGCTCGGAATCTTGTCGCCGGCGATGGCGATGACAGCGCGCCACTTGGTGAAGCGGGCGCCGAGCTCGCGGTACTCCTCGAGCCGTCCGCGGAGGCCGTCGAGGCCCTCGGTCACGACCTCGCCCTCTGCGCCGGCGAGCGGCTTCGCACCGAGGTCGACCTTGATGCCGGGGATCGAGCCCGCGTCCTCGAGCACCTTGGCGAACGGGACGCCGTCGCGGGTCGACTGCCGGATCGTCTCGTCGTACAGGATCACGCCGGAGATGTGGTCGCCCAGCCCGGGCGTCGTGAACAGCATCTCCCGGTAGTTCCTGCGCGCGTCCTCGGTCGACTCCACGTCGATCGACTTCAGGCGCTTCTCGATCGTGCCGGTGCTCTCGTCGGCGGCGAGAATCCCCTTGCCCGGCGCCACGAGGGCGCGGGCGGTCGCCTCCAGCGTCTCGGTGCTCATCGCTTCCTCTCCTCTCGGAAACCGTCTGGACCCAGTATTCCATCCACCCGGGCGGCGAGGAGGAGTAGGATCGAGCCAGCGCGGGGCGGCTTTGCGGCAGCCGCCCCTCGTGCTTCTCCGCCCTTCACAACGGGCCCTCCGCGCGGTATAAGAGGCACCTGTCACTTGGGGAGAGGAGACGACCCATGAAATCGGTCCTTCTCGCGGCAGTGCTCGTGGCGACGCTTGCCCTTGCCGGCGCGGCCACGGCCAGCCATCCCGGCGGCGCCGTCACGGACGACCCGTCGGGACAACACGCGGGCACAGGCTTCGACGGCTCCGGGATGTCCGCCGTCGAGCCCTTCCTCGGCGGCCAGAGCCCGGCCGGCGGGGGACAGCGCAGCGGGCGTGAGGTCTCGCTCGTCGGCGCGCTCAAGCTCGATCCGTTCAACCTTGGCGTCCACGGCGACGTGGCGGGCTGGAAAGACCTCGCCTTCGTCGGCAAGTGGCGCGAGGCCTGTCCTGGGACGGGAGTCGACATCATCGACATCAAGCGGCCGAAGAAGCCGGTCAAGATCGCGGACACGCTGGATTACGCCGACACGTCCATGGAGGACATGCAGGTGATGAAGATCCGCGGCCGCGACATCCTCGGGATCGGGCTCCAGGACTGCGGGAACAGCGCGACGGAAGGGACTGTCGGGCTCGAGCTTTACGACATCACCGACCCGCGCAACCCGAAGTTCCTCAGCCTCTTCAACGGCGAGGACTTCGGGATGGAGGCAGAGCACGGGCACGTCCACGAGCTCGACCTCACCAGGACGCCGGACGGCCGGACGCTGGCGCTGCTCGCCTCTCCGGACCTGGAGGCGCTCACGTCGAACCCGCCGCTCTTCGACGACGGCATCGGCGATCTCCTGATCGTCGACATCACCGACCCGTCGAACCCGACGCTCCTCAGCCACTGGGGAGTGCTTCAGGAGCCGGCGCTGGGCCTCGGCGTCTACCTGAGCGTGCTCGCGGGAGGCGATGCTCGGACGCTCGACCACAGCGTGCGCGCCAACAAGGACGGCACGCTCGCGTACGTGTCCTACTGGGACGCGGGCTTCATCACCCTCGACATCAGCGACCCGGCCGACCCGGTCTTCCTCGGACGCGCCGCGTACGAGCCCGGGGAGGAGGGCAACGCCCACTCGGTGGACGAGTCGCCGAACGGGATGCTCCTCGCCGCCGCCGACGAGGACTTCAGCCCGTTCGAGCTCCAGTTCTCGAGTAATGCCTTCGCGGGGCTTCGCGAGGCGTTCGAGGGCGAGTTCACGGTGCCGATCGCGACGCTCTCCGACCGCGCGATGGACGGCGAGGTCGTCCACGTCGGGCGCGGTTGCCCGGCAGATCCCGCACTGGGGCTGCCGGTGGCCGACCCGTACCTGGCGAACCCGGCGGGCAAGATCGCGCTCATCGAGCGCGGCGTGTGCCGCTTCGACAACAAGGTCGCCCGGGCACAGCTGGCCGGCGCCATCGGCGCGATCGTCTACAACAACGCCGCGAACGGCGAGACCCCGTTCCTGATGGGCGGCAACAGCCCGGTCGTCCTGGGCTCGCCCGACGTGATCGGGACGGTGATCACCATTGCGGGTGTGTCGGTTGTCCGCAGCACGGGGCTCCTCCTGGTCGGAGGGACGCCGCCGGTGACGGCCAAGGCGGAGGCGTTCTTCAACGGCTGGGGCGCCCTGCGCTTCTACGACATCTCCGACCCGGCGAACCCGGTTCTGCTCTCGACGTTCGCCACGCCGAACACGAACAACGCGGACGTGGCGCTCGACGGGCTTTGGAGCGTGCACAACCCCGAATGGCACGGCACGAAGGTGTTCGCGTCGTGGTACAGCGACGGCATCCGGGTGCTCGACCTGAGGGATCCGACCGCTCCGGAGGAAGTGGCCTTCTGGGTCGGCGCCGGCGCGCCGGCGGACGCGCCGCCCGTCAACATCTGGAGCGTCGTCCCGCACGAGGGACTGCTCCTGGCGAGCGACCGCAACTACGGCCTCTACATCCTCAAGCTCGGACGTTAGAGGCGAGCGCACAGACGAAGGGGCCCGGTCTGCCCGGGCCCCTTCGGTTGCTATCCGAGCATCATGTGAGGAAGCCGACGACCGTCTGCAGTCGGGCGACGATCGCGCTTCCCATGGTGGCGAACACGAGGACGAGCACGGGCGTGATGACACCGAGGACGACGGCGTACTCGGCCATCGTCTGTCCTTTTTCGCGTCGCGTCAGCTTTGTGTAGCCCAAGGCAGACACCTCCAGCAAGCCGGCGGGTGGTGGCCGCACACCGCACGTCAGAATTCCCTCATATCGTCGTCGATAGGCACCCCGGAGGCCATCCCTCCGATGAGTTATTGGCGCTCCAGCGCGGTGCTATCGTGCTCGACGCAGGCGGACGTAGCTCAGCTGGTAGAGCATTGGCTTCCCAAGCCAAGGGTCGCGGGTTCGAGCCCCGTCGTCCGCTCTAAAGAAAACCCCCGCAGACACGGGGGTTTCGTCGTCTAAGGGGCGCGGCGGGCGCCCGTTCCGTGGCCCGCTAGTGGCCCAAACGTTGACGGTAGTACTCGACGTGCCTCTCGTCCGCACTTTCTTTCCCTCGGTTCGCGTTCTCGTTTCAGGCAACATGGCGGGGTGGCGTTCCACTGTGTCCGCTGTTGGCTTCCGGCCGAGAGTAGGCCAGGCGAGACCGTTCTCTGTCCGTCCTGCTCCGAGCGCGAGCACGCCGGCGTGCGCCAGTGTTCGGGATGTCACCCGATGGCCCCAACGTCCGAACGACACGCCCGTGTAACGTTGTCGTGTGGCCGACCTGAACGCGATCGGCATCACAGTGGCTGACCTGCGACGCTCGGTGCAGTTCTACCGTCTGCTCGGGCTCGAGCTTCCGGACGACCCCACCGAGGGGCATGTCGAGGCGACGATGGCGAATGGCACGCGTCTGATGTTCGACACCGAGGAGGTCATTCGCAGCTTCCTTCCCGGCTGGACGCGGGCGAACGGCAACCAACTCTCGCTCGCGTTCGAATGCGCAAGCGCCGCCGAGGTCGACGCGGTGTACGCTCGCGTCGTCGCGGCCGGCTTCGAAGGCGAGAAGGAGCCGTGGGACGCCTTCTGGGGCCAACGTTACGCCCTGCTCGGCGACCCCGACGGTGTACGGGTCGACCTCTACGCGGCCCTTACATAGCCCTTTCATGCCTTGCCTCTTCCGCCTCGTGGGCGGCGTTGTTGGTGAACGCGTCGAGCCGCTGCCTCGCGGCCTCGGCGCTCCCCTCGAGCAGGTGCGCGTAGGTGCGCTCGAGCATCGTCACGCTCGTCCCGCCGAAGCGGGCGACGTCGCTCGGCGGGATCCGGCGGCGAGCGCCCAGGAGATCCCAGAGTGGGTGGCCCCAGGCGCGCGTGGCGAGCTACTCGCCGATTTTGGAATGATCTCGTCGATCTCATGCGGCCATTCGGTCGTGTCGGGCGCTGAGCACGCCGCCCGTCTAGGAATGAGTGACGATGCACCCTCCATCTCAGCTGGCTGCCTCCGATCCCGCCTTCGACCGTGAACTGCGTCAACGAATCGATGACGTCTATCGGATGAACGCCGCGTCTCCCCGATCACAACCTTCCTGTCGGTTCCGACGTCTGCTGGGCCCACGCGGTGCCGGGCTAGGTCGCAGCGTGCTCGTTCCTCGGCTCACACTGAGGGGTCGGCGGCCGCCGCGGTCAACCGGGCCCGCCGCCCGCGCGCCGCCGCCCTGCAGACGATTGCTGTGAGATTTCGAGGCCTTAGGGGGTCCGCGCGGACGTGTTAAGGCCCGCGCGACGCCCCGCGGACCCGGCCCCTGGGTGGACAGGCAAGGGCGACTCAAGCCGGAGATCGCGGTTTCAGGCGCTCACCGGTTCTCGCAGCGGAAGTGCGCCGTAGCCAAGACGCCTGAGACACGGCCTGAACAGCGGGATGTGAGTGTTCTTGGAACGCTCGCCCCCTCTCAGTAAAACCCCCCGCAGGCGCAGGGGTTTCGTCGTTTCGGAAGCGAGGGCGTGCAGCCCCGCCCTCCGGCCACCAGCTCAGGCCCGAACGCCATAGACTTCACCGCCGGTGCGGACTGTCCCTAACGCGTTCGGGTTCATCCTTGCCGGGCTGGCGATCGGCTACGTCCTCGCCCGGACCCTGGACCGCCTCACCTGGCGGGATGGGCGAAACGAGATGGCCGTCGACTTTCCGCCAGGCTCTGAGGCTGAGATTCAATGGCGGCTGCGCGTCTCCGGGCTCGCGGGCACGTCACCAACGGCTCTCTAGGCGTCAGCCAAAGAGGAGGGCGCAAGTCTCAGGGAGTCAACCGGCTCCCGATCTTTTCCGCCAGCGAGAAGACGGAGGGTGTCGGCCCGGCTAAGGGCGGCGCCTGGCAGCGCGGTCCGCCGGGTTACGCCGAGCCGACACTCGCCCTATGTCCCCTCTCACTTGGGCGAGAGCGAAGGAACTCAGCGAAGCTAACGCAGCGGGGAGAGTCACGGTGTTCCGATCCGGTGACCGTTTGGCAGCAGGCCGGTGGAAGGAACCACCCGGCGCTCGCGCGCCTAGGGGCCCGCTACTTCAACGAGCAGCCAACCGTGCTCGCTGCTGATGCTCGCGACCAACAGGGCGGCGGTGAAGGCCCGTAGCGCAATCTCCTGTGCGTCGTCGACGGTTGGCGCTCGCACACGGAACGTCGACGAGATCGTGCCCGACTGGCTCGAGTGATCCGTTGTCACGGAAGTGATCTCTGGACGCGGCTCGATGGCATCGTCCACCTGCGCGGCCTTCTCCTCGTCGCACTCGGTGCCCGGCGGAGTCTCGATGCGGATCGTGAACTCATGCAGGGCTACTTCAACGTCCTTTCGTCAGGGTTCCCCAGCATCAGCGGGCGGGGTTCGCTTGCCTTGCATAAGTGTCGCCTCGCAATCGCAAATCGGCTATGACGTGTTTGTGCCTAATGAAGTTCGTGTGAAGCGCGGAGCTCTGGCGCTACCCAGGGGAGTGACGGTCGTCCTGGCGGCGTCGTTCAGCGTGGCATTAGGCAGCCCATCGGATCAGCGCCGCGCCCGCCCGTTCGAGCCCGCGCCGATTGACGGCTCAGCCAGCGCAGCCGCGGAAGGCTTCGGTCGCGAACCCGCCAGGCACGGCCGAGCTTTCTTCGACCGATCCAAAGTGGTATGGATTGGAGCCTCTGCGGCGCCCTCTAAGTCCGGAGGTGTGCCAGGCGCAAGATCCATGCGGTTGACCACCCGCCTGTCGGCGGGGAACGCGTCCCGCCGCGCTCATCAGCAAGGAGGTAGTCGATGGCCTTTGAGATCACGCCCAACGTCACTGTCGAGTACGACGAGCAGGGCGTCGCTCGGCACATCGAGCACATCGCCCAGCCCTATTTCAGCCCAGACAGGACCTCCGCGGGGTGGCCGCCGACTACGTCGCCGAGGTGGCGCAGGAGTACGGGCTCACCAAGCCGATGCTGGCGGACGTGGACGCGAGCGCGGGCGACGAGCTGGCAGAAGGGGAGGGTGCGGCGCTGCACTTCGCTGACGAGAAGTCCGTCATGGAGACGGCGCTGATCTCCTATCAGCAGACGTACCTCGGTCTGCCGGTGTGGGAGGCCGGGGTGGCGGTGGTCCTCCAGGACAAGCCCCCGCGCGTGACAAGCTCGAACAGCACGATCCACACGGAGATCGACGCGAAGAGCCCGCCGGCCGACGCGCCGTTCCTGCCGGAGGGGATCACCCCGAAGACGCTGCGGCCGCTCCTCGGTCTCGAGGGCCGGCGCGGGGGTGTGAAGATCAACGGCACGCGGCTCCTCGTCTACCGCTACGACGCGCTCCAGCGCTTCGACCCTGAGCTCGTGCCCGCGGACGACGATGATGGCGGCAAACTCCACTTCGAGTCACCGTCGCTCCCGTTGCCGCCGGTGCCGGACGGGATCAAGGACGATCGACACTACGTCGTGACGGAAGTCCTCTTCACCGCCTCCATCCGCGGCTGGGGGGAGCCGATCAACTGGCGCTCGTTCGTCGAGCCCGAGACGGGCGGGGTGCTGTACCTCCGCGCGTTCGTCGCCGCGGTGGACGGCGCCGTTTATCTAAGGGATCCGCTCACCAAGACGGGAGACGCCACGATTACGCCCGCCTCCCCCGCGGCGACGCTCGACGCGCACCGCGACACCGTCACCCTCCAGGGCCTGACGACGGCGAGCCCGCAGACGCTGACGGGTCAGTACGTCCAGCTCGTGGACATCACCGCGCCGACCGTGGCGCCGCCGACGTCGACCGGCAATTTCAACTACTCCGTGCCGACCGACAACTTCGCGGCTGTGAACGCCTACCACCACTGCGACGCCCTCTTCCGGATGGTCGCGGGCATGGGCTTCACGATCTCGACCTACTTCAACGGGACGACGTTCCCGGTGCGCGTCGATCACCGGGCAACGATCGGAACCCAGTGTCCGAATGGGAACTGCGTCAACGCCTCTGCTCCCGGGAATACAGGCGGCACCGGCTCGGACGGCTTCCGCTTCGCCCTCCAGGCGAGCGGGCAGCCCGTCGGGATCGCCTGCGACTGGCGCGTCGTGTTGCACGAGTTCGGGCATGCGCTGCTCTGGGACAGCGTCAACTCCGCGAACTTCGGGTTCGCCCACAGCGCCGGGGACAGCCTGGCGGCGATCCTGAACGACCCGGGCTCCCTCGCGCCCGACCGCTTCCGCACGTTCCCTTGGACGGTGGTCATGAGGCGCCACGATCGGCCGGTGGCGTCATGGGCGTGGGGAGGGCCGAACGACAACGGCCCCACCGTCAACGGAAGCGCCGACTACGGGAGCGAGCAGATCCTCTCGACGAGCCTGTTTCGGTTCTACCGCTCGATCGGCGGCGACTCCACGAACGTCAGCATGCGCCGTCTCGGCGCGCGGTACGCGGCGTATCTCATCGTCCGGGCGATCGGCAGCCTGGCGCAGAGCCCGATCGTAGCCACACCGACGGCGACCATCTTCGCGACCGCGCTACAGACGGCGGACACCGCCTCGGCGAGCTTCGAGGGCCAGCCCGGCGGCGCCTATGCCAAGGTGATCCGCTGGGCGTTCGAGAAGCAGGGCCTCTACCAGCCCGCGGGCGCGCCGGCCCCGGTGACGACGGTCGGGGCGCCACCAGACATTGACGTCTACATCGACGACGGGCGGCACGGCGAGTACCCCTACCGCGAGGTGTTCTGGGAGAACCAGGACATCTGGAACAGACTGGCCGCCGACGCCGGCCTCGTCCACCAGACACCGATCGTCGGCCGGCCCAACTTCCTCTACGTCAAGGTCAAGAACCGCGGCACACAGACCGCCACCACCGTCACCGTCCGGTGCTACCACTGCCGCCCCGCGTCCGGTCTCGTCTGGCCTGCCGACTGGGTCGCGACGACGACGCCCGAGCTGCCCGTGGGGGCACCGATCGGCCCCGGCGGCACTGTCCTCGTCGGCCCGTTCGAGTGGACGCCGACCGTGGTCGGTCACGAGTGCCTGCTCGCCACGGCGACGACAACGGGCGATCTGAGCAACATCGACGCGGCCTCCGGCCGGCCGTGTGCCCTGGGGCCGACTCCACACTGGCGCCTCGTTCCCTACGACAACAACATCGGCCAACGCAACGTGGCGCCTGTCGCGGGGACAACGCTCGGGCTCGTCGCGTCCTTCAAGAAGCGGAGGTTCTGGGCGCACAACCCGTTCGAGAAGAGGGTGAAGATGGTCCTCGAGCCGGTCTTGCCGCCCCTCCTCCGGAGGCGCGGCTGGGAGCTGAAACTCGAGTGGACGGGCACGCGGACGCTGACGCTCACGGCGCGGGAGAGCCGTGCGATCAGGACGGTGCTCAAGGAGGGAAGGCCCTTCAAGCCGAGCGAGCTCAAAGGCGGACAGATGATCCGCATCCTGGCGAAGGTCGACGGCCGCGTGGTCGGCGGTCTCAGCTATCTCATCGACCCCAAGCTCGCGAAGCCGCCCAAGGAGAAGTAGGACAGCGAGGAGGGCGCGCGCTCGCTCGGTGCGCCCCTCCTCCCTCTCACCGTATGAGCGGCGCCGTCGGTGCGCATACGTGGATGCCTGGCGCGCTCAGTGTGTCGTCGACCGCGCGAAGCGCTCAAGGAGAGCCTAGACGCACCTGCATGGGTTCCTAAGGCGGCAGAGGCATACGCGACACGACTGCTCGAGTCGGCCCCCGCCTTCCCCCGGCCGACGAAGCCGGCCACTAGTCGCCGGAGAGCCAGCGGTCCCCATATGGAGTCGAGCTTGTGCGACGGCCTGGCGCCCCTTCTGCTGCCGAGACGGCTCGGCTGCCGCCGAATCACTCGGGCTCGATCGGCCACTGCGGGCAGGTCCTGGTGGGCGGTGCGCCGGAGCGGAAGTCCCCCCACTCACTCAGGGTGAGGTTCCGCGCCACGATGTCGCACAGGCGATCCTGCCAGGCATCGAAGTCGTCACTCCAGAGAATGCTGTCCCACAATTTGACCGTTGCGTCCTCGCCGGCTGAGGCGAGCGTCTCCCCGTTCGGGCTGAAGGCGACCTCCTGCACCGTACCCTCGTGGCCGATGAGGGGTTCGCCCAGCGGGTGGCGCTCGGCGACGTCCCAGAGTCTGACCGTCCCGTCCGGGCCGGCCGAGGCGAGCGTCTCCCCGTTCGGGCTGAAGGCGACGCTCAACACCGTACCCTCGTGGCCGATGAGGGGCTCGCCCAGCGGTTGGCGCTCGGCGACGTCCCAGAGTCTGACCGTCCCGTCGTCACCGGCCGAGGCGAGCGTCTCCCCGTTCGGGCTGAAGGCGACGCTCCACAGCCTACCCTTGTGGCCGATGAGGGGTTCGCCCAGCGGTTGGCGCTCGGCGACGTCCCAGAGTCTGACCGTCCCGTCGTCATCCGGCCGAGGCGAGCGTCTCCCCGTTCGGGCTGAAGGCGACCTCCCGCACGGTACTCGTCGTGGCCGATGAGGGGTTCGCCCAGCGGTTGGCGCTCGGCGACGTCCCAGAGTCTGACCGTCCCGTCGTCACCGGCCGAGGCGAGCGTCTCTCCATTCGGGCTGAAGGCGACGCTCCAGCTCCACACCGCACCCTCGTGGCCGAGGAGGGGTTCGCCCAGCGGCTGGCGCTCGGCGACGTCCCAGAGTCTGACCGTCCCGTCGTAGCCGGTCGAGGCGAGCGTCTCCCCGTTCGGGTTGACGGCGACGCTCAACACCGCACCCTCATGGCCGAGAAGGGGCTCGCCCAGCGGCTGGCGCTCGGCGACGTCCCAGAGTCTGATCGTCCCGTCGTCACCGGCCGAGGCGAGCGTCTCCCCCTTCGGGCTGAAGGCGACGCTCCACACCGGACCGTCGTGACCGAGGAGGGGCTCGCCCAGCGGCTGGCGCTCGGCGACGTCCCAGAGTCTGACCGTCCCGTCGTCACCGGCCGAGGCGAGCGTCTCCCCCTTCGGGCTGAAGGCGACGCTCCGTGCGGCAATCTGGTGACCGATGAGGGGCTCGCCCAGCGGCTGGCGCTCGGCGACGTCCCAGAGTCTGACCGCTCCGTCGTCACCGGCCGAGGCGAGCGTTTCTCCGCTCGGGCTGAAGGCGACGCTCCACACCGCAAGCCCGTGGCCAATGAGGGGCTCGCCCAGCGGCTGGCGCTCGGCGACGTCCCAGAGTCTGACCGTCCCGTCCCCACCGGCCGAGGCGAGCGTTTCCCCGTTCGGGCTGAAGGCGATGCTCGACACCGGACCCTCGTGGCCGATGAGGGGCTCGCCCAGCGGTTGGCGCTCGGCGACGTCCCAGAGTCTGACCGCCCCGTCCAGGCCGGCCGAGGCGAGCGTCTCCCCGTTCGGGCTGAAGGCGACTCTCCATGCGGCAATCTCGTGGCCGAGGAGGGGCTCGCCCAGCGGCTGGCGCTCGGCGACGTCCCAGAGTCTGACCGTCCCGTCCCCACCGGCCGAGGCGAGCGTTTCCCCGTTCGGGCTGAAGGCGACGCTCGACACGGAACCTTCGTGGCCGAGGAGGGGTTCGCCCAGCGGCTGGCGCTCGGCGACGTCCCAGAGTCTGATCGTCCCGTCCTCACCGGCCGAGGCGAGCGTCTCCCCGTTCGGGCTGAAGGCGACGCTCCACACCGTACCCTCGTGGCCGATGAGGGGTTCGCCCAGCGGTTGGCGCTCGGCGACGTCCCAGAGTCTGACCGTCCCGTCCCCACCGGCCGAGGCGAGCGTCTCCCCGTTCGGGCTGAAGGCGACGCTAGGCACCGAACCCTCGTGGCCTCGCAGTACTCGAATCATCCGAGCGCTGCGCTGCACAGCGGTCAGCCCGCTGCGCCGAGCCTCGAACGTGGGCTCGACTCGATATGCCTCCAGGCTCAATAAGAGCGCGAGGTCAAGCCGCGTGTCGAACTCACCAACTGCCTGGCCGGCCAAACCGACTGAGGTGGCGACGCGGGCCTCGGCCTCGGCGCGGTTCGACGCGCGGACGGCGAGGATTGCGGCGATCGTCGCGGCGAGCGCCAGTATCCCTAGGACCACCGCCGCGGCACTCGCGAGGCGCCTCGAGCGTCGGTGCTGCCGCACGTCATCGCCGTGAAGCTCGTCCTTCGCCCGTCCGTGCAACGGAGCCGCGACGTCGGCGACCGCGTCGCGGAAGCGCGCGTTCTGGAGCGAGACATCGCCATCCTCGCGCGCCCAGCGCAGGTCGACGACGCGAGGCTCGTACGGGAGAGCCGTCCGGAGAGCAGGCGGGACGGCAGTCGATGTCTCCCAGTCGAAGCCACCTTCGTGATCGTCCTTCGTCACGACCACCATGACGCGTTTCTCGTTCGAGTCCGTGGCACACCAGTGCGCGACCTCGTCGTTCACCCACGGCGACTCGGCGGCCTCGGGCGAAGCGAGCAGGATGAGCCAGCGGGAGCCGTCCAGCGCCTCGACGATCGAGGGCCAAAGCTCTGGAGTCGCGGAAAGGCTCGTCTCGTCGCGGAAGACCCGGAGCGCTCTCAGGCGGTACCACGGCTTGGCGAACCGGTGCAGGCCTCTTTGCAGGGCAGGCGCGAGCCGTCCGTCGACGGCGTGGCTGTACGAGATGAAGCCGTCGTAGTCCGCGCTTGACTTGCCGTTGCCGCTAGCCGGCGAAGAAGCTGGAGCCGCAGAGGTTGGCTGGCGCAGCGAACTCGACACGCGTGCCCTCCCTACTCCTGAGGACGGTCCAGTCAGTGTCCCTCACGCGCGACAGGCGTTCAAGGCACCTCCATATCACCGCATTACCGCCTCAACGCGCAACTCAGCCCTGCGGTGATTCGTTTGCGACTCGCAGTAGACGCCCTGATCGTCGCGACTAGATCCCGACTGCCCGCCGGAGAAGCCGATCTACGCCGTCTCGCCTGGGACATCAGGACGCGCCAAGTAGGGATTCATCGCCGCAGCACAGTCTCAAGGAAGCCAGTAACCGTCTGTTGACCGTCACGACTTCTGATCGAGGAACAGTTCGTGACCGCGCGCGACCTTGCTTTCCCATCAGGCTCCTACGTCCCGGATCTTGCGCGGGTTCGATTCCCGCCTCATCGGCTTGGTTAGAACGACTGACCGGACGGCGGCAGCTAGCTAGAGGACGGCGGTTCAGAATTCATCGTTGCATGTCTGAAGTGCCTCGGCTGTAGGTGCTCTCGAAGCCAGCTTCAGAACAGGGCGCGCTGGTTCCTTGGAACTCACCCTCTCTCCCTCCCTCTCCTAAAGCCCCGCTCACGCAGGTTTTTCATTCCGAACAAGGGAGTGAGATTGGCCCCGCCGCCGGAATGCGGCGGGGCCAATCGTGGATGTCTAGCGAGGGAATCCGGGCTTTAGGTGCAGTCGAAGCACGTCTACAAAGCGGGCGGCGGCGGCTCGATTTGTCAACGCCGCTTCCGCCTCGAACGGGACCTCCTGCAGGCAGACCGTTCCGGGGGCGGGGAGCCTGAGGTTCTCGAGATAGGCGTCCACGGCCGTGTCGATGCACGGCGAGTTGCCGTAGTAGGCGGTGTGGCCGTCGCCTCGCATCGTCAGGAGCCGGGCGCGACCCATCTGCGCCACGAGTTGCTTCGCACCGCGGTAGACCGTGGCCGGGTCGTACGTCGTGCCGACTACGAGGGTCATCGGAGCTGACCGTGGCACGTTGAACGGGCCGTAGTAGACGCCTCGCGGCTTCACCGGATAGAGGCCCCAGGGCATCTCCGAGTAGCCGGCGTTCCACCAGAAGTGATCGAAGGTCGCCCAGGAGTCGGCGCCGCCGCGAAGGTAGAAGCCGATGTCGTTCTTGAACCGCTGGTCGACTCCCTCGATCGTGAAGTAGCGATCTCCGAACGGATCGAAGGTACCGTCGGGCAGGCGCCCGTAAAAGCCGTTGACGACCTCACGGACGAGGGTCCCGTCTCCGTCCTCGGCCTCCTGCAGCATGAGCGCGAGGAACGGCCAGTTCTGCTTTGCGTAGAGCGCGGCCACGGTCACTGCTCGGACGTCGTCGCCGTCGACCGGCCGCGGGTCGTCGCCGCCGGCGGGGATGGGTGTGACATCGAGCCGTTCCAGGAGCTCGTCGTAGGCGGTCCAGGGGTCGTCGCCTCCGAAGCCGCAGACGTCCTGGTGCGCGGCACAGGCCTGGAGGAAACGGCCGAGCGCCCGTTCGAATCCGCCGTTCTGGCCCAGGAGGTACGCGTGCGGGCGATTCGCATACTGGTCCGGATCGATGGCGCCGTCCAACACGAGCGCGCGGAAGCGATGCGGGAAGAACCTCGCGTACGTCGCGCCGAGGTACGTGCCATACGACCAGCCGAGGTAGTTGAGCTTGCGCTCGCCGACGGCCGCGCGGAGTAGGTCGAGGTCGCGGGCGACGTTCGCGGTTGCGACGTAGGGAAGGATCCCCGGGTTCAGCTGGAGGCAGCGGCGGCCGTAGAACTTGGAGCGGTCGATCAGGGCACGGACGTCGAGATTCTCAGGTGTCGTGAAGGGCTGTGCGTAGAGACCGACGGTTTCCTGATTGACCTTGCAGTCGATTGCCGGTCTGCTCTGTCCCACGCCCCGCGGATCGAAAGCAACGATGTCGAAGCGATCGCTCAGCGTGGGGAAGAGGTCGGCGCCGACCGATTGGAGGGCGCCGACCGACTCGCCTCCGGGGCCGCCGAAGTTGAAGAACAACGAGCCGATGCGGCGGCTCGGGTCCAGCGCCCGAGTCCTTGCCACGGCGATCTCGATCTTTCGTCCGTGGGGTCTTGCGTAGTTGCGCGGCACCTTTGCGGTCGCGCACTCGACTCCGTCGCCACACTCCGTCCACTTGAGTGTCGGGACCGACGGTTGAGGACGCGCGCCGGCGGGTGAAGCGGCGACGAGCATCGCGGACAGAGCGCCGACAATCGCGAGCGCCCATCGAGCCCTTTTGAGTGGTGGTCGCATGGGACCTCCTGACTGACTTCCGGGAGGCGCGCGCCCCCGAGGACGGCCTCCCTGGGACGGGCGACACATAGCACCTTTTGTCACGAATGTCCATGCTGTGTCTCGACGGCGGCGAAGCCGCAAAGGTCCCGAGACAATCGCTTAGAGGTTCCTTGCGGCCAACCGGGCGCGGCGTGCCTAGTCGATCAGCGCGCCGCAGCTGACGTTGACGATCGTCGCAGTCAGGGTGCGACCCCAGTCCGAGGCTACGAAGACCGCAGCGTTGCCGACGTCCTCGAGCGTCGCCGCTCGGCCGAGCAGCGTCTGATCCTCGATCATCTTCGTGATGTCCGGCGCGCCCTCGAAGTCCGGCGAGAACGTTTCCGGCACGCCGCCGCTGGCCAGGGTCACGAACCGGATGCCATGTGGCCCGAGCTCCACCGAGAGCTGTCGTCGCATCGTCTCGATCGCGTCGAAGGCGACCTGCGTCCCGCCGAGGTAGTAGTCGCGCAGCGGGGCGCTGCGATCGCCAGGGCCGCCGAAGGCGAGGATCACGCCCGAGCCGCGGGGAATCATGTGGCGCGCAGCCGCCCTGGCGGTGATGAACGTCGTGCGGGCGGCCGTCTCCACGGGCGCCATGAAGTCGTCGGCCCGCATCTCGTGGAACGGGACCCCGTGGGTGTGGGGGTGAGTGATCACGTTGAAGGAGATGTCGAGGCTTCCCGCCTCGGCGACCACGGCGTCGGCATGGCGGTCGACCGCCTTCTCGTCGAGCGCGTCGACGACTGCCGTATTCACCTGTCCGCCGGCGGCGCGAATGTCCTCCGCGACCTTCTCGAGCCTGGCCTCCGTGCGACCGGCGAGGAAGACGCTCGCTCCTTCGCGAGCGAAGGCCCGCGCGACCGCGCCGCCGATCGACCCACCGCCCCCGTAGATCACAGCGCTCTTGCCTTCGAGCAGCATTTCGACCTCCTCGGTTCACAGGACTGTCACTACGGACCGGTCTTCGAGACGAAACTCACCGGGTCCGCTGGCATCCGGGCCGCGAGCAATCGACGCAGCAAGCCCCTGAGCCTGAGCGCTTCGTGTTCCTAGTCGCGCGGCGGGAGCTTGGCGAGGATCGCCTTGAGCTCCCGCAGGATGTCCGCCTCGTCGTGCCCGAAGTCCTCGAGATAGGCGGTGAGCGCGGAGCGCACGAGGCGGAGCTCCTCGTCTGTGAGCTCGAGCGTAGTCATCGCTCCGTAGCCTACGCGCCATGACCGGCTTACAGCGCCCGGTCTCAAGCCGGACATCGCAGGTCCGCGCTTCGCCGTTGGGCAGCGCGCGATGCTGGACTTGTGGCGAACGTGGCTTGGCGGTAGGTTCGCGCCTCTGACGAATCCCGGGAGGTGCGTCTTGCGAGTCTTCTCCATGTTCACCCGAGGCGGGTTGCTCGTCGCGGTCGCGGTTCTGCTCGTCGCCATTGCGGCGGGGCCGGCTGTTGCGGCCGGCGGCGGTGGGCCGCAGGTGCCGGTGATCGACTGGGAGCCGTGCGGAGACGATTTCCCCGGCACGGAGTGTGCGCTGGTCGAGGTGCCGCTCGACTACGACTCGCCCAGGGGAAAGAAGACGTCGATCTTGCTGGCCCGCATTCCGGCGAGCGACACCGCCAATCGGATCGGGAGCGTTTTCATCAACCCCGGCGGTCCCGGCGGCTCCGGCGTGGGGTTCGCTCTGAGCGGCTTCGGCCAGTTCCTGCACGACAACCTCGACGGCCGCTTCGACGTCGTCGGCTTCGATCCGCGCGGGGTCGGCAACTCGGATCCGCTGCACTGCTTCGAGAGCGAGGAAGAGCTCAACGCCTTCTTCTCCTCGGTGCCGATCTTCCCGTACCAGAACGACCAGTACCGGCCGTTCTACGACCAGTACTCGTCGCTCCCAGACCTCTGCCTGAGCCGTGGCGAGCGGATTGCCGAGCACATGAGCACTGCCGACGTCGTTCGCGACCTCGACCTCCTGCGCCAGGCGGTCGGCGACGACAAGCTGAGCTACCTGGGGTTCTCGTACGGGAGCTACCTCGGGAACACGTACGCCAACCTCTTCCCCAAGAACGTGCGCGCGCTGGTCATCGACGGCGTGCTCGACCCGCGCCTCTGGTCGAGCGGTCGCCAGATCGAGTCCGACCGGGTCGCCACGCAGGAGGAGTTCGACGAGTTCCTGCGCCTCTGCAAGGAGGCGGGACCAGCCTGTGCGTTCGGTGACGGACGGCGGACGGCGAAGCGGTGGGAGACGCTCGCGCGGACGATCGAGGAGGAGCCGGTCGACCTCGGCGACGGCTTCCTCTACACGTACGACTTCCTGATCGCCGACGCTACGAGCGCGATGTACTCCCCGGAGGTCTGGGGCGGCCCGGAGGGCTACGGAGCCTTCCTCGACTTCGTCGCCGACGTCGCGCTCGGCGACCAGTCGGCGAAGGCGAAGGCGCGGGCGGTGCGCCGCGGCCTCGTCCAGGCGCTGTCGCCGCCGCAACCGGAGCCCGATTACGACAACGGGCTCGATGCGTACTTCGGCAACCAGTGCGCCGACACGGAATACCCGGACAGCTTCCACGAGTTCCGGGCGATCGACCGGTTCGCGCGGGCGGGCTCTCGCTTCGGCCCTTACTGGTGGTGGTTCAACAGTCCGTGCGCCGAATGGCCGGTGAACAAGGATCGCTACATCGGGCCGTGGACGGCGCGCACGTCGGCGCCCGTCCTCGTCGTCGGCAACTTCTTCGACGGCGTCACCGACTATGCCGGCGCGAAGGCAACGACCAGGCTGCTCAAGAACAGCCGCCTGCTGAGCTACGCCGGCTGGGGCCACACCGCCTACGGGCGCAACCTGTGCACGCAGGAATACGTCGACGCGTACCTCCTCGACGGTGCCCTGCCGCCCGTCGGCACGGTCTGCCCGGCGAACCCCAACCCGTTCCTCGACGTGCCCGAGGAGTTGTTGGCGCAGAGCACGCACATGGTCGGCCTGCCGCCGGCCGGTGCCGTCCAGGAGCCCTAGGCCTCGAATGGTGGGATCACCGGGCCTCGCGTCCGGTGATCCCACCGCTCCCATGCCTCAGCGCAGCGAGACCGCGATCTGCTCCAGCAGGTCCATTGCGTCTTGCATGCCCGCTTCCATGCCGGAGTCGATGTGGCCGTCGCGGTGCTCCTTGCTCGAGTGCTGCACGAGCACCTCGAGCGTCGTGCGCCCGTCGACCTCGGTGAACGTCAAGGTGTTGAGCGCCTCGCCGTCGGGGAAGCCCTCGTAGACCTCCGTCGAGACGAGCCGCTCGTTCGGGACGATCTCGCGGTACTCGCCGTGGAAGCCGACCTCGAGGCCGTCGGGGGTCACCATCACGTACCGCCAGGCGCCGCCGACGCGCAGGTCGATCTCGACGAGCGTCACGTCGCCGCGGTTCGCGTGCCACCAGCGCTTCACCAGCTCCGGGTTCGTCCACGCCTCCCAGACCAGGTGCCTGGGGGCGTCGAACTCCCGCGTGATCAGGATCTGCTCGTCCGTGGGGAGCGTCACCGTTGCTGTTCCGCTAGTCACCATTGCCGTCTCCTTCCTCGTCTTTGAGCTCTTCCAGCACGACATCGAGCTGATCGAACCGCTCGGACCAGAGGCGCTCGTAGCACTGGACCCAGTCGTGGATGGGCTTGAGCGCATGGCCGTTGACCCGGTACAGGCGCTGTCGTCCGTCTTCGCGCACGTCGACCACTCCCACCTCTCGGAGCACGCGCAGGTGCTTGGACACCTGCGGCTGGGTCAGCCGGAGCAGCGCGACGAGGTCGTTCACGGGGCGTTCCCCGCCGGCGAGGACGTCCAGGATCTGTCGCCGTCGGGGCTCGGCCACCGCGTTGAACGCGTCTGCGGTCGTCGCTGCTCGTGCCATGGCGATCATCATATATACCGATATAGGAATATGTCAATTGTGGGTGTACCTTTGCTCCGATGAGCGCGCAGGAGCCCTCCCGGCTCGACGAGCTCCTCGAGCGCGTCCGCCGGCCCTTCGTCGCCGAGGGGCGCGGCGGTGTGGCCGCGCGCTGGGCGCTCGCCATCCTGCTCTTCGTCGTCTCGCTCTTCCTGCTCGTCGGCCTGAGCTGGCTCCTGCGGGGAGCCGGCCTCTGGGGCGACCTCGCCTTTGCGATTGTCGTGACGACCGCGATCTTCTGGATCGCCCGGCAGGCGGCGGCATTCTTCCTCGGCGAGGACGCGGGCCGGGCGCTGCCTCGAGCCTTCGCAACGACGATCTTCGTCCTTGTCGGCATCCCGGTCGCCTACGTCACGCGCCCTTGGGGGCTCGTCCTGCTCCTCGCGCCGGTGCTCGTGTGGGCCGTCTGTCAGTTCGTGTACTGGCTCCGCGAAAAGGACGGCAAGAAGTCGCCGCGCTTCCCGGTGTTCTGGCAGGCGGAGGTCGTCGGCGTCGCGCTCCTGGCCATCGTCCTCTTCGTCGCGCCCTCGGTGGGCGCGGCCGACCGGGTGCCGCAGGCGGTGCCGGTCGAGGACACGGAGGGCGGGGAGCAGGATCAGGCCCTCGCCGAGGCGTTCCGGCCGCTGCTCTTCTTCGACTCCGGCGAGCGCCGCTACCCGCTCGACGTCCAGGACGCGATCGCGGACGACCGCGTGCAGATGTGCCGGAAGGCGGTGGGGGACGACAACTGCTCGATCGTCGAGGACGCAAGGCTGATCGACGCGAACCAGGACTACCTCAAGCTCGACGAGGCGCCGGGAACGCCCCGGGGCGGGAACGAGACGAGCGCCGTCTACTACCACGTGACGCGTCCGGACGGCGACGAGCGCGTCTATGTCGACTACTGGTGGTTCTACTCGCTCAACCCCTCGCCCGTGGCCGACAAGGTCTTCTGCGGGCCTGGGCTGCGCTGGCCGCCGTACACCTGTCAACAGCACGCGGGCGACTGGGAGGGGCTGACGGTCGTGCTGGCCCCGTGCACCGACTGCGAGCCCGTCGGCGACGAGAGCCTCGCCCCGGAGGAGGTCCGCTACGGGCAGCACGAGCACGTGGTCGCCTACGACTGGAACGAGACGCTTGTCCCGTACTGGAGCTCGCTCGGCATCCCGCGCGTCGCCGCCGTCCAGGACACCTGGCAGGACGTCGTGCTTCCCGCGATAGCCGACGCAGGTGACCGCGCGATCGCCTTCGTCGCCCGGAACAGTCATGCGTCCTATCCGAGCCCGTGCTTCGGCGGCTGCAAGCAGGAGACGCGGGAGCTCCCAGAGGCGGCCCACAACGGCGCGGTCCCGTGGGCGCACAACGAGGAGTGCGTGGAGTGCGTCAAGCGCCTGCCGCTGACCGCGGAGGGCGAGCCGGCGCTCTGGAACGCGTTCCCGGGCCGCTGGGGCGAGCAGCAGTGCATCCTCGCCGGCGCCTACTGCGACCTCTCCGGCGCGCCCAAGGGCCCGTCCTTCCAGCACCGCTACCGGGAGCCCGACAGCGACGACGTCGTGGCGATCTGCCTGCGCGGAGCCTCGCGGCTCGAGCCCTGCGGCTAGCCAACCTCGGCGGCCGGGTCGCCCCAGGTGTGCCAGCGGTCGAGCTCGACGAAGACCGTCACGCCGCGATACGTGCGGTCGTCGTAGTCCACGCCGGCGTACCGCTGCGAGAGCGCGTCGATGTCGGCCAGGTCGTCGTCGCTTCGGAACTCGACCGCGGTCCCGATCACGGAGACGTGCGAGTACCAGTCGTCGCCCAGGACGCTGAGCGAGACGCGCGGGTTCGCGCGGATGTGCCGGAGCCGGTGGCTGTCGCGGCCCATGGAGAGGACGACGCGGCCCACGTCGTCGATCCCGTACCAGCAGGGCGTCGTCACCGGCGTCCCGTCGTCGCGAACCGTGCCAACGACGGCCTGTCGCGGCTTGGCGACGAAGCGCTCGAGCTCCGGTGGCAGCGGCGCTGCGGGCACGCGCTGAGTCTAGAACGCCGCGCGGTAGAACGTGCTGCGCTTGCTAGTTGCGCACCAGGCCGGACTGGAGCTGGGCGACGTACGCGTTCAGCTCCTGCTCGCGCCGGTCGAGGCGCTCGCGGAGCTCGTCGAGCTCGTGCTCCCGGCGCTCGAGCTCCTCGCGGACGACGTGGAGCCTGGCGTGCTCGCGCACCTGGTGCTCGTCCAGCTCCTGCTCGCGGGAGTCCAGCTCGCGCCGGCGCTCTTCGAGCAGCGTCTCGGCCTCGGCGAAGGAGCGGTCGCGCTGTGCGACCCAGCCGGCGTCGAGGGCGCCCGGGTCGAGCAGATCGCGGTGGAACTGGGCCAGCTCGCGCTCCCGGTCGGCGAGGCGCCGCTGCTCGACGCGCATGCGGTCGCTCTTCTCGGTGAAGCCCTTCTCGCGCGCAGCGAGCTCGGCCTCGGCCTCGGCCAGCTCGAGCAGGCGGTTGCGGGCGGCGTCCGTGGCCTCCTCGACGGTGCGGGCGCGCTCCGCCAGCGTGTCGAGGGCCCGGTCGAGCGCCTGGCTCAGGCGGGCGGGGAGCGGCCCCAGCTCCTCGAGCGTGCGCTCCCGCTCCTCGAGCGCGATCTCGGCCTGCTCGAGCTCGGCCCCGCGTTCGTCCAGCTCGCGGGCCCGCTCGTCCAGGTCGGATCCTCGCTCGTCGAGCTCGGCTGCGCTTCGCGCCAGGTAGCTCTCGAGGGACCCGCGCAGCTTGTCGGTGAACCCGCCGGACATCGCGCGACTCAGACTGCGACCGGGCCTACGGCCCGCCGCCGTGCCACATCGCCGCTGACAAGGACAAGCTCGGGCGTCGACCGTTCCGCCGGGTCCTCTTCGAGGAGGTCGACGAGGTCACGGCTCGACGGGAGCGAGGGGCGCTCACGGACACGGTCTGCCCGTTGGAGCCTGTCTCGCAGGCCGGTTCCGAACTCAGGGGGACACGCGGCGAGGTCGTTCATGCGGCAAGTCGAATCATCGACACCTCGAGGGGCACGTCGTCCCCCATACGGGGTACCGCCTGCGAGGGGTTCAGTCGGCGGTCAGCGGAGGACGTTCAATGCGGCGTTGCGCACGACGCGGCCTGCGGCGCGGAGCCGGTAGGGCTTCAGGCGCTCGATCCGGTCGCACCGCTCGTGCCAGCACTGGTCCCAGCGCCACTCCACCCAGGCTGCCGGGATGCCGACCTTCACGAACTCGTCGTGGTCGGACTGTCCCGTGTCCCGCAGATAGCTGGCCCTGATCCCCAGCCGGCGGGCGGCCGCGAGGAACATGCGCGCCGAGCGGTTGGGCGCGCGCTCGAGGCCGCGGATGTTCAGCGTCGTGCCGACGCCGACCATGTCGAGCGAGAGCGCGAGCTGCACGCCCTGCCGCTGCGTCGGCGTGAGCGAGCGGGCGAGCCGGCGCGAGCCGAGGTGGTAGCCGGCCCCCGTGTACCGGCGCTCCTCCGCTCCGACGGCGGCCACCAGCACTCCCTGCTCCGCGGCGAGGTACTGCGCCAGCATGAGCATGAGGCCGACGCCCGAGCCGTTGTCGTTGGCGGCGCGCGTCCCCGGCACGCCGTCCATGTGGGCGACGAGGATGACCCGGGGCGGCCCCGGCGTCCTGCCGACGACGTTCAGCGAGTTCCTGCCCTCGGGGAGCGGGACCTGTTGCACGGTCACGTCGTAGCCGAGGTCGTTGAGTCGGTTCCGGACGATCGCGCCTGCCTGGCGCTCGTGGGCGCCGCCGGCGGGCCGCGGCCCGACCGCGGCGATTCTCCCCGCCCACATCTTCGCCTGGACACCGTTGACCGCGGCAGCCGGGACCGCCCCGGCGAGGGCGGAAACGGCGCAGGCGACGATGACCCCTAAGAGCGACAGACGGCGCATCCGGTCTCATCGTAGCCGCGATGCCTGGTGGTATCGTCGCCAAGGATGAGCGAACGGCTCGCAGGGCTTCTCCGGACGGCTTTCCCGGAGGCCGACGAGGTCGAGGTGGTCGACCGGACCGGCGGCGGCGACCACTTCCACGTCACCGTCGTCGACGGCTCGTTCGCCGGGCTCTCGCTCGTCGACGCGCACCGGCTCGTCTACGACGCGCTCACCGAGCCGCTGCGCGACGGCACGATCCACGAGCTGCGAATCACCACGAGGGGAGAGAGATGAACGAGCTCCGCGACCGCATCAAGGGCACGATCGAGCAGGAGCCGGTCGTCGCGTTCATCAAGGGAACGCACGAGCAGGCATTCTGCGGCAACTCCGACCGCGCATTGCAGGCGCTCCGAGGCGTGGGCGCCGGCTTTGCGACAGTGGACGTTCTCCCGGACCCGCGCATCCGAGAGGAGCTCTCAGCGCTCTCCGACTGGCCCACGATCCCCCAGGTCTTCGTCGCGGGCGAGCTCGTCGGCGGCGCCGACATCGTCGAAGAGCTGGCGGTGACCGGTCAGCTCGAGGCGACGCTGGAGGAGAAGCTCGGCGATGTCTGGCGCCGTCCCGGCAACGAGCGGACGGTCTCCGTCACCGAGGGGCCGGGCCTCCGGGTCGTCCCAGGCGGCTAGCTCCCGGCTTCCACACGTAGAGCGCGTCCGGCTCGCGCTCCTCGTTCCGGCTGCCGTCCGTTAGCTCGGTCAGCGTGAATCCGTGCCGCTCGTAGAAGCGACGCGCGCCGACGTTTCGCTGGAACACCCAGAGCTGTAGCCCCTCGGCCCGGCGCTCCTTCGCCAGCTCGAGCAGCGCCGTCCCCACGCCTCGGTTCTGCTCCTCGGGCAGCACCCAGAGATGCCGGACGGAGTCGTCGCCGAGCCCGGTGAACCCGATCACCTGACCCTCCTCCTCGGCGATCCACACCTCGTTGTGCGGCAGGAGCACGTCCCGGATGAACGTGCGCGTCTCCTCGTCGGTGTACAGCTCGGGCAGGTAGGTCATCCCGGCGAGCGCGGCGAGGAACACGTCCCCCACGGCCTCGGTGTCGCCCGCCTCGACGGGTCGGATCCTCACAGCAGGAGGCTAGCGCGTCCCCGTGCCGGCGCCGCCTTGTGCTCCACGAGCACAAGCCCCGACACGGCTGAAAGCGCCGTCGCTCGTGGGCCCGGGCACCGTCGGCGGCTGCGCCTAGGCCTCCAGCAAGATCGCCTTGATCGCCTGACTCGACTCCTCGTCCGGCGACTCGGAGATGACCGTCGCCGGGCGATCGAAGCGGGTCAGCGCCTTGGCGAGCGGCTCGGCGCGCAGGGTGCCCTCCCCGTAGGGCAGGTGCTTCGTCTCGTTCCGGTTGGCGTAAGCGATGTCGCTGAAGTGGATGTGGAACGGAGCGCCCGGCTCGAGCACGGCGTCGGCCTTTGCGAGCGCCTCCGCGAAGAGCTCGGCCTCCAGGTAGGCGCCGTCGGAGGTCGCGTGCATGTGCGCGAAGTCGAGGACCGGCCGGACCCAGTCGACGTGCTCGGCGAGCCAGATCACGTCGTCGAGGGTGCCGAGGTCCCTGACCCGGCCCATCACCTCGACGCCGAACGGCACCGCGCGGGCCTTGCCCTCGAGCCGCTCCCGCAGGGAGCCGAGCTGGTCGGCGACCGCCGCGAGCGCCGCCTCGCGCTCGCGGCCGAGCAGGAAGCCCGGGTGGAAGACGACGAGCTCGGCGTCGCAGGCGACCGCCACGCCCGCAGAGTGGTCGAGCATCCCGGTCGCCATGTTGTACTTCTTGTCGCGCTCGAGGTGGCCCATGAAGCCGGCGATGGGGGCGTGGACCGAGAGCGCGACGTCCGCCTCCCGCGCCGCCTCGCCGAAGCGCTCCGCCCAGGGGTAGTCCATCCAGAACCTCCCCTCGAAGTCGATCTCGCAGGCCGTGTAGCCGCGCTGAAGGAGCAGCTCGACGGCGGCTTCGGGGCTCTCGCGGGAGGGCACGCGCGCAGGGCCGATGCGGGTCAGAGAGCTCCTAACAGGATGATGACGGCATCGCTCCTCGTTCTGTTGGGAGCTCTTAACCCCACGCGGGCCAGCCTACTCGTCCGTCCGATCGGCTGAGTACTTTCAGCCCATGGCAAAGCGACCTTCCCGCATCGAGCTGCTCGAGCTGGACATCGACCTGCGTCTTGCCGACCTCTGGGGCGAGGCCTGCGGTATCTCCGAGTGGAACCTCGAGGTCGTCGCCGCCTTCCTGCGGGCGGCCTACGGGAAGGGCTACTGCGACGCGCTCACCGAGGATGCGCCCGGGAGCCTCTGCCGCGATCACGGCTACCGCATCCCGGACCGCCGCCCGACGCCTACCCCCGATTAGCCGGCGGATCGCCCGGTAAACTCGAAGTCGTGGCTAAGCGGCGCAATCCGGTGCGCCTCGTCGTCGCGCTCTCGGTCGCGGCGGTGCTGGCCATCTTCCTCATCTGGACGAGCCTGGCCGGCGGAACGCCGTCCTTGCAGCCGAGCCAGCTCCACGAGGCGTCGGGTGAGGTCGGGCTCGCCGGGATCGTGGTCGGCCCGGTCGAGGGAGACGCCCGCGGCTCCGGGCTCGAGTTCACGCTGCGCGACATCGAGGGCGAGTCCACCGTCCCGGTCGTCTACACGGGCTCGGTGCCCGACCTGTTCAAGGTGGGCCGCGAGATCTACGTGAAGGGCCGGCTCACCGACGGCACCTTCGTCGCGACCGAGGACTCCCTCGTCACGAAGTGCCCGTCGAAGTACGCGCCTGAGAGCGAGTAGGGATGCCTGACCGGCGATTCCCGCGCCCGCGGATGGCATCTGCGACACGGCGCCGGTTCGCCGCGATCGCCCTTGCACGTACTGCCGGTACGCGACTGCGGACGATCGCGACGCCCGGCTTGGTCTCAGCCGCCCCCGCCGGGCCCGCGAATCACCGGCCAGGCATCTGATGCCCGAGCTGGGCCGTGCCGCGCTCGTTGCCGCCTTCGGCCTGATCCTGTACGCGGTGGTCGTCGGCGGCTACGCGGCGTGGCGCGGTCGCCGGCGGCTGCTCGACTCGGCGACCAACGCCCTCTATGCCGCCTTCGCCGCGGTCGCCGTCGCCTCGCTCGTCCTGCTCGGCGCCCTGGTCGCGAACGACTTCTCCTTCGACTACGTCGCCCGCTCGACGAGTCGCGAGCTGCCGCTCGGCTACACGCTCGCCGCGTTCTGGAGCGGCCAGGAGGGATCGCTCCTCCTCTGGCTGCTCGTCCTGACGGGGACGGCCTCCGCGGCGGTCGCGCTCAACCGGCGGCTCGTGCGCGAGGTGCTGCCGTGGACGATCTCGATCGTCGCCGCCGTCGCGCTCTTCTTCGCCTTCCTGCTCGTGTTCGTGGCGAGCCCGTTCGCCACCCAGGCGGCGCCGGCCGACGGCGCCGGGATGAACCCGAGCCTCCAGAACCCGTACATGATCGCCCACCCGCCGATGCTGTACCTCGGCTACGTCGGGCTGACCATCCCCTTCGCCTTCGCCATGGCCGCGCTGGCGTCCCGACAGGTGGACGAGCGCTGGATCGTGGTCACCCGCCGCTGGACGCTCGCGGCGTGGACGTTCCTCGGCTTCGGGATCCTCCTGGGCGCGAAGTGGGCTTACGAGGAGGTCGGCTGGGGCGGCTGGTACGCGTGGGACCCGGTCGAGAACGCCGCGCTCATGCCCTGGCTCGTGGCCACGGCGTTCCTCCACTCGGTGATGGTGCAGGAGAAGAAGAACATGCTGCGCGTCTGGAACGTCGTGCTCGTGGCCGGCGCGTTCCTGCTCTCCCTCTTCGGGACGTTCCTGACCCGAAGCGGCGTCATCAGCTCGATCCACAGCTTCACGCAGTCGTCCATCGGGCCGTTCTTCCTCGGATTCATCGCGGTCGTGGCCGCGTTCTCGATCGTCCTCATCCTGACGCGGCTGTCCGTCCTGCGCTCGCCGACGCGCCTCGAGTCGCTCGTCTCCCGCGAGGCGGCGTTCGTCTACAACAACCTCTTCCTGGTCGCGCTCGCGCTCACGATCCTCTGGGGCGTCATCTACCCGCTGGTCTCCGAGGCGGTGCGCGGCGTGGCGGTGTCGGTCGGGGCCCCGTACTACGACTTCTTCGCCGTGGTCTTCGGGCTCCCGCTCGTGCTCCTGATGGGGATCGGCCCGGTGGTCGCCTGGCGGCGCGCCTCGCTCAGCTCGCTCGGCTCGCAGCTCGTCTGGCCGGCCGGCGTGGCGCTCGCGACCGGCGCGCTGCTTCTGCTCGGAGGAGCCGGCTCGAGCCCGGCCGGACTGATCGGCTACACGCTCGCCGCCTTCGTCCTGACGACGATCGTGCTCGAGTTCGTGCGCGGCACGCGCGCGCGGAAATCGCTCGGGACCGGGGGATGGTGGGTCGCGTTCACCGGGCTCGTGGCCAGGAACCGCCGCCGTTACGGCGGGTACATCGTCCATGCCGCGATCATCGTCCTCCTGATCGGCGCGGTTGGGATCGGCGGGTTCTCGACGACCGTCAGCCCGGCCCCGCGGCTCGCACCGGGCGAATCGGTGGACGTTGGCGACTACCGGCTCGTCTACACGGGGACCAGCGAGAGCCGCGGCGCCAACGCCCAGGAGGTGCGGGCGGGCTTCGACGTGTTCCGCGGGGACGATCGCGTCGGGACGATGCAGGCCGGCAAGAACCGCTACTTCGCCGAGGAGCAGACCTCGAACGAGGTCGGCATCCGGACGGACTGGCTGCGCGGTGAGGACCTCTTCGTCATCGCCGACCGCTTCTACCCCGACGGGTCGGTCGTCATCAAGCCGATCGTCAACCCGCTCGTGAACTTCATCTGGCTCTCGGCCTTGATCTTCGTGCTCGGGTCCGTGGTAACCATGTGGCCGGACGCGCGGGAGCAGCGGCGGCTCGCGGCGCGCTTCGCCGCCGCGGGTGCACCGGCGCGCGCCTAGGAGCATGGAGGTCGTCGCCCTGGCTCTCGGCGCGGCGCTCGCGGTCGCGTGCGTCGTCTTCGTCGCGCGCCCGCTCCTGCGGCCGGCGCGGGGGCGCGATGACGAGCTGGGCGCGCCGACGGCGGCGGAGGAAGCACGCCTCCGCCTGTTCGAGGAGCGAGATCGCTCCCTGGCCGCCCTCAAGGAGCTCGAGCTCGACCACCGGACAGGCAAGATCTCGGATGAGGACTACCGCGCGCTCGTGGGCCCGCTCCGCCGCGAGGCCGCCGAGGCGCTGAAGGCTCTCGAGCATGAGGACAGCCCCGAACGGGAACGAGAAAAGGCCGATGTCAGCCGCTGAGTGCCCGACCTGCGGTGCGACCGTCGCCCCCGGCACCGGCTCGTGCAGCGAGTGCGGCAGCCCGATGCCCGGGCCCGAGGGCGTCGAGACGCGTCTGCGGAAGTACTGGTCGGCGCCGGACCTGGGGCTCTTCGCGGGCGGCGTCCTCGCCGTGGTCGGGATCGTGCTGCTGGGAGCGCAGATGTGGCTCTGGGCGCTGCTTGCGCTCGGGCTCGCCGCGCTGGTCGTCGTCCTTCGCGTGGAGGCAGGCCGGCGAGCGACCGCCTCGGCACTGGCCTCGGTCTCCACGCAGCGCCGCGTCGTCGGCGCTCGCTCGCGCGGCCAGCTCGAGCTCTTCCGCCTCCGGCGCGAGCTGGCGGAGCTCCAGGCCGAGCGCGCCCGCGCCTACCAGGTGCTCGGGCGGGCCACCCACGAGGGCGACGCCCTGCGGGCCGAGCGGGCGACCGGTCAGGTCGACGAGGTCGCTGCCCGCATCGCGGCCAAGGAGGCGGAGATCGGCGTCCTTCTGGGCGAGATGGAGCGGCGCGTCCGGCAGGCACAGGCCGAGACCACCCCGACCCAGCGCCTCGAGGCGCCGCCCGAGCCGGCCCGGATCCCGGAGCCGTTTCCGCCTCCGGACGAGGGGAACCCGCCGGAGCCCGCGCACGTCCCGGAGCCGTCGCCCGACGACCCTCCGCCCGTGCCGGAACAGCCGCCTGCCCCTGAAACAGGGCGTTCCCGCGCCTCCGGAGCCACGAACACCTGATCGGTTCACCGGCACACGACCGCCGGTCCTCGTGCTACAACCTATGCCGTTCGAGTCCGAAGACCCCCGGTGAGGACGCGCAGGTACGCCTGCGTTCCCGCCGAAATCGTCCCGGTGGTTGACGCTCGCCGCATCTGTCTAGTTGCCTGCCTCCTCCTCGGGGCCTTCGTTGCGCTGGCCGTGCCGGCTGCCCAGGGCCAGTCCTCCTGGGACCGGAAGGCAGAGCTCGACCGGAAGATCTCGGGCCTGCGCGAGGAGATCCAGGCGGCCAAGAGGAAGGAGGGCGTCCTCACCACGGAGATCCAGGCCGCCGGCGAGCGTATCGACGCGCTCGGCGGCGACATCGGCTCCCTCACGGCAGCGATCGCGGTGCTGGAAGCCGACCTCACCCGTCATCGCAACCGGCTCGAGCGCCTGCGAGAGCGCATCCGCGACCAGTCGCAGGAGATCGAGCGGCTACAGGACGAGTTCACGATCGCGCAGGGCCGGCTCGAGCAACGACTGGTCGAGCTGTACCAAAACGAGGAAACGGACGCGTTCGGGATCCTCCTCCAGGTGCAGAGCCTGGGCGACCTCGTCGACCAGTTCGAGTACTTCGAGTCGATCGGACGCCAGGACCACGCCATCACGGTTCAGATCCGCGGGCTCCGGAGCGAGCTCAAGGTCGCGCGGGAGACGACAAAGCTGACGAGGGCCGAGGTCGCCGGCGAGACCCGGGTGCTCGCGCGCAAGACGGCCGAGCAGATCGCGGCGCGGGACCAGCTCGTGGCGCAGCAGAACGCGCTCGCCGCGGCGCGGGCCAGCCGCGAGAGCGTCCTCGCGAGCGTGCAGTCGAACCGGCACTCGGCGGAGGAGGACGTCGAGGCGATGGCGGCGGAGAGCGCCGAGCTGGCCGCGCAGATCCGCTCCGCAAGCAGCGGCTCGGGCGGCGGCTCGAGCGGCGACGGCAGCTCCTCCAGCGGTCTCATCTGGCCGGTGAGCGGCGTGGTGACGAGCGGCTTCGGCTGGCGCTGGGGCCGGATGCACGAGGGCATCGACATCGGCGCCGGCTCGGGGGCGCCCATCCGGGCGGCCGCGGCGGGCACCGTCATCTACGCCGGCTGGATGGGCGGCTACGGGAACCTGACGATCATCGACCACGGCAACGGCCTGGCCACCGCCTACGGCCACCAGTCGGCGCTCTACGTCGGCGGCGGCTCGGTCTCGCAGGGCACCGTGATCGGCGCCGTCGGCTCGACCGGGAACTCGACCGGCCCGCACCTGCACTTCGAGGTCCGGGTCAACGGCTCGCCGGTCGACCCGCTGGGCTATCTCTAACCGGCCGGCGACTACTGCTCGGCCACGTGCAGGTCCGGGAGGCCGCGGTAGCGCTCGTGCAGGTCGAACCCGTAGCCGAGGAAGAACTCGTCGGGAATCGTGAAGCCGACGTAGCGCATCGGCAGGTCGTCGACGAGGCGGCGATAGGGGCGGTCGAAGAGCGTGCAGATCGCAATGCTCCCGGGATTGCGGAGGCCGAGCGTCTTGACGACGTAGTTCAGCGTCAGCCCCGTGTCGACGACGTTCTCGACGAGGAGGACGTCACGCCCCGCGATCGGCAGGTCCAGGTCCTTGAGCAGGCGGATGCGGGTGCGGCCGCCCAGGTCGCCGCCGTAGCCGGCGAGGACGAGGAAGTCCATGGCATGCGGGATGTTCACGGCCCGCGCGAGGTCTGACGCGAACACGAACGCGCCCTTGAGCACCGTGACGAGGACGAGGTCGCGCGCGGCGTAGTCCTGCGCGATGCCGGCGCCGAGCTCGCCCACGCGCGTCGCGATCTCCTCGCGGGAGAGGTAGACCTCGCCGGGGCGAGGCTCTACGTAACGAGGTTCAGGCCGTATTTCTGACCCAGCCGCTCGAAGTCGCGCCGCGTGAACAGCTTGACCTTGATGTCGGGATACCGCTCGCGAAACTTCCGGATCTTGCGGTTCTTCCTCGTCACGAGCGACTGCTTCATCACGGTGACCTCGAGATAGAGCTCCTGCTCGGGCAGGAAGAAGTCGGGCGTGAAGGCCTCGACGACCCGCCCCTCATCGTCGGTTTCGAGCGGAAACGAGGTCGGCTCGTACTCCCAGGCGATGCCGTAGTAGTCGAGGAGACGAGCGCATTCAACCTCGGCCTCGTTGGCAAAGACGGTCCCGGAATATTCCTGGAAATCGCCGCTTTCTGGGCGCATCCTCTAGAAAAGGTAGCAACGACCCCGGACGACCCTCCCTACACTTCGGCTACCGCCGTCCACCAAGGGAGCCCGCGCTGTTCAAGATCGCCCATTTCTCGGATCTCCACTGCGGCTCGCCGTACTTCGTGCCGAACCTGGCCGACCGGGCGATCATGGAGATCAACGAGCTCGAGCCGGACATCGTTGTCTGCTCGGGCGATCTCACGACCTTCGGCTTCCAGCAGGAGTACGCCGAGGCGAAGACCTACCTCGAACGGCTCGCGTGCGACCACGTGGTCATCGTCCCGGGGAACCACGACTCCCGGAACGTCGGCTACATCCATTTCGAGGAGCTGTTCGGCGAGCGCCGGCGTGCGGTGCACGTGGACGGCGTCTCCGTCGTCGCCGTCGACTCGTCCGAGCCCGATCTCGACCATGGCGTCATCGGCCGCGGCCGCTACCAGTGGATCGAGGAGCAGTTCGCCGAGCCCGCCGACTTCCGCATCTTCGTGCTCCACCACCACCTGCTGCCTGTCCCGGGCACGGGCCGGGAGCGGAACGTGGTCTACGACGCCGGCGACGCGCTCGAGGTCCTGCAGCACATCGGCGTCAACCTCGTCCTCTCCGGTCACAAGCACGTGCCGTACGCATGGCGCCTCGAGAACCTCTTCGTCGTGAACGCCGGCACCGTTTCCTCCCTTCGGCTCAGGGGCAAGACGAGGCCGTGCTACAACCTCATCGAAATCGAGGGCAAGCACGTCGACGTCTGGCGGAAATACCCCTTCCACGGGCAGGAGCGGATCATCCAGTTCTCCACCGAGACGCTCGAGTTCGAGAAGTACACGGCGCGGATCGAGACGGAGCTCACCGGCCGGCAATGAGGAGCCCTGGCGCTGATCGACGGCGAGCACTACCCCGACGTCGTCGTGGAGGCTCTCCGCTCGCTCAGCCACGAGGTGGTGGGCGCGGTCCTGCTCGGGGGGACCGAGAAGCTGCGCGACGGCACGCCCGACTACGGCGTCCCGCTCTGGAGGACGCTCGCCGAGGCGCTGGCCGAGGCTGACGTCGAGGTCGTCGTCGACCTCTCCGACGAGCCCGTGGTCGGCCCGCGCCGGCGCTTCCGGCTCGCCTCGCGCGCGCTCGCGGCGGGAGTCCCGTACGTCGGGGCCGATTTCCGGCTCGACCCGGTGCGCTTCGCGCCCCTGGGCCATCCGGCCCTCGCGGTGATGGGCACCGGCAAGCGCGTGGGGAAGACGGCCGTGGCAGGCCACGTCGTGCGCCTGCTCGCGGGCTCGCACGAGGTCGTCGTCGTCGCCATGGGCAGGGGAGGCCCGGCCGAGCCGGTCGTGATGCAGCCGTCCCCCTCGGTCGCCGACCTCCTCGCCCTCTCGCGCTCCGGGGTGCACGCCGCCTCCGACTACCTCGAGGACGCGGCGCTGGCCGAGGTCGTGACCGTCGGCGCCCGGCGCTGCGGCGGCGGGCTGGCCGGCGAGCCGTTCGTCTCCAACGTCGCCGAGGCCGCGCGCGTCGCCGCTGCGCTCGGGCCCGACCTCGTCCTGCTCGAGGCCAGCGGGGCGACGGTGCCGCCCGTGGAGGCGGGCGCCCGCATCCTCGTCGCCGGCGCCCAGCAGGGCCCCGAGGGGGTCACCGGCTACCTCGGCGCCTATCGCATCCTCCTGAGCGACCTCGTCGTGCTGACCATGTGCGAGGAGCCGCTCGCGACGCGGGCGCAGGTCGACGCCCTTCGCGTGGCGATCGCCGACGTCGACCCGGACCTGCCCGTGATCGCCTCCGTGCTCCGGCCGAGGCCGGCCGAGCCGGTCGCCGGGCGCCGTGTCGCGTTCTTCTCCACCGCTCCGGCGGTCATCCACGATCGGCTTCGGGAGCACCTGGAGCGCGAGCACGGGGCCGAGGTCGTCTTCGTCTCCGGGAGCCTGGCCGACAGGAGCGCACTGCTGGCCGAGCTCGACTCGCCGGCCGCGGCGCGGGCCGAGGTCTACCTGACCGAGATCAAGGCCGCGGCCATCGACGTCGTCGCCGAAGCCGCCGACACCCGCCGGCTTCCGGTCGTGTTCGCCGACAACGAGGTGCTGCCGCTGGCGTGGCGAGCCTGGCCTGGAGGCGGCCGTCGACGCGCTGGCCGAGGCGGCGATCGCGGCGAGGGCGGCGGTGTGAACACCGACCGCCGGCCGCCGGAAGCGCTCGTCTCCGACGAGGTCGTGCTCCCCTATTCCAAGGGGCTGATGGCCAAGACCCTGATGGGCACGGGCATCCGGCCCGAGCGTGCTTACGAGCTGGCGCGCCTGATCGAGGGCGAGCTGGTGCGCAACCACGAGGACGAGGCCGTCGGGCCCGAGCGGCTGTACGACGTGGCCGCCGCCGTGCTGGCCGATCACGAAGGCGAGGCCGCCGTGCTCCTCCTGCGGCGCCTCCAGGCGCTGCGCGAGCTCGACCTTCCGATCGTCCTCCTGGTCGGGGGCGCGACCGGGACCGGCAAGTCGACCCTCGCCACCGAGATCGCCCACCGGCTCGGGATCACCCGCGTCACCTCCACCGACACCGTCCGCCAGACGATGCGGGCCTTCTTCTCGCAGAAGTTCATGCCCTCCATCCACTACTCGAGCTTCGAGGCGGGGCCCGCCGTTCGCATCCACGAGGGCGAGGAAGTCGACGCGGCGCTGCTCGGGTTCAAGGAGCAGACGCGGAACGTCCTCGTCGGCGTCAAGGCCGTCATCGGCAGGGCGCTCGAGGAGGGCTACTCGCTCGCCGTCGAGGGCGTTCACCTCGTCCCCGGGGCCTTGCCGCGCTCGTACGACAACGCGGTCGTCGTCCAGTGCATGCTCGCCATCGCGGACGAGGACGAGCATGCCCGCCACTTCTGGATCCGCGACGCCGGCTCGCAGGGGCTGCGGCCGATGCACAAGTACCTGCGCTCGCTCGCGGAGATCCGCCGCATCCAGGACTACCTGGTCGAGCGGGCCGAGAAGGCCGGCGTGCCGGTGATCGAGAACACGCGCATGGAGTCAGCGGTCAACGGGGTCATCCACCTGGTGCTCGCCGAGGTCGAGCGCGCCCAGGCCCAGGCCCGGGTGTGAGCACCGACCGCTGCCAGTGCGAGGCGTACGCGGCGGTGACCGAGCGCGCTGCGCTCGCGAGCGCCCGGTGGCTTGGCCGCGGCGACGTGAGGGGAGCCGAGGACGCAGCGGCGACAGCGATGCGCGACGGCCTCGACGCGCTGCCGATCACCGGCAGGATCGTCGTCGGAGGCGACGAGGAGGCCGATGCGATCGCAATCGGCGCCACGGCCGGGAGCGGCGGGCCCGAGGTCGACCTCGCGGTCGATCCACTGGAAGGCCGCGCGGTCGTGGCGCGCGGCGACTACGGAGCAATGTCCATGATCGCTGTGGGCGAGTCGGGCTCTTTCCCGCGGCTGCCGCAGATGTACATGCGCAAGATGGCGGTCGGCCCGGTCGCCCGCGGCGCCATCGACCTGGGGAAGTCGATAGGCGAGAACGTCGTTGCGATCGCCGAGGCCTACGGCCGCCGCCCCGCCGACATTACCGCGATCGTCCTCGACCGGCCGCGCCACCACGACCTGATCGAGGAGATCCGCGCCGCGGGCGCGCGCATCAAGCTCATCCAGGACGGCGACGTCACGGCCTCGGTGACCGCGGCCGTCCGCGGCACGAACGACCATCTCGCCGTGGGCATCGGCGGCGCGCGCCAGGCAGTGCTCTCCGCCGCGGCGCTCCGCTGCCTGGGCGGCGAGCTCCAGGCGCAGTTCTGGCCGACCTCCCGCGCCGAGATCGAGCAGGCGCAGGAGCACGGGATCGACGACCTCTACAAGGTTTTCGAGACCGACGAGCTCGCGCCGGGCGAGGTGATCGTCGCCGCGACGGGGGTCACCAACGGCGACCTCCTGCGCGGCGTCCGCTTCCTGACCGACAGCGCGCGAACGCATTCGCTCGTCCTGTGCACCCGCCACAACTGGGTGCGCTTCGTCGACGGCATCCACTTCTTCGCGCGAGACCGGCGCGAGGAAGTGCGCCTCCTCGGCTAGGCTTCGAACATGCCCACGCGCGAAGAGATCTTCGAGGCGCTACGGGTCGTCGAGGACCCGGAGCTCGGGATGGACATCGTCGAGCTCGGCCTCCTCTATGACGCCGAGATCGAAGGGCCCAAGGTGCACGTCACCTACAGCCTCACGTCCATGGGCTGTCCCGTCGGGCCGATGATCGAGCAGCAGATCCAGGAAGTCGTCGCCGGCCTGGACGGCGTCGAGGACGTCGAGATGGAGCTCACCTGGGACCCTCCCTGGAGCCCGGAGCGGATGTCCGACGACGCCAAGTTCATTCTCGGCTTCGGCTAGCCCTCCGCGAGGCGGAAGCCCGTTCCAAGTAACAGACTGTTACTTGGGAACTCGACTTTCGGCGGGTGCGCGCAGGCGATTCTTGCGCACACTCTTAGGCATGGGGGAACAGGCGGAGACGAGGCGGCCGGGGCTTCCCGAGGACACCCGGGTGCGCCGCTGGCGCCGGTCGCAGTTCATCGCCCTCGGCTTCAACTCGACCGACGCGTCGGCGCTGACAAAGGCGCCGGTCGACCTCGCCGAGGTGCGCAGGCTCGTCGCCGCCGGCTGCCCGCACGACGTGGCACGGCGGATCGTCCTCTAGCCGAGACCTACGCGGGGATCCTGAGGACGACCTTGCCGAGCTGGCGGCCGGCCTCGAGATGCTCGTGCGCCGCCGCTGCCTCCGCGAGCGGGAAGACCTGGTCGACGACAGGCTTGGCGCGGCCGCTCGCCACGAGGTCGTAGACGGCGCGGAAGTCCTCCTGGGTGCCCATCGTCGAGCCGACCACGGTGAGCTGCTTCCACCAGATCCGGTGAAGGTTGGCCGGGGGGTTCGGGCCGCTCGTGGCGCCGCAGACGGCGATGCGGCCGCCCGTGGCGGCGACCTGGAGCGACGTCTTCCAGGTGGCCTCGCCGACGTGCTCGATCACGACGTCCGCGCCGTGGCCCCCGGTCGCCTCGCGAACGGCGCCGGCAACGTCGCCGGTCGCATGGTTGACGGCCGCGTCCGCGCCGAGCTCGCGCGCGCGCTCGAGCTTCTCGTCGCTCGACGACGTGACCACCACCTGAGCGCCCAGCGCCTTGGCCACCTGCAGCGAGGCGGTGGCGACGCCGCTGCCGATGCCCCAGACGAAGACCCATTCACCCTCGCGGAGCCCGGCCCGCGTGACCAGCATGCGGTACGCCGTCTCGAAGACGAGAGGGAACGACGCGGCCTCCTCGAACGAAAGCCCGTCCGGCAGCGGATAGACGTAGTCTGCAGGGAGGGCGATCAGCTCGGCATGCGTTCCGTCCATGTGCTCGCCCACGATCCGGGCTCCGTCGTCCAGGCCCGGGTTGACCACGACCTCGTCGCCCTCGGCGAAGCCGTTGACTCCCTCGCCGAGCCCGACGACGACGCCCGCTCCGTCGGCCCCGAGGATCCTGGGCTTCGGCGCCGAGGGAAGCCCGCGGCGGAGCCAGATGTCGAGGTGGTTGAGGGAGGCCGCCCTGAGGCCGATCAGGACCTCGCCGGGGCCCGGCTCCGGGTCGGGGACGTCCTCGAAGCGGAGAACCTCGGGCCCGCCGTCCTCGTGGATGCGGATCGCCTTCACGAGGCGATCGTACCGCCGGTGCTACCTTGCGTGAGATGACGAGCGACGAGCTCGCCCGGCTGGGGTTGGAGCTCGGAATCGATGTCGTCGGGGCAGCGGCCGCCCAGCCCTACGCCGAGACCGAGCAGGCGATCCGCGACCGCCGCGCCCGCGGCCTGTTCGCCGACATGCGCTTCACCATGGCCCAGCCGGAGGTCTCGTGCCATCCGGAGACGCTCCTGCCCGGCGCCCGCACGGTCGTCTCGGCAGCGCTCTGCTACTACGCGCCGGGGCCGGAGCCCGGCGCCGGCGAGGGGAGGCTGCCGCGCTACGCCTGGGCCGACCACTACGCAGAGCTGCGCGGCAAGCTGGAGGCCCTCGGGAAGCGGCTCGGCGGGAGCTACCGCGTGCTCGTGGACGCGAACCAGCACGTCGACCGCGAGGGCGCCGTGCGGGCCGGCCTCGGCTTCTACGGGAAGAACACGATGCTGATCACGCGGACGCACGGCTCCTGGGTCGTGCTGGGAACGCTCGTCACCGACGTCGAGATCGAGCCGAGCGGCGGGCTGGCGCTCGATTGCGGCTCGTGCACGCTCTGCATCGACGCCTGCCCGACGGACGCCCTGGACGAGCCCGGCGTCGTGGATGCGACCAAGTGCCTCTCCTACTGGACGCAGGCACCGGCGCCGATCCCGGAGGGCTACCGCGAGGAGCTCGGCGCCCAGGTCTACGGCTGCGACATCTGCCAGGACGTCTGCCCCTGGAACCGGGGCGTCGAGAAGCGGCGCGCCGGGACCGAGCCCGCGCCGGACGCCGAGCCGGTGGTCTCGCTCCTCGAGTGGCTGAGCCTGCCGGACGAGGAGCTGCGGGATCGCTACGCGAGGCTCTACTTCCCGCGGAACGACGCGCGCTACCTGCGGCGAAATGCTCTTGTCGCCGCCGGCAACTCGGCCGATAGAAGCCTGGTGGAAGCCGTGCGCCCGCATGCCGAGGGCGACGACTCGCTGCTCAGCGAGCATGCAGGGTGGGCCCTGGCCCGGCTGGAGGACGTCCCGTGAGCGGTGAGTTCGAGCGCCTTCGACGCACGGAGATCTGGATCGCATGGGTCCGCGTCATCGCGGTGCCGTTCGCCCTCTTCGAGGTCGCCGTCGTCGGCGACAAGCATCCGCCGGGCTACGAGCGCTGGGGCTGGGCCACCGCGGTTACGCTCTCGCTCGGCGCCGTCGCCTTCTTCTGGCTCGCCCGCCGTGACCTCGACCGCAAGGCCCTCGGCCGCATCGGGTTCCTCGCGCTCGCCTTCGACACGGCGATCGTGTACGCGTTCGTCTTCGTCTACACGTTCGAGCCGAGCACGCCCGCCTGGGGGATCCTCTACATCCCCGTGATCGAGGGCGCGCTCCGCTACGGGGTCAAGGGCGGCGCGATCGTCCCGGTCGTGGTCCTGCCGCTCGTCTTCCTCGCCGAATGGTGGCGCGCCGAGGAGTTCGGGCCGCCGCCCTTCGACTTCGATCACGTCACGCTCCCGTTCGGCCTCCAGCTCCTGATCGGCCTCGTCGTCGGCTGGCTCGTCGACCGCCTGCGGGCCGAGACGGCCGTGGCGGAGGCACGGGCCGCCGAAGCGGAGGACCTCCGCGACCGCCTCGAGCGCCGCGCGGACGTGCTCGAAGCCGTCAACCGCGCAGCGCGCGCGCTCGGCTCCTCGCTCGACCAGCGCCGGGCTTTTGCCGCGTTCAGGCACGAGCTCCAGAGCATGATCGCCTTCGACCGGCTCCAGATCGGGCTCGCCGGGGAGGCCGACATGGTCTTCGCCTCCTCGGGCGGCATCCTCGGCGGCGAGGGGGGTGAGGAGATCGTGGCGCCGCTCGCCCTCGCCGACCGCACGCTCGGCACGCTCACGGTCGCGCGCGACGACGGGCCGTCCTTCACGTCCGAGGAGGTCGAGATGGTCATGCTCTTCGCCGGCCAGGTCGCCGCCGCTGTCGAGAACATCAGGGCCTACGAGGCCCAGCGCAGCGCCGTCGAGGAGCTGCGACGCCTGTCGTCGCTCCGCGCCGACTTCGTCTCGATGGTCTCGCATGAGCTTCGCGCTCCGATGGCCTCCGTGATCGGCTGCGCGCAGACGCTGAACCACCGCTGGCGCGACCTGACGCAGGAGCAGCGCGAGTCGTTCCTCGGCCTGATCGAGAGCGAGACCTCGCGCCTCTCCGACCTCGTCGGCGACGTCCTCGACACGTCGAGGATCGAAGCGGGAACCTTCCCGTACGCCTTCGCCGCCGTGGACGTCGAGGAGCTCGTCCGCGAGACGGCCGCGGTCGTCTCGCTCGGCCAGGACGAGGTGCGTGTGACGACACGCGTCCCGTCCGCGCTCCCGCCGGTCCAGGCCGACCGGGAGCGCCTGCGCCAGCTCCTGTGGAACCTGCTGGCGAACGCGGTGAAGTACACGGTCACGGGCGACGAGGTAGAGGTGGCCGCCGCAAGGGAGGACGGCGTCGTTGCCGTCAGCGTGAGCGACCACGGCCCGGGGATCCCCGCCGAATCGCACCGGCTCATCTTCGAGAAGTTCGGCAGGGTGAGCCAGGGCGGCCTCTCCAAGCCCGGTGCCGGCCTGGGGCTCTACATCGCCCGCTCGATCGCCGAGGCCCATGGCGGGACGCTCGACGTCGAGTCGGCCGCGGGGGCGGGCGCGACGTTCACGGTGCGCATCCCGCTGGCGGGCGCGTGACCTTCGCCTGGCACGCGACGAAGGACGGGCGGGTCCGGATCTCGTGGCGGGGACGGGTGGTCACGACCCTGACCGGCTCCGGCGCCGACCGATTCCTCCGTGAGGTCGAGGGCGCCGACGAGGAGGCCGAGCAGCTCGCAATGGCCCGTGTCACCGGCAACTTCAAGCGCGGGAACGAGCGGCGGTGAGCGACATCCGCATCGAGTCGTGGGGCGCGGGGGACCTGCCGCTCCTCGAGCAGCTGCTGGCCGACCCGGTGATGACCCTGCACCTCGGCGGGCCCGAGTCGGCGGAGAAGATCGCCGAGCGTCATGGCCGCTACGAGGCGGCCGACTCCGGCCAGTTCCGGATCGTCGAGTCGACCACCGGGGTCGGCGTCGGCTGGGTCGGCTTCTGGGAGCGGGACTGGCGCGGGGAGGGGGTCTACGAGATGGGCTGGGCCGTGCTCCCTGGCTTCCAGGGCCGCGGGATCGCCTCGGCCGCAGCCGCGGAGGTGGTCGAGGAGGCACGCCGGGAGGGCAGGCGCCGCTATCTCCTCGCCTACCCGTCGGTCGAGAACGCCCCCTCGAACGCCATTTGCCGCAAGCTGGGGTTCACGCTCCTGGGCGAGTCGGACTACGAGTACCCGCCGGGCCACTGGATGCGCTGCAACGACTGGCGGCTCGACCTGCGGGAGGGCTAGCGCGCCCGGGCGGGCCGCTTCGCGAGCGCGGACTTGAGCTTCTTCGCGTGCGCGGCGACCTCGCGGCGAAGGTCCTCCGGCTCCAGCACCTCGGCGAAGCCGCGGTGCGAGAGGATCTCGCCGGCGAGCCAGTCGGTGCCGCCGACGCCGACCTCTTCCAGCGCGTAGCCCTTCGCCAGCGGGAGCGCGCCGCGCTCGATGCGCCAGCGTGCCACCTCCGGGTCGAAGAGCACCCTGGCCACGCGGACGTCGCGCAGCTTGCGGGGGTCGAGCCCCGGCCGCGGGTCGAAGCTCTTCTTCTGGAGCGTGGCGCGGCGCATCCGGTCGAGGCGGAAGCTGCGCTGGGCGTCGCGGGTGCGGTCCCAGGAGTGGACGTACCACCAGGGCAGCTCGCGCTCGAGCGCGTGCGGCTCGATCACGCGGACGCTCGTCTCCTCGCCGACGGCGACGTACTCGATCTCGACGAGCCGCTGCTCGCGGATCGCCTGCGAGAGCGTGCGGATGAGCTGTTCCTCCTCGGTGCCGGCTTCGTCCTCGACGGCTTCGGGGAGAGCGAACTCGCCGAAGGTGTCCTCGAGCTTCTTGCGGACGCGCTCGAGCGGCGTCTGCGCCTCGGCCGCGATCATCGGCCCGACGAACTCGAGCGCCAGGCGGATCGCGCGCGCCTCGAGCGGCGTCAGCCGCGGCGGGCGGCGGAAGGCGTCGCCGAAGAGCTCCTTGTCGACCCGCACCTGGTCGCCGTCGAGGGACGCGTACACCGCGTAGCACCCACCGCCGAAGTTGACGAGGTTGAGGAGCTGCAGGTGGTCGTCGAGCTGGTCGTAGGGGATGTTGAAGCGATCGACGAGCTCCTGGGCCGGGATCGTCGCGCGCGTCTCGTCGCCGCAGCGGGCGAGCAGGTGTGCGAGGAGCGCCTGCAGGACGCCGAAGCGCTCCGGCGCGAGCGGGCCGGCGGGGCGGTCGAGCTGCTCGGTGACGGGAATGGTCTTGGGACGCGGCGGCTTCGTCGGCTCGCCTTCGTGGCGCTCGAGCACGCGCTCGAGGCCGGCCGCGACCTCCTGGGCCAGCTCCGGCGGCGACACCGGCCTCGCCCTGCCCTCCTGGCGGAGCACCCAGCCGGCGAGCAGGTCGAGGCGCGAGTAGGGCGTGGTGAACACCCGGTCGACGACCTCGCCGCGTTCCACCATCCGCTCGACCCACCAGGCGGTGTCCGCGTCGAGCTCGATCTCGGCCTCGCCGCTCGCCTCGCCGTACTGCCACGGCTGACGGCCGCGGAAGTCGGACGGGTCGTACTCGGGCATACGGAAATCGCGCTCGCGGCGCGTGGCGAAGCGGATGTCCCCGACGATGCGCGAGACGCGGAACGTGCGCTCGTCCTCCTCGTCGAGGTCACGGCCGATCAAGTACCAGGAGCCGGCTTCCGGCAGGAGTGCGTACGGGTTGACCGTTCGCTCGCGCGTCCGGTCGCGCGAGATCGACCAGTAGGTGAAACGCACCGTTCGCTGCTTCGAGATGGCGCCCTCGAGCTTCGTCAGCCGGCCCGACATCTCGTCCGAGTAGTCCGGGTCGCGCACCTCGACGCGGAGCGCGCTCTCGGGTGCGGCCTCGAGCTGCGTCGGCCGGCCGAGCGCGAGGTTCTGGAGCGCCAGGCGGAGCGGCTCCGCGTAGGCGAACTGGCCGTCGAGCAGGTGCAGGGCGATCTGCAGCGCCGCCAGCTCGTCGTCGTCGAGGTCGAGCTTCGGCAGGAAGTACTGCTCGGCGCGGAGCGTGTAGAGCTCCTCGCCCGTGAACTCGTCCCGCTGCGAGTGGAGGGGGACGCCGAGGGCCACCAGCTCCGACCGGTCCGAGTAGAAGCGCCGTGCGAACGCCTCGTCCGACATCTCCGAGTACCCCTCGACCACGGACTTGATCTCGCGGGCGGTCAGGGGCCTCCGCTCGGCCATGAGGAAGGCCACGAGGGAGAGCTGGCGGATCAGTTTGTCGGTGTCGTGCGACACGGTTCTTATCCTTCCATGCCGTGGTGATCGTCGCGCATCTCGACCTGGACGCCTTCTTCGCAGCCGTGGAGGAGCTCGAGAGCCCCGAGCTGGCAACACAGCCGCTGGTCGTGGGAGGCGATCCCCGCGGCCGGGGCGTCGTGGCTACCGCGAACTACGTCGCCCGCGCCTACGGTATCCGTTCCGCGATGAGCTGTGCCGAGGCGCTGCGGCGCTGCCCGCACGCGGTTTTCGTCTCGCCGCGCCACCGCACATACTCGGACTACTCGCGCGCCGTGTGGGCGGCGATCCGCGAGGTCGTGCCGAGAGTCGAGCGCACCGGGCTGGACGAGGGCTACCTCGACATCGGCGAGGTGGCGCCCGACTACCGGCGCGCCCGCGTCGTCGCGGAGGCCGTCCAAGCCGCCGTGCGCGGCGCGACGAGCCTGTCGTGCTCGCTCGGCGTCGCCAGCTGCAAGGTGGTGGCCAAGGTGGCGAGCGACCGGAAGAAGCCGGGCGGGATCACGGTCGTGCGTGCGGGTCGCGAGGCCGCGTTTCTGGCGCCGTTCCCGGTAAGGCTCCTGCCCGGGGTCGGTCCGAAGGCCGAGGAGCGCCTGGCCTCGGCCGGCGTCGAGCTGGTCGGGCAGCTCGCGGCGCTTCCCGACGGCGAGCTGGCGCGGCTGCTTCCCGGGAAGAGCGGGCGCCTGCTCCGCGACCGCGCCCAGGGGATCGATCCCCGCGGGCTGGAGGAGCCGGTTGCGAGCATCTCGATCGGCCACGAGGAGACGTTCCCGCGCGACGTCTCCGACCGCGAGCAGCTTCACGACGAGCTGCGCCGCATGGCTGTTCGCATCGCCGGGTACCTGGCGGAGTCCGGCCAGGTCGCGCGGACGGTGACCACGAAGCTCCGCTATCCCGACTTCTCGATCCGCAGCCGCTCGACGACGCTGGCAGCAGGCCTCGCCGACGGCGAGCGCCTCGGCCAGTTGGCGTGCGACCTGCTCGACCGGGCCCTGGCCGACCGGCCGGGGGCGCTCCGGCTCGTCGGTGTGACCGTGTCGAAGATCGAGGACTTCGAGCAGCTCGCGTTGGCCTAGGGGGCCAGGAGCCCCGCAAGGAGGCGCACGAGCCCCTCCACCCAGGCACTCGGGCGCGGGGCGTACGTCCTTGCCGTGATGGTCGGCAGCGCTCTAGCGTCAACCGGGCACACGTCGATCCTACGACGCCGAGACCGACGTGGCCAGTCAGTCGATCAGCGCGTCGAGCCCGCGAGTCAGGCCGACTCGGCCGGGCACCGAGCGGATCGCCAGCAACGTCCCGGCGACGTAGGGCGCCGGGCTCTCGCCGGGATCGTGGCGGAGCGTCAGGCGCTCCCCCTCGGCGGCGAACACGATCTCCGTCGACACGACGAAGCTCGGCAGGCGAACGGAGTGGATCTGCGTGCCGGCCACCGTCGCCCCGCGGGCCTCGACCGGCCCCAGGATCGTGTCCAGCTCGCGTCCTAGCGCTGCGCCGCCGTCCTCGCCGAGCCGCTCGGCCAGCTCGCGCGCGGTGCCGCTCGGGACGTCCGGCTTCGCGGCGCTCGCGTAGTCGATGATCTCCCAGGCCGGGACGTGGCGGGCGATCTCGGCGGCGCTCCGGGAGAGGAGCGCGGCCAGGAGCGAGAAGTTACCGGCGGCGATGACGCCGACGCCCGCCTCGCGCGCCCGCGCCTCGATCTCCTCGAAGTCCTCCGCGGCGAGCCCGCTCGAGCCGACGACGACCGCGGTCTTCCGAGCGAGGGCGGCCAGGACGTTCTCCTTGACCGCGGCGGCGTCGGTGTAGTCGACGACGACGTCGGTCTCGGCCCTCTCCAGCGCCTCCCAGACGGATCCGAAGATCGGCGCGCCGCGGTCCTCGAAGCTCGTGCCGGCGGCAGAGCGCGAGACGCCGGAGACGAGCTCCAGGTCGTCGGCGGCGGCGACCGCCCCGGCGATGGGGCCGCCGGTCCAGCCGGTGATGCCGGCGACGCAGACGCGGATCATCCGCGGGAGCCTAACGCGCCGGTTCGGCTACGCGGCTGCGGGACGCGCTTCGAGGTGCTGGTGCGACGGGCAGTACTCGCGCTCGGGGAGGGGCGTGCGCTGGCACGGCTTCCCCTTGCGCGTCGTGGCGCGGCAGCGGGCGATGCCGCCGTCGAACGCGCCTGCCTCGATCTGAGCCTCGATGTACTCGACCGCGGCGCCGATCCCCTCGGTCACTGCCCAGGCGACCTGCGCCTGATACGTGATCGGGAAGTAGCGGCGGATGTCCTGGAAGAGCGTGCGGTCGGGATGAGCGAAGTAGCGAGGATCCTTGGCGAGCCGCTCGACGCACTCCTCGCACGCCGCCAGGACCTCTCGGCGGTACTCGAGCTGCTTCTCGGGCTCCGCCCACGGATCGATCAGATCCTTGATCGAGCGGTAGATCGCCCGGGAGTATTGATACATACGAGTACGAATCCTCTCTTGTGCTTGCTCGGTCACACACTATCCCTTGCCGACGCGAAACACCTGCAAAACCTGGTTAACATCGGGTTAAGGAGCGCCCCCAAACCGCTCCGAGAGCGCAGTCTAACACGGTCCGTCGCCGTGTTACAAAGTCGGGCCTGAGGCGGCCGTCACCAGGTCCGCGAGTCGCCTCAGTCGGCGACGCGGCGCACGTATGCCGTCGGAAAACCCTTGCTCCGGGCGTTCGGGAGCGCGCCCTGTGCCTGGCTCTGGGTCGTGTAGACGCCCGAGAAGGTGACGTAGTAGCCGGGGTTCATGCTCGAGTAGTCCGACGAGTTCAGCACGCCGACCTGTTGAAGCCCGGCGTCGATCGCCTGCTCGCCGGCAGCGTTGGCCGGGCCGCGGCCCTGCGATGTCGGCGACGACTTGAGGACGATCGTGTACCCGTCGGTGTCGTCGGGCCACGAGATGATCGTGCCCGCGGTCGTCGTCGTCGGCTGCGTCGTCGTCGTGGTGGTCGTCGGCAGCGTCGGCGTCGTCGTCGGCGGCGGGATCGTGATCGTCGAGTCGCCGGTGACCGTGTCCAGCGTGACCGGCGGTGGGCCCACCGGCACGGTCGTCCCGCTCGAGACCGGCGCGGCGTCCTTGTCGTCGTCGGTCGCCGCGAGCGCGACGATGCCCCCGGCTGCGAGTGCGACCAGGAGGAGCGCGCCGAGTGCGATCCAGAGCCACACGGGCGACTCCCGCGACCAGACGATCGTTCGCGTGTACCGCTGCCCGGGGAGCGCGACGAGGCGGAGGCCGCACTCGAGGCAGTACTCCTGCAGCGGGTCGTGCGGCGCGCCGCAGCGCGGGCAGTGGTTCTCGCCGTAGGGGGAGGCATCCGCGGCGGGCCGCGGCGGCTCGGCCGGCGGGGTGCTCACAACCCGCCCTGGGTCTCGTCGTCGGGCGGCGGCCGCACCATCGTCTCGTCCACCGGGCTCTCGGCCGGCTCGTAGTCCTCGGCGGTGGCCGCGTTCCCGCAGAACGAGCAGAAGTTGACGTCGGCCGGCAGCGGCTGGCCGCAGTGGGCGCAGGTCACGACCGGCGGGGCCGTGGGCGCCGGGCGGCCGCAGTGGCCGCAGAAGTGGATGCCGGGCACCAGCGGCGATCCGCACTTGCAGTAGACGACGTTCGGGAAGCTCCGCGCGGTCGTCTCGGCGACGAGCATGGAGTCGAGCTCGTGCATGCGCCCCTCGAGCGCGAGCACCTCGTGCGCCCGCGAGACGAGCAGGTCCGGGTTCCAGCGATCGCGGCGCACCATCTCGACCGTGAGGCCGCCGACGTCGCGCATCTCGACCTCCCGCCGGTCGGTCAGTTCACGCCGTTCGCGCTGGAGCCGGGCCGGGTCGGACTCGGGCGGGAGGGCCGAGCCCTCGACCACCTCGACGACCTCGACGACCTCCGCTCCGGGCTCGGGAGGGAGGGGCTGGCGGTAGAACGGGTCGTCGTCGCGTCCTGGCATGGTCGCAGGCAGTCGAGTCTAACGGACACCCTGGACCGCGAAGGGCGGCGCCGGGGCCGTCAGCGTGCGATCACCACGAGCCGCTCCTCGGTCATCTCGCGCACCGAGTAGTGCGGCCCCTCCTTCGTGTTCCCCGACGCCTTCACGCCGCCGTACGGCATCTGGTCCGCGCGGAAAGTCGGGGCCTCGTTGACGAGAACGCCTCCGAACTCGAGCGCCGACCCGGCGGCCATGGCGGTGGCGACGCTGCCGGTGAAGATCCCGGCTTGCAGCCCGTACTCCGTCCCGTTCGCAAGCTCGAATGCCTCCTCGAGCGCGTCGTACGGCGTGACCGTGCAGACCGGGCCGAAGGCCTCGAGGCACGAGACCTTCATCTCGGGCGTCACGTCGGCGAGGACGGTCGGCTCGATCAGCCCCTCGCGGGTCGTCCCACCGCCCGCCAGGACGGCGGCGCCGCCGTCCCTCGCTTCCTCGATCCAGGCCAGGAGGCGCGCCTTTGCGTCCTCGTCGATGACGGGGCCGACGTCGGTCTCGTCGTCACCGGGGTCGCCGGTTGCGAGCCCGGCCACCTTGGGCAGGAAGCTCGCCAGGAACTCGTCGTAGACGGCCCGCGCCACGTAGATGCGCTGGATCGAGATGCAGCTCTGGCCGGCGAAGGAGAAGGCGTTCGCGGCCGACTTGGCGGCGGCCTCTGCGACGTCGGCGTCCGCCTCGACGATCACCGGCGTCGCGTTCCCGAGCTCCAGCAGCACCTTCTTCCGCGCCGCGCGCTCGCGGAGAGCCCAGCCGACCTCCGCGGAGCCGGTGAAGCTGATCAGCCGCACGCGCTCGTCCTCGACGAGGACGTCGCCGATCTCGGACGCGCTGCCGACGAGCACGTTGAGCCAGCCGGCCGGCAGGCCGGCCTCGGCCTCGAGCTCGGCGAGGAGCAGGGCGGAGAGCGGGGTGGCGCTCGCGGGCTTGAGGACGACGGCGCAGCCGGCCGCCAGGGCCGGCGCGACCTTGTGCGCGACGAGGTTGAAGGGGAAGTTGAACGGCGAGATCGCCCCGACGACCCCGATCGGAAGCCGCGCCGTGTACGCGACCTTGCCGACTCCGGCCGGGCTCGCGTCCATCGGGACGACGTCGCCGGCGAGCGTGCGGGCCTCCGCCGCTGCCGCCCGGAACGTCGAGACGGCGCGCTCGGCCTCGACCCGCGCGGTCTTGATCGGCTTGCCGGCCTCGTCGGAGATCGTGCGCGCGATCTCCTCCTGCCGCTCGGCGACGAGGTCGCCGGTTCGGTCGAGGATCTCGGCGCGCGCGTGGGCGGGCAGCGGGTCGGTCATCGCGCGTGCCGCCGCGTCGATCGCGCGCCGCGTCTCGGCCGCCCCGGCGCGGGCCACGCGTCCGACGACGTCCCCCGAGTAGGGCGAGCGGACCTCGTGCCAGTCGCCCGTCTCGACCCACTCGCCGTCGAGGAGGAGCTTGCGCTCCCGCGCGGTCACCGCCATGGCGCTATTCAAGCACGCCTCGTCGGCCCACGCCGTCCGGCAACCTGTAGGGGCATGGCCCGCGTCCTGGCCTTCCTCCTGCTCCTCCTGCCCGCGCTGACCGGCTGCGGCGGGAGCGATGCTCCGCCGCCTGCCGAGACGGAGTCGGAGGCGCCGCAGGCCGAGGCCGGCGATGCGATCACGGCCTCCGACTCCGGCCGGAGCTTCACGCTCGCCGTGGGTGGGCAGACCAGCCTTCGCCTCTCGAGCGAGTACGTCTGGGACGAGCCGGTCGTCGAGGGCGACGCGGTCGAGCTAGGCCGCGTCGACTACCTCCAGGACCCCGGCTTCTCCGAGTGGACGGTCGGCGGCGTCCGGCCCGGGACGGCGGCGATCTCCTCCCTGGGGACGCCCGCCTGCGACGGCGAGCACGGGTGCCCCGACGAGCCGGTGCGGTTTCGGGTGACAATCACGGTCGCAGGATGAGCGGAGCCGACGTAGGCAGGGTGGGGGTGGTCGGTCTCGGCACGATGGGTGCCGGGATAGCCCAGGTCTGCGTCCAGGCGGGGATCGAGACGGTCGGGCGCGAGGTGAGCGAGGAGCTCTGCGACCGCGCGCGGGAGCGCATCGGCCACTACCTCGGCCGCGGTGTCGAGAAAGGGCGCCTCACGGCCGGGGAGCGGGACGCGGCCCTGGCGAGGCTCACCACCACGACGGAGCTTGCCGATCTCGCCGGGTGCGACCTCGTGATCGAAGCGATCGTCGAGGAGCTCGACGCCAAGCAGGAGCTCTTCCGGGCGCTCGAGGACGTCGTGGGGGAGGGCGCGGTCCTCGCCACGAACACGTCGGCTCTCTCGGTGACCGAGGTGGCGAAGGCGACCGCGCGCCCCGAGCGCGTCGTCGGCATGCACTTCTTCAACCCGGCGCCGATTCTCCCGCTCGTCGAGGTCGTCCGCACCGAGCTCGCCGCGCCGGAGGTGGTGGACACGGCGTTCGAGCTCGCCGAGCGGCTCGGCAAGGAGCCGATCCGTTGCAACGACACCCCGGGCTTCGTCGTCAACCGCATCCTCATCCCGCTCCTGAACGACTGCGTCCGCGTGCTCGACGAGGCGGGCGTCTCGCCGGAGGACCTCGACAAGGCCATGACGCGCGGCGTGAACTGGCCGATCGGGCCGTGCGCGCTCATCGACCTGATCGGAGTCGACGTGCACGTGCACGCCTCCGAGGCGCTCCACGGCGCGCTCGGGGAGGAGCGGATGGCGCCGCCGGAGCGCCTCGTCCTCATGCGCGACGAGGGCCGCCTGGGCCGGAAGACCGGCGAGGGCTTCTTCCGCTACGGCTGAGCCGGGGCGCGCGGCACCGGGCCGGGCACGAGCTCGGCCTCGAGGCGGGCGGCCTCCGCGAGCACCGCCTCCGCCTCCTCGGGGGTGAAGACGCGGTCGATGAACTCGGCGTCGAGCACGAGCAGCGTTTCCACCCCTCCCGACACGGGGACGGCGACCTCGGAGCGCACGTTCTCGTCGGTGGTCATGTAGTCGGGATCCCGCCGGACGTCCTCGACGAGCTGGGGCTCGCGCGTCTCCGCGGCGCGCCAGCAGATGCCTCCCTGCCCGCGCTTGACCTCGTAGATGAGCCGGAGCCCGCCCTCCGCCGCCAGGACGCGCAGCGCGTCGCCGACGCGAAGGTGGCAGTAGACCTGCACACCCGGAAGCGACGCTGCCAGCCGCTGGACGGCCTGATGACAGACGTCGGTGACGCTCTCGTCTCGGTCGCCCGGCCGGTGGCCGGCCGGCTTCGGGTCGGCGGACCCCTTGCCCGTCGGCATTGCACCGGGAGTATGCCCGAGGCCCGTTGGTCCGCGCCCGCGCCGTCCGAGTGGATCCCTACGATCGTAGGGCAGATGACGCTCTGCGCGCTCTGCCGTCGCAACCTCCTCGCCGGGGAGCGCTTCCGGTACTGGGAGGGCGGCGAGGCGCGGCAGGTCGCGCGGGTCGTCTGTCACCTCTGCGAGCCCACCGCGACGCGCGACGGCTGGTCGCGCACCGAGCGCGCCGAGCGCGAGAACGCCGTCGGGCTGCGGGGCACCGTTCGCCTGGTCGCCTAGGCGGCCAGCACGCGCGCGGAGCGCCGCTGCCAGGGGGCGCCGGGATGTCGCCGGGCGACCGAGGCCCAGACGGAGGTGGCCTCGTCGGCGCTGATCAGCCCGAGCTTCACCGCGTGCCGCGTGGCCGCCGCCGCGGCGGCGATCTCCCCCTCGAGTCGGCGCTCGCCGCGGGGCGAGCGCTCGCAGACGTCTGCGAGGGCTTCCAGCCGTGCCTCGAGGAGGCGCAGCGTGCGGTCGTGCCGGGCGCGCTCGTCCATCAGGACTCGCCTTCGATGGTAGGGAGGGCCGCGGACATCGCCGCCTGAGGGACGCTGTTTCCGGCCATCCCGTTTACACTTTCCTTACAGCCCCGTAATTGAAGTCTCACGGCCTGAGGCGATAGTTCTGTGCGAATGCGGCGAACCCTGCTCTTGGTCGTGCTCGCGGGCCTCGCGATCGGCGCCGCCGCGCCCGCGTCCGCCGAAGTCCCCGTGGCCATGCGAACGCCCGGCGCACAACTGGTCGAGCTTCAGGCCGGCAACGGGCGCGCGGTCATGGCCCGGCGCGGCTCGCTGCTCGTCTCGGTCGGACAGGGACGCATCCGGATCGTCGATCTCCCGGGGCCCGGCCGGCCCAACCTGAGCGCGGAATGCCGGGCCAGCGTCCGCCGGGTGAACGCAAGGACGCTCGAGCTCCAGGGCCAGAATCTCGGCTGTTTCATCTGGTCGGGTGTCAGGGGTGGCCCCTGGCAGGTGATCATGCGCGGCCGCAACATCAGTGCCAGCGGGAGCGTGAAGGGATCGCTCACCCTCGATGCCGTAAATCGAGGCGCCACCGGCCGCTACCGCATCGCCGGCGAATCCTGGAAGCGGTGGCCCCGCCAGCCCGAGACCTTCGAGCTCAACAGGTCGTGAGACCGTGAAGCGCCCCGGCCAGCCGGAAGCTGTGCCACCATACAACGTCGTGGGCGGGACGAAGCAGTCGGTCCTCGTCGTCGAGGACGAGTCGAGCATCGCGTCGTTCGTCGGGATGTACCTGAAGCGCGCGGGCTTCGCGGTGCGGATCGCCAGCACCGGCGGTGACGCGATCGAGAAGGCGAGCGCCGATCCGCCCGCCCTCATCATCCTCGACCTGATGCTGCCCGACCTGGACGGGATCGACGTCTGCCGGCGGATCCGGCAGCGCTCGGACGTCCCGATCCTCATGCTCAGCGCGAGAGACGAGGACATCGACAAGATCATCGGCCTCGAGGTCGGCGCCGACGACTACCTGACCAAGCCGTTCAACCCCGGTGAGCTCGTGGCGCGCGTCAAGTCCATCCTTCGCCGCTCGGGGCCGGAGCGGCGCGAGTTCGTCAGCTCGGTCCTCGAGCACGGCAACCTGCGCGTCGACGCGGGCCGTCGCGAGGTCACGGTCGACGGCGAGGAGGTCCAGCTCGCGCCGAAGGAGTTCGATCTCCTCTGGGACCTGATCGACCATCGCGGGCTCGTGCTCACCCGCGACCAGCTCCTCGAGCGCGTCTGGGGCTACACCTTCGCCGGGGACACGCGCACGGTCGACGTCCACGTCCGCCAACTCCGGCGGAAGCTGGGCGACGCCTGCCCGATCGTCACCGTCTGGGGCGTCGGCTACAAGGCCGCGACGGAACCCAAGGCCGTGCGCGCCTCCTGATGAGCTAGGACCTTCCGGATGCTGCGCTCGCTGCGCTTCCGGCTCCCGGCGATCTTCCTCCTCGGCATGCTCGTCGCGGCGCTCGTCACCGCCGCTATCGCCGTTCGCTTCTTCCAGGACGACACGCGCTCGCGGACGCTTGCGGAGCTGCGGCGGCAGGCGGAGGGGCTCGCCGAGCTCTACACGCTCCAGGCGGCCTCGGGCGTCGACGAGGGCCTCCAGGCGCCCAGGTTCGCGCCGCCGACCCTCGAGGAGGCGACCGGCTCGCAGCTCTTCTATGCGGGCGTCGAGATCTTCCCCGGCCAGGCCTCGGGCCTCGAGACGCTCCCGCTGAGCCTGCTCGACGAGGAGGCGCTGAACGCCGGCAGGGGGCAGACGTTCGAGTTCCAGCCCCCGGGGAGGGAGCGCACGTACCTCGCCGCGGCCCAGCCGATCCGGCTCGGCGGCGAGACGTTCGGCGCAATTGTCGTCGCCAAGCCGCGCGCGGAGCTCCAGGAGCGGTGGATCGACCTGATGGTCCGCCTCGGGCTCGCGTCCCTGGCAGGGCTCGTGATCGCGCTCGGGCTCGTCTGGTACCTGACGCGCCGCGTGACGAAGCCGGTGCTCGCCCTCTCCCGCGCCGCCGACGAGGTGGCGGCTCGCCGGTACACGACCGTCCTTCCTGAGCCGACCTCGAGCGACGAGATCGCCCACCTCACCGGGCGGTTCCGGGAGATGACCGAGCGCCTGGCGGAAGCGGAGGCGCACGAGCGGAACTTCCTCGTGCGCGTCTCGCACGAGCTGCGCACGCCGATCACGGCGATCCGCGGCCACGTCTCCGCGCTCCGGGAGGGCCTGGCCGACGACCCGGAGGCGATGGAGGCCTCCCTCGAGGTAATCCGTGCGGCCACTGACCGCCTGGCGCGGCTCGTAGGCGACCTCGTCGACCTGGCGCGTCTCGAGGCGCACAGCTTCACGCTCGAAGAGGAGGAGGTCGAGCTCAGGCGCCTCGTCGAGCAGGGCTACCAGTCGTTCGCGGAGGAGGCGCGTCGCCGTGAGATCGGCTACGACCTGGCACTCGGCGCCGACCCCGTCGTACACACCGACGGAGACCGCGTCCTGCAGATCGTCTCCAACCTGTTGACGAACGCCTTCTCGTGGACGCCAGACGGCGGCTCGATCTCGCTTGCGCTCTCCGAGGAGCGCGACTCGGTCCTCGTTGCCGTCGCCGACTCCGGCCCCGGGATCCCGGCGCCCGACCGCAACCGGGTCTTCAGGCCGTTCGTGAGCGAGAACGGCGGCGGGACCGGGCTCGGCCTCGCCATCTCGCTCGAGCTCGCCCATGCCCTCGGCGGCGACCTGACGCTCGACTCGGCGAGCGGGCACGGCTCGCGCTTCGAGCTCCGCCTGCCCGCGCGGTAGCTCCGGCGAGGAGCGCTAGCGGGCCTGGGCGCCGTCGATGCGGTAGAGCGCTGCCCCGGGCTGCTCTTCGAGCGCGCGCTCGATGCGGTCGAGGATCCGCTCGGCGCGGTCGAGGCGGCGCTCGACGCCGCGCCAGCCCGAGCCGATCAGCTCCACGAGGAGCGCAAGGTCCTCGAGGCGGTCCCGCCGCTCGGCGGCGATCTCGCCCTGCAGCCCTTCGAGGCGCCGGACGAGCTGGGCGGTCAGCCCCCGCACCTCGGCGATCTGCCGTGCGACGGGGAGGACTTCCGCCCGCATGCCCTCCTCGATCGCAGCGCCGAGCCGCTCGGGCACGGCAGCCTCGAGCTGGGACGCGGTGTCCGCGAGCGCGCCGAGCGCGCTTTCGGCCCGCTCGAGCGCCGCCTCGAGCTCCGGCCTGCTCGGCCGCGGCTCGCGGGCCTCGGCGAGGCGTGTCCGCGCGCGCTCCAACGCTTCGCGTTCCATGTGCGCTGAATCTACTCTTGGCGTCGGACCGCATTGAGAACCTCGGAGCTCGACTACGACCTTCCGCCGGAGCTGATCGCCCAGCGTCCCCTGGCGCGACGTGACGACTCCCGGCTCCTGGTGCACGACCGCGCGACGGGCTCGACCCGCCACCGGCGCTTCCGCGATCTCCCGGGCGAGCTTCCCGCCGGGGCGCTCGTGGTCGTGAACGACACCAGGGTCGTGCCGGCGCGCCTGCGCGGGCGCAGGCCGACCGGCGGCGAGGCCGAGGTGCTGCTGCTCGAGCCGGTCGGCGACGGCCTGTGGGAGGCGCTCGCCCGGCCGAGCCGGCGCCTGCGGGTGGGGATGCGGATCGGCGCAGCCGAGCTGGTCGAGCGCCGGACGGACGGGCGCTGGCTCGTGCGGCTCGAGGGCGCGCCGGCGGGCGAGGCGCCTCTGCCTCCGTACATCGTCGAGCCGCTCGCCGACCCGGAGCGCTACCAGACGGTCTATGCGGACGAGGCCGGCTCGGCGGCGGCTCCCACCGCCGGCCTCCACTTCACGCCGGAGCTGCTTGCCGGCCTCGACGTCGAGCGGATCACGCTCCACGTCGGGCTCGACACGTTCCGCCCGGTCGGCTCTGACGAGCTCGACGACCACGAGATCCACAGCGAGCGCTATCAGGTCGAGGAGCGTGCGTGGGAGCGGATCCGGGGCGCCGAGGTGGTCGTCGCGGTCGGAACCACGACGGTCCGCGTCCTCGAGTCGCTCGCGCGGGGCGCTCCGCTGACCGGCCGGACGAGCCTCTTCGTCACGCCCGGCTTCGAGTTCCGGCGCGTCGACGCGCTCGTAACGAACTTCCACCTGCCGCGCTCGACGCTGCTCGCGCTCGTCATGGCCTTCGCCGGCGTCGAGGAGACGCGTGGCCTCTACGCCGAGGCGATCGCGGAGCGGTATCGCTTCTATTCGTTCGGCGATGCGATGCTGCTGCTGTGAGCGGGTCGCGCGTGCGTGTAGTGGTCCGGGGCACCCCATCCCACCACCCGCTTTCGAGCGTACCGGGAGAATCCGCGGGCGTGTGTGCCGCACCGTGCCAAGAGTGGAACAGGAGCGGGCCGTGTCGTTCACGGTGACGGCGACCGACGGCGCGGCGCGGGCCGGTGTCCTCCGGACGGCCCACGGCGACGTGCCGACGCCCGCGTTCATGCCGGTCGGCACCAAGGCCACCGTGAAGGGCGTCGACCCGGTGCGGCTGCGCGAGCTGGGAGCCTCGATCCTGCTCGGCAACACGTACCACCTGCACTTCAGGCCCGGTGCGGAAGTGATCGCCGAGCTGGGCGGCCTGCACCGGTTCATGGGCTGGCCCGGGCCGATCCTCACGGACTCCGGGGGGTTCCAGGTCTTCTCCCTCCGCGACACGATCGTGCGCGCCGACGACGAGGGCGTGACGTTCCGCTCCGTCTACGACGGCGAGGAGGCGCGCTTCACGCCGGAGCTCGCCGCCGACGTCCAGCGCCGCCTCGGCTCCGACATCGCGATGTGCCTCGACATCTGCCCTCCGGCCGACTCGACGAGCGACGTCCTGGCCCTCGCGGTCGAGCGAACCACCCGCTGGGCGGCCCGGCAGCTCGCCGCGCCCCGCGGGCCCGGCCAGCTCCTCTTCGGGATCGCCCAGGGTGGCACCGACCGCGAGCTTCGCACCCGATCCGTGGAGGAGATCGCGGCGCTCGGCTTCGACGGCCATGCGCTAGGCGGACTGAGTGTGGGGGAGGACCGGGAGGCGATGATGGCAACGGTCGCCTGGGCGGCTCCGCTCCTGCCGGCCGAGCGGCCGCGCTACTTCATGGGAATCGGCGATCCGGAGGGGATCATCGAGGTGGTGGAGCGCGGCATCGACATGTTCGACTGCGTCCTGCCGACCCGGCTCGGGCGCACCGGGTCCGCGCTCACGTGGGAGGGCCGTCTGAACCTCCGCAACGCCCGCTTCGCGCGCGACGGGGCACCGCTTCAGGAGGGCTGCCCTTGCCGGGCGTGCACCGGCTTCTCGCGCGCGTACCTCCGCCACCTGGTGAACCAGCAGGAGCTGCTCGGGCTCGTGCTTCTCTCCGAGCACAACCTCCGCTTCCTCCTCGACCTGACTGCCGGGGCGCGGGCGGCGGTCGAGCAGGGCCGGCTGACGGCATTCAAGGCGGACGCGCTCGCTCGGCTTCGCGCCTGATGGCAGCCCGGCGCCTGCTACCTTTTTGCCGCAGCATGTGCGTTTCCGTCCACCTCGCGGCCGCCCAGGTGCAGCGGCCCGGGCCGCTCGTTTCAGCCTGCTAGGAGGCTCCATACGTGGGGAACTCGTTCTTAATCTTCTTCCTTGTAATGCTCGTGTTCCTGTATCTGCTGCTGATCCGTCCGCAGCGCCAGCAGGCGAAGCGCCACCAGGAGATGCTTCAGAACCTGCAGGTCGGCGACGAGGTGATCACCGCCGGGGGCATCTACGGCGAGGTGACCGGTGTGGACGACGAGCGCGTCCAGCTCGAGGTCGACGCCGACGTGCGGATCGCGGTTTCCCGGCGCGCCATCGCCAGCAAGGTCACGCCCGAAGAGGCCGCGGTGATGGCCGGGGAGCCCGCGGAGCTCGCGGAGCCGGAGGAAGCGCCGGAGCCCGAGACGGCGCCGGAGCCGGAGACGTTCAAGGATCCGGAGCCGGTTGCCGAGGAGCAGGCCAGCCGCTAGGCCCCATCCGTGTCGCTACGCCGCTACCTTCTGGTCCTACTCGCGCTCTTCGGCGCCGTCGCCGGCGTCGTCGTGCTCGGCACCTTCCGGGAGCCGACGCTCGGCCTCGACCTGCAGGGCGGCCTGGAAGTCGTGCTCGAGGCGCGGCCCGAGGCGGGACAGGAGCTGACCGACGAAGACCTCGACCGCTCGGTCGAGATCATCCGCCAGCGCGTCGACAAGATCGGCGTCTCCGAGCCCGAGATCCGCCGGCAGGAACCGAACCAGATCGTGGTCGACCTGGCCGGCGTCTTCGACGCCCAGCGGGCGGCCTCGGTCATCGGGCAGACCGCTCAGCTTGCGTTCTACGACCTCCAGGGCGACGTCGCGCCCGTCTCCACCGACGCCGCCGGCAACCCGGTCGCCAGCCCCACCCTCCTGCCGCTCCTCACCCACGAGGACGACCTTCCCGAGGGAACGACCGCGCGCGAGTGGTACCTGTACGGAGAGGAGAAGGAGCGCCTCGCGGGGCCTGCGGCGACGAAGGAGGAGCTGCTCCAGCAGGTCGAGGGCGGCGAGGCGCCGGAGGGCGCCGAGTTCTACGTCGTTCCGTCGAACCAGGCAGTCCTCACCTGCGGAAGCACGCCGTCCCCCGGCGAGGAGCCGTCAACGCAGCCGTGCCCGGGGAACGTGGGCGCGAACCAGCCCTGGTACTACGTCTACGAGTACCAGCCGAACGACGAGGAGAACCCGGTCCCGCAGCTGACGGGCGAGGACCTGAACGCGGACGGGACGCGCCAGGACTTCGACACGCAGACCGGCGAGCCGATCGTGCTGCTCGACTTCACGGACGAAGGCGGCGACAAGTTCCACGACATCACCCGCGAGCTGTCCCAGCGAGGCGCGCTCCTTGCGGCCCAGAACGGCGTCACCGGCCGCGGCGACGACGCCCGCGCCTTCGCGCAGAGCTTCGCCATCGTGCTCGACGGCGAGATCCGCTCGTTCCCGATCATCGACTTCACCGATCCGAGCCTGGCCGACGGCATCGCCGGCGGCAGCGCGCAGATCAGCGGCCTCGACTCGATCGACGAGGCGAAAGACCTCGCCCTCGTGCTCCAGACCGGCGCGCTCCCGGTCGAGTTCGTGCAAGTCGACTCGACGCAGGTCTCGGCCACGCTCGGCGAGGACTCGCTCCGGCAGGCGCTGATCGCCGGCATCGGCGGCCTCATCGCCGTCGCGCTCTTCCTGCTGATCGTCTACCGCTTCCTCGGCGTCGTCGCCATCATCGGCCTCGGCGTCTACGGCGTCTTTCTCTACGGCGCCATCCTCGCGTTCAACGTGACGATGACCCTGCCGGGGATCGCGGGCATCATCCTCACGATCGGGGTCGCGGCCGACGCGAACATCGTCATCTTCGAACGCATCAAGGAGGAGGTGCGCGCCGGGAAATCCGTGCGCGCGGCGATTGCGACCGGCTACCGCAAGGGCTTCGCCACCATCGTCGACGCGAACGTCGTCACGATGATCACGGCGGCCGTCCTCTTCATGGTCGCCACCGGCGGCGTGCGCGGCTTCGCGCTCATGCTGCTGCTCGGGACGCTCATCTCGATGTTCACCGCGGTGCTCGCCACGCGCGCGCTGCTCGGCGTCCTCTCGCGCTTCCGGTGGTTCGACAACCCGCGGTTCATGGGCGCGAGCGCCGAGAAGATCCCCGAGTGGCAGAAGATCGACATCGTCGGCATGCGGCGGATCTGGTTCACGACCGCCACGGTCATCCTGGTGATCGCGGTCGGCGCCATCATTTTCAAGGGCCTCAACCTCGGCATCGACTTCGAGGGCGGCACGCAGGTCTCGTTCGAGACGACGAACCCGACCGCGGTCGAGGACGTGCGCGACGAGATGGCGGCCATCGGGCGCGCCGATGCCGTGATCCAGGGACGCGGCGACGAGACGAACGGCGAGTACACGCAGTTCCAGATCAAGACCGATTCGCTCGCGACAGCCGAGCAAAACGAGCTCACGCGTGCCATCGAAAACGACCTGGGTGCCGAGGCGATCGGCGTTCGCAACGTCTCCGGGAGCTTCAGCGAGCAGATCCTGCGCAGCGCGATCTATGCCATCGTCGCGTCACTGATCTTGATCGTCATCTACGTGACGATCCGCTTCGAGTTCGTCTTCGCGCTCCCGATCTTCAGGGCGCTGTTCTACGACATCACGGTCGCGATGGGCGTGTACGCGCTCTTCGGCTGGGAGGTGACGGCCGCGACCGTGGCCGCCCTGCTCACCATCCTCGGGTACTCGATGTACGACACGATCATCATCTTCGACCGCGTCCGCGAGAACATCCCGCTGATGCGGAAGTCGAGCTTCGCCGCCATCGCCAACCAGTCGCTGTGGGAGACGGTGCGCCGCTCGCTCGCCACGACGTTCATCACGCTCCTGCCGATCGTCTCGCTAATCATCTTCGGCGGCGACACGCTCAAGGACTTCGCGTTCGCGCTCCTCATCGGCATCGCCTCCGGCGCGTTCTCCACGATCTTCATCGCCACGCCGTTCCTCGCCGTCCTCAAGGAGCGCGAGCCCGAGTTCGCGCGGCGCAAGGACGCCGGCCTCCAGGAGAAGCTCGACACCGTCGGCGAGCAGTCCGTTCGGAGCGCCGACGAGGAGCCCGAGGCCGAGGTCGCGCCTGAGCCGGAGCCGGTCGAGGAGCCGGTGGCCGTCGCGGACGACGAGGTCGAGCCTGAGGAAGGCGAGCCGGTTCCGGCCGGTGACGGAGACACGGAAGGCGCCGCGCAGAGGCGGGAGGCGCGGCGACAGCGCCGACGCTCGAGGCCGCATGGCCGAGCCCGGTAACGGCAGCGACTCCGACCGCTCGCTCCGCGCGACCGCGGAGGAGCTGTTTCTCGCGGGCGTGGGCGCCGTCGCGCTCACGAAGGAGCGCACCGAGGAGCTCGTCGACGAGCTGACGAGCCGCGGGCAGGTGAGCCGCGACGAGGCGCGGGGAATCGTCGACGAAGTTGTCGGCCGCTGGCGCGGCGAGGCGCTGCGCGTCGGCGAGCGCGCCGGCGCGACCTTCTCGGGGCTCTTCCGCGAGATCGGCCTCGTCACGCGCCGCGAGTACGAGGAGCTCGAGCTGCGCCTGGCTCAGCTCGAGCATCGGCTCCGGCTGGTCGAGAAAGACTGATCAGTGAGCGCCCGGCCCGCAGTGCGGCAGCTCGGGCGGATCTCGGAGATCGCCCAGGTCGCGGCGAAGCACGGCTTCGGCTACCTGTTCGAGACGCGCGGGCCGGCGGCCGTGCGCTCGCGCCTCGGCCGAGAGGTCGAGGTCGACCCGGAGGGCTCGCCGCGCGGCCAGCGTCTCCGCGAGATGCTCGACGAGCTGGGGCCGACCTTCGTCAAGTTCGGACAGCTCCTTTCCACCCGCCCGGACATCGTCCCGCCGGACATCGTCTTCGAGCTGAAGGCCCTGCAGGACTCGGTGACCCCGTTCCCGTTCGACCAGGCCCGGGCGGTCGTCGAGGAGGAGCTCGGCCTCACGCTGGAGCAGCTCTACGTGGACTTCGAGGAGGTGCCGATCGCGGCCGCGTCGATCGGGCAGGTGCACCGCGCCACGCTTCCGAACGGGCGGCGCGTGGTCGTCAAGGTGCAGCGGCCGAATGCGCCACGGCAGATCGAGGCCGACCTCGAGCTGATGTACCAGCTCGCCCGCCTGGCGCGCGAGCGTGTGCGCGCGCTCGAGTTCATCGACACGGTCGCCGTCGTGGACGAGTTCGCGCGCTCCATCCGGCAGGAGCTCGACTACCGGATCGAGGCGCGGAACGCGGAGCAGTTCCACCGGAACTTCGCCGGCTATCCGCACGTGCGGGTGCCGCGCGTCTACTGGAGCTACTCACGCTCGCGCGTCCTTACGCTGGAGCTGCTCGAGGGCGTCCAGCTCCGCGACCTCGACACGACGAAGTACACGATGTCCGAGCGGCGGCAGGTCGCCTACCGGATGGCCGAGACGTGGATGGCGATGATCTTCCGCCACGGCTTCTTCCACGCCGACCCGCATCCGGCCAACATCCTCGTCCTCGAGCAGAGCGACCAGATCGGCCTCGTCGACTTCGGCACGGCCGGCCAGCTCGCACCGGACGACTCGTCCAAGCTGACCGGGCTCTTCATCGAGGTCGTCAACCAGAACGTCGAGGGGATCCCGCGCCGGCTTGCGTCGCTCGGGGTCCGCTATCCGAAGGAGCGCGAGGAGGAGTTCGTCGCCGAGCTCCGCACGATCTTCGATCGCTACTACGGCGCCAGCCTCGCCGAGATCGACCCGATCCAGGTGATCCGCGAGGCGTTCGCCCTCATCTACCGGATGCAGCTCACGCTGCCCACGCGCTTCATCCTGCTCGACCGCGCGATCGCCACCCTCGGCGCGGTCGGCATCGAGCTGTATCCGGACTTCAACGTCTTCGAAGTGGCCAAGCCGTACGCGCGCGAGCTCATGATCGAGCGCTTCACACCGCAACGGGTGGCCGCCCGCGTCCAGCACGAGGCGCGGAGCTACGCGGGCATGATGCTCGAGCTCCCGTACCAGGTGCACGACGTCCTCCAGGAGGTGCGGGACGGCCAGATCGAGGTCGGCTTCCGCCACCAGGGCCTGGACGACCTCATTCACCGCATGGACATCGTCTTCAACCGGCTCGGCATCGCCTTGGTCGCCGTCGGCGGCGCCATCACCTCCGGGATCCTGGCCGCGGCGATCGAGGGCGGGTTCGAGATCCTGGGCGTGCCGCTCGTCGCGGCGATCGGGCTCTCCCTCTCGACTTTCCTCAGCATCTGGCTGGTCTGGGGCGTCATCCGCTCGGGCCGGCTGTAGGAGGGTCTGGCGGAACGTCGCTCGTCGCCGGGGTGCGATGGTCGTTCCGAAACAAGGACGCAGGGAGTGTTCGTAGCCGGAGGCTAAGGGCGCGACTGAGGACGCAGTCTTCGGGGCGAGCAGCGCGGCCCGGTGACACAGGCTGCGTTTCGCCAGACCCTCCCATTAGGAGGAGGCGCCCGCGTCGGCGCGAAGGGGAAGGCATGCCCGTCCTTCTTTGGTGGCGCCGGCGCAGGATCCTCCGCGCCTGGCGCCGAGGCACGATCGACTACGCCCAGGCCCGCTGGCGCTACGAGCGCCTCGCTCGTGGGCTCTGAATCCGGCCGCTGACACCAGCTCGGCTCAGGTCGACTGAACCGCCTCGGCCAGCTCGCCCCTCACCCGGCCGGCACCGTGAGCTCTGACCGGCTCTTCGGGACGGCTGCGGGCAGCTCGTCACGCTTTCGTCGGAATGGACATCTATCCCGGCGCCGAAGCCGTTGCTAGCGTCGGCGTCATGGGGGAAGCGGTGCTGCTAGTCGAGCAGGAGGCTCCGACGAGGGAGCAGCTCTCGCGGCAGCTCACCGACGACGGCTTCCAGGTCTACGCCGCCGACCGGGCCCTCGAGGCGCTCGCGCTCGTCGAGACCGAGCGGCCCGATCTCGTCCTCCTCGACGCGATCCTCCCGGACGCATCGGGGTTCGAGGTCTGCGGCCGGCTTCGCGCCGGTGAGCCGGGCCGGGCGTGGAATCGCGACGTGCCGGTGATCATGGTCACCGCCCGCGGTGAGCCGTCCGACCGCGTGCGCGGCTTCGCCCGCGGGGCCGACGACTACGTGGTGCGGCCCTATGTCTACGAGGAGCTCGTCGCCCGGATGCGTGCCGTCCTCAGGCGTGCGGCCCGCCCGCGCCATCCTTGGCTGGCCGTCCGCGACCTCGAGATCGACCTCGCCGCCCGCCTCGTCCGCGTGGGCGGCGCCGCCGTGCAGCTCTCCGCGAAGGAGTTCGACCTCCTGGTCGCCCTCGCCGAGGACCCCGAGCGCGTGTTCCGCAAGGAGGAGCTTTTGCGCGACGTCTGGGGCTTCCGCTCGATGGGCCGGACGCGGACGCTCGACTCCCACGCGAGCCGGCTCCGCCGCAAGCTGAACCTGGACGGAGAGGCGGCCTACGTCGTCAACGTCTGGGGAGTGGGGTACAGGCTCGTCGCGCCGGCCTAGACGAAAAGGCGAGGGGGCGGCCGTAGCCGCCCCCTCTTCCTCGCGTCGTCAGGCGCGAGAGCCGGTCACTTACGCTTGCTCTTGCTCTTCTTGGCCTTGATCGTGAACTCCTGCGTCTGCGGGTTCAGATAGGCCAGGTTGACGTTGCCGTTCACCTTGGGGCCCGTGTACTGGAAGACGTTCAGGCCCTCGGTGATGTTGGTCTCGTAGATGAAGTCGTTGTACCAGTACGACGACCAGGCGCCGCCGAGGTCGGTCGGAACGATGGGCGGCGGGTCGGACCACGCCAGCTCGACGGGGTTCGCCGGATCCGTGAAGTCGACCAGGCTGGTCCCCGACTGGTAGCTGCCGTGCACGAGCACGTCGCGCCCGCTCTTGAGCGGGATCGTGTTCAGGTTGTGCAGCGTGCAGTTCTCGGTCGCCGACTGCGTCCTCGTCATCGTCCACTGGCCGAGCTTCGCGCCGGTCGCACCGTCGTAGAAGAAGTACGTCCGGAAGAACTCCGGGTCGGTCGCCTCACACTGGGGTGCGACACCGCCGCCGGGCTCGTGCCCGAAGATGATGACCTTGCCGTCCCACGACCACGAGGCCGAGTGGCCGATCGTGACGCCCGGCTCCTCGACGTGGAAGAGCAGCTCCGGATCTACCAGGGAGCCGCCGTTCGCGCCGCCGAGGCTGAAGACGCGCACGCCCATCCCGCCGGCGCACGCTCCCTTCATTGCTTTGCCGAGGATCACACCGAAGTCGTGGCAGGTGTGGTCGGTCGGCTCGTTCCTCAGCCACTTGGCTGCGCCCGGGTCCTTGAGCGGCACTTCGATGATGTCGAGCCACGGGCAGGGAGTGTTCGAGTTCGAGCTGTAGATCAGCAGGCGCTTGTTCTTCTTGTCGGGCACGCCTGTCGCGGTGTGCGTCCCGCACGGGAGGTCGACGGAGCCCACGAGCTCCGGGGCCTTCATGTCCGAGATGTCGAAGACGTGGATGCCCTCGAAGCCGGCGGGAACGGGCTGTCCGCCGCACATGGTCGTGCCGGAAGCCGGCGCGTCCCACGTGCGGACGACGATGTTCTTGTAGACGACGACGTCGCCCTGGCCGCCGTCACAAAATGCCCGGCCGACCTGCTTGGGGCTGTCCGGGTTTCTGATGTCCCGGATGTTGAAGCCGTCCCAGTTCCCCTGGATGGCGAATTTGCCCCAGAAGGCGATGTCCGTGTGGACGTCCGGGTTGCCGATCGCCGGATTCAGAAGGCTGGCCGGCTCGAGGATGTGGCCCCGAGGCACCAGGTTGGGCGTGTGCGGGTCGGTCGTGTGACCTGCGCCGGCGCCCAGCGGGAACACAAGGAGCCCCGCCGCTGCCACGGTCAGGGCGAGCACGCGAAACAGATGTCTCATGAGACCTCCTTGCCTGGCTTACACGCTTGGACCGCAGGCGTACGCGGGAGCCCGGCCATCGTTCCCGATCGAGGCATGCGAGGCGATCCCCTCATGAGCTCTCCCCTATCCGCCTGCTTCGGGCAGTTTAGACGTGCCAATGATTCTGCGGTTAGAGGGTGGCCGCCGCAGCGGCGGCCACCCTCGGCCGTGGGTCAGTCGATCGTGAACTCGGCTGTCTGCGGGTTCGAGTAGGGCGTGCGGAAGTACGTCCCCACGCGGTCGTCGTCCAGGCGCCAGACGAGCAGGCCCCAGACGAGGTCGGACTGGTAGATCCGGCCGTTGTACCAGTAGGTCGACCAGTCGCCGCCCTCGAAGCCGTCCGCGAACGCGGGCGGATCGGCGTAGGCGATCTCCTGCGCCGCTGCCGGGTTCGTGAAGTCGACGACGCTGATGCCGGACATGTAGTTCCCGGACACCAGCACGTAGCGCGGCTTGCCGTTCTTGTTCTTCAGCGGCACGACGTTGTAGTTGTGGATCGTGCACGCCTCGTCGGCCCCCTGGTTGCGCGGCATGATGAACTTGCCGAGCAGCTCACCGGTCTCGACCGAGAAGAAGAAGTACGACTTCATGTCGTCGGTCTGGACTGCGGAGCCGGCGATCGGCGGGCTGAGCGGCGCGCCCGTGGCTTGACAGGCTGGCCGCACGCCGCCGCCCGGCTCCCAGCCGAAGATGGCGACCTTGCCGTCGTAGGTGAACGCCGCCGAGTGCCCCGAGGACGGGATGCCCGGAAGGATGTGGTGCATCATCATCGGGTTGTCCAGCGACCCGCCGTCGGGCCCGCCGAGGCTGTAGATGCCGAGGCTGTTGCCGCCGGCGCATCCGAGCTTCATGGCCGAGCCGAGGATGACGCCGATGTCATGACACGGGTGCTCCTCGGTCGGAATCTGCCGGAGCAGGCGAGCGCCCGCCGGGTTGGAGAGCGGGATCTCGACGATGTCGAAGTTCGGGCAGGTCCCGCTCGAGCTGCCGACGTAGACGATCAGCCGGTTGTTCGCGAGGTCGGGAACCATCGTCTGCGTGTGCGAGCCGCAGGCGAGGTCGACCGACGCGATCAGGTCGGGATTCGTCTTGTTCGTGATGTCGAAGATGTGCAGGCCCTCGAAGCCCGGCGGCACGAAGTCGCCGTCACACGAGGCACCCAGCGGCCCGGTGTTCGAGTTCCACGAGCGGCTGAGGATGTTCCCGTAGATGGCGATGTCGCCCTGGTTGCCGGGGACGGCGCCGGTCGGGTTCTTCGGCGCGCACTCCTCGTAGTCGATGATCTCCTTCGGCCGCGACGGGTACGTCACGTCGACGAGCCGGAAGCCGTTGTAGTGCCCCTGGACGACCATGTCGCCCCAGAAGGCGAGGTCCGAGTTGATGAAGTTCGACTCGGGGCCCTGAGTGGGGACGCTCCGCTCGGAGAACGAGAGCGGAGTCAGGTTGGGCGTGATCGCCCAGTTCTGGACGAGCTCGATCCTCGGGGGCGACGCGCCGAGCGGCGCGGCGACCAGCCCGATGGCCAGCGCGGCGAGCGCCAGCAGCAGTCGGAGCTTCACGAGCCACCACCTCCTTGCTCATGGGAGCCCCCCTCGTCGGCCGGCTCCCCTCTGCCTGCCTGCGAGCAGGAGTCTCTTGGCCCTTGGTGCCACTGTCAAGAACGAGGGAGGCCGCCTTGCGGCGGCCTCCCTTCGAGCTTCGCGTCAGGCGAGGCTTACTTGTCGATCGTGAACAGCTGCGTCTGCGGGTTGTTCGAGCCCGAGGTGCGCAGGTAGGTGCCGACGGCCGGGTCGTCGAGGCGCCAGATGAGCAGGCCCCTCGTGATGTCCGACTCGTAGATGCGTCCGTTGTACCAGTAGCTCGACCAGTCACCGCCGAGCTCGATGCCGACCGGCGGGTTCGGGTCGACGAGCGGGGGCGGATCGGCGTACGCGATCTCTTCAGCATTCGCAGGATCGCTGAAGTCGATCACGGAAATGCCGGACTGGTAGTTGCCGCTGACGAGCACGTAGCGCGGCTTGCCGTTCTTGTTCTTGAGCGGGACCGTGTTGAAGTTGTGCGTGACGCAGTTCTCCAAGTTGGTCTGAATCCGCGGGATGGGCTCGGAGCCGACGATGTCGCCCGTCGCCGCGTCGAGGAAGAAGAACGTCCTCTCGACGATCGGGTCGAGCGCGTCGCACTCTGCGCCGCTGCCGCCGCCCTGCTCGTGGCCGACGACGATGATCTTGCCGTCGTACGTGAACGTGGCCGAATGGCCGATGCCGCTGCCGCCCGTCGTCTTGTGGTACAGGAACTTCGGGTCGGTCAGCGAGCCGCCCTGGGCCGGGTCGGTGGTGTGCACGGTGACGCCCGAGCCTGCGACGTCGGAACCGCCGCCTGCGCAGGCGATGAGGTTCACGTCGGCGAGGAACGCCGAGGTGTCATGGCAGGGATGGTGGTCCGTGCCCGGGGGCATGGACGGGTCGCCGGCCGCCTCGAAGCGGACGTAGGACGCCGCAGCCGGATTGGCCAGCGGAACCGCGATGATGTCGTAGCCGGCGCAGGAAAGCGGCGGCGGGTCACCAGGCGGATCGCCGAACACGTTGCCGCTCGAGGAGTTGCCGTAGACGAGCAGCCGGTTGTTGGCGAGGTCGGGCACCAGCGTCTCGGTGTGAGTCCCGCACGGCGTATCGACGAACGCGACGACGTCGGGGTTCTTCGGGTCGCTGATGTCGATGATGTGCACACCTTCCTGGCCGCGCTCGGCGAGACCGGTTGCCGGGTCCGCGGGCTCGCGGAACATCGGCCAGTCGCCGCAAAACGCACCCGGGGTCGTGTAGCGGGCGGGGTCGGTCGTCGGGATTGGAACCGGCGGCGTGCCGACCGTAGGCGCCGGCGTGCCGGAGTTCCACGCCCTGATGACGAGGTCGCCCCAGACGATCACGTCGCCCTGGTTGCCGACGGTGTTTGTCGGGCTGGCGCACTGCGTCCAGTTGACGATCTCCTTCGGGCGCGACGGGTAGGTCACGTCGATCAGCCGGAAGCCGGCGTACGTCCCCTGCACGACCATGTCGTCTTGGAACGCGAGATCGGAGTTGAACACGCCGTTCCCCGGAACTGTGTTGTCGAGTGGAACGTCACGCGCCGAATAGCCGAGCGCCGTCATGTTGTCGGAGACCGCCCAGTTGCTCACGACATCGACGCGAGGGTTCGCGCCGAGCGGTGCGGCGATCAGCCCGACGGCCAGCGCGACCAGCGCCAGCGCAAGCTTTCCTTTCACCACAAACACCTCCACTCTCTTATTGAGGGAGTCGACTCGGAGAAGTCGCGTGTGTCCCTTGCGCCTGCCGGCTCGGCCCCCTCCGCCTGCCTGAGATGGCAAGTCTCTTTCCCTCAGGCCCGCCTTGTCAAGTGCGGCCGAGAAAGAGGGAGGCCGCCTCGCGGCGGCCTCCCTACGATCCGACGACGATTCTGCTAGTCCCTGTCCTTCCTGCCCTTCTTGTCGTTGTCGCGCTTGCGGTCTTTGCCGAGCGAGAACTCCAGCGTCTGCGGATTCAGATGGCGGAGCTTCTCCGTCTTGCCGATGTTCTTCTTCAGATCCCAGACGAGCAGGCCGCGGGTGATGTCCGACTGGTAGATGTCGCCGTTGTACCAGTAGGTGGACCAGTCTCCGCCGAGCTGCGTTGGGACGAGCGGCGCCGGGTCGGCGTAGGCGATCTCCTTCGCCCTGCTCGGCTTCGAGAAGTCGACCACGCTGATCCCAGCCTGGTAGTTGCCGCCCACGAGGATGTAGCCCTTCTTCGTGGGCACGACGTTGTAGTTATGGATCGTGCAGTTCTCCGTAGCCGTCTGCGGCCGTGGGAGGACGAACTGACCGAGCTTCGATCCGTCCTTTGCGTCGTAGAAGAACCAACTCTTCTTGACGTCGGGATCGGTCGCCTCGCACTCCGGCGACGAGCCGCCTCCCGGCTCCCAGCCGAGGATGATGACCTTGCCGTCCCATGTGAACGCGGCGGAGTGCCAGTTCCCGTTGCACAGCGGGTTACCCGGCTCGTTGCAGACGCCCTCCTCCGAGATCGTGTAGAGGAACTTCGGGTCGTCGAGCGAGCCGCCCCGCTTGCCGCCCAGGCTGTAGACGTTCGCGTGGTCATGGCTCGCGCAGGTGAGCATCTTCACCTTGCCGAGGATGACGCCGGAGTCGTGACAGGCGTCGGCCTCCTCGAGCGGCTCGTCGCGGAGCCACTTCGCGTCCTCCGGAGCGTCGAGCGGAATCTCGATGATGGAGATGAACGGACACGGGCCGCCGGACGTCTGGTTGTAGAGCAGTAGCCGGTCGTTCTTCTTGTCCGGGACGAGCGTCGCGGTGTGCGAGCCACAGCCGAGTGCGCCGTTCTGGAGCGCTCTCGACGCCATCGGCCTCGCGCTCAGCTCCACCTCCCCGATGAGCTCCGGATTCGACAGGTCGCTGATGTCGAAGACATGCAAGCCTTCGAACCCCAGCGGTACGGGCTCACCGTCGCACGAGAGCAGCGTCGTGCCGGTGCCGGTCGCCGGAGCGTTCCACGAGCGCACGAGGATGTCGCCCCAGACCACCACGTCGCCCTGGTTGCCGACGCACTCCGTGAAGGAGATCTGCTTCGGGTTCTTCGATTTCGAGACGTCAACGATGCGGAAACCGGTGTAGTGCCCCTGGAACGCGAGCTTGCCCCAGAACGCCAGATCCGAGTTGGCTGTGAAAGTCAGCCCGGGAAGGTTTGGGGTGTTGGGGAAGAACGAGTGGCCTACCGCCCTCAGGTTCTTCGTCTCGAACGTGCTGGCCGCGGGGACGGACGGCTTCTTCGGGTTCGCCCCGGCCGACAGGGTGAGCAGACCAACTGCAACAGCCGCCAGGACCATGAGTGCTCGGAATCGCATTGGCACCTCCTAGTTACGCGGAGGAGCGCACGCCAGGCCGCCACCCGGAGGCCGGTGCCCACCGACTGGGATGCTCGGCAACAACTCCCCCTTCCCTGACTTGCCCTGGCAGTGTTAACGGCCTCTCCCCAGCTGTCAAGAACGCCTCAGGCAAGCAGCCGGACGAACGCCGTGGCCGCGGCGGCCGCCACGACGACTGCGAGCAGCGGCGCCCGCAGCAGGATCGCCACGACGGCCGCCCCGAGCCCGACGAGGCGCGCGTCGAGGACGATCTCCTCGTCCCCTCCGACCACCTGGGTGACGACGAGCGCGGCCAGGAGCGCAGGGGCGAGGAGCTCGACGATCCCGGTCAGGTGGTCCGGCAGCGGCCGCCCTCCGAGGAGCACGGGGCCGACCGCCTTGAGGGCGACGGTCGCGGCGGCGACGACCCCGATGACGATCCAGACGTCGTTCACGGGCGCCTCCAGCCGATGAGGCAGGCCGCGGCGGCCGCCACGATGGGGACGCCGGCCGGCGCGACGGGGATGAGGGCGAGCGCGATCGTGCCTCCGAGGACGGCCGCTGCCAGCCCGCGCCGCGAGTGGACCTGGGTCACGAGGATGGCAAGGAAGAGCGCCGGGAAGGCTGCGTCGAGGCCGAGGTCGGCAGGATCGCCGAGCGCTTCGCCCGCAAGCGCGCCGATGACGGTGCCGCCGACCCAGCAGGCGTACAGAACGAGGCCAGCGCCGACGAGCAGCCGGCGGTCGTAGCGACCGTCAGGGCGCCGCGACATCGCCCAGGACTCGTCCACGATCAGCTGGGCTTCGAGCAGCCGCCGCAGCCGGCCGCCGGCGAAGACCGGCGCGAGCGAGACGCTGATGGGCGCATAGCGCGCGTTCAGGAGCGTGGCTGCGAGGACGGCGGAGGCGATCCCGCCACCGGCTGCCAGGATCGAGACGATCGCGAACTGCGCCGAGCCGGCGAAGACCGTCGCGGACATGACGATCGCCTCCACCGAGCCGATGCCCGCGGCCCGGGCGAGCACGCCGAACGAGATGCTGAACGCGAGCGCGGCAAGTGCGATCGGGGCGATCCTCTTCGCCCCGTCGCGGTAGCGCGCCTCCGTCACGCGTCCGGAGCCCAGTCGTGGGTGAGGAGGAGCCAGAACGCGAGCCCGGCGTACGGGCCGTACCGGCGGAAGCGACGCTCGATCGTCGCATCCTTGACGGACTTCCCACCGTTGAGGCTCGCGTACTTCGGTCGCGTCCACGAGTCGAGCACGAGCCGGGAGTAGCGGCCGAGGAGCATCATGATGTGCGCCGCGGCGTAGGGCCCCACGCCTGGGAGGGAGAGGAGACGCTCGGCGAGGTCGTCGTCGGGCAGTTCCTCCCGCGAGGCATCCCCAAGCGCTTCGAGGTCCAGCGCCCCCGACGCGACGTCCGCCGAGAGTGAGCGGAGGAACGCCCCCCGGTAACCGGAGCGCACGACGTCACGGTAGAAATCCTCGTCCGCGGCGGCCATCGCCTGCGGAGTGGGGAAGGCGCGGCTGTAGGGCCCGTCCTTTGCGCCGGCGGCACGCTCGCCGAGGTGCTCGACGAGTGCGCCGACCATGCGCTCGGTCGCCGACCACGCGCAGTTCGTCGTGCAGATGGTCTTCACGACCTCCTCGAACACGGTCGGGCTTCGCACTAGGCGGCCGGCGCCCCGGGCGGCCCAGGCGAGGTCGGGATCGGCCCGCGCGAGCTCGTAGAAGCCCGACAGATCCTCGTCCAGGCGGAGGACGTGCGAGACCGCAGCGAGGACGGCGTCCGCGGCACTGGCTCCCGGGGTTCGGCCGACGACGGTGACGAGAGCGTGCCCCTTCTTCCCCTCGGCGATCCTGACCGTACGCGGCCGGGCTCCTCGGAGTGGAACGGTGATCTCGAGCGCGCGGGCCTCCTCGTCGATCCGCATCGGCGGCAGGTCGACGAGGCCATGGGATTGGATCGACCGCCAGAGGTCGACCGGCTCTCCGCCGGCGCCCGCGAGGGCGAGCTCGGCGCTCCAGGCCCCGCTAGTCATCGCCGGCGGCCTGCTTCTCCCACGACGAGACCTCGAAGGCCTTGCCGGGCTCGCCGCCGACCGCCAGGAGGGTTGTGTCCGGTGCGATGGCGGTCGCCCCGCGCACGACCTCGGGGTCGCCGACGTAGACGAACGTCCCCGCCGGGGCGTCCACCGTCTCCTCGCCGACCCTGATCGCGGCGTGTCCGGCGGCGACGAAGAAGAGCTCCTCATGGCGGGTGTCAGCCTCCGTGTGGTCGCTCGTGAAGACGTCGCCGGCGGCGCGGGCCGTGTACGCCGCGACGCCGAAGGAACCGATGTCGAAGTGCCGGCGCACGGCGCGCCAGGAGGCATTGCCCGGCTCTTCGGCGAGGGGCTCTACGATCTCGGATACGTGCGCGACACGGTAGGGCGCGGCGGCCATGCAGAACCTCCGTTGCTCGTTCGCTAACCAGTGATCTATCATAGAAGGTTATGAGTGACAACGCGCCGGGAGAGCTCGAGCTCGTCCGGCTCTTCGTGAACACGGTCGACCTGGCGGACGGCGACGACGAGCTCTCGAGCCCCGCCGCCCTGACGGGCTGGCTCGAGCAGCACCGCCTCGGCGGCGGTCCGGCCGGTCCGGCCGACCTCCACGCCGCGCGTCAGCTTCGCGAGGCCCTCCGCGGACTGCTGCTCGAGAACAACTGGATGAACGTGCGCACGGAGTCGGCGGTCGCGCTCAGCCGGGCCGCGGAGCGCGCGCGCCTCGCCGTCCACTTCGATGCCTCCGGAGGCGTGCGGCTGGAGCCGCGAGCAGCCGGTGTAGACGGAGCCCTCGGAAGGCTCGTCGCGATCGTGGCCGCGGCGATGGCGGACGGGAGTTGGAGCCGGCTGAAGGCCTGCCAGGCCGACCGCTGCGGCTGGGCGTTCTATGACCACGCCCGCAACCGCTCGCGCCGCTGGTGCTCGATGGCCGTGTGCGGAAACCGGACGAAGGCGCGGTCGTACCGGCGCCGCCACGCCGCGTGAGGGAGGGCAGCGTCCCGCCCGCCTGCTAGACGTGCCCCGTGGCGATCCTCGGGATCGACGTCGGAGGCACCTTCACGGACGCCGTGCTCCTGACCGACGGCGAGCTTCGTACGGCAAAGGTGCCGACCGTCCGGGCGCAGGAGCACTCGGTGGTCAAGGCGGCGACCGAGGTCGGCGCGGCGGGAGCACGGCTGGAGCGCTTCACGCACGGGACGACCATCGCCACGAACGCGCTGCTCGAGCGGAAGGGCGCGCGCACCGCCTTCGTCGGGACCGCCGGCTTCGAGCACGTGCTCCACCTGCGTCGCCAGACCCGCGCGCACCTCTACCGCCTGTGCGATCGGCATCCGGAGCCGCTGGTCCCGCTCGAGCGCTGCGTGGGTGTCCACGAGCGGGTCGGCCCGCAAGGGGTGATCGAGCCGCTCGACCTCGAATCGCTCCCGGAGCTCGAGGCCGAGGCGGTCGCGATCTGCCTCCTCTTCTCCTTCCGGGACTCGACCCACGAGCGCCTGGTCGCGGACGAGGTGCGCCGGCGGCTCCCCAACGCGCACATCGTCGCCTCCCACGAAGTCGCGCCTGAGTTCCGGGAGTACGAACGCGCGTCGACGACGGCGGTCGACGCCTACCTCGGGCCGGTCCTGGCGGAGTACCTCTGGTCGCTCGCAGACCGCTGCCGCGAGGCGGGCCTCGCCGAGCCGCTCGTCATGCGTTCATCGGGCGGTGTCTGCACGCTCGCCGACGCGGCGCGCCATCCCTCGCTCGCGCTCGTCTCGGGCCCCGCTGCAGGCGTCGTGGGGGCCGCTCGCGTCGCTGCGCTCGCCGGCGTCGAGAACGCGATCACGCTCGACATGGGCGGCACCTCGACGGACGTCTGCCTGATCGTCGGCGGGCAGGTGGGGCGCGCGGCCGAGCGTGACGTAGGCGGCTTCCCCATCCGGCTGCCGACCGTCGACCTGCAGACGGTCGGCGCCGGGGGCGGGTCGATCGTCTGGCGGGACGCCGGCGGCGCGCTTCGGGTCGGCCCGCACAGTGCGGGCGCCGACCCCGGACCGGCGTGCTACGGGCGCGGCGGCCTGGAGCCCACAGTCACCGACGCCAATCTCGTTCTCGGCCGGCTTCCGGAAACCCTCGCCGGCGGCCTCGAGCTCGACCGCGCGGCAGCCGAGCTCGCGCTCGGCGACTTCGAGCCGCAGGCCGTCGTGGACGTCGTCAACGCGGAGATGCTGCGCGCGCTCCGGCTCGTGTCCGTCGAGCGCGGCCACGACCCGCGCGACTTCGCGCTGGTCGCGTTCGGCGGCGCCGGCCCGCTGCACGCCTGCGAGCTCGCCGACGAGCTCGGCATCCGCAAGGTGCTGGTGCCCGCCGCGGCCGGTGTGCTCTCGGCCCTCGGCCTCGTCGCGAGCGAGGAACGACGCGACCGGGTTCGCTCCTACGTGATCCCGTTCGAGGACGCGGGGCTCCTGCCGCGGCACGGCGAGATCGACCTTCGCTACCGCGGCCAGTCGTTCGAGTTGACCGTGCCCCTCGACGGCGCCCCGGCGGAGTCCTTCCACCGCGCCCACGAGGAACGCTACGGCTACGCCGAGCGCGAGCGCCCGCTCGAGCTCGTCGCCGTGCGAACCGCCGAAGTGACCCCCGGCCCCACGCTCGCGCTCCCCGCCGGCGAGCCGCTGTCGGTCGTCGGCCCGGCCGTCGTGGAGCTCGAGGGCGCCACATGCTGGCTGCCCCCCGGGTGGGAGGGGGCTAGGGATGGGAATAGCACGATCGTTCTCACGAGAGGGTGACGGGACTGTGAATATCGAGCTCCAAGTTGTCGGCAGCGCGCTCCGAGCGGTGGCGGAGGAGATGGGCGCCGTCCTCGTCCGCTCGGCGTTCTCCGCGAACATCAAGGAGCGCCGCGACTGCTCGACGGCGCTGTTCGCACCGGACGGGCGGATGATCGCGCAGGCAGAGCACATCCCGGTTCACCTCGGTGCGATGCCGGAAGCCGTGGCGGCTGTCCAGGCGCACGACCCCGAGCTCGGTGATGTCTTCGTCGTCAACGACCCGTTCACCGGGGGCACTCACCTGCCGGACATCACGCTCGTCTCGCGCACCGAGCTCGGCTACGCGGTCTCGAGAGCGCACTACGCGGATGTCGGCGGGGCCGAGCCGGCGAGCCTTCCGGCGGGCTCGACCGACCTCTACCAGGAGGGCCTCGTCGTCCCACCCGTCCGGCTGACGGACGAGGTCGTCACCATCCTCCTCGCCAACATGAGGAACCCCGACGAGCGGCGCGGCGACCTGCGCGCCCAGCTCGCGGCACACAGGCTTGCGGAGCGGCGGCTCGACGAGCTCGCCGAGCGGAAGGGGCGCGAGCGCGTTGAAGCGGCAATGGACGAGCTCTACGCCTACTCCGAGCGGCGCGTGCGCGCTGCGATTGCGCAGCTCCCAGACGGCCGCTACGAAGCCTCGGACGTGCTGGAGGCTCCCGAAGGCGAGCTCGTCGTGCGCGCGACGGTCGTGATCGCGGGCGAGACGGTTGCGATCGACTTCGCGGGGACCGACCCGCAGCATCCCGGCAACCTCAACTGTCCCATCGCGGTGACGCGCTCGGCCTCGTACTTCGTCGTCCGCTGCCTGACCGATCCCGACGTGCCGGCGTCGGGCGGCGCCTTCGCCCCGGTCACCGTCTCGGCACCGGAAGGGTCGCTGGTCAACGCCCGAGCGCCGGCGGCCGTCGTCGCCGGCAACGTCGAGACCTCGAGCCGCATCGCCGACGTCCTCTTCCGCGCGTTCGGCCAGGCCGTCCCGGTCCCGGCGCAGGGCCAGGGGACGATGAACAACCTCACGTTCGGCAACGCGCGTTTCACCTACTACGAGACGATTGCGGGAGGGCAGGGTGGATGCCCGACCGCAGACGGGCCGTCGGCGGTCCATGTCGCCATGTCGAACACGCTGAACACGCCGGTCGAGGCGCTCGAGCTCGCCTACCCGCTTCGGGTCGAGCGCTACGCGCTGCGCCTCGGATCCGGAGGCAAGGGCCGATTCTGGGGCGGCGACGGCGTGATCAGGGAGATCACCGCCCTCGAGCCGTGCCGGGTCTCGATCGTCAGCGAGCGCCGGGCCCGTGGGCCGGGGGGGACTCGCGCCGGTGAGCCGGGGTCCCCGGGACGGAACCTGATCGACGGCGACGACGTCCCGGCCAAAGTCACTCGAGCGCTCGAGGCGGGGCAATCGGTGACCGTGGAGACGCCGGGCGGCGGCGGCTTCGGTTCCGCCGCGTAGCCTGGTAGAAAGCCCGCATGAGCCGAGAGCCGTTCACCATCGGGCACGAAGACGAGTTCGAGCGAAGCGGGAGGTGGCTGCTCGCGCGGCGGTCGCTGGGCCTCGAGTCGTTCGGAATGAACCTGGTCGAGATCGAGCCGGGCGGCGGAATTCCCGAGCACGACGAGACGGCGCGCGATCAGGAAGAGGTTTACGTCGTCCTCGCCGGGACCGCCGTGGCGATCGTCGACGGGGAGGAGTACCCGGCGCCGGCGGGGACCTACGTCCGCCTTGCGCCCGAGCCGTCGCGCACGATCGCCAATGCCGGCGACGAGCCCGTGAAGCTGCTCATGGTCTCCGCGCCGCGCTCGAGCGGCTACGAGCCCATGGACTGGGCGTAGTTCCGACCGCCGCCGGCGCTAGGCTCGGCAGGTGCGGATCTTCCGCAAGCGCCCGAGGCTGAGGCCGCTCGACGAGCAGGAGTGCTACGCCCGTCTCCACGGCGCCAGGATCAGCGAGATCGTGGTCGTGCAGCAGCCGCCCCCGTCGTCGGCGCCTGCGCCTGCGCCGGACGGCCCGACGGCGGAGTCGCCGGCGCTGCACCTGCTGATCCAGTACCCACGGAACGCCGGGCGGCTGACCGGCGAGCAGGTGCGCCTGGACCTGCTTCGCCGGATCCAGGCCCGCACCGGCGAAGCCGCCTAGGGCCTACGTCAGGAGGGCGCCTTCGAGCCCGAGGAGGGCCTGCTTGCGCTCGAGGCCGCCGGCGTAGCCGACGAGGTTCCCGCTCGCGCCGACGATGCGGTGGCAGGGAACTACGATCGGGATCGGGTTACGGTTGAGCGCCCCGCCGACGGCCCTCGCGGCGCGCGGCTTGCCGATCCGCTGGGCGAGGCCGCCGTAGGTGTCGACGCCGCCGTACGGAACGAGAACGAGCTCCTCCAGCACCGCGCGCTGAAAGTCCGGCAGCGGAGTCAGGTCGACCGGCAGGTCGAAATCGCGCCGGGTGCCCTCGAAGTACTCGTCGAGCTCGCGGCGGACGTCGTCGACCGGGGCCGGAGCACGAAGGACTCGCGCGCCGAATGCCCGGGCGAGCTCGTCGAGCTCCCGCTCCGGCTCGGGGTCGAACGAGATGCGGCAAACTCCGCGCTCGCTCGTGGCCACGAGCAGGCGGCCGACGGGAGAGTCCGTGAAGTCATAGGCGACGTCGAGGAGCCCGGCGGAGGCCGCAGCGTCGCGGAAGCGGCGGTCGAGCCTGTCGGGGACGGTAGTCATGAGACCTCCTTTCTGCGGAGGCGCCGCACTCCGGAGGAGGCCGCTGCGCGGGCCGCCTCGGCGTTCGAGCCGAGCGCTGCGCCGATGTCGTCGTACGAGAGGTCGTACCCGTAGCGGAGCACCACCGCTGCACGCTCGGTGGGCGGGAGCTCGCCGGCGAGATGATCGAGCTCGGCGTAGACCGGCCGCTCGTCCAGCACCGGCACCTCCGGCGCCTCGGCGACCGGCGTTGCCTTGCGGCGCTCGTCGACCGCGACGCGGGTGGCGATCGTGAAGACCCACGCGCGCAGGTGCTTGCCGTGCTCGAGCTTGGCGTACGCGCGAAGCGCCCGCAGGAATGTTTCCTGGAAGGCATCCTCGGCAGCGTCGCGCCCGAGCAGGCGCGCGAGATAGCCGAAGATCTCGTCCTTGCGCTCGTCGTAGAAGCGCTCGAAGGGCGGTATCGCGGCCACGGCTCCCATCATCCGTTGAAACGCACGGCGGTGCCGAAGTGTGAGACTGCGCGCGATGCAAACCGCAGTCGTCGGTCACGTCGAGTGGGTGGAGTTCGCGCGGGTCGAGCTCGTCCCGCTCCCCGGCGAGATCGTCCAGGCGAGCCAGTCGTGGGCGGAAGCAGCCGGCGGTGGCGGTGTTGCCTCCGCGCGGCTCGCGGAGCTGGCCGGTGCGTGCACCCTCTTCACCGCACTGGGACGCGACGCGCTCGGGGAAGCGTCGTTGGCGCAGCTCACCGGCCTCGGGGTGCGCGTCGAGGCCGCGCGCCATGCCGAGCCGCAACGGCGCGGGTTCACCTTCGTGGACGGACGAGGCGAGCGGACGATCACGATCATCGGCGAGAAGCACGTTCCGCGCGGCAGCGACCCGCTTCCGTGGCCGGAGCTCGCGGAGACCGATGCGGTGTACTTCGTCAGCGGGGACGCCGCGGCGGTGCGGGCGGCACGGCAGGCCCGCGTCCTCGTGGCGACGGCCAGGTCGCTGCCCGTCCTCCAGGAGGCAGGGGTCGAGCTCGACGCCCTCGTCCGCAGCGCCGGCGACCCGAGCGAGCGCTACGGGCGCGGGGACCTCGAGCCCCAGCCGAAGCTCGTCGTGGCGACCTCCGGACGCGAAGGAGGCACGTGGGGCACCGCCGACTGCCGCGCCGGCGCCTACCCGCCGGCTGACCTACCCGGTGAGATCGAGGACTCCTACGGCGCCGGCGACAGCTTCGCGGCCGGCCTCACGTACGCTCTCGGCCGCGCCGACGCGCCCGAGGCCGCCGTCGCCTTCGCGGCCGAGTGCGCCGCCGCCGCGCTCACGCGCCGCGGCGCCCACGGGCGCTAGGCCGAGGGCTCTTCGAGCTGCAGGAGGATGTATTCGGCGTACCACCCGGGCCAGTCCTCGTCCCGGCGGCCGAGCTCCTGCTCGTATTCAGCGTGCGCCTGCTCGGCCTCCCGCAGGAGTCGCGCGAGCTCGTCAGAGGTCAGTTCCACCCGCATCGGGCCTCCTTCGTGCGTCGGCAACTCCTCGTCTCCTCGAACTCCCACGTCCGCGAGGTGGGGTCCGCGAGTTGCGTGGTGGGGGATTGTGGTCTACAGTGGGGGAAAGTGGAGGTCACGAAAGGCACCGCTGGATGCTTCTCGGCGAGTACGAGCACACAATCGACGACAAGAACCGACTTACGCTTCCCGCTCGGTTCCGGCAGTCCTTCGAGCAGGGCGTCGTCGTCACGCGTGGCATCGAGCGGTGTCTCGCCGTGTACACCAAGGAAAGCTGGGGCGATTTCGTGAGCTCGCACCTCTCGGGTCTCGACCGGTTCAGCCGTGAGGCGAGGGACATGCGGCGCTACCTGTTTTCCGCCACGGTCGAGTCCGAGCTCGACAAGCAGGGGCGCGTGACGCTCCCGGCGGGGTTGATGGCGAAGGCCGACCTGGGCCGCGAGGTGATCGTGGCCGGCGCCGGTGACTACCTTGAGGTCTGGGATCGAGACGCCTGGCGCGTGCATCTCGACGATGTCGAAAGGAGGGCGGAGGTTGTTGCGGAACGCCTTGCAACACGAGACAACTGATCACGTTCCCGTTCTCGCCGGGGAGGTTCGCGAGCTCCTGGCCGTGGAGCCGGGGGAGACCGTGGTCGACGCCACGTTCGGCGCCGGCGGCCACGCAGAGCTGCTCGCGGCCGATCTCGGCGGCCGAGGGCGGTTCATCGCAATCGACCGGGACGCGAGCGTGCGCCCGTACTTCGAGCGGTTCCAGCGGCACGCGGGCGTCCAGGCGCGGCTCCTGCGCGGCGACTTCGCCGTCGTGCTCGGGCAGCTCGCCGACAACGACGTCCAGGCCGACGCGATCCTCCTCGACCTCGGTGTCTCGAGCATGCAGATCGACCGGCCCGAGCGCGGCTTCTCCTACGCGGCAGACGCTCCGCTCGACATGCGCATGGACACGTCGTCGCCCCGCTCGGCGCAGGACGTCGTCAACGAGCTCGACGAGCGCGAGCTGAGCGATGTCTTCCGCCGCTACGGCGAGGAGCGCTTCTCCCGGCAGATCGCCCGCGCAGTCGTTCGCCGCCGCGCCGAGCAGCCGTTCGAGCGGACATCCGACCTCGTCGAGGTGGTTCGGTCGGCGATCCCCGCGCCGCGGCGCTTCGGCGACGGGCATCCGGCCAAGCGCGTCTTCCAGGCGCTCAGGATCGTCGTCAACGACGAGCTGGGGGCGCTCGAGCAGGCCTTGCCGACCGCTCTTCGGCTGCTCCGTCCCGGCGGGCGCCTCGCCGTCATCAGCTTCCACTCGCTCGAGGACCGAATCGTCAAGCGCTACTTCGCCGGCCAGGCGCGCGACTGCACGTGCCCGCCCGACCTGCCGGTGTGCGTCTGCGGAACGGAACCGACGCTCCGTCTCGTCACCCGCAAGGCGGTGCGTCCCTCGCCGGCCGAGACCGCGGACAACCCGAGGGCCTCTTCTGCCCGCCTCCGCGTCGCGGTGAAGACCTAGGGGCACGGATGGCAACCGCTGCCGCCCGTGCCGAGCCCCGCCGCGCGCCGCGGCCCAAGCAGCGCCCTGAGCCCCGCCGTGCGCAACGGCGCCGGCCGGCGGCGAGGCCGCGTGTCGCCGGCAACGTCGTGTGGATCGTCCTCGTGGCGACCCTCCTCGCCGGGATCGTCGCGCTGAACGTCGCCGTCCTGCGCCTGAACCTGCAGTCGGAGGAGCTGGAGATCGAGCGCACGGAGCTGATCGCGAAGAGGGACGGCCTCGAGGCAAAGCTCTCACGGGCGGCGGCGGCGGGTCGCATCGAGGCGATGGCCGTCAACCGGTACGGGCTGGCCGAGCCCCTCGAGATCACCTACGTCCGCCTGGCGCGCGTCAAGGAGTAGCGACCGGTGCGCCACGCGAACAGGCGCCTACGGCTCCTCCTCGCGGTGTTCGCGGTGGTCTTCGTCGCCGCGTTCGCGCGGGTGGCCTGGCTTCAGGCGGTGAAGGCCCAGGCGCTCGATCATCTGGCCACCAGCCAGCACCGCCAGGAGCTCGAGGTCCCCGCCCGACGTGGGTCGATCTTCGACCGCAACGGCGTCCAGCTTGCATTCGGCGAGCGCGCGACGACCGTTTACGCGAACCCGAAGCAGGTGGTCGACCCGCGTGCGACGGCGATCGCCGTCGGTCAGGCGCTCGGCCTCGATCCCGGCAAGCTCTATCCGAAGCTCGCCGACCGTTCCCGCGGATTCGTCTATCTCGTACGCAAGGGCGACCCCGAGAAGGCGGAGTCGCTCAAGGCGCAGGCGATCGTCGGGATCGGCTTTCAGCCCGAGGAGCACCGCGTCTACCCACAGCGGACCGTTGCGTCGGAGATCGTCGGCTACGCAGGCACCGAGAACCGCGGCCTGTCGGGCCTCGAGGTCCAGCTGGACGAGGAGCTCGCGGGTGCGAAGGGGTCGAAGACGATCGTGCGAGACCCGTTCGGGCGGACGATCGACGTCGTCGAATCGGAGCAGGTCCGCCACGGCAGGGACGCCTTCCTCACCGTCGACCACACGATCCAGGGCTACGTCGAGCGGGTCCTGCGCCGGGCGAGGAACCGCTGGAGCGCGCAGTCGGCGACCGCCGTCGTCCTCGACCCGAAGACGGGCGGCATCCTCGCGCTCGCGGTCGAGCCGGGCTTCGACGCCAACGCCTTCCCAACGGTCGCCAAGTGGGAGGAGGACCGCCTGCGCAACCGCGCTGTGACGGACACGTACGAGCCGGGGTCGACCTTCAAGGTCGTCACGGTAGGCGGCGTCCTGGAAGAGAAGCTCGTCTCGCCGGGGACGAAGTTCCGCCTCCGCTACAAGATCCCGGTGGCCGACCGCGTGATCCATGACGCGGTCCCGCGGGGGACGCGGACGATGACCGTCTCGCAGATCCTCTCCCGCTCGTCCAACGTCGGCGTCGTCACGCTGGCACAGCTGCTCCAGCGTGAGCGCCTGGACAACTGGATCCGGCGCTTCGGCTTCGGCAAGAAGACCGGTATCGACTTCCCGGGAGAGTCGCGCGGGATCGTCCTGCGGCCGGAGGAGTGGTCCGGCTCGACGATCGGGAACGTTCCCATCGGGCAGGGCATCGCCGTGACTCCGCTGCAGATGGCGACCGCCTACGGCGCGATCGCCAACAAGGGCGTCCTAGTCGAGCCGCACCTCGTCGACCGAGTCGAGGGACGTGAACGTGTGCAGCCGCAGCGCAGGCGGGTCCTCTCCGAGGGAACGTCGCGCGAACTGACCCGGATGCTGCGCGGCGTCGTCGAGGAGGGCTCGGGGACGACGGCGCAAGTGGACGGTTACCGCATCGCCGGCAAGACGGGCACTGCGGCGAAGCCCGAGCCGACCGGCGGCTACTCGGACAGCCGTTACGTCGCGTCGTTCGTGGGCTTCGCGCCCGCGAGCCGGCCCGAGGTCGTCGTGCTCGTCACCGTGGACGAGCCGCGCGGAGCGATCTGGGGCGGAGTCGTTGCCGGCCCCGTGTTCGCGGAGATCGCGGAGTTCGTCCTTCAGTACCTCGAGGTGCAGCCGGACGCCCGGCGCGGCGACGGCGAGTAAGCGTCGCCGCGATACAGATTGACGCGCGCGCGCGCGATGCCAGGAGAATCTGCGCGTGTGGTGCGCGGTCCGCGCCAGAATGCACGCAGGATTGAAGAAGAACTCACTATCGCGCGCCGAACTTCGCCTGACCGTGCCCGACCAGCCTGCCATCGCACTCGAGACCCTGGGCGCCGCCGTCGGAGCACGGGAGGTCCAGGGCCCGGGCGAGGTCGCGGTCTCCGACCTGGCCTACGACGCCAGGTTCGTCGTGCCCGGGGCGCTCTTCGCCTGCGTGCCCGGTGAGCGCGCCGACGGCCACGACTTTGCCGGCGAAGCGGTCGAGCGCGGGGCGGTCGCGCTCCTCGTCGAGCGGACGCTCGACGTGCCGGTGCCCCAGCTCGTGGTCGCCGACGTGCGCGGCGCCATGGCGCTCGCGGCGGACGTCTTCTTCGGTCGGCCGACGCGGGAGCTCGAGGTGGCCGGCATCACGGGGACGAACGGGAAGACGACGACCGCGTTCGTGGTCTACTCGATCCTCGCGGCGGCCGGCCGCCGCCCGGGTCTCCTCGGGACCGTGGAGATGCGCATCGGAGGCGAGCGGCGCGCCGTCACGAGAACGACGCCGGAGGCGATCGACCTGCAGCGCACGTTCCGCGAGCTTCTCGACGCCGGCGACCGGAGCTGCGCCATGGAGGCGTCCTCGCACGCGTCCGAGCTCAAGCGCCTGATCGGGACGCGGTTCCGCGCGCTCGTCTTCACGAACCTCTCCCAGGACCACCTCGACTTTCATGGGACGCTCGGCGCCTACTACGAGGCCAAGCGGCGGTTGTTCGTCGAGCCTGACGTCGACGGGCGCCGTCCGCCCGCCGCGGTCAACGTCGGTGACGAGCACGGGCGGCGCCTGGCGGAGGAGCTGCGCGCGCTCGGCGTCACGCTTCTCACGTTCGGCCTCACCGATGACGCCGACGTGCGCCCGGAAGAGCTCGAGCTGACGCCGGCCGCTACGAGCTTCCGCGCCGCCGGCGTGGCCGTCCGCCCGCAGCTCCGCGGCCGCTTCAACGTCGAGAACGTCCTGGGTGCGATCGCCGCCGCGCGCCTGCTCGGGATCGAGGACGACGCGATCGTGCGTGGCGTCGAGCACGTCGCCGGGGTGCCGGGGCGCTTCGAGGCCGTGGACGAGGGTCAGCCCTTCGGCGTCCTCGTCGACTATGCGCACACCCCCGAGGCGCTCGAGAACGTCCTCGCCGAGGCACGCCGGCTTGCGTCGGGGCGCGTGATCTGCGTGTTCGGCTGCGGCGGAGACCGCGATCGCGCGAAGCGGCCGCTCATGGGCGAGGTCGTGAGCCGGCTCGCGGATCTCGCCGTGGTCACCTCCGACAATCCGAGAAGCGAGGCCCCGGGCGCGATCATCGAAGAGATCGTTGCCGGCATGGACGGGCGCGAAGAAGTGGAGCCGGACCGCGCGGCCGCCATTGCCTGCGCGGTCGGGGAGGCGGAGAAGGGCGATGTCGTCCTCATCGCCGGCAAGGGGCACGAACAGGGGCAGGAGCTCGGCGACCGGACGATTCCCTTCGACGACCGCGAGGTTGCCCGCGACGCCCTCCGGCGCCTCGGCGCGGCAGCATGATCCCGCTCCCGCTCGACGAGGTCGCCGAGCTCGCACCGGGCAGGCTGAAGCTTGCGGCCGGCGCCGAGCTGGCGACCGGGGTGGCGATCGACTCACGGCGGACGGCGCCCGGTGACCTCTTCGTCGCAGTCGGCGGGGGTGTCGACTTCGTCGGCGAGGCGCTGGCGGCCGGCGCCGCGGCTGCGCTCGTCCCGGAGGACGCGTTCGGCGCGCTCGGCGCGCTCGGCCAGGCGGTCCGGGCTCGCTCCTCCGCCAAGGTGGTCGCGGTCACCGGCTCGACGGCGAAGACCTCGACGAAGGACATCCTCGGCGCTCTCTGCGCCCCCCATGCGCGGGTCGTCGTCGCCGAGGGCAGTCAGAACAACGAGATCGGGCTTCCACTGACCCTGTGCCGGCTCGAGGAGGACACGGAGATCGCCATCGTCGAGATGGGCATGCGCGGGCTCGGCCAGATCGCCGAGCTCTGCGAGATCGCCGCGCCGGACATCGGCATCGTGACGAGCGTCGGCCCCGTCCACCTCGAGCTTCTCGGCACGGTCGAGCGCGTCGCCCAGGCGAAGGCCGAGCTCATCGAGAGCCTCCCGCCCGGGGGGACCGCGATCGTCCCGGCAGGCGAGGCGTATCTCGATCCGTATCTCGCGCGCGACGATCTCCAGGTCTTCCGCTTCGGCGACGGCGGGGACGTCAGTCTCAGCTACTTCGCCGCTCACGACGGCAGCGCCCGCATCCGCGTCGAGGCGTTCGGCCGTCCGCTGACGCTGGAGTTCAGCTTCGCCTCCCGCTACAACGCGACGAACGCGCTCGCCGCTCTGGCGGCCTACCATGCGCTCGGGCTCCCGCTGGGCAAGGCGCAGAAGGGCGCGAGGCACGTTCAGCTGTCGCGCTTGCGTGGAGAGGAGGTGCCGTTGCCGGGCGGCGGCATCCTGCTGAACGACTGCTACAACGCAAACCCGCTCTCGATGGCGGCCGCGCTCGAGCACCTCGACGACCGTGCCGCCGCCGGTCAGCGCAAGGTCGCGGTCCTCGGTGACATGGCCGAGCTCGGGCCTGGGGCGCCCGCTTTTCACCGTGAGGTCGGCGCCGCCGCGGCGCGCGCGGGGGTGGAGGTGCTCGTCGCGGTCGGGCCTCTGGCGCGCAACTACGTCCAGGGCGCGCGCGGCGTCCCGGTCACCCGCTGGGCGGCCACTGTCGAGCAGGGGCTCGCCGCCCTTCGCACCGTCCTCCGACCCGGCGACTGCGTGCTGGTGAAGGGCTCGCGCGCGATGGGGCTCGAGATCATCGCCGAAGCCGTCGCCGTCGTCCCGGCGCGGGCCTAGGCTTAAGGCCCAGGTATGGTCGAAGTCTTGCTCGCGGGGGTGCTGGCGATGGTGATCTCCATCCTCGCCGGCCCGAAGTTCATCGACTTCCTCCGGAAGAACGAGTTCGGCCAGCAGATCCGGGAGGACGGGCCGAAGGGCCACGTGGTCAAGCAGGGGACGCCGGCGATGGGCGGCCTCCTGATCATGATCTCGATGGCGATCCCGTTCCTGATCTTCTCGGACCGGACGGTTCCCGCCGTCACGGCGTTCTTCGTCGCGCTCGGCTGCGCCGCAGTCGGCTTCGTCGACGACTGGACGAAGGTGTCGCGCCGCCGCTCGCTGGGGCTCTCGGGCCGCTGGAAGCTCGTCTGGCTCGGCGTGATCACGGTCGTGGTCGGCTTCGTCGCCGCGCGCGGCCTCGACGAGCCGCTGACGACGGATGTCTATCTCCCGCTCCTCGACGTCGACCTGCCGCTCGGGTGGGGCTGGTACGTCCTCCTCTATTTCATCATCGCCGGCTTCGCCAACGGCGTGAACCTCACGGACGGCGTCGACGGCCTCGCCGCCGGGACGACGACCATCTCGCTCCTGACCTACACGGCCATGAGCCTCGTCGCCGCGCTCGCGTCGATCCGCGCCGTCGGGGCGGCCGACCAGGTCGACCTCGACCTGGCCATCCTCGGCGCCAGCCTGATCGGAGCCTCGATCGGGTTCCTCTGGTACAACGCCTTCCCCGCGCAGGTCTTCATGGGGGACACGGGCTCGATGGGCCTCGGCGGCGCGATCGCGGCGTTCGCGATCATGACCAAGACCGAGTCGCTCCTCATCCTCATCGGCGGGATTTTCGTGATCGAAGCCCTCTCGGTGATCGTCCAGGTCGTGAGCTTCAAGTGGTTCGGCCGGCGCGTCCTCCTGATGGCGCCGCTCCACCATCACTTCGAGATGAAGGCCTGGTCGGAGACGCGGATCATGGTCCGCTTCTGGATCGTCACCGCGATCCTCTGCGCGTGCGGGTTCGTCCTCTACTACCGGTACGCGTCCGAGTTTGCTTCCTGAGCGCCCAACAGGATGACGGGGCGCGCTCTCGTCCTCGGCCTGGCCCGGTCGGGTGAGGCCGCGGCGCTCGCACTCGCGCGCCGCGGGGTGAGGGTCGTCGGCGTGGACCGGAACGACGAGCTGGACGCCGGGAGGCTTCGCGAGAACGGCGTCGAAGTCGTCCTGGGCGCGGAGGACCCCGCGCTCGTCGACGACGTGGACCTACTGGTCAAGAGCCCCGGTATCCCGAGCGAGGTTCCCCTCGTCGCCGCCGCACGGGCTCGCGGCGTGGCGATCTGGAGCGAGGTCGAGCTCGGCTCGCGACTCCTGGCCAACCCGCTGCTCGGCGTCACCGGGACGAACGGCAAGACGACGACGTGCGAGCTGCTCGGCGAGATCTTCCGGGCGGCCGGCCTGCCGGTCGCCGTTGCGGGGAACGTCGGCCGCCCACTGACCGGCCTCGACGGCGCGATCGCCGAGGACGCCTGGATCGTGTGCGAGCTGTCGAGCTTCCAGCTCGAGGACATCCACGAGCTCCGGCCGCAGATCGCGGTTCTCCTCAACGTCACGCCCGACCACCTCGACCGGCACGGGGACCTGGAGTCCTACCGGGCCGCCAAGCTGCGCCTCTTCGAGAACCAGCTGCCCGAGGACGTCGCCGTCGTTCCCCGTGGGTTCCCGCCGGTCCCGGGCGAGGGCCGCCGCGTCGAGTTCTCGGACGACGACCCGCTCCCGGCGGAGCCGCGCATCCCGGGTGGGCACAACCGCGAGAACGCCGCAGCGGCGGCGGCCGCGGCGCGCGCGGCCGGCATCGCCGACGAGGCGATCGCCGCCGCCCTCGAGAGCTTCGCCGGCGTGCCGCATCGGCTCGAGCTCGTCCGCGAGCTCGACGGGGTCCGCTGGGTCAACGACTCGAAGGCCACGAACCCGGAGGCCGCCGAGCGCGCACTCGGCGCCTACCCGCCGGGCCTGCGCGTGATCCTGGGCGGGAGCCGCAAGGGCACGCCGTTCGGCGGGCTCGCAGCACGAGCGCGGGAAGCCCGAGTCTCCTGCGCCTACCTGATCGGCGAATCGGCGGACGAGATCGCCGAGGCGCTGGTGCGCGAGGGGGTCCGCTTCCGGCACTCCCAGGATCTCGAGCGCGCGGTCGCGGAGGCGAACCAGGATGCCGAGCGCGGCGAAGTGGTCCTGCTCTCGCCGGCCTGCGCGAGCTACGACCAGTTCGAGAGCTTCGAGGAGAGGGGAGCGCGCTTCCGCGAGCTGGTGGAGGGCCTGTGAAACGGCCGGCCCGCGGCGGCCTCGAGTACCACCTGCTCGTCGTCGTCACGCTCGGGCTCGTGGCGTTCGGGCTCGTCATGGTCTACAGCGCGAGCTCGGCACGCGCAGCGCTTGCGAACGACGACCCCGCCTACTACCTCAAGCGCCAGGCCGCCTATGCCCTCCTCGGGATCGTGGCGCTCGCCGTTCTCTCGCGCACGGACTACCGGCGGCTGCGTTTCGCCGTCCCGCCGCTCCTGCTCACGAGCTTCGCCCTGCTCGTCGCCGTCCTCGTCGTCGGGCTGGCGGTCAACGGCGCCAGGCGCTGGATCACCGTGGGGCCGGCCACGCTGCAGCCGTCCGAGCTCGCCAAGCTCGCGCTCGTCCTCTGGGTTGCCGCGTACCTTTCCCGCTCGCCCGCGCCACGATCCCTCGGCGAGCTGACCCGGCCGATCGGAGTCGTCTTCGGCGCGGCGCTCGGGCTGATTCTCATCGAGCCCGATCTCGGGACGGCCATCTCGATCGTGGTGATGCTTGCGGCCGTCCTCATCGTCGCCGGCACGCCCTTCTCGACGCTCGCCAAGGCCGGAGCGATCGGCATCGGCCTCATCGGCGCAGCGATCTGGTTGGAGCCCTATCGCCGCGAGCGCATCCTCAGCTTCCTCGACCCGTGGCAGGATCCGCAGGGCGCGGGGTTCCAGAGCGTGCAGGCGATGCTCGCCCTCGGCTCCGGCGGCTTCTTCGGCGTCGGGCTCGGCGAGAGCGTGCAGAAGGTCTACTACCTGCCCGAGTCGTCGACCGACATGATCTTCGCCATCATCGGCGAGGAGCTGGGGCTGTTTGGCGCCTTCACCGTCCTGGGCGCGTTCGTCGTCTTCGGCTACGCGGGCTTCAACGTCGCTCTCGCCTGCCGCGACCCCTTCGGCAAGCTGCTTGCCGCGGGCATCACCGCCCTCATCTGCGGCCAGGCCGCGGTGAACGTGAGCGCCGTCATGGGCCTCGCCCCGCTCACCGGGATCCCGCTCCCTCTCGTGTCCTACGGCGGCTCGAGCCTGGTCGTTCTGCTCGCCTCCGTGGGCATCCTCCTTAACATCGCGGTCAACCATGCCGCAGCCGACGCCACCGCCAAGGTTCCTGATCGCCGCGGGCGGAACCGCCGGGCACGTCCTGCCGGCGCTCGCAGTCGCCGAGTCGCTGCGGAACCGAGGCGGGCACGTCACGCTCGCCGGTCGGCCTGACTCGGTCGAGGAGAGGCTCGCGGCCGGCGCCGGCCTGGAGTTCGACGCCTTTCGGGTCGAGGGCCTTCCGCGCCGTCCGAGCCTGGATCTCGTGCGCGCGCTCGCGCGCGACGTGACGGCCCCTGCCGCGTGCCTGCGAATCCTCCGGCGTCGCCGGCCCGCCGCCGTCCTCGGAGCGGGAGGCTACGTGGGCGGGCCGATGGTCGTCGCCGCCCGGACGCTCGGGATCCCGGCTGTGCTGACCGAGGCCGACGCCCACCTGGGGCTTGCGAACCGCCTCGCTGCGCCGTTCGCGCGGAAGGTGTTCCTTGCGTTCCCGCTCGACGGCCGCGCGGGCTCGAAGTACCGCGTCGTCGGGCGCCCGATCCCCGCGCGCTCTCGCCCTCCCGGGCAGGCCCAGGCGCGAGAGCTGTTCGGGCTGCCCGCCGACGGGCCGGTCGTGCTCGTCTTCGGAGGCAGCCAGGGGTCGGCCCGCCTGAACGAAGCGACGTACTCCGCCTTTGCCGAGAGCGGGCCCGCTGTGCTCCACCTCGCGGGCGAGCGCGACTTCCCCGGGCTCGAGGGGAGGCCGCGCCGGGCCGACTACCGGCTGTTGCCCTTCACCGACGAGTTCGGAGCGTCCCTTGCCGCTGCCGACCTGGTCGTCGCCCGCGCGGGCGGCTCGGTGTGGGAGGTCGCCGCCGCCGGGAAGCCTGCGTTGCTCGTCCCGTACCCGTACGCGACTGCCGACCACCAGGCGAAGAACGCCCGGTACTTCGAGAGCGGCGGAGGCGCGGTCGTCGTTCCCGAAGAGGAGCTCGATCTCGGTCGCCGGGTGGCCGAGCTTCTCGGCGACCCGGAGCGGCTCGCGGCGATGGGGACGGCGATGCTCGCGCTCGCGAAGCCCGACGCCGCCGACGTCGTCGCGGAGGAGCTGATGGCGCTTGCCCGACCTTGACGGCCGCCGCCTGTGGTTCGCCGGGATCGGCGGCGCCGGGCTGTCCGGCTACGCCGTGGTCTCCCGGGCCTGGGGCGCCGAGGTGTCCGGGTGGGATCGGAACGAGACTCCCTATCTGGCCCACGTCCGTGCCGCCGGGATCCCGGTCGACGTGTCGCCGGATCCGCCTGCGCCTCCGGCCGGCGCCGAGGCGGTCGTCTCGACCGCGTACGCCGGGCAGGTCCCGGGGCGCAGCCGTGCGGACTTCCTGGCCGAGCTCGTCGCCCTGCGGCGGTCGATCGTCGTCTCGGGTGCCCACGGCAAGACGACCACGGCAGCGATGATCGCGTACTGCCTCGATTCGCTCGGCGACGACCCGTCGTTCCTGATCGGGGGCGAGGTCCCTCAGCTCGGCGGCAACGCGCGCGCGGGAACCGGCCGGCTCGTGGTCGAGGGTGACGAGTCGGACGGGACGGTCTTCGAGCTTCCCGCGGACATCGCTGTCGTTACGAACGTCGAGCTCGACCACCACGCGACCTTCGCTTCCACCGCCGAGCTGGAACAGCGTTTCGAGCAGTGGGCCGCGCGCGTGGGGGAGGGGCGAGTGGTGTGGGGCCGTGACCTCGCTCCCGTCGACTTCGAGCTCGCCCTGCCCGGCGCGCACAACCGACTGAACGCCGCGTGCGCGCTGGCCGCGCTCGAGCTTGCCGGCTTCGACCGGGAGGCTTCCGCTCGGGCGCTGGCAGGCTTCCGGGGCGCCGGGCGCCGCCTGGAGGATCACGGAGAGGCAGGCGGCGTGCGGCTCGTCGACGACTACGCGCACCATCCCGCCGAGCTCGCCGCCACGCTCGCCGCCGTCCGCGACCTCACCGCCGGCCGTGTCGTCGTTCTCTTCCAGCCGCATCTCTACTCCCGGACCCGCCACGTCGGGCGCGAGCTCGGCGAAGCGCTGACAGCGGCCGACGCCGCCGTCGTGACGGAGATCTATCCGGCTCGGGAGGAGCCGGTGCCCGGGATCAGCGCGAAGCTGCTGGTCGACCGCGCGGCCGAGGTGCGGCCCGGGATGACCATCGCCTGGGCGCCCGAGCTCGCCGACGCGGCCCGGATCGCGGCCGGCCTCGCGCGGCCCGGCGGGCTCGTCCTGACGGCGGGGGCCGGCAACGTCGACTCGGCGCTGGCGTTGCTGCGCGCGGAGCTCTCATCGTGAAGGAGCAGATCGCCCTCAGTCGCTACACGACGCTCGGCACCGGCGGACCGGCTCGATGGTTCGACGTGCCCGAGTCCGTCGACGAGCTCGGTGCCCGCCTCGCCTGGGCCGACGCGGACGGCCTGCCCGTTGCGGTCGTCGGCCTCGGGTCGAACATGCTCGTCGCCGACGAGGGGTTTCCCGGGCTCGTGCTCAAGCTGGGAGGGGAGCTGGCACGCGCCGAGGCCGGGGACGAGCTGCTCGTCGCCGGTGGTGGCGCGCCGCTCGCCGTCTGCCTGCATCGCGCCCGCGCAGCCGACCTGGGCGGCTTCGAGTTCGCGTGCGCGATCCCCGGCACTGCGGGCGGCGGCGTCTGGATGAACGCCGGCGCCTACGGCGGCGACATCGCAGGCGTGCTGGCTCGTGCTCTCGTGGTCGACGCCGGCGGGGCGCACTGGCGCACGCCGACGGAGCTCGGCCTGCGCTACCGATCGTCGGGGCTGCGGACGCGGCCAGGTCGTGGCGGTCGCAGAGTTCGCGCTGGGCCACCGTCCGGCGGCGGAGATCAAGGAGGTGGTCACCGCCATGCAGGCCGAGCGCAAGGCCGCCCAGCCCACGAACAAACGGACGTTCGGAAGCGTCTTCAAGAACCCCGAGCACGAGCTGACCGCCGGTCGGATGCTCGAGGCATGCGGCCTGCGCGGCTTCGCCATCGGCGGTGCCCGGATCTCGCCGAAGCACGCGAACTTCATCGAGAACGCCGGCGAGGCGCGAACGGTCGATGCGGTTGCGCTCATCGCCGAGGCGAGGCGCAGGGCGCGTGAGGAGTTCGGCGTCGAGCTCCAGCCCGAGGTGCAGCTGGTCGGGCCGGTGGAGATCCCGCCCATCGGGCCCTAGAGGGCGCGAGGAACCGTGGCCGTGTTCGGCCCGGCGGGTAGGACCGAGCCCGCCCGCGGCGAACTCGGTCCCGTGGTCACCCGACCGCAGCTTGCAGTCGTGCCCGCAAACGGGCTTCCCCGTGGCCTTCGCGGCGCCGCGCTTCGCCTGCTCGCGGTCCTTGCCGTCGCGGGAGTGCTGGCCGGCCTTGCCTACGCGACGGCCCGGTACACGTCGCTCTTCGCGCTCGAAGAGCTCGAAGTGGCCGGAGGCTCGGCGCGCGTGAACGAGGCGGTGCGGCGCGCCGGCGCGCCGTTCGTGGGGGAGAGCCTCGTGGCCCTCGATCAGGATGCGGTGCGGCAACACCTCGCAGCGCTCCCCGCCGTGCGCGCCGTCCGCATCGATCGGGCATTCCCGCACGCGCTTCGCGTCACGGTCGTGCCGGAACGCCCGCTCGCCGTGGTGCGCAACGGGCAGGAGGCGTGGATCGTCTCCGAGCGAGGTCGAGTGATTCGAGCGGCGGCGGCGAGCCCTCACTCTCGTCGCGCGGTCGTCTGGACGGCGTCCGAGCCCGATCTGAAGCCCGGAGCGTTCGTCGAGAGCGAGAACATCCTGCTCGCGCTGCGGGCGCTCCGCCTTCTGCCGAAGGCGTTCCCCGAGCGCGTTCAGACCGCCCGGGCGACCGGCGGCGAGATCGCGCTCGTCATCGACGGCGGCACCGACGTCCGGCTCGGGACGGTCGACCAGCTCGGACTCAAGCTCGCCGTCGCGGGCCGGGTATTGAAGTCGATGACCGCGGCCGAGCGCGCCGAGCTCGGATACCTCGACGTCTCGGTGCCCCAGCGGGCGGTCGGCGGCTCAACCCTCGACTCTCAACTTGAGGGTTAGAGTTTGAAGGCAATATCGCTGCAAATGCCCGTTTGACAACCCGCCGCAGGGTGCGTACCCTCAACCGGACGCTCAAGCTGAGCTTCAACCTCGGCGTGTCACGGAGGGGATTACGGTGAGAGATCAATCGGGCAATTACCTGGCAGTCATCAAGGTGGTCGGCACGGGCGGCGGCGGCTCGAACGCCGTCAACCGTATGGTCGAAGCGGGGCTCCGCGGGTGCGAGTTCATCGCGGTGAACACGGACGCGCAGGCGCTGCTCATGGTCGAGGCCGACCAGAAGATCCACATCGGAGCCGCAGCGACGCGCGGGCTCGGTGCGGGCGCGGACCCGCAGAAGGGCTACGAGGCTGCGATGGAGACCCGGGACGAGCTGAAGGAGGCGCTGAAGGGCGCCGACATGGTCTTCGTCACCGCGGGCGAGGGCGGGGGCACGGGCACCGGCTCGGCACCGGTCATCGCGGGAATCGCGCGCGAGATCGGAGCGCTGACCGTCGGCGTCGTCACCCGACCCTTCGGTTTCGAGGGCGGCCGTCGCGCCGAGCAGGCACAGACCGGCATCGGCAAGCTCCGCGACCACGTCGACACGCTGATCATCATCCCGAACGACCGGCTGCTCCAGGTCGTCGAGAAGCAGACGCCGCTCGGCGACGCCTTCCGGATGGCCGACGAGGTCCTCCGCCAGGGCGTCCAGGGGATCACCGATCTGATCACGATCCCCGGGCTCGTCAACCTCGACTTCGCGGACGTGCGGACGATCATGACCGACGCCGGCTCCGCGCTGATGGGGATCGGCGAGGCGGAGGGTGAGAACCGCGCCGCCGAGGCGGCCCGCGCAGCCGTGTCGTCGCCGTTGCTCGAGGCATCGGTGGCCGGCGCCACGGGCGTGCTCCTCAACATCACCGGTGGGCCCGACCTCGGGCTCTTCGAGGTGAACGAGGCGGCCGAGGTGGTCACGGGCGCATCCGACCTGAACGCGAACGTGATCTTCGGCGCGGTCATCGACGAGGCGATGGGCGGCCGGGTGCGGGTCACGGTCATCGCCACCGGTTTCGACAAGGCGTACCGGCGCGAGCCGCGGGAGCGCGATCGCGAGGAGCCGCTCGGGGGCGAGCGCGAGCCAAGCGGCGAAGGCTTCGAGGTGCCGTCCGGCGTTCTCGAGGTGCCCTCCTTCCTGCGGCGCTCGTAAGCGGTCGGGCCCCGGCTCGCGACCCGTCGGTGTAGAACACCGGGGCTGATGCGTGCCCCGCGCGAGCCGTTCCGGATCAAGATGGTCGAGCCCATCCGCTCGACGACGCGCCCGGAGCGCGAGGCGGCGCTCGCCGCCGCCGGACTGAATCTCTTCCTTCTCTCCGCCGAGGACGTCGAGCTCGACCTCCTCACCGACTCCGGCACGGGTGCAATGAGCCAGGACCAGTGGGCGGCGCTGATGCGCGGTGACGAGTCCTACGCAGGCTCCCGGAGCTTCGAGCGGTTCCGAGACGCGATCCGGGAGGTGCTCGGCTTTCCGTTCGTGCTGCCCGCGCATCAGGGCCGCGGCGCCGAGAGCCTCTTCTTCGGGGCCGTCATCGATCCGGGCGAGATCGTTCCGTCGAACGCGCACTTCGACACGACGCGCGCTCACATCGAGGTTCGCGACGGCATCGCGCTCGACCTGCCCGTGCCCGAAGCGCTCGACTCCTCCGATGCGCCCTTCAAGGGGAACATGGACGTCGACCGCCTCGAGGACCTCCTCGCCGGCGAGGACGGTGAGCGCGTCTCCATCGTCATGCTCACGATCACGAACAACGCGGGCGGCGGCCAGCCGGTCTCGTTACGGAACATCCGCGACGTCGCGCGGGTCGCGCACGGACACGACAAGAAGCTCGTGCTCGACATCGCCCGCTTCGCCGAGAACGCCTGGTTCGTGCGGGAGCGCGAAGACGGCTTCGGCGAGGTGCCTTTGCGGGAGATCGCCCGCGAGCAGCTCGCCGAGGCCGACGCCGTGCTCATGAGCGCGAAGAAGGACGCGATCGCCAACATCGGGGGCTTCGTCGCGATCCGCGAGGACGAGGAGTTCTTCCAGCGGCTTCAGGCCCGCGGGATCGTGTTCGAGGGCTTCCACACGTACGGCGGCCTCGCGGGCCGCGATCTCGAGGCGATCGCCGTCGGCCTCCGCGAGGTCCTGGAGGAGGACTACCTTCGCCATCGCATCGAGCAGGTCGCGTTCCTGGGCTCGGCCCTCGCCGACGCCGGCGCCGATGTCCTACGTCCGTTCGGCGGTCACGCGGTCTACCTCGACGCGGGCAAGATCCTGCCCCACGTCCCTGCGGAGGAGTTTCCGGCGCAGGCGCTTGCCTGTGCGCTCTACCTGGCCGGCGGCGTTCGCGGCGTCGAGATCGGCTCGTCGATGGCGGGGAGAGACCCCGCGACAGGCGCGAACCGGCATCCGCCGCTCGAGTTGGTGCGCCTCGCCGTGCCGCGCCGTGTGTACACGGCCCGCCAGCTCGAGCATGCCGCCGACGCCGCCGAGGAGGTCGTCGGCGCCGCCGAGTCGGTGCGCGGCCTCCGCATCACGTACGAGGCGCCGGTCCTCCGCCACTTCACCGCCCGCTTCGAGCGGGTCTAGCGCCGGCGCGATCGCTGGCTACACGGCACGAAGGAGGAAGCGAGATGAGAATCAACGTCACGAGTGTCCTCGTCGACGACCAAGACAAGGCGCTTCGGTTCTACACCGAGGTGCTCGGATTCGTAAAGAAGACGGAGATCCCCCTGGGCGAGGCTCGCTGGCTGACGGTCGTCTCCCCCGAGGAGATCGGGGGAACCGAGCTTCTGCTCGAGCCTGACGGACACCCCGCCGCGAAGCCATTCAAGCAGGCGCTCGTCGAGGACGGCATCCCCTTCACCTCTTTCGCCGTCGACGACATCGACCTGGAGTTCGAGCGACTTCGTGGACTCGGAGTGCGATTCACCCAAGAGCCCGTCGCAATGGGCGCGGTCACGACAGCCGTGTTCGACGACACCTGCGGCAACCTGATCCAGATCGCGAGCACCAACTAGCCAGCTTCGCCCTGCTTGGCGAGTGTCACGCCCGACCGCCGCACGCCGCGACCGTGGCCGCGAGCGCGCCAAGGAGCGGCACCTGGCGGGAGCGCGACCGGTCACTCGATGGCAGGCCTGGCGATGGCCGGCGGCTCGCGGCCGGCAAGCAGCCAGCCGGCCGCAGCGGCCGCCGCTGGGATGCCCACGACGATCAGGACGAGGTAGAGCACCGGGACCCGACCGAGATAGTCGAGCTTGTCGAAGTACGTCGCCGCGAGCATGAGATAGGCGCCGGCGACGCCGAGGAGGCCGCCGAGGAAGGCGAGCGCACCGGCGGTGGCGGCGGTCAGCGTGCGGCGGATCCTGCTCGTTGCTCCGGTTGCGGTCAGGGTGCGGAGGTCGGCGGCGGCCTCGCTGCGGATCAGCCCCACGGTCATGGCGAGGATGGCGAGCGCCAGGAGGGCGCCGGCGGCGGTCGCGATGGCGATGAGCGTCGTGAAGGAGGTGCTCTCTCGCCGTGTCTCGATCGTCAGGCCGCCGGCGGATGCGAGGTCGCGGGCATCTGCGATCTGTTCGCTCGTCAACGGCCGGCTTGACTCGACCAGCCAGCCGGAGGGGATCTGATCCAAGCCGCGCCGGCGAAGACCGTCGAGCGTGATGAAGGAAGTCGCAAGGCCGGTTTGCCCGAGAGAGCCGAAGAGCTTCCGGCTGTCAATCCGCAGGACGTTCGTGACGGCATGTTCGTTCACCGTTGGCTCGCCGCCGCGTGACTTGGACGTCCTCTGCATGCTGACGGTGACGAGCTCGTTTGTCCGGACGGCCGGGTCGACCACGAAGTCCGTGCTCGGATCGACCGCGGATGGGTCGATTCCGAGGTACCTGAGCAGGGCGGGCGTGGCGACGTAGAGGCGCGATTCGGCGACGTAGCAGCTCGCTGGTGGAGCGGCCGGGCAAAAGATTGACCCTCCCCGCACGCTCTCAGGATCATCGGTCTTCCGTGAGAGAGCTTCCGCGTCGAGGACTCGGATGCCGTCGATGAGTCCGGGCTGTGCGCCCGGTTGGATGACGCTGTGGAGCGAGATCACGGCCGCGTCGTCGAGACCTGCCGCGAGTCGGCGGACGCCGGCAGCCATACGTTCGAGCTGGGCGGGCGTCTGGATCGGGACGAAGTCCGGCTCCGGCGTAGCACCGGTGTACACGCGGATCTGCCGGTTGGACAGGTTGGGCGGTTCGCCGGCTGACCGCTTCTCCTCGGCCGCCGCGATGATGACGACGGTCGCGGTGATACCGAGAGCGAGGGTGATGGCGGCGAGTGCCGCACCGGAGCGGGCCTGGTAACGGGCGAGGTCTCGCAGCGCCAAGCGCACGGCGATCGGGGCGTGCCCGGCCGCCCGGGCAAAGAGGCGAATCGCCAGTGGGCCCAGGAGCAGCGCGCCGAGGATCGTTGCCACGAGCCCCGCGATGATGAGCGGCGGCCTGTCCCGGTCTGACAGAGCGAGACAGCCGATGCCGACTGCAATCAGCGCTGCGGCCGCGATCGCTGAGCGGTGTGCGGGCCTCGGCTTGGGCGGTCGCCCCGAGAGCGCGAGCATCACGGGGAGGCGGGCGACCGTTCGCCCTGGCCACCAGGCAGCGACCGTTGCCCCGGCGACTGCGAGGACGATGGCCATCGCGATCAGAGCCCACGGAAGGCTGAGCCGGTCGATGCGATGGTCGACCGCGGACTCGAGTGTCGGGGCGAATACGACCCAGAGCGCGAGGCCCGCGATGGTCCCGATGAAGGCGGCGACCGTCCCGACGACGGCGCCGTTCGTCAACAGCACGAAACGGAGGTGCTTCTCCGTGGCGCCGACGGTAGCGAGCATGCCGAGCTGGCGGAGCCGTCGCTGCGCGACGACTGCGAACCCCGCGGCGGCAACCAGTGAAGCAAGGAGGAGGAAGACAGTGGCCACCGAGAACATCAGCAACGTCTCTGCAGCACCGCTGACGTCGCTTCCGCTAACGAAGGAGCCCGCCCAGGCCGAGCGGGAGCGGTCCTCCTGGGATTGCAGGAAGGACTCGGGCACTTCCGTCGTTCCGACGAGAACATCGACGTGGTCAGGGCTGGCGGAAGCGGGGGAGACGAGAGCGAACTCGTCGGTCAGCTTGCTCGGGTTCTCGACGATGCCCACGACGGTTCGTGGTCGCCCGTCGAGCGCCAAGGTTGACCCGATCTCGAGCCGCAGAGACTCCGCCACCCCGTCGGTGACGGCGATCTGGCCGGGGCGCACCGGGTAGTTGCCGCGGCGCAGCGTGAGCAGCTCGCCGCCATAGGCGCCGCCAGGGATTTGCGACCGGTAATCCACCTCTTCGACGCTGCCGGGGACAGGCACGGAGCGATGGCCGATCACGTCGATCGTTCCGAACGATTTCTCAGCGGCGTCGAGTCCCGCCTGGAGCTCTCGCGGATCGGCGCCGTCGAACGTGAGCACTTGCTTGGCCGAGCCGACGTCGCTGTTGTCGGCGGGAACTGAGTTGTAGGCGATCGTGATGCTGCCGATTGCGGCAGCGACAGCAACGGTGAGGAGCGTCACCACCAGGAGCTGCTGGCGCCACTCGCGACGGAAAAGGCGCCAAGCCCAGCGGATCAGTGGGCGGCGCGCGGCAATTCCGCCGCGACTCGGTCGTTCCAACGCCGAGCGGTGCGCGAGCGTAGTCATCGCCGCTCACCGGTAGCGAGGAGCGATTCGGGGCCAGGCGGTGCGACCGTCTGGTCGACGATGTGGCCGTCGCGGAGGAAGACGACGCGGTCGGCCCAGGACGCCAGCTGCGCCTCGTGGGTCACGACGACACCGGCGACGCCCCGCTTCGTGGCGGCCCGCAGCAGTCGCATGACCGCCTCGCCGTTGATGGAGTCGAGGGCGCCGGTCGGCTCGTCGGCGAGCAGCAACCCGCGCTCGCCGACGATCGCCCGTGCAATCGCGGCCCGCTGGCGCTCGCCGCCCGACAGCTCGTCGGGGTAGCGATCGGCGAGGGACGCCACATCGAGCTCCTCCATCGCCTCGAGCCCGGTCTCGCGCGCGGCTTTCGCGCGGATGCCGTCGAGCTCGAGCGGCAGGGTGACGTTCTCGACTGCCGTCAGCCCGGGAAGCAGGTTGAAGTCCTGGAAGACGTACCCGATCGACCTGCGACGCATCTGCGCCTGCTCCGAGCGCGAGACGCTCGCGAGGTCGACGCCGTCCACCAGCACTTGTCCGCTGGACGGCCCCTCGAGGCTGCCGGCGATCGTCAAGAGCGTGCTCTTACCGGAGCCGCTCGGCCCCATGATCGCGACCAGCTCGCTTCGCTCGACCGAGAGATCGACGTCGCAGAGCGCGTGCACCTCGGTGGGCCCGGAGCCGTAGACCTTCGATACCCCGCGCAGTTCGAGTGCGCTGGTCATTGCGGGACCTCCATCTGGTGAGTTGGTTCGGAAGTGGCCTCGGCCGCTTCGACGGGCGTGAGGTGTGGCCGCTGCTTCAAGCGGACGTCGGCGGCATCGAGCCAGCGGACGATCCCTTCGAGCCGGAAGAGCTCGGCGTCGGCGACGAGCGCCAACGCCGTGTCCGCCTCGTCGGTCGCCGCCTTCACCTGCGTGTAGCGCTGCATGGTCTCGATCACGTGCCGGCGGTGCACCTGCAGGATCTCGTGGACGTCGGTGCCGGGGACCTGCAGGGCAACGAGCACCTTGATCACGAGCTCGTCGCGCGGGGGAGGCACGAGGTCAGGCGGTGTGCGAAGCCAGTCGGCCAGCTCGCGAGCGCCATCGGCGGTGATCCGGAAGCGCTTGCGCGATCGCTCGTCCTCCCCGTCGTCGGTCTCGACGAGCCCGTCCCGTTCGAGGCGCTGAAGGGTCGTGTAGACCTGCCCGACGTTGAGCGGCCAGACCTCGCCGGTCCGCGATTCGAACTCGTTCTGCAGCCGCAGGCCGTACTTGGGCCCCTCGCTCAGCAGGGCAAGAAGGGCATGGGGGACGCTCATGACCGGGTTTCCATGAACAGCATACTGAGTACTATACCGGGTATGACAGCCGACGCAAGCCTCCCTTTACCGGGAGACGAACGGCGAAGCCCCTGGACGCAGGCGGACGATCTGGGACTACGGCGAGGCCGGGCTATACTCGGATCTGGCTGTCGAAGACGTGCCGACGTAGCTCAGCTGGTAGAGCACTTCACTGAAAAACAGCGATGCTCCCGCGAGATCGGCATGGGTACAGGGGTGAGCGACTTGTCGCTGGAACGCGCCGGAACGCAGTACGACGGCGCGTCGATCCCCGCGGATTCCGGCCCAGTCCCAGCCCGCATCGTCACGATGCGCGGCCTTCCCGGCGTCCCGATCTTTGTCCCGCAGCCCGGCCGCCCATCGGTGCGGGCGCTGTTCGGGCGCCGGCGCACTCTCGAACGCGGGCGCGGCGTCGCGCGGGTGGGCCGCGAACCACGCTGCGTAGCGCCCCGCGAACGGGGCTGCGGTCACGCCGTGCAGGAGGACCGAGAGGCCGATCGTGAAAAAGATCGTGTTCAGCAGCACTGGCTCGTTCGCCAGGTGGGCATCCTCGACCAGGATCACCGCAAAGACGATCGAGGCCAGTCCGCGCGGCCCGAACCAGCCGAGGAAGGCCACCGTCGGCGGTCGGGCACCGGATCCGAGCATCGCCAGGCCAACGGGAAGCATGCGAATGACCGTCAGGCTGAGAAGCGCGTACAGGACGACGTCGGCGGTGAGATCGTCGAGCACCGGGACGAGCATGACGGCGCCGAAGAGGATGAACGTGACCGCACCCAGCACGCCGCCCGTCTCTTCGAGGAAGAGCGTCACCTCGCCTCCGAGCTCGCGGCGGAGCCCTCCGAAGACGGCGCCTCCGATGAAAGCAGCGATGAACCCGCTGCCGCCCATCCACACGGCCAGCCCGTAGGCGAGCGCGGCTCCGGCGACCGGGACGACCTGGAGCCAGGTCGAATCGACGAGGCTCCGTGGCAGGCCTATCCTCAGCACGGCGGCGGCTGCGATGCCCGCAACCACACCCCCGAGGCATCCGTAGCCAATCTCTTCGAGCACGAGCTGCAGCGCCGCGCCGTCTCCGATCTCGCCCTCCTCCGCCTCGGCAATCGTGATCGCGATCAGCAGAAGCGGCACGCAGATGCCGTCGTTCAGCCCGCTCTCGACGTTGAGCCCTTGGCGTACGCGTGAAGGAACGTGGGGATCAGTGACGACGGCCTGCCCCAGCGCGGCGTCCGTAGGGGCAAGCACGATCGCGAGCAAGACGGCCTCGATGAACGCGAGCTCTCCGAGCACGGCGACGCCCGCGAGAGCACCGGCCACGATGGTTAGCGGCAGCCCGATCGCGAGAAGGCGAAGCGGCACGACGTACTCGCGACGCAGCGCCCCGAGGTCGATCCGTGACGCGTCTGAGAAGAGGACGACCGTCAGTGTCGCCTCGGCGACCCAGCGGACGGATTCGCTCTCGATCGTCGGATCGAGCCAGCCGAGGGCGTCGCCGCTCGCCAGCATGCCGCCGGCGACGAACACCATCGCAGCGGTGATGACCGAACCCGAGAGCCGTCGCGAGACCGCCGAGTACGCGAGGACGAGGAGCGCGAGCGCGACGAGGCCCGAGCCGCTCAACGCTCAGCCCCCTCGGTGGTTCTTCGGAGAGGGCCGTGATCATTCGAACGCCGCGACTGCAGCCCGGACCGTGGGGAAGAGACGGTCGGGCCCGATCTGCGCTGTGAGGCCCGTCTCCTCGAAGATCTCGCGCTGCCGTCCCTTCAGGCGGGCGAAACAGAGCGCGACGCCCCGCTGCTCGAGCTCGACCTGGAGCCGAGCCAGGACGTCGATCGCGGTGGCGTCGAGGTACGTCCACGCCTCGGCGTTGAGCACCAACCATCTGACGTCTTCGGACGCGTCGACCAGCTCGAGCACACGCTCTCGGAGGTACGCGGCGTTGACGAAGAAGGGCGCCGCATCGAAGCGATACACGAGCAGCCCGGGAACCGTCTCGGCGCCCTCCCAGCGCGTGACGTCGTGGTAGCCGTCGATGTCCTCGATGCGACCGAGTACGGCATCGTGCGGGCGCGCCGCACGGTAGAGGAACACGCCGACTGAAAGCGCGATCGCGACGACGACGCCGCCGACGACGCCGAACACGAGCACGCCGCCGAAGGCGACGAGCGCGAGCGCGACCTCGGCCGAGCGGACGTGCCGAAGGCGCCAGATCGAGCGGATGTTGATCAGCCCTGCGGCGGCGACGACGATGATCACTCCGAGCGCGGCCGTCGGGAGCGGCTCGATCAGGGGCATCGCGAAGAGGAGGAAGAGCCCGACGACCGCCGCGGCGACGACGACAGCAGCCTGGGACCTCGCGCCCGCGGAGTCGTTGACCGCGGACCGGGAGTTGGAGGAGGAGACGGGAAACGCCCCTGTCAGGCCGCCGACGAGGTTGGCGCCGCCGATTGCAGTCAGCTCGCGGTTGGCGTCGACCTCGTAGCCGTGCTTCTGGGCGAAGGTGCGCACGGTCGCGATCAGGTCGGCGAAGGCGACGAGCGAGAATGCCGCCGCGGGAAGCACGAGATCGAGGAAGTCGTTTGCCCCGACACCTGGCAGCCCGAACGACGGTAGGCCGCCGGCGACCTCGCCGACGACCGCGATCCCGTGATCCTCGAGGTCGACGAGCGCCGCGATCAGGAGCCCAAGCGCGAGCACCACAAGGGACGGGGGCAGGGCAGGAACGATGCGCCGAGTTGCGACCGCGGCCGCCAGCAGCCCCGCGCTCAGGAGCACGGTCGGCCCGTTCGCATCGCCGAGCTCCGAGAAGACCTCCCGCACGATCGCGAAGAAGTCGTCCGCGCCGACGCTGATACCGAGGAGCTTGCCCAGCTGGGTCGAGATCACGATCAGCGCGACCCCGTTGATGTAGCCGAGCAGCACCGGCTTGCCGAAGAAGTCCGCCACGAACCCCAGCCGGAGCGCCCCGGCCAGGAAGAGCAGAAGACCCATCGCCAGCGCCAGTGCCGCTGCGAGCGCCGCATAGCGTGCCGGGTCGACCTCCCCTCCGACCATCGCGAGCGGCGCCACCGTCACCCCGGTCAGCGCCGCGAGCGTCGAGTCGGGCCCGACCACGTGCTGCCGCGACGTCCCGAGCAGCCCGTAGACCGCAAGTGGGAGAAACGTTCCATACAGGCCGTAAACCACCGGCAGCCCGGCGAGCTCCGCCATCGCCATGGACGAGGGCACTGCCACGGCTCCGACCGTGACCCCCGCCACCACGTCAGAACGGAGGTACGAGCGCGGATAGCGCAAGAAGAACGCAACACCGGGCGCCGCCTCCGCTAGAGATCGCGGCACGAGCGAGTGCGCGTACGAGACGAGCGCGGCGCGGGAGTCATCGCTCATCACGTCACCGGGCCTAGCGAGGTGCGAGAGGCGGCTCCGTCTAGGGGCTGTTCCCCTAGGCGCCCGCGTCCTACGACGCCTCGCGGCGCGCCGGCCACCAGGCCGGCTCCTCGGCGGTTCCGGTCTGGACTGCGAGGGCGAGCGAGTCGAAGACCGACCACGCCTCGACGATCTTGTCGTCGTCGAGCTTCAGAAACGTGGAGCCTTGGATCTCGATCGCATTGCCGCTCGCCGGCAGATCGGACCGCTGCTCGCCCGTGTGCGTGCCCGTGAGCACCCACTCGATGGCGATCTGGTCCTTCGCGCGGATCTCCTGCGAGAGCTCCATCCTGATGTCGGGCACGATCGAACGCCAGTACCCGATGCTTTCCTCAGCCAGAGCAGGGCCGCTCTCGTTGGGACCAAGGTCGGGAGAGAAGCCGTTCATGAAGACGGCACAGTCCGGCGCGACGTACTTCTCGGCCTCGCTGAAATCGCCCTCGTTCCAGGCGGCCACGAGGAACTTCACGGCCGGATGCTTCGGCTCGTGCTCCTCCTGCTTGCCGTGTCTGAAGTGCCTCACGGCGAGAGCGCCGAGTGTTGGAATGATCGCCACCTCGACGTCGGCGGGCAACAGGAGCTTGGCCAGCACCCAGCTGCAGAGAGCGGCGAGCGTCATGCCCGACAGGAAGAGAAGCTTGTCGTCTCCCTCGGTAACGAGATGACCTTGGCTCACAGAGCTCTCCTCTCTCGTGACGATCGCTGACGCCGCCGCCTAGGCGCTGATCCCCTGAGCTGCGGCGACCTGCGCGCCGCCCTCGTGCAGCGCCTTCTCGTCCTCGTGAGTGCCCGGCTTGAGGTCAAAGATGACCTGTCTTCACCGTTCCCGTGAAGGGATACGGTGCTTTCGCCGCGTAGGCGCGGTCGACGGGCAGGCCGTTGTCGCGGCCGACGTCCATTCCGGCATACGCGGAGAAGCGGACGGCGACCGTCCTCTCGATCCGCCCCTCGCCGATCTTCTCGTCGTTTGCGTACAAGGAGACCGTTCCGCCGGCCGACCGTTCCTGCCGGTCGGAGTCGAACAGCATGCGGACCGTGACGTCACCGGTGGGAATGGGCTCGGTCGAGACTTGCTCGTACTGCTCGACGCCCATCATCGAGTAGCTGTGGTGCAGCAGGCCGTTCTCGTCGACCCAGAGCGAAAAGCCGCCCATCTCGTCCGCCTCGGCGACGATCACGCCCTCGGCACCCTCACCGGGGACTGAGAGCTCCGCCTCGATCGCGTAGGAGCGGCCGTAGACGCGCGGGATCATCCCGGACGCGATGTTCTCGACGCCGCCGTAGAACGTGTGCGTCGTGATCGTCGGCATCGGCGGCAGGATCCCGAAGAAGACCGAGAGCCCGGCCAGCAGCGGCAGGACGTTGTGCTTCTCGGCCTCCTCCCAGAAGAGCGCCTTCAACTCGGCAAGCTTCTCCGGGTTCTCCGCGGCGACGTCCTTCGCCTGCGAGAAGTCGTCGGGGAGGTAGTACAGCTCCCAGGTGTCCTGCTCCGGGTCGTAGGTTCCGGGGGCGAGCCTCGCCATCGTCGGCGGCGACAGATCCCACGGAATGCGGTCGACCATGCAGGCGGCCCACCAGCCGTCCTTGTAGATCGCCCGGTAGCCGACGATCTCGAAGTACTGCACCGTGTGGCGCCCCGGCGCGTTCGCGTCCTCGAAGGTGTAGAGGAAGCTCGTCCCCTCCATCGGCTTCTGGGGCGTCCCGTCCACGACCTCGGGCTCGGGGATGCCGGCCGCCTCGAGGATCGTCGGCCCGATGTCGATGCAGTGAGTGAACTGGGAGCGCAACTCGCCGGCGTCCTGGATCCGCTCCGGCCAGGAGACAACCATGCCGTTGCGCGTGCCGCCAAGGTGGGAGGCGCACTGCTTGCCCCACTGGAACGGCGTGTTCCCGGCCCACGCCCAGGCGGATGCGTAGTGTGGCGCGGACGCGTCGGTGCCCCAGGCGTCGAGCCCGCCGTACCGCTCGATGAGCGAGAGCTGCTGCTCGGCGGTGAGGGCGATCCCGTTCTGCATCGTGAGCTCGTTGAAGGAGCCGGTCAGCGTTCCCTCCAGGCTCGCGCCGTTGTCCCCGAAGATGTAGATGACGAGCGTGTTGTCGAGCTCGCCCATCTCCTCGACCGCGTCGAGCAGGCGGCCGACGTTCCAGTCGGCGTTCTCCTGGAAGCCGGCATAGACCTCCATCTGCCGCGCGTACAGCTTCTTCTCGCTGTCCGAGAGAGAGTCCCAAGCGGGGAGCGCGTCCGGTCTCGGCGTCAGCACCGTGTCCGGCGGGATCACGCCGAGCGCCTTCTGCCGCTCGAACGTCTCCTCGCGGAGCACGTCCCACCCCTGGTCGAACTTGCCGCGGTACTTCTCGCTCCACTCGACCGCGACCTGGTGCGGCGCGTGCGAGCACCCGGTCGAGTAGTAGATGAACCACGGCTTTTCGTTGTCCTGGGCGCGCACCTCGTGCAGCCAGCGCACCGCCTGATCGGTGATGTCGTCCGGCCAGTAGTACTCCTTCGTGTCCTCGCCCGGCGGGACGCCGATGGTCGTGTTGTCCTGCGTGATCACCGGGTCGTACTGGCCTGCTTCGCCGCCGAGGATGCCCCAGAAGCGATCGAAGCCCCACGCGTTCGGCCAGCGGTCGAACGGCCCCGCTGCACCTTGGACGCGATCAGGGGTCAGATGCCACTTGCCGAAGCCGGCGGTCGAGTAGCCGTTGCCCTGAAGCGCCCGGACGAAGGGAGCGCAGTCCTTCGGCACGCTCGCCGAGTAGCCCGGGAACGGGGCGGGGAGCTCCCCGATCTGACCGAAGCCGACGGTGTGGTGGTTGCGGCCTGTCAGCAGGGCTGCCCTGGTCGGCGAGCAGAGCGCGGTCACGTGGAAGCCGTTGTACGTGAGACCCTGCCCGCCGACCCGCGTCATCGCGGGCGTCGAGACGGGCCCGCCGAACGTCGACGGGTTGCCGAAGCCCGCGTCGTCGATCAGCACGAGCAACACGTTCGGAGCGCCCGCCGGCGGCGACGGCGTCGCGTGGATCGTCCAATCGGCGACGGACGTGTCGAGCGTTCGCCCGATCGCGCCGCCGAAGTTCGGATCCGGGATCGGCAGCACGGTGCGGTCCGGGCTGAACTTCCCCATCGCCTCGCCGAGCGACTCCTTCAAGGCGCCCATGCCCTTCTTGTCGCCCTGGACAATCGAGCGGAGCTTGGCGCCCGCGAGCGCCTGCTCGACGGCAAGCCGCTGCTCGTCGTCGAAGATCGCGATGATCCCGGCCGACCCCGGCGGCAGGTTCTCGCCGATCTTGTCGTGAAGCTCCTTGTTGACCTTGTTGCCGGCAAATCTGCCGACGACCCTGCCCGCGACGGCTCCGACCGCGACCGACGCAAGCAGCGGCGGCGCGAACAAGCCCACCGCGAGCCCGACGCCACCGCCCCAGCCCGTCCCCTTACGGCCCAGGTTGTCGCCGGTCCGCTGCACCGCGACGTTGCCGTCCTCGTCGTGCGTGACGAGGATGACGCCCTCGATCGAGACTTTCTTCTCCTTGACGAGCGCGACCAGCGCCTCGAAGTCCTTTGTCGCCTCGTCGATGTCCTGGTAGCCGGCAACGAGGACGTCGGTGGGTTTCTCAGCCATCTAAGGCTCTCCCTTCGATTCCGAGCATCGCGGCTCCCATGCCGCGCTGCCCAACATCGCACAGACGCGGTGACCGAACATCGCCCGGCCGCGCGTTCACCCGGGTGAACGTGAGCCGCGGGTGATGCGCGATCTAGGAGATTGCAGGAACCTCGTGCTGGACGACCTGCCGGATCGACCGAAGGGAGGACGATGGAATCGTTCTGGGCAACAGTCGTGTATCTATGGCTCGCGGCGACAGGGGCTCTGGTTGCATTCGTGATCCTCTACTGGTTCGCCGCGGCGGCGCGGAAGGAAGCGCATTCACGAGCACAGACGTCCAGAACCGCCGCGACCGGGCGGATGCACCACCATCGACGTGTGACCTGAATCGGCCGGCGAGTGCACCGACGGATGTCGAAGCGCTACGCAGGCCGCAGCGGACAAGACCGCGTCCCCTACCGGATTGTGATTCGCGGTGAGATCGGAGAGCCGCTCGTGGGACCACTGGAAGGAATGACCGTCGAGGTCGTCGGCGAGGAGTCGGTGCTGACGGGGGACCTCCTCGATCAGGCCCAGCTCCAGGGAGCATTGAGCTGGCTGACCAAGCTCGGCGTCGAAATCGTCAGCGTGAACCCGGCAGACGACCAGTCGCAGCGATGACCGCACGCGATGACGAGCTTGACTCCATCGGCAAACGGGGAGCACGAGTCGTACTGGCGGCGCCATGCCGGGGCGCTCTTCCTCGGCGGATTCGGCCTCCTGCTCCTCGTCATCGTCGTTGGCCAGCTTCTCGACCGGGGCGACGTCGAGGCATGGCTGGCCGAGCAGTCCGCCGAGGCGGCGTACCTCATCGTCTTCCTCCTGGTCGGCCTGGACGCCGTGATCCCGATCTTCCCCGGCGAAACGACGCTGAACGCGGCGTCCACGATCGCAGCCGACGGCGGGCTCGAGCTCGAGCTCGTCATGCTCGCCGGTGCTCTCGGAGCGATTGTCGGCGACTCCTGTCTCTTCTGGATCGCCCGCAAGAACGCGGCCAAGGTCCGGCCAAGCCTGGACAAGGCAACGAAGAACCAGAAGGTTGAGGCCGCGTGGAGCATGCTGGACGCCTCGCCCGGGCTCCTCATCGTCGGGGGCCGCTACGTCCCCGGAATGCGCTTCGCCGTCAACGCGTCGATGGGACTTTCCGACATCCCTTATCGCCGCTTTCTGCCATGGTCGGTTCTCGGAGGCGCGCTGTGGTCGATCTACACGTGCGGTCTGGCCTACCTGGTTGCGTCGACGCTTGCCGGCTTCCCGCTCGCATCCATGGTCATTGCCGCTGTCATCACCTCGTGCGTCATCGTGGCCACCTACTTCGTCTACCGGCGCAGACAGAGGCGCGTGGCCGCGTCCTCCGCGACTTCACCCGGGTGACCGCGGGCAGGAGGTGATGACTGGCCGGCCCGCTGCATCGACACTCTGAGATCGATGCGTGCCCCACGGCCCGCAACGATCAGAGAGGAGATGTGATGGCTATCGGACCCGTTCAGCTCATTGTGTTGGGCTTTACTCATCCCGAATTTCACGGGGAGATCCTCGCCGAGCTGGAGCGGCTGCGAGAAAGCGACACGGTGCGAGTGATCGACGCCCTCGCAGTCCACAAGGACGCAGGCGGGGAGATCGAGGTGGCGCACCTGAGCAACCTCACCGACGAGGAGGCGATCGAGCTCGGCAGCAAGGTCGGCGCCCTCATCGGCCTCGGCATCGAGGGCGAGGAAGGCATGGAGGCGGCGCTCTGGCGGGCGCCGAGGCGGTCGCCGAGCAGGGCGTGCATGTGTTCTCGGACGAGGACGCCTGGGACGTGCTCGAGGACATCCCCAACGACTCGGCCGCTGCGCTCCTGTTGCTCGAGCACCACTGGGCGGTTCCCCTCCGGGATGCGATCGTGCGCGCGGGAGGTTTCCGCTGAGCGACGGTTTCATCAGTCCGCTCGACCTCATCGAGATCGGGCTGGTGTCCGCCGAGGAAGCCGAGGAGCTCCACGCGATGGAGACCAAGGCCGAGGCCGCAAGCGCCAGGTAGCGCCCACCGAGACGAGATCGGAGGCAGGAGATGTTGAGGACCCGCAGAGTCGCGCGACGGACCAGCCGGCGCACAGCTAGGCGTCGGCGCCGCTAACCCAGTTGAGGGACCGGCAGCACGTCGCCGGCCGAAGCTGGACGAGGGTAGGAGTCGAAATGCCATTGATCGGACCAGGACGCAGGATGCGGAGGCGCGCCGTCGTCGGCGCCGCCGCGGTGGGCGGCGCTGCCTACTACGCCGGCAAGAAGGGCGCGCAGGCCGGGCAGGAAGCGGACCAGGACCAGATGCCCGAGGAACGGGAGGCGCAGGAGGCGCCTGCGCCGGTGAAGGAGGATTACATCGAGGAGCTTGAGCAGCTGGCAAAGCTGCACGAGCAGGGAGTCATCGACGACCAGGAGTTCGAGGCGAAGAAGGAGCAGATCCTCGGGATCTAGAGAGCCGACCGCGCCCGTCCTCCCGCTGCTCGAGCCGACGCGACCCGGCTTCGCGAGTGGTGACCTACACCGCTTGCGCTCTGTCCGTCGGCTGCATGAAAGCACCGATGATCCAGAGCAGCGGGAAGAAGATCCCGAAGAAGAACATCCACCCGTGGCCGTTCCTAAGGGTCATGAGCCCGAGCGTGAACACCAAGATCAGGTACAAGAGCCCGCCGAATCCGATTGCCCACCACATGATTCCTCCTTCAGGTCGATGGCGCGGCCGCTTTGGGCGGAACCATGCGCTCGCGACGAGCGCGTGGTCCCGCGCCCGCGATTCTCGGCGCGACGGCGCAGTTGTTCCCCACCTGGCGAGCTGGTTCACCCGGGTGAACGTAGGTCGGAAGCATGCGTAGGGGCTCAGCGAGCGTCTGCGTCGTTA
>CAWKBS010000008.1:0-686137 GCA_963847985.1 uncultured Actinomycetes bacterium | reverse complement strand
CACGGCCACCGCGGTGATCGTGCGGGTCTCCGCGTTCGCCGTCCCGAAGCCGACGACGACGGTGTCGCCCGCACGGAAGCCGTTGCGGTTGGAGGCCCGGACGCCGGTTGCCCCTGCGAGGGTGGCGACGGACAGCGTCGGGTCGACGTAGCGGTCGGCGCCCGTCTCGAAGCTGTACGCGACCACGCCGCGGTTGTACCAGTGCTCGTCGGCGCTGTTGCCTGCCGCCGAGTACAGGACGTCGGCGATCGGCCCGGTGCGCTCAGGGAGGATGACCGTTCCCCGAACGTCCTTGATCCGGTTGAGGATCTGGTCGCCGGCGGCGAAGAAGTACTTCTCGACGCCGATGTTGGCGTGAACCGCTTCACCCTCGTCGCGGTTCGGCAGGTACGTGCCCGGCGCCCACATGAAGTAGCCGCCGAAGCTGTGGATGTTGTTCGAGAACTTGATGTTCTTGAACGTGTCGGCGATCCAGAACTCGTTCTGGATCTCCGGCTCCGACGCCTCGCTCAGGCCCGTGAAGACCTCGCTGGTGCACGAGGTCGACGCGCCGATGTAGCCGTCGAAGAGCGTCCCGACCGTGTTGTTGCGGTTCATGTCGGTGCCCCAGGCATCCCGCGACGCCGGGTCGGAGTTCGTGTACGGGACTCCCGTCACCGGGTTGAGCGCCGGTGTCCAGAAGTTCGCCGCGTTCGGGTCGTCGGTCTCCTTGCCGCCGATGACGCAATGGGCAGTCAGGTTCTTGCGCTGGCTGTTGAAGTCGTACAGCGAGTAGTGCGACCCGTCCGGGTTCGACGACGGGAGGATGAAGATCTCGAGATTGTCGACGAGCTTCTTCACCTGCGGGTCGATCGCGTAGTTCCGCAGGATCTGCTCGGCGGTCTCGAGGCACGTCAGCGGCGTCGCCCACTCGCGGGCGTGCTGCTGGCAGTAGAGGAAGACGCCGGTGCGCTTGCCGTCCCGCCGCGAGCCGATCCGCATGACGGAGTACTCGAACGGACCGCGCTCGACGTGCGCCGGGGCGTCCAGGAAGTCGTCCAGGTTCACCTTCGGGCGGGCCTGGACGATCCCCGCGCCGACGTTGCCGCGGAAGGTGAGCGCCTTGACCAGACCGGCCGCGCCCGGATGCGCGTTGATCGCCGCGACGACCTGCGCGGCCGTGCTCGAAAGCGCGCCCGCAGAGTTGGTCGCCAGGTTGACGACGATGTCGTTCCCCATCGCCGCGACGCTCAGCGGGGCGTTGGCCGCGCCGGGGTTCAGGAACTCGGCCGTGATCTGGTCGCCGCCCTCGTGGCCCCAGGCTCGGGACGTGAGGACGACGGTCGCGCCGGTCTGCGATCCGGGAGGCGTGCTTCCGATCCCGGTCGGCGTGCCGCCCGTGGGCGAGCCGGCCATGTTGGCCTGCGACCTGCGCTGGTACCCGTTGGTCGGGTTCGGCAGCTGGATCATCTCGGCGATGTTCGAGAACTCCGCCGCCAGCTCGTCGAACCGCTGGTACACCTCGGTCGGGTCCATGTACCGCGTCGTGAAGTCGGACAGGTAGCCGGGCGCGTGCGGCGGCAGCCCGCCGCCGACCCACACCGAGACGTCCCCTTCGAGCGACGCGCCGGTGCTCGAGCCGATGCGGATCTTCGTCGGCGCGGCAGGACCGCTGCCGATGTCACCGATGCGGATCAGGATCCGGTGCTCGATGTACGTGTCGGGCGTCGTGTCCGTGTCGATGTTGAGGTTGAACGGGCGCGGGCCCTGGTCGATCGGGCTCCCTGCTCCCTGGTTCCAGGAGACGGACACAGCCGGGCCCACGTAGCTCGACCCGCTCGTGCCGCCGAGGCGGTCCTTCGCCTCGACCGAGAGGAAGCGGCCTGCGTAGTTCTCGAAGTAGTCCGCCCGCAGGATGACGAGCTCGTCATCGTCTGCAATGACGGGCGGCTCGCCGAGAGCGGCCTCCCCCGACTTGAGCTCGGCCGTCCGGGCCGAGGTCATGTCGGCGAGCCCGGCCTCCCACGAGTCGGGCCCTTCGACCGTCTCACCGAGCTCGTAGCCGGCCTCGGCCAGCGCGGAAAGCTCTCCCTCGGAGCCGAACACGGTCACCGTGTAGGTGCCGTTCGCGTTCCTGCCGAGGTAGTGATCGTTGAACTCGATGCCGAAGTCCTCGGCCTGGCGCTGAAGCTCGTACGCCGCGGCCTTGTCCGGCACGATGACCTGCACGAGGCTGTCGCCCTGATTCGGGTCGATGCCACGTGACTCGTCGCCGCTGGCTGTCGCTCCCCCGGCGACGGCCAACGCGACGATCGAGAGGGCGAGCACGGCCCGCCACGTCCCCCTACGTCTCATAGATGTGTCCCTCCCCTACCCGATGACGAAAGAACGGAGAGCAAATCAGATCACTTCGCCGCCTTTCGGTCAACTGCGTTTCTTGTTAGCGGCATCAAACCTGGGTGCGCGTCCGCCGGCGTTGCGTAAGGTCTCCGGCATCCTCGGGCTCAGATGGCTCTTCTTCGTCCTCGCCGTCGCGCTCGCGGCGACGCCCGCCTGCGGCGGCGACGGCGACGAGTCCCAGCCCGCCCCGCCCGCCACGACGGTCGAGAGCGACACGGGCCTGCGGGCGGTCGCGATCGCGCAGCGGGCTCGACCGGCCGGTGCACGTGGCGTTCGCCCCCGGCGAGCCGGATCGCGCCTACGTCGTGGAGCAGCCGGGCCTCGTCAGGGTGCTGGTCGACGGCGAGCTCCTGGAGGAGCCGTTCCTCGACGTCCGCGCGCTGACGGAGTCGGGCTCGAGGAGCGAGTTGGCGTCGGAGCAGGGGCTCCTCTCCCTTGCCTTCGCGCGCGACTACCCGCAGTCCGGGCTCTTCTACGTCCACTACACGGACCGTGACGGCAACGTCAACGTGGTCGAGTACCGCGCGCGGGACGGCGTCGCCGATCCCGGCTCGGCCCGAACCCTGCTCCTGGTGGAGAAGAGCTCCCCCATCCACAACGGCGGCCTGGTGGCGGTCGGCCCGGACGGCGGCCTCTACGTCGGCCTCGGCGACGACGGGCAGTCGCAGACACAGCCGCAGAGCCTCGACCCGGGCGACCTGCTCGGCAAGATCGTCCGCGTGGACGACGAGGGCGCGACGGTGGTCGCGTACGGCCTGCGAAACCCGTGGCGCTTCTCCTTCGACCGCGGGACGGGCGACCTCTGGATCGGCGACGTGGGCGAGCTCTCCTGGGAGGAGGTGAGCGTCGTGAGGCACGGCACGCCCCTCCCCGCGAACCTCGGCTGGGACGCCTACGAGGGGTTCGAGACGGTCGTCTGGGACGAGGGCGGCCACAACGAGCCGCGCGGCGACGGGGAGCTCGTCTGGCCCGTCGCCGTCTTCGGGCGCACCGGCGGGTGCGCCGCGGTGATCGGGGGCCACGTCTACCGGGGCGCGCGGATCCCGGCGCTGCGCGGCCGCTACGTCTACGGGGACCTCTGCGCCGGGACGATCTGGAGCCTCGACCCGGCCGACCCCGGCGTCGTCCGCCGGGAGCTCGAGCTCGGCACGACGCTCGCGTCCTTCGGCGAGGACGAGGCCGGCGAGCTCTACCTCGTCTCGCGCACCGGCACCGTTTTCCGGCTCGACGGCTAGGGAGGGTTTGGTGAAATTCCGCTCGTCGCCGGGGTGCGATGGTCGTTCCGAAACAAGGACGCAGGGAGCGTTCGTAGCCGGAGGCTACGGGCGCGACTGAGGACGCAGTCTTCGGGGCGAGCAGCGCGGCCCGGCGGCACAGCCGTTATTTCGCCAAACCCTCCTAACTAGCCGAGCCAGTCGGCGAGCGGGAGCGGCCTGCCCAGCGCGGAGAAGTCGCCGTCGTCCGCGATCCGCTTCGCGGCGTCGGCGAAGGCGCCGACGGCGACCCAGGTCAGCCACCCGCCCACGCTCACGCGCTGTGCGCCGGCGGCGGCGTGCTCGGCGAATGTGAGCTCGGGACGCGCCAGCACGTTCACGGGGCGCGAGACGGCACTGCACACGGCCTCGATCTCCTCGACCGTCCTGAGCCAGGGCGCATAGAGCACGTCTGCGCCCGCCGCCTCGAAGGCCTGGAGGCGCGCAATCGTGTCGGCGAGATCGGGGTTCCCGCGGACGTAGTTCTCGGCCCGGGCGGTCACGGTGAAGGGGAAGTCGAGCGCTCTCGCCGCCTCGACTGCCGCGGCGACCCGCTCGACCGCGTGGCCGAGCTCGTAGATGTGCCCCGACGGGTCCCAGTCCTCGATCGACCCGCCCACCGCCCCCGCCGCCGCGACGCGCGCAATCGCCTGCGCGGCGGCCTCCGGCTCGGGCCCGTAGCCGTTCTCGAGGTCGACGGAGACCGGCAGGTCCGTGACCGAGGAGAGCACCTCCACGTGCGCGGCCACCTCGTCGAGCGTCGCGCCGCCGTCCAGCCGGCCGAGCGTGAACGCGAAGCCGGAGCTCGTCGTCGCCAGCGCCTTGAAGCCGTGCGCGGCCAGCACGCGCGCCGAGCCCGCGTCCCAGGGATTCGGGATGACGAACGGCTCCCCGGCGTGCAGCGCCCGGAACGCCTCGCCTCTGGCCGCCTGGTCGCTCACGACGACACCTTGCCAGATCCCGATGCACGCCTGACGGGAGCGCATACTCCGGTCGTGAGGTCCTCCGCCTGAGCGCGACCGCTCCGAGGCGCACGGGAACGGCGCTCACGAGCTGGGGCGGCCCGGCCGCAGTCGCGGGCGGCGTCCTCTGGCTGCTCGTCTGGGCCCACTCGCTCGCCGCCCACGGACCGGGCGAGGTGAACCGGAAGGAGGTCGTCCTCGGGCTCACCTGGATGGACGCGGGCAAGCTCCTGGTCGCATCCTTTCTGCTCTTCCTCGTGGGAGCGCTCGCGCTCGGCCGCCGGCTCCCCCGGCCGGGGCGACTCGCGCGCGCAGGTCTTCTCCTCACCGTGTCGGGGCTCGCGCTCCTCGCGCTCGGCACGGCGCTGCAGTTCTGGACGTTTCCCTGGGGCTCCTACGCGGGCGAGGCCGCGCGGTTCGACGATCCCGTCCCGCGGTACGGAGGGATCGCCCAGGCGCTCGCGAGCGTCCTGTACACCGTCGGCATCGCTCTCTTCGCCGCAAGCCTGGTCCAGCAGCGCGTGCTCGCCTGGTGGGCGGGCCTTCTGCTCGTTCTGACCGGGCCCACCTCCTTCTTCCTGACTCCGGTCCTGCCCGTGGTCGGGCTCGCGTGGCTCGTCGTCGGCCTCGTCCTCTGGCGGACGAGTAGCGCTTCGTCGCAATACTGAGGCCGTGAAGGCTGCTCATCCTGTCCGGCACCTGCTTCGCGCGAAGGACATCGCGGACGCCCGCTACCGCGAGCCGCTCGACGTCGCCACGCTGGCCGAAGCAGCGCACCTCTCCCCCGCCCACTTCAGCCGCGAGTTCCGGCGGGCCTTCGGGGAGCCCCCGCACCGCTACCTCCTGACCCGGCGCCTGGAGCGTGCGGCTGCTCTCCTCCGCAGCACCGACCGCTCGGTGGCGGACATCTGCCTGCTGGTCGGGCTGCGGAGCATCGGGTCCTTCACCACGAGCTTCGGCCGGGTGTACGGGATGTCCCCTACCGCCTACCGGGCTGCGCACGCCCCGGCGGTCAGCCGTGTGCGCGTCCCGACCTGCGTGCTGCAGGCGTACGGCCGCCCGCAGCGCAGCACGTTTGGAGAAGACAGCGGCGCGCAGCCCGGCTAGCGTCGTCCTCACGCGAACCACCACCCAGGAGGACGACATGTTGAAGCAGCTCACCCACACGCAGGTCTGGGTCGACGACCAGGACGAGGCTCTCGCCTTCTACACCGAGAAGCTGGGGCTCGAGCTCCGCGAGGACGTCACCGTGCCCGAGCTCGGCAATTTCCGCTGGCTGACCGTCGGCGTCCCCGGGCAGCCGGAGATCAGCATCACGCTGATGGACGTGCCGGGGCCGCCGGTGTTCGAGGAGGACACGCGCGCGAAGATCAAGGAGATCCTCGCCAAAGGCGCCGGCGGCGGCCTCTTCTTCACGGCCGACGACGTGCAGTCCACGTTCGAGGAGCTCAAGGGCCGCGGCGTCGAGTTCACGCAGGAGCCGGCCCAGCGGCCCTACGGCTTCGACGCGGGCTTCCGCGACTCGTCCGGGAACCACTTTCGCATGATGCAGGCGGACTAGACGCGGTGACCGAGGCGCCGCCGGACAAGGGCGGCGCCTCGGTCGCAAGCGCCGTCAGAAGGCCGCGGTGGCGTCCGAGTACCGCAGCGAGCCGGGCGTCGTGAGCTTCTCCCCGGTCTCGAGGAGCGTCTTCAGGCCGGAGAGGATCATCGGCCAACCGCCGTAGACCTCGTCGTTGGCTCCCTCGCGGAGCTGGTCGTGGGTGACGACCAGTCGGCAGGAGTCGCCGACAGGCTCGATCTCCCAGGTGACCCGCGAGGTGCCCTCGGCCTTCACGTCGTCGCTCCAGAGGGCGTTGAAGCTCTGGACGAGCCGGCGCGGCGGATCCACCTCGAGGTTCTCGCCCTCCGCGATCGCGACGCCGGCTCCGCGGTGGTTGGACTCGTAGCGGGAGCCGGACGTCCAGTCGGATTCGACGGCGACGCCGAACGAGTACTGGGATCGCTGCTCCGCGTCGGTGATCGCCTCCCAGAGGCGCTCCGGGGTCGTCTTGATGTAGATCTCGAACACCTTCTCCATCGTGTCCTCCAGTCGCTTCTTGAGCCCTGTGAGCCTCGCGGCCCAGGGCTCGGCGTACTTGCTCACCCAGCGGTCGTGGACGAGCCGGATCGGGACGGGGTTCAGGAAGTGGAGCTTCTCGCGGCCGCGCCGCTTGGTCGTCACCAGGCCGGCCGCCTCGAGGACCCGCAGGTGCTTCATGACACCGATGCGCGTCATCGGCAGACGCTGCTCGAGCGCGCTCAACGTCTGGCCGTCCTCCCGGTAGAGCTCGTCGAGCAGGCTTCTCCGCGTCGGGTCGGCGAGTGCCTTGAACACCTCGTCCATGCGGACGATGATATGTAACCTAATGGTTACGTGTCAAGTCAGGTCGAGCACGGCCTTGACGATGCCGTCATAGCCGGTACAGCGGCAGAGGTTTCCCGACAGGCCGATGCGGACCTCGTCCTCGGTCGGGTGCGGGTTCGCGCGGAGCAGAGCCGTCGCGGAGATGAGCATGCCGGGCGTGCAGAAGCCGCACTGGACGCCGCCGTGCTCGAGGAACGCGCGCTGGAGCGGGGCGAGGTCGGCGCCGTCCGCAAGCCCCTCGACCGTCGTCACCTCGCGGCCGTCCGCCTGGAGGGCGAGGTACGAGCACGAGTTCACCGGCTTCCCGTCGAGGAGCATCATGCAGGCGCCGCACTCCGAGTCGTCGCAGCCCTCCTTCGCGCCGGTGAGACCGACGGCGTCGCGCACGGCGAAGAGCAGCGTCGTCTCGAGCGCCACCTCGATCGGATAGGCGACGCCGTTGACGGCCAGCGTGAGCGGGGCCTTCACCGGACGCCTCCCGCCCCGAAGACCGCCGTGCTGGCCGGCACTGCGACCGACTCGCCGCGCGCCCTGGCCACGGCGACCGTGAGGGCGCGCCGCGCCACGACCTCCGCCATCGCGCGGCGGTAGTCGGCCGAGGCGCGAACGTCGGAGATCGGCTGCGCCGCCTCCGCGGCTGCCCCCGCGGCCTCGCGCACTGCGTCGGGGCCGCCGTCGGAGCCGACCAGCGCGTCGGCGGCGCCCGGCACGAGCCGGATCGTGGGCGCCAGCGCCGTGATCGCGACGCCCGCCCACGTCACCGTCCCGCCTTCGACCGTGGCGGCCGCGGTCGCGCCGACGACCGCGATCTCCATCTGCCGGCGGTACTCGAGCCGGACGTAGGCGCTTCCGGTCCCGGCCGCCGGCAGCGGAATCTCGACCCCGGTGAGCAGCTCCTCCGGGGCGGCGACGGTCGTGCCCGGGCCCGTCATCAGCTCGGCCACGGGGACCTGCCGCTCGCCCGAGGACGAGCTCAGCGCAACGCTCGCGCCGAGGACCATGAGCGGGCCGCCGGACTCCATGGCCGGCGAGGCGTTCATGAGGTTGCCGCCGATCGTCCCGTGGGCGCGGGTCGCGTGCGAGCCGACGATCGCCGAAGCGTCGGCGAGCGCGGTCAGCCGCTCGACGACGACGGGCTCGGCGGCGATCTCCGCGTGGGTGACGAGGGCGCCGAGGCGGAGCCGATCGCCGTCGTCCGTGATCCCGCGGAGCTCGTCGAGCCGGTGGATGGCGACGAGGCTCTCCGGGAGCGGCGCCTTGCCCTGGCGGGCGCCGACGACGAGATCGGTCCCCCCGGCGACCGGGCGTGCGCCCTCGGCCAGCGCGGACAGCGCCTCGTCGAGGTTTGCGGCCGCGAGATAGGCGGAGGTCATTCCACCTGCCCGGCGGTGGCCGCCCAGACGCGCTCCGGCGTCATCGGCAGCTCCCTGACCCGGGCGCCGACGACCCCGGCGATGGCGTTGGCGATCGCGCCCGGGGTCGGGACGGTCGGGGGCTCGCCGACGCCCTTCGTTCCCAGCGGGCCGCCGTTCTCGGCCGGCGTCTCGATCCACGCGACGTCGATCCGCGGCGCGTCCGCGGCGGTCACGAGCTTGTAGTCGAGCAGGTGCGGGTTCCGCTGGCGCCCGTCGGCGTCGAGCTGCGACACCTCGAGGAGCGCCTGCCCGATCCCCATGACGACGCCCCCGTAGACCTGCCCGCTCGCACCGACTCGGTTGATGATCGTGCCCGAGTCGTGCACCGCGGCGACCTGCAGCACCCGGACGACGCCCGTCTCGCGGTCGACCTTCACGCGGGCGGCGTGCGTGAACACCTGCGGCTCCAGGAACGACTCCATGCCCAGGCGACCGAGGCACCCCTCGGCCTCGCACGGAGGGTTCTTCGGCGCCCGACCCGAGCCCTTGCCGATCAAGCGCTCGCCGGCGCCGGCGAGCGCGGAGATCTCGATCGCGTTGGCCGGCGAGCCGACGACGCGCACCTGCCCGTCGGCGAGCTCGAGGTCCTCGCGCGCCACCTCCAGCCTCTTCGCGGCCATGTCGAGCAGCAGGTCCCGCACTTCGACCGCGGCCGCGACCACGGCGCGACCGTTGTTCATCGTCGTCTGCGAGCCGGATGAGCCGGCGTCGAAGGGGGCGGCCTCCGTGTCCTGGTAGAGGATCGAGAAGTCTTCCGGGCTCATGCCGAGCACGTCGGCGACGAGGAGCGGGAGCGCCATCACGGCGCCGCTGCCGTTCTCCTGGGCGCCGGTGACGATCGTCCCCGACCCGTCGCCGTTCAGCTTCACGTAGGCGCCCGAGGGGTTGCCGAAGGACGGCCACCAGCCGCAGGCGACCCCGATCGCCTCGTCGTCGGGCAGCTCGCCTTCGGGCGCGATCAGCTCGAGTGCGCGTTCGAGCGTCTCCTTGACGGCGATCGGGCCGAGCACCTGGCGCGTCGGGCCCTCGGAGCCCTCGTGGACCAGCGTGCGCCGGCGCAGATCGATGGGGTCGAGCCCGAGCGCCTCGGCCAGCTCGTCCATGTGCTGCTCGAGCGCCCAGCAGACCTGCGGAGCGGTCGGCGCGCGGATCGAGCCGGACGGCTGGTTGTTCGTGTAGACGAGCGTGGACTCGACGTTCACGTTCTCGAGCTCGTAGGGCCCGCAGGCGTGCATGGCCGCCATCTGGGCAAAGAAGCCGCCCTCCCCGCAGTAGGCGCCGCCGTCGAGGACGAGCCGGCCGCGCCGCGCGACGAGCGTCCCGTCGCTGCGCGCGCCCGTCTCGAGCTCGATCACCATGCCCTCGCGCCGGTGGTCGGGCGCGATGAACTCCTCCTCGCGCGTGAAGACGAGCTTGACCGGACGCCCGGCCGCCCGCGCGAGTGCGGCGACGTGGCCCTCGTAGTGGAAGTCGCACTTCGAGCCGAAGCCGCCGCCGAGGAGCGGGACGACGATGCGGACGTGGGACTGCGGCAGCTCGAGGACGTGCGCGACACCGGCCCTGGCGGCGTACGGAACCTGGGTCGAGCTCCAGACCGTGACCTTGTCCCCCTGCCACTGGGCCAGGAGCGCGCGCGGCTCGATCGGCGCTCCCTGGGAGGCGTCGGCCACGTAGCGGCCCCTGACGACGACGTCGGCTTCCGCCATGGCGGCGTCGGCGTCGCCCTTCACGATCGTGGAGTAGCCGAGGACGTTGCCGTGACGCCCCAGGTCCTCGTCGCCCTCGTAGGACTCCCAGCCGGGGTGGACGAGCGGCGAGTCGTCCTCGAGCGCGGCCTCGATGTCGCTCACGGGCTCGAGCGGCTCGTACTCGACCTCGACGAGCGCGGCAGCCTCGGCCGCGATCTCGGGCGTCAGCGCTGCGACGGCCGCGACCACGTCGCCCTCGAAGCGCACGGCCTCCTTCGCGAACAGTCGCCGATCCTGCACGAGGTCGCCGTAGAGCACGTCCGGCACGTCCTCGTGCGTCAGGACGGCGAGCACACCCGGCAGCGCCCGGGCGCGGCTCGCGTCGATCGAGACGATCCGCGCGTGCGTGTGGTCGGCGTAGCGGAACTTCGCGTGGAGCTGCCCGGTCAGGCTCAGGTCGGCCGTGTAGCGGCCGGAGCCGGTGACCTTCTCCTTGCCGTCCGGCCGCAGGAACGGGGCCGGCTCGGTCTCGGCGACGCTCATGCGCGGAGAATAAACCGCCGGCCTAGGGAGCCGCGCTCCTGCAGGCGCCGGTCGTGGGCGACGCAGCGCGTGCTCGAGCTTCCCTCATCGAGAGCGAGGAATACGTCCGCCGACACGCAGCCTGTTTATCAGGGGAGGTTCCCGGCACGCTCCCGGAGCGCCCGTCGCCGCGGGCACTCCGGAAGCGCCGAGCGGCTAGTCCTCCAGCCGGAACAGCTCGCGTGACGTGAACGCGGTGTCGGGGAAGTCCGAGAAGAGGCCGTCGACGCCGAGCTCGTAGAACAGCAGGTACTCGTTGACCGGGTTACCGCCGAAGTCGCTCGCCAGACGCCGCTGCTCGTTGCGGAACGTCCACGTGTGGATCAGCAGGCCGTGGTCGTGGACCCGCTCGACGAGATCGGTCGGCGGGAGCAACACGCGGTCGGTCTCGTTGACGAGGCCGTCGCCGTTCGCGTCGGCGACCGAGCCGTCCGGGTTCAGGGCGATCGCCCGCGAGCTGACGATGTACGGCTTCCAGGGGCCGATACCGTCGGCGTACGTGCTGATCTCCTCGAGGCCCTCGTCGGTCGTGAAGAAGCCGAAGGTGCGGCTCTGGAGCTCGGGATCGCCGGAGACGGTCCAGTCGTAGGGCCGATCGAACGGCGGCGCGTAGGTGATCGTCCCGTCAGGGGCGACGTCGTTGGCATCCACAAGCTGGACCAGGCGCACCTTCGTCAGCTTGTCGAGCAGCTTGAGGTTGGACTGCTCGAAGGACTGGATGAACACCGGCGAGCGGCGGTTGTTCCAGCCGGCCCGGTCGAGCACCTTCACGAGCCGGTGCTCGAGCGGGAGCCCGAGCCCGGCGTGGTAGGTCGGGTGCTTGGTCTCCGGGTAGACGCCGATCTCACGGTCGAGCTTCTTCGACCAGCGCTTCGCCAGGTCGATGACCTCGCTGAGCGTGGGGATCTTGAAGCGGCCGTTGAACTGCTGAGGCCGCTCAGCCAGCGGCTGGACCGCGCGGAGGGTCTTGATCTCGGCGAGCGTGAAGTCGGACGCGAAGAAGCCGGTCTCGGCGACCCCGTCGACGATCTTCGTCGTCTCCCGGGCGGCGAACTCCGGACGGCTCGCCACGTCGGTCGTCGTGGTGATGTTCGGCTCGTGGCGGGCGATCAGATGCCCGTCCTTCGTCGCCACCAGGTCCGGCTCGATGTAGTCGGCGCCCAGCTTGATCGCCAGCTCGTACCCCTCCAGCGTGTGGTCGGGCAGGTACCCGGCCGCGCCGCGGTGGCCGATCACGAGCGGCGATTGCTCCTTCTTACCGCCACCACCGAGCGCCCATACCGTCGGAACGACGAGAAGCATCACCACCCCTACCCCTACGAACGCCGAAATCCAGCCTCTGCGGGTCGTCCTCATTGAGAGCCTCCTGGGTCGGGTCCGGCCCGAAACTACCCCCGAGGGCTCCGTCGGTGCAAGCTCGGCTGCCGGCTTGCCGGCACTTCTCCCCCAAACGTTCTCCAGAACGCGGCCAGCGGCCCCTCGTCGTCCTCTCGGGCGGGGCGTTTCGGAAACTCAGGCTGGTCGCGTCACGCCTCGCCGGGCGGGACATGCACCGCACGGAAGCCCGGGCGGGTGTCATTGCACTTCGCTATCACTACTCGGCGATGAGCCGTCACGCAGGCGTTGCCCTCGCCTCGGCCGAGGCGCAGGTTGCGGCCGCGCGCGACGATCCCGCGGCGCGTCTCGCCTTGGTCGTGCGGACCTACCACGGGCCGACCGGCCGCGCCCCGCGACACCTGCCGTTCCGACGCGCGGCGTTGTCGTTCATGCGCTGGCAGGCGAACCGTGGTGTGCTCAATCCGCTCGACGCCCAGCCGCCCGGCAGCGTGTGGTGGCGGGCGGTCAACGAGCGACTGCTGCGGGACGGATGCGAGTCCGTCGCACTCGTCGGCGGCCTGGCCGGAGAACCGTCGTCGGAGCCGGTGCGGCTGTGGCTGGAGTTCATCGCGAGACCGACGGGGCGGAACTGGTACCGAGCTCATAACGCGAGCGTCGTGGCTGCCTACCTGGAGCACCGCGACCTCGCCGACGCAGAGAGCGCGCCGGAGCGCTTCTTCATGAACGTGGCGCTTCTCCGCGTGCTCTACGCGCACGCACTCGTCGGGGCGCCGCCCCTTGCGCTGGGTCGGTTCGCTCCGCTCGGTCGCCTGCTCGGCGACCCCCGGGTCGGGATGGCCGGTGTCTTTCTCTCACTCCGCCGCGTGCTCCCAGACCGCTATCCGCTCGCGCTCGACGTGGACCGCTATATCGCCGACGAGCAGCGTCTCGGCCGCCTGCTCGACTACGCCGTGATCGTGCCGCGGTTGCAACGCATCTACGAGTGGTCCGCCGCAGAGCTCGGCGAGCCGCGTCTGCTCGAGCTGATTCGCGACGGCAACCCCATCTACGCGTGGCCCTTCGAAGAGCGACACGTGTGGCGGTCCCCGCACATGCCCCCGGTCGGACGGGTTCTCGAACGCGCCACCAGGGCCCGGTGAACCACAACGTCTGACTGACCGGCCGCCCAACCCCCAGTCTCGCGATGGGTCGCGAGTGGCCAGGCGCTCGACGTTCGCTCGGCCTCCTAGAACAACGCCATCACGAGGAAGAAGAGGAGTACGGCCTCGTTGACGATCCAGGAGTTCGCAGTCATCCACTCGCGGATCCTGGGGAGCACGCTCTCGGCCCGCTTTCCCATGGCGAGGAGCATGAGGAACGGCAGCCCCGCGATCAGAACGGTGAGGACGACGAAGCCGAGGGTGTGCCACCACGGCTCGCCCTGTCGTGCGATGTAGGCACCGACGGTCGCCATGGCCACCAGGTCCGTCGGCATCAACAGGTAGAGGAGGAGCCCGATCGTCACGGCCAAGCGTGGATTGGCTCCCTGGAGCTTGCCCATCCACTTCGGCGGCTGGGTCTCGTTGCGCTTGAAGAAGACCCAGATCACGAGGAAGACCAGAAGGCAGATGATCACCCAATCGAGCCAGTCCTTCCCCTCCTCTTGCTTCCCGGCGATGCCGCTGCCGAGCAGGAAGAACACGGTCACCCCGATCGTCGTCGAGATGGCGACTCCGGTGAGGAACGCGAGCGAGTTCCGCTTCGCGCCCTGACTGGTCGCGAGGAAGGTCGCGGTGACGATCTGCGGGCCGGCGCTCATCACGACGGCCATCGGGAGAACCGTCCAAAATCCCTGCATCAGTTCAACTCGCCCGCCTTTTCCAGGATTCCGTATCCGCCATTAGTTCACGTCTCGGGCGAGAACGTCGCCATCAACGCCGTCGGCGTCGGCGAGCAGCGACTGGCGAACCGGGTCGAGGGCGCCCGAGTCGATCAGGCGGTCGCGGCTGCGGACGGCCCGGTGAGATCGGGCGACTGCCGACCTGCGCGCCGGTTTCCGATCCAGACGTACGCCACCGCTGCGGCGGCGATGCAGACGAGCAGGATGGAGACGTTCAGAAACACGCGTCCAGAGCCGTGCCGACCACGTCCACGAACGTTTTCCGTCCACGGCGGACGGTGAGGAAAAAGGGGCTAGCTCCTCTCTCCACCTTCAATTTTAGGCCGCGCAGGGGGCTTGCGGCAAGCCCCGGGTCGTGCCGGATAATCGCCGACCGAAGCCGGAAACAACGACTGGGGGTCGCGAAATGCGTGTGTTGTCGACGACGCATGGGTCGCGCGGGGACGCGACGAAGGACTGCGAGGGGAGTGGCCGGTGACGGACGCCGACGTAATCATCGTGGGCGCCGGCCCGACCGGCCTGATGCTGGCCGGTGAACTGTGCCTGGCCGGCGTGCGACCGCTCGTACTGGAACGGCACCCGCAGCCCCGAGACATCCCGAAGGCCGGCGGTCTCAGCGGGCAGATTCTGGAGCTGTTGCGCTACCGAGGCCTGCTGGAGCGATTCGAAGCGGCCAGCACCAGCCCCATCCCGGCTCTCCGATTGCCGTTCGGCGGTCTGCATGTGGACTTCACCCACCTGGCCGAGCCCCCGATGCAGCTGCTGCCGCTCCCACAGCCGCAACTCGAGCGCCTGCTCGCCGAGCTCGCCCGCGAGCTCGGCGCCGAGATCCGCCGCGGACAGGAGGTGGTCGGGCTCAGCCAGGACGACGCCACGGTGACCGCGGATGTGCGCGGGTCGGACGGGCAGTACCAGGTGACGGCCCGATACCTCGTCGGCTGCGACGGCTCGCACAGCCGGGTGCGCGACATGGCCGGCATACCGTTCCCCGGCATCACGTACCCAGAGGTCCAGCGGCTCGCCCAGGTCACCGTGCCCGAGTCGGTGACCGTGCTCGACAACGGCGACCTCGACGTCGCCGGGCTGGGCAGGATCAGCTTCGGTTTCACACGAACCGAGCGCGGTGAGTTCGCAGTCGGGTCGACCGACCCTTCGCTCCTGGGGCTCTACACCAGCGAGGAGGAGTCCGCCGACTACGACGACGAGGAGCCGATGACCTTGACCGAGCTCCGGAACAGCATCCGCCGCGTGCTCGGCGTGGATCTGCCTTTGGGAGAACCGACCCGGCTGACGCGCTTCACCTTTCACGCTCGACATGCCGAGCGATACCGCGACGGGCGGATCCTGCTGGCCGGCGATGCCGCCCACCTGTTCCCCGCCCCCGGCGTCGCGCTCAACGCCGACATGCTCGATACCGTCAACCTGGCCTGGAAGCTCGCCGCCGCCATCCACGGCTGGGCGCCGGCCGGCCTGCTGGACACGTACCACGACGAACGCCATCTCGCCGCCGAACGCACACTGCTCCACACCCGAGCCCAGGTGGCACTGCGGCGCGGACACGACCCGGCGGCCGAAGCACTTCGGGAGCTCTTCCAGGAACTGCTCGCCGACGAGCAGCCATTGCGCCGCATCGGAGCCCTCATCGCCGGCACCGACATCCGCTACCCGCCACCCGGCCCCGACCACCACGCCTTGGTCGGCACCTTCGCACCCGACCTCACCCTGACCACCGACCAGGGCACAACCAGCGTCGCGGAGCTCATGCACACCGCACGGCCCCTCCTCCTCGACCTCGCCGACCGCACAGACCTCCGCGAGACCGCCCGGGACTGGCAGCATCGCATCGACATCCACACCGCCCAAGCCGATCCGCGACCGGCCGACGCCCTCCTGATCCGCCCGGACGCCCACATCGCCTGGGCCGCGACCGCCGACGAACCCACCGACACCGCCGCGCTTGCGCTGCGAGAAGCGCTCTCCGGCTGGTTCGGCAAGTCCGCCTGATGGAGCCGGCGGGAATCGAGCCCGCTGTCGAGAGTTGGCCCTAGCGGGACGAAGACTCGTTCAGGCTGACGGCGGCTCGAATGAGGGTCGCGAAAGCTCTTTCGTCGACCTCATCGTGCTCGTGAACGTCGATCGCACGCCGAGTGTTGCCCTCGAGGCTCGAGTTGAACAGTCCCGAAGGGTCCTTCAGCGAGGCTCCTTTGAAGAACGTCAGTTTCACGACGCTCTTGTACACCTCGCCGGTGCAGATCGGACCTTGGTGAGACCACACCGGAACACCTGGATTAGTGGCTTTTCTCCACTTCCACTCCTCGACCACTTCGGGGTCGGCCTCTTTGATCAGGGCACGGAGCCTGGAGAGGGTCTTGCCCCGCCAGTCGCCCAGTTCCTCGATCCTGGCGTCGATCAGCTGAGCCGGAGACTCATTCATGGTGTAGTCGTGCGCTCCTTAGTGCTCGTGTCGTCCCACCTTACTGATCCGCGGGGTTCTGGAAGTACCGCTGGCGTCCCGGCCAGGGCAATTGCAGACTCGACAAGGTTCGGCCCTCTCTGCGATAGTCCCCGCCCATGTGTTGCCTGGCGCTGACAGCGGGTCTCCTCGGGCCGCGTATCGCCCTCCTCGTCTGGTGGATTTTCGGCGATCGCGTCGAGCTCGCATTCGACTCCTGGATCTGGCCTCTGATCGGTCTTCTCCTCCTGCCGTGGACGACGCTCGCGTACCTGATCGTTTGGTCGCCGATCGTCGGCGTCGACGGAGGTGAGTGGATCGTCGTCGCCCTCGGGTTCCTTGCCGACGTCCTGACCTATTCCGGCCGCGCCGCGTCTTCCCGCTACGAGACCTCACGCGGCTACTAGCGTGGCGACCGAGGACGCGTCTTCCGGGCAGATCAGGCGCACGTGTGTCCCTGAACGGCACTTCGGCAGCGCGGCCGACCGGCATTGCTGGGACGATCATCGAGTGGCTCTTCCCCGCCCTAGGGTTGGACGAGGGCGTCGAGTTTGTCGACGGTGATGCAGGAGCGTGGCATGGCGAAGTTGATCTACGCGTCGAACATTTCCCTCGACGGCTGCACCGAGGATGAGCGCGGCGCCTTCGACTGGGCTCCGCCCGACGACGACGTGTTCGTGTCCATCACCGAGCTCATGCGGTCCGCAGGCACGTACCTCTATGGCCGGCGCATGTACGAGACCCTGGCTGTGTGGGAGACCGACGCCACCCTGGCCAACCAGTCGGACCTCATGGCCGACTACGCGAGCGCATGGCAGGCGGCGGACAAAGTCGTCTACTCCTCGACCCTGGCCGCACCACGCACCTCGAACACTCGGCTCGAACGCCACTTCGACCCCAGCGCGGTACGCGACCTGAAGGCCGGCGCCAGTAGGGATCTGTTGGTCGGTGGCCCGAACCTGGCAGCCCAGGCTCTCGTCGCTGGGCTGGTCGACGAATTGGCCTTGTTCGTCTGGCCAGTCGTCCTCGGTGGGCGCACCCCCGCACTGCCAACCGACATGCGCGTCGATCTGAAGCTCATCGACGAGCACCGGTTCAGCAGCGGCGTCGTCCACCTCCGCTATCGCCTTCCGTAACGACGCAGGGACCTCGCACCCTCGCGCACCGCCCCTACCGCCGGCTAGGTGGGATGCTTCAGTCGCAAGGAGCCAGTGCACGGAAGGTGCACGGACGTCTGTACGCCTCGTAGTCGCGCACGTTAGTACAGTCAAGCGACATGGCTTTCATCGACCACCTCGCCATCCCAGTCCGTGACATAGCGGCGAGCACGCAGTTCTACGAGGCCGCGCTTGCACCGTTCGGAATCGAGATGTCCGAGGTGGAAGGCGCGGTCGGCTTCCACCTCGGGAGCGTTGATTTCTTCGTAACGGAAGGCGAGCCCGCGGCGCCGATGCACATTGCGTTTGCCGCACCGGACCGCGCGACCGTCGAAGCGTTCCACGCCGCGGCCCTCGCCGCAGGTGGCCGCAACAACGGCTCGCCCGGTCTTCGTCCGCGGTACCACGCCGACTACTTCGGCGGCTATGTCCTTGACCCGGACGGCCACAACGTTGAGGCCGTTTGCCACCGCCCGGTGGATTAGGCCGCTTCGGCGGCCCTTTCCGTGTTTCTGGCGGCTCCGGTGTGCCAATCCCAAGCGATTGGCACACCTTTCCCGATGGAGGCGGCGGGAATCGAACCCGCGTCCGAAGTCGCCCAAACCACCTAGGAATCGGGGCACCTGGCTGCAGCGCACGCGCGTTTGGTGCGGCGAGGGAGGTGCTCGTACACCATCGTGCGTCCGGGCGGCGTTGCCCCGTGGTCGTTTTCGCCTACGGATGGACGAGAGCGAACGAGTTACACGACGGGTGTCTTGGCGGCTCCGTGCCGAATCACGTCTGGGTTCACCCCTCGGCGACGACCTCCGCGAGCGAGCCACCCACCACCGCGAGCTTCCTGTTCGCATGCAGGACACCGCCAGACGGCCAGCGGTCTCGCGCCGAAGCCTGCCTTGACCCTCGTTTCCTCCGGTGGAAGACTTGTGTCGTTCGGCACAGAGGAGGACGCAGACGAGGGCGAGACATGGGCAGGCCTCCGCTCAGAGCGCCGCTCGCCAAGGAAGGGGTGATCGCCGCACTAGAAGGACGAGCTAGAGCAGCAGACTCACGCGAAAGGAGCACGACGATGCGCACGTTTTCAGTCCTCGTCGTGGCCGCTCTGGCCGCGTTCACGGCGGCCAACGCGTCAGCGACACCGCCCTCTCCCGTCACCGGGGCGTTCTCAGTCGTGAATACCACGACCACGAGCACCCGGACGGCCGGAGAAAACACCTTCATCACATTGACCCGGACCGCCGTGGTCTCCGGGACATTCACCGGCACGGCTATCGATGAAGTCATGCTCGTCATGCACGCGAACGGCACGACCAGTCTCCGCGGTGCAGGCACGTGCACGTGCGCCATCGAGGGCCGCACGGGGACGTTCGACTACCGCTTCCAGGGCTCCGGCATCTTCCCCACGTCTGGTTCGGGTCACTATGTAGTCACCCACGGCACAGGCGGTCTCGCGGGCCTCCACGCACAAGGGCCTTTCTCAGGGGACTTCTTCGTCGCGAACCTGGGCGGTCGCTACCACTTCAACTAGCCGCTCGCTCTGACCCGGGCCGCGACGAGCGCGGCCCGGGTCGCTGGCCGGCGTGCACGCTTTCAAGACGGCAAAGACGACAGACGACCGCATCGTCGCAAACCATGCAGCGTCTGCCGACTTCAGCGGACGGTTTCTCTCTTCAGTCAGCCGTGCCCGCATCAGGCGGACGTCTGCCGGCTCGAACGCTTCTCCAGGCCCACAAAGACCAGACGCATGCGAGCACGAGTGCGACAAGAAGGATCACGTCGTACGGCGACGGGGGCCACTCACCGAATGCGCCCATCCCGAAGACGATCGCTATGAAGATCCAGCAGACGGCGTCCAGGACGATCCACCAGCCACGCAGCTCGACCACCCATCAATGGTAGCCCGCAGGACCGTGGCTCAATCCGACACGATCCCGGGATACGGCGCTTCGTCTGGATCGAGGCTGGCGCGCACCGCGACCCGACGCGCCGAAGGTACATTGACTGCGGATTCGTGATCGTCAGGGAGGTGCCGTGATGAGTGATTCGGTCGAGAAGGCGATTCTTGCGGGCGGGTGCTTTTGGGGGATGCAGGACCTCATCCGGACGCGGCCGGGTGTCCTGGAGACGAGGGTCGGCTACGCGGGCGGCGACGTCCCGAACGCCACCTACCGCAACCACGGCACGCACGCGGAGGCGATCGAGATCGTCTTCGACCCCGAGCAGACCTCGTACCGCGACCTGCTCGCGTTCTTCTTCCAGATCCACGACCCGACGACGCTGAATCGTCAGGGGAACGACACCGGGACGAGCTACCGCTCGGCCATCTACTACCTCGACGAGGAGCAGCGCCGCGTCGCGGAGGACACGATCGCCGACGTCGAGGCCTCCGGCCTCTGGCCGGGGAAGGTCGTCACCGAGGTCCAGCCGGCGGGGCCGTTCTGGGAGGCCGAGCCCGAGCACCAGGACTACCTCGAGAAGTATCCCAACGGCTACACGTGCCACTTCCCGCGGCCCGGCTGGGTCCTCCCTCGCCGCACGCCGGCAGCCGCCGGCTAACGGCCTTCGCGACGGCTGTTATCCCGCGGCTGGCGTCAACGCGGCCGGACGAGCAATGTCTGGATCGAGCTCACCTTCCGCCCTGCTCGTATCGTTTTTCCTCCTCGACGGTCCGCTCGGCCGTCGGGAACGCTTCGAGGCGGTCGTCCGGGATCGGCTGGCCGCTTTCGACAGAGCGCCCGTACGTTCCTTGCTCGAGTCGCGCCTCCGCCCGCTCGACGGCGCTGAGCGCCTCGCGCAGGTCGTCGCTAATGCCTTCGTCTAGCTCGTCGGCGTAGAGCTCTGACGCCTTGTCCGCCGGCTCGTCCTGATCGGCAAGCTCACCGACGTCCACTGGCTTTCGCCTTGCGAGCGCGCCTTCGATGCGCCTCCGCTCGTCTGCCAAGAGCTGCCTCGCGCGCTCAGAGTCCACGACGCGGATGGTAACCGGCGCTGGCAGTGGGTTCCTTTCGCTGGCGTGTCTACCCGAACGTGAAGGCGTACCCCTCGGCGCCGGGCTCGAGGAACGTGATCTCCAGCGTCCGCTCGCGCACCTTGTCGTGCTCGCGCACGAGCTGATACATGCGACCGTAATCAAGCGTCCCGCTCCCGGCCTCGCCGACGTCGACGCCGTGCGAGGCACCCGGAGGCTCGCCGTCGACGAGCACGCGGAAGGGAATCGGCTCGTGCGCTCCGGGTGAGAGCACGAGATGTGCGTCGCGCGCGTGAAACCGGATGGAGATACTTCCGCCGGCCTGGTCGAGCACGACGTTCTCGCGCCCGATCGTCCACTCGCCAGCAAGGGCCCAGTGGTCGAGGCCCAGGCGCTCGGGAAGCCGGTAGGCGCGTGATTCGTTGCGCCCCTCCCCGTCCGGGGACGCGAAGCGCTCGCCGCGCCCGTAGCCGAGGTACGTCTCAGGCGTCCGCAGTTGATCCCAGTCAGCCTCAGCCTCCACACCGACCCCTACGACGGGGACGAGTTCGCGCCCGACTCCGAGCAGGTCCTGGATCACGCGCTCCGACTGCTCGTAGCGTCCTTCGCCAAAGTGCTCGTCGCGGATGATCCCGTCCCGATCGACGAAATAGAGCGCCGGCCAGTAGTGGTTGTCGAAGGCGCCCCAGATCCCGTAGTCGTTGTCGAGCGCGACCGGGTAGTCGATCTCCCGCTCCCCCACCGCCCGGCGCACGAGATCGACGTCGTGCTCGAACGAGAACTCCGGCGTGTGGGCACCGATCACGACCAGCCCATCCTCTCGGTAGGCCTGCGACCACGCGCGAACGTACGGCTCCTGTCGCAGCCAGTTGATGCAGGTGAGCGTCCAGAAGTTCACGAGGACGACGCTGCCGCGCAGCCCGGCGGGGTCGAGTGGCTCGGAGTTGAGCCACTCGGTCGCCCCGTCGAGCTGCGGCATGTGAACCTTCGCGAAGAGGGTCATCTAGCGAGCCTCCTCATGACGACCTCCGATCAACGCAGAGACGTGAATGCAGCTCGCACCTCCTCGGAGAAGAGCTCCGGCTCTTCCCAGGCGGCGAAGTGCCCCCCTCGGTCGACCTCGTTGAAGTAGCTGACGTTGGGGTACGAGTTCTCGACCCAGCTGCGCGGGGTCCGCCAGATCTCGCCGGGGAACGTGGTGAAGCCGACCGGGAGCGAGACCGGCGGAGGAGCCTGGCCGGACGCGAGTGCTTGAGCCAGGGCCAGTCCGTCCTCCCAGTACGACCGGGCCGCCGAGGCCCCGGTGCCCGTCAGCCAGTACAGCGTGATGTTGTCGACGATCTGGTCGCGGGTGAGGTTGCCGGCCGGCTCCCCGTCGACGAAGGCGTGTGCGATCTTGTAGTAGCTGTCCGTGTCGTGGTCGAGCAGCCAGGCGGCCAGGGCGACCGGCGAATCCAGCAGTGCGTAGCCGATCGTCTGCGGACGGGTGGCCATCTCCAGGAAGTAGCCGAAGCCGCTCTCCCTGAATGTTGCGAACTGGTCCGACGCCGCGCGTTCCTGCTCAGACTCCGCCGGCTGGGGGCCGGCCAGCACCGTCACGAGCAAGTTCATGTGGATACCGAGCAGCCCCTCGGGCGCCTGCCGTCCCATGATGTCGGTGACAAGGGCGCCCACGTCGCCGCCCTGGGCGACATAGCGGGTGTAGCCGAGGCGGTGCATCAGCTCCGCCCAGGCCTGCGCGACACGGCCGGCGTTCCAGCCGAGCTCGGCGGGCTCGCCGGAGCAGCCGTAGCCGGGCAGGGACGGCAGCACGAGGTCGAACGCGTCCTCCGCTTGCCCACCGTGCGCGGTCGGGTCGGTCAGCGGGCCGATGGTCTCGAGCAGCTCCATCACCGAGCCGGGCCAACCGTGCGTCATGATCAGCGGCAACGGGTTCTCGTGTTGTGACTTCACGTGGATGAAGTGGATGTCCACCCCGTCGATCGCGGTCGTGAACTGCGGCAGCGCGTTCAGCCGCGCCTCCACGCGCCCGAAGTCGTACTCGTTCGCCCAGTAGTCCGCGAGCGCCCGGGTCGTCGCGAGCTGGACGCCCTGCGACCGATCCGGGACGAGCTCCTTGCTGGGCCAGCGCGTCGCCGCGATGCGCGCGCGCAAGTCGTCGAGCTGCTCCTCGCGGATCTCGAGGTGGAAGGGCCGAATCTCGGTGGTTGTTTCGACGGTGCTCATGACGATCTCCTTGTTAGCGCAGTGACCGGAAAGCCGCTCGGATCTCCTGTGAGAACAGCTGCGGCTGCTCCCACGCGGCGAAGTGACCGCCCTTGTCGACCTCGTTGAAGTAGATGAGGTTGGGGTACGCCTCCTCGGCCCAGCTCCGCGGCGCCTGGTACTGCTCGCCGGGGAAGACGGTCACGGCCACGGGGATGGAGACGCCCTTCGCGTTGAAGAAGCCGCCCTTGTACTCCCAGTAGAGGCGGGACGCGGAGACCCCGGTGTTCGTCAACCAGTAGAGCGTGATGTTGTCGAGGATCTCGTCGCGCGTCAGCTCCCCGGTGGTGCTCGTCGTCCTGATCCAGAGCCGAGGCGATCGCTGCGGCCGGCTGGCCGTCGGCGTCGTTGTGGTCGAGGAGCCAGGCCGCCAGGCCGACGGGTGAGTCCGCGATGCCGTAGAGGGTCTGCGGCCGCGCCGCCATGAACCTGGCGTAGTCGACCTGCTTGAACGTTCTCTCCAGCTGCTCGTAGGCGCTGTCGTTCCTCAGCCGAGAGATCGGCGGGCGGCGGGTCGCCGGCCTGGAGCGCCGCGTCGACATCGGCCGGGACGGTGGCGGGCATGTTGCTGTGGATCGCGAGCAAGCCCTCGTGCGCCTGCAGGCCCATCTGGTCGACGACGAAAGCACCCCAGTCGCCGCCCTGGGCGACGTAGCGGGTGTAGCCGAGGCGCGTCATCAGCTCCGCCCAGGCTCGGCCCATGCGCTCGGGGCCCCAGCCGGTGCCCGTCGGCTTGCCCGAGAAGCCGTAGCCCGGCATGGACGGCACCACCACGTGGAAGGCGTCCGTTGCGCTCGCACCGTGCGCCGTGGGATCGGTGAGCGGCTCGATGATCTTCAGCTGCTCGACGATCGAGCCGGGCCAGCCGTGATTGACGACGAGCGGCAGCGCGTCCTCGTGCTGCGAACGGACGTGGATGAAGTGGATGTCGAGGCCGTCGATCTCGGTCGTGAACTGCGGGAGCGCGTTCAGCCTCGCCTCGCACGCGCGCCAGTCGTACTCCGTCTCCCAGTAGCGGGCGAGCTTCCGCATCGTCGCGAGCTGCACGCCCTGGGACGGGTCCGCGACGGTCTCCTTCTCGGGCCACTGGGTGGCTGCGATGCGTCGACGGAGATCCTCGAGGGCTTCGTCGGGAACGTCGACGTCGAACGGGCGGATCTCGGTGGCACTCTCGACCGTGCTACTCATGCGAACCACCGTTTCGTCGCAGTGGCAGTGGATGACTGGGTGGTGCTCACGTCGACCTCCCGGAGCTTGGGGTGCGCACCACGCGCAAGAACCCAAATAAGCCGCCGTCACGAGAACCCAAGCATTTCCCCCTCATCCGGTGGAGATTCATGCGACAATCGCTTCGCTCGCCCGACCGTGGGACGACGTGGCTCGAAGATCTCAGCGCCTACGGGGTCGCCCAGTTGGTTCCGTGAACCACACCGAAGCGCTCACTCCTTCGCAGGAACAGGCTCTCGTCGTCGCAGCCGACGGCGGGGACTCGGAGGCTAGCCACAGGCTGGTCGAGGTCTTCATGCCGCGGATCGCAGGGCTCGCGCTGGGCTTCCCCACCGCGGCGGGCATCGAGCGCCAGGAGCTCCATCAGCAGGGAGTCGTCGGCTTGCTGTTCGCTGTGCGGCGGTACGACCCACTGCTGAACACACCCTTCTGGGCATACGCCTCGTTCTGGGTGCGCAAGGCGATGCAGGAGCTCGTCGCCGATCTGACGCGGCCCGTGGCCCTCTCCGACCGCGCAGTCCGAGCTCTCGCTCACGTGAGGACAGCACGTGGCGAGTACGTCCTGGCTCACGGCACCGAACCGACAGTTGACCAATTGAGCGGTGCCACCGGATTCACGCCGGCACAGCTCGAGAGCTTGCAGGCGACCGAGCGAAGGCCACGTGCCCTCGAGGAGTCACTCGGGGCCGAGACGGCGACGAGCGGGACCGTCGGCGACGCGATCGTCGATCCTGTTGCGGAACAGGCCTACGAGCACGTGCTGGACAGGATGGAGATACGCGAGGTGCGTGACGTCGCCGACCAACTCAACGAGCGCGAACGCTCGGTCATCCGAGCCCACTACGGGCTACTAGGTCAGCCGGCAGAGACGCTCGAGCAGATCGGCGGGGGCCTCGGTCTAACGGCCGAGCGCGCCCGACAGATCGAGGCCGGCGCACTGGCGAAGATGCGCGATGCACTCGCGCTGCTGGCGCTTGCAGTGAATCCGAGCTCGAGATGATCCAGGTGGGCGCTTACCCCACGCGAAGCGACGCAGAGCTCGCGCAGACGGTTCTCGCCGCGGCGGGAATCCAGTCCGTGGTTACTGCCGACGACGCCGGCGGCGCTTACCCGTTCGACCTCACGGGCGCCGCGCGTCTCCTCGTCGATAAAGCGGACGCTGAAGACGCCGCGGAGGTCCTGTCCGAGCGTCCGACTTCGGAGCCGGGCCCAGGCACTGACGAAGGCCCGCCGTGAGAAGGTCGCCTCCGCCCACGCGGCGCGGGACGCTCAGGCGAAGCCCGCCTAGCTGACGTCGCCGGGTTGATACCGAGCCCGACGCTTCAGTCCCTCTCTGGGTCTTAGCGGCCATTTCGAGGCTCCGCAAACTTTCCCTTACAGAGTTACGCTCTGCTCATGGCGGCGACGGCGACACTAGTCATGTGGTTTCACCTCCGCTCGCCGGAGCTAGCCGAGGAGTTTGAGCGTCTGATGGCCAGCGATCGGGACATCGTCCATAGCTCGCTGGAGACGATGCCGGATTGGCGATTGATGCGGCCGACGGATGTACCCGGACAGGCCAGTGAATCAGCCGATTACGTGCTGATCGCGGAGATCGTCAACATCGCGCACTGGCAGCAACAAGCGGAGCGGCGGGTCCAGGCCTTGGCGGATGACTTGGAGCATCTGGTGTCCAGCCGGAGGATGCTCGTCCTCGAACGCATCCTCTGAAAACAAGCTTCAGCTCTGACGGATACGGACCGACAGGGCGCTGCTAGATCGAACCCGCGTTTTGTCCCTTTGGCTTAGGCAAACGGCCGCGAGCCGGGGGGACTCTCTTGCTAGGTTGCTCCCCTGGCTCCAGCTCAACCATGCGGTTTATGGAGGCGGCGGGAATCGAACCCGCGTCCGAAGTCGCCCACAAGACCCAGGAACACGAGGCGGTCAGAACTCACTTCGCTGCTCCGGTGCCTCGCAGCCCAGTTTGCGACAGCCGGCCCGGCGGCATCCAAGTTTTCGCCTAGTGCGGCGGCCCCGAGTGCATGAGGGCCGCTTGTTTCCGCTACGAAGGCGAACGCTGCCCGGTTTCGCATAGTGCGAGGGGGGAACCACCGGTGTCCAGGTCACGAGACGAAAGGGGTCACCATGGAGGGCATGCGTGACAAGGTCGAAGGCAAGCTCAAGGAGACCGAGGGCAAGCTGACCGACGACGAGCTCCGCGAGAAGCAGGGCCAGGCCCAGCAGAAGGTCGGCGAGGGCAAGGAGCAGCTCGAGGATGCGAAGGACGAAGCGCGCGAGCGGATCTGACGCTCGCGGAAGCTCGCCGCAAGAGGGGGCGCTCGCCGAGCGCCCCCTCTTCGATGGATTCGCTGCGGCTGCGTGCGCAGGACCCGGTTCGCGCCTCGACACACGCGTCGTCGAAGGCGACGGCGGCGCGTGTGCCTCTGCCGTGATTTGACGGCGCTTTCGGGGAAGCCCCTTCAGAAGCCATGACGCAGTCGCGACACGTGGAACCGGGGCGCATTCGCGGATACGCACCCATCCGCGACTACGCCGCGATCGGCGACGGGCGCACGGTCGCAATGGTGTGTCGCGACGGCTCGATCGATTGGCTGTGCCTCCCCGCACTCGACTCGCCGAGCGTCTTCGCCGCGATCGTCGACGCAGAGCGCGGCGGCCGCTTCCTTCTCGAACCGGCGGTCCCGTACGAGGCGTCGAGGCGCTACGTACCGGAGACGAACGTGCTCGAGACGACGTTCGCCACAGCCACGGGAGCAGCGAGGCTGACCGAAGCGATGACCCTGCCGGGAGGCGGACTCACGCCTTTTCGCGAGCTTGTGCGGCGAGTGGAGGGCCTCAGCGGCAGCGTCCGACTGCGCTGGTGCCTCGAGCCGCGGTTCGGCTACGCGAGCGCCAGAACGCGGATCGAACGACGGGACGGTGTCCCCGTTGCGTCAAGCGGTTCCGACGCGCTTGCTCTCCACACTTGGGATGCGGGAGACTCGGTGTTCGACGACCAGGCGGTCACGGGCGGCTTCGAGACCGAGGAAGGCCGGAAGAGCTTGCTCGTCCTGACCGCCGCCCACCAAGAACCACTCGTACTGCCAACACGCGAGGACTCGGAAGGCAGGCTGGAGGCCACCGCACGTTTCTGGCGCGAGTGGGCTCGCGGGCGCGAATACTCCGGTAGCTGGTCGGAGGCAGTGATCCGTAGCGCACTCGCGCTGAAGCTGCTCGTCCATGCGCCTTCCGGGGCAATCGCCGCCGCTGCGACCACGTCGCTGCCCGAGGAGATCGGCGGCACGCGCAACTGGGACTACCGTTTCTCTTGGCCCCGCGACGCCGCCTTCGCGCTCGAGGCTCTGCTGGCGCTCGGCTGCGCATCCGAGGCGCGCGCGTACTTCTCCTGGATCCTCCACGCCTCGCAACTGACCCATCCGCGACTCCAGGTCCTGTACCGCCTCGATGGCCGGGCGGACGCCGACGAGAGATCACTCCCCCTGTCGGGCTATCGCGACTCCGGCCCCGTTCGGGTCGGAAACGGCGCCGCCAACCAGACGCAGCTCGACGTCTACGGCGAGTTGCTCGAAGCCGCCTCGCGCTTCGCCACCGCCGTAGGCGGACTGGACCGCGATCACGGCCGGCGCCTTGCAGAGATCGCCGACTACGTCTGTGAGTGCTGGCAACAGCCGGACGCGGGGATCTGGGAAATGCGTAGCGAGCCGGCGCACTTCATCCAATCGAAGATGATGTGTGCGATCGCGCTGGACCGCGCCTGCGAGCTCGCCATGAGAGGGCTCGTGCCGAGCAAGCACCGGGCGCGGTGGAGCCGGGAACAGAAGCGGATACGAGCGTTCGTCGAGAGGCGCGGCTACTCGGAGCGCAAACGCGCCTATGTCCAAAGAGCCGGGAGCGACGATCTGGACGCGTCGCTACTTCTCCCGATCCTCGCAGGCTACGACGACCCATGCAGACCACATTTGCTCGCCACGGTCGACGCGATCCGAGCCGAGCTTGGGCGCGGCACTCTGGTGCATCGCTATCTCGGCGAAGACGGACTCCCGGGCGACGAAGGCGCCTTCGTCGCTTGTTCGTTCTGGCTCGTGGAGGCCTACGCCCGTCAGGGCCGCCTCGAAGACGCGGAAACTCTGATGGAGGAGCTCGTTCCGATGGCCAACGACGTCGGCCTCTTCGCCGAGGAGATCGACCCGAGCACGGGTGAGTTCCTGGGCAACATCCCGCAGGCGCTCTCGCACCTGGCGTTGGTCACCGCAGCGGTGGCCATCGAGGCGGCGCGGCCGTGATCTGGGGCGCGATCGTCGGCGGGCTCGTGGGCACGCTCGTACTGACGACCCTGCTGCGCGCGGCGAGTGAGCTGGGGCTCACGCGCATGGATCTTCCCTTCCTGCTCGGCACCGCGTTCACCTCGGATCGCGTGACTGCGAAGGCGATCGGCTACGCACTCCATTTCGGCTTCGGGCTCGTCTTCGCCCTCTTCTACTACGCCGTCTTTCTGGTGATCGATGCGAGCGGCTTCCTGCTCGGTGCGCTCTTCGGTCTCATTCACGCACTCTTCGCCGGTACGGCGCTCGTCAACATCTTGCTCCCCGTGGTCAACCCGCGCATGGGAACAGGCTTCACGGCCGCCGGTTCGACGCCGTTGCTCGAGCCGCCCGGGTTTCTGCTCCTCAATTACGGCCGCCGGACGCCGCTCGCGACGCTCGTTGCGCACGTCGTCTACGGCGCCATAGTGGGCGGCTTCGTTTCACTCGCGAGCTGATGCCCGGCGTCGGCGGCTAGGCCGGCACGCAAACCAGCTCTGGATTCGGACGGTCGTGCGCCGCTCTGACCTCCTCGACTCGCCACTCGCCCTTCTCGGGGAGCGAGAGAACGTCATCCTGCGTGATCTCCCCGGTGAAGCTCGTGAAGTCTGAGTTTTCCGGCTCGTCACGGTCCGGGTACTTGAGGAGCAGGTGGTAATCGACGGGGTCGACCATGAGGCCTCCTTGCTTTCGGGCGGCGCCCGCCCCGGCGCTGCGGGGCGGGCGCCTCGGGCGTGACCGTCCCTAGGCGGCCGAGGCCTCCTTGGCGCTTTCGTTGCTGAGGCGCGTGGCGATCTTCTCGACCTCGCGCAGCGTCTCTTTCTCCTGCTTGAGGTTCTCGTCGAGGAGGTCGACGGCCTCGTCTTCGCCCATGGCCTTGGCCATCCGGCGCAGGCCTTCGTAGGCGGCGATCTCGTAGTTCTCCGTCCGCGCGGCGGCACCGACGTCGACGATGTCGACGAGCGAGGAGGCGCTCTCCTCGATCAGCTGGTCGTGTTCCTTCTTGAGGCCCTCAAAGCCGACGCATTTCTCGACCTCGGGCTCTTCGCCGAGCAGCTCGAAGACCTTCTCCACGTTGGCGACATGCTGCCGGGTCTGCTCGAGGTGGCTCTCGAGCCCGGACTTGAACTCCTCGTCGGAGACTTCGCCGATCAGCTTCGGGAGCGTCTCCTTTGCCAGCGCGCGCTCGACGTAGAGGATGTCGCCGAGTTCGTGGAGGAAGAGGTCGCGTGGTGTTGTGAGTTCAGCCATCTAGCGTCCTTTCGATCGGGCGGAACCCTCGGATACCCGTCGAAACAAAACGGTAAGCGCCGCCTGCACCGACTCAGGCGACGAGGAGCGCTCGCAGCTCGGCAGCGACCCTCCCCGGGCCGCCCTCGGCGAGGAAGCGACCCGCACCGAGACGAGCGCGCCGTTGGTTCGACGTCCTTGAGGCCTGGTGTCGGTGGCCCGACGACTTGCGCGCGGGCGCGAGAACCGGGTCGAACTCCCTGGCGGCTCTCGGCCACATCTCCGCCGTCGCGACGATGTCGGGGACCGCGAGGCGCACGACAACGCGGCGAGAGAAGCCGCGATGTCCCGCTTCGAGCCCTACGCGGTCGCCGTACTAGCCCCGAGGGCCTCCCGCTCACCGAGGAACGGAGGACTGCTACTTGTGCGACGCCTTGCTCGCCGTCCTGCGGCGCTGGCCCGTACTACGCCGGCGAGTGCTCTGGCGCCCATTGGCACTCGAGGTAGTCGCCCGGTGCAGCCGACGCATCAAGTCATCCGGAAGGTCGGACGCGCGATCTCGAGCCTCCTTGACCGCGTCCCGCGCTTGGCGAGTGAACGTGCCGCTCGTCGCCAGGGCGTAGATGCCGGCTCCGGCTGCGGGTAGGAGCATCCACCTCGCCCGCGGCATCGTTCTCTCCGTGTTTCCCTGCGCTGCGTCAGCCATGTTTCCGAGGCGTTCGCCGACTTCGACGATCTGCTCCGAGAGTCTCTTGATGTCCGACACCAACATCCCTCCATTTCAAGCTTTGTAAATCTTCTGAAATGCCCTTCTTCCCGCTCATCAAGCGGTGAAACACACTGGAGCAGGTAACCGAGGTCCGATGCGTGTCTCGATCCCGCCCGCTCATTCGACCGTTAGGGCCGGGGGTGCCGTGGTCGTACGCGTCTTCAGCCATTTGGCCTGACGCGCTGCTGCTCGAGCCACGCGTCGGCGCCGCGAGAGGTTCCAGATCGCGCGCGGCGGGGCTATCCCACCAGGCCGAGCGTCTCGGTGAGGCCCATGGTCTCGATCACGCTCCGTGTGTGCGGGTTCTCGGTCGTGACGCGGAGCGCACGCCCGCCCGCGCCCAGCTGCCGCGCCGCCTGGATGAGGACGTTCAGGCCGGTGGAGTCGATGAAGCTGTCGCGGGAGAACTCGACTAGGACGTCCGTGTCACCGCCTGCCAAGGCGTCCATAAGCACGCGCTCGAGGTGAGGCGCGGTGGCGAGGTCGACCTCGCCCCAGACGGAAACGAGCGGCGTCCCATCAGCCAACGTCTCCACGGTGATCCGAAGGGGCGCGCCAGGGTTTCCGTAGTAGCTGCGATCCAAATCGCGATCTGGTACGTTGGAGTACATAGACGACACGAAACATACGATAAACAAGTCGCGAATGTCAAGTCAAGAAGACCCGAAGCCGTGGCGGTTCGTCACGAACCACACGCAGGTCCTCCTGTGCATCGCGCGCGACGGCGACGTCCGACTGCGTGACGTTGCCGAAAGGGTCGGGATCACCGAGCGGGCAGCGCAGCGAATCGTCGCCGACCTCGTGGAGGCCGGCTTCGTCGAGCGCAAGAAGATCGGCCGCCGAAACCACTACTCGATCGACCGCCGCGCGAAGATGCGCCACCCCGCCCAGGTCAACCAGGAGATCGGCGAGCTGCTCGACCTCCTGGGCTCCACGGAACCCGGCTAAGGTCGCGGCCGGCGCCAGGTGCCGGCCCGTGGGGCGGCTACGCGTCGCCGGGCTTGTCCGCTCTCGGGTCCGCCTCGATGACGGCGTTCACCGCGACGACCTTCTCGACGAGCAGATAGTGCTCGCGTTCCTCAATTATCTTCTCGAGCGCCGGACGCTCGTGGCCGGGCACGACGAAGAAGACCGTAGGCCGCGAGCGCGCCTGCTCGTACTCCTCCTTCTTGAGCGAAATCGTCTCGATGCAGGAGGTGTCACTGCATTCGCACAGATACTCCGTTTCCTCCCTCCACGGGACGGCGTCCCCGATGTCGTCAAGGCGCTCGTTGACGGCGCGGAAAAGGATCTCGTTCTTGGCGAGACGTTCGTCGGAAAGGGTCACCGTTCGCTCCCATCTCCCTGTTTCACCCCGAACTCCCTCGCCGCACGCCACGGCCCTTACGGCCAGAGGAACGGAGCGCGCCAGCCGACGAGTGTTCGGTGCCACTCCCATCCTTCCCGCGGCGGCGTGTTTTCACGCGGGCGAGTCTTGGCGCACTCCTCTGCGGACTCACCACGGGACGTGCTCGATGCATTCTCCCGCCGCCGTGCCCGACCGCGACTGGCACGCCCATTACGCCGACCTGTTCGGCTGAGCGCCGAGTGCTCTTGGCCATGGTTCCTCCCACGAAGGGGATGAGCCTGGTCTTGCCCCACTGACCGCTTGAAACCGGCTCCGTAGCGGTCTCGTAGCCAGTGCTACCGTGTCCGTTACCGGGCGTGCCCCTTTGGCGCTTCCTGTTCCTCCGCCGCACCTAGCCCTGGTGCTTGCGGCGCTCGAGGTCACTGCTCCCGGAACAACCTTCGAGGGAGCGTCCAATGTCGGAGTCGCTAGAGCGCCTGGCGCGCAACCAAAGCCTCTTTCGGGAGGTCAATGAACGGATCGAAAAGATCGCCGGTGACAACGAGACGGTCGAGTTTGTGTGCGAGTGCAGCGACACGGCTTGCGCCTCGACGGTCGAGCTGAAAGTCGCTGAGTACGAGCGCATTCGAACCAACTCAACGTGGTTCCTCGTCAGGACCGACCACGACATCCCGGAGATCGAGCGTGTCGTCTCCCAGGACGATGGGTACGCGGTTGTCGAGAAGTTTGTTGCAACCGATTTCGCAAGGGAGGCGGATCCGCGCTCAGACGGCCCGAGCTAGCGGGGCTCGTGAACGAGAAAGCCCACACCAAGGCGGAGACCTCCGAAGCGCTCAGGACCCTCTATCGCCTGCGAGCGGGGTGGAACGAGAGAGAGGACGCCCCTGCCGGGGCGCTGAAAGCGATCGAACGGCTGATCGAAGAATACGAAGCGGAGGCGGAACGCAAGGGCTAGTGGTCGCCGCGCTATTCCCGACGACCGCCAGGCATTAGCCTGCAGACAGTGCGCGGCGGTCGTCGGACCGCAGCGGGGCGGGCCGCAGGTTGCGAACGCTCTCCGAGATGTTGGCCGGCCTAGTCGCCCGGCCAGGAGCCAGTGATCTTCTCGAAGGTGCGCGCGCCGCCTCGGTCGATCGCCGCCTTCGCGAGCCCGAAGAGGGCGCCCTGGAGCGCGGCGGCAGCCAAGAGCTCACGCCAGCCGTATTCGCTCTGCTTTGGCTTCGGCGGGTCCTCCTTGTCCGAGACGCGCTTCCATACCTGCTTGAAGACGGTGCCCGCGAGCAGTCCGCCAAGGACGCTGAAGAGCATCCCGAAGGGCCGGTAGGCAAGCTTCGCCATGCTCGCCTCCCTACCCGGTGCAGTCGCAGCCAAACGCACCGTGCCCGGGTTTTCGGCTTTTCAGAGGGGGACCTCTGCCAAAGACGAGACGAAAGGGGTCACCCGTGGAGGGCATGCGTGACAACTCGAGGGCAAGCCTACTCCCCGCCACTGACAAGAAGATCGCGACCCTCGCCGCATTTTCTACTCCGCGAGGAGCTCCTGCAGCTTGAGCGTCGTATTGAGGTTGCGCACGGTCAGCTCCTTGTATGCGGCACCGCCGATGAGCTTGCGCATGACGCTCCGGTTGAGCGCATCGCGTTTCGTCGCCCAGAGAATCGCGCCGTTGACCACCTTGACCTCTTCGATTGCGGCATCCGGCCCCAGCTCCCGTACCACCTGCTTCGCGTCGATGCCGCGGCGGACGAAGGCCACCGTTCGCGCGCAGGCCCTCGTCGCCCACCCATGACTTCGGGATCGCCTTGACGATGCGGCCGTACGCGGCGCGCTCGAGGACGACCACCTTCACAGGCAGCTGGAAACGCCGCTCGATCGCACGCTCGATCTTCGCCTCGAGTTTCGCAGCGCTCCGCTGGCTTGTCTGGAAGAGGACGTTCCCGCTTGCGATGTAGGTCGAAACGCCGTTGAGCCCAAGCGCCTCGATGCACGCCTTCAAGTCCTCCATCTTGATCAGCGTCTTCCCGCCGACGTTGATTCCTCTCAGAAGCGCGATGTACCTCACGGAGACAACGTACCCCGCGAAGCGGGCGCCCAGTCGACGTGCGTCTCCGCCACAATGCGCCGATGGCCTCGTACACGGTCAACACCCGTGCTGCTGAGAAGGCTCGCCGCTTGATCGAGAGCCGCCAGTACGTCCTGAATAGCGACTGGGGCGACGTTCAGCCCAACGCCGAAGCTGCGAACGCCTACCTCGCTTCGCACTCGTGGGACGAGTACGGCGAGTGGCATCTCGGTCTCACCGAAGGCGCCGCCCCTGAGACGAAGGCTCGCCACGCGTTCGTCTACGGCGACTTCCGCCGCCTGCATCGCACTGGGCTGATCGCCTGCCACTACCGGGCGGCCGAGTGGCGACACAAGGAGATCGAGCTCGCGGCGCACGACCTCCTGCAACTCCTGGACGAGACAAGCGCCCGATGATCGTGAAAGCGAGCCCCGGAGCCGTCTGTCCGACGACTCCAGTGCTCGCTCCAGAACTAACCTTATGGAGGCGGCGGGAATCGAACCCGCGTCCGAAGTCGCCCGCAAGACCTAGAAAACGAGGCGCCACAAACTCGCTTGCAACACCTCGCAGTGCCAGATTGCGACACGTCTGGTCCGCGCGTCCGACTTTTCGGTTAGGCGTTGTCGCCCTCGGAGGATCGCCAAAAGGCGGACGACAGTCGTCTAGGCCGACGACTGGACGACCGGGTTGAGCTGAGCCGTCCGGCCCAGCCAGCGGGACCCGCTCTATAGCGAGAGGACGCTCGGACACGCGACCGTGCTGTTCCCGTCCCTGTTCGTACGCCCGGTTGAGCCGGCTCCGCGAAGCTCTCGTCTAGACGAGATCGCGGCGCTCGAGGCGCGCTGCGGCTGCGGCGAACGCTAGCCCTGCCCAGCCGATCATCACAAGGAGCGCGACGGCGGGCGTGAGTTGCTCGTCGCCCTCACCGAAGACATCCTCGAGCCCGATAAAGCCATTCGGTGCGCCCACCGTCGGTCCGAACTTGCCTACTTCGGGCGCCAGCCCGATGACCGGCGGCTCGATCGCGAAGGCCAGCAGGAGCAGTCCCACGATGGCCACGATCTGGTTCCGGATGAGCCCACCGATGCAGACCCCGAGAGCGCCTAGATAGGCAGCGACGACCAGATTGCGCCACAGGACATCGGCCAGGTCTCCGAGGCCGACGGTCGGTAGGTCTCGGGCGGACAGGATCACTGTGCCGATGGCCATGATCGTGACGGTGACGATGAGCGAGATCGCGATTCCCGCGACCGCGTAGGAAATCGTCTTCGCGCTGAGGAGCCGCAGCCGCCTTGGCGCTGCAAGGACGGTGCTCGTGATCGTTCGGTGCCGCCACTCGCCGGCCATGCCCATTACGCCGAGCAGCAAGATGAAGAGGCCGGTGAAGTCCGCGGTGAAAAGATCGCGCGCGTCGTCCTCGGTCCACCGCGAAGTACCGTCTTGGAGCGTCGTGGTGAGTACGACGACGAGGAGCGAGATCACGAGCGCCGCCGCAGTGAGCACGACGAATGTCCGCGTCGTGCGCAGCTTGATCAGCTCGGCGCGCAGGAGCGCTTTCACGATCCGTCATCCGTGAGCGCGAAAAAGGCTGCTTCGAGCGAGCGCATCTTGGGCGTGAGGCCGAGGATCGTGACCTGCTCCTCCGCCGCGATCGGGCCAACCTGCTCAGGGCTGGCGCTGTGGACGAGCAGAACGTCGCCTTCGCGCTCGACCGTGTAGCCCCGGCGTTCCAGCGCCTGGGCCAGCCGCTCCGCGTCGGGCGTTCGCACCTCTGTTGCCGGGCCGTCGCCGCCGCCAAGAACCTGCTCCAGCGTGCCGTGCCCGCGGAGCTCTCCGTGGGAGATGATGACCACGTCGTCCACGGATTGGGCCACCTCGGCGAGCAGGTGGCTCGAGACGAGGACCGCGCGCCCTTTGCCCGCTTGCTCGCGGAGCAGCCCACGCATCCAGCTGATCCCGGGCGGATCCAGGCCGTTGGTCGGCTCGTCGAGAATCAAGACTTCCGGATCGCCGAGCAGTGCCGCGGCGATTGCGAGCCGCTGCCTCATTCCCATCGAGTAGCCCTTCACCCGCCGGTTGCCTGCGTCGCTGAGCCCTACAGTGGACAGCGCCTGGTCGACACGCTCGTCGGGATGCTCGCCTGCAGCGGCGAGAACGCGTAGGTGGTTGCGTCCCGTCCGGCCCGGGTGAAAGGCGGCGTCCTCGAGCACGGCGCCAACTTGGGCGCTCGGCCGGTCGAGCTGATGGTAGAGACGACCGCCGAAGGTCGCCGTTCCCGCAGTCGGCCGCACGAGCCCGAGCAACGCGCGGAGCGTTGTGCTCTTACCCGCGCCGTTCGGCCCGAGGAAACCCGTGACGCGACCGGCTTCGATTTCGAAGCTGAGCCCCTTGACCGCCTCGACGTTTCCGAACCGCTTGTGAAGATCGCGAATCTCGACGACGGGCATGTGGCGGCATGATCGCAGACGTTGGCCCGGCGGGCAGCAGAGCACCCTCATCGACCAGCATCAGGCGGTCGGCGCGAACGTTACCGAACCGTTCAAGCGACATTCCCGCACACTCGCACCTCCGAGTGTGCCCTGACCGGGTCTCGCGCCTCAACTCTGATCGGTCGAGCGGGCCGACTCCGCGTGATCGACCGTTGCCGCCCAGCTGCCGAGGAGCTTTAGCGCCTCGTCAGAACGCGAACCGGGCTCGGCGGCGTAGGTGAAGATCGTCAGCCCGTGGTCTGCGGCGATGTCCAACCGATTGAAGCTCAGGCTGAGCTCGCCGACCACGGGATGGTGGAAGTGCTTGACGCCGGTGTTGTGGAAGCGCACGTCGTGCGTGGCCCAGCGGCTGCGGAACACCTCGCTGTGTGTCGCGAGTTCGCCGACGAGGTCTGAGAGGTCGCGGTCGTCCGGGTCGCGGCCCACGGCCCAGCGCAGGATCGCGACGCACTCGCAGGCAACGCGCTCCCAGTCATCGTAGAACGTCTCGGCTCGCGGATCGAGGAACACGAACCGAGCGTTGTTGACCGGCCACGCGGGCGCGGCGTACAGCTCGGAAAACAGCGCACGGCCGAGCTGGTTGGCGGCCAGGATGTCGAGACGCTGGTTGCCGACGAACGCGGCGGCGCCGGTGATCGTGTCGAGGGTCCACTGGACCTCGGGCCGGACGCGTTGCTTGGCCCGGCGTCGAGGAGGCCGCGCTACCGTCGGCTGGGCGGCGCGAGTGGGTGCAGATCACCGGTAGCCAGCTGAACGGGGTGATCCGGCAGGATCTCACCAGCCGCGACCGCCGTCTGTAGCTGGCTCGCCCGCTCGTTGCCATCGATCAGAACACGCTCGCCGCTCTCCGGGTCACGGACACACACGAGCAGCCATTCAGACATCCAGACGAAGCCCCTGCTTGCCGCTATCTGGACGTCGCCAACCCGATTGCTGCCTCCCGTGACCTCGGCCCAGCGACCACCGCCTTCGGCCCCGATGAAACGAAGGTCGGCCAGTTCCTCCGCCCGTATCTCTGCCCGCACCCACCGCTCGACGATCGGCGGTGCGAACCATCCGATGATGCCGCCCGTGTCCTTGCCGCCGGCGGCCAGCCATCGATCTCGCACGGCCTCGAAGTTGACCTCGGCCATACCTTGTCGATGCCTAGCGCGCACCGAGGCGGGTGCGCGCCTCGCTAGGCGCGATGAACCGCTTCGACAATCCCTCTGACCGCGGTGATCGTCGAGAGATGGTTCCGTCGCCGAGCCTGTGCGACCCAATCGGCCTGCTCGGGGGTCCGCTGTCGCTCCCATTGGATCATGTGCCGTTCGATCTCTCGCAGGACCGCACCGTACTCCTTCCGGTCGAAGTCCTCGATGATCGCGTCCGGATGGTCGTTGTAGAAGAGCGCCTGACGCGGCGAGAAATCGAATCGGGTTCCGAAGAAACCTCGGACGCGGGAATCCTCACGTTCGATTACCCGCGTGATGTGCTGATCGTTGCGATTCATATTTCGCTCAACCAAGCCGATGGAGGCGGCGGGAATCGAACCCGCGTCCGAAGTCGCACCGTGAAGAGCATCTCCAAGCTCAGCCTGCCCTTGAATTTCGCCCGGCCGGCCGGTGGGCTGGCGAACCTACCGTCGGGCTAGCCGATCCTGAAGAGTCCCGCCTCGGGCGATCAGCGCTCCTTCGGCGGCAAGCCCGTTTTCTGACGCCGGTTCCCTGATCCACGGGCCGAGACCTGGGCCGACGGGTCACCTAATTAGGCGGCCAGTGCGAGTTCGTTGCGATCCGCACTTACGTTGTTCCCGGTGGTTTTACGAGGCCAACCGGGGACCTCGGCTTGCAGCTCTTCCGGAGAACCGACCCCGTCGAAACCGGATCGCCCCCAGAGCTTGAAAGTATAGCGGCGAGGTGTCCTCGCCCCGACTCAGCCAGGCGCTCGTGCTCAAGATCGACGCGGTCTCGAACGCGGCTCTGGCGGCGTTCCTGCTCGCTGCGACGTGGGACGCGCTCTACGACTTCTTCGGCCTGCCGCTCGCCGAGCCGCCCATCTACGCGCAGCTCCTCGGTGCCGCGCTCGTAGCCTTCGCGATCGTCGAGTGGAAGCTCGCCGGCTCCGCGGCCGAGCGGGCGGTGACGCTCGCGGCCGCGGTGGGGAGCGCGATCGCCACCGGCGTCCTGGTGATCTGGCTCCTCGTCGCCGACACCGGCCTCGACACGCACGGGCTCGTGGCGCTCTGGTCGGTGGCCGCCTTCCTCGCCGCGGCGGCCGTCGTGCACACCGTGGTGCTCAGTCGCGCCCGTGTGACCTAGAACCCGAACCGGAACGAAGCCTTGAGCCGCCGCGACGCCCTGGGCGGCGCGCTGCCGCGTCCTCGGTTGCGCCCGTAGCCTCCGGCTACGAACGCGCCCTGCGTCCTTGCATCGCACTCACCCAGAACGCCGCGACGACGAAGCGTCGTTCCGGTTCGGACTCTTGAGCGCCCGCTCCATCTGCCGCTTCGCGTCGCGGTCGGCGATGGAGCGACGCTTGTCGCGCACGTCCTTGCCGCGGGCGAGGGCGAGCTCGATCTTCGCGCGCCCATCCTTCCAGTAGAGCCGCGTCGGGATCAGGGAGAGGCCCTTCTCCTGCACCTTGGCGGTGAGCTGGTCGATCTCGCGTCGGTGGAGGAGCAGCTTGCGGTCGCGGTCCGGGTCGTGGTTGGCCACGTTCCCCTGCGTGTACTCCGGGATGTGCAGGCCGACGAGGTAGACCTCGCCCTCGCGCACGTCGCCGAAGGCGCGCTGGAGCACGGCCTTGCCGTCGCGCAGGGACTTGACCTCCGTGCCGGTCAAGGCGAGGCCCGCCTCAACGCGCTCGATGAGGTGGTACTCGTGCCGCGCGCGGCGGTTGTCGGCGATGAGCTTGGTCCCTGCGGTCATGGCCTGATTAGACCACGTCTCAGAACGAAGCCCTGTCCCACCGGGCCGCGCTGCTCGCCCCGAGAGCTGCGTCCTCAGTCGCGCCCGTAGCCTCTGGCTACGAACGCTCGCTGCGACCTTGTCTCGGAACGACCATCGCACCCCGGTGGGGAGGCGTCATTCTGAAAAGTGGTCCGTATTGGACCAAAAATTCGCCGAGCCGGGTTCGCTTTCGTCCAGCTCCCCGGCGAACGTTCCGCTTCCGCGTAGCGCCTACCGGTGAACCTTCGTCCTACTCGCGCCCCGTGCTCGGCGCAAGAGGCAACCTAGAGGGACGGGTCTCTCCGCGCAAGCGGCCGGGAGCACGTTTCTCTGCAAAGAGCGGCAAAATCTTTCTCAGCCCCTCGCGGGCGCCAGCTCGACCTTTCCCTCCCAGCGCTTCAGCTCGGCGACGCCGACCTCGATCGGGTCGCCCAGTCGGTAGGTCGCGCCGCTGCGGCGGCCGACGAGGGCGGTCCCCAGCGGCGAGAGCTCGAAGTAGTCGCCCGGCAGGCGGCGGGCCGGAAGGTACCCCTCGAACACCCCGTCGAAGCGGGCGAAGAGCCCGGAGCCGATGGCGCCGATGATCTCGCCCTCGAAGGTGGCGTCCCAGCCCTCCTCGAAGAGACGGCGCTCGAGCAGCCAGGCGAGGCAGAGCTCGTCGGCGCGGTACTCGACCTGGGTGGCGGCGCGTTCGCGCTCGGAGGTCCAGTCGCCGAGATCGGCGAGGTCGTCCGGCGGCTCGACGTCGAGGACGCCGAGCTCGTGCAGGAGCGCGCGGTGGACGACGAGGTCGGGATAGCGCCGGATCGGCGAGGTGAAGTGGCAGTAGGCGCGGCTGGCCAGGCCGGAGTGGCCGAGGTTGCGCGGCTCGTAGCGCGCCTGCTTGAGGGCGCGCAGAACGAGGGCGGGAAAGGCCTCCTCCCCACGCCCGGCCCGCCCGACGAAGCGCGTCACCGCTTCGCTGACCGCGGCCGCCAGGCGGGCGGCCTCGGCCGGCGAGAGCTGCTCGGGCACCGGTGGGGTCGGCACCTCCAGGTCGGCCAGCTTGGCCAGGAGCAGCTCGACCGACTGCGGGTCGGGGCGCTCGTGGACGCGGTAGAGCGCGTCGCGGCCGCGGCCGGCGAGCAGCTCGGCGACCGCCTCGTTCGCGGCGATCATCATCTCCTCGACGAGCATGTGCGCGAGCGGCTCCTTCTCGATCCACGCCCGCTCGACGCCGCCTTCGCCGTCGAAGGCGAACTCGACCTCACGGCCCTCGACCCGGAGCGCGCCGCGCGCGAAGCGCCGGTCTCGGAGCGAGCGCGTCACGCGCTCGGCCAGCCGTAGCGCCTCGGCCAGCTCGTCGACGGCGCGCTCGTCACCGGCGAGCACGGCCTGCGCGTGGCCGTAGGTGAGGCGCTCGCGGCTGCGGATGAGGCTGCGGTAGAAACGCGGCTCGCCGGGCTCGAAGCCCGGGCCGAACAGAATCTCCACGGTGACGCAGCGACGATCCCGGTGCGGCCGCAGGCTGCAGAGGTCGTCCGAGAGCTCGTGCGGGAGCATTGGCGCCACGCGGCCAGGGACGTAGGTGGAGACGCTTCGCTCGGCGGCGTCGCGGTCGAGCGGCGAGCCCGCCGGGACGTACGCCGAGACGTCGGCGATGTGCACCCACGCACGGACGCCGCCCTCCTCGGCCTGGAACGTCAGCGCGTCGTCGAAGTCCTTCGCGCCCTCGGGGTCGATCGTGAACGCGTAGAGATGGCGGAGGTCGACGCGGTCAGGCTCGGTCTCTGGAGGCAACGGCGGCAGCGGGGCGTGCGGACGGCGCGCGCCCTCGTGCCAGAGAAGGCCTTCGAGCACCGGCTCGATCCTGCTTGCCGGGCCGAGGACCTCCTCGACCCTGGCGCGACCCCGGCCGAGCCTGAGGACCACGAGGTCGCCGACCGCCGCCTCGCCCGCGCCCTTGCGGTCGACCAGGACCGGAACGCCGCCCTCGAAGTACGGGTCGCCGACGAGGAGCTTGCCCTTACGGGCCAGCTCGCAGACGAGCCGTTCGCTCACCTACGCGGCCCTGAGCTCTTCGACGAGCGCTCGGCGGGCGAGCTTGAGGCCCTCGTCAGGCCGGGTCAGCGGGTCGTCGACGGCGGCCACGGAGGGCTCGAGGCCGAGACTGGTGATGTCCGCGCCGGCGGGCGTGAGGTACTTGGCCGTGGTGAGCTTCAGGGCGCCTCCGCCCTGGAGCGGCGCGACCGTCTGGACGGAGGCCTTGCCGAAGGTCCTCTGGCCGACGAGCACCGCACGGTCGTGGTCGACGAGGGCCCCGGCGACGATCTCGGCCGCGCTCGCGCTCCCGCCGTTTACGAGCACGACCAGGGGCAGCGCCGACTGGGTCGCGGCGCCGGTGACGCGGTACTCGTGCTCCTCCTCGTGCAGCCCGTCGGTGCGACAGACGATGCCGTCCTCGATGAAGACCGAGGCCACGTCCACCGCCTCGGAAAGGAGGCCGCCGGGGTTGTCGCGCAGGTCGATGATCGCGCCCGTCGCGCCGGCCGCGACCAGCTCGGAGGTCGCCTGCCGCATGAGGCCCGCCGCGCCGGCCGAGAACGAGAACACGCGGATATAACCGATCTTCTCCTTCTTCGTCGCCAACAGGCGCGAGGTCAACGGCGGGACCTCGATCTCGCGCCGCACGACCATGAACTCCAACGGCTTCTTCTTCTCCGGGCGCCTCACCGTGAGGGAGACCATTGTTCCCGTCTGGCCCTTGACGAGCGCCAGCGCGCTCTCGAACGACAGCCGTCCGATCGGGGCGCCGTCGACCCGGACGATCACGTCGTCCTCGCGCACGCCCGCTTCGCGCGCGGGCCCCTCGGGCGCGGACGTGACGACCAGGCCCCTCGGCGCCGGCCCCACGGTCAGGCCGATTCCCGAGTAGGTCCCCTCGGTGTGCTCGCGAAGGCTCGCGTACTCGGCGTCCGTGAGCAGGTCGGTATGGGGATCCTCGAGGCCGACGAGGATCTCTTCCACGGTGGGGCGCTCGAGCACGTTGGGGTCGATCCACCGGTAGTAGGAATCGGTCAGCTCGGCCCGCACCTCGTCGATCAGCCGCAGCGGCCGATCGGCGAGGACCGGAGGCGCCGACTGGCTCGCGCCGGACTCCGTCTGCGTGAGGAAGAAGCCGAGAGCGAACGCGCCGACGATGAGGACGAGCGCTGCGAGATAGCCGACGCCCCGTCTCATCGGCTGCCGGCTCTCCCAGGTGCCGGGCCTTCCGCGTGCACGTCTCTCAGACTCGCAGAAAACGCCGCAGGGTGATACCGGAGCCGGCCGCGCCGACGAGCAGGCTCATGGCGACGAGGATGAGCGCGACGACCGGGAAGCTCCAGGCCTGGATGTCATCCGGGCTCTCGATCCGGCCCATGATGCCGGGCAGCGCCAGCTCCTTCGCCATGAGCAGCAGGACGACCGCGAGCAAGGAGCCCGCCAGGCCGCAGAGAAGCCCTTCGAGCATGAACGGCGCACGGACGAACCAGTTCGAGGCGCCGACGAGCTTCATGACCTCGATCTCGCGCCGCCGCGAGAAGATGGAGAGGCGGATCGTGTTCGCGATCAGGATCGTTGACGCGATCAGGAGGATGATGCTCCCGACCAGGAAGATGGCGCCGATGATCGTCGCCACCTGGAGCACGCGCTCCGCCTTCTTCTCCCCGTACTTCACCGTCTCGACACCGGCGGGCAGCGGCTCCTGGAAGGCCGTGGCGATCGACTGGACCTGGTCGGCCTCGTTCGGGATCACCTCGAACGACGGCGGCAGTGGGTTCCGGATGGTCTCGGCCGTGAGCTCGGGGAACCGCTCCTGCATCTCCTTCCAGGCGTCGTCCTTGGAGACGAACTTGTAGGAGCGGACGTCGGGGTTCCCGTCGAGCTGGGCCTTGACCGCGTTGATCTCCTTCGGCAAGGCCTCTTTGCCGCACGTCAGGTCGGTGCAGAAGTAGACGTTCACCACGAGGTCCTTCTTCACGTGGTCCGTCCAGGAGATGACCCAGCTGCCGAGCGCGATGAAGAGCCCGAGCAGGAACATCCCGATGAGGACGGTCATGACCGCAGCGATGCTGGTCGAGAGGTTGGCCGCCATCGAGCGGAACGCCTCGGAGAAGAAGAGCTTGGCCCGCATCAGTGTCTCTTCCGGTGACGCTGCCGAGCTACTGGGTCGTGAGCACCAAGCCAGAGGTCGCACTCGTGCGAAGCCAAGGCTGGCTGCCTTGGTGAGCGCGAGGGTGGCGTCTGGCGCCGCGTGATCGCGGGCCAGGAGCCGGCAAGTGTCGCCGGGAGAGACACTCTATCCGTAGCCGCCCCGGCGCTCGTCACGGACGACGACGCCTTCCTCCAGGGCGATCACGCGCTTGCGCATCTTGTCGACCATCTCGCGGTCGTGGGTGGCCATCAGGACGGTCGTCCCGGTGCGGTTGATGCGGTAGAGAAGCTGCATGATCCCGACCGACGTGTCGGGGTCGAGATTTCCGGTGGGCTCGTCGCAGATGAGCAGAGGCGGGTGGTTGACGAACGCGCGCGCCACCGAGACGCGCTGCTGCTCGCCGCCCGAGAGCTCGTGGGGGAAGTTGTTCATCTTCGAGCCGAGGCCGACGAGGGCGAGAATCTCGGGCACTTTCGCTCGGATCTGCGCCTTCGACTCGCCCTGCACCTTGAGCGCGTAGGCGACGTTGTCGTAGGCCGTGCGGTCGGTCAGGAGCTTGAAGTCCTGGAAGACGCAGCCGATGTTCCGGCGCAGCATCGGGACCTTGCTTCGGCGGAGACGCGCGAGCTCGCGGCCGCCCACGAGGATCCGGCCGTCGGTCGGGTCGAGCTCCTTGAGGAGGAGGCGCATGATCGTCGACTTGCCCGAGCCCGACGGGCCGACGAGGAAGACGAACTCGCCCTTGTCGATGACGAAGCTCGTCTCCCGCAGGGCGACGACGTTCGGCTCGTAGACCTTCTTGACGCTCTCGAAGACGATCATCGGGGTCCCCGAAGGGGCCGGGCCGACGACCTCGGGATCGACCGCGACGGCGCTCTCGGCCGAGTCGCCGTTCTGTTCGACCGCAGTCGTCGCCGGAGTGTCTTCGAGTGAATTCGTGAGGTCTGCTTCCTGCACCGGTTCAGGTGTGGGCGCCCGTCCCGAGGGCGCACCGGTCGGATTTCTGCAAGCACCCGAGTGTAGCGAAAGGGCCGGGCATGACAGCGGTTTAGGCGACGGCTCCGGTGGCGTTGGCGAGCAGGTAGGCGCGGATGAAGCGGTCGAGGTCGCCGTCGAGAACGGCCTGGGCGTTCCCTTCTTCGACGTCGGTGCGGTGATCCTTCACGAGCTGGTACGGATGGAGCACGTAGCTGCGGATCTGGCTGCCGAATCCGGTGTCCTGTACCACTCCGCGCTCGCGCGCCATTTCGGCCTCGCGGCGCTCCAGCTCGTGCTCGGCCAGGCGGCTCTTGAGGATCCGCATCGCCGTCTGGCGGTTGGAGAGCTGGGAGCGCTCGTTCTGGCACTGGACGACGATGCCGGTCGGGAGGTGGGTGATGCGCACGGCGGAGTCGGTCTTGTTGACGTGCTGGCCGCCCGCGCCGCTCGCCCGGTACGTGTCGATTCGCAGCTCCGACTCGTCGACCTCGATGTCGACGTCGTCGGCGACGAGGGGGCTGACGATCACCTGCGCGAAGGAGGTGTGGCGCCGGTGCGCCTGGTCGAACGGCGACAGGCGGACGAGCCGGTGGACGCCCCGCTCGGCCTTCAGCGTCCCGTAGGCGTTCTCGCCCTCGACGGTGAAGGTCGCCGACTTGAGGCCCGCCTCCTCGCCGGGTGACTCCTCGACGAGCTCGGTCTTGAAGCCGCGCTCGGCCGCCCACCGGAGGTACATGCGCAGGAGAATCTCCGCCCAGTCCTGCGCGTCGGTGCCGCCGGTGCCCGCGTGGATCGAGACGACGGCGCCGCCGGCGTCGTACTCGCCGCTGAAGAGGGAGTCCTCCTGGAGCCGGTCGAGCTCGGCCCGCAGGGCGAGCGCGCTCTGGGCGATCTCGTCCAGCTCGCCGTCCTCGGAGGCGAGCTCGACGAGCTCCTCGAGGTCGGCTGCATCCCCGCTCAGCTGCTCGTAGCGCTCGAGCCGGCGCGAGAGGCGCGCGTGCTCGGAGGAGACCCTTGCGGCCTCCTGCTGCTCGTCCCAGAACCCCGGCGCGCCCATGGCCGTCTCGAGGACTGCCAGGCGCTCGCTCAGCCCCTGCGGGTCAAAGGTAATCACGGACCCAGGCCAGCTGGGTCCCGATCTCCTCGAGCTCTCGCTCGACCGCGCTCCGCTCTGCCATGGACGGGATGGTACCGAGCGGGTCGGCAGGGCCCGTGCCGCGGCCGCAGCCCTCTGCGCCTCCGGGGCCACCCCGTGCCTCCACCCGCTATGAGCGTAACGAGGAAAAGCGCGCGCGTGGCGCGCGCATCGTGTCGAAAGTGAGGAGTGGAGAGATCGGCGCCGTCTCGGCTACGCGCCGTGGCACTTCTTGTACTTCTTGCCCGAGCCGCAGGGGCACGGGTCGTTCCGGCCCACGCGGTCCTCCTCGGCTACGACGCGCTGGCCGCCCGTCGAGACCGTGGTCGCGGCTCCGCCGGCCGCTCCCGCGGTCGCCGTCGCTCTCGATCCCGCCTGCGCACGCGCCAGCGCCGCCTCGTTGGCGCCGGCGGCGCGGATCGCCTCGGAACCGGCGGCCGACTCGTGCTCGTAGGTGAGGCCGTCGCCGTTGGTCGGCGCGGCCTCGGCCGCAAGCTCGCCCTGCTCGGGCGGCTTCTCGATCTGGATGCGGAGCAGGTAGCGAACGATCTCCTCCTGGATCGTCCCCGTCAGCTCCTCGAACATCCCGTGGCCCTCGGCCCGGTACTCCGAAAGCGGGTCCTTCTGGGCCATGGCGCGCAGGTGGATGCCGTCGCGGAGGTACTCCATCGACTCGAGGTGCTCGCGCCAGCGCACGTCGACGACCTGGAGGACGAGGTAGCGCTCGACCTCGCGCATGAGCTCGGGGCCGTACTCCTCGACCTTGGCCGCGTAGGCGTCGGCGGCGTCGTCCTGGAACTCCTCGATCAGCTCCTCCCGGGTCATCGTCGGCCCGACCTCGTCCGGCGTGATCTCCGTCTCGTAGAGGGCCTGCATCTCCGCGAACAGGCTGTCGAGGTCCCACTCCTCGCGGTACGCCGACTCGGTGTGCTCGAAGACGATGCGCGCGACGAGTTCGTCGGCCCAGCCCGCGATCTCCCCGGACAGGTCGGCGCCCTCCAGCACGTGCCGTCGCTGCTCGTAGATGACCATGCGCTGGACGTTCATGACGTCGTCGTACTTGAGGACGTTCTTGCGCGAGACGAAGTTCTGCTCCTCGACCTTCTTCTGCGCGTTCTCGATCTGCTTCGTGAGGATCCCCTGCTGCATCGGCTCGTCGTCCGGGAGCCCGAAGCGATCCATGATGTTGTAGATCCGGTCGCCCGCGAAGAGGCGCACCAGGTCGTCCTGTCCGGAGAGGTAGAAGCGGGACTCACCCGGGTCGCCCTGGCGGCCCGAGCGGCCGCGAAGCTGATTGTCGATCCGCCGGGCCTCGTGGCGCTCGGTGCCGAGCACGTAGAGGCCGCCCAGCTCGCGGACGCCTTCACCGAGCTTGATGTCGACGCCGCGGCCGGCCATGTTCGTCGCGATCGTGACCGCGCCGAGCTCGCCGGCGTTCATGATGATCTCGGCCTCGCGCTCGTGCTGCTTCGCGTTCAGGACGGTGTGCTTGATCCCGGCGCGCGTTAGCAGGGTCGAGAGGTACTCGGAGACCTCGACGGAGATCGTCCCGACAAGCACCGGCTGACCGCGCTCGTGGCGCTCCTTGATGTCGGCGATGGCCGCGTTGAAGCGGGCCTCGGCCGTCTTGTAGATGAAGTCGTTCTCGTCGTTTCGGGCGACGGCCACGTTCGTCGGAATCTCGACGACGGAGAGGTTGTAGATCTCCTGGAACTCCTTCTCCTCCGTCTTCGCCGTCCCGGTCATGCCGGCGAGCTTCTCGTAGAGGCGGAAGTAGTTCTGGAGTGTGATCGTCGCCAGGGTGACGTGCTCCTCGCGGATGGCGACGCCCTCCTTCGCCTCGACCGCCTGGTGGAGGCCCTCCGACCAGCGCCGGCCTTCCATGATCCGGCCGGTGAACTCGTCGACGATCTTCACCTCGCCGTCCTGGACGACGTACTCGTCGTCGCGGTGGTAGAGCGACTCGGCCTTGAGCGACTGGATCAGGTGGTTGACGAGCTGCGCGTTCCGCGGGTCGTAGAGGTTCTCGATGCCGAGCGCGCGCTCGACCGCGTCGATGGCCGACTCGCGCGGCGAGACGGTCTTGAACTTCTCGTCGTACTCGTAGTCGGCGTCGTCCTCCGTCCGCTCCTGACCCTTGGGCACGAACTTGGCGGGGACACCCGTGAGCTCCTTGGCGATGCGCGCAAAGTCGTAGTACGTCCGTGCCGCCGTCTCCGGCTCGCCGGAGATGATGAGCGGCGTGCGCGCCTCGTCGATCAGGATCGAGTCGACCTCGTCCACGATCGCGTAGGCGTGGCTCCGCTGCACGGTGCCCTGGAGCGAGGTCGCCATGTTGTCGCGCAGGTAGTCGAAGCCGAACTCGGAGTTCGTCCCGTACGTGATGTCGGCCTCGTACGCCTCTTTGCGCTCGGCGAACGGCATCTGATTGCGGATGAAGGACGACCGCATCCCGAGCGCCTCGTAGACCGGGCCCATCCACTCCGCGTCGCGCTTGGCGAGGTAGTCGTTCACCGTCACGAGGTGGACGCCGCGTGCCGGGAGCGCGTTCAGGTAGAGCGGCATCGTGGCGACGAGCGTCTTGCCCTCGCCCGTCTTCATCTCGCCGATGTCGCCCTCGTGGAGCACGATCGCGCCCATCACCTGGACGTCGAAGGGCCGCATCCCGACGCTCCGCTTGGCCGCCTCGCGCACGGCCGCGAACGCCTCGAAGGTCAAGTCCTCGAGCGGCTCGCCGTTCTCCAGCCGTTGGCGGAACTCGATGGTCTTGGCCGCGAGCTCCTCGTCGGACAGGGACTCGAAGTCCGGCTCGAGCGTGGCGACGTAGTCCGCCTGCCCGGCCAGGCGCTTCAGCCGGCGGCCTTCGCCGACGCGCAGGACCTTTTCGAAGGCGCCGTAGTTCTGGGGCATCAGTTCAGGGTAGCTTCAGCGTGTTAGAGAGGATCGACGGTCACCTCCCAGCGACCGTCCTCCAACCTATCGGCACGGGCGACGAATGCCTGAAAACGGTCGGCGCCGAGCCGCTCGAGCTCCGCCAAGGCGCCCGCGACCGCACCCTCGGGAGCCTCGGCGAGGATGTCCCCGTCGACGAGATACATCGTCTCGCCGTCGGGGGGGACGGCCGCCTCGAGCGCGACCGCCTCGAAGTCGCCCGGAAGCTCCACGAGGTGGGACTCCATGCGGACGGCGCCCACCATCCACTCGAGCTCGCTCTGGCGAACCGCGCGCGCGGCGTAGGGAGCCTCGATTGCCAGCTCGCGCGTGAGCTCGGCGAGGATGCCGGCGTCCAGGTCCCCGATCACGGAGCCGTCGCCCAGCACGCGGAAGTCGAGCTCGGTCTCGTCGGAGGCGCGCAGCGCCTGGACCTCGGCGATCGCGGTCGCGTCCCACTCACGCTGGCGCGCGAGGCCCGAGACCCCGGTCTCGACCCAGCGGAAGACGCGCGGGTCCTGGATGCTGTCGTCGGGGGACACGTCTACCCGATCTGGGGCTCGATGAGCCCGTAGTCGCCGTCGCGTCGCCGGTAGACGACGTTCACGTCGGTGGTCTCGGCGTTCTGGAAGACGAAGAAGTCATGGCCGATCAGCTCGAGCTGGAGCACGGCCTCCTCGGGGGTCATCGGCTTCACGGCGAACTGCTTGGTCTTGACGATCACGGGGCCCTCCTCGTCCGGGTGCGCAGCTGGCTCGGCCTCGGCCGCGCCGGCCGCGCGGGCGCCGCCTCGCTGGCGCCGCTTGTCGCGGTAGCGCCTGGCCTGCCGCTCGAGCTTCTCCACGAGCATGTCGATGGACGCGCGCATGTCCGGCGAGCTCTCGCGCGCGCGGAGCACCGGGCCCTTGGTCCAGATCGTCCCCTCGGCGATCTGGCTCTCGGCGATCGACGGGTTCTTCTCGACCGCGAGCTCGACCTCCAACCGCGCGGCGTCGTTCAAGTGCTTGTCCAGCTTCCCGAGCTTCTCCTGCGCGTAGAGCTTGAGGGAGTCGCTGACGTCGACGTTCTTCCCCTTGACCTGAAGTCTCACCTGAGCCTCCTCGTCGGTCTGACCGGCAGCCTATCGGGCTAGGGAACGACGAGCTGGAGCGGCTCTCCGGGGGTGAGGAGCCCGGCGTCGAACTCGAGCGGCGGGCCCTCGTCGAGGCGCAGCCGGTAGGCGACGCGCTCGGGGACGTCCTCCAGGGTCAGGGGCATGACGCAGACGGTCGGAATCCGCTCCACGCCCCAGTCGATCGTCGGGTCGGCGTTCTCGGCGACCCCGGCGGGCAGCTCACCCTCGGCGAGGACCTCGCCGTCGGCGGCCTCCAGGGCGTAGGCGGCGCCGGCGTGGACGTGCTCGAAGGGCCGCGCCCCGGCGCACTCGGCCCCTTCGACGCGGATGTTGTTGTCGGGCGCCACCACGCGAAGGCTCAGGTCGATCCCTCCTCGCCGGAGCCGCCGCACCCGGCCAGGAGGCCGAGCGCCAGGAGCCCGGCCGCGACCCGTCTCATCGGGCCGATGCGAGCGAGTCGAGCTCCTCGGCGAGGACGCCGGGCTCGACGCCCCCCGGCCAGCCGCGCACGACGGTGCCGCCGGGAGCGACGAGCACCGCCAGCGGCGGCTCGCGCGCCGCCCAGTCGAGCCAGATCTGCTCGCCGGCGACCGCGACGGGATGGTCGACCTCGAGCTCCGCTGCGTAGTCGCGCGCCGCCTCCGCGTCGTCCCCGGGCACGACCGCCAGCAAGGCTGCGCCCTCGTGCTCGGCCACGGTTTCCGCGACCTGGCGATGCTGCTCCTTGCAGGCCTCGCACCAGCTCGCCGTGAAGAGGAGGACGACCGGGCGGTCGTCCCAGAGATCGCTCGCCGTCAGCTCGCTGCCGTCGAGGAGCTCGGCCGTGAAGTCGGGAGCAGGCACGCCTCCCGCGGGCGGCTCTGCGAACTCGACTCCGCTCGGGAGCGGGCCGGGCACGGCGTCGGCACCGCCGTAGGCCTGCTCGTCGTCCTCGCCGCTGCAGGCGGCGGCCGCCAGCAGGAGGGCGACGAGCGTGAGGAGGATTGCGCGCTGCACGTCGGCTCTCATCGTATGCCGCGGGCCGTGCGGACACGCCCGCAAGCGGAGAGGGGCGCCGGACGGATCCGGCGCCCCTCTCGCAGCGTCTAGAGGACCCTGATGCTCCCGCTGGCGAGCGCCTGCTCGACCGCGGCAAAGCCGCTCCAGGAGGACGAGAAGACCTGCTTGTTGCCCTTCCAGGCGGTGATCGCGATCGAGTCCGTGCCGCCCGGCGTTCGCCGGTCGGTGAGGGTCACCTCGAGGCGGAGCCCTTCCTCGACCAGGACCGGCCGCTGCTTCGAGTTGTCGAAGAGCTCGGCCGTGGCCTGGATCTCGGCTGTGCCGGTGCACCAGTTCGCGGGTGCCTGGCTCGGCCGGGGCCCCCGGCAGGCGCGGTCGCTCGACTCGTCGAGCGCGACGCGGAGCGCGTCGACGTCGTCGCTCGTGAGCCGGTACGACTTGCCGCCCGACGTGAACTCGAACTCGATCGAGCCGTGGGGGTCGTCGCCGTTCAGGCCGGTCGACCTGACGTCGACGTCGGAGTAGAGCCTCGTGCCGTCGTCGGCGGCGTAGGTGCCGATCGACGTGTCGAGAACGAGCTGGCCGTTGGCGGTCGCCCGGCGATGCACCGGGGCGCCGTCCGCGGCGGACAGCTCACACGTGGCCGTGTCCGTCTTGGACGAGTCGGTCTCCGACGCCGCCGTGAGGGTCAGCGTCGTGCCGCCGCTTCCCGCCTTGCGGGTCGCGTGCACCTCGACCTGGGTCGACGCGCCGGCCTTCGCCGTTGCGAGGGCGTTCGGGAGCGTGACCTCCCAGTCGCCGCTCGACGACGACGCGGACAGGCGGTAGATGTCCGAGTCGAAGATGCCGGTCCCGGCCTGGCCCGTGTTGGCCAGCGGGAACGTGCACGAGGCAACCGCGTCCGGCTGGGACGTCGACTTCACGGCGGCACCGAGATCCACGCCGCGCGTGAACGGGCCGGCACCGTCGAACCGCCGGACCCCGAGGTCGTAGTAGAGCACTCCGTTCGCATCGCGGAACTTGTCGATGAAGTAGAAGTGCAGCCGGTTGGCGTTGTCCACGTACTCGTACTCGCTGTCCGAGCGCGTGCCGGCGTGGAACGACGCGTCGTTGAGCTGACGCGGGTCGCCGCGCACGACCGCCACGGGCGTTCCGTCCGGCCGGTAGAAGTCGATCATCCCGATGTCCTGCGGGTTCGGGTCGATCATCCACACGGTCGGCAGGCCGCTCGAGCGGCTCTTCGACAGGAGGACGCCGTGGCCCGGGGCGAACGAGTCGTTTCCGACCCGGTCGACGGCCTCGAGGCGATACGCGAGGTAGCCGGTGCCGGGGCAGTAGAACGAGTCGAGCCCCTGGGCGGCGCAGCTCCCGGCGAGGTCGCCGCCGCGGCCGACCAGCTCCATCGTCACGGGCCCGGCGTTGACGAGCGCGATGACCGCGTCGCCCTGGGCCTGCGAGAGCGAGAAGGCGGGGATGCCCTCGCCCACCGTGGCGTTGAAGGTGCCGGTCGTGTTGTTGTAGACGACCGCCGCGGCCGCTCCCGCGGCGAGCGCGTTCGCCACCTTCTGGGCCGGCGTCAGCCCGCCCGTGGCCTCACGCCGCATGAACGCGATCTTGCCCGCGGCGTCGATGGCCGCGAACTCGGCCGTCGAGCCGTTCCCGGCGTTCACCACGGCCGCCTCGAGCCTGCCGTTCAGGAAGGTCGAGGCCGTGAAGTACGTCGGGTTCAGCGTCATCACCGACGGCGTGAGGATCTGGCTCGTGACTGTCGCGGCGCCCCAGTTGACCGTGATGCCGGCGATGTCGTCATCCGGCACGGACTCGCGGGCCTTGACCCGGACGACGGCGGCGCCCTGGCCTGCCAGGTCGTCGCGCTGCACGGTGACCTGCTCGTCCGCGTCGAGGACTCCGAGCGAGTTCTTGAAGTGGAGCATGTGGTGCGGCCCGAGCGCCGAGCCGCCCGCGTTCGGGATCTGCCACCGGTTATGGGTTCCGCCGGGGCCGTTGAACGTGCCGCGGCTCATCATCTCCCAGTAGCCGGTGAAGTTGCGGACGTTGTCGGCGAACGGGTTGTTGTAGTTGTCCGGCAACCCGCGCAGGTGGCTGAACTCGTGGGCGAACACGCTCTGCCCGGAGCTCTCCGCCTGCGTGGAGGTGCCGCCGCCCGCGTTCGGCCAGTGGTTCGCGGCCGCGCGCCAGGACGTCCACGGCACGTAGCGCGTGGGCGCCCAGTTCGGGATCGGGTTGCCGGCGGCGTTCAGGACCGGGCCGCTCGTGGCGCCGGGAGGCCCGAACTCGGCCGGGACCTGCTCGCGCTCGGTCCACAGCATCTCGCCGAACTCCTGCCACGTCGACGACTCGTCGTGACCGGCGGTCACGTAGAAGCCGTTGTTGAAGCCGCAGCTTGCGAGGCTCGCGCAGCCCGTGTCAGCCTGCCAGGCGGCGAGGCCGTCGGTGCGGATGTTCCGGTTGCACGTGTGGCCCGCGGGGCAGAAGGAGTTCGGCTGGGTGCCCACCGGCGAGTTGAAGTCGGTGGCCAGCCCGTATTCGAACTGCTTGCCGGGCATCCTGTACGGCCCGAAGACCTCGACGTCGATGCCGATCCGGCCGTGCGTGTCCTCCATCCAGTAGCCGTGGAGGGTCTTGAAGCCGTTGTACTCGTTCGGCACGGCGTAGTAGTCGTACATCCACTCGTTGACGTCCTCCTGCGCGACCGGCGTCCAGCCGGGCTGCGGGTTGCCGAACGGGTGCGTCCCGGGCGCCTGCGTGATGAGGAACGGCTGGTCCGGGTAGTCGACCAGGATGATCACCGTCCGGTACTGAACCTGGCTGCCCACCGAGTCGGGGTCGTAGAAGTCAGGATTCTGGTCGGGCACCGGTAGGTAGTCGGCCCAGGTGAGAACGCCCTGGTCGACCCACTTCTGCGAGTCGATCGGGTCGAGCACCGGCGACTGGCCGGCTGCCGGCGCCACCGCGGCGGCCAGCACGACGACCAGGCCCAGGAGCGTGGCGATCCCCCGCCGGGCGCTCACCTCGGCCCCTCCCGGAGCTCCGTCGTGGAACGTGTCATCCTCAAGTCGATCTCCTTTCCGTCCGGGTGCCCGGGCCCCGGATTGACCCGACTGACGGCCTGACGCGCGCGCATGGCCCCGCGCGCGCGCAGCTCCGCAGGGAGTAAGACCTCCCGGGCTCGAAGCGACTCGCGAAGCGCGTGCTCTTAGATCCCCCCTTGTCCTGATCCCGCGGGCCGAAACGCCTGCCCCGTCCCGCGGTGCGCTGATGATATGCAGGCAGCCGGAGGCCGTGTCAACCGCGGACGGTCCGCGCGAACGTCACCACGTGGACTGCTCGGGCCCCGGCGCGCCGGAGCTCCGTCGCCGCCGCGCCCGCGGTCGCCCCGGTCGTGTAGACGTCGTCGATCAGGCCGACGGCGCTCGGCGAGGGCTCGCGGCCACGGAACGCGGCACGGATGTTGGCGCGCCGCTCGGCCCGCGAGAGCCCCCGCTGCGGTCGGGCGGAGCGCGTCCGCTCGAGGACACGGACGACCGGGAGCGCCCAGCGGCCGGCCAGTGCGCAGGCCAGCTCTTGCGCGGGATTGGCGCCGCGCCACCCGACGCGGTCGCCGTCGCCGGGAACGAACGCGAGCGCGTCCACCGGCGGCCGCGGCACGGTCTCGGCGACCAGCTCGGCCGCCAGGCCGGCGATGCGCCCGAGCCCGCGCTCCTTCCACGCGCTGACGAGCCCGCGCGCGGCTCCCCGGTAGGCGACCGCCGAACGGGCGGAGCTGAAGGCGAGCCGGCGCCCGGCGCACTCACCGCAACGCTCGACCGGCCAGGCCGTCGGGCAGCCGCAGCGCGCGCAGAGCGTCCCGCGCAGGACGAGCAGGTCCGCCGCGACAGGCGGTGCACAGGAGCTCCTCTCCCCGCCCGCACGCGAGGCAGCGCTCCGGCAGCAGGAGCCCCAGCACGGCCCGGCCGACGTCCATCTACAGGGGATAGCGCGCCGGAGCGCGCAGAGCCGTGCCGGCTTCATGTCAGAACACGGCTCGGGTTCGGTTCGTCAGAGCGCGATCGGCGCCCCCGAGGCAGCGGAGCGGTAGAGCGCGTCGATCGTCCGCGCCTGGCCGACGGCGTCCTCGCGGCCGAGCAGCGGCTCGGCGCGGCCCGCGATCGCATCGCCGAGGTTCTCCAGCTCCAGACGGTAGGAGTCGGCGGGCTCGAGCGCGATCTCCTCGACGCCGTCGTCGCGCCGCAGCTCGATCAGCGGCGTGCGCGCGTGCCAGGGGTCGTCCAGGAAGAGCGACCCTTCGGTGCCGACGACCTCGAGCTCGTCGCGGTCCGGCATGACGAAGCCGCAGTCGAACTGCGCGACGACGTCGCCGGGGAAGCGCATGGTGCCCGCGAAGAGGACGTCGACCCCGCTCGCGCCGGTGACCTGCTGGCCGTAGACGGTCTCGGGCTCGCCGCCGAGGAGGCGCGAGCCGCTGACGCAGTAGCAGCCGACGTCCATGAGCGCCCCGCCGTCGAGGTCGGCGGCCAGGCGGACGTTCTCGGGCTCGTCGAGGCTGAAGCTGAAGGACGAGCGCACGACCCGGAGCTCACCGACGGCGCCGCTCTCGACCAGCTCGACGAGCTTCGCCGTCTGCGGGTTGTGGCGGTACATGAACGCCTCCGCCAGGATCCGCCCGGCGCGGTCGGCCGCGTCGAAGGCGCGCTCGACCTCCTCGGGCCGGCGATCGAGCGGCTTCTCGCAGAGGACGTGCTTGCCGGCCTCGAGCGCGCGGATCGACCAGTCGACGTGGAGACCGTTCGGGAGCGAGATGTAGACGGCCTCGACATCGGCGTCCTCGAGGAGCGCTTCGTAGCTCCCGTGGGCGCGCTCGATCCCGTGCTCGCGCGCGTACGCGTCCGCCTTGGCCTGGTCGCGGGACGCGACCGCGACGACGTCGACGCCGTCGGACTCGCGCGCGCCCGCGAGGACGAGCCTGTTGATGTGCGCGGTCGAGATGATTCCCCACTTCGTGCTCATTCGGCCTCCAAGGGTCGTAGTGCCGGATACAGGGCGCGGTAGCGCTCGTAGCCCTCCGCGTAGACGGGTACCCAGTCGGGGTCGGGCTCGATCGTCTCCCGGACGGCGACGCAGGCCTCCACGGCCTCGTGGACGTCGGCGAACACGCCTCCGGCGACCCCGCCCAGGAGCGCCGCCCCGTACGCGGCGCCCTCCTCGACGACCGTCCGCTCCACCGGGAGCCCGAGCACCGAGGCGACGATCCGGAGCCACAGCTCGCTGCGGGCGCCCCCGCCCGAGACGCGGCCGGACTCGAGGCGGCAGCCGAGCGAGCGCAGGATCTCGAGCGAGTCGCGCAGGCCGTAGGCGACGCCTTCGAGCACCGCGCGGACGAGCGCGCCGCGGTCGTGGCGGGCGGACAGGCCGGTGAAGGCGGCGCGGGCGCCGGGGTCGGCGTGCGGCGTCCGCTCGCCGGTCAGGTACGGCAGGAAGAGGGCGCCTTCGGCCCCGGGAGCCCAGCGCCCCGCCTCGGCGAGCAGGCCGTCGTACTCCTCACCCGCCGCGAGGGTGTCGCGGAACCACCGGAGCGCGCCCGCCGCCGAGAGCATGACGCCCATCGCCTCCCAGACGCCCGGAACCGCGTGGCAGAAGACGTGCGCGCGCCCCTCCGGCTCGATCGCCAGCTCCGGGAGGGCGGCGAAGACGACCCCGGAGGTGCCGAGGACGACCGACGCCGGCCCGGGGCGGACGGCGCCGACGCCGAGCCCGCCGGCCTGCTGGTCGCCCGCGCCGGCGGCCACCGGGACGCCGGCCGGGGTCTCGGCCGAGCGCTCCGGCGACTCGAGCGCGGGCGGCAGCCAGGAGGACGGGAGGTCGAGCGCGGCGAGCACCTCGTCGCTCCACCGGCGCCCGGCGACGTCGAAGAGCAGGGTGCCGGAGGCGTCGGCGACGTCGGTCGCCCGCTCGCCGGTCAGGGCCAGGCGGACGTAGTCCTTGGGCAGGAGGACGTGCTCGATGCGGTCGAACGACTCGGGCTCGTGCCTCCGGAGCCAGAGGAGCTTCGGCGCGGTGAAGCCGGGGAGCGCGCGGTTGCCGGTCAGCTCGAGCAGCCGCGCGAGGCCGACGGTCTCCTCCAGCTCGCGGCACTCCGCCCCCGTCCGCTGGTCGTTCCAGAGCATCGCCGGGCGGACGACGCGCTCCTCGGCGTCGAGCGCGACGAGCCCGTGCATCTGGCCGGTCAGGCCGATGCCGGCGACATCGTCGACCGCGAGCGCGGCGAGCGCCTCCTCGGAGGCGCGCCGCCAGTCCTCGGGGTCCTGCTCGGCCCAGCCCGGCTGCGGCATCGACAGCGGGTACTCGCGCTCGGCCCGCGCCAGCACGTCTCCCTCCGGGCCGATCGCCAGCGCCTTCACGCCGGTGGTGCCGACGTCGAGCCCGACGAGCGCGGTCACGAGAGCGCGAGGCCGGCCGCGCCGATGCCGGTGACGGCGAGGGCCTCGTCGTCCTCGCCGGGGAGGCCGCTGACGCCGACCGCGCCGACGCGCGCACCGTCCTCGAAGGCGGCGACGCCGCCCAGGAAGAAGGTGAAGAACGGGTCGAAGCTCGCCCGCTCCGCGGCGTCCGCGCGCGCCTTCTCGGCGAGCTCGCCCGTGGAGCGCGCGTCGCTGCGGGCCGCCGTGTACGCCTTGCGCTGCGCGTTCAGGCGCGTGTCCGGCGCCGCGCCGTCCATGGTCGCGGCGGCGACGACCTCGCCGTGCGAGTCCGCCACGAACACCGAGACCGGGCCCGGCGCCTCGCGCACCACCGTCTCGACGATCCGGAGCGCCTGCTCGAGCCTCACGTGCCGCCCAGCGCGCCGTACACCAGCTCGTAGGCGCGGACGGCGTCCTTCGTCGCCTGGGCCTCTCGCAGCGCCGCGTCGTCGATCCGCCCGGCCACCTCGTCGATGAACCGCCACTGGAGCACGCTGCGGCGCACGGCCGCGACCGCGTCCTCGGTGTACGGGTAGAGGTCGAACCCGAGCCGCTCCCCGTTGTCGCCGTAGCCGGCGCGCCTGAGCTCGACGGCCAGCTCGAGCGTCTCCATGAACGCCGTCGCGCCGACCATGTTGTCGTCGTCGAAGGTGCCCCACCCCGAGTTGGCGTGCTGGTGGCCCAGCAGCCCCTCGGCGGCCAGCATGGCCGCGTACTCGCCGAGGCTCTCGCCGTTCATGATCAGGTGCTGCCAGTCCATGTTGACCTTGACGTTCGTGATCCCCTGCTCGCGGAGCTTGTGGATCACGTGCAGGGTCATGCCGATGTTGCGCATGAAGATCTTCATCGCCGGCTCGGAGTTCTTGTGCTCGAGGAAGAGCGAGACGCCGTGGTCGGCGCAGCGCTGCGCCGCCTCACCGATGGCGTCGACGAACCACTTCCAGCTCTCCGCGTACGGCGTCTGGAACGGGTAGTTGTAGCCCTCGATCCCGGGCCAGACGATGAAGTGCGCCCCGAGCGAGCCGGCCAGGTCGGCCCCCTCCAGCGCCAGCCGCCGGGCCTCGGCCCGGGTGGCGGCGTCGGGCGACGTGAGCCCGCCGCGCCCGAAGCGCGGGTCGAGATGGAGCCCGCTGGCGATGCAGTAGATGCCGTGGCCTCCGAGCGCCTCGCGCACGTCGTCCAGATTCTCCGGGGAGAGCTCGCCCGGGTAGTGGAACTCGTAGTCGTCCATGAGGTCGCCGAGCCCCTCGACGGCCCGGCGCACCCGGTCGGCGGTCGTCTCCCCCGCCCACTGCGGCTGGTAGCCGGCCGGCACGAAGCGGGTGACCATGGGGCCCAGGGCCCAGATTCCGAGACTCGTCTTCAAGGGGCTCTCCTCCGGATGATCGCTCTCCCGGGGCACTGCCCGGACGACGGCAACCTTACGTGCTACACGCCTCCGCGGGCCGCCCGGCGGCGCTTCGAGAACGCGTCCACGAGCACGGCGCTGAGGAGCACGAGGCCGGTGATGACGAACTTCGTCCCGGAGGCGAGGCCGAGCAGGTCCATCCCGTTCTGGATGGAGGCGATCACGAGCGCCCCGAGCAGCGCCGAGACGACGCGGCCGACGCCCCCGAAGAGGCTCGTGCCGCCGATGACGGCGGCCGCGATGACGAGCAGCAGGAGGTTCCCGCCGCCGGTGTTGGTGGCGACCGACCGGAGCCGGGAGGCGAGCATGATCCCGCCGACGCCGGCCATGAGGCCGCTGATCATGAAGACGGCGATGCGCACCCGGTCGACGTTGATGCCGGCACGGCGAGCGGCCTCGGCGCTGCCGCCGACGGCGTACACGTGACGGCCGAAGCGCGTCTTGGAGGCGATGAAGGACCAGAAGACGAGGAGGATCCCGAGGATGAGCGTGACCGTCGGCACGCCCCGGTCCTGATTGGCGTACCAGACGCCGGCGAAGATGACGACGGCCAGGCCCAGGACCTGGAGCGCGATCACGGCTGTCGGCTTGGCCCCGAGACCACCTTGGCGTCTCACCACGGCGTTCCGGGCCTGGGAGAGGCCGAACGCGACCACGACCGCGGCGGCCAGGATCCAGCCCCAGAGATCGCTGAGGAAGCCGTTGGCGATGTCGATGACCGTCGTGTCCTGGACCCGGATCGTCCCGGCCGACGAGTACTGCGTCGTGAGGATGAGGACGACGCCGGACCAGATGAGCAGTCCGGCCAGCGTGACGACGAACGACGGCACTCCCGCCTTCGTGATCACGAGCGCCTGGACGAAGCCGATCGCCGTCGTGCACAGGAGGGCGAACCCGATCGCCGCCCACCAGGGCCAGCCCGGGTTGTCGGGACGCAGGAGGAGCGTCATCACGACGCCGCCGACCGCGCTGACGAAGGCGACCGAGAGGTCGATCTCGCCGATCAGGAGCACGAAGACGACGCCGATGGCGACCGTCGCCACCGCCGCCATCTGCAGCAGGAGGTTCGTGAAGTTCCGCTCGGTGAAGAAGTTGTCCTCGAGCAGGCCGAACGTGATCGCGATGACGACGAGGCCGAGGATGATCGGCAGCGAGCCGAGCTCGCCGCCGCGGACGCCCTGCCACCAGGTGCGGGCGTAGCCGGAGAGGGTCTGGGTCTGCTCGGGGGTCGGTTCCGCGGCGACGGCCGCCGCCGTCGGGTCGGCGCCCGTCACGGCTCGACCGCCTCGGCGGCTTCCATCCCGGGCACGTGGTCGACCGTCCCGGCGGTGATCGCGTGCACGACCTCCTGCTGGTTCGTCGCCGACCGCTCGAACTGCGCGACACGCTGACCGAGGCGGAGGACCGTGATGCGGTCGGCGCACTCGAACACGTCGTGAAGGTTGTGGGAGATGATCACCACGCCCAGGCCCCGCTCCGCCAGGCGGCGCACGAGGTTCAGCACCTGGCGGGTCTGGGCGACGCCGAGCGCCGCCGTCGGCTCGTCGAGGATGACGAGGCTCGAGTTCCACATGACCGCCTTGGCGACCGCGACCGACTGGCGCTGGCCGCCCGAGAGCCCGGCCACTGTCTGGCGAACCGAGCGGAGCGTCGTCACGGAGAGGCTGTCGAGCGTCTCCCTCGCCGAGCGCTCCATGCTCGACTCGTCGAGCACGACTCCCGTCCGGATCCGCTCGCGGCCGAGGAACATGTTCGCGACGACGTCGAGGTTGTCCGCCAGCGCGAGATCCTGGTAGACGACCTCGATGCCGAGCTTCGCCGCGTCGCGCGGCCCGTGGATGGTCTCCTGCTTCCCGTCGACGAAGAGCTCGCCTTCGTCGTACGGGTAGATCCCGACGATCCCCTTGATCAGGGTCGACTTGCCGGCGCCGTTGTCGCCGACGAGAGCCATGACCTCGCCCTTGCGCACCTCGAAGTCGACCCGGTACAGCGCCTGCACCGCGCCGAAGGCCTTCGACACGCCTCGGCACTCGAGGAGCGGCGGGCTAACGGCCATGGCGAATCATCCCACGTCGGGGGAGGAAGGGGGCGCCCGGAGGCGCCCCCTTCCGGGCCGCGTGGGCCGGATCAGCCGTTCTCCTGGCAGAACTCCGTCTCGGCGACGTCTCCGGTGCAGATCTCCTCGATCGTCCGGAACCCGTCGGCGATCACGGTGTCCATGATGTTGTCGATGGTGACCGGGATCGGAACCAGGGCGAAGTACGGCACGATGCCTTCGCCTTCCGCCGTCTCGGCCGGCTGGCCGTCGGCGGCCGTGATGCCGATCACGGAGAACTCGGCCTCGGTCTCGACGGCGGTGATGTCTTCGCCGTTGCGGAGCGCGAGCGCGACGGCCGCGGCCACCTCGGCCTCGGCCTGGATCGGCTTGTAGACGCTCATCGCCTGCCGGCCGAGCGCGATGTTCTGGATGCCGGCCGCGGTCGCGTCCTGGCCGCTGACGGGAGCGCCTTCGATCCCGGCGGCCTCGAGCGCGTTGGCGGCCGAGTTGCCCAGGCCGTCGTTGGCCGCGAAGACCGCGTCGACGTCGTTGTCGGCGTCGACCAGGATCTGCTCCATGAGCGTCTGCGCCTCGGCGTTGTCCCAGGCGGGGACGTGCTGGTCGGCGACGATCTCCCACTCGCCGGCCTCGGCCTTGGCCTCGACGGTCTCTGCGTAGCCCTGGCGGAAGAGGAACGAGTTGTTGTCCTCCTCGCCGCCGTTGAGCATGACGACGCGCTTCGGATCTGCCTCGAGCTCGTCGATCACGGGGGTCATCACCTCGGCCATGGCCGCGCCGACCGCCACGTTGTCGAAGCTCACGTAGGCGTCGCCGCCGGAGCCGCCGGTGTTGAAGCGGTCGTACTCGACCACCTTGACTCCGGCCTCCTTGGCCTGGTCGATGATGGCCGCGCCCGAGCCGGTGTCCAGGCTCACGAGCAGGATGACGCTCGCGCCGTCCGCAATCGCCTGCTCCGCCTGCGCCTGCTGCTGCGCGGCGTCGGCCTCGGCGTTCACGATGTTGTACTCGACGCCCGCGGCGTCGAACGCCTCTTCGAAGTAGCGGCGGTCGTCGGTCTCCCACCGGGGCGAGCTGGCGCTGTCTGGCAGGAGCACCCAGATGCTCCCTCGCCGCTCGCCGTCGCCTGCTCGGCGGCTGCGCCCGTGTCGCCCCCGGTATCTGCTGCGTCGTCGTCGTCGTCCCCGCCGCACCCCATGGCACCCACCGAGAGCACCGCGACCAGGGCGAGCATCAGGACGAGCATCAGCCGGCGTGGCTGGGATTCGGTGCCTTTGAACGAAAATCTGCTCACAACTTCGCCTCCCTCGTTGACTGACCCCCGCCGCCTACACGGCGCCAGCTTATGGCTCCCGGCGGACGGCTGCAAGGAGAGAACGCGAGGCGCTTCGGCCGAGCCGGTTGTGTGAAAGGGCTTTGCTTTTTTGGCGCGGTCTCGCCGAATTCCCGCCTCGGCGGCGTGAAATTCGACCAGAGACCTGCGAAAGTGTCGAAAAAGGCGGCAAGCGTTGGTGGAGCGATGACGGTGGAGCAGGGAGCGTTCGGGAGCACGCGGGAGCTCAACCGCCTGCGTGTCGTCGACGCGCTGCGGCACGCCGGAACGGCCAGCAGAAGCGACCTTGCGCGGACGACGGGCCTGTCGCGGACGACGATCGCCTCGCTCGTCTCCGACCTCCAGGACCGCGGCCTGATCGTCGAGCAGGCGAGCGAGCGGGGACAGTCGGCCGGCCGTGGCCGCCCCCCGGTCCTCCTGCGCCTCGACGCGGCCGCGGGGTCGGCTCTCGGCATCGACTTCGGCCACCGGCACGTGCGGGTGGCCGTTGCCGACCTCTCTTCGGCCGTCCTCGCCGAGCGGTATCTCGAGCTCGATGTCGACGAGGCTCCCGAGGAGTCCCTCGACGCGGCGGCCGAGCTGGCCACCGAAGTGCTGACGGAGGCCGGCGTCGACCCGGCGCGCGTGATCGGGGCGGGGGTCGCCCTGGCGGCGCCCATCGACAGTCACAAGGGCGTCATGGGCTCCACCGTCCTCCCGGGCTGGGCGGGGATCCAGGCGGGCGATGAGCTCGCCCGCCGGCTCGAGATCCCGGTCGAGCTCGACAACGACGCCAATCTCGGCGCGCTCGCCGAGGTCTCCTTCGGCGCCGGCCGCGGGCTGCGCGACGTCGTCTACGTGATGATGTCCTCGGGGATCGGCGCCGGGCTCGTGCTCGGCGGCCGCCTCCACCACGGCGCCTCGGGCATCGCCGGCGAGCTCGGTCACATCCAGGTGCTGCCGGAGGGAGCCGTCTGCCGCTGCGGCAGTCGCGGCTGTCTCGAGACGGTGGCGGCGACCGGCCCGCTCCTCTCGCTGCTGCGCCCGACGCACGGCGCCGACCTCACCCTGCACGGGCTCCTCGAGCTCGTCGCCGGCGGCGACCTTCCCGCCAGGCGGGTGGTCGGCGACGCGGGCCGGGCCGTCGGCCGCGCGGTGGCCGATCTCTGCAACTACCTGAACCCCGCGGCGATCGTCGTCGGCGGCGACCTCAGCCCAGCGGGCGAGCCGCTGCTCGACGGGATCCGCGAGGCGATCGACCGCTATGCCCTCCCGGGCGCGGCCGCCTCGGTGGAGGTGAAGGCCGGCGTGCTCGCCGAGCGGGCCGAGGTGCTGGGCGCGCTCGCGCTCGTGATCGCCGACACCGAGCGCCTGCGGACGGCCGGCCTCGCCCCGTTGGGCGCAGGCGTCTAGCGGGTGTCCGCGGCCGACGGGTAGCGCAGGATGCTGTCGGCGAGCTTCGACGCGTCGCCGAAGATCCCGGCGATGGCGAGCCCCTCGTCCGGGACGACGCTGCCGGGCAGGAGCGCGGCGCGGCGGATCGCCGCATCGGTGCCGACGTGGCAGTCCGCCCCGATCGCGGCGGGCCCGCGGATCTGCGCGCCCTCCTCCACGGTGACGTTGGGCCCGAGGACGACCGGCCCGTCGATCCGCGCTCCCGCATGGATCTTGCAACCCTCCTCCGCCCACACCCCCGGCGCGATCTCCTCGCCCGGTATGTCGACGCGCACGTGGCCGAGGACGGCGTCGAGGATCGTGTTGCGGAGCTCGTCGAGGTCGCCCACGTCGTTCCAGTAGGCCATCGTCGTGTACGCGTACACCTCCTCGCCCGCGGCGACGAGGTTCGGCCAGACGTCCTCGCCGAAGTCGTAGAACGTGCCGGGCGGGATGCGCTCGAGGAGCTCCGGCTCGATCACGTAGATGCCGCAGTTGGCCAGGTCGCTGCGCGCCTCGTCACGCCTGGGCTTCTCCTGGAACCCGCGCACCCGCGTGTCGCGGTCGAGGATGACCACGCCGTACGAGGAGGGATCCGGCACGGGCTTGACGGTCAGGGTCGCCAGCGCCCCCGTCCGCTGGTGGTGCCCGAGCAGCGCGGTGATGTCGACGTCGTGCAGGCCGTCGCCGGAGGTGATGAGGATCGTCTCGTCGCCCCAGTAGTCCTGGAGCTTCTTCGTGCCGCCGGCCGTGCCGAGCAGCTCCGGCTCCTCCGACCAGAGGATCGACATGTCGAGCGCGGCGCCGTCGCCGAAGTAGCGCTGGATCATCTCCGGGAAGGCGTGGAGGTTGATCCCGACCTCGCTGACGTCGTGGCGGCGCAGGAGGTTGAGGAGGTGATGCAGGACCGGCCGGTTGGCGACCGGCATCATCGGCTTGGGCAGGAAGTCGGTGAGCGGACGGAGCCGCGTGCCCAGGCCGGCGGCCATGACCATCGCCTTCACCGGGCGACCCCCGCGAGGCCCGCGAGCGACTCGGCGAAGGGCGCGCGGTGGACGCCCTCCTCGGTGACGATCGCCGTGATCAGCCCGGCCGGCGTCACGTCGAAGGCCGGGTTGCGGGCGGGGAAGCGGCCCGTGACCTCGGCCGGGTCGCGCTCCTCGATGGGGATGTCGGCGCCGCTCGCGGCGGCGAGGTCGACGGTCGAGCTCGGCGCCACGACGTAGAACGGGATCCCGTGGCGCTCCGCGAGCACGGCGAGCGGGTACGTGCCGATCTTGTTGGCCGTGTCGCCGTTGGCGGCGATCCGGTCGGCGCCCGTGAGGACGGCGTCCACCTCGGAGCGGGCCATCAGCGAGCCCGCGGCCGAGTCGGCGACCACGCTGTGCGGGACGCCGGCGCGCTCCAGCTCCCAGGCGGTGAGCCGAGCCCCCTGGAGGAGCGGCCGCGTCTCGTCGACGAGGACGTGGGCGACCAGCCCGCGCTCGAAGCCCTCCCTGATCGCGCCGAGCGCCGTGCCGACGCCGCCCGTGGCGAGCGCGCCCGCGTTGCAGTGCGTCAGCGCCCGGGTGCCCGGCTCCAGCAGCCCCGCGGCGTGCGCTGCCATGCGGCGGCAGCGCTCGACCTCGTCCTCGTGGAGGGCACGGGCCCGGGCGGCGAGCGCGGCGGCGTCCTGGTCGCCGGCGCGCAGCTCGGCGATCGCCCAGGAGAGGTTGACCGCGGTCGGCCGGGAGGCGAGCAGCACGGAGGCCGCCTCGTCGAGGTCGTCCCCGCGCGCGGCCGCGAGCGCGTACCCGTAGGCGGCGGCGACGCCGATCGCCGGCGCGCCGCGGACGGCCAGGGTGCGAATCGCCTCGGCGACCTCGGCGGCCGAGCTGCACTCCAGCTCCACCACCTCGTCGGGGAGTCGCCGCTGATCGAGCACGACGACCGCTCGGTCCTCGAGCCGGACGATCTCGCGGGGCTGAAGTTCCATCACCGGAAAATGCGCAGCATTTCCCGGTGCTAGGTGCCTTCGTCCCAGGACGCCAGGTACTTGGCCTGCTCTTCGGTGAGCACGTCGATCTCGACGCCCATGCTCTCGAGCTTCAGGCGCGCGATCTCGCGATCGATCGCCTCGGGGACGACGTACACGCGAGCCTCGAGCTCGTCCGCGTGGGTGACCACGTACTCGGCCGAGAGGGCCTGGTTCGCAAAGCTCATGTCCATGACGGCGGCCGGGTGGCCCTCGGCCGCGGCCAGGTTGACCAGGCGCCCCTCGCCGATCAGGTAGACGCGGCGCCCGTCGGCGAACTCGTACTCCTGCACCTCGGTGCGGGCCTCGCGGGTCGAGACGGCGAGCTCCTCGAGCACCGGGATCTCGATCTCGACGTTGAAGTGGCCCGTGTTCGAGAGGATGGCGCCGTCCTTCAGCCGCTCGATCGCGGCGCGCGCGATCACGTTCTTGTCCCCCGTGGCCGTGCAGAAGATGTCGCCCACCTCGGCCGCGCGCTCGATCGTCATCACCTCGTAGCCGTCCATCAGCGCCTCGAGCGCCCGCACCGGGTCGACCTCGGTGACGACCACGTGCGCGCCCATGCCCCGGGCCCTCATGGCGACCCCGCGGCCGGTCCAGCCGTAGCCGCAGACGACGAAGCGCCGGCCGGCGAGCAGGACGTTGGTGGCCCGGATGATCCCGTCGATCGTCGACTGGCCGGTGCCGTAGCGGTTGTCGAACAGGTGCTTGGTCAGCGCCTCGTTGACGGCGACGATGGGGAACGCGAGCTCGCCCTGGGCCTCGAGGGCGCGCAGGCGGATGACGCCCGTCGTCGTCTCCTCGGTCCCGCCGATGATCTCGGAGAGCTGGTCGCGCCGCTCCTTGTGCAGCACGCCGATCACGTCGGCGCCGTCGTCCATGGTCAGCTGCGGGCGATGGTCGACGGCGGCCTCGATGTGCGAGTAGTACGTGTCGTTGTCCTCGCCGCGGATGGCGTAGACGGAGATTCCGTACTCCTCCACCAGCGCCGCCGCGACGTCGTCCTGCGTGGAAAGCGGGTTCGAGGCGCACAGCACGACGTCGGCGCCGCCCGCCGCGAGCGTCCGGGCCAGGTTCGCCGTCTCGGTCGTGACGTGCAGGCACGCGGAGATGCGGACGCCGTCCAGCGGCCGCTCGCGCTCGAAGCGCTCCCGGATCGCGGCCAGCACCGGCATCTCGCCGTCCGCCCACGTGATGCGGGTGATGCCCGCCGGGGCGAGCGCGAGGTCCTTGACGTCGTGGCGCGGTGCAGTGGTGCTCATTAGCGGAAAACAGTCTACGAGTTCCTAGCGTGATGATGACGCACCGATTGGGTGCGATGGGTGGTTCGAGGCAAGGACGCAAGGAGCGCGCATACCCAAAGCGGTATGGGCGCGACTGAGGACGCGGCCTCGGGCCGCACAGCGCGGCCAGGCGGTACCGCTCCTCATTGCGCTAGGAGCTCGAGGTATCCGCGCGCCCGTAGCGGTCCTCGAGGCGCACGACGTCGTCGAGCTCGGGCGTGGAGACCTCGAGCACGGTCGTGTCCTCGAGCGCCCGCCACCGGTGCACGACCCCGGGCTTGAAGCGGAACGCGCGCCCCGGGCCGACCACCTCGACGTCCGGCGTGCGGCCCGGCTCCCCCACCTCGAGCTCGATCCGCCCCGAGTGGACGTAGATGACCTCGTCCTTGCGGCGGTGGAACTGAAGGCTGAGCTGCTCGCCCGCGCGGATGAAGAGCACCTTGCCGAGGTAGCGCTCGGTGGTGGCGTAGACGAGCTCGTAGCCCCACGGCTTCTCCACCCGTTCGACGGGCACGGCGAAGCGGTCGAGGTCGAGGAGGTTCGGGGTGAGGTCGCTCACGGCGCCGGTCATACCCCAGTCCCCGCGCGCGAGTCAAGCCAGTCCGGATGTGATCGCAGGTGCTCGTCCGCCGTGCGCAGCTCCTTGGGCGTGTTCACGGTGAGCCAGATCCCCTGGTGGCGAAAGGCTCCCAGGCGTCCCCGTTCCGCCAGGGCGGGAAAGGTGGACGTCTCGTGGTCGCCCCGCTCCGGCAGCGCCGCGAGCGCTTCCTCGCCGAGGACGTAGACGCCGCAGCTCACCCAGTTCGGCAGGAGCCCTGCCTCCTCGAAGCCCGTGACCAGGTCGTCCTCGCCGAGTGTCACGACGCCGAACGGCGAGCGCGGTTGGGTGACCGTGATCGTCGCGGCGGCCCCGGTCGCCCGGTGGCGCTCGAGCAGGGCGGAGAGGTCGGCGTCCAGCAGCTCGTCCCCGTTCAGGGCGTAGACATCGCCTTCCTCCCGGCGCGCCGCCGAGGCGAGGCGCAGGCCGCCGCCCCGTCCGAGCGGCTCCGGCTCAGGCACGGCGACGACCTCGGGGCCGAGGCCGGCCAGCTCGGCCTCGAAGAGCTGCTCCTGCCCGGCCGCGCAGCTCACGAGCACGCGATCGACCCCGGCCCGCGCGAGCTGCTCGACCTGGTAGGCGGCGAGCGGCCGCCCGGCGACGCCGACGAGCGCCTTCGGCCTCCCCTCCGCGGCCGCGCCGAGGCGCTCGGCCTTGCCGCCGGCCAGGATGATCGCCTCCACGGGGCGGCGCCCTACGAGCCCGCCATGGGCTTCAAGCCCCTGGCGATGGCCAGCATCGTCTCGTTCGAGAGCTTGTTCTGGAGCGTGTTCACGACCCAGTAGACCCCGCCGTCGTGCTCGAAGGCGACGATGTGGAGCTTCGGGCCGCTGAAGAAGAGCTTGTAGGTGCGCCCGCGGATCGTCCGCTCCAGCGTCGGCTCGTTGAGGATCGGCGCCTCGTCCCAGCTGGTCTGCTGAATGCCCCAGTACTCGTTCGTGCCCGTGTCGTATGTGAGCCGGATGGCCTTGTTCCCGTCGATCCGGTAGAAGCGGACGCCCTCGTCGTCGTCGATCGAGGAGCCCTGCTCCACGACGGTCGGGAGCATCACCGGGAAGTCCGCGCGGCCCCGGAGCCGCCGGAGCGCGGGGGCCAGGGAGCGGTCGGTCGTCACCTCGGGGCGCTGCCGCTTCGGCGTGTCGTCGGCCGGCGCCGCCCCGAGCGAGCCCTGGAACGTCTTGCCCACGATCACGAGCAGCATCGTCGACAGCCGGTTCGCCGGCGCCGCCCGCACCTCGGCGTCGCCGAAGCGCCTCGCCAACGCGCGCGCAGCCGCCTCGGACCCGGGCACCGCCGGGTCGTACAGCACCCGCGTCCGGAAGAAGTTGAAGTTGGGAGCGTTGCCGCCGTTCTCGGTCGGATAGCCGATCTGGCCGAGCAGCACGGCCGCCTCGTCGGCGGCGCCGGCCTCGCCGTTGCCGTTCTGGATCTCGAGGCTCACCTCCGTCGGCGGCGGCGCAGTCTCGCCCTTCGGCTTCTGGCCGGTGGCAACGTTGATCGCGCGCTCGGAGGCATTCGCGTCCGGGTTGGCGAAGCGCCGGATCGCATCGTCGAGCGAGCCCTCCGCGATCTCGAGCTCGTTGAAGCCCGAGACGCCCTCGATCGGCACCTGCTGGAAGTTCCCGGCCGGCAGGCCGTACAGGGTCCTCGCGTACTCGAGCACCTCGCCGGAGCTGATCGCCCTGCCGCCGCCCTTGGCCACCTCGATGTTCTCGGTGACCGTCTTGACGATCCCCGGCAGCTCGAAGATGTCCCACGTGCCCGAGACCCGCTGCTTGAGCGCCTTCACGAACTCCTGCTGGCGGACGACGCGGTAGAGGTCGGAGTCCGTGTGGCGGAAGCGGACGAAGTCGAGCGCGTCGCGGCCGCCGAGGTGCTGGTAGCCGGGCTTCAGGTCGATGGTGGCGTAGCTGTCGCCGCCGCTCGAGTTGTCGTTCAGGTAGCGGCGGTCGACGTCCAGGTAGACGCCGTCGAGACGGTCGACGATGTTTCGGAACGCCCGGAAGTTGACCGTGATCATGTAGTTGATCGGGACTCCGGTGAGCTCCTTCACGGTCCTGACCGTGCCCCGCGGCCCGCAGTACGTGTACGCCTCGTTGATGCGGCCCGTCCAGGACGGATGGCCTTCGCAGCCGGGGTGCGAGACGATGAGGTCGCGCGGGAAGGACAGCATGGTCACGGCGTTCTTCTTCGGGTCGACGCGGACGAGCATGACGGTGTCCGACCGGGCGCCCGCGGCGGGATCGCTGGCGCGCATGTCGTAGCCGATCACGATGGCGACCGCGGGGTCGTCGGCGCCGGTGACCCTGGCGAGCTCCTGCTGTGCCTCGATCGCCTCGGGGGAGGAGGCGCGGATCTCCGAGACGCTGTGGTCGAAGTAGAGCTTGACGCCGCCCGCGAGGCCGCCGATGGCCACGAGAACGATCGCCACGAGCCAGGCGACCCCCTTGACCAGGAGCTTGAGCGGATTGCGCCGCACCCGGTAGAAGGCTCGCTTCGAGGCGGGCCCCGTCGGGGGCTGCAGGGGCGGCGGAGCGGCCGCGGCGGGCGGCTGCGGCGGCGGCGGCGCGTCGAGGAGCGGGAGCGGTTCGGGCGGATAGGCGCCGTTTCCGTTCGCCGACCGGCCTGTGCCTTTCTTCAGGGTCGTCCGCATAGAGGAGAGTCGCCCAGGGGCGACGCGCTGAGGATAGCGAAGGCCACGGTGGCCCAGATGCCTGGTCGGTGCCCCACGCGATCAGCGGGGACGGCTGCAACCGAGCCGCGGTGCGGCTGCCGTCGGTGAATGCGCGAGGTGCCGGTCAAGCATCCGGGTTCTACACGCCCCTGACTGTCTCCTCCGCGAGCCATTGCGCGACTGCCAGCAAGCTCTGGGTCTCCTCGTAGACGCGGAGTTGCGCGTCGGCGCCGGTTCCGCGCGCCAGCAGGCTCTCGACGGACTCGAGCTCGGCCGCGCAGCCGAGCCTCCGAGCGACGGGCTCGCAGCGCTCCAGCAGGGCGAGGACGGCTTCCCGCGCCGGCCGCTCGGTGTCGTGCTCGAGATCGACGAGCTTCGCGTCGAGCCCGTCGCGCGTGGCGCGCCACTTGTTCTCGTCGACGAGCGTGACGGGCTGCACCGCCGGCTGCTCGCCCGCCTCGTACGCCTCGGCGAGCAGGGCGATCAGGCTCTGGGTCAGCGCGACGATGCCCGCGACCGCCTCGATCGAGGCCTGCGCGTCGCAGATCCGCATCTCGATCGTGCCCAGCCGCGGGTGCGGGCGCAGGTCCCACCAGATGTACGTGTAGTCCGGGAACGAGCCGGTCCTGACGCCGCGGTCGACCAGGAGCTCGAACTCCTCCCAGGAGGCGAAGGCCGGCGGGAGCCCCGAGCGGGGGAACGCCTCGAAGACCTTCGTCCGCGTCGAGGCGAGCCCGGTGGGGCGTGCCTGCCAGAACGGAGAGTTCGCCGAGAGCGCCAGCAGCTCCGGCAGGTAGGTCCGGGCGGCGTTCAGGCAGGCGATCGCGGTGTCCGGCAGAGCCGAGGCCGACATGGACGTGGAGCCCGAAGATCAGCTCCCGCTCCGCGAGCCAGCCCATGTCCTCCACCAGCTCCCGGTACCGGGGCCGGTCGGTCACCTCCTGGTGCTCGTACCGGGAGAACGGGTGCGTGCCGGCGGAGGCGATCAGCGCGTCGCGCTCGGCGGCCGCGACGCGCAGGCGCGCGCGCAGGCCGCGCAGGTCCTCCATCGCCTCGGCGACCGAGCCGGCGACGTTCGTGGCCACCTCGACGACGGACTGGAGCAGCTCGGGCTTCACGCGGCCCTCGTGCTCCTCCTCGTCGGCGACCTCCGAGAGGATCTCGTCCACGCGCGAGACGAGCTCGTAGCTCTCGCGCCCCACGAGCTGGAACTCCTCCTCGACGCCCAGGCTGAAGCGGCGGCTCGTGCCGAAGCGGTGGTCCATGACCGAGGGGCCCTACCCGGCTAGCGCGGGTCGTAAGCCAGGTTGGGCGAGAGCCAGCGCTCGACCACGCGCAGTTCGTCGCCCTTGCGCGCCGCGTAGTCCTCGACCTGGTCACGGGCCAGGCGCCCGACGGAGAAGTAGCGCGCGGCGGGATGGCCGAAGTAGAGGCCCGAGACGCTCGCGCCCGGGGTCATGGCGAAGCTCTCCGTCAGGGCGAGGCCCGCCGACTCCGCCCCGAGCAGGTCGAAGAGGCGGCGCTTCTCGGAGTGGTCGGGGCACGCGGGGTAGCCGTACGCCGGGCGGATGCCGCGGTAGCTCTCGGAGATCAGGTCCTGGCTGGAGAGCTTCTCGCCGGTCTCGTACCACTCGCGCCGTGCCACCTCGTGCAGGTACTCCGCGAAGGCCTCGGCCAGCCGGTCGGCGAGCGCCTTGACCATGATCGAGCGGTAGTCGTCGTTCTCGGCCGCGAAGCGGTCGGCGAGCTCGTCGGCGCCGATCCCTGCGGTGACGGCGAAGGCGCCCACGTGGTCGGCGAGGCCCGTCTCGGCGGGCGCGACGAAGTCGGCGAGCGAGCGGTTCGGCCGCGAATCGTCGTGCTCGGCCTGCTGACGCAGCATCGGGAAGCGGATGCCGTCGGCCAGGACGACGTCGTCCCCCTCCGCCGCAGCCGGCCAGAAGCCGTAGACGCCGCTCGCCCGCAGCAGGTCGCCGGCGACGATCTCGTCGAGCAGCTCGACCGCGTTCTCGTAGAGATCGCGCGCGGCCTCCCCGACGACCGGGTCGTCGAGGATCTTCGGGAACCGGCCCTTCAGCTCCCAGGCGTGGAAGAAGAACGTCCAGTCGACGTACTCGCGGAGGACGGCGAGCGGCGGCTCGACGGTCCGCACGCCCGTGAACGCGGGCGCGGGCAGGTCCTCGGCGCGCCACTCGATCGGCGTCCTGTGCTCGCGCGCGCGCGCGAGCGGACGCAGCGGCTTGCGCTCCTTCTCGCTGTGCAGCTCGCGAAGCCGCTCCTGGGCAGCGCGGTTGTCGTGGTCGAGCCGCTCCCGCCGCTCGGGCTCGAGCAGGTCGGAAACGACCGCAACCACGCGCGAGGCGTCGAGGACGTGCAGCGTCGGCTGGCCGTAGGCGGGGGCGATCTTCACGGCCGTGTGCTGGCGCGAGGTGGTCGCCCCGCCGATCAGGAGCGGCAGGTTGAGCCCGCGGCGCTCCATCTCGTCGGCCACGTGCACCATCTCGTCGAGCGACGGGGTGATCAGGCCGGAGAGGCCCACGACGTCGCAGTCCTCCTCGACCGCGGTGTCCAGGATTCGGTCGGCGGGCACCATGACGCCCAGGTCGAGGACCTCGTAGTTGTTGCAGCCGAGGACGACGCCGACGATGTTCTTGCCGATGTCGTGGACGTCGCCCTTGACGGTGGCGAGCACGACCTTCGCGCGCCCGCGGCCGTTGCCTCCGGCCTTCTCCGCCTCCATGTACGGCTCCAGGTAGGCGACGGCGCGCTTCATCGCCCGCGCGCTCTTCACCACCTGCGGCAGGAACATCTTCCCGGAGCCGAAGAGGTCGCCGACGACGGCCATCCCGTCCATCAGCGGCCCCTCGATCACGTCGAGCGGTCGCGGGAGCTTCTGCCGGGCCTCCTCGGTGTCCTCCTCGATGAAGTCGACGACGCCGTGGACGAGCGCGTAGGAGAGCCGCTCCTCCACGGACGCCTCACGCCAGGAGAGGTCGAGCTCGCGCTTCGTGCCCTCGCCCTGCACCGTCGCCGCGAACGAGACCATGCGCTCGGTGGCGTCCGGCCGGCGGTCGAAGACGATGTCGTCAACGTGCTCGAGCAGGTCCGGCGGGATGTCCTCGTACACGGCGAGCTGGCCCGCGTTGACGATGCCCATGTCGAGGCCGGCCTGGATCGCGTGGTAGAGGAAGACGGAGTGGATCGCCTCGCGCACGACCTCGTTCCCGCGGAAGGCGAAGGAGAGGTTGGAGACGCCGCCCGAGATCTTCACGCCGGGACAGCGCTCCTTGATGAGCGGGACGGCCTCGATGAACGACTTGGCGAAGCCCGCGTGCTCCTCCATGCCGGTGGCGACGGCGAGGATGTTCGGGTCGAAGACGATGTCCTCCGGCGCGAAGCCGGCCTCGTCGACGAGCAGGCGGTACGCGCGCTCGCAGATCTCGACCTTGCGCTCGACCGTCTCGGCCTGGCCCTGCTCGTCGAAGGCCATGACGACGACGCCCGCGCCGTAGCGGCGGACGACGCGCGCCTTGGCGAGGAAGTCCTCGGGGCCCTCCTTGAGGCTCAGGGAGTTGACGACCCCCTTGCCCTGGATGCACTTCAGGCCGGCCTCGATCACCGACCAGCGCGAGCTGTCCACCATGATCGGCAGCCGCGCGACCTCCGGCTCGGTGGCGATCAGGTTGAGGAACCGCGTCATCGCCGCCTCGGAGTCGAGCAGGTCGGCGTCCATGTTCACGTCGAGGAGGTTGGCCCCGCCGCGCACCTGGTCGAGCGCGACCTCGAGAGCGCCCTGGAAGTCGTTCCCCTCGATCAGGCTCCGGAAGCGCGCCGAGCCGGTGACGTTCGTCCGCTCGCCGACCATGACGAAGTTCGTGTCCCCGGTGAAGGAGAAGGGCTCGAGCCCGCTGAAGCGCGTGACGGCGCGATGCTCGGGGATGCGGCGAGTCGGGATGCCGCTCACCGCGGCCGCGATCGCCCGCGTGTGCTCGGGCGTCGTGCCGCAGCAGCCGCCGACGACGTTGACGAGCCCGCTCTCGGCGAACTCCCGGAGGAGCGAGCTCGTCGTGTCGGGGCCCTCGTCGTACCCGCCGAAGGCGTTGGGAAGCCCGGCGTTCGGATGCGAGCTCGTGTAGCAGTCGGCCAGGCGCGCCAGCTCCTCGACGTGCGGGCGCAGCTCGCGCGCGCCGAGCGAGCAGTTGACGCCGACGATCAGCGGCCGCGCGTGCTCGATCGAGGCCCAGAACGCCTCCAGCGTCTGGCCGGAGAGCGTGCGCCCGGAGAGGTCGACGATCGTCACCGAGATCCAGAGAGGCACGTCGCCGCCCCTCTCGTCGAGCACGTCTCGGGCGGCCGCGATCGCCGCCTTCCCGTTCAGCGTGTCGAAGATCGTCTCGATCAGGAGCAGGTCGACGCCCCCGTCCAGGAGCCCGCGCACCTGCTCGGCGTAGCTCTCGCGCACGTAGTCGAACGTGACCGCGCGGTAGGCGGGGTCGTCCACCTTCGGGGACAGGGACAACGTCTGGTTGAGCGGCCCCATGGAGCCGGCGACGAACCGCGGCCCGTCGTCGCGCTCGTCGCAGGCCTGCCGCGCGAGCCGCGCTCCCTCGAGATTGAGCTCGTACACGGCCTCCTCGAGGCCGTAGTCCGCCTGGCCGATCGACGTGGCCGTGAACGTGTTGGTCGTCGTGATGTCGGCCCCAGCGTCCAGGTAGGCGCGGTGGACGTCGAGGACGATGTCGGGCCGGGTCAGGTTGAGCAGGTCGGGATCGCCCGCCACCTCGCGCGGATGGTCCCGGAAGCGCTCCCCGCGGTAGTCGGCGCCCGTAAGCCCGCGACCCTGGAGCATCGTCCCCCAGGCCCCGTCGAGCACGAGGATCCGCTGCGCAAGCAGGTCGCGCAGGAGCTCGGTCCGGGATTCCGCGGCGATCGCCATCCTCGAATTGTGCCCTCCGCGGCAAGTTTCGCCGCGATTCCGCCGCGATTCCGGCACGGTCCGTGCCAGACGAGTGCGCCGAAGCTCGCTACGCTCGCAGCGGAGGGAGGCCCGCGGCGGCCCCGCAGATCGTGACCGGGGAGGCCGTGGCCCGGTCGGACCTGGACTGTGGCCGGCTCAGTCGCGGCCGGCGACGGCGAGCTTGTTCTCCGCGTGGCGGAGGCGCTGCTCGACCTGCCAGCGGTCGTGTCCCTCGGCGCCGGCGTCGATCTCGGCGAGGAGCGCTCGCGCCTCCTCGGCCTCGCGGCGCGCGCCCTCGAGGTCGATCTCCTCCGCCCGCACCGCGTCGTCGACGAGGACGAGCGCGCGGTCCTGCTGCACCTTGAAGTACCCGGGGCCGGCAGCGAACGACTGCCACTCGCCGGCGGACTTCACCCGGATCTCGCCCGCCTTGAGCATGGCGACGAGCGGCGCGTGGCGGGCCAGCACGCCGATCTCCCCGGACGCGCCGGGGACGATGAGCATCTCCGCCTCGCCCTCGTACGCCGGCCCGTCCGGCGTCACGAGCGAGAGGTCGAAGGTGCGGGCCGCGCCTTCCTGGGTGGCCACCGCGACCCTCCTAGACCGCGGCCGGCTCCGCCTCGAGCTCTTCCGAGGCCTCCGGCTCCTCGGCCTCCTCGGCCGCGGCCGCCGGCGCGTCTTCGCCCGCCATCTCCTTGGCGCGCTCGACGGCCTCCTCGATCGTCCCGACCATGTAGAAGGCCTGCTCGGAGAGCTCGTCGTGCTTGCCCTCGATGATCTCGCGGAAGCCCTTGATCGTGTCGGCGAGGCGCACGTACTGCCCGGGGCTGCCGGTGAAGGCCTCGGCCACGAAGAACGGCTGCGAGAGGAACCGCTGCACCTTGCGCGCGCGCTGCACGGTGAGCTTGTCCTCGTCGGAGAGCTCGTCCATGCCGAGGATGGCGATGATGTCCTGGAGCTCCTTGTAGCGCTGGAGGATCTCCTGGACGCGCGTCGCCGTGTCGTAGTGCTCGTCGCCGACGATGTCGGGCTGGAGCGCGCGCGAGAAGGAGTCGAGCGGGTCGACGGCGGGGTAGATCGCCTGCTCGGCGATCGAGCGCGAGAGCACGGTCGTCGCGTCGAGGTGGGCGAACGTGTTCGCCGGCGCCGGGTCGGTGAGGTCGTCCGCGGGGACGTAGATCGCCTGCACCGACGTGACCGAGCCTTTGCGGGTCGACGTGATGCGCTCCTGGAGCTGACCCATCTCCGTGGCGAGCGTCGGCTGGTAGCCCACCGCCGACGGCATGCGGCCCAGGAGGGCCGAGACCTCGGAGCCCGCCTGCACGAAGCGGAAGATGTTGTCGATGAAGAGGAGGACGTCCTGGCCCTCCTCGCGGAAGTACTCGGCCATGGTCAGGCCGGCGAGGCCGACGCGGAGGCGCGCCCCCGGCGGCTCGTTCATCTGGCCGAAGACGAGCGCGGTCTTCTCGATGACGCCGGACTCGGTCATCTCGCGCCAGAGGTCGTTGCCCTCGCGCGAGCGCTCGCCCACGCCGGAGAAGACCGAGAGGCCCTCGTGCTCGGCGGCGATGTTGCGGATCAGCTCCTGGATGAGCACGGTCTTGCCGACGCCGGCACCGCCGAAGAGGCCGACCTTGCCGCCCTTCACGTACGGGGCGAGCAGGTCGATGACCTTGATGCCGGTCTCGAAGATCTCGACCGTCGGCTCGAGCTCCTCGAAGGCCGGCGCGGGCCGGTGGATCGGCCAGCGCTCGCCCTCGACGTCGGCGCCCTCGTCGATGGCCGCGCCCAGCACGTTGAAGATCCGGCCGAGCGTGGCCTGGCCGACCGGGACGGAGATCGGCGCGCCCGTGTCCTCGACGTCGGCGCCTCGCGGGAGGCCGTCGGTGGAGTCCATCGCCACGGCGCGGACCCGGTCGTTCCCGAGGTGCTGCTGGACCTCGGCGATCAGGTCGACCGCAGGGCGGCCTTCCTGCTCGGGGACCTGGATGCGAAGGGCGTTGTAGATGCTCGGGAGCTGGCCGTGGAAGACGGCGTCGATGACGACGCCCCTGATCTCCACGATCTTGCCGACGTTCGTCTCAGTGGCCATGGATCTCCTGGGTGATCGCGTGGAAGGATGGCCTTGGCGGCCACCAGGAGTGTATCCGAGGGCCGTCGGCGGCCCTCTGCCGACCGAGGCTAAGATGACGCCTTCGGGCGGGTTCGACGGCGGCGCGGGCACCGGAGCCGGCGTCAGCAGCCGCGTGCGCGGCAGGTCGCGGAGCTCCTTCGCCTCGTTGGAGAGGAGGCTGACCTCGGTGGGGCCGCTCGGCGGCGCCTGCGAGGACGGTCGGTCGACGACGGCGCCGACGAGGGCGCCGAGCGCGAGCGCGGCGGCCGCAGCGACCGCAGTCAGGCGGCGGCGGCTGACCCGCGCCGGCTGGACCGGCAGCGTCAGGCGGCGAGCCGGCCGCTCCTGGGGCGTCAGGCGGAGCACGTCCGTCGCCCAGCGCACGTCGTCCTCGAACGCGCGGCAGTCGTCGCAAAACTCGAGATGGCGCTCCAGGAGCTCCTCCTCGAGGGGCGACAGCTCGCCGTCGACGCGCAGCGACGTCCACTCACGGGCACGATCGCAGAAGCCGCCCAGGGTCAGCGGGTCTTTACCAGCCATAACTTCTCAGACGATAGCGGCACGTGGAGGTTAGGTCGGCAAACGGACGCGAGACCGTTACATCCGGGTCGTGCGCTCGAGCCTGAGGCGGGCGCGCTCGGCTTTCCGCTCGCGCTGGCGGCGCGGATCGGGAACCGGCACGGCGGCGAAGAGCGCCCGTGTGTACTCGTCCTTCGGGCTCGTGTAGACCTGCTCCGCCGGCCCGACCTCGACGAGCTTGCCCTGGTGCATCACGGCGATCTCGTCGGCCATCGTCCGCACGACGGCGAGGTCGTGGGAGATGAAGAGGTACGTGAGCCCGAAGTCCCGCTGCAGGTCCTTGAGCAGGTTGAGGATCTGGGCCTGGATGGACACGTCGAGCGCGGAGACGGGCTCGTCGCAGATGATCAGCTTGGGGCTGAGCGCGAGCGCGCGCGCGATCCCGATCCGCTGGCGCTGGCCGCCGGAGAACTCGTGCGGATAGCGGTTCGTGAAGTTCGGGTTGAAACCGACCACCTCGAGCAGGCGGCGCACGCGCTCCTGGCGGCCCTTCCGCGTCCCGATCGAATGCACCTCGAGGGGCTCGGCGACGATGCCGCCGACGGTCATGCGGGGATCGAGGGACGAGTACGGGTCCTGGAAGACGATCTGCATGTCCTGCCGCATCCGGCGGAGATCCTCGCCCTTCAGCCCGGTCAGCTCGCGGTCCTGGAAGCGGATCGAGCCGCCGGTGGCCCTCATGAGCTGGAGGATGCAGTAGCCGGTCGTCGACTTTCCCGACCCCGACTCGCCCACCAGACCGAGCGTCTTTCCCTCCGGGATCGCGAAGGAGACCCCGTCCACCGCCTTCACGAACCCGACCGTCCTCTCCCAGAGGATCCCCTTGCGCACGGGGAAGTGCTTCTCGAGGCCGGTGACCTCGAGCAGGGTGCCGTTCGGGCTCGCGCTCGGAACGGTTACGGGGGCCTCGCTCACGTCGTCACCGGCTCGCGGGAACGGCCCCGCTCCGTCGTCGGATGCGCCGAGCGGACGAGGTGGCCGGGCCGCACCTCGCGGAGGCCCTGCGGCTGCGTGGCGCACGCGTCCTCGGCCTGGTAGGGGCAGCGGGCGGCGAAGCGGCAGCCTTCCGGTGGTCCGACCAGGTCGGGCGGGCGGCCCGGGATCGCCGTGAGCCTGCCCTCGCGGATGTCCGAGCCCTCGAGCTGAGGCAGGGCGCCGAGCAGCGCCTCCGTGTACGGGTGCTCGGGCCGGTCGAACAACTCGAGCACGGGCGCCTGCTCGACGATCTGGCCGGCGTACATGACGGCCACGTCGTCGGCGGCCTCGGCGATCACGCCCATGTCGTGCGTGATGATGATGAGCGCCATGCGGTGCTCCTCGCGCAGCCGTTCGAGCAGGTCGAGGATCTGCGCCTGGATCGTCACGTCGAGCGCGGTGGTCGGCTCGTCGGCGATCAAGAGCCGCGGGTTGCACGAGAGCGCAATGGCGATCATCACGCGCTGGCGCATACCGCCCGAGAACTGGTGCGGGTAGTCGTCGAGCCGCTCGGCGGCTTTCGGGATCCCCACCTCCTCCAGGAGCTCGATCGCGCGCTGGCGGGCGGCGCCCTTCGACATATCGAAATGGCGGAGGAGCGTCTCCGTGATCTGCGTCCTGATCTTGAACGTCGGGTTGAGAGACGTCATCGGGTCCTGGAAGATCATGGCGATCTCCTTGCCGCGGACGTCCTCGAGGTCGCGCTCGGCGAGCGTCGCCAGGTCGCGCCCGTCGAACCGGACCGAACCGTCGACGATCCTGGCGGGAGGCTTCGGGATCAGGCCCATGATCGAGAGCGCGGTCACTGACTTGCCGCAGCCGGACTCACCGACGATCCCGAGCGTCCTCTTCTCCTCGACCGAGAAGGAGACGCCGTCGACGGCCTGCACGACGCCCTCGCGGGTGAAGAAGTGTGTCTTGAGGTTCTCGACCTCGAGGAGGGCCACGCGTCTAGGTCTCCCTGGTGCGCGGGTCGAGGGCATCGCGCAGCCCGTCGGCGATGAAGTTCGCGCAGAGGACGAGCGTCGCGATGAAGATGCACGGGATCCAGAGCTCGAGCGGATGCGTCTGGTAGGACTGCCGGCCCTCGCTCGCCAGCGAGCCCCAGGAGGCGTCGGGCGGGTTGATGCCGAGCCCGATGAAGGAGAGGAACGCCTCGCCGAGGACGACGGCGGGGAGCTCGAGGAAGACCGCGATGATGAGCACGCCCAGCGTGTTCGGCAGGAGGTGGCGCGTCAGGACCCGGTGCCAGCGCGCGCCGACGGCATGCGCCGCGCGCACGTAGTCGTTCTCCTTGAGCGTGATCACCTGGCCCCTGACGATGCGCGCCGCGGTGAACCAGCTCGCGATCGTCAGCGCCACCACCATCGTCCAGAAGGTCACTGTGCCGATGATCGCCAGCGCCAGGATCGCGAAGGGCAGGTACGGCAGGCCGTAGAGCGCGTCCAGGAAGCGCATCATCGCGTTGTCGAGCCTGCCGCCGACGAATCCCGAGATCGAGCCGTAGGCGATGCCGATCACGAGGATGGCTATCGTGGCCGCGAACCCGATCCCGATCGAGACCTGGCCGCCCTTCGCGACGCGGGTGAAGAGGTCGCGGCCGAACTGGTCGGTGCCGAACGGGTGCTCGAGCGACGGCGGCAGGTACGTCTCGAGGAAGTTGACCTGGTTCGGGTCGATGTCGAAGATCGTTGTCCAGATCCCGGGGACGAACCAGAACCCGGGAATCAGGAAGCAGTAGAGGACGATGATCACGAAGAGGACCGCCGACGCGACCGCGCCCTTGTTCCGCAGGTAACGGCGGTACGCATCGCGCCAGAGCGACGTCTGGCGGATCGGAGCGCCGGCCGTCTCGAGGAGCGGCGGAGCCGAGGTATGCGGCTCGAGCGTCGCCGCTTCGCGCGGGTTGACAGCCATCAGTCGGTCACCGGCTCGTCCTCGTCCTCGGATCGAGGAACCCGTAGGCGATGTCCACGACGAGGTTCAAGAGGATCACGATGAGCGAAGTCAGCACGGTGATGCCCATCACGACGGAGTAGTCGCGAGCAGACACGGAGTTGATGAAGTACCTGCCGATCCCTGGAACCGAGAAGATCACCTCGATCACGAACGTCCCCGTGATGACGAGCCCGAAGAGCGGAGCCGTCGCGGTTACCACCGGGATGAGCGAGTTCCGGAAGACGTGGCGCGTGACGATGCTCTTCCAGCGCAGCCCCTTGGCGCGCGCCGTGCGGACGTAGTCCTGCTGCATCGTCTCGAGCATCGTCCCGCGCACGAGCCTCGCGAAGTACGCCATCGGGTAGAGCGCGAGGGCGAGCGACGGGAGGAGCACGCGCGAGTCCAGCTCCCAGAAACCGAGCGGCCACCCCGATGTCGGGACGAGACTTGCCTTGACCGCGAAGTAGTAGATGAACAGCGTCGCCACGAAGAACGCGGGCAGGGCGAAGCCGATGTTCGAGAAGAGCATGAGTATGTAGTCGTACAGCGAGTTCGGCCTGAGGGCCGCGATCACCCCCGCCGGTATCCCGAACAGGATCGCCCACATGAAGGCGAGCAGGCCGAGCTTCAACGAGCGCGGGAAGTGCTCCTTCACGATCTCCGTCACGCTTCGGTCGGTCTGCGTCAGCGACGGGCCCAGGTCGAACGTGAACACACCCTTCACGTAGAGCAGGTACTGCATGTACACGGGCTCGTCGAGGTTGAACTTCCGCTCGAGGTTGGCCTGCACCTGCGGCGGCACGGCCCGCTCGGTGCGGCGGAACGGGTTCCCCTCGATCTGCCGCATCATCATGAAGATCATGAAGATGACCAGGAGGATCACGGGGATAGTCCAGACGACCCTCCTGATGATGAACGCTGCCATCTGACTGGATTGTCTACCCGATGGACACGGATTGGCAACAAGAGCAGGCGGGGCGCCTGAGCGCCCCGCCTGTCATCTCGTCGATCCTCCGCTCCTAGCCTCCTGCTACGACGACCTTGGTGAAGTCGATCTGGTCGAGCGGATTGATGAAGAACGTGTCCCGAATCGAGTCCTGCTCGAGGTTCGGGTACGTGTACCACATGATCGGCGTGAACGGCACTTCGCCGGCCTCGTCGAACATGATGCCCTCCAGCTGGCGGTAGAGCTCGTAGCGAGCCTCGTCGTCGACCGTCGCCCGAGCCTCCTCGACGAGGGCGTCGTACTCCTCGTTGCACCAGTTGGTGTTGTTGTTGCCCGAGTCGCAGGTGAAGAGCTCGAGCCCGTTGATGGCATCCGGGAAGTCGTAGATCCACCCGAGCCGGTAGGCGTCGACCGCCTTGTTCGGCGGCGGGCCGAGGAACTCGAGGTACTGGGCCCACTCCTGCGCCTTGATGGTCGTCTCGATGCCGAGCTCCTGCCACATCGACTGCACCGCGACGGCGATCTCCTTGTGGCCGGGCGCGTCGTTGTGGAACAGGTTGATGTTCGTCTTGGCGTCCGCCGCCTGCGACATGAGCTCCTGCGCCTGCGTCATGTCGCCCTCGGCCGGGAGCCAGGGCGAGTTCGGGTTGATGACGTCGAAGCCCTTGATGCCCTCGGGCGTCATGCCCGTGGCCTGCGCGCGGCCGGTCCGGTCGATCTGGTCGGTGATGATCTTCCGGTTGATCGCGAGCGACATCGCCTTGCGCTGCTCGAGGCCGACGTTCTCGGTGTTGAACCCGTAGTAGTACGTCCCCAGAGCCGGGTACTGCTCGTAGTACGGCTCGCTCTTCAGGCGCTCGATCTCCTCGGGCGGGAGCCCGCCGCCGTCGAGCACATCCACCTCGCCGGCCTCGAAGGCCTGCACCTTGGTGATGCCGTCGACGATGATGGAGCCGTCGATACGCTCGAGCGCGACGGAGTCTGCGTCGCGCCAGTCGGGGTTCTTCACGAGGTTGATCGCCGCCTCGTGATCCCACGACTCGAGCATGAACGGGCCGTTGGTGACGATGTTCTCCGGGTCGGTCCAGTTGTCGCCGAACTGCTCGACGGTCGGCTGGTGCACCGGGAGGAACGAGTGGTGCGAGACCTGGCCGAGGAACCACGGCTGCTCCGAGGTCAGCTCGACCTGGAGCGTGTAGTCGTCGACCGCCGTTACGCCGACCGCGTCGGCGAGGGCCGCGCAGTCGGCCTCGCAGCCGTTGTAGTCGGCCGCGCCCACGACGCCGTACAGCTGGTACGCGTAGTCGGCCGCGAGCTCGGGGCTCAGCGTCCGCTTCCACGAGTAGACGAAATCCTGTGCCGTGACCGGGTCGCCGTTCGTCCACGTCCCGTCCTCGCGGAGGTGGAACGTGACGGTACTCCCGTCGACCTCCCAGCTCTCCGCTAGCGCCGCCTCGGGCTCGAGCGTGTCGGGATTGAGCTTCACGAGCGGATCCATCAGGGCGTTGATCACGTTCGTGGACGTGGTGTCCGTCGCCTTCCCTGGGTCGAGCGACGGCGGCTCGGTGCTCCAGGCAATGCGGAGCACCTGCTCCGCGGCCGGCGGCTCGGTGCCGGTGTCTGTCGCGCCCGTCTCGTCGGCGGCTGCGTCGTCGTCGTCGTCGCCGCCGCACCCGACAGCGGTCAGCGACAGGACTGCCACGAGTGCCATGACGAGCAGGAGCCATCTATTTCTGTGCACTGCTGCCCTCCTGTTGATTCACGAACGGCCGCGCGTCGATCTGGCCGGGCGGCCACTTGTTGCTTAGACGCGCCATGCCTGCCGAAGTTAGCGCGCAGGGAGGACGCGACGCTCGACGACCTGGCTGTCGCGGAGCTGCGTCGTGCACCCGCCGATCGTGAGGAGCAGGCCGTCGAGGTAGAAGGTCTGCAGGCCGTGCCGGGTGACGAGCGAGCGCGGCCCGTCGCGCCAGGCACCGGTGGCGGCGTCGTAGATCTGGTACGTGCTCTCCCACACTGCGTGGATCTCGTCCCCGGCCACCGCGGCGCCGAGGAGCTCCATCGGCTCGGGCATGGCCGGCCCTTCCCGCCACTCGCCCGTCGCCGGGTCGAGGATCCAAACGTCGCGCAGGATCTCGTCGCCGCGCCGGCCGCCGATCATCCAGATCTCGCCGCCGAAGGCGACGGCGTCGAAGGCATGGTTGGCAAACGGCAGCTCCGGCCCCGCCGACCACGAGTCGGCGGCCGGGTCGTACACGTCGACCGTGCGCAGCTCCTCCCCCTCGTGGAAGCCCCCGAGGACGTAGACCTTGCCGCCGAGCGCGACGGCCGCGTGGTTGAAGCGCGGCGCGGGCATGGGCGCCCGCTCGCTCCACGAGTCCGCCGCCGGGTCGTACGCGTACAGGGCGTCCGTGTTCCCGTCGGCGGTCGAGCCGCCCATCACGTAGAGGACGCCGTCGACCGCCGCCGCCGCCGCCGCCCGCACGGGCTCGGGCATGCGCCGGAGGGTCTGCCAGGAGTCGGCCTCGGGGTCGTAGCGCGCGAGCAGGTCGAGCGGCCGGCCGGTCTCCCCCACCATCCCGCCCGCCGCGTACACGCCGCCTTCGATGTCCGCGGCGGCGACGTAGCTCCGCCGCTGGGACATCGACTCGCCGAACGTCCACGGCGCCGCGTCGGCCTCGTCGCCCCCGTCGCCCAGGGCCCCGAAGACGGCGGCCAGCGCCACGAACGCGACGACGGCGAGCAGAACGGCGAACACTCGCATCATCAAGTGAGACGCCCCTCCGGGCGCAACCGTTAGGCCGTCACTGCGTGAGCGCGTCGGCGCCCGCGACGACTTCGAGGATCTCCTGCGTGATCTCCGACTGGCGGGCCCGGTTCATGTCGAGCGTGAGGCGGTCGATCAGATCGCCGGCGTTCTTGGACGCGTTCCGCATCGCCGTCATGCGCGCGCCGTGCTCGGAGGCGGCCGACTCGAGCAGCGCGCGGTAGACGGTCGTCTCGAGGTACGTCGGCAGCAGGCGCGCCAGGATCTCCTCCGGCTCCGGCTCGTAGATGAAGTCCCCCTCGAGCGCGATCTCGTAGGCGCTCTTCTCCTCCTCCTCGAGCAGCGTGCGCGGGATCGGGAGCACGTCCTCGACGCTCACGGTCTGCGTCAGCGGGGAGACGTAGTGGTTGTAGACCATGACGACGCGGTCGACCTCGCGGTCGACGAAGAGGTCGGCGAGCTTCTTGGCGATGGCGACCGCATCGGCGTAGACCGGTCGGTCGGTGAAGTCGACCCACGCCTGCTCGATGTCGTAGCGGCGGAAGCGCAGCGTCGAGCGCCCCTTCTTGCCGACCACGACCCAGCGGACGTCGGCGCCGCCGGCCCGCACCTCGCGCTCGAGCTGGAGCGCGCGGCGGACGATCTGCGCGTTGAACGCCCCCGCGAGGCCGCGGTCCCCGGTCAGCGGCAGGATCGCCACGGACTGCACCGGGTCGCGCGCCTCGAGCAGCGGGAAGCCGCGCGCCGGGGTGGCGCGCGCCGTTCCGATCATCAGCTCGCGCATCCGCTCGGCGTAGGGCCGCAGCGCTCCGATCCTGGTCTCGGCGCGCCGCAGCTTCGCGGCGGCGACGAGCTCCATCGCCTTCGTGATCTTCCGCGTGTTGCGGACGGAGCGGAGCCGCCGCTTGATGTCCTGGACGGTGGCCATGCAAGGGTACGCTAGTCGCGGGGCATCGCACGCGCCGGCCCCTCCTCGTGCACGGAGAAGCTCTGCTTGAAGCCCTCGATCCGCTCGCGCGCTGCGGCCTGGGCCTCGTCGGGGAAGTCGCCCGAGTCGCGAATGCCCGCGTACACGGTCCCGTCGGTGCGCAGATACTCGCGCAGCTCCTCCTGGAAGCGCGGCACCTGGTCCGGCGGGATGTCGTCGAGCAGGCCCTGGATGCCGGCGAAGATGGCGATCACCTGCTCGTCGAGCGGCCACGGCTGGTACTGCGCCTGGTTGAGCGTCGAGACCATGCGCTCGCCCAGCGCGAGCGTGCGCTGGGTCTGCGGGTCGAGCTCGGAGCCGAACTGCGCGAAGGCCTCCAGCTCGCGGTACTGCGCGAGGTCGAGGCGCAGGCGGCCGGCGACCTTCTTCATCGCCTTCGTCTGCGCGTTCCCGCCGACGCGGCTCACGGAGATGCCGACGTTGATCGCCGGGCGCACGCCCGAGAAGAAGAGGTCGGACTCGAGGAAGATCTGCCCGTCCGTGATCGAGATGACGTTGGTCGGGATGTACGCGGAGACGTCGCCCGCCTGCGTCTCGATCACGGGCAGCGCCGTGAGCGAGCCGCCGCCGAGCTTGTCGGAGAGCTTGCAGGAGCGCTCGAGCAGGCGCGAGTGCAGGTAGAAGACGTCGCCGGGGAACGCCTCGCGGCCCGGGGGCCGGCGGAGCAGCAGCGACATCTGCCGGTAGGCGTCGGCGTGCTTCGAGAGGTCGTCGTACATGCAGACGGCGTGCTTGCCGTTGTAGAGGAAGTGCTCGCCCATGGCGGTGCCGGCGTACGGCGCCATCCACTTGATCGGCGCCGCCTCGGTCGCCGAGGCCGTGACGATGATCGTGTAGTCCATCGCCCCCGCCTCCTTGAGGCGCTCGTAGACCTGCGCCACCGTCGAGGCCTTCTGGCCGATCGCCACGTAGATGCAGATCATGTCCTGGCCGCGCTGGTTCAGGATCGTGTCGATCAGGATCGCCGTCTTCCCGGTCGAGCGATCGCCGATCACGAGCTCGCGCTGGCCGCGGCCGATCGGGATCATCGAGTCGATCGCCTTGATCCCCGTCTGGAGCGGCTGGGCCACGGGCTGCCGGTTGACGACCCCCGGCGCCTTGAACTCGAGAAGCCGGCTGTCGGAGGCGTTCAACGGGCCCTGGCCGTCGAGCGGGATGCCGAGCGGGTTGACGATGCGGCCGATCAGCTCGTCGCCGACCGGGACGCTCATGACCTTGCCGGTGCGCTTCACGGTCTGGCCCTCGGCGACCTTCTCCCACTCGCCGAAGAGCGCGACGCCGACGTTGTCCTCCTCGAGGTTGAGCGCGATGCCGGTGACGCCGTGCTCGAGCTCGACCATCTCCATCGCCATGCAGCTCTCCAGGCCGTAGACGCGGGCGATCCCGTCGCCGATCTGGAGGACGGTGCCGACCTCGGCGAGGTCGGTCTCGACGTCGTAGGCCTCGATGCGCTGCTTGAGGATCGACGTGATCTCTTCGGGGCGTAGCTTCACTTGATCGTCAGCTCCTTGCTGTGAGTTCCTGGCGTAGCTGGTCCAGTCGGCCGCGCACGCTCGCGTCGAGGCGCTGCGAGCCGGCCTGGATGACGATGCCCCCGATCAGGTCGGGGTCGACGCTTCTGGTGGCCTCCACCTTGCGGCCGGCGGCCTGCTCGATCTGGCCGACGACCTTGGCCGCCTCGTCGTCGGAGAGCTCGACTGCGGTCGTCAGCTCGAGCTCGAGCACGCGCTCGGCCCGGGCGATCAGCCGCTCGAGCTCGGCGTGGATCTCGCCGACCTCGCCGATCCTGCCCTTCTCGGCGAGGAGCCGCAGGACGTTCCGGACGAGCGGGTCGGCCTCGACGAGCGCGGCCGCGAGCGCATCGCGCTTCACGTGCGGCTCGATCTGCGGGTTCCGGAGGAGCGAGCGGAGCTCGGGCGAGGAGTCGACCGCCGCCACGAACTCGCCCAGCTCGCCGCGGACCTGGTCGACGCGCCCCTGCTCCTGGGCCGCCTCGAGCAGCGCCTCGGCGTACACACGATGAGCAACGGCCACTAGTTCTCGCTCGCGATCCGCTTGACGTCGACCTCGGCGATCGTCTCGTCGATCAGCCGGCGCTGGTCGTCCTCGTCGAGCACCTTGCCGGTCACCTTCTCGGAGGCGAGCAGCGTCAGCTCGACGACGTCGCGGCGGATCTGCTCCCGGAGCCTGGCGTTCTCCGCCTCGAGCTCCTCCCGGTTCTTCTCCAGCCGCTCCTTCAGGTCGGTGTCCGCTGCGGCGCGGGCCTGGTCGAGCTGGACCTGGGCCTGGCGGCGCGACTCGTCGAGGATGCGCTCCCGCTCGACCTTCGCCTCCTCGCGCTCCCTGCGCACGAGCTCGCGCAGCTCGCGGGCCTCCTCGCGGGCCTTGTCCGCCTCGTCGAGGGCCTCGCGGATGCGGTCGCGCCGCTGGTCGATCATCCCCTGGATCCGGCCGAACGCGAAGCGCCGGAGCACCCAGAGGACGATCAGGAACGTGAGGATCGTCCAGACCATCAGGCCCGGAACGACGTCGATGAGCGAGCCCTCGCTCTCCTCCGCGGTGGTGGTCGTCTCCTGCGCGAAGACGAAGGCCTGAAGCAGCGCGTCGCGCATCAGACGAGCACGAAGGCGAGCAGGCCGCCGAGCAGCGCGTAGAAGACGACGGCCTCCGTGAGCGCGAAGCCGAGCCACTGGATGCCTGTCAGCTCCGCGCGGAGCTCTGGCTGCCGGGCGACGGCCTGGATCATCGAGCCGAAGATCGTGCCGATGCCGATGCCGGCGCCCACCGCGCCGAGCCCGACGCCCACCCCGAAGGCGATCGCCTTCCCCAGGTCGGCGAGGCCTGCGTCGGTGGTCTGTGCGAGCAGAACGTCCACGTTTCCTCCCTTTCCTTCCTAGTGTTCCGGTTCGATGGCCGCACCGATGTAGATGGCCGACAGCAGCGCGAAGACGAAGGCCTGGATCGTGACGACGATGCCGATCTCGAAGATGTAGATGACCGTGCCGGCGAGCACGGACACGGGCACGAGGTACCAGGCCGAGAAGATGAAGATGAGGCCGATCATGACGAGGATCAGCATGTGGCCCGCGAGCATGTTGGCGAAGAGCCGCACCGAGAGCGAGATCAGCCGCATGAACTGCGAGATGACCTCGAGCGGGATGATCAGCGCGAGGAGCGGCTTGGGGGCGCCCTCGGGGATCCAGCTCTTGAAGTAGCGCCGGGCGCCGTTGTAGCGGATCCCCTCGAAGTGGGTGGCGCCGAAGGTGAGGAGGGCGAGGGCGAGGGTGACGCTCAGGTTGGCGGTCGCGGCGTAGATCCCCCAGGTCGGCAGCTCGAGGCCGAAGAGGTCGAACTTCTCGTCCGAGAGCGGCAGCGGGATGAAGCCGACGACGTTCAGCACCCAGATGAAGAGGAAGAGCGATGCGACGTACGGGAACCAGAGGTGCAGCGCCTTCGAGGGGATGCTCGACTCGGCGATCTGCTCCTGGACGGCCTCGTAGATGGCCTCGCCGGTCGTCTGCCGCCGGTCGGGCCGCAGCGCGAGGCCGAAGCGCATGAGCCAGATGCCGAGCAGGATGGTCAGGATCCCGCCGAGCCAGACGTAGGCGACCGCCTTGTTGATGGAGAGGTCGAGCGGCCCCAGGTGCAGCGGCACCCACTCCTGAAGGATGAACTCGTGCTGTGGGTCGAAGTCGCTCTCGGTTGCGGCCAGGAGGAGGCTCATGGCTTCGGGCTCCCCGAGAAGTAGAGCTTCAGGCTCGTGCCCAGCTCGGCGCTGTAGGCGGCCGCGTACACGAGCGCGCCCGCGAGCGCGAGCGACGGGCTCACGACCGCGACCGCGATCAGGATCAGGACGAGCGCGATCCCGCGGCCCATCATCCCGAAGGCGGCGATCCCGGAGCCGCGCAGCGTCGGCTCACCGATGCCGGCCTTGTTCAGCAGCAACCCCACGATCTGGCTTCCAGCCCAGAGCAGCGCGCCGAGCGCCCAGCCGCGCACATCCCAGCCGGCGAGGAGGAAGACCGGGAGAGCGAGTGCGACGACGGCGCCGCTGACGAGGACGGGCGTGCGCCGGTCCGGGAGCGGACGCGGCGTGAGCAGCGCCCCGGGAGTCACGGGGCGTCCGCGAGTCGGACGAGGGCCACCACGGCATGCATCTTATTCGCAGGCAGCCTATCAGTCCGGAGGGTGAGTTCGTAACAGACGGAAGCCTGTTATTTAGCTGATTTAGACGTACTTTGTGCCGGTCAAAGACCTGGCCCCGAGCTCGCGGACGACCTCGACGAAGAGGTCGACGTCGCTCGGGCGCGTCCGCCAGTTGACGATCGCGGGGCGAAACGCGACCTTCCCACCGAAGCTCGTCGTGCCGACGTAGACCCGCCCGTCGGCGAGCACGTCCTCGCCCAGGCGGGCGTTCAGCTCGTCGAGCTCCTCCTCGGGGACGCCGGGCGGCCGGAAGCGGAAGCAGACGATGTTCAGAGGAGCGTCGGCGAGCCGCTCCAGGTCGGGCGCCTCGTCGACCGCCGCCGCGAGCCGCTGCGCCAGGTCGAGGTGGCGCTCCACCATCTCCCGGTAGCCGGAGCGACCCCAGGCTCGGAGCGCGGCCCAGACCGCGAGTGACCGCGCGCGGTGGGAGGACTCGGGCTTCAAGTAGCCGTAGGTCGGCTCGGGCTCCTCGTCCGGGAGGTACGCGGCCGCGAGGGAGAAGACGCGCGCGAGCAGGGCCGAGTCACGGACGAAGGCGAAGCCGCAGTCGTAGGGCACGTTCAGCCACTTGTGGCCGTCCGCGATGACGGAGTCGGCCCGCTCGACCCCGGCCGCGAGCGGCGCCGACCGCGGCGAGACCCGGGCGAAGAGCCCGAAGGCGCCGTCTACGTGGAGCCAGGCGCCGTGCTCGGCGGCCAGGTCGGCCAGCGCGTCGATGGGGTCGAACTCGCCCGCGTTCACCTCGCCGGCATTGCCGATCACGATGGCAGGCGCGCCGCCGAGGTCCCGCAGCCCGCGCTCGAGTCCGGGAAGGTCGATGCGCCCGACCTCGTCGCGCGAGAACGTCTGCACCGTGTCGCGCCCGCTCCCGAGCTCGGCCAGGGCCTTCAGCGCGCTCGGATGGACGAAGCCGCTCGACAGCACCGGCAGCTGGGGCAGCCCGGCCATTCCGTCCGCCCCGATGTCGCGACCGTGCTGCTCCCCCCACCACTGGCGCGCCGCCGCAAGCCCCGTGAAGTTCGCCGAGGTGGCGCCCGTTGTGAGCACCCCTCCCCACGCAGCGGGCAGGTCGAAGAGCTGCTTCAGCCAGTCGACCGCCACCGTCTCGAGCCGGGTGGCGAGCGGGGAGCCCACCCAGCTGAAGGCGTTCTGGTCGAGCGCCGTCGCCAGCCAGTCGGCGCCGAGCGCGGCCGGCGTCACGCCGCCGGTGACGAAGTGGAAGAACCGAGGCCCCGGCGAGGCGGTGGCCGCATCGAGCCCCCCGACCAGCTCTCCCAGCGCCTCCACGGCTCCGGAGCCCTCCTCCGGCAGCGGCCCGCCGAAGCTCCGGGCAGCGTCCTCCGCGCCCGCCGGCAGCACCGGCCGCTCGTCGAGCCCGGCGAGCCAGGCGGAGGCCTCCTCGAAGGCGAGCTTCGCCGCCGCGGCGGTGTCGTCGCGCTCGGTCACGCGCTCTTGAGCCGCCGCTCCTCCTGCTCGTCGGACGCGCGCCGGTCGGCCCAGGCGCGGAGGCGCCGCAGCTTCACGATCTCGAGCACGTACACCATGTAGAGCGAGGTGGCGAGCACGACGAAGCCGATCGTGGCCACGAGCACGGTCGGCCACAGGTGCCACTCGCCGTGGCTCCGGAAGGGCACGAAGCGCGTGGCCAGCGCGCCGGCGGCGAGCACGAGGCCCCAGACGTAGAAGTAGATCGCCGCGCGGCGCTGGGTGAAGCCGATGTTGCGGAAACGGTGGTAGAGATGCCACGGCGTCGGCTCGGTCAGCGGCCGCCCATACTTCAGACGCTTGGCGATCACGAACGACGTGTCGAGGATGGGCACGGCGAGCACGATCAGGGGGAAGACCAGCGCGACCGTCGCAGCCGTCTTCAACGAGCCCTGGATCGCCACCGTGGCGAGGACGAAGCCGAGCAGGTGCGACCCGGAGTCCCCCATGAAGATCCGCGCCGGGTAGAAGTTGTGGCGCAGGAAGCCGAGGCACGCGCCGGCGACGATCGCCGAGAGCACCGCCGCTTCCGGCCGGCCCAGCTCGAGGGCGAGAATGGCGAACGTCGCGCCGGCGATCGCGCTGATCCCGGCCGCCAGCCCGTCCATCCCGTCGAGCAGGTTGATGACGTTCATCATCCCGACGATCCAGATGACGGTGACGACCACGGAGAACCAGTACGGCAGCTCGTGGACGCCGATGACCGGGAAGCTGAACCGGTCGATGTAGACGCCGAAGTGGATGGCGATCCCGGCCGCCAGCCCCTGGCCGGCGAGCTTCAGGGCCCAGGGAAGCCCGCGGAAGTCGTCGGCCATGCCGACCGCGGTCGCCACGGCGGCGCCGAGCAGGATCCCGCGGTAGGCACCGGACAGGTCGAGGAACGCCAGTCCGGGGATGAAGATCCCGAGGAAGATGGCGAGGCCGCCGAGGCGCGGGACGGCCCGCAGGTGCATCCGCCGGGCCTCGCCGGGCTCGTCGACGACGCCGAGCACGCGGGCCACGCGGCCGACCGCCGGCGTGAGGACGACCACGACGACGAAGGCGACGAGGAAGCCCCAGAGCACGTCGAGGTGCGCGGTGAAGACGTTCCACATGGCTAGCTCACTTCGTGCCGTATAGCCGGTCGCCTGCGTCGCCCAGGCCCGGGACGATGTAGCCCCGCTCGTCGAGGCCGCGGTCGACCGACGCGACCACGATGTGCACCTCCGGGTGGGCCGCGTGGAGGCGCTCGATCCCCTCGGGCGCGGCGATGATGGCGATCATCCGCACCGACTGCGCGCCCGCGCGCTTGAGGATCTCCACCGCCGCCGCCGTCGAGTTGCCGGTGGCGAGCATCGGGTCGAGCAGGATCACGTCGCGCTCGGCGACGTCGGCGGGGAGCTTCACGTAGTACTCGACCGGCTGGAGCGTCTCCTCGTTCCGGTACAGGCCGATGAAGCCGACGCGCGCGGCGGTGAGGAGCGAGAGCACGCCGTCCAGCATCCCGATTCCGGCACGGAGTATGGGCACGACCGCGACCTTCTTCCCGGAGATCCGGGGAACCGTCACGCGCTCGAGCGGCGTCGCGATCTCGACCTCCTCGACCGGGAGGTCCTTCGTGACCTCGTAGGTGAGGAGGACCGCGAGCTCGTTGACGAGCTGGCGGAAGAACTGCGTCGGCGTGTCCACGTCCCGCAGCAGCCCGAGCTTGTGCTGGGCGAGGGGGTGGTCGACCACCGTGATGCGGCCGGTTGCGACGGTCACGCGACGACCGCCGGATAGCCCCGGTAGCCCGGGTAGAGCGGGCGGCGCTCGCACAGGGCCGCGCTCCGCTCCCGCAGCCCCGCGAGGTCGTCCTCCCGGAGCGCCTCGCCGATGATCCGACCCACTTCGCGCAGATCGTCCTCGTCGAAGCCGCGCATGGTGACGGCGGGTGTGCCGAGCCGGATGCCGGAGGCCTCCATCGGCGGCCGCTCGTCGAAGGGCACCGTGTTCCGGTTCGCGGTGATCCGGACCTCGTGGAGGCGCTCCTCGGCGGCGCGGCCCGTCCAGTCGCTCCGGCGCAGGTCGACCTGGACGAGGTGCGTGTCGGTCCCGCCCGTCAGGAGGTCGAAGCCTCCCTCCAGGAGCGTCCCCGCGAGCGCGTCGGCGTTCGCGCGGATCTGCGTCTGGTACTCCCGGAACGCGTCGCTGGCCGCGATCTTGAAGCAGGTCGCCTTGGCCGCGATCACGTGGAGGAGCGGGCCGCCCTGCATCCCCGGGAAGACCGCCTTGTCGACCGCGGCGGCGTGCTCCTCGCGGCAGAGGACGAAACCGGCCCGGGGGCCGGCGAGCGTCTTGTGGCTCGTCGAGGTGACGAAGTCGCAGTGGGGCACGGGATTGGGATGGAGCCCGGCGGCGACGAGCCCGGCGATGTGGGCCATGTCGCAGAGGAGCAGCGCGCCGACCTCGTCGGCGATCTCCCGGAAGCGGTCGGCCTCGATCGTGCGCGGGTAGGCCGAGGCGCCGCAGACGATCAGCTTCGGCCGGTGCTCCTGCGCCAGGCGGCGGACCTCGTCGAAGTCGATCAGGCCCGTCTCGCGGTCGACCCCGTAGCCGACGACGTCGTAGAGCTTCCCGGAGAAGTTGACCTTGAGCCCGTGCGTCAGGTGCCCGCCGTGGTCGAGCCGCATGGCGAGGATCGTGTCGCCGGGCTCCAGGCAGCTGAAGTAGACGGCCATGTTGGTCTGGGCCCCGGCGTGCGGCTGCACGTTCGCGTGCTCCGCGCCGAAGAGCGCCTTGGCGCGGTCGATCGCCAGCTGCTCGATCTCGTCGACGACCTCGCAGCCGCCGTAGTAGCGCCGGCCCGGGTAGCCCTCGGCGTACTTGTTCGTCGGGACGCTCCCGACCGCCTCGAAGACGGACGGCCAGGTGAAGTTCTCCGAGGCGATCAGCTCGATCGTCCCGCGCTGGCGCTCGAGCTCCTGCCCGATCAGCTCGACGAGGTCGGGATCGACCTCCGCGAGCGCGGCGCGTCGCAGCTCCTCGAGTGTCTCCACCGCCACGGCCATCGGTGCCACTTTACTGCCCGGCCCTGGACGGGCAACCCGGTTCGTGCCATGGTCAAGGGGTGGGGATCGTGGGGATCCTGGCCGTTACGGCCCTCGTCGTCGTTCCGTTGATCCGCGAGTACGCGGACTTCCGGCGCACGTGGGGGCTCGGGCCGCTCGGGGCGCTCGGGCTGACGGCGCTCGTCGTACCGGCTGTGGCGATCGGTGTGCTGGTGGCGCTGCCGCTCGGCGCGTGGCCCTTCCTGCAGTGGGGCGTCACGGTCGCGGCTGCGCTCGCCGTCTATTCGCTCGCGGTCCGCGCCGCCGAGGCCGCGGTCGCGCCCGAGCGCGCTTCGTCGCGCTGAGACTCCTCGTCCGCGGGTACGGCCGTCCGCAGGTGCTTGATCACGTCGGCGAGGACGACGTCGAGGTCGAGCGTCGCCTGCCAGCCGACCGCCCCGGCGATCTTCTCGGTCGCCGGGACCCGGTGGTACATGTCCTCGATCCCGAGCCCGTAGACCTCGTCGTACGGGACGTACCGAAGGTCGGAGCCCGACCGCGTCATCTCGAGGACGCGCTGGGCCAGCTCGAGGATGCTGATCGACTGCTGCGAGCCCACGTTGTAGATGTCCCCGCTCGTGGCCGGGCTGCTCATCAGGGAGAAGAGCGCGCGGACGGTGTCGTCGACGTGGCAGAAGCAGCGGGTCTGCGTCCCGTCCCCGTAGATCTCGAGCGGCTCGCCGGCGAGCGCGCGCTCGACGAACCGCGGGATCACCATGCCGTACTGGCCGCTCTGGCGAGGGCCGACCGTGTTGAAGAGGCGCGCGATCACGCAGTCGAGGCCGCGCTCCTGGTGGTAGGCGAGCGCGAGCAGCTCGTCCATCGCCTTCGAGTCGGCGTAGGCCCAGCGACGCGTGGTCGTCGGGCCGTAGACACGGCGGGAGTCCTCGGGGAGCGGTGTGCGGTCGCGGTGGTCGCCGTACACCTCTGAGGTCGACGCGAGCAGCACGCGCTTCTCGAAGCGGTGGGCGTGCTCGAGGACGACCTCGGTGCCGCGCACGTTCGTCAGCAGCGTGTGCACGGGCTGCTCGACGATCAGGCGGACGCCGACCGCGGCGGCCAGGTGGTAGACGACGTCGCACTTGTAGACGAGCTCGTTGACGACCGTCGGGGAGAGCACCGAGTCGACGACGAGGTGGAAGTCCCACCGCTCGCGCAGGTGGGCGACGTTCTCCAGCGACCCCGTCGAGAGGTCGTCGAGGGCGTAGACCTCCCACCCGTCGTTCAGCAGCGCCTCACACAGGTGCGAGCCGATGAAGCCGGCGCCGCCGGTGACGAGCGCCTTGGGTCGGGTCGAGGTCCGCTCCACGGGCTGAGTCTAGCCCCCGGCCCCTACGGAGAGGGCCTCGCGGGCTCGCGCCAGAGCCTCCTCCGCGGGCACGGCGCCCTCCCGCAGGACGCTCGGCTCGGCTCCGGTGAGATCGAGCACCGTGGACGGCGTCCCGGGCAGCTCGCCTCCGTCGACGGCGGCGCCGCAGGCGTCGAGGAGCTCCCTCGGGACGTCCTCGAGCCGGGCCGGGTCGGGCTCGCCGTGGAGGTTCGCGCTCGTCGCTGCGACGGCTCCGACGCGGCGGACGACCGCGAGCGCCTGCGGCGGCAGCTCCGGGACCCGCACGCCGACGGTGTCGGGCCTCGTCCCGCCGAGCCAACGGAACCGTCGAGCCGGGTTCGGGAGGATCAGCGTGTACGGGCCGGGGAGGAGCGCCCGAGCGACCACGGCGCCCCGCCCGCGCGCCTCGGGCACGGCGTCGAGGATCGCGTCCAGGTCGGCCGCCAGGAGCTGCACCGGCATGGACTCCGGCCGCCGCTTCGCGGCGTACAGCCGCAGGCAGTGCCGCTCCCGGTAGGCATCCGCGCAGAGCCCGTAGACGGTGTCGGTCGGCAGCACGACGAGCTGCCCGGCGCGCAGCGCCGCGACCGCGTCGTCGCTCACGGCCGTCCCCTCCGGCCACGTCCCGGTGCCAGGCACTTGGCCATGTCCCCTGCGCGCTCCACGCCGTGAAGTGTGCCGTGCGCCGCCGCTGGCGCGTCCGCGGGGGCCAGCCCCGGTGCCAGGCACCGGGGCGTGGCTGCTAGGGACGGTGCCCTTCGACCGCGCGGTCGCGGCCCGCCAGGTCCGGGGTGCGCAGGACGCCCTCGTAGCCGAGGGCGGTGAGGCCCTCGGCCACCTCGGCGGCCTGGCCGTCGCCGCATTCGAGGACGAGGCGGCCGCCCGGGGGAAGGACGCGCAGCGCGTCGCGCGCGACGCGCTGCCAGACGTGGTCGCCGACGACCGCTTCGTACGGCTCGTAGAGCCGGATCTCGGGCTGGAGCGCGGGGAACTCCCGCGGCGGCACGTAGGGCGGGTTGGAGACGACGAGGTCGAAGGGCCCGTCGAGGCCGCCGAGCAGGTCGCCGCCGGCGCAGCTCGACCCGACTGCCCAGGCCGGTGCGCGCCAGGTTCTCGCGCGCGAGGGCGAGCGCGTCCTCGGAGCTGTCGACCGCGACGACCGTGACGCCCGGGTGCTCGTCGGCGATCGCGAGCGCGATCGCGCCGGAGCCCGTGCCGACGTCGAGAGCGCGCGGCGCCTCGAGCCCGCTCAGAAAGTCCAGGCAGCGCTCGACGACCACCTCGGTCTCGGGCCGGGGAACGAGCGCCCGCCCGTCCACCGTGAGGGTCAGCCGCCGGAAGCCCCACTCCCCGAGGACGTAGGCGAGCGGCTCCCGGGCGCGCCGCCGCGCGACCAGCTCCCCGAGCCGCCCAAGCTCCTCCTCGTCGAGCGCGCGGTCCGAGGCGTAGAGACCGGAGCGGGTGAGCCCGAGCACCTCCGCGACCAGCAGCTCCGCGTCCACGCGCGGCGAGGGGACGCCGGCCGCGTCGAGCTCGCGCGCGACCTCGTGCACCGCCTCGAGCGGGCTCACGCCGGGGCGGCCGTCTCGAGCGCGCGCCGGCGGTCCTCGGCCGTCAGCGCCTCGGTGAGCTCGCCGACGTCGCCGTCCAGCACGGCGTCGAGCCGGTGGAGCGTGACCTTGATGCGATGGTCGGTGACGCGGTTCTCGGGGAAGTTGTAGGTGCGGATCTTCTCCGCGCGGTCGCCGCTCCCGATCTGCGAGCGGCGCTGCGCCGACAGCTCCTCCCGCTGGCGGCGCAGCTCGGCCTCGAGCAGCCGGGCGCGCAGCACGCGCATCGCCTTGAGCTTGTTCTGGAGCTGCGACTTCTCGTCCTGCATGGCCACGACGATCCCGGACGGGACGTGCGTGATCCGCACCGCGGAGTCGGTCGTGTTCACCGACTGGCCGCCCGGGCCCGTCGAGCGGTAGACGTCGATCTTGAGGTCGTTCTGGTCGACCTCGATGTCCACCTCCTCGGCCTCCGGCATGACCGCGACCGTCGCCGTGGAGGTGTGGATCCGCCCCTGCGACTCGGTCTCCGGGACGCGCTGGACGCGGTGCGTACCGCCCTCGAACTTGAAGACGGAGTAGGCGCCGTCGCCCTTGACCGCGAAAGTGACGTCCTTGTAGCCGCCGCCGTCGCTCGGGCTCGATCCGAGCGCCTCCCACTTGTAGCCGCGGCGCTCCGCGTAGCGCGTGAGCATCCGGAAGAGGTCGCCGGCCCAGATCGCCGCCTCGTCGCCCCCCGCGCCCTGGCGGATCTCGACGACCACGTCCTTGGCGTCGTTCGGGTCGCGCTCGACGAGCGCGAGCTTCAGGTCCTCCTCCAGCCGCTCCAGGCGCTCCTCGATCTCGGGCAGAAGCTCGCGGAGGTCGGGATCGGAGCGGGCCGCGTCGGCGTCCTCGCGCGCCTCGCGCCACTCCAGGGCGAGCTTGTGGGGGGCCTCGAGCTCCTTCAGGCGCCGCCCCGCGTCGGCGGCGGCGTTTCGGTCCGAATAGAGATCGGGGTCGTTCATCCGCTCCTGCGCCTCGGCGTAGGAGCGCTCGAGCTCGTCGACCAGGCTGTCGATCTGCGCCGTCATGACCGGCTCAGGATAGCCCCGGCGCGGGCAGATCCGGCTCTACGCCATGACCTCGACCTTGCGCTCCTCCGGCGTGAGCCGGCCCTCGAGGCGGAGCACCTCGTGGAGCGCGCGGATCGAGACTTCGATCTGGTCGAGCGACGGAGCCCGCGTCGTCAGGCGCTGCAGCCAGAGGCCGGGCGCGAGGATCGTGCGCAGGATCGGGTTCGTCGGGTGCTTGCCGGCGAACCGGATCACCTCGTACGCGATGCCTGCGATCACGGGCAGCAGCAGGATCCGAGAGGCGATCAGCCAGAACCAGCCGGGCTGCCCGACGAAGGCGAAGACGAAGATCGCGATCACCATCACGTAGAGCAGGAACGCCGTGCCACAACGCACGTGGATCAGGCTGTGGCGCTGGACGACCTCGGGCTCGAGCGGGTCGCCGGCCTCGTAGGCGTTGATCGCCTTGTGCTCGGCAGCGTGGTACTGGAACACGCGCTTCAGGTCCGGCATGAAGCCCACGAGCACGAGATAGAGGATGAAGATCGAGACGCGGATGAGCCCCTCGATGACGACGAACCACGTGGTCGACTCGATCGGCAGCCAGTTCGTGATCAGCGCCGGCGAGACCTTGAAGAGCAGGAGCGCGAAGCCGATCGCGATGCCGAACGCGAAGAGGAGCTGGCCGCGGGAGATCTCGGTCTGGACCTCCTCCCCCTCCTCGCCCTCCTCCTGCGCCGCGTAGTTCGCCGAGATGGCGAGCGCGCGGAACCCGATGGCGAGCGACTCACCGAGCGCGAAGACCCCGCGCACGACCGGCAGGCGCGCCCAGCGGTGCTTGAGCAGGAACGAACTGATGGGCCGGTTGACCTCGGCGATCTCGCCGTCCGGCTTGCGGACGGCGACCGACCAAGCCGAAGGACCGCGCATCATCACGCCTTCCAGGACCGCCTGGCCGCCGATAGGCGCGCTCACGGCGTGCCCTTACTGCTCGTCGGAGCGGTTGGCGCCGGCCTTCTCGAGGCGTTTCTGGAAACGCGCCACCCGGCCGCCGGTGTCGACGACCTTCTGCTTGCCGGTATAGAACGGATGACACTCGGAGCAGATCTCAACGTGCAGTTCGGCCTTCGTGGAGCGGGTCTCGAACGTGTTCCCGCACGAGCAGGTCACGGTCGCCAGGACGTAGTCGGGATGGATGTCGGTCTTCATGGATCGGCCGGGGGTTGAACGGGCTTGAGGATACCAGAGGCCGTTTCGCCCGAAACGTTGCCGCCCGAGACCACGACGGCGACGTTAGCGCCCTCCACATCGGGCACCTTCCCGGCCAGGAGCGCGGCCACGCCGGCGGCCCCGGCCGGCTCGGCGGCGAGCTTCGCGCGCTGGTAGAGGAAGCGAAATCCCTCGTGGATCTCGGCCTCGGTGACGAGCACGGGCTCGATCCCAAGCTCGAGTCCGAGCCGGATCGGGAGCGTCCCGCCGAACGGCGCGTTGAGCCCGTCGGCGATCGACACCGGCGCCATGTGCACCGGCTCCCCGGCCGCCAGTCCGTCGTGGAAAACGCGCGAGCCCTCCGGCTCGACGGCGACCACGCGCCGCCCCTGGAGCGCCACGGCGATGCCGGACACGAGCCCGCCGCCCCCGACAGGCACGACCACCGCGTCCACGTCCGGCAGGTCCTCGCCGATCTCGCGCCCGACGGTTCCCTGCCCTGCAACGACGAACGGGTCGTCGAAGGGATGGACGAGCGTGCGGCCCGTCTCCTCCTGGAGCTGCGCCAGCCGCTCGAAGACCTCGGTCGGCCCGGCCGCCTCTTGGTCGACGGTCGCGCCGTAGCCGATCGCCGCGGCGCGCTTCAGCTCGCTCGCCCCCTGCCACATGACGACGAGGCAGTCGATCCCCTCGACCGCGCTGGCGTAGGCGAGCGCCCCGGCATGGTTCCCGGCCGAGGCGGAGATGACGCCGCGCGCACGCTCCTCCGGCCCCAGCGAGGCGAGCTTGGTGAAGACCCCGCGCGGCTTGAAGCTCCCCGTCTTCTGCAGGAGCTCGGCCTTCAGGAACGCGCGCCCGCCGAACGAGCGGCCGAGCGTCTCCGAGGAGAGGAGCGGCGTGCGGGGCAGGCGCCCGGCGACGACGCCGGCGGCTGCGTCTACATCTGGGTGTATTCGGGGCCGTCCCCGCCCTCGGGCGGGGTGAGCCGCCCGCCCTTCGCCGAGATGGCGCCGCACTGGACGCAGTTCGAGGCGGTGACCTCGACGTCGACGACGTTGCCGGCCGGGCTCGCATCGCCCGCAAGCTCGTAGACGTGCGCCGGGCACATGTGCACCCAGGCCTCGGCCAGCTCACGCCGGACCTTCGTGTCCACCCGGATATGGCTCGGGGCGTCGTCGCGCGTCTTGTTCCCGGAGAGGTAGACGCTCGAGAGCTTGTCGAAGACGAGCGTTCCGTCCGCGGCCGGGTAGGCCTTCGCCCGGTCGCCGGTGGTCACCGGCACGTCGGCGTCGCGCTCGAGCTTCTTCGTGCCGGGTGGAAGCTTGCCGAGCGTCGTGATCGAGATGCCGGCCGAGATCGCGCCGCGGTAGAAGCCCTTGCTGAACGCGGGCCGCGCGTTGCGGACCTTCTGCAGATCGCTCCAGATGTAGCTGCCGCGGACTCCCTCGTCATAGGCGTCGAGGGCTCCGGGCGTCCAGGCCGTGCCCCCCGGCCCGACCGCGCCGGCGGCAGCCTCGGCAGCGAGGATCCCGGACTTGATCGCGTAGTGAACGCCCTTCAGCGCCGGGACGTTGACGAAGCCGGCGGAGTCGCCGACGACCATGCCGCCGGGGAACGAGAAGCGGTCGGGGAGCGCCTGGAAGCCGCCCTCGGGGATCGTCTTCGCACCCCAGGCGACCCGCGTGCCGCCCTCGAGGAGGCGCTTCACGAACGGGTGCGTCTTCAGCTCCTGGAGGAGGTCGTGCACGGAGAGCGTCGCGTCCGTGTAGTCGAGGCCGACGACCATGCCGAGGGCGATCCGGTCGTCGTCGAGCGGGTAGATGAAGCTGCCGCCGAACTCTCGGAATTTCTTCCCGGACCGCAGCGGCCAGCCCATGGTGTGGATGACACGGTTGAGCGGCCTTGCGACCTCCCAGATCTCCTTGACGCCGAGCGCGTAGACCTGTGGCCTGGAGGCGAGGGCGAAGCGCTCCGAGGCGACACCGGCCAGGTGCCCCTGCGTCCCCTCGGCCAGGATCGTCACCCGCGCGCGGATGTCGGAGCCCGGCTCGAAGGTCGGCAGCTCCTCTCCGTCCTTGCCGCGGCCCCGGTCGCCCGTGCGGATGCCGACGACGCGGCCGCCGCTGACGAGGAGCGTCCGGGCGCTCGTCTCGGGGACGAGCGTGACGCCGAGCTCCTCGGCCTTCTCGGCGAGCCAGCGGCCGATCTCCGAGAGCGAGGCGATGTAGTGGTTGTGGTTCCACATGGGCGGCGGCGCCGGAACCCGGACGTGGCGCGTCGGGGTGAGGAAGTAGACGCCCTCGCGGACGACGGGTGACCGCAGCGGCAGGTCCTCCGTCGGCATCCCCGGGAAGAGCTCGCGCAGCGCGCGCGGATTGACGACCGCCCCGGAGAGCAGGTGCGCTCCCGGCGTGCGGCCCTTCTCGACGACCGCCACCGGCACGTCGCCGAGCCGCTCGCGGACGTCGGGCCGCTCCTCGAGGAGCTGGCCGACGCGCACCGCGGCCGCCAGGCCGGCGGGGCCGGCGCCGACGATGAGGACGCCGACGTCGATGCGCTCGTCCGGCGGGTCGGTCGGCTCGGCGACGAAGTCGCGCCAGTCGAACGGCGGCGGGAACGTCGCCGGGCTGACGCTCACCGTCGCTCCTTCACGAGCGCGGTCAGCCTGGGCACGATCTCGTGGAGGTCGCCGACGACGCCGACGTCGGCGTACTCGAAGATGGGCGCGTTCGGGTCCTTGTTGATGGCGACGATCGTGCCGGCGCCCTGCATCCCCACCTTGTGCTGGATCGCGCCGGAGATGCCGCAGGCGACGTAGAGCTTCGGCGCCACGGTCTTGCCAGTCTGGCCGACCTGCGCGGCGTAGGGATACCAGCCGGCGTCGACGACTGCGCGCGTCGCCGCGACCGCGCCGCCGAGCGCGCCGGCGAGGTCCTCGAGGAGCGCGAACTTGTCGGGCTCGCCCAGGCCGCGGCCGCCGGCGACGATCACGTCGGCCTCCTCGATCGAAGGGCCCTCGCTCTCGGCGTGGGCGCGCTCGACCATGACCGCCCGCGTGGAGAAGTCCTCGAGCGTCACGGGGACGTCCTCGACCTCGGCCTCGCCGCCCGTCTCCACCGGCTCGAAGGTGCCCGAGCGGACGAGCGCGAGCCGCGGCTCGCCTTTCCAGGCCACGTCGACGTAGACGGAGTCCTGCAGCGCGGGCCGCCTGCCCACCAGCTCGCCGTCGCGCAGCTCGAGGTCGACGAGGTCCCAGTTGAGCCCCGCGCCCAGGCGGGCGGCGAGGCCGGCGGCGATGTCGGACGCCAGCACGGACGAGCCGAAGAGGACGGTGTCGAAGCCCTTCCCCTGCACGAGCCCGGCGAGCACGTCGACGCGCGGCTGCGGGAGCGGCGCGGCGAGCGCCGGGTCGTCGGCGGCGTAGGCCCTCGCGGCGCCGTAGCGGCCGGCCTGCGCCGCGAGCTCCGTGATCCCGGAGCCGGCCACGACCGCGGCCACGTCCCCGCCGAGCTGCGCTGCCTTCGAGAGGACGCCGAGCGAGCCCTTGACGAGCTCGCCCTCGTGGTCTTCGAGGAAGACGAGCGTGGGCACTAGTGGCTCCTCCGGTGGCATTTTCGGATGTCTGGCGCGCGAAAACCAAGCCAGGCTAGGACGCAGGGAGCGTGCAGGCTCGGCGAGCCTGTGCGCGACTGAGGACGACGCCTGGCGCCGGTTTGCAGCCGCCAGACGCCGAAAGGTGCCGCCGGGGGAGCCACTTAGATCAGCTTCCTCTCGGCGAGATAGTCGAGGACCTTCTCGGCGGCGCTGCCGTCGTCCTCGATGCGGACACTCTCGCCGCGGGAGGGCGGAGCGGCCAGCCCGAGCACGGCGGTGCGCGCGCCGGCCTCGCCGACCTCGTCGGCCGCCAGGTCGAGGTCGCCGGTGCCGAGTGTCTCGAACGGCTTCTTCTTGGCGCCCATGATCCCCTTGAGAGACGGGTAGCGCGGCTCGTTGATCGCGTCGGAAACGGCCACGACAGCCGGGAGCGGCGCTTCGATGATGTCGTAGCCGTATTCGGTCTGGCGCTTCACGGTCGCCTTTCCGTCCGCGAGCTCGAGGCTCGCGGCCTGCGAAACGACCGGAAGGCGCAGCAGGTCGGCGAGCGCCGACCAGAGGACGGCTCCGTCGGAGTCCCCGCCCTGCTGGCCGAGCAGGACGAGGTCGGGCTGCTCGCGCTCGACGGCCTTCGCCAGTGCCCGCGCGGTCGCGACGAGGTCGGAGCCGGCGAGCCCGTCGTCGGCGACGTGGACCGCCCGGTCGGCGCCGATCGCGAGGGCCTTGCGAAGCGACTCGGCCCCGCGGGCCGGCGCCATCATGATCGCGACGACCTCGCCTTCGCCGGTGCGCTCCTTGACCCTCAGCGCCTCCTCGAGGGCGTGCGCGTCGAACGGGTTGAGCGCGGCCGGCCCGCTGCGGTCCAGGCGCAACGTGCCGGGATCGATTCGCGTCCGCGCGGACGCCTCCGGCACCTCCTTGACCAGGACGGCGAGCTTCACCGGCGCGATCCTATCGGGCCGCCGAGCCCTCAAGAGTCCGGTTCGAATGACTCGGGGCTTCGGTCGAGCCGGGCTCAAGTCTTTACAAGTTCCTGCCGAACGCTCTGCTAGTGTCCGCGCCTTCGAGGCGCCGCGCCGGAGCGTCGGACCGCTCGCTTATGAGCCGCCACCGGACGACAGCCACAACCCTTCTCGTCCTCCTTGCTGCGTGGGCCCTGGCCGGGACCGCCGGGGCTGCCGTGCCGCGGCTCATCTTCCCCGTGGTCGGCAAGACGATCTACTGGAACGACTTCGGAGCGCCGCGGCCGAGCGGCGGCCACAAGGGCAACGACCTCGTGGCCGACAAGCGCACGCCGGTGGTCGCGGTCGAAGACGGCCGCATCAGCAAGTACACGCGGTCGCGCAACGCCGGCTGCATGCTCTACCTCCACGGCCGCAGCGGGACGACCTACATGTACATCCACCTGAACAACGACCGGACGCTCAGGAACGACAACCGCGGCGGGTGCAAGAACGGGATCGCATACGCGCCCGGGCTCGCCCCCAACCAGGAGGTGCAGGCGGGGCAGCACATCGCCTACGTCGGCGACTCGGGCGACGCGAACGGGATCGTGTCCCACCTCCACTTCGAGGTGCACCCCAACGGCGGTCGCGCGGTCTCGCCCTTCAGGCACCTCCGCCGCGCTTACCGACACCTCTACGCGCGCCCGGCCGTCGGCGTCTTCGCGACGATGGCGTTCCGGGTGCACGGAACCGTGATCTCCACCGTCGTCGCGGAGCCGCGGCAGCTCGCCGTCCGGGTCACCCAGCTCCGCCTCTCGAACGGGACGCTCGTGAAGCCGGACCGCAGCCTCGTCTTCTCCGTGCCGCCCGAGGCGAGCTTCCGCCGCACGGTCGAGGGCGCCCCCGAGCCGATCCTGCTCGAGAACCTCCTGCCCGGCGACCGCGTGGTCGCCTGGGCGAACGCTTTCCCGGAGAGCCTCGAAGCTGCCAGGGGCGCGCCCGGGCTCCACACGATCCGGGACGTCCTCCAGCTCAGGAGGTAGCCGGCCGAAGCGCCGCCCGCAGGGCGCGCGCGGCCTCCTCGGGATCGGGCGCGTCGCCGATCGCGCGCACGACCGCAATCCGCTCGGCGCCGGCGGCGACCACGTCCGCGACGTTCGTCCGGTCGATGCCGCCGATGGCGAACCAGGGGGCGCGCGCGTGGCGGGCGGCATGCCGGACGTACTCGAGGCCGACCCCGGGCCGCCCCTCCTTCGTCGGCGTGGCGAAGACCGGCCCGACGCCGACGTAGTCGGCCTCGGCGAGCGCAAGCTGCTCGGGGGAATGGGTGGAGAGGCCGACCGGGAGGCCGAAGCGGCGGACCGCGACCACCGGCAGGTCATCCTGGCCGACGTGGACGAAGTCGGCGCCCACGAGCACCGCCAGGTCGGGGCGGTCGTTCACGACGAGCGGGACGCCGAGGCGGCGGGTCGTCGCGCGCGCCTCCTCCAGGACGGCGAGCAGGCGACTGTCCGGGAGGTCCTTCTCCCGCACCTGGACGAGGTCGACGCCGCCGCGGACGGCCGCCTCGAGGAGATCGGACAGATCCGGACGGGCGCCCGTGACCAGGTAGAGCCGGGCCGAGAAGCTCGCCGCACCCAGAGGCCGAGCCGACATCCCGCTAGGAGCTCTTAGCCGCCGGCGACCGGCCGGGCGACGACGAGGCGGTCGCCGTCCTCGAGCCGGACCTCCTCGTAGCGGGCCCGCTCGACGGGCTCGCCGTTCCGCTCGACGAGGGCGTACCTGGCTCCGAGCCCGAGCCGCTCGAGCAGGCCGGCAACGGTCTCGCCCGCCTCGACCTCCTGGTCGCGGCCGTTGACGAGGACGCTGGCGTTCACCGGTGGACCGCTCCACCGACCGGGCTCGACGGGACCGCCTGGACCCCCTCCTCCATCACGCCGGCATGGAAGGCGGCCCGGCCGGCCTCGACCGCGAGCCGGAACGCCCGCGCCATGGCGACGGGGTCGCCGGCCCGCGCGATGGCCGTGTTGACGAGCACGGCGTCGGCCCCCATCTCCATCGCCTCGGCTGCATGCGAGGGCGAGCCGAGGCCGGCGTCGACGACGAGCGGCACCTCGGCCTGCTCGACCATGATCCGGATCGCATCGCGGAGCTTCAGCCCCCGGCCGCTGCCGATCGGCGCCGCGAGCGGCATCACGGTCGCGCAGCCGACCTCCTCGAGCTTCTTCTGGAGCACGGGGTCGGGGAGCACGTACGGGAGGACGGTGAACCCGTCCTCGACGAGCGCGGCCGCGGCGCGCAAGGTCTCGACCGGGTCGGGCAGGAGATAGCGCGGGTCGGGAATGACCTCGAGCTTCACCCAGTCGGGCAGGCCGCCGGCGCGCGCGAGCCGAGCGGTGCGGATCGCCTCCTCGGCGGTCTCGCAGCCCGACGTGTTCGGGAGCAGGAGGACGTCCTCCGGGAGGAACGCGGTGATGTCGTCGTCCCCGCGATCGTCGAGGTCGATCCGCCGTACGGCCACGGTGACGATCTCGGAGCGCGACGCGCCGAGCGCCTCGCGCATCGTCTCGAAGGTGTCGTACTTGCCAGTGCCCGTGAGCAATCGCGAGCGGAACTCGCGCCCTGCGATGACGAGTGGATCCTGAGTGCTCATTCGAGTCCCTTCGCTGGCATGACCCAGATCAGGTGCTGGCGGTCGCGCCCTCCGTGGCCGCCTCTCAGCCCCCGTCAGGGGCTCCCGCTCCCGACAGGGTACCGAACCGGTGCTTGACCTCCGGGCCTCCCGGGTAAGGAGGCCGCATGCGGTTCAGGCGGGGCGCGAAGCTCGATCCGGGCCAGGTCACCGATGTCCGCGGCCGGCGCGGCGCGGGCGGGCTCGCCCTGGGCGGCGGAGGCCTCGGACTGGGCGCGATCGTGATCTACGTCCTGATCTCGCTTCTCTCGGGCGGCGGCGGGCTGGGGCAGCTGGCGCCTCTCGAGAACGAGCAGATCGGCCAGGGCGACACGCCGGGTGCGGTCTCGGAGGAGTGCCGCACGGGAGCGGATGCGAACGAGCGGCAGGACTGCCGCATCGTCGGCGTCGTCAACAGCGTGCAGGAGTTCTGGGACGGCGTCTTCGAGCGCAGCGGCGAGCGGTACCCCTACGTCGATACCGTCTTCTTCACCGACCAGGTGGAGACGGCCTGCGGGTCGGCCACCTCCCAGGTCGGCCCGTTCTACTGCCCTGCGGATCAGCTGGTCTACATCGACCTCGGGTTCTTCGAGGAACTCCAGTCGCGCTTCGGCGCAGGGAGCGCGCCGTTCGCCCAGGCGTACGTGCTCGCGCACGAGTACGGCCACCACGTGCAGAACCAGCTCGGCATCCTCGAGAGCATCGGCGGTGACCGCCAGGGGCCGGAGAGCCGGGCCGTGCGCGCCGAGCTCCAGGCCGACTGCTACGCCGGCGTGTGGGCCGCCAACGCGGTGGAGGCCGGCCTGATCGAGCAGCTCACCCAGGCCGACATCAACGACGGCCTGGACGCGGCTTCGGCGATCGGCGACGACCGCATCCAGGAGCAGACGCAGGGCCAGGTGAATTCGGAGTCGTGGACGCACGGGTCCTCCGAGCAGCGCCGGCGCTGGTTCTCGCGCGGCTACGAGGAGGGTCGCCCGGCGGCCTGCGACACCTTCTCGGGCTCGATCTAGCGGCCGGTGAACTCGGGCGGGCGCTTCTCGGCGAAGGCGGCCATGCCCTCGGACTGGTCCTCGCTCGCGAAGAGCATGGCGAAGAGGCGCGCCTCGGCCTCGAGGTTCATGCGGTGCGGGCCCTGGAGGGAGAGGTTCACGGCCTCCTTGGCGTAGGCGAGCGCGAGCGGGCTCTTGGCCTCGAGGCTCCGGCAGAGGTCGAGGGTCTTCTCGCGCAGCTCCCCGGGCTCGTAGACCGCGTTGACGAGACCGTGCTGCAGGGCCTCGGCCGCGTCGACGGGCCGGCCTGTGAGGATGAGCGCCTTGGCGAAGCCGAGCGTCGTCGTGCGCGCGAGGCGGACCGAGCCGCCCCAGCCCGGGAGGATGCCGAGGTCGATCTCGGGCTGGCCGATGCGCGCGTTCGACGAGGCGAGGCGCAGGTCGCACGCGAGCGCCAGCTCGCAGCCGCCGCCGAGCGCGTAGCCGTTGATCGAGGCGATCGTCGGCTTCGGCATCGTCTCCAGCAGGTTCCCGCAGGCGTGCCCGAGCTCGCCCCACCGGCGCGCCTCGAGGACGCCGAGCCCCTGCATGTACTTGATGTCGGCCCCCGCGACGAAGGCCTTCTCCCCGGCGCCCGTTAGAACGACGACCCGCGCCGACTCGTCGGCAGCGAGGTCGGCCAGCGTGTCCCGGAGGGTCTCGGCGTGCTCGACGTCGAGCGCATTCATCGCGTCCGGCCGGTTGACCGTTACGACCGCCGTGCCGTCGACCCGCTCGACGTCGATCGGCATCAGGCTTCTACGGGGACGTTCGCGCGCAGGAACTCGACGATCTCCGAGACCGGCGCGCCGGGCGTGAAGATCTCGGCAACGCCCTGCTCCTTCAGCGCGACGACGTCCTCGCGGGGGATCGTCCCGCCGACGACGACCAGCACGTCCTCGACGCCGTTCTCCCTGAACCCTTCGAGGATCCGGGGCACGAGCGTCATGTGGGCGCCGGAGAGGATGGAGATGCCGACGGCGTCGGCGTCCTCCTGGATCGCGGTCTCGACAATCTGCTCGGGGGTCTGGTGAAGGCCCGTGTAGATGACCTCCATGCCGGCGTCGCGGAGCGCCCGCGCGATGATCTTTGCCCCCCTGTCGTGACCGTCGAGCCCAGGCTTCGCGATCACGACCCGGATCTTCCTGGCCATGGTGCGCCAGTATATGGAGGTGCGCCTCACCGTCATCGGCTCCTCCCCCGCCTGGCCGAACCCGGGGAGCGCGCAGTCCGGGTACCTCCTGGAGGGCGACGGGCTGCTCCTCCTCGACTGCGGCCCCGGCGTCCTCGGACGGCTCCGGGAGCTCCGGCTCTACCCCAAGTCGATCGCGATCACCCACTTTCACCTCGACCACTGGGGCGACCTCGTGCCCTGGGCCTGGCTCAACGCCTACGGCCCGCAGGCGCACCGCATCGACTGCTCGCTCTGGCTTCCGCCCGGCGGCACGGGCCAGCTGCACGAGTTCGCCTCGCATTGGGGCAACGAGAACATGTTCGAGCACGCCTTCGAGCTGCGGGAGTTCGAGCCCGGCGTGCCCTTCACGACCGCGGGCTTCGAGGTGCAAGCCTGCCGGCTCCCCCACTACGACCTCGGCTCGCACGGGTTCCGGGTGACACACGCCGGCTCGACGCTCGCCTACTCGGGCGACTCGGCTCCGACCGAGGAGCTGGCCGCGCTCGCGCGCGGCGCCGACCTGTTCCTGTGCGAGGCGACCCTCTCCGACCCTGCCGGCGACGGCCTCCCCCGCGGACACCTCTCCGCCGAGGAGGCGCTCGCGGCCGCCGACGGGCCCATCCTCCTCACCCACCGACCGGCCGAGCTGCCGCCGCCGGACGGCGTGCCCGTCGCCCGGGACGGCCTGGTCGTCGACGTCTAGTGCCCCACTAGTGGCATCCGAGGCGCCGTACGCCGCGCTCTCGGCGCTCTTCTGGGCAGGGCTCCTCACCGCGGCGCGGTCGGGGCGCGAGCGGCTGGCCGAGCCGACCTCGGTCGGCGACCTGCTCGCGCTCGGGCTGGCATCGGCCAAGCTCGGCACCGTCGTGGCGGAGGATCGCGTGACCGTCTTTGTGCGCCGGCCCTTCACGGACGGGCCGGCGGCCGTGCAGCCCGCCGGGGACGGGCTCCGGCGCGCGGTGGGAGAGCTCGTGACCTGCCCGCATTGCGTCTCGCTCTGGGCGGCGGGCGCGCTCGCCGCCGCACATCTGGCGCGCCCGCGCGAGACGAGACTCGTCGCCAGGGTGTTCGCAGGGCTCGCCGTCGCGGACATACTTCGGCAGGTGCGCCGATAAATGCCCGCAATTTGCGAGAAACTGACCGGATGTGTAGTTGCGGTGGAGATCCGAAACCCGCACCATTGCCAAGGAGGTCTACGTGGGGACCTTTGAGTGCGACTACGGAAGGCAAGGCTTTGATGACTAGGTTCACGCCACCGAAAGTGGTGGACTACGGCTCCATCAGCGCGCACACTTTTTCCCGTGCGCAGATTCCGTCGAACATCTGCACGCCCGATCCCAACCCGCACCAGAACAAGCAGGGCGACTGGCGCATCTGCCAGCTCGACAAGTTCTGCGAGTACTCCTGCCCCTCCTAGAGACGCGCCTGTAGTCGAGGCGCTCGGCGTCTCCCGCCGGTTCGGCGAGCGCGTGGCGCTCGACCGCGTCTCGCTGGCGGTGGGCTCCGGTCGGATCGAGGCGCTGCTCGGCCCCAACGGGGCCGGCAAGACGACGCTCGTCCGCGTCCTCACCGGGCTCGTGAAGCCGGACGAGGGCGAGGCGCGCGTCCTCGGCGTGGACACCTGGGACTGCCCGCGCGCGCTCAGGGCCCGGATGGGGCTCGTGCCCTCCGGCGACCGCTCGCTCTACCTGCGCATCTCCGGCTTCGAGAACCTCCTCTTCTTCGGACGGCTGCACGGCATGTCGAAGGGGGAGGCAGCCGCGCGCGCCCGGGAGCTCCTCGAGCTCGTGGGCCTCGGCGGCGACGGCGACCTGCGCGCCGCGTTCTACTCGCACGGGATGCAGAAGCGGCTCTCGATCGCGCGCGCTCTCCTCACTCGGCCCAGCGTGCTCCTCGTCGACGAGGCGACGCACGACCTCGACCCCGAGGCGGCCGCCCGGACGCGCAGGCTCGTGCGGGGAATCGCCGACGAGGGAGCCGCAGTCGTCTGGGCGACGCAGCGGATCGAGGAGATCCGCGGATTCGCCGACGGCGTGACGCTCCTGCGGGAAGGCACGGCGGCGTTCCAGGGGACCGTGTCGCAGCTCATCGCGCTCGCCGCGCCCCGGCGCTACGTGCTCCGGCTCCGGAACGGGCAGGCCCCCGGCTCGGGCCCGGAGCTCGTCCCCATGCTCCGGAAGGCGGTCGCGGCGGCCGGCACGATCGCTGCCGCGGAGGACGGCGACCCGGAGGACTTCCTCCTCCACCTGGCCGAAGGCGCCGTGCTCGGCGATGTGCTCGCTGCCGTCACGGCCGAGGGCGTCGACGTCGTCGGCTGCCGCGAGGAAGTCTCCGAGATCGAGAACGCCTACCTCAACCTGGCGGGATCGGAATGAGCGCCCTCGCCGGCGAGCTCCGCAAGCTGCCCGCGTTCGTCCGGCGCGACTTCCTCGTCGCGTGGAGCTATCGCCTGCCGTTCGTCGGCGACTGGGTCGGGCTCGTGCTCCAGGCGTTCATGTTCTACTTCGTCGGCCTCATGGTCGACCCGTCGAAGCTCCCGAGCTACGGCGGGGAGCCGACGACCTACATGGAGTTCGTCGCGGTCGGCATCGCCATCTCGGCCTTCATGACGCTCGCGCTCGCCCGGGTCGCGGTCGGGATGCAGCAGGAGCAGCTCGCGGGGACGTTGGAGTCGCTCCTGATGACGCCCACGAGCCCGGCGACGGTGCAGCTCGGCTCCGTCGTCTACGACCTCATCTACATCCCGATCCGCACCGCGGTCTTCCTCGTCGTGATCGCGCTCGCCTTCGGCCTCGACTTCCATGCCGACGGCCTCGTTCCGGCACTCGTCGTCCTGGTCGCCTTCATTCCGTTCGTGTGGGGCCTCGGCGTCGCCAGCGCCGGCGCGACGCTGACGTTCCGGCGCGGCTCCGGGATCGTCGGGCTCGGGACGACGGTGCTCGTGCTCTTCTCCGGCGCGTACTACCCGCTCGACGTCCTGCCGGACTGGGTCGCCACGCTGGCGGAGCTGAACCCGATCACGATCGCCGTCGAGGGCATGCGCGAGCCGCTCCTCGGCGGCAGCGGCTGGGAGGGCGTCGGCCGCGCGGTCGCCATCCTGCTCCCCCTCTCCGTCCTCTCGCTCGCGCTCGGGGCCATCGCGTTCCGCGCGGCCTTGCGGCGCGAGCGCCGCCAGGGCACCCTGGGCCTCTACTAGGTTCCCCTCATGCCCGACAGCGACGAGGCCATCCGCAGGAATCCGCAGGTCGTCTACCGCGAGCTCGCCGGAGAGGGCGGCGGCGTGCTGCTCCACCTCGAGTCCGGCGCCTACCATGGGCTCAACGAGACGGGCTCGCTCATCTGGAGCCTGCTCGACGGCGAGCGCGACTTCGCCGCGGTCGTCGTCGGACTGCGCGAGCAGCTCGAGGACCCGCCGGCGGACCTCGACGCCGAGACCGAGCGCTTCCTGGCCGACCTGCGCGCCCGCGACCTGATCGCCGGCTGACCCGGCTGTGGGCTCGCTCGCCGTCGTCCGCTCCGCCGCCGGGCCCGCCGCGGCCGCCGCCGTCGAGCGCGCGCTCCGAGCGGCGCCGCATCGGGGGAGCGAGGTCGAGGTGGTCGCCTCCGGCCCGGTCGCCCTCGGCATCTCGAACGACCCGGCCTTCCGCGACGCCTGGGCGGCGGGCGCGGACGGCAAGGCCGCGGTCGTCACGGGCTCGCTCGACAACCTCGACGAGGTGAGGGCGTCACTGGACAGCCCCGACGGCTCGCCGGCCGGCGTCGTGCTCGCCGCCTTCGAGGCGTGGGGCGCCGCCGCGCCGGCACGGTTCCGGGGCGTCTTCGCCGGCGCCTGGACGGACGGGACCGAGCTCCTTGTCTTCCGCGACCACCTCGGCCTGGCGCCTCTCTTCCACCGGGCCTCCGCAGACGGGTTCGTCGGCGCGACCGAGGGCAAGCAGGTCGCGGCCGGCGCCGGAATCGCGCGGGAGCCGGATGTCGATGCGGTCGAGTCGATGTTCTTCGGCCGCTTCGACGCCCGCGGGACGATGCTCCGCGGCGTCGCCCGCTTCCCGCGGGCGTCGACGGCGGCGATCGCGCCGGACGGGCAGGTCGCGTTCCGGCGCTACTGGGACCCGGAGCCGCTCCTCGAGACGGCGCGGATCGACCTGCCCGAGGCTCGGGAGCGCCTGGCCGAGCTCCTCGACCGCGCGGTCGCCCGCACCCTCACCGGCGCCGACGCGATCTCGCTGAGCGGCGGGGTCGACTCCCCCACCATCGCGGCGTTCGCGGCACCGCGGACCGTGGAGCGGACCGGCGGGCCCCTCCTCGCCGTGTCATCCGTCTACCCCGACGACCCGGGCGTCGACGAATCGCACTGGATCGAGCTCGTCGCCGAGCGGCTCAGCCTCCGCCTCCACGCGTACACCCCCTCCTCGCGGCCGCTGGACGACGCCGAGCGCTGGGTCGACCTCCTCGACGGGCCCGTGGACACGATGTCGATCCCCGAGCTGGCAGAGAACTACACGGTCGCGCGCGGGCTGGGCGCGCGCAGCGTCCTCACCGGCGAGATGGCCGAGTGGGTCTTCACGTTCGGGCAGCACCTGATCGGGCACCTCGTCCTCCACGGGCGCCTGCGCGCCTCCGCCGCCTGGGCCCGGGACCAGCGCGCCCGCGGCGCCTCGTGGTCACGGGTGGCGAGGCGCGCCGGCCCCTCCCTGCTCTCGCCGCGCCTCGCGCTCGGCTACCGGCGACTGCGCGGGCGGGAGGACTTCCGCCAGCTCCCATCCTGGGTCGATCCCGAGGCTGCGGGCCCGCCGGGCCCGCAGCCCGACCTCGCGCGGCCGGCGCGGCGCCGGTGGCTCGAGCATCAGCTCGACCCGATCGTCGGTGTCGGCGCGTACTCCTTCGACGCGGACGCGCTCTGCGCAGCCGTGTGCGGCGTCCACGTCCGCCGGCCGCTCGTGGACGTCGACCTCTGGGAGTTCGTCCTCTCGCTGCCCGCGGAGGTGAAGTTCCCGGATGCGGTGCCGAAGAGCCTCCTGCGCGAGACCGTCCGGGGCCGGCTCCCCGACGAGCTTCTCGACCGGACCGACAAGACGTTCTTCAACGACTTCGCCCTCCGGACCGCCGACTACGAGGGAATCCGCCGCCTGGCCCTGGCCTCCGAGCTGCGGATCCACGGCGTCGACTACGGTCTGCTCGCCGAGCGGGTCGAGGCGCGGGACCTCGACGTCGTCGAGCTGCTCTGGGCCTACGACCTCGCCCGGGCGCACGCCTTCCTGGAGCTCGGGTCGTGACCGCGCAGGGCTCCTGCTACGGCTTCGGCGTCGAATCGGCGCTCCCGCTCGCGTACCTGCGCGAGGGCGGCGGCGACCCGCTCACGATCGGCGCGTCCGCCCCGGCCGGGCCCCGTCCCGGCGACCGGGTCCTGGTCGAGTGGCGGGCGACGCCCGAGCTTCCGCTCGAGGCCGAGCTCCATTCGGACGGCCGCGGCTTCCGCCTGCGGATCGCCGGTGCCGGGTGGTTCTCGGTGGAGCCCGAGGAAGCCCGCATCGAGGCTCCTGCCGACGGAGGGCTGCGCACCGAGGAGCGACTCTGGGGGATGCCGGCGCTCCTCTGCTTCCGCGCGCGCGGCGACCTGCCGCTCCACGCCGCGGCGGTCGAGACCGGCCACGGCGCCGTCCTGCTGGCCGCGCCGCGGACATACGGGAAGACGACCATGGCCGCCGCGTTCCACCGCGCCGGCTGCCGCGTGCTCAGCGAAGACACCTCCTGTGTCCGGCTCGGCACCGGCCCCGCGATCGTGCCCGGGCCGGCGATGCTCCGACTCCGCCGCGACGTTGCCGCGCGGCTCGACCTCCCGGCGACGCGCCTGCTCGGCGAAGACGACGAGCGCGCCCATTACGCGCTCGAGGCCCCGGGTGACTGCGAGCCGGTTCCGCTGCGCGCGGTCGTCTTCCTCGCCGAGGGCGACGGCGCGCCGGCCCTCGAGGCGGTCGAGCAGCCCGAGGCGCTCCGCGACCTGTGGGCGCTCAGCTTCCGGCTTCCCACGGAGGACGACGTGGCCCGCTCCTTCGCCGGTGTCGCCGACCTGGCGGGAGCCGTCCCGGCCTTCCGGCTCCGCCGCCCGCTCGACCTCGACCGGCTCGACGACCACGCTGCCCTGGTGCTTGCCGGTGTCTGAGGCGCCGCTCCCGTTCCGGGCGAAGGCCTCGCTCGCGCTCAGGATCTGGACGCTCTACCCGCGCGTGCTCGCCGGCCTGCGGCGCGAGCAGCTGCCGGCGTTCGTCGCCCGCTTCGGCAGGCCGGAGCGGCGCGGCGCGGCGTACTCCGCGGCCCGCCTCTCCCGCGCGGTCGACCGCAGCCTCCGCCTCGGCCGCCACAAGCCGCGCTGCCTGGTGAGCGCGCTCGTCCTCTACCGCCTCCTGCGCGAGCAAGGCGACGACGCGGAGCTCGTCATCGGCCTCCCGCAGGTCCCCGCGGACAAGGACGCGCACGCCTGGGTCGAGCTCGGCGGGACCGACGTCGGCCCGCCCCCGGGCCGCGGCACGCACGAAGAGCTCGCCCGCTTCAAGTAACAGTCTGTTACTTGGGCGCGCCGCGGTCGTGCTCGGAGCGGCGCACGAATGCGTTGCGAACCGCGCGGCGGCTGCGGCTCAGCTTGCTCCCCCAGCTCTCGCCGGGGTCGGGGGTGGCGTCCTCGCGGAGCTCGTGCAGCGTCGCGCGGGCGGCGAGCCGCGGCGGGAACGCGTCGAACCAGCAGCGCCAGCGGGCGGTGTGCTGCTCGAGGACGGTGCGCTCGCGGGCCTCGGCGAGATTGCTCGCCCAGCCGCGGAGCGCGGGCGGCGGCGGCGCGCCGAGGAAGAGGGAGTCCGCCACCGCCGCAGTCGTCCGCCAGAGCTTGGCGATCCCCCACGCCTGCGCGAGGCGGCCGGCCTCGGCGCGGTCGGCCGCCGCCGCCAGCAGCGCGACGTCGAGCAGGTCGCGGAGACGCTGGAGAGGCCCGTGCGTCCAGGCGTGCGCGGCAACGACGAGGAGGTGCTTCTCCGGCGCAGGCGCGAGCACGCCCTCGATTCCGGACGCCGACGGCACCGCGCCCTCCAGGAGCTCCGCGGCCGTGGGCGCCGCGAGCCAGAGCGGCCAGTTCGGGCGGGCGTGCACCTCGACCTCCACCGGCAGGCCGGGCCAGGCGAGCGGCACCTCGTGCGGCGCGCGGGCGTACAGCTCGGGGTCGCCGGCCCCAACGAAGCCGGCGGCGAGGAGCGCGGCCTGCGCCCCGGCAGGGTCCGGGGCGACCAGGTCGAGGTCGCGGGAGATGCGGAGCGACGGCTCCGGGTAGAGGACGGCCAGCTCCGGGCCCTTGACGACGAGCAGCGGGCCGTCGACCGCGGCCCGCGCCCGGGCCAGGTGGGCGTCCGCCGCCAGCGCGAACGCCGCGCCGAGCCGCTCGACCTCGACGAGGTCGGGCGGCACCTCCCGGCCCAGCTCGCGGAGCCGCCGCGCCGCGAAGGGCTCCAGCCGGTGGAAGACGAGCGCGCGCTCGTCCGTCCGCTCCAGCAGGCGGTCGGCGGCGGCCCAGATGGTCTCGAGCTCTCGGTTTGCGGTCATGAGGCATTGACACTCTGATAGGAGTGTCGTAGAAGTGTGACGAGGACGATGAGCCAAATCTCTACAGCACACGACGGAACGGCTGCGGCCGCCGGCCCCTCGCTCGGCGCCCTGACCGCGTTGAAACGGGCCGCCGCGCTACTCGCCGGGCTGTTCTTCCTCGTCGGCGCGCTCCAGCTCATGAAGACGGGCGCCGCCTCGCTTGACCTCCTCCAGAACGGAAGCGTCCTCGTCCGGAACGCGCTCTCCACGCTCGGGCTCGGCTGGCTCGGGGCCGTGCTCGTCCTCTCGGGCTCGCCGGTCGCGGCCACCTCGCTGGCGCTCGTCGCCGTCGGCGAGGAGACGGGCGGCGCCCGCGGGCTCACGGAGCTGCAGGGCTTCACCATGCTGACCGGCTCGCGCCTCGGCGCCGCGTTCGTCGTCCTCCTGGTCGCGGTCGTCTACGCCCTCCGCTCGGGCGAGGGAAAGCGGCGGGCGCCGCTGTCCACCGCAGTGCTCGCGCTGACGGCGACCGCGGTCGTGTACATCCCGGCCGCCTTCCTCGGCACGGCGCTTCTCGCCTGGGGGCCGTTCGCGTCGCTCGAGCTCGGCATGCCGAGTCAGTTCGTCGACCTCATCGACCTCGTCTACGGCGGCGTGGTCGCCCAGGCGGAGCAGAACCTCCCCTCGTTCGTCGTCTTCCTCGCCGGCCTCGGGGCGCTGCTGCTCGCGTTCAAGCTCATCGACGCGGCGCTCCCCGACCTCGACGACGCGTCCGTCTCGCGCCGGCCGGACTGGCTGCGACGCAAGTGGCCCATGTTCGGCCTGGGGTGCGCGGTGGCGCTGGTGACCATGTCCGTCTCCGTCGCCCTGACGATCCTCGTGCCGCTCGTCGCGAAGAAGGTCGTCCGGCGGGAGCACGTCCTCCCGTACGTCATGGGCGCGAACATCACGACGCTCGGGGACACCATGCTCGCGGCCTTCGCGCTCGACTCCCCCGCGGCCGTGCGGATCGTCCTGGCGGAGGTGATCGCCGCGGGCACGATCAGCGTCCTCCTGCTCGCCTTCGCCTACCCTATGCTCTGGACGGCGCTCTGGGAGACGCAGACCTGGGTGACCCGGAAGCGCACACGGCTTGCAGCCTTCACGCTCGCCGTCCTGCTCGTGCCGGTGCTGACGATCGCCCTGGCAGCCCTTCTGGGCTGATTCCGGGGTTTCGCTTCTCCCTAGTCGAAAGTCCAGCGTTCGGGAAGAAAACGGCGGTTCAGGCCGTCCATTCGTTCATTGCTGGCATGAGTACATGAATGTAGCTTCGGAGAAGCCTCGCGTTCGTCCGGGAGAAGCGGACGCTGGGCACGATCAGACCTCACTAGGGGAGTTGGCGAATGCGGCAAGGAACGGGCAGTGGTACCAGCCCAGAGGGGTGTACCACTTAGATGACCACGGTCGAGCCCTACGTCGACGCAATCACGGCGTCTGAGGTTCCGTCGACCCTCGACACGAGGACGCTGCAGATCCTCGAGCGGCGGCGCGCCAGCGCCGTCCGGATGCGCCGCGGCTGGCTCGTCCGGCGCATGCTCGTGCTGGCCGACCTCGTCGGCCTGACCTTCGCGTTCGCGCTGGCGACCTTCCTCTTCGAGCAGCCGGGCCGCTCGGACGCGGTCGGCTTCCAGGTCGAGCTGCTCGTCTTCCTCGTCAGCCTGCCGGTCTGGGTGGTCGTGGCCAAGCTCTACGGTCTGTACGACTTCGACGAGGAGCGCACCGACCACTCGACCGCCGACGACCTCGTCGGCGTGCTCCACCTGGTCACGGTGGGAAGCTGGCTGCTCTTCGCCTTCGCCGCGGTCACGCACCGCGCCGATCCCGGCTTCGCGCGCCTGCTCGGCTTCTGGCTCTTCGCCATCACCTGCATCACCGCCGGCCGGGCGATCGCGCGCGGCATCGCGCGGAAGCACCTCGCCTACGTGCAGAACACGATCATCGTCGGCGCAGGCGACGTCGGACAGCTCGTGGCGAAGAAGCTCCGCCAGCACCCCGAGTACGGCCTCAACCTCGTCGGCTTCGTCGACGGCAACCCGAAGGAGCGCACGGAGAACCTCACCGACATCGCGCTCCTCGGCGGCCTCGAGCAGCTCCCGCAGATGGTGCAGATCCTGGACGTCGAGCGCGTGATCGTCGCCTTCTCGAACGACTCGCACGAGGAGATGCTCGACCTGATCCGCTCCCTCAAGGACCTCGACATCCAGATCGACCTCGTCCCGCGCTTCTTCGAGGTGATCGGGACGAACGTCGGGATTCACACCGCCGAGGGCCTGCCGCTGATCGGGCTCCCGGCGCTGAAGCTCTCGCGCTCGTCGATTTTCATGAAGCGGGCGATGGACCTCTCGATCTCCATCGCGGGCCTCGTCGTGCTCGCGCCGGTGTTCCTCGCGGTCGCCGTGTGGGTCAAGCTCAACTCGCGCGGGCCGGTCTTCTTCCGCCAGCTCCGCATGGGCTCGGCCGACCAGACCTTCGAGATCTTCAAGTTCCGCACGATGGCCGTCGACGCCGACGAGCGGAAAGGCGAGTACGTGGCGCTGAACAAGCACAACGGCGGCGACCCGCGGATGTTCAAGATCCCCAACGACCCTCGCGTCACCAGCTGCGGTCAGGTGCTGAGGCGCTTCTCCATCGACGAGCTGCCGCAGCTCATCAACGTCGTGCGGGGCGAGATGAGCCTCGTCGGCCCCCGGCCGCTCATCCTGGAGGAAGACCTCCACGTGGTCGACTGGCGGCGGCAGCGCCTGAACCTGAAGCCGGGCATCACCGGGCTCTGGCAGGTGCTGGGCCGCGACGACATCGGCTTCGAAGAGATGGTCCGGCTCGACTACGTGTACGTGACCACCTGGTCGCTGCTGAACGACCTCAAGCTCATTCTGCGCACGATCCCCGCCCTGTACCGGGCGAGGGAGTGCTAGCCCAAACCTTCCCCTTCTGAGCCACACTTAAGCCCGGGTATCTGATCGATATGAGCACGGTCGTCTTCGCAGTCGGAGCAAGGCCCAACTTCGTCAAGATGGCGCCAGTCATCGAGGCGGTCGGGCGGCAGGGCCTCTTCCGCCAGCTGGTGGTCCACACCGGCCAGCACTACGACGAGCGCATGTCGGCCGAGATCCTCGACGACCTCGGCTTCCCGAAGCCGGACCGCTTCCTCGGGATCGGCTCCGGCTCCCACGGCGAGCAGACCGGGTTCACGCTGATCGCGTTCGAGCGCGTGCTGCTGGAGGAGCGCCCGGAGCTCGTCGTCGTGAGCGGCGACGTCAACGCGACGCTCGCCTGCTCGCTCGCGGCCTCGAAGCTCGGCGTCCCGGTCGCGCACGTCGAGTCGGGCCTGCGCTCGCACGATTGGACGATGCCGGAGGAGCAGAACCGGGTGCTCACCGACCGGCTCTCCGAGCTGCTCTTCACGCACAGCCCCGAAGCGAACGAGAACCTGGTCGCCGAGGGAATCGCCGCCGAGAAGATCCACTACGTCGGCAACACGATGATCGACACGCTGCGGCGGCTGGAGCGCCAGGCTCAAGCCCTGCGGGTCTGGGAGAGGCTCGGCGCCGAGCAGAACGACTACGCCCTCGTGACGCTCCACCGGCCGTCGAACGTCGACCACGAGGAGCGGCTGCGGGCCGTCGTCGACGCGCTCGCCGAGCTCGGCCGGCACACCCGCGTCCTCTTCCCCATCCACCCGCGGACCCGCGCGCGCCTGGCGGCGGGGAACGGGCTCGAGCGCCTCGAGCGCGCGGGCGTCGTCTGCCTCGAGCCGCTCGGCTACCTCGACTTCCTCTCGCTCGAGTGCGGGGCGGGGATGATCGTCACCGACTCCGGCGGCGTCCAGGAGGAAGCGGCCGCGCTCGGCGTCCCGTGCTATACGCTCCGGCCGAACACCGAGCGCCCGATCACCATCGTCCAGGGCACCAACACCTTGATCGGTGACGACCCGGCAGCCATCGCGTCCCTCCGCCCGTCGGGAGAGCCCCCGGCGCCGTGCGCCATCCCTCTCTGGGACGGGCGCGCGGCCGAGCGGGTCGCGGACGTGATCGCCGATGCGTTCGGATCGATCGGGGCGATCGCAACTTCGGCGTGACCACCACCGGCGAGCTCCACCTCTCAGTGATGCCCAGACCGGTGCCCGATAGGGCCCGCATCCTCGGCGTCGAGATCGACAGGCTCGACATGGACGAGACCGTCGCGCGGTGCGCCGAGATCATCGAGTCCGGCGGCCCCGCGCAGCACGTCTCCGTCAACGTCGCCAAGATCGTCTCCCTCCGCGACGACGGGCGGCTCCGCGAGATCGTCGAGAGCTGCGACCTCGTGAGCGTCGACGGCCAGCCCGTCGTGTGGTCGTCGCGGCTCCTGGGCGACCCGCTGCCCGAGCGCGTCGCCGGCATCGACCTGATGTTCCGCCTGCTGGAGCTCGCGGAGGAGCGCGGCTACCGCGTCTTCGTCCTCGGCGCCAAGCAGGACGTGCTCGAGACGGCCGTGACGCGGCTCACCGAGCGCTATCCGCGCCTCACGATCGCCGGCTTCCACCACGGCTACTTCGACGACGCCGAGAGCGCCGCCGTCTGCGACGTCGTGCGCGCCTCGGAGCCGCATATCCTCCTCGTCGCCATGAGCTCGCCTCGCAAGGAGTACTGGCTGGCCGACCACGCGGCCGACCTCGGCGTCCCCTTCTCCATGGGCGTCGGCGGCTCGATCGACGTCGTCGCCGGCCTGACGAAGCGCGCGCCAGACTTCATGCAGCGGCACGGGCTCGAGTGGTTCTACCGCTTCGTCCAGGAGCCGCGCCGCCTCGGGCCGCGCTACCTGCGGACGAACGCCCGCTTCGCCGGCCTGCTCACGCGCGAGCTCTTCAGCCGCCGGAAGGGGTAACGGCCGTGCCGACGGACCTCCTGCGACGCACGATCGCGTTGCCCACGCTGGCCGTGGGCGACACGGTGCGGGACACCTTCAGCCCTCCGCGGCCCGGCGAAGGCGTGCCCGACGGCGCGCTCCAGGCGGCGATCGACTGGCTCTGCCTCACCCACGACGTCACCGGGCGGCGCGGCTCCTCGCTGGGCTACCACCTCCTGCGCGGCTGGATGCCCGCTTTCCCGGAGACGACGGGTTACGTCGTCGGGACGCTCCTCGACCACGCCGCGCGGACCGGGGACGCGTCTCTCGTCGACCGAGCGCGCGAAATGGGCGAATGGGAGGTCGAGGTGCAGAATCCGGACGGGGGCGTCATGCAGGGCGCGCTCCGTACGCCCCCGGGCCGCTCCATCGCCTTCAACACGGGCATGGTGATCTTCGGCTGGCTCGACCTCTACGAGGAGATCGGCGGCCAGCTCTTCCTGGACGCCGCCGTCCGCGCCGGCGACTGGCTCGAGCGGACGCAGACCCCCGCGGGGACGTGGCAGGGGGAGCACGAGCACCACGGCATCCCCCACGCCTACGACGCCCGCGTCGCGTGGGCGCTCGCCCGCCTCGCACAGGTCACCGGCGACGAGCGCTACCGCGAGACGGCGGTCCGGCACCTCGACTGGGTGCTCTCGGTGCAGCAGCCCAACGGCTGGTTCGAGTGGTGCGTCTTCCGGCCGGGGACGCTGCCGAACAGCCACGCGCTCGCCTACACGACCCGCGGGCTTCTGGAGAGCGGCGCCCTGCTCGGCGACGAGCGCTACACCGAGGCCGCGCTGCGGACGGCACACGTGCTCGCCGGTATCCACCGGCGGCTCGGCCGCCTGCCCGCGACGTACGACCGCGACTGGACTCCGAGCGCGCGATACGTCTGCGTCACCGGGCTCGCCCAGAACGGCGGGGTCTGGCTCCGCCTCTACCAGGAGACCGGCGACGCGGGCCTGCTGCAAGCCGGCCTCGCCGCCGTCGAGCAGGCCGCGGGCCTCCAGACCCGAGGCCGCTGGCGCGCGACGAACGGCGCCGTGCCGGGCTCCTTCCCGCTCTACGGACGCTACGCGCCGCTCCAGTACCCGAACTGGGCGGCGAAGTTCCTGGCCGACTCGCTCGCCCTGCGCCTCCGCGTCATCGGCAATGGCCGCTGACCTCGACGTCAGCGTCGTCATCCCCGCGTTCAACGCCGAGCGTACCGTCGCCCGGGTCGTCGAGTCGCTGCGGGCGCAGGAGCCTGCGCCGGCCGAGATCGTCGTCGTCGACGACGGGTCCACCGACCGCACCGGCGAGCTGGCCGCGGCGGCGGGGGCGCGCGTCGTCCGCAACGACCCGCCCCGCCACGCGGGCGGGGCGCGCAACGCCGGCTGGGAGGCGGCGACCCGCCCGACCGTCGTCTTCCTCGACTCCGACGCGATCCCGGCGCCCGGCTGGGGCGCGGGGCTGGCCCGCGCGCTCGAGGCGTTCCCCCACTCGCTGATCGGCTGCGCGCGCACCTTCGACAGCCGGACGGCCTGGGGCTGGGTGGCGCACCTGCAGGGCGAGACTCCCTACCTCCCCATCGGCGAGCCGCGGCAGGTCGCGTTCCTCTCCTCCTACTGCGTGGCCGTGCCGCGCGACGTGCCCTTTCGCTGGGACGAGAGCTACGGCGGCGAGGACGGGGTCTTCTGCGCCGACGCGAAGGCCGCCGGCTACGGGCTCGTCTTCGACCCCCGCTTCCAGGCCCACCACGACCACGATCGCGAGACGTGGTCCGACCTGCGCCGCCAGCAGCGGCGGACCGCGTACGGGATCGTCCGCACGCGGCGCGTCGTCGACGAGGGCCGCCTGCGCGGGTTCTTCGCCCGCGTCCCGCTCCACCACTTCCTCCTCCTGCGCCTGCCGGTGATCTACCGGCGGCTCGACACGCAGCCGGAGCTCAGGCACCGCTTCGTCCGCTACCTCCCGCGCCTGGTCGTGGCGGAGTGGACGCTCGGCGCCAGCGCGACCCGCTACGCGCTCTTCCCGCCGCCCGCGCAGGGCCAGGGGACGGGCTTCCGGTGAGCCGGATCGGCGGCGCCGACGTGCCCCGCCTCGGGCTCGGCACGATGGCCCTGACGGGACGCGGCACCTGGGGGGACCCGCCCGATCCCGCGGCCGCGCGCACGCTCCTGCGCCGCGCCGTCGACCTCGGCGTCCGGCTCTTCGACACCGCCGACTCCTACGGCCCCGAGACCGCGGAGCGGCTCCTCCGCGAGGCCCTGCACCCGTACGACGGGCTCCTGATCGCCACGAAGGGAGGCTTCCGGCGCCACGGCCCCCACGAGTGGGAGGCCGACTGCCGCCCGGAGTCCCTCCGGGCCGCCTGCGAGGGCAGTCTCTCGCGGCTCGGGCTGGAGCGCCTCGACCTCTACCAGCTCCACCTCGTCGACGAGCGCGTCCCCGTGGAGGAGTCGGTCGGAGCGCTCGCCCAGCTCCAGCGGGAGGGCAAGATACGCGACATCGGGGTCTGCAACGTCGACGAGGGCCAGCTCGGGCGGGCGCGTGCCGCCGCGGCCGTCGTCAGCGTGCAGAACCGCTACAGCCTCGTGGAGAGGAGCTCCCGGAACGTCCTCGAGCGCTGCGAGCGGGACGGGCTCGCCTTCGTCGCCTGGGCCCCGCTGGCGAAGGGCTTCCTCGCCCGGGGCGCCGGCGCGCTCGGGGCCGTCGCGGCCCGGCACGGAGCCTCGCCCGGCCAGGTGGCCCTCGCCTGGGCGCTGCGCTCGCCGGCAGCCTTTGCGATCCCGGGCACCACCTCGATCGCGCACCTGGAGGAGAACGTGGGCGCAGCGGGGCTGACGCTCACGGACGAAGACATGCGCGAGCTGGGCCAGGCGCGCTTCCACGGCTACCGGGCCCGGCGGCTCGCCCGCAAGGCCCGGGCGCAGGCCGGCAAGGCGAAGGCCTCGCTTCGAGGAGTCGCTCCGTGAGCCTCGACGTCCGTATCGCCCGCTCGCCGGAAGAGGTCGAGGCCCTGCGCGGGGCCTGGGACGCGCTGCCCGTCGAGAACCCCGCCGCCGACCCGGACCACCTGCTCACGCTCGTCCGCAACCACCCGACGCCGGCACGCCCGCACGTCGTCCTGCTGGAGGACGGCGGCGTCCCGCAAGCGCTCGCAGTCGGCCGCGTGGGCGAGGTCCAGCTCGGCGCGCGGCTCGGCTACAAGACGATCTACCGGCCCCGGCTCGAGGCGCTCACGGTCGCCCAGGGCGGCATCGTCGGCGCCGAGGCGGACCGCGCGGAGCTCCTCCTGGCCGCGCTCACCCAGGCGCTCGAGGACGAGCCGCTCGACGTCGTGCGGCTCCGCGCCCGCGTCGGCTCGCCGGTGCACGAGCTCGCGACGAGCAGGCCCGGGGCGCTCGTCCGCGGCCGGGGGTCGGAGACGCTCTTGCGCCACCGGGCGCGGCTCCCGGAGACGTTCGCCGAGTACCTCAAAGCACGATCGGCGAAGACGCGCTCGAACGTGCAGCGCTACTCTCGCCGCCTCGAGGAGCGCTTCGGCGACGGGCTCGAGCTGCGAGTCTTCGAGAGCCCCGCCGACCTCTCCCGGCTCGTCCGCGACACACGGACGGTCTCGGAGAAGACCTACCAGCACGGCCTCGGCGCGGGCTTCGTGGACAACGACCTCACCCGCGCCCTCCAGCAGCTCGCTGCCGAGCGCGGCTGGCTGCGGGCCTTCGTCCTCTACCTGGATGGAGCTCCCGCTGCCTTCTGGCACGGCACGCTGTACCGGCGTATCTTCTACACGGGCCCGACAGGCTACGACCCGGAGCACAAGGACCTCCGGCTCGGAACCTACGTGCTCGCCAAGATGGCCGACTACCTCTGCGGCAAGGCGGACTGGATGGACTTCGGGCTGGGCGACGCAGAGTACAAACGGCACTTCGGCGACGAAAGCTGGGCCGAGGAGGACGTGCTGCTCTTCGCGCGGCGGCCGCGGCCGATCGTCGTCAACCTTGCGCGCACCGGCGTCCTGAGCGCCTCGCGGGCCGGGAAGACGGCGCTCGAGCGCAGCGGGAAGCTCGCAGCTGCGCGACGGCGCTGGCGTGAGCGGCTCGCGGAGCGGGGCGGCGCGTGAGCTGGTTCGAGGTCGCGCGAAGCGTCGAGGAGGTCCTCGCGCTCAGGCCCGCCTGGGACGCTCTCCAGTCGCCGTTCGTCACGAGCGACCTCGACTTCGTGCTCGCCTACATCCGCAATACGCCGAGCTCCATCCGGCCGCATGCCGTCGTCATCCGCGACGAGAGCGGCCCCGTCGCGCTCGCCTCGGGCCGCGTCGAGGAGGTGCGGCTCCCGGCGAAGCTCGGCCCGAAGACCGTGCTCGACCCGGAGGTGCGGGCGCTGACGATCACCTACGGCGGCCTCATGGGACGCCTGGACGAGACGACGGTCCCCAGGCTGCTGGCGGCCCTGAAGGAATCGGTCGAGCCGGGTGAGGTCGACGTCATCCGCCTGCGGATGCTCCCCGTCGGCTCGCCCCAGCACACGGTCGCCACGCGCAGCTCGCCGTTTCTCAGGCGCGAGCACTTCTCCACCCAGATGCCGCACTGGCAGGCCGAGATACCCGCGTCGCTCGACGAGTTCCTCGCCCGCCGGTCCCGCCGCCGGCGCGAGTCCGTGCGCCGGTACGCCAAGCGGCTCGAGAAGACGTACGGCGAGGAGGCGCGGGTCGAGGTCTTCAGGACCACCGACCAGATCGACCGCCTCTTCGCGGACTCGGCGCTCATCCACCGGGAGACCTACCAGCACGTGCTGGGCGTGGGCTTCACCGACGAGCGGGTCCAGCGCGCCCTCACGGAGCTCGGCATGGAGCGCGGCTGGTTCCGCGGCTACATCCTCTACCTGAAGGACGCCCCCGCGGCGTTCTGGCACGGCAACGCCTATCGGGGCGTCTTCGGGATCGGGGCGACCGGGTTCGACCCCGCGTTCGCGGACGCCAGGCCCGGCACCTACCTGCTCATGCGCGTCGTCGAGGACCTGGCCGCCGACGGCTCGGTGCATACCCTCGACTTCGGCTTCGGCGACGCCGAATACAAGCGCAACTTCGGGGACGAGCGGCGCCTCGAGGAGGACGTCGTGCTCGTCGAGCGCCGTGCCAAGCCGATCGCGATCAACCTCGCGCGGACGGGCGTCCTCGGCGCCGCGTGGGCGGCCCGCGGCGCCGCCGAGCGCGTCGGAGCGGTCGGCAAGCTGCGGCGCCGCCGCCGCGAGCAGCTGGCGGACAAGGCCAAGCAGTGACGCTCGGCCGCGCTCTCACCGGCAGCTGACGTGGCCCGCCCGCTGCGGCTCGCCGTGCTCGCGCTCGCCGGCCTCGCCGTCCTGGCACTCCTCGCGCTCGTTGCGAGCGCAGCGCTCGACCGGCCGGCGCAGGTCGTGACCTCGACCACGGTCGTCGACGGCCCGAAGCGGGACGTCTGGGCGGCGCTCACCGACTTCGAGGCCTACGAGGAGTGGAACCCGGTCGTCACCGACGCCGCCGGAGAGGCGCGGGAGGGCGCGAGGCTCGACCTCGTCGTGACGCTCCCGGGCCGCGACCCCGAGTCCCTCGACGCGGAGGTGCTGATCGCGCGGCCCGAGCGGAAGCTCCGCTGGCAGGACCGGCTCGTCCTCCCGGGCGTCCGCGATCTCGAGTACGAGTTCGTCCTCGAGCCGCAGGAGGACGGGCGGGTGCGGGTCGTCCAGCTGCTCCGGTACGAGGGCCTGCTGGCGCCGTTCGCCGACACCGCAGCCGCGCGCGAGGCGCTCGAGCTCCAGGGCCAGGCTCTCGCCGCCCGCCTGGCTCAGAGGTAGCCGAAGCGCTCGAGCGCGGGCCGCGCGGTCTCGGTGATCTCGTCGATCACCTTCTGCCGGCGGAGCTGCCAGCGGCCCAGGCTGTCCGGCGGCCTGACCTCGGCGGCGGCCGCCTCGGCGTCGCCCTCGAGCCCGAAGAACCCGAGGATGGCCCCGATGGTCTCGGCCGGCTCGGCGCAGAGGTCTTCGAAGCGGACGCGGAGGTACCGCGGCCCCAGCTCGCGCTCCGCGAAGTCGGCCGCGGCGAGGTTCACCCGGTTCCAGAGCGCGATCGAGCGCGTGTGGGTCTTCGCCTTGCGGAGGTCGTCGCCGAGCACGGCGGCGCCGTGCTTCGTCAGCTGGTTCTGATTCTCCGAGAACGCCATGTCCCGGCCGTCGCGAAGGAAATGGAGGAAGCGCACGTCCGGCATGGTCTCGTTCCAGAAGCGGAGGAGGTAGATGGAGCGCGGCTCCTTCCAGCCCCAGGCGACCGCGCCGGGGGTGACGGTCGAGAGGTGGTCGGCCAGCACGCCGCGCAGGTCGGCTGCCATCTGGTCGCGCTCCTCGGCCGGGACGTCGCCCGCAGCGCGGACGTAGCCGTCGATCCAGCGGTCGGAGTAGAAGCCGAGCTCGACCGCGTCCTCGTACGGGTTCAGCTTCTCGCCCGTGTACAGGCCCGCGGTGCGGGCGATGCGCGCGACCACGCGCGTGCCGGAGCCTCCGGTCGCGCCGGTGATGCAGGGCCCGCGGAGCTCGAGGCCGTCGGGGAGCACGGCGCTGTTCGTCGTCTCGTTCATCGGTGGTCTGGTCTCCATTCTGTCGGTTGGCGGTGGACGGCGGCTCAGGCGGTCGCCGCGCCGGGCGGACGGCGCCTGAGTTTGCGAAGGATGGGACGGGCGAGGCTGCGGGCCCGCGGCTCCAGCGCGAAGAGCACTGCGCCCGCGGCGAGGCACGAGACGGTGCCCGCCACGAGCAGCGCGAGGAAGGCAGGCAGCTCGTCGAGGAGCCCGGTCAGAGCGAGCAGGAAGACCGCGGCGATCCCGGCGGCGGCGGAGAGAAACGGGGCCGGCAGCCAGGGCAGGAACGACCGCGGCCGCAGCCCGGTGATCCAGCAGACGACGGCGATGTTGACCGGGATGACGATCGCCAGGAAGTACGCGGCCCGCGAGGCGGCCATCCCGAGCACCTGCTCGCGGATCCCGTCGTCGGTGAGAAGCCAGCCGACCAGGAGCACCGTTCCCGCGGAGACGGCCGCGAGCGCCCAGAGCATGACGGCCCGCAGGTGCGGCCGCGCGACGGCGAAGAGGAGCGGCCCGGTGAAGAAGACGATCGCCTTCCCGAGACCGACGAGCGCGAGCAGCTTGAGGACGTCCGCGGCCGGCTCCCACTCCGGGCCCATCAGCGCCATCAGGTAGTCGCTGCACGCGGCCATCACGGCCATCGCCGGAACGGTCACGATCAGGGTCGTCCGGATGCACGAGGCGACCGCCTCCTTCAACGCCGGGCGGTCGTTCTGGAGGCGGGAGAAGAACGGGAGCGAGACGTGCCCGACGGGGCGCATGGTCAGCTCGAGCACGTTGTCCGAGAAGCGGTCGGCCAGCCGGTAGAGGCCGACGGCGGTCGGCCCGAAGAAGATGCCCATGAGGAGCGCGTCGGCGCGGCGGTTGAGGAAGCCGCCCAGGTTCGAGAGGAAGACGCCGCTCGAGAAGCCGACCAGGTCGCGCGCGTGGGAGCGGGAGAAGCGGAACCGCGGCCGCCACGTGCTCATGCTCCAGAGGAGCACGAGCTGCGTGACGGCAAAGCCGAGCTGCTGGGCGACGAGCGCCCAGACCCCCGCGCCGTTCAGGGCGAGCACGAGGCCGAGCACGCCGCCCACGAGGACGGCCAGCGTCTCGCGGATGGCAAGGGCGCGGAAGCGCATCTCCCGCTGGAAGAGCGCGAGCTGGACGATGGTCAGCCCGTAGATGACGAGCAGCACCGAGAGCGCCTGCACCACCTCCTCGAGCTGCGGGACGCCGTTCAGGCGCGCCCACCAGCCGGCGAGGAGGAAGCTCACGGCGGCGAGGAGGCCGCACCACGCGAGGTTGATCCAGAACGCCGAGTCGAGATGGTCCTCCTCGAGCCCCTCGCGCTGGACGACGGCCGTCTGGAACCCGCCCTCGAGGAAGAGCTGGACGACGGCGACGTAGATGAGCGCGAGGGCCACGACCCCGAAGTCGCGCGGGCCGAGGATCGCAGCGAGCAGGAAGGTGAAGAAGACCGAGAAGGCCCGGTCGGCCCACGTCATGTAGAAGGCCCACTTGAGCGAGCCCAAGAACGAGTGCTGGTGGTCGTTCATCGCGCCCGGCCGGCGTCCTTAGGCCGCGCCGATCTCTCTGGCTGCGGGCGAAGGCGGCGCCGGCGGCGCCTCCGGATAACCGGCCAGCCAGTCGGAGCGGCTCCGCCAGACCTGCGTCCACGGCGACGGTTGCGGGCCGCGCCCGCGCGAGAGGAGCGAGCGGAGGCCGAGCCCCGCGGCGAGCAGGCCGAGCCCCAGCCGCAGGCGCAGCCCGTGCCAGTGCTTGCGCAGGAGCGTCGCCTTGCCGCGGAAGAGGAGCAGGAGCTTGTCCTCGCGCGCGGCCGAGGAGACGCCGATCTCGTGAGTGACGACCGCGTCCGGAGTGATGGCGGGCCGGTAGCCGAGCCCGGCCGCGCGGAGCGAGAGGTCGGCGTCCTCCCCGTACATGAAAAACCGGGCGTCGAAGCCGCCGAGCTGCTCCCAGAGAGGCCGCGGCGCGAGCAGGAGGCAGCCCGTGACGATGTCGACCTCGCGCACGGTGTCGCGCTTCCAGCCGCCCAGCGACTCGGGGTCGAAGAGGCGCGTGCGCTTGAAGGCGGACGTCAGGAGCGTGGCGAAGCAGAAGAGGCTCCAGAGCGTCGGCGCGCCCCAGCACGAGCCGGGGTTGACCGAGCCGTCCGGGTCGAGCGTGCGCCCGCCGTAGAGCCCGTGCTCCGGGTGGGCGCGCGCGAACGCGAGCAGGTTGTCGACGGCGCCCTCGTGGACGACGGTGTCGGGGTTGAGCAGGAGCAGGTACTCGCCGCGCGCCGCCTCGGCCGCGCGGTTCACGCCGAGCGCGAAGCCGAGGTTCTCGTCGGACGCGACCAGGCGGGCCTCCGGGAAGTCCGAGCGAACCATCTCCACGGTCCCGTCGCCGGAGGCGTTGTCGAGGACGACGATCTCGTAGCGCCCGCCCCCGGCGCCCCGCAGCGACTCGAGGCACGCCCGCGCCGCCTCGCGACACCGGTAGGTGACGATGAGGATCGAGACGTCAGGGCTCACGCGTGCGTCGTCACGGGGCTCGGATCGCCCTCCGGCTCCGGGCCGGGCGAGGCTTCCCCGTAGTCCTCACGGCGGCGGACGATCCGCGCCGGGTTCCCGACGGCGACCGAGCCCGGCGGGAGCGACTTCGTGACCACCGACCCGGCGCTGACGACGGAGCCGTCGCCGATCGTGACGCCCGCGCCGACGAAGACGCGCGCCCCGAGCCAGACGTCGTTACCGATGACGACGTCGCGCTCGTTGCGTTCCTGCTCGGCGATCTTCGCGTCCGGCGAGAGCCCGTAGTCGGAGGCGGTCACGAAGACCTCCGGGCCGAAACGGCAGTCCTCGCCGATCGTGACGCTGCTGCCCGAGTCGCCGGCCCAGATGTAGGCGCGCTCGCCGATCTTCGACCCGCGCCCGATGCTGATGCGCTCCCCGTTCCTGAGCGAGACGTTCGGCGCGATCGTCGCTCCCTCGCCGAGGGTCAGCCGGCGCCGCGGCCGCACGTGAGAGTAGCTGTAGTAGTGCAGGAGCCGGACGCCCTGGAAGTACGTCATCGGGTCCGCGAACGATCGCAGCGCCTCGCTCCAGCTCCGGCTCTTCATTACCGCATCCTCCCTCACAGGTCCTAGGCGATTACGGGAGCTCTGCCAAGTCCAGGGTAACGGTCCAGACCTTCGGCGGAGGCGCCGGCGCTACACTCGGGACACACTCCTGCAGAAGTGTCAATGCCCCGCCCCCGTACGGACGACGTCACCCTCAAGATCCCCCGACCGCTCTACGAGCACCTGCGCCAGGTGATCGAGGGAACCGGGTTCCACTCCGTGACCGAGTTCTGCGTCTACGTCCTGCGCGACCTCGTCTCCAGCCAGGCCCCGCCGGACGCGGGAGATGATCAGCTGACGAGCGACGAGGTCGCCGCGATCCGGCGGCGGCTCCAGTCGCTGGGCTACCTGGAGGACTGAGCCCTGGGCGACGCTCGCGGCGAGGGGCTCCGGATCCTCTACAGCTTCCCGGACACGATCGGCGCGCCCGGGATCGGGACGACCGCATGGAACCAGGCGACCGGCCTCGCGGGCCTCGGCCACGAGGTGCACGTCCACGCGACGGCGGTCGCGCGCGAGGTCACCGGCGCCGCCGAGGTCGCGACCACCCTCTCGCTCGCGGGCCGGCGGATCCCCCACCGCGCGGTCGGGCGGGCGCGCGCCTACCGCCACCACGACGGGCGCGTGGCGCGAGAGCTCCGCCGCCGGCCGGGCGGCTTCGACGTCGTCCACTGCTGGCCGCGGGCCACGCTGCAGACGGCGGCCGCGGCGCGGGAGACCGGGGTCGTCAGCGTCCGCGAGGCGCCGAACACCCACACCGGCTATGCCTACGAGCGCGTCGCCGCCGAGACGGCGCGGCTCGGCCTCCCGCAGCCGGAGGGCCACTCCCACACCGCCGACGCAGAGGCGCTCGAGCTCGAGGAGCGCGAGTACGCGGCCGTCGACCTCGTCGCCGTCCCGTCGGAGTTCGTCCTGCGGACGTTCGTGGAGCGCGGCGTGCCACCGGGGCGGCTCGGGCTGCACCAGTACGGCTTCGACCCCGCCCGCTTCCCGGCGCCGGCGCCCAGCGCCAACGGCCGGAGCCCGGCGCTGCGCGCGCTCTTCGTCGGCCGCTGCGAGCCGCGCAAGGGCCTCCACTACGCCCTCGAGGCCTGGGTCGCCTCGGGCGCGGCCGAGCACGGCACCCTCACGATCTGCGGCGACTTCTACCCCCGCTACGACGAGCTGCTCGCGGAGGGCCTCCACCACCCGAGCGTGACGGTGAAGGGCTTCGTCCCCGACGTGGCCGCCCTCATGCGCGAGAGCGACGTCCTCCTGCTCCCGACGGTCGAGGAGGGGAGCGCGCTCGTCACGTACGAGGCCCAGGCCTCCGGCTGCGTCCCCGTCGTCTCGGACGCCGCCGGGGCCCGCTGCACCCACCTCGAGGACGGGCTCGTCCACGAGGCCGGCGACGTGGCCGCGCTCACCGAGCACCTGCGCCTCCTGGACGCCGACCGCGACCTGCTCGCGCGCCTTCGGGCGCGCACGCTGGCGCGACGCGACGAGCTCACCTGGGAGCAGGGCGCGCGCGACCTCGAGAGCCTCTACCGTGAGCTCCTGACCCGATGAGCAAGGTCATGATCGTCGGGCTCGACTGCGCGGAGCCGTCGCTCCTCCTCGACCGCTGGCGCGCCGAGCTGCCCGTCCTCTCGGGCCTGATGGAGAAGGGCGCCTACGGGAAGCTCACCTCGGTGATCCCGCCGATCACGGTGCCCGCCTGGTCCTGCATGATGGCCAGCCGGACGCCCGGCGACCTCGGCGTCTACGGCTTCCGCAACCGCTCCGACCACTCCTACGACGGCCTCTTCATCGCCAACTCGACGGCGATCAAGGAGCCGCGCCTGTGGGACTACGCGACGCGCGCGGGCAAGCCGTCGATCGTCCTCGGCGTCCCCGGGACCTACCCCCCGCGCCCGCTGAACGGCGTCATGATCAGCTGCTTCCTGACGCCGGGGATCGAGAGCCCGTACACCTTCCCGCCCATGCTCAAGCGCGAGATCGAGCAGACCGTCGGCGAGTACCACTTCGACGTCCGCGACTTCCGCACCGACGACAAGGACTACCTCCTGCGCCAGGTCTACGAGATGACCGACCGGCGCTTCGCCCTCGCCGAGCACCTGCTCACGTCGAAACCGTGGGAGCTCTTCGCCATGGTCGAGATGGGCGTCGACCGGATGTACCACGGCTTCTGGAAGATGATGGACACCGAGCACCGCAAGCACGTGCCCGGGAACCCGTACGAGCACGCCATCCTCGACTACCACAAGCACGTCGACGAGCTGATGGGCCGCGTGCTCGCCCACGCCGACGACGACACCGCCGTCCTGGTCGTCTCCGACCACGGCGGCAAGCGCATGGACGGCGGCATCCGCGTCAACGAATGGCTCCGCCGCGAAGGGTTCCTGGCGACGCTCACCGACCCGGACGAGCCGGTCCCGCTCCGCGAGGCCGGCATCGACTGGTCGAAGACCGCGGCCTGGGGCGAGGGCGGGTACTACTCGCGCATCTTCATGAACGTCGCGGGGCGCGAGCCGGAGGGCACTGTCCCGCCCGAGGACTACGAGAGCGTGCGCCGCGACCTCGCCGAGCGCCTCGCAGCCATCCCGGACGAGCACGGCGAGCCGCTGGGGACTCGCGTCCACGTCCCGGAGGAGACCTACGAGCAGGTGAACGGCGTCGCGCCCGACCTGATCGTCCACTTCGGCGACCTCCTGTGGCGCTCGGTCGGCACCGTCGGCGGCGACGAGGGCATCCACACCTTCGAGAACGACACCGGCCCCGACGACGCGAACCACGCCCAGGACGGGCTCTTCGTCCTCGTCGGGCCGGGCGTGACGGCAGGCGAGCGCGAGGGCGCCCACCTGCTCGACGTGGCGCCGACCGCGCTCGAGCTGCTCGGCCTGGACGTCCCCGCCGTCATGCGGGGCCGCAGCCTGCTCGGCTAGGAGGGTTCGCCGAAACGCAGCCTGTGCCGAAGCGACGTTCCGCCAAACCCTCCTAGGAGTCCGTGGGCCGCGGGCCCAGGCGCCGCGCCTGGAGGCCGATGGCGGCGATCACGAAGAAGAGGATCGTGGACTGGACGAAGGCGAAGGCGTCGAAGACGAGCATGCTGACGCCGAAGGCGCAGATGGCGGCTGCGCACGCGGCTGCCAGGTCGCTCCTCGGGCCCCGCACCCTGCGGGCGAACCTGCCGACCACCGCGAGGCTGCCGAAGATGAGCCAGGCCGACCCGATCACGCCGAGGATCCCCAGCGACACGAGCGTGTTGAGCCACTCGTTGTCGAAGAAGATGACCGCTCCTTCCGCGCCCTCGGCCGTCTGGGCGACGCCGGACTCCCCGGTCGTCACCTGTGTCCCGATCCCGTTGCCGAACAGCGGGGACTCGCTCCAGACGCGGACTCCCGGCTCGACGTCGGCGAGGCGGCCGGAGCCCTGCTCGCCCGAGCGCGTCGTCAGGTCGCTCGTCAGCCCCTCCTGCGGGTCGAACGCCTTGTAGATCCCGCCGAGGGCCCCCGGCACGGCGAAGTGGATGGCGACCGGGAGGACCAGCAGGAGAGGCCAGAAGCGGAGCACCTGCTTGCCGCGCACCCAGAGGCCGACGACGAGGATCGCCAGGCCCATGATCACCGTCGTCCGCGAGATCGTCGCCACGGCGCCCATCGCGCAGATGGCGGCCGCGACGCCCCAGAGCTGGGCGCGGAGGCGCGTCTTCGCGCGGCCGATGAGATAGAGCGCGAGCGGGAAGGTCATGAAGAGCGCAGCCGAGAGCGCGATCGGGTGCTGCGCCGAGGCGTAGACGCGGAGGTTCCCGCCGCGATCGCTGAACACCGTTCTGGTCTCGCGGATGAGCGCCGGGATCCACTCCGCGAGGTGGTCGAACGCGTTGTAGCCCGTGCGGGACTCGTAGATGGCCGAGAAGGCGACGATCGTCGCCCCGATGACGAGCGACCGCACGACGGTGTCCATCGCCGCCTGCGTCTTGATGGTCGAGGCCACGAGCACGAAGACGGCGAGGAAGCCCAGGTAGTACGAGAGCGACTTGAACGCGCCCGGGTCGCCGGCCGCGCTGCCGATGTCCTCGTAGTTCATGATCGCCGACAGGGTCGCCGTGGACGCGAGGATGGCCAGCGGGAGCCCGAAGCCGAGGAACTCGAGCTTCGCCCGCTTCCTGACGACCGCGACGAGCAGGGCCAGCAGCAGCCCGCCGAGGACGATCCGGTACGGCTCCAGGTTGAACGGCAGCGTGATCGGCAGCCGGTACCCGCGCGCCGGGATCAGCCAGATGAGGAGTGCGAAGCCCGGCGACGGCGTTCGGCCAGGTGACCGTCGGCGTGGACATCTCCCGCATCGCCAGGAGCGCCGCGAGGATGAACACGGCCGCGCCGGCGACCGCCTCGTTCGGGCCGAGGAGCGTCCCGATCAGCAGCGAGAACCCGCCGAAGGCGGCCAGGGCGACGGCCGCGGGCCGGCGGGGCGACTGCGGCTCGACGTGAGCCATGCCGCCCGCCTACGCCGTCTTCTTGGCCTTGACCGGCTCGAGCGACTCGACGTCCGCGCGGGCGGGGCGAGGCTGCCGCGGCGGCAAGAGCCGGTCGAGGAGGATGGCGAGGACGCAGAACGCCGCGAAGACGACGACGAAGACGAGAACCGGCAGCGTCGTCGACGGCCCGGCCGACGCGACCGCGCCGCGCGGGACGGTGAGCTGCTCGGCGGTGATGCGGTCCGTCTGCGGGATCTCCTTGCCTTCCTGGAAGTCCTCGAGCCAGCCGATGAACGCCTTCCCCGTCTTGTCCGCGAGCTGGACGGCGTCCTCGGGCGTGCCGGCGACGGCGATCAGGCGGATGATGGGGATCTCGGAGAGCTCGACCCGGTTCGCCGTGACGACCGAGGTGGCGCCGAGCGCCGTGACGCTCCCCTCGAGCTCGCCGAACGCGCGCTCGCGGTAGTCGGCGACCTGGTCGGACTCGATGATGTACGGGTAGGTGTTCGCGTTCCTGACGATCGTGTTCAGGTCCGGCGGCGACGAGAACGTCTGCGGTGCGCTCCCCGCGCCCTGGCCCTGACCCTCGCCCTCACTCTCTCCCTCTCCCTGCCCTTGTTCCTCGTCCTCGCCGGCCCCCTGGGCCTGACCCTGGGCCTGCGGGCGCGCGAGCTCGATGGTCTCCTTGCTCCGGAAGTGCGGGTTGTCGGCGCTCGTGATCAGGAGGCGCGACTCGGCCGTGTAGCTGACCGTCTCCTTCTCGTTCAGGCCGGGCGGGAGGAAGCTGATGGTGAAGCGGGCAGACAGCGCGGCGAGGAGGGCGAACAGCACGCCGATGGCGAGCACCCACCAGAATCGCCGCAGCGCGTGCGCGTAGCCGGCCACGTTGGCCGCCGCGCCGACGGCCGCCGCGCGACGCGTGCGGTCCTCGCCGCCGAACGCGCTCTGGCGCCGCGGGTCGGTCGGCTGACCGCAGCTGGGACAGAAGCGATCGTCGTCGCGCGTGGATTGGCCGCAGTTAGGACAGGTTTTCACTGGCACCGGATGGGAAGTCTCCCCGCGGCTCCTCCAGCCGCATTCCCACAGATCGTTCTTCAGTAGGGTGGTTCCTAACTTGTAGCGGTCGTTATCGCGGGTGTCCAGTCCAGACTTGACCGTCATAGGCCTCGACTCGGCGACGTTCGACGTCGTCGACCCGATGCTGGCCGCGGGGGAGCTGCCCAACCTGGCGCGGCTCTGCGACGCAGGCGCCCGCGGCGTCCTGCGCTCGACGACCCATCCGCTGACGCCGCACGCCTGGGCGACGATCGTGTCCGGCGTCAACGCGGGCCGGCACGGGATCTGGGACTTCACGGAGCGAGACGAGACCGGCTACCAGCTCCGCCTCGTCAACGGCAGCTTTCGCCGCGCTCCGGCCGTCTGGGACCGGCTCGGCCGCTCGGGCCGGCGCACGGGCATCGTCAACGTCCCGTTCACGTGGCCGGCGCCCCAGGTGGACGGCTTCGCCGTCGCCGGCTTCGACGCAGCCGCGCGCGAGCAGGGCCTGACGTACCCGGAAGAGCTGCGGACGGAGCTCCGGCAGCGCTTCGGCTCGCTCGAGCTGGACAACAAGTTCCCGCTCACGGAGGGCAAGCTCGACCTCGATCTCGTCCGCAGGGCCGCCGCGCAGAAGGTCGAGATCGTCACCTGGCTCGCGGACCGCTACGACCCCGAGCTGCTCTTCGTCGTCTTCATGGCCGCAGACCACATCCACCACCTCTGCTGGACGGAGTGGGAGGCCGACGGCCTGGCGAGCCCGGTCGCCGAGGTCTACCGGATCCTCGACGAGGCGACGGGTGCGCTGGCGGGGCTCGCCGGGGACGAGGGGAACGTCCTCGTCCTCTCCGACCACGGGGCAGGCCCGCTCCACGGCGTCGTCAACCTGAACGCGTGGCTCGCCTCCGAGGGCTTTCTCGCCTACGCGACCGGCGCCGACGTCGCCGGGCGCAAGCTCGTGGGCGAGGCGCTCGGCCTGCGCCGGTACCTGCCCCAGGGGCTGCGGAACGCGGCGAAGCAGCGCCTGCCCGGCCTGCGCGAGCGCGCGATCGAGCGCGGTGACTACACGGTGCTCGACTGGGAGCGGACCCAGGCCTTCTCCTACGGGACGTTCGGCAACGTCGTCGTCAACGTGCGCGGGCGCGAGGAGCACGGAATCGTCGAGCCGGGCGAGGAGTACGACCGCGTCCGGGACGAGATCGCGGCGCGCCTGCTCGAGCTCCGCAGCCCCGACGGCGAGCGCATCGTTGCCCAGGTGCACCGGCGCGAGGACCTCTTCCACGGGCCCGAGCTGGCGAAGGTGCCCGACCTGCTCGTCGAGTTCGACCGCTACGCCTGGCTCGGGAAGGGCAACCTGAAGGCCCGCTCGGACTCGCTCTGGGACACCATCGAGATCGAGGGCGGCGGCGAGCAGTCCTACGTCGGCAGCCACCGGCACGAAGGCGTCATCGTCCTCTCCGGCCCGGCGGTGGCCGCCGGGGCCCCGGTCGCGGGCGAGCTGGTCGACGTGGCCCCGACGATGCTCTATCTGCTCGGCGAGGCAGTCCCGGCCGACCTCGAGGGGCGGATCCTCATGGAGGCCCTCCGGCCGGAGCTCCTCGACGAGCGCCCGCCCGCCTACGACGACGCGGCCCCCGCCGAGTTCGCGCCGGAACGGGCCGAGCTCGAGGACGAGGGCGCCGCCGAGGTCGAGCGCCGCCTGCGCGGGCTCGGCTACCTCGAGTAGTGCAGGAAACTTCAGGAAATCCTTACAGGACCGCTTTCCCCCTGCACCTGCCGGGCTCGAACGGGGTCGGCCCACTCGGGGAAGGCGGGTTCCGGAGGGCATGTGCTCCGGACCCGCTGGTAAGGTCGCCCGCCGTGACCGCCGCCCAGCGTCTCTCCGCCCTGTCCGCCGCTGCCGCCGTTGCGCTCGCGCTGGCGGGCCAGGCCGCCGCGGCGCCGGCCGAGGCCGCCACCGCCCGCAGCGTCGGCGCGACCTCGACAGCGCTCGCGGTCCCGACGCTGTCGCGGGCTGCAGTCGCCGCCGTGCCCCCGCGCTCGAGGATCGTGCGGACGAACAGAGGCTTCTCGTGCAACCGCCCGCTCGCGCAGATCGCTCGCAGCCGCGGCGGGCGCCTCCCGCTCCTCGTCGAGCTTCGGTTCACCAGGTACGTCAACATCGAGCCGGGGACGGTCGAGATCCGCCGCGGCTGCCGGGGCGACGGGAACTCGAACACGATCGACCTCATCCTCAGGGTGCACGGGGACGGGCGCACCCGGGGCGGCACCGTCGACGCGATCAAGGTGCGGGAGGATCCCCACGACATCCAGATCACCGGGTTCGCCAACTGCGGGCCCCAGGGCGTCGGCCCCGACGGCCGTCCGGACACGAACGACGACCAGCACCAGGACGGCGCCCAGATCCAGGGCGGCAACCGGATCCACTTCATCGACTTCAGTTGGGGCAACTGGCTCCGGCGCCGCGCGACCTGCCAGGGCGCGGCCGGCACGTTCGTGCCCGGGAGCGTCAACGGGTGGCCGGTGACCAACATGGCCTGCATCCGCTGCCGGAGCGTCTCCTGCAACCACGGCATGCTCATCAGCCGCTCCTCCGGAACCGTCGTCAGGAACTCGCGCTGGCGCTCCGGGAACCCCGCCGACCGGCGCGGGATTCTCGCCAACGGCCAGACCGGCATGTGCAACTACGGCGGGCCGCCATGCCTGATCCCGGCGGGCGAGTCGAGCGGCAACCGGATCTCCGGCCAGTTCTGCGACCGCTGGCCGTTCACCCGCGGCAACGGCCGCTAGCGCCGGCCTCACTGTTTCGGAGGATCCTGGCCCGAACGGGCCTCTCTTCAGCCCCTGCCTGAGGGCTCCCGAGGTCAACGGCGGCCCCGGCCGAACGCGCACCGTCCGCCTTTGCGCGGGTGGTGCCGACCCTGCCCAGCGTGTTAGGCTCGGCCGGTTCTCCGGGACTGGGTTGACGACGACGAGAGCGGCCCTCATCTGCGTCGTGGCATCCGTCGCCGCGCTCGCAGCGGCGCCGACCGCGCTCGGGGTCGTCTTCCCGGTCCAGGCCGACGCCTGGACGACCGACCGCTTCCCCACGCGGAACCACGGCGGCGACAGCGTCCTCCGCGTCAACTCCACACCGGTCAAGCGGGCGTTCCTGCGCTTCGAGGTGTCGAGCCCGGGCGGCGCCGTCCAGCAAGCGTTCCTCAAGGTCTTCGCAAAGAGCGGGGCGCCGCAGGGGTTCCGCGTGTACGCCACCTCGCCCGCCTGGACCGAGAGCACGATCACGCACAGCAACGCCCCCGCTCTCGGCGCCCTCGTCGCCACGGCGGCCCCGTACACGGCGGCCAACACGTGGCGCACCATCGACGTTACGAGCGCGGTCGGCGGGCCGGGAGGGTTCGGCTTTGCGATCGTCGAGCCGAGCGCCCAGGCCGACATCGCCCTCGCTTCGAAGGAGGGCGGGCCGGCCGCCGAGCTCGATCTGGTCGTCCAGACCGGCGACCCGCCCGTCAACACCGCGCTGCCCGCGGTCACGGGCACGCTGCGCGTCGACCAGACGCTCACGGCGATCCCGGGCGCGTGGACCGGCACGGAGCCGATCGGCTACGCCTACCAGTGGCAGCGCTGCGGCCCGGCCGGCGGCGGCTGCGTGGACGTCCCCGGCGCCGTCGGCACGACGTTCCTCCTCGAGCCCGTGGATGTGGACCGCACCATCCGGGTCAGGGAGGCTGCGACGAACGTCGCCGGCTCGGCGTCCGCGACCTCCGCGGCGACCACCCGCGTTGCCCCGGCATCCGCGCCGCCCACGCTCGTGACGGCGCCCGCGGTCACGGGAACGCCGCAGCTCGGCCAGACCCTCACCGCCGTCCCGGGCGTGTGGGCCGGCGCTCCCCCGATCACGCTCTCCTACCAGTGGGAGCGGTGCGACCCGGCCCCGTGCGTGGACGTGCCGGGAGCGACGGGAACCACGTACGCGCCCGACCCCGCGGACGTCGGCAGCACGCTGCGCGTGCGAGAGACCGCCGCCAACGAGATCGGAAGCTCCTCGGCCGCCTCGGCCGCCACCGCGCCGGTGATCGACCCGGGCGACCCGCCCGTCGCACACGCCCTGCCCGCGATCGAGGGCATCGCGCGGGTCGGCCAGAATCTGACCGCGCTCCCCGGCAGCTGGTCGGGCACGGCGCCGATCGCCTTCGGCTTCCAGTGGCAGCGCTGCGGGATCGCCGGCGGCGGCTGCACCGACCTGCCGGGCGAGACGGGGAGCACCTACCTGCTCCGCGACGAGGACGTCGACCGGACGATCCGTGTGCGCGAGACCGGGACGAACGCAGCCGGCTCCGCGTCCGCGAGCTCGGCGGCCACCGAGATCGTCCTCGGGATCCCGGTGCCGCCCCCGCCGCCGCCGCCGTCGAGCAGCTGCTCCAGGGCCGACGCGACCGGGTGCACGGCGGTGGCCGGCGCCCGCGTGAGCCTGCTCAACACGAAGTTCACCTGCAACCGGCCGCTCGCCGACATCGCGGTGCAGAACCCGATCGGTGCCGAGCCGGGCCACCTGCCGCTCCTCGTCGAGATCGGCTTCACGACGCACGTCGACCTCAACCCGGCGATCGTCGACCTCCGGCAGGACTGCGTCGGCGACGGCGACGACGAGACGATCGACCTCATCCTCGCCGTGGAGGGCGACGGCAGGACGCGCGGGGGAACGGTCGACTCGCTCAAGGTGCGGCTGACGGCGAGCGACATCCAGCTCACCGGCTACGCCAACTGCGGCCCGCGCGGCCTCGGGTCAGACGGCCTGCCCGGCACGCCTGACGACAGCCACCAGGACGGCGCCCAGATCCAGGGCGGCAACAAGATCGAGTTCATCGACTTCGAGTGGGGCGACTGGGAGACCGGCACGGCCACCTGCCAGGGCGCGGCCGGCACCTTCGTCCCCGGCAGCGTCAACGCCAACCCCGTCCAGGACATGGCCTGCATCCGCTGCAAGAGCGTCTCCTGCAACCACGGCATGTACCTCGCGATCAGCGACGGCACGCGCGTGGTCGATTCGAAGTGGCGCACGGGCAACCCGGCCGACCGGGCCGGGACGCTCGCCAGCGGCGCGGTCGGCCTCTGCACCTTCGCCTCCCCCCCGTGCGGGATGCCCGTCGGCCAGGCCACGAACGTCGTGATCCTCGGTAACTACTGCGACCCCTGGCCGTACGAGGACGAGCTGCCCTAACCGCTCGTTCAGTCTTCCGCCGCAAGCGCGCTCGCCGGGGAGTTCCATGCTAAGAAGAGCAGATGGCCGGGATGATCTATGCGCGCACGCGCCGGTGGGCGCACACGAGCGACCGTGTGCGCCGCTGGCGGGAGAACCGCTACCAGCGCTTCCTGGAGCTCTGCCGGGTGAGCCCGGGCGAGCGCATCCTCGACGTCGGCGCCGGCTCGGGCGCGGCGCTCGAGCGTTTCAACACGACGAACGAGATCGTCGCCGTCGACCTCAACCCGCTCGACAGCAAGTGGCTGGAGCAGGAGAACGTCACGGTGGCGGTCGCCGACGCCACGAAGCTTCCGTACGAGGACAGGGAGTTTCCACTCGCCTTCTCGAGCTCGGTGATCGAGCACATCCCCAAGGAGCTGCAGGAAGCCTTCGCGAGCGAGATCCGGCGCGTGTCCGAGCGCTACTACGTGCAGACGCCGAACCGCTGGTTCCCGATCGAGCCGCACTACCAGTTCCCGTTCTTCCAGTTCTTCCCCGAGCGGCTGCAGCGGTGGCTCAACGCACGCTTCACGCTCGGCTGGCGGGAGAAGGGCTCGTGGGAGGAAGCGAACCTCCTCTCCGCCGGTGACCTGCTTCGCCTGTTCCCGGACGGCGAGGTGCACCGCGAGAAGATCCTCGGGCTCACGAAGAGCCTGATGGTCGTGCGCCGCTGACGCCGGAGCTCCGGTAGCGTTTCACGCTCGGCGACCGGGGACGTCGCCGCGGCCCATCCTCGATGAAGAAGGCACTCGCAGCCCTCGCGCTTCTGGTCGTCGGCGTCGCCGTCGGCGTCGGCGCGACCTACCTCGTCCTCGACGACGAGGACGGCGACGGAGGCCCCGACGCGGCCTCGACGGCGGTCGAGAACGGCTCCGGTACCGAGAACGGCTCGGGCGCCCAGGGCGGCGCCTGCGGCTACGAGGACACGACCGGCTGCGTGCCGGGCGCGGAGATGGTGCTCGACGACGGCGAGTGGACGTGCGACCAGCCGCTTGCGCGCTACGCGGAGTCGCTGGGCGGCGAGCTCCCGCTCAAGGTGACGGCGCGCTTCACGCGGCCGGTGGAGACCGTCGCCGGGATCGTCGATCTGACGAGCGGCTGCACGGGCGACGGCAGCGAGCGCATCGACCTCATCCTCGATATCCAGGGCGACGGGCGCACCGTCGGCGGCACCGGCGACGCGCTGACGGTGAAGATCGAGGCGACCGACATCGACATCACCGGCTCGATCGACTGCGGCCCGCGCGGCCCAGGAGCCCACCAGGACGGCATCCAGGCTCTTGGCGCCAACGACATCGCCTTCGTCGACCTCGAGGTCGGCGACTGGGGCGAGCAGCGCGCGACCTGCACGGGCGCGTCCGCCGGCATCGACATCTCCCTGGGCGGCGCAGCCGGGCTCGTGCCGACCGACTACCAGTGCATCCGCTGCACGGTCGTCGCCTGCCGGCGGGCGATCAACGTCGGCGAGTCCGTGAACACACGAGTCACGGACGGCCGCTTCCGCTCGGGCAACCCGGCCGAGCGCGAGGAGGAGCTGGCCACCGGCGAGGTGGGCCTCTGCGGCTTCGGCGTCTCCCCGTGCAACGTCGACCCGACGGCGCAGAACGTCGTGTTCGAAAACAACCTCTGCGAGAAGTACCCGTACGGCACCGGCCGCCGCTGACGTCCCGTCCGGCCTTGCACCCGGGGCACGTTCGCCGGGGACATGCCCAGCGGACGGTCCGGCCTAGGCTTCTGCGGGCTCTTTGAGGCTCTTGCGGCGGACCTTGCCGGTGGCCGTCGTCGGGAGCTCCGTGCGGAACTCGACCTCGCGCGGCACCATGAAGTTCTCCAGGCGCGTCCGGCAGGCGGCGATGATCTCCTGCTCGGTTAGCTGCGCTCCCTCGTCGAGGACGACGAATGCCTTGATGGCCTCGCCGAGCACCTCGTCGTCGACGCCGATGACGGCGGCCTCCTTGACGCCCTCGATGTCGAAGATGGCGTTCTCGACTTCGATCGGGCTGACCTTCTCGCCGCGCGTCTTGATGATGTCGTCGCTGCGCCCGACGAAGTAGAGGAAGCCGTCCTCGTCCACCGTGAAGTGGTCCTGGGCGCAGAGCATCTTCTCGCCCGGCAGCGGTCCCTCGACGATCATCTCCGCCGTCTGCTCGGGCTTCCTCCAGTAGCCGACCATGACGTGCGGGCCGCGGACGTAGAGCACCCCGGTCTCGCCGGGCCCGACCGGCGTCATGTCCTCGCGGAGCACCATCGTCTCCGTCCCCGGGATCGCACGCCCGACCGAGGTCGGCTTCGCGGCGAGGAGCTCCGGCTCGAGATAGCTGACGCGCTTGCACTCGGTGAGCCCGTACATGGCGAAGACGAGCGCGTTCGGGAAGATCCTGGCGAGCTCGGAATGGAACGTCGCCGGCAGCGCAGCGGCGGTGTTCGTCACGCGCCGCACGCTCGGCAGCTCGAACTCCATGCCGCGCCGTGTCGAGAGCAGCGTCGCGTAGACCGTGGGCACGCCGGGGAAGACCGTCGCCTCCTCCTCCTGGACCCGCTTGATGATCTGCGCAGGGAAGGCGAACGAGCGCTCGAGGACGAGCGTGCCGCCCTTCAGCACGTTCATCAGAAGCTGGTAGAGGCCGTAGTCGAACGCGAGCGGCAGCAGCCCGAGGATGCGCTCGTCAGGGCCAAGCCGGAGGTACTGCGCGATCGACCCCGCGGCGAAGACCATGCTCTGGTGGGTCATCATCACGCCCTTGGGGAAGCCGGTGCTCCCCGACGTGTAGATGAGCGCAGCGAGGTCGAGCGGGATCGTTCCGGGCGCCTCGGGCTCGGGCTCCGCGGAGGCGATCGCGTCGCCGAAGACCAGCGCGCCCTCGACGCCCTCGGGCGCCGCGTCGGCGACGACGGCCTTGACGCTCGGCGCCGAGGCCGCGGCGGCCAGCGCGGTGCGGGTCAGGCTGCCCTCGGTGAGAAGGACGGCAGCCTCGCAGTCGTCGAGGACGTAGAGGAGCTTGTCCTCCTTGGTCTGCGGATTGACGATCACGAACACGCCGCCGGCGAGGAGCGTCGCGTAGAGCGCCGTGACGCAGCCGGCCGAGTTGTCCATGTAGATCGCGACGCGGTCGCCCCGGCGCACGCCCAGCTCCTGCAGCGCCCGCGCGAGCCGGAGCGAGCGATCCAGCAGCTCGACGTAGGAGAGCCGCTCCGCGCCGGCGACGAGAGCCTCGCGCTCGGGAACGCGCTCCGCGGAGGCCAGCAGCGTCTCGTGCAGCAGGCGGACGTTCATGCGGCGGCGGGCGCGGACGCGGGTGGGCGGACCCGGTCGCCGACGACGACACGGTCGGGGACGAGCGGCTCCGCGGGGCGCGGGCTCGCCACGAAGCGGTCGTGGAGGAGCATGACGGACAGCACCCCGACGAGGGCCATCTCGTCGGTTTCCGAGACGGCGTCGCGCGGCGCACCGGCCTCGCACTTCCGCACGAGGCGCGCGACGGCCTCGGGCGCGAACAGCCCGGCGTCGGAAAGTCGGCGCTCGTCCAGGAGCTCGCCCACGTAGGACGGAGCGCCGGGGCCGACGAAGGCGCCGACGATCGGCGCGCGGTACGGCCGCTTCTTGCGGGCCGCGATCTCGGGCGGGAGCCGGTGCTCGACCGCCTTTCGCAGAAGGTACTTCTCCGTCAGCCCGCGCAGCCGGAGCTGATCGGGGAGCGAGGCCGCGAATTCCGCGACCCGGTAGTCGAGGAACGGAAAGCGCCCTTCGATGGAGTGGCCCATCAGCATCCGGTCCCCCTGCGTGTGCAGGAGGTAGCCCTCGAGGAACGTGGCGATCTCGAGGTACTGCACCTTCCCCAGCGGCGTCTGCTCGCCGAACCAGGACGGCAGGCGGGCCTCGAGGCGCTCGGCCGGGTCGCCGCGCCCGGCCGCCCGTGCGCGCACGTCCTCCGTGAGGAGCGAGAGCAGCCGTGACGTGTTGGCGAAGCGGAGCCGGTGACTGTAGAGCGGGTCGTCGGTCTCGGTGAGGCCCTTGCGGTAGAAGCCGACGAGGAAGGCGCCCGAGCGCTTCAGGTCCTTCCCGATGAAGGCGTTCAGGCGCGTCAGCAGGAGCGGACGCAGCTCGGAGTCGGGCTCGCGAGCCCAGAAGTGGCGCACGGCGTTCTCGCGGAAGAGGTCGTAGCCGCCGAAGAGCTCGTCCGCGCCCTCGCCGGTCGTGACGACCTTGAGCCCGGCGTCCTGGACGGCGCCCGACAGGCGCAGGAGTGGAGACGGGGCGGTCCGAAGCGTCGGCTTCTCGGCCAGCGCCACCGTCTGCGGCAGGAGCTCCGCGATGTCGCGGGCGCCGATCGTGACGCGGGTGAGGTCGAGCCCGCGGTCGCCGGTGAGCCGGTCCTGGTAGGCGCTCTCGTCGAAGCGTGGGTCATCGAAGCCGATGCCGAAGGCGTGGAGCGTCTCGTCCATCTGCTCGAGCGCGTGCGCGACGATGGCCGAGGAGTCGAGGCCGCCGCTCAGGTACGCGGCGACGGGGACGTCGGCGCGCAGGCGCAGGCGCGTCGCGTCGCCGAGGAGCGCGTCGAGCTCCTCCGCGAGCGCCGAGCGCGCGGCGGGCGAGACGTCCGGCTCGTCCGAGAAGCGAAGGTCCCACCAGCGCCGCTCCTCGCGGATTCCGTCCGGGCCCGCGCGCAGGTAGTGCGCCGGCGCCAGCTCGCGGATGCCGGGGAACGAGGACGCGTCCGGCGAGATCGACCACGTCGTGAAGCTCTCGACGAGGCCGGCCGGGTCGAGCTCGCGCCGGGCGGCCGGGTGCCGGAGGATCGCCTTCTGCTCCGAGGCGAAGACGAGGTCGCCGCCGAGCTCGGCCACGAAGAGCGGGCGGACGCCGAAGCGGTCTCGGGCGAGGAAGAGCTCCTGCTCGCGCCGATCCCAGACGGCGAACGCGAAGTCGCCGTTCATCCGGTCGAGGCACGCGGGGCCCCACTCGGCGTACGCCTGCGCGATCACCTCGGTGTCGCTCGTCGTGGCGAAGCGCCGCCCGAGGCTCTCGAGCTCGGCCCTGAGCTCGACGTAGTTGTAGATCTCGCCGTTCTGCATGACCCAGTGGCGACCGTCCTCGCTCGCGAGCGGCTGGTCGCCGCCCTCGAGGTCGACGATGGCCAGGCGGTTGTTCGTCATCCCGAAGCGGCCGTCCCGGTAGAGCCCCGTGCCGTCTGGCCCGCGGTGCCGGAGCTCCCCGGCCATGGTCAGCAGGAGCTCCTCGGGCGCGGCCGAGTCAGGGCGCGCGTAGATCCCGGCGATGCCGCACATGTCCCTGACGATACGGGCGGTCAGGACCTGCGGCAAGGGGAGGAAAAACTGGTCGAAAGCTCCACAGGGCGCTGGTATGCTCCGTCGGGTCGCCCCAAAGGCGACTTCTCTTTGCCCGTCATGCCCAGTCCCGACGCCATCGAACAGGAAGTCCGCCAGTTCCTGAAGGACAACTTTCCGCTGAGCGCAGACGGGATCGACCTGGGTGCCGACGACTCGCTCATCGAGGTCGGCGTCATCGACTCGACCGGCGTCCTCGAGCTGATCGGCTTCATCGAGGAGCGCTACGAGGTCCAGATCGCCGACGAGGAAGTCCTCCCGGAGAACCTCGACTCGATCGCGAGCATCACCCGCTTCGTCGGCGTGAAGACCGCCTCGAATGGCGCCGGCTGAGCTGACCGCAGAGTCGCTGCGCCTTGACGACGTAGGGCGCACCGCCGACGAGATCGCCGAGCGCCTGCGCGAGATCACCTACAAGGACCTGCGCCGCCGCGGCGCCGTCGTCGGGCTCTCCGGCGGCGTCGACTCGAGCGTCGTCGCGCACCTCTGCGCCAAGGCCTTCGGGCCGGAGCGCGTGCTCGGCGTCCTCATGCCCGAGGGCGAGTCCGCCGCCGACACGCTCGACCTCTCCAACGTCGCCGCCGAGGCGGCCGGCGTCGAGACCGTCCTCGAGGACATCACGGAGCTCCTCCGGGCGGCGGGCTGCTACGAGCGCCGCGACGCGGCCATCCGGACGGTCATGCCGGAGTACGGCGAGGGCTGGAAGGCGAAGATCGTCCTCCCGAGCCTCCTCGGCGGTTCCCGCTACAGCCTCTTCACGGTCGTCGCCGAGTCGCCCGAGGGCGAGCGCCGCGAGGCGCGGCTCACTGCGACCGCTTACCGCGAGGTCGTCGCCGCGACCAACTTCAAGCAGCGCGTCCGCAAGATGCTCGAGTACTACCACGCGGACCGCCTCGACTACGCGGTCGTGGGAACGCCGAACCGGCTCGAGTACGACCAGGGCTTCTTCGTCAAGAACGGCGACGGGTCCGCCGACGTGAAGCCGATCGCACACCTCTACAAGACCCAGGTCTACCAGCTCGCCGAGGAGGTCGGCGTCCCCGCGGTCATCCGCGAGCGCCCGCCGACGACCGACACCTACGCCCTCGAGCAGAGCCAGGAGGAGTTCTACTTCTCCGTCCCGTTCGACAAGCTCGACCTCTGTCTCTACGCGCTGAACGAGGGCGCCACGGCGGAAGCTGCCGCGGCTGCCGCCGGCCTTCCGACGGAGGTCGTCGAGCGCGTCTATGAGGACATCGAGCGCAAGCGGCGCGCAGCCGCGTACCTGCACGCGCCTCCGCTTCTGCTGGGCGACAGCTAGACCTTCGGAGGGGGCGCAGGTCGTCCCCAGCGTCCACAGGATGAGCTCCCCTCGGGTGAGAGTGTTTCCACAGGTTTGTCCGCGGGCCTATCCACAAGACCAAAGATGGGTTATCGTCTAAGTCCTTCGTGTAGTCCGATCGAAAGGCGGCCCTTTCGATGAGTCCTTCCGAGCATCGCACAGCGGTACTGCTGGATGAACATCCCCTCTGGTTGGAGGGGGTGGAGCAGGTACTGGCCCGTATCGGGGTCGAGGTCAAGGGAAAGGCGACCTCGCCCGAGCACGCCCTCGCACTAATCGAGGAGCACGCGCCCAGCCTGCTCGTCACCGGGATCGAGATGGAGAGCGGCCAGATGGACGGCCTCGAGTGCCTCGCGCTCGCCAAGCAGCGGACGCCCGACCTCAAGGTCATCGTCCTCTCGGCGTTCTCCGATCCCCAGTACGTCGACGCGGCCCTCGCCGCGGGCGCCGAGGCATACGTTCTCAAGACGGCGCACGCCGACGACCTGGCCTCGGCCATCCGGCAGGCGTTCGACCACTCGGTCTACCTCGCGCGCGGGCACAACGGCAAGCGCCAGCGCTCCCGCGAGTCGATCGAAGAGGCATGGGGCCTCACACGCCGCGAGCTGGAGATCCTCACGCTCGTGGCCGAGGGGCACTCGAACGCGCAGCTCGCACGCATGCTCTGGGTGACGGAGCAGACCGTCAAGTTCCACCTGTCGAACATCTACCGGAAGCTGAACGTCTCCAACAGGACAGAGGCGAGCCGGTGGGCGCAGGTGCACGGACTGCTGCCACTCCAGACGGCGCAGAGCACCGCGGCGGCTTAGAGCATCTAACCCGCCCAGTTCGTTCTCAGTAACGGAGCGCGGCCACCCCCCGACCAATCGGGGGCGGCCGCGCGCGCTCTGCTCGAACGCCTCGTCAATCTCGCCGACGTCGGCGCGCGCGTCTATCCCCCGGAAGGGGGAGGCGGGCCATCCCGCTTGGTCTCCGGGAGGACCCGCTCACCCCAGTGCGAGGGCCGGTCAGAGGGAAGGCTCACGACGCCCTCGCGATGAGCGTCGGCTGCGGCCAACCGGCGCTCGTGTGACGCGAGATTACTCCACCCGCCGGGCGTCGGCTACTAGCCATTCGACGGGCCTCCCACAGGAGTGTCGCCATCGTCTCAGCGGCGGCGGCAGCCGCAAAGGCTGAGACAGGGAGGAAGGGAGCTTCAGCTTCCTTCCGTTCACGGAATCGTTTCGACCGCCGCAGCCATGAAGATCTTGTAAACGATGTCTCAGCCTGTGCGGCTACGCCGCCGCTGAGACTTGGCCGCCGCTGAGACTCAGAAGACCGGGGTCTCGCGCCAGGTGCCCCAGACCTCGCGGAGCGCGTCGCACATCTCGCCCATAGTCACATACACGCGCGAGGCCTCGACGATCGCCGGCATGAGGTTCCGGTCCTCGACCTCGGCGTCGGCCTTGAGTCGAGCGAGGGCCGCCTCGGCCGCCGCCGCGTCGCGCCGGCCGCGGAGCGCCCGCACCCGATCCACCTGCTTGTCCTCCAGCGCCTGGTCGATCTTGAGGATCTCGATCGGCTGCTCGTCCGGCTCCTGGAAGCGGTTCACCCCGACGATCACGCGCTGCCCCGCCTCGAGCTCGCTCTGGAACCGGAAGGACGCCTCGGCGATCTCGCGCTGGAAGAAGTTCTCCTTGATGGCGGCGACGACGCCGCCGAGCCGGCGGATCCGGTCGAAGTAGTCGTAGGCCTCGGCCTCGAGCCGGTTCGTCAGGTCCTCGACGAAGTACGACCCGCCGAGCGGGTCGATCGTCGAGGCGACGCCCGTCTCGTGCGCGAGCACCTGCTGCGTGCGGAGGGCGATCTTGACCGCGTGCTCGGTGGGGAGCGCCAGCGCCTCGTCGTAGGAGTTCGTGTGCAGCGACTGGCAGCCGCCGAGGACGGCGGCGAGCGCCTCGACGGCAGTGCGCACGATGTTGACCTGGGGCTGCTGCGCGGTGAGGGAGACGCCGGCCGTCTGCGCGTGGAAGCGCATCAACCACGAGCGCGGGTTCTTCGCCCCGTACCGGTCACGGAGCTCCCGCGCCCAGATCCGCCGGGCGGCCCGGTACTTGGCGACCTCCTCGAAGAAGTCGATGTGGGCGTTGAAGAAGAAGGAGAGCCGCGGCGCGAAGTCGTCGACGGCGAGACCGCGGGCCATCGCCGCCTCGACGTAGGCGAACCCGTCGGCGAGCGTGAACGCGAGCTCCTGCGCGGCGGTCGAGCCGGCCTCCCGGATGTGGTAGCCGGAGATGGAGACCGGGTGCCACTGCGGGACCTCGCGCGCACAGAACTCGATCATGTCCACGCACAGCCGCATGGACGGCTCGGGCGGGAAGATCCATTCCTTCTGCGCGATGTACTCCTTGAGGATGTCGGTCTGGATCGTTCCGCGAAGACGGTCCCGGCCGACCCCCTGCTGCTCGCCGACGCAGATGTAGAACGCGAGGAGCATCGCCGCCGGCGCGTTGATCGTCATCGACGTGGAGACCTCGTCGAGCGGGATGCCGGCGAAGAGCTCCTCCATGTCCGCGAGCGAGTCGATCGCGACGCCCTCGCGCCCGACCTCGCCGAGGGACTTCGGATGGTCGGAGTCGTAGCCCATGAGCGTAGGCATGTCGAAGGCGGTCGAGAGCCCGGTCTGCCCGTGCTCGAGGAGGTAGCGGAAGCGGACGTTCGTCTCCTCGGCGGTGCCGAAGCCGGCGAACTGCCGCATCGTCCAGAGCTTGCCCCGGTGCATCGACGGGTAGACCCCGCGCGTGTACGGATAGACCCCCGGGTAGCCGAGGTCCCGCTCGTAGTCGGTCTCGACGTTGTCGGGTGTGTAGAGCGGCTCGACGGGAAGCCCCGACATCGTCGTGAAGAGCGCGTCGCGCTCGGGCGTGGCCTCGTAGAGGTCGCGCCGCCAGGCTTCGGTCGCGTCGAGACCCGGGCGGTCCTCGGTCGTGGCCATGGGCGAAGTCTACGCGCTGGCCGCTGCGCCTTTTTCCAACCCTCTAGCTCAAGTCGAGGCTGAGGTAGCTCCACACTTGGGTGAGGGCTCCCTCACCCGAACGGGTGCTTGGGCCGGTCTCATCCCGTTTTCATACCGGATTGCCGCCGCGGGCCTACCGCCCGAGCCGATGCGTTCGAGCACGGACCAGTTACGCGCGCCCGAGACCAGATGACCTCCATCCCCCCCATGCGGCCCCCGGAGACGGGCTCGACTGACGTCGAGCCCGCCGTCGTTCTGCGCGGCTCTTCCCCGGTGAGGACGGCAGCGGCCATCGCAGGCGCCGCGGCGGTCTTCCTCGCGGTCGTCGTCCTTGCCGGCGTCGGCCGTCTGGACACGGGCGTCCCCGGCTTCCTCGAGGAGGAGCTCGGCCCCGAGAAGGCGGGGGCTCCGCTCGACCGCACGCCCGCCACCGGCGTCGGCGTCCGCATCAACGACCAGGGCTACACCGTCTCGCACTGGGGCGTCTCGCTCTCGGTCGCCTCGGAGGACGTCGGCGGCGCCAAGTGGCGGCGGCACGTCCACGGCGCCACGCGTGAGACCGAGTTCGGCACGGAGACGATCGTCGTCAACGGAAGCGGGACGGAGGAGTTCCTCACGGTCGTCGAACGGCAGGGCGAGAAGACCTGGCGCTGGAAGCTCGCGTCGAGGCTCTACCCCCGCCTGGCTCCCGACGGCAGCCTCACCTTCCTCGACCCGACCCGGCACCAGGTCACCTCGATCTCCATGGACCCGGTGCGCATCCTCGACAAGGAGGGCAAGGACGTCACGCCCGACGGCCTGCGCTGGGACCTCGAGGAGGGCGACTTCGGCTGGTTCCTCACGCTGAAGCTCGACGACGCAGACCTGCCGCTCCCGTACGTCATCGACCCGGCCGTGACGCACCGCGCCTCGCTCGCGACGAGCAACACGGCCGCCGGTACGAACAGCCTCCTCCTCACCATGCCGGGCGGGGTGCAGCCCAGGGACATGCTCGTCGCCGCCCTGGCCGTGCGCGGGGACGTCACGATCACCGCGCCGGCCGGCGGCGGCTGGACACTCCTGCGCAACACGCTCGGGACGAACGTCCGGCTCGCCACCTACTACAAGGTCGTCACCGGCACAGAGCCCGCCAGCTACACCTGGACGTTCGGCGGCAGCCAGCGGGCCGTCGGCGGCATCTCGGCTTTCTACGGCGTCAGGACCGCGACGACCCCACTCGACCAGAACGGCCTTGGGGCCACGGGCACGGGCGCGACGACGGCGACGGCGAGCTCGGTCACGACGACGGCGGCCAACGACATCGCGCTCGCCTTCTACGCGAGCGCCACCGGCACGAGCTTCACCCAGTTCGCCGGGCCGCCCGCCTGGGCGGAGCTCTACGACATGCAGCAGTTGAGCATGACGCCTGCCAACCGGTCGACGATCGCGTCAGCCACGAAGCAGATGCCGACGGCGGGTGCCACGAACGCCGCGCCTGCGACGATCGCCAACTCCTCGAACTGGGTCGCGCAGCAAGCCGCCTTCTTCGTCGACAACGTCAACCCGACCGCGACGGTGGGCGACCCGGGCAACCCGCTCGTCGGCACCGTGAACCTCGCCGCGACGGCGGACGACGTCGACTCCTACGTGGCGAGTGTCCAGTTCCAGCGCTCCCCGGCGGGCGCGGGCACGTGGACGGACATCGGCGCCGCGGACGTGACGGCTCCGTACTCGATCTCCTTCGACACGACGTCCGTCGCCAACGGCCTCTACGACCTTCGGGCGGTGGCAACCGACCTCGCCGGGAACACCGGCGCTTCGCCCGTCGTCGACGACGTGCAGGTCGCCAACCCGTCCGGCTCGGTCGGCAGCTCGGCGACGGTGAGCAACGCGAACAACGGTGCGACGACCGTGGTCATCCCGGTCCCCGCCGGCACCCAGGACAAGGACCTCCTCGTCGCGCACGTCTCCACGCGCGGGGGCACCGGCACGACCGTCACGCCGGCGGGGCGACCGGGTGGACGGCGCTCCAGAACGCGACCAACGGCACGACTGTGAGGCTCGCGACCTACTACCGCGTGGCGACCGGTTCGGAGCCCGCCACGTACACGTTCAACCTCTCGAACTCGCAGCGGGCCGTCGGCGCGATGACCGCGCTCTCCGGGATCAAGACCACCGACCCGATCGACGTGAACGGCGGGACGACCACCGGCACGACCACGCCGGCGACGGCGAACAGCGTCACGACCACCGTCGCGGGCTCGATCGCGATGGCGTTCTTCACGGTCGGGCGCGGCACGACCTTCACCCAGCCGGGCGGCTGGGCCGAGAGCTACGACTTCCAGCACGTCAACGCGCACGGCGACGAACAAAGCCGCGCTCGCGGGCGACACGCGGACGATGGCGCTCCCCGGCGCGACCCTCAACGCGGCCTCGACGATCACGAGCGGCGCGTGGGTCGCGCACCAGGCCGCGTTCGAGATCGACAAGGTCGGCCCGAGCGTGACGATGACCTCGCCGAGCACGCCGATCGCGGGCGTGGTCGCGGTCTCGGCCGACGCGACCGACGCCGACACGCGCATCGTCGGCGTCCGGTTCCAGCGCTCCCTCGCGGGCGCCGGCACCTGGACGAACGTCGGCGCCGTGGACACGACGGCTCCCTACTCGGTCTCGTTCGATACGACCTCGGTGGCCGACGGCCTCTACGACTTCCGCGCGATCGGCGAGGACGGCGCCGGCAACGTCACCTACTCCGCGCTCCTCACGAACCGGCGGATCGACAACACGAACCCGGGCTCGACGACGAGCTTCCCGGTCGCGGCGACGACCTACAGCGCGGCGACCTGGAACGCGGGCTGCGCGACGAGCGGCCTCTGCGGAACGCAGTCGGACGGCGGCTCCGGCGTCCAGGGGGTCGGAGTCTCGATCCAGCAGGGCTCGGGCAACTACTGGAACGGCACCGACTTCTCGAGCGCCACCGAGGTGTGGAACGCGGCGACCCTCGCGGGCGGCAACTGGTCGCTGGCCTTCCCCGCCGGAAGCTTCCCCGCCGACGGCAGCTACACCGTGCGCGCGCGCGCGACCGACATCGCCGGCAACGTCGAGGCTCCCTCGACCCGAACGTTCACCGTCGACCTGACCGCCCCGCAGACGACGATCGACTCCAACCCCGCGAACCCGACGAGCTCGACCTCCGCCGACTTCACGTTCAGCTCGAGCGAGGGCGGCTCCACCTACGAGTGCCGGATCGACGGCGGCGCCTGGGGCGCCTGCACCAGCCCGCACAACTACACGACCCTCGCCGACGGCAGCCACACCTTCGACGTGCGCGCCACCGACGCTGTCGGAAACACCGACGCCTCCCCCGCCTCCTACACCTGGCTCGTCGACACGACCGCGCCCTCCTCGACGGCCGTGTTCCCGACCGCCTCGGGCAGCTACACCGCAGCCGAGTGGAACGCCGGCTGCCCCACCAGCGGCCTCTGCGGCACCTACGCCGACGGCTCGGGTCGGGCGTTGCCGAGGTCGAGATCTCCATCCGCCAGGGCACCGGCAACTACTGGAACGGCACCGCCTTCGCCAGCGCCACCGAAGTCTGGAACGACGCGACCCTGGCGGCGGGCAACTGGTCGCTCGCCTTCCCCGCCGCGAGCTTCCCCGCCGACGGCAGCTACACCGTGCGCGTGCGCGCGCGCGACACGGTCGCCAACACCGAGACGCCCTCGATCCGCACCTTCGACTTCGACGCGACCGCGCCGAGCTCGACGACGACCTTCCCCGCCGACGCGACGGACTACAACGGTGCCGGCTGGGCCGCCGGCTGCGCCCCCGACGGCCTCTGCGGCACGTACACCGACGCGACCTCCGGGGTCGCCGAGGTCGAGGTCTCCATCCAGCAGGGCGCCGGCAGTTACTGGAACGGCTCGGCGTTCGCCAGCGCCACGGAGGTCTGGAACGACGCTTCGCTCTCGGCGGGCGACTGGTCGTTCGCCTTCGCCTCGGGTGACTTCCCTGCGGACGGCTCCTACGCCGTGCGGGTGCGCGCGCACGACGCCGCCGGCAACACCGAGTCGCCCTCGACCCGCACCTTCACCTTCGACACGACGGCCCCCCAGACCACCATCGACACGAGCCCGTCAGACCCGACCGCCTCGACGAGCGCGAGCTTCGACTTCAGCTCGAGCGAGGGCGGCTCCACGTTCGAGTGCCGCATCGACGGCGGCGCCTGGGGCGCCTGCACCAGCCCGCAGAGCTACACCAGCCTCACGGACGGCAGCCACAACTTCCAGGTGCGCGCCACCGACGAAGCCGGCAACACCGACGCCTCCCCCGCTTCTCACACCTGGCTCGTCGACACCACCGCCCCCTCCTCCACGATCGCGTTCCCGGCCGCGGGCACCTACAGCTCCGCCGGCTGGAACGCCGGCTGTGCGACGAGCGGCCTCTGCGGCACCTACGCCGACGGCTCGGGATCGGGCGTCGCCGAGGTCGAGGTCTCCATCCAGCAGGGCACCGGGAACTACTGGAACGGCACCGCCTTCGCCAGCGCCACCGAAGCCTGGAACGACGCCACCGTGGCGGCCGGCAACTGGTCGCTCGGCTTCCCCGCCGCGAGCTTCCCCACCGACGGCAACTACACCGTGCGCGTGCGCGCGCGCGACTCGGTCGCCAACACCGAGACGCCTTCCACCCGCACCTTCACCTTCGACACGACCGCACCGCAGACGACTATCGACATGAGCCCGACCGACCCGACCGCCTCGACGAGCGCGAGCTTCGACTTCAGCTCCAGCGAGGGCGGCTCCAGCTTCGAGTGCCGCATCGACGGCGGCGCCTGGGGCGCCTGCACCAGCCCGAAGAGCTACACCAGCCTCACGGACGGCAGCCACACCTTCGACGTGCGCGCCACCGACCCCGTCGGCAACACCGACGCCTCCTCCGCCTCCTACACCTGGCTGGTCGACACCACCGCCCCCTCCTCCACGGTCACCTTCCCGGTCGCCTCTGCGACGTACAACACCGCCGGCTGGAACTCCGGCTGTGCAACGAGCGGTCTCTGCGGGACGTACGGCGACGGCACCGGCGCCGGCGTCGCCGAGGTCGAGATCTCCATCCGCCAGGGCAGCGGCGACTACTGGAACGGCACCGCCTTCTCCAGCGGGGCCGAGATCTGGAACGACGCCTCGCTCTCGACCGGCAACTGGTCGCTCGCGTTCGCGGCGGGCAACTTTCCGGCCGACGGCGGCTACACCGTGCGCGTGCGCGCGGTCGACGCGGTCGCCAACGCGCAGACGCCCTCGAGCCGGACGTTCACGATCGACCGTGACGGCCCCGAGACCTCCATCGACTCGAACCCGGTCCACCCGACTGCCTCGACGAGCGCGACCTTCACCTTCTCGTCGGACGAGGGCGGCTCGACGTTCGAGTGCCGCATCGACGGCGGCGCCTGGGGCGCCTGCACCAGCCCGCGGAACTACACGACCCTCAGCGACGGCAGCCACACCTTCGACGTGCGCGCCACCGACGTCGCCGGCAACACGGACGCCACCCCGGCCTCTTACACCTGGCTCGTGGACACGTCGGCGCCGTCCTCCACGGCGACGTTCCCGACGGCCTCCGACAGCTACACCGCCGCCGAGTGGGACGCCGGCTGCCCGGCCACCGGCCTCTGCGGCACCTACACCGACGGCTCCGGCTCCGGCGTCGCCGAGGTCGAGATCTCAATCCGCCAGGGCAGCGGGAACTACTGGAACGGCACCGCCTTCGCCAGCGCCACCGAAGTCTGGAACGAGACCACCCTCGCCGCGGGCGACTGGACCTACGCGTTCCCGGCCGGCAGCTTCCCCGCCGACAGCAACTACACCATCCGCGTCCGCGCCCGCGACGCCGTCGGCAACACCGAGTCGCCGTCGAGCCGAACATTCGAGATCGACACCACGGCGCCGAGCTCCGCGACCGGCTTCCCCGCCGCTTCCGGCGTCTACAACGTCGCCGGATGGGACGCGGGCTGTGTCGTCGCAGGCCTCTGCGGCACTTACTTCGACGCCACCTCCGGCGCCGACGAGGTCGAGGTCTCCATCCGCCAGGGCTCGGGCGACTACTGGGACGGCAGCGGCTTCACGAGCGCCACCGAGGTCTGGAACGACGCCGACCTCGCCGCCGGCGACTGGGCCTACGACTTCGACGCCGCCGACTTCCCCGCCGACGGGAACTACACGGTGCGCGTCCGCGCCCGCGACATCGCCGGGAACGTCCAGGCGGCGTCGAGTCGGACCTTCACCTTTGACTCCACCGAGCCGGAGACGTCGATCGACTCGACGATGCCCGACCCGACCAACTCCACCTCGGCCAGCTTCGACTTCTCCGCCGACGAGCCCGGCTCCACCTTCGAGTGCGCCATCGACAGCGGCGCCTGGGTCCCGTGCACGAGCCCGAAGGCCTACACCGGCCTCGCCGACGGCGGCCACACCTTCGAGGTCCGCGCCACCGATCCGGCGGGCAACACCGACGGCAACCCCGCAGCTTTCAACTGGACGATCGACACCGTCGCCCCCGCGACCACGGCGGCGTTCCCGGCGAACGCCGGCAGCTACACGACCGCCGAATGGGACGCGGGCTGCCCGACAGCCGGCCTCTGCGGCACCTACTCCGACACCGGCGTGGGCGTCGTGGACGTCGAGGTCTCCATCCGCCGCGGCACCGGCGACTACTGGAACGGCAGCGGCTTCGCCAGCGCCACTGAAGTTTGGAACGACGCCACCTTCTCGGGCGGCGACTGGTCGTACGACCTCGACTCCGCCGACCTCCCGGCGGACGGCTCGTACACGGTTCGCGTCCGCGCCCGAGACGACGCGGGCAACGTCGAGTCCCCGTCGAGCCCCACCTTCACGTACGACGCGACGGCGCCGGGCTCGACCACCAGCTTCCCGGCGGCCGCCGGCCGCTACAACGCGGCGGGCTGGGCCGCAGGCTGCACGACCGAAGGGCTGTGCGGCACCTACTCCGACGCCACGTCCGGGGTCGCCGAGGTCGAGATCTCCATCCGCCGCGGCACGGGCAACTACTGGAACGGCACCGCCTTCTCGAGCGCCACCGAAGTCTGGAACGACACGACTCTCGCCGCGGGCGACTGGGCCTACGCCTTCGACGCCGCCGACTTCCCCGCCGACGATGACTACACCGTCCGCGTGCGCGCCGCCGACGTCGCGGGCAACGTCCAGAGCGCCTCGAGCCGCACGTTCGCCTACGACACGACCGCGCCGCAGACGACGATCGACTCGAGCCCCTCGGACCCGAGCGGCTCCGCCGACGCCGACTTCGAGTTCTCGGCGAGCGAAGCCGGCTCCGACGTTCGAGTGCAGGCGCGACGGCGGCTCCTGGAACGCGTGCACGAGCCCCCACAGCTACGTCAGCCTGGCCGACGGAAGCCACACGTTCGACGTGCGGGCGACCGACGAGGCGGGCAACACGGATGTCACGCCAGCGACCTTCACCTGGTCGATCGACACGGCCGCCCCGAGCTCGACCACGACCTTCCCGGTCAACGCCGAGAGCTACACGGCGGCAGAGTGGAACGCCGGCTGCCCGGCCATGCGGCCTCTGCGGCACCTACGCCGACGGCTCCGGCTCCGGCGTCGCCGACGTCGAGATCTCCATCCGCCAGGGCACCGGCAACTACTGGAACGGCACCGCCTTCTCCAGCGCCACCGAAGTCTGGAACGACGCCTCGCTCTCGGCCGGCGTCTGGTCGCTCGCGTTCCCCGCCGGCGAGCTTCCCCGCCGACGGCAACTACACCATCCGCGTCCGCGCCCGCGACGCCGTCGGCAACACCGAGACGCCTTCCACCCGCACCTTCACCTTCGACGCAACGGCGCCGCAGACAACGATCGACTCCAACCCGACCGACCCGACGGCCGCCGACAACGCGAGCTTCGACTTCTCCTCCAGCGAGGGCAGCTCCACGTTCGAGTGCCGCATCGACGGCGGATCGTGGGGCCCTTGCACCAGCCCCGAGAGCTACACCAGCCTTAGCGACGGCAGCCACACCTTCGAGGTGCGCGCCACCGACACCGCCGGCAACACCGACGCCTCCCCCGCTTCCTACACCTGGCTCGTCGACACCACAGCGCCCTCCTCCACGATCGCGTTCCCGACGACAGCGGCCACCTACAGCTCCGCCGGCTGGAACGCCGGCTGCCCGACCAGCGGCCTCTGCGGCACCTACGCCGACGGCTCCGGCTCGGGTGTGGGCGAGGTCGAGGTCTCCATCCGGCAGGGCACCGGCGACTACTGGAACGGCACCGCCTTCGCCAGCGCCACCGAGACCTGGAACGACGCCTCGCTGTCGGCCGGCAACTGGTCGCTCGCCTTCCCCGCCGGAGCTTCCCCGCCGACGGGAGCTACACCGTGCGCGTGCGCGCCGTCGACGCGGTCGCCAACGCGGAGACTCCGTCGAGCCGGACATTCACGATCGACCGCGCCGCGCCCGAGACGACGATCGACTCCAACCCGGCCGACCCGACGGCCGCCGACGACGCGGACTTCGACTTCAGCTCGAGCGAGAGCGGATCCACCTTCGAGTGCCGCATCGACGGCGGCGCCTGGGGCGCCTGCACCAGCCCGCAGAGCTACACCGAGCCTCAGCGACGGCAGCCACACCTTCGACGTGCGCGCCACCGACACCGCCGGCAACACCGACGCCACCACCGCTTCGTTCACCTGGCTCGTCGACACGACAGCCCCCAACTCCACGCTCGCCTTCCCCGCCGCCCCCGAGAGCTACACCACGGCCGAGTGGGACGCCGGCTGCCCGACTGCCGGCCTCTGCGGAACCTACGGCGACGGCCCGGGCTCGGGCGTGGCCGAGGTCGAGGTCTCCATCCGCCAGGGCTCGGGCGACTACTGGAACGGCACCGCCTTCGCCAGCGCCACCGAAGTCTGGAACGACGCCACCCTCGCCGCCGGCGACTGGGCCTACGAGTTCGACGCAGCCGACTTCCCCGCCGACGGCAACTACACCGTCCGCGTCCGCGCCCGCGACACCGTCGGCAACACCGAGACGCCTTCGAGCCGCACCTTCGAGCTCGACGCCACAGCGCCGTCCTCGGCGGTCGCGTTCCCGGCCGCCTCCGGCCTCTACAACGTCGCCTCCTGGGATGCGGGCTGCGCCGTCGCCGGCCTCTGCGGGACGTACTTCGACGGAACTTCGGGAGTCGCTCAGGTCGAACTCTCCATCCGCCACGAGGGCGGCGACTACTGGGACGGCAGTGCCTTCGCGAGCGCGACCGAGGTCTGGATCGACGCCGACCTGGCGGCCGGCACGTGGTCGTATGCCTTCGCGGCGTCCAACCTCCCCGTCAACGCCAACTACGACGTGCGCGTTCGCGCGCGGGACGTCGCCGGGAACGTCGAGGGCGCCTCCAGCCTGACCTTCACATACGACGCGAGCGAGCCAGAGACGTCGATCGACTCCTCGATGCCCGATCCAACGAGCTCCACGTCGGCGAGCTTCGACTTCTCCGCCGACGAGGCCGGCTCGACGTTCGAGTGCGCCATCGACGGCGGCGCCTGGGTCCCGTGCACGAGCCCGAAGGCCTACACCGGCCTCGCCGACGGCGGCCACATGTTCGAGGTGCGCGCGACCGACGCCGCCGGCAACACCGACGGCAACCCCGCAGCCTTCAACTGGACGGTCGACACTGTCGCCCCCTCCTCGAGCGCGGCCTTCCCGGCGGACGCCGGCAGCTACACCGCGGCCGAGTGGAACGCGGGCTGCCCGGCTTCCGGCCTGTGCGGCACGTACTCGGACACCGGCGTCGGCGTCGTGGACGTCGAGGTCTCCATCCGCCGCGGCGCGGGCGACTACTGGGACGGCTCCGGGTTCACGAGCGCGACCGAGGTGTGGAACGACACGACCTTCTCGGGCGGCGACTGGTCGTACGAGCTCGACTCCGCCGACTTCCCCGCCGACGGCGACTACACCGTGCGGCTGCGCGCGCGCGACGACGCAGGCAACACGGAGGCGACGTCGAGCCGCACCTTCACCTACGACGCGACGGCGCCGAGCTCGACGACGGGCTTCCCGGCAGCCGCAGGCCGGTACAACGCGTCCGGCTGGGACGCCGGCTGCACCGCGGCCGGCCTCTGCGGGACGTACTCCGACGGCACCTCCGGCGTCGCCGAGGTCGAGATCTCCGTCAGGCAGGGCAGCGGCGACTACTGGAACGGGACGGCCTTCGCCAGCGCCACCGAGGTCTGGAACGAGGCCGACCTCGCCGCCGGCGACTGGGCCTACGACTCTCGACTCCGACCGACCTGCCCGCCGACGGCAGCTACACCGTCCGCGTGCGCGCCCGGGACGTGGCCGGCAACGTTGAAGCCGCCTCCAGCCGGACCTTCAACTACGACACGAGCGCGCCGCAGACGACGATCGACTCGAGCCCCTCGGACCCGAGCGGCTCCGCCGACGCCGACTTCGAGTTCTCGGCAAGCGAGGGCGGCTCCACCTTCGAGTGCCGCATCGACGGCGGCGCCTGGGGCGCCTGCACCAGCCCGAGGAGCTACACCAGCCTTACGGACGGCAGCCATACCTTCGACGTGCGCGCAACCGACCTGGCCGGCAACACCGACAGCTCCCCCGCTTCGTACACCTGGCTCGTCGACACCACAGCGCCCAGCTCGACCGTCGCCTTCCCCGCCGCCGCGGGCGAATACAACACCGCCGCCTGGAACAGCGGCTGCCCCACCAGCGGCCTCTGTGGCACCCACGGCGACGGCACAGGCGCCGGCGTCGCCGAGATCGAGGTCTCCATCCGCCACGGTTCCGGCGACTACTGGAACGGCACCGCCTTCGCCAGCGGCACCGAAGTCTGGAACGACGCCACTCTCAACGCCGGCGACTGGGCCTACGACCTCGACGCCGCCGACCTCCCCGCCGACGGCAGCTACACCATCCGTGTCCGCGCCCGCGACTCGGTCGGCAACACGGAGACCCCCTCCACCCGCACCTTCACGTACGACACGACCGACCCGAGCGCGACCTTCTCCTTCCCGGCGGCGAGTGGCGAGTACTCCACGGCCGGCTGGAACGCGGGCTGCGCCACCGTCGGTTTCTGCGGACCGCAGTCCGACGGCGGCTCGGGCGTCTCCCAGGTCGAGATCAGCATCCGCCGCGTCGCCGACGGCCTCTACTGGGACGGCGACTCCTTCGACGCGGCCGGCGAGTCGCACTTCACGACCACGCTCGGCGGCGGCGCCTGGTCGTACGCGTTCCCGGCGGCCGGCTTCCCGGCCGACGGCCAGTACACCGTTCACGTCAGGGCGACGGACGACGCGGGCAACGCCGAAGCAGGCCCGTCCCGGACGTTCCGGATCGACGGCACCGATCCCAGCGCAACCTTCACCTTCCCGGCCGCGGGCGCGCGCTATTCGAGCTCCGGCTGGAACGCCGGCTGCGCGACCTCCGGCGTCTGCGGGGCGTACGCCGACGCCGGCTCCGGCGTCGCGCAGGTCGAGGTCAGCCTGAAGCGCAACTCCAACGACCTCTACTGGGACGGCGACTCCTTCGACGCCGGCGCCGAGACGTACTTCACGGCGGCCCTGGCCGGGGGCGACTGGTCGCTGGCCTTCCCCGCCGCGAGCTTCCCTGCCGACGGTGGCTACACGCTGCACGTGCGCGCGACTGACGACGCCGGCAACGTCGAGAGCGGCCCGACGCGCACCTTCGTCTTCGACACGACGGCCCCCGAGACCACCATCGACTCGACTCCCGGCGACCCGACCGCAAGCAACGCCGCCGACCTCCAGTTCTCCGCGAGCGAGGCCGGCTCCACGTTCGAGTGCCGGATCGACGGCGGATCGTGGGGCGCCTGCACCAGCCCGCAGAGCTACACCGGCCTCACCGACGGCAGCCACACCTTCCAGGTGCGCGCCACCGACGCCGCCGGCAACACCGACGGCTCCCCGGCCACCTACACCTGGCTCGTCGACACCACCGGCCCCTCCTCCACCATCGCCTTCCCCACCGCCGCCGGCGAATACAACACCGCCGCCTGGAACAGCGGCTGCCCCACCAGCGGCCTCTGCGGCATCTACGACGACGGCGGCGGCTCCGGCGTCGACGAGGTGCAGGTGTCCGTCCGGCGGGTTTCCACCGGTCTCTACTGGAACGGCGCCTCGTTCTCGTCGGCCTCCGAGGTCATGCTCGACGCCTCGCTGGCGGCAGGCGACTGGACGCTGCCCTTCCCGGCCTCGAACTTCGCGGCGGACGGCGACTACACGGTGGGCGTCTTCGCCACGGACGAGGTCGGCAACGCCGAGCTTCCGTCGAGCCGCACCTTCGCCTTCGACGCGACCGCGCCGAGCGGGGCTCTCACGGCTCCCGCGAACGGGGCAGCCGTGCGCGGCGCTTCCGTGACGGTCTCCTCCAACTCGGCCGACACCGGCTCCGGCGTCGCCACCGCCGAGTTCCAGCAGCGCCCCGCCGGCGGCGGCCCCTGGACGACGATCGACACCGATGCGGGCGCGCCGTATTCGGCCAGCTGGGACACGACGGCGCTCACCGACGGCGACCACGACCTTCGCGTCCTCACCACCGACCAGGCCGGCAACACCTTCGCCTCCCCTACCCGCACGGTCACCGTCGACAACACGGCGCCGAGCGCGGCTACCCTCGACGCCCTTCCGGGTGCGATCCGCAACGGCCAGGAGCTGACGGGCTCCGGCACGGACGCGACCTCCGGCGTCGAGTCGCTCTCCTACCTTCACTGCGAAGGCGCGTCGTGCACGCCCGCCACTCCGATCGGCTCGTCGACGACGGGCCCCGACTACAGCGTGACCTGGACCGGCCAGCCTGCCGACGGCGACGTGCGCGTCCGCGTACGCGTCACCGACCGTGCCGGCAACGTGCTCGACTCCGCCGTCCAGGACGTCGTCGTCGACAACACGAGCCCGACCGGCTCGCTCACGGCCCCGGCGGACGCCGCGGTCGTCGGCGGCGCCACCGTGACCGTGTCCTCCGACTCGGCCGACACCGGCTCCGGCGTCGCCACCGCCGAGTTCCAGCAGCGCCCCGCAGGCGGCAGCCCCTGGACGACCATCGACACCGACACCAACGCCCCCTACGCCGCCACCTGGAACACCACGTCGCTCACCGACGGCGACTACGACCTCCGCGTCCTCACCACCGACGAGGCCGGCAACACCTTCGCCTCGGCCACCCGCACGGTCACCGTCGACAACAACGCCCCGAGCGTCACGATCACCGCGCCCACCGGCTTCGTCAACGGCGCGGCTCCGGATCCGTTCACCGTCACCGCCTCGACGCCCGACGGCGACGTCGACGACGTCGAGCTCTTCCGCTGCTCGAATGCGAGTGCGGACTGCGCCTCCGGCTCCTGGGTCTCGCTCGGCGTGGACACGACCGCTCCGTACTCCGCTTCCTGGGCGATCGACCCCGACGGCAACCGTGCCCTGCGCGCGGTTGCCACCGACGCGGCCGGCAACACCGGCGCCGACGTCGTGAACGTCACCGTCGACCGGACGAATCCGTCCGGCGCGCTGACGGCGCCGGCGAGCGCGGCCTTCGTGACCGGCGCTGCGGTCGCCGTCTCCTCCGACTCGGCCGACACCGGCTCCGGCGTCGCCACCGCCGAGTTCCAGCGGCGCCCCGCCGGCGGCAGCCCCTGGACGACCATCGACACCGACACCAACGCCCCCTACGCCGCCACCTGGAACACCACGTCGCTCACCGACGGCGACTACGACCTCCGCGTCCTCACCACCGACCAGGCCGGCAACACCTTCGCCTCGGCCACCCGCACGGTCACCGTCGACAACTCCGCTCCCTCGGCGCCCGCGCTGACGCTCTCCGAGTCGAGCCCGTTCGCCCACGTGAGCGGCAGCGAGATCTTCGTGAACACGGACGAGACCGGAAGCTACGACGTCGACGCGACGAGCGCCGACGCGCACTCCGGCATCGACAAGGTGCGCTTCCCCGGCCCCACCGACGACTCCTCGAGCCCGTACTCCGCCACGTACGCCTTCGGCGACCTCGCCGGCGCGCAGACCGTGACCGCCTTCAACGGCGCCGGCCTCACCGCGGCCACGCCGTTCACGGTGACGCCTGACACGGCCGACCCCGCCGGCGGCTCCGTCTCCTACGCGGACGGCTACGACGCCGACGGCGACGTCACGATCACCGTGGACACCGGCACGGACGCCCTCTCCGGCGTCGCACCCGCCTCCGCCGTCCTCGAGCGTCGCGTGGCCGCGCTCTCCGGTGGCGCCTGCGATCCGTTCACCGGCCCGTGGAGCCCGGTCACCAGCCCCGACACGGTCGCCTCCGGCGAGTGCGCGCAGTACCGCTACCGCGTCTCCGACCGCGTCGGCAACGAGGCCGTCTACGCCTCCGCGAACGTGGTCGAAGTCGACCTCGTGAGCCCAGCCGCGCCGAGCCTCACCCTGGACGAGTCGAGCCCGTTCGCGCACGTCGTCGGCACCGAGATCTTCGTGAACACGAACGAGACCGGCTCGTACGCAGTCGAGGCCGCCACCTCCGACGCTGTCTCCGGCATCGACAAGGTCGCCTTCCCCGGCGGCGTCGACGACACGAGCGCGCCCTACGCGGCCACCTACGACTTCGACGACCTGCTCGGCGTCGAAACCGTGACCGCCCACGACCGCGCCGGCAACACCGCCTCCTCCGACTTCGAGGTCACGGAGGACGTCTCCGCCCCCTCGACGACCGACGACACCGCGACCGTCGCCTCGACCTGGCAGACGGCCCCGGTGACGATCACGCTCACCCCAACGGACGCGCTCTCCGGAGTCGCCGCCACCTACTACACGACCGACGGCAGCGTTCCGACGACGAGCTCCGACGAGGGCACGTCCATCGACCTCACGACCGACGGCGTCTACACGATCCGCTACTTCTCGGTGGACAACGTCGGCAACGCCGAGCCCGTCCGCACTGCGTTCGCCACGATCCGGATCGACCAGACGAATCCGAGCGCGCCGGCGATCTCGCTGAACGAGTCGAGCCCGTACGCGCACGTGAGCGGCGCAGAGATCTTCGTCAATCACCGGCCAGACCGGCATCTTCGGCGTCTTGGCGACGAGCTCCGACGCCGGCTCGGGCATCGAGAGGATCGCGTTCCCCGGCGGCGTCGAGGACACTGACGAGCCCGTACTCGGCGACCTACGACCTGAACGACCTCTCCGGCTCGCAGTCGGTCACGGCGCATGACGCCGCGGGCAACACCGCGAGCGACACCTTCACGGTCACCCCCGACGCCGCGGCGCCCACCGGCGGCTCCGTCTCCTACCCCGACGGCTATGACGCCGACGGCACTGTGACGATCACCGTCGACGCGGGCACCGACGCGCTCTCCGGCGTGAATGCCGCCTCGGGCGTCGTCGAGCGCCGCACCTCGGCTCTCGTCGGCGGCGTCTGCGACCCATTCGTCGGCCGCTGGAGCGCAGTCCCCAACCCTGACACCGTGGCCGACAACACATGCGCGAGGTACCGCTACCGCGTCTCCGACCGCGTCGGCAACGAGGCCAACTACACGCTCCCGACGAGCACGGTGAAGGTCGACCTCACCGCGCCGCAGACGACCATCGACTCGGCCCCCGCCGATCCGTCCAACGACCCCTCCCCCAGCTTCACGTTCTCCTCGAGCGAGGCCGGCTCGACCTTCGAGTGCCGCCTCGACGGCGGCGCCTGGGCGGCCTGCACGAGCCCGCGGAGCTACGCGAGCCTCGCCGACGGCAGCCACACCTTCCAGGTGCGCGCCACCGACGCGGCCGCCCACACGGACGCGACCCCGGCCTCCCGCACGTGGACGGTCGACATGGCCGCCCCGAACACGTCCTTCGACGACGTTCCCGCCGACCCGTCCGACGACGACGCCCCGAGCCTTCGAGTTCTCCGCGAGCGAGGCCGGCTCCACCTTCGAGTGCCGGCTCGACGCCGGCGCCTGGGACCTCTGCGCGAACCCCGAGACGATCGGCCTCCTCGCCGACGGCAGCCACACCTTCGAGGTGCGCGCCACCGACGCCGCCGGGAACGTCGACGCGAGCCCCGCCTCCCACACGTGGACGGTGGACACGGTCGCGCCGGAGTCGTCCTTCTCCGTCGTCCCCGCCGACCCGACCAACGACACGACCCCGACGTTCGAGTTCTCGGCCACCGAGCCCGGCTCGAGCTTCCAATGTCGCCTCGACGGCGGCGCCTGGAGCGCCTGCGCGAGCCCGGCGACGATCGGCCCGCTGGCCGACGGCACCCACACCTTCGAGGTGCGCGCCACCGACGCCGCCGGCAACCAGGAGACAACGCCCGAGGCCTACACTTGGGTCGTCGACGCCGGCGCGCCGACGGTCTCCATCACCCAGCCGCCCGGCTTCGTGAACGCCTCCGACGCCGACCCGTACACCGTCCGCGCGACGAGCCCCGACGGCGACGTCGCAGGCGTCGAGCTCTTCCGCTGCTCCGACGCGAGCCCGGCCTGCTCGGCCGGCTCCTGGGTCTCGCTCGGGACGGACACGGCCGCGCCGTACGAGGCCTCCTGGCCGCTCGACGCCGACGGGAACCGGGCGCTGCGCGCCGTCGCCACCGACGCTGCCTCCAACACCGGCGCGGCCGTGGTCAACGTGACCATCGATCGCACGGTGCCGGCCACGACGATCGGCCTGGCTCCCTCCGACCCGTCCAACAACGCCTCCCCCAGCTTCACCTTCTCCTCGAGCGAGGGCGGCTCGACATTCGACTGCCGCCTCGACGGCGGCGCCTGGGAGGCCTGCTCCGCCCCGAAGGGCTACACCGGCCTCGCCGAGGGCAACCACACCTTCCAGGTGCGCGCGGTCGACGCAGCGGGCAACATCGACCCGGCCCCCGCCGGGTGGGCGTGGACGGTCGACACGGTCGCCCCGCAGACGACGATCGACGCCGCCCCGAGCAACCCGAGCGCCAGCTCGGCCCCGACGTTCGAGTTCTCCTCGAGCGAGGCCGGCTCCAACTTCGAGTGCCGCCTCGACGGCGGCGCCTGGGGCACCTGCACGAGCCCGCACGACTACACCGGCTTGGCCGACGGCAGCCACACCTTCCAGGTGGGCGCCACCGACGCCGCCGGCAACGTCGACGACAGCCTGGCCTCGTACACATGGACGATCGACGCGACCCCGCCCGGCGGCGGCCTCGCCGATCCCGGCCAGTTCCTCCGCGGCACGGTCGCGCTGACGGCCTCGCCGAGCGACACGGGCGCCGGCATCCAGAGCGTCGACTTCCAGGTCTCGCCTGCGAACGCCGGACTCGTGGACGTCGCTCGGCACCGACACGCACCGACCCGTACACCGTCAACTGGGACACGACCGTGCTCGCCGACGGCCTCTACGACCTTCGGATCGTCGCCACCGACAACGTGAGCAACTCGAACCCGTCCGCGGTGATCGAGGACCGCCTGGTGGACAACACCGCGCCCGGCGCGGCCATGAACGACCCTGGCGACTACCTGCGCGGCACGGTCTCGCTGAGCGCGAACGCCACCGATGCCGGCTCCGGCGTCGCCTCCGTCGCTTTCCAGCGCTCGCCGGCCGGCGCCGGCGACTGGACGCCGGTCGCCGCCTCCTGGGACACGACCGGCTGTCGCCGACGGCCTCTACGACCTTCGCGTCAACGGTGACCGACAACGCCGGCAACGTGACCGTGTCCGACCCGGTGGCGAACCGGCGCGTCGACAACACGAAGCCGAGCCTGACCGCGTCGACGCCTGCGGACGGCTCCACGATCGCCTCGGCCGGCTCGCTCGTGGTCGTCGCCAGCGAAGACGACCGTGGCCGTCGCCGGCATCGTCGGCGCGACGATCGACGGCACCGCGCCCGCCGCGCCGCCGAGTCGTCTCCGGCAACACCGTCACGTACACCCAGTCCTTCTCCGCGGGCCCGCACACCTTGGCCGGGGAGCTCGAGGATCTCGCCGGCAACCTGCAGCCGATCCGCGTCCACTTCACGACGTCGAACAGCGCCACGCCGGACTACCCGTACGTGGAGAAGAACTCGCACGCCGGCCAGACCATGGCTCTGCGCTCGACCAGTAACACGACCACGGTCACCGTTCCGGCCGGCGCCTGGTCGGGCGCGCCCGCCGGCGACTGGCTCGTCGTCCGCATCGACCCGGCTCCCGCCTCGGGCGTCACCAACGGCTTCCAGCCCGCGAGCGAGATCCTCGACGTGACCGCCTACTGGGCGCTGGCCGGTTCCGCCGTCCACTCCTTCTCGCTGCCGCTCGCGATCGAGATCGACACCGCTGCCGTCCAGGTAGTCCCCGCGGTCTTCGAAAGCGGTAGCTGGCGCCCGATCGCACAGGTGCCCGGCGGCGGCGGCCTCCCGGCGGCGTGGGCCGACGGCTTCGAGCGCAACGGCACCGACGTCAGGATCTTCACGCGCCACCTCTCGCTCTTCACGCTCCTCCAGGACGTCCAGGCGCCGGGAGTGCCTGGCGGCTTCAAGGGCACCGTCTCGGGCAAGTCGTTCTCGCTCTCCTGGAGCGCCGCCGCCGACAACTCCGGGCTCATCTCCGCGTATCGCGTCTACGTGAACAACGCGCTCGTCGCGACCGTGGACGGCTCCCAGCGCTCGGTCCCCATGGGCAAGTTCAAGCTCACCGACAAGCGCTCGTTCCAGGTCGCAGCGGTCGACGCGGCCGGCAACCTGGGTCCGAAGTCGGGCGCGCTCAAGGTCGTCCCCAAGGTTGCGAAGCTGAAGCTCACCGCCGCCAAGTCCGCCCTCAAGAAGCGCGGCTTCAAGGTCGGCAAGGTCACGTACAAGAAGTCGAGCATCCCCAAGGGGAAGGTCATCAAGAGCGCCGTCGCCGGCCTCCAGCCTGCCGGTGCGAAGGTCGCGCTGATCGTCTCCAAGGGCAAGGGCGCCGCTTCCCGCCCGGTGACGACGACGCCCCCGCCGTCGACACCGCCGTCGACACCGACGACGACTCCGCCTCCGAGCTCCCCGGCGACGCCCGCCGCGCCGGTCGCGCTGCCCGCTCCGACGACGACGTCGGCGCCCCCGGCGACGACCGAGGAGCAGCCCCACCGGCCGAGGTTCGGCCGTGTCCTCCCGCTCGTCGGCCCGACGGTCACGAACATCTCCGACCTTCGCCGCGAGCTCGGCTTCGGCATCCTCGCGGCAGCGTTCTCGGTCGCGATCGCCGCAGGCCTCCGCGCCCGGCGGCCCTCGACGACCTCAGGGCCGCGCGATCCCGACGAGCTTCGGCTCTGGGACCAGCGGATCATCGAAGCGATCCGCCGCTTCCTCCGGCTGTCGTAGCTAGCCCACCGCGGCCGTCACCGCGATGACGACGGCGACGGTGACGAGCGCGATCCCGATCAGGCGCCTGAGCGTTCGCTCGTCGATCCTCCCCGTCGAACGGGCGCCCAACCACGCCCCCGGGACGGCACCCGCCACGCCCGCCGCGAGCACGGCCCAGTCCACCTCCGAGCGGACGAGGTGGCCGGCGAACCCCGCGACGCCCAGGAAGAAGCCGACGACGAGGTTCGTGCCCACGGCCGTGTGCGCGGGGAGGCCGACGCTCCGGATCAGCGCGGGCATGCGCAGCGTTCCCAGGATCAGGCCGACGGCGCCGCCGAGGAGGCCGATGAGACCGCCGGAGACGGTCGCCGCGAGTCGCGGCCTGTGCGTGTCCGGCGCCGCCCGCAGCTCGAAGAGCAGGTCGAGGCCGCTCCACAGCAGCACGACGGCGATGCCGCCGAGGAGCAGGCCGGAAGGCACGGCGTGCCCGAAGTAGCCGCCCAGGAACGCGCCGAGGACCGAGGGCGGCGTCATCCACGCGACGACCCGCCAGCTCACGCGCCCGGCGCGCGCGTGCGTCAGCCCGCCCGAAAGGGCGGCCACGGCGCTGACGGCGATGTTCGTCCCCGCCGCAGTCGCCGGGTTGCCCGAGGCCAGCAGCACGGCAGGGAGGCGCAGGCTTCCCAGCACGAGGCCGACGATCGATCCGAGGTAGCCGGCGACGAAGGCGCCGGCGAACGCTACTGCGAGCTCCCAGGCCTCCACAACGGCTCCTGGGAGCCCGTGTTCGCTGCGCGGGCGAGGATGAACAGGAGGTCGGAAAGGCGGTTCAGGTAGGCGAGCGCTTCGGGGTTGACGCTCTGCGCTTCGGCGAGGGTGACCGTCCGGCGCTCAGCCCGGCGGCAGACCGAGCGGGCGACGTGAAGGCGGGCAGCGGCCTCGGTCCCGCCGGGAAGAATGAAGCTCGTGAGCGGCGCTAGGTCCTCGTTGACGAGGTCGCACAGCTCCTCGAGCCGCCCGACCTGGGCCGCCGTGACCCGCAGCCGCTCGCGCCGGTCGTCCTCGAGCGGGACGCACAGGTCGGCGCCCAGGTCGAACAGGTCGTTCTGCACCTGCTCGAGCCACGGCCGGAACTCGGCGGGCAGCTCGCCGGCAAGAGCGAGCCCGAGCACGGAGTTGAGCTCGTCGACCGTTCCGTACGCCTCGATCCGCAAGTCGGTCTTGGCGACACGGCTCCCGTCGCCGAGACTCGTCTCGCCCGCGTCACCGGCCCGGGTGTAGATCCGGGTCAGCCGAACAGGCTCGTCTCGGCGTCTCGCCACGGCGGCGAGTATAGAGAGGACGCCCTACGCGCCGGGGCTCGGGATCTCGACCGGCTCGCCGGCGTGCACGAGCGCGAGATCCATGCTCAGGGTGAGCTCCTCGCCCTCGACCTGCATGCTCTGGTCGATGAGCATCCGCAGCGGCAGCTTGCTCGACTCCGAGAGGTACACGACGACGCGCGTGTCGTCGAACGATGCATCGACGCCCACGTCCGCGGGCAAACCGGCCATGAACCCGGCCTGGAAGGAGCCGGCGTCGAGCACACCGGTGATCTTGACGGCCGCCTGGCCGCCGACGGTCTGACCCTCGTCGACGTCGACGTCCTTGACGAGCGGGAGGATGTCGAACTGGTCGGCGCCGGTCGTCGTGCCTGCGGGCATGGGCAAGGGCTGCCAGCCGCCCTCGGTCTTCAGCCAGAAGCCCTCGGGACGGGCGACCATGGTCATCGCCGCGCCGGGCAGGTCGTCGGAGCTCATCGTCATGAGCATCGCGCCCGCCTTCTGGTCGACGGCGACGTTCATCTTGACGGCGACCGCGCCGACCGGCGTCGTCATCCTCATGGTGCCGCCGAGCCGATAGGTGTCGAGCTCGGCGAAGGCCTGCTCCGCTTCGTCGAGGAGCTGCTGGGCCTGCCGCCCCTCGGGGCCTGCACAGCCTGCCGACACCACGGAGGCGACGAGGGCGAGGACGAGCAGAGCCTTTCGCATTTGCTCAGGCATCGGCCTCGCGGGCCCGTCGATGAACACCCAGAACGAGGGAACCGCGTTACGCGGCGAGCTGGGCGCGGATCGACTTGAGGCGGTCCTCGCGCTCGAGGAAGGCCTTGACGACGGCCGGGTCGAACTGCGCCCTCGACTGGCTCACGATCTCCCGGCCCGCCTCGGTCCAGGTGAGGGCGGACCGGTAGGGCCGGTCGCTCGTCATCGCGTCGAGGGAGTCGGCCACGGCGAAGATCCGCGCCGTGAGCGGGATGTCCGTGCCCTCGATGCCGTCCGGATACCCGCTGCCGTCCCAGCGCTCGTGGTGGGAGCGGACGATGCGGAGCCCCTCGCCCCTGAGGAACGCGACGCCGCCGAGCATCTGCTCGCCGAGCAGCGTGTGCGTCCGCATGAGGCGGGTCTCGCCGTCGTTCAGCGGCCCGGGCTTCTGGAGGATGCGGTCGGGGATCCCGATCTTGCCGACGTCGTGGAGCAGGAACCCGTACTCCGTGCTCGGGTCGTCCACAAGGTCGGGGCTGATGGAGCGTGAAAGCTCGAGCGCATAGCGCTGGACCCGTTGCGAGTGCGCGCGCGTGCCCGTGTCCTTGGACTCGAGCGCGCTGGCGAGCGCTGCGACCGTCTCCTTGTAGGCGTTCTGGACGAGCACACGCTGGCCGCGCTCGATCTCGAGCAGGTGGCGGAGGTCGCGCGCGTAGAGCAGGAGCTGCTGCTCCTCAGCGGCCACGCCCTCCCGGCGCGCCGGCGGCGGCACGGCCTCCAGGCCGCCGGTCAGCCGCTCGACCACGTCGAGCAGCTCCAGCGGGCTGAACGGCTTGCGCAGGAACGCGTCCGCTCCGATCTCGCGCGCTGCGGCGGCGTCGTCGGTCGAGCCCGAGAGGATGACGACGGCGATCGACGCCGTCTCCTCGTCCGCCTTCAGGCGCCGGCAGAGCTCGATCCCGCTGGTGCCCGGAAGCCGGTGATCGAGGACGAGCGCGTCGGGATGCTCGTGCGCGATGGCCTCGAGCGCAGCCTCCGCGCTCGCTGCTTCCTCCACCTCGACGTCCACGACCTCGAAGGTCGTGCGCAAAAGCGCGCGGAACGCGGCATCGTCGTCAACGATCAGTAGACGCACTGGCGGCCCCTAGTACTTCGCACGAGCAACGGCATCGGTTTCCTCGACCTCCCTGCTCGGAGCGAGATTCCGACTTCGAAATCTGTCTAGGAGTAAGTGTAAAACCCCTGGCCGGTTTTGCGACCCAAGCGGCCGACAGCGACGTGCTCGCGCAAGAGCGGGCACGGCTCGTACTTGCCGTCGCCGAGCCCGTCGCGCAGCACCTCCATGATGGAGACGCACGTGTCGAGACCGATCAGGTCGGCGAGGGCGAGCGGCCCCATCGGGTGGTTGAACCCGAGCCGGGCGATCGTGTCGATCGCCTCCGCCTCGGCGACGCCGTCCTGGAGCGCGTACGCGGCCTCGTTGATCAGCGGCATGAGGATCCGGTTCGAGACGAAGCCCGGGAAGTCGTTGACCTCGGCGGGCGTCTTGCCGAGCTCCTCGGCGAGCGCGACGATCTCACCCACGGTCGCGTCGGAGGTGCCCGGGCCGCGGACGACCTCGACGAGCGCCATCACGGGCACCGGGTTGAAGAAGTGCATGCCGATCACACGCTCCGGCCGGCCGGTCACATCGGCCAGCGAGGCGATCGGGATCGAGGACGTGTTCGAGGCGAGCACCGCAGCGGGGCCGAGTGCGGCGTCGGCCCGGCGGAAGATCTCCTGCTTCACGTCCGCGTCCTCGACGACGGCTTCGACCATGAGGTCGGCGTCGGCGAGCTCGTCCACCGGCTCCACGCGGGCGAGCACCTCGGCCGGCTCCTGCGGCGCGCCCTTCGCGGCCAGCTTCTCCAGGCTCTTCGTCATCGCGGCGAGGCCCTTGTCCACCGCACCCGGAGCGGCGTCGTGGAGGAGTACGGAGCGACCTGAGGCGGCCAGCACCTGCGCGATCCCGGCGCCCATCTGGCCCGCTCCGACGACGAGGACGCGCTCGAACCGCATCGCGGCGAGACTACTGGAACCCGCAGCGAACTGGTGGTGTACTGAGTGAAGATGCTTCGCGCAGCTCTTCTGGTGGGGACGGTCGTTCTCGCGCTCGGCGGGTGCGGCGGCGACGACGAGACGCAAACGCCGCAGTCGGCTCCGTCGACCGGGGCGGCCGTCGACACGCCGACGCCGAGCGACTCGGTGCTGGCGAGCCGGAGCGACGGGACGAAGAGCGACGTCTTCTGGGCCGACCCGCTCACGCTCGAGCCGGTCGACGCGCGCTTCGCCACCATCCCCTTCTTCCACGGCTCCGCCGAGCTCTCTCCCGACGGCTCGCTGCTCGCCGTCGGCGGCAGCGAACAGGGCCTGGTCCAGCTCGTCGACGTCGAGGGGATGCAGGCCCTCGAGACGATCGACCTCGGCCGCGGGGAGTTCGTCGAGCGGCTCAATTGGGTGCGGCCGGACCTGCTGCTCGCCTCGCTCGGCGGGCTCGCCTCCCAGGCGGCGGCGATCGACCCGACGACCGGCACAGTCACGTCGGCCCAGGACCTCGAGGGGACGATGCTGCTGTCCGTCCCGACCGAAGACGCGCTCGTCTTCCTCGTCGGGCCGACGGAGGGGATCGGCCCAGTCCACGTCGCCCGCTACGACGGCACGAAGGTCGACTCGACGAAGGTGGCCGAGGTCAGCGCCGGCTACGAAATGGAGGAGGGCGAGAGCGAGCAGGACATCCGCACGACGCAGCAGATCCCGGGCTTGGCGGTCTCGCCCGACGGGGCGCGCGCGCTGGTCGTCCCGGCGGGTAACCGCGTGGCCGAGGTCGACCTGGCGTCGGGAGACGTCGCCTACCACGACCTGTCCCAGCCGGTCTCGCTCCTCGACCGGCTCCGGAACTGGCTCGAGCCCGCGGCCGAGGCCAAGCTGATCGAGGGACCGGGCCGCACGGCAGTCTGGCTCCCGAACGGGCTCGTGGCCGTCAGCGGCGCCGACTACTCGACCGACGGCGACGTGATCGAGTCCGAGCCCGCCGGGCTCATGCTGATCGACCCCGCCGACTGGAGCGTGAGCCGGGTCAGCGAGATGCCCGGCTGGGTCACGTTCCGCGACGGCGCCCTGCTCGGCTCCGGCTGGCAGGACGGTGTCGACCGCCAGATGCTCGAGGTCTTCGACCCCGACGGCACGCTGCGCTTCGGTCTCGACCGGGCGGGCACGGATCTGTCGCAGACGAGCGGCGGCCACCTCTACGCGGCGAGCCGTAACGGCGCGCGCTACGAGATCATCGACCTGGCCACCGGGGAGACGGTCGCCAAGGCCCAGCCGAGGCGCCAGACCTACCTGCTCTACCTGGACTGATTCGAGGCGCTAGACCTCGAGCAGGAGCGCGTCGCCCTGGCCCCCGCCGGAGCAGATCGCCGCGAGGCCGAGCCCACCGCCGTTGCGGCGCAGCTCGTAGATCAACGTCCCGACGATGCGTGCGCCCGACGCCCCGACCGGGTGGCCGAGCGCGACGGCGCCGCCGTTGACGTTTGCCTTGTCCGGATCGGCTCCGAGCATCTTCAGCGAGTTGACCGTGACCGAGGAGAAGGCCTCGTTGATCTCGACCCGGTCGACGTCGTCGATCGTCTTGCCCGCCTTGTCGAGCACGCGCGCGGCCGCCTTCGCGGGTGTGCGGGCGAGATAGGCGTACTCGTCGGCGATGTAGGCGGAGCCGAGGATCGTCGCCAGAATCTCCAGGCCGCGCTCCCTGGCGAACCCCTCGCTCGTGACCACGAGGGCGCCGGCGCCGTCGTTCACGCCGGGCGCGTTGCCGGCCGTCGTCGTCCCCTCCGGATCGAACACCGGCTTGAGGCTCGCCAGCTTCTCCAGCGTCGTGTCGCGCCGCGGCGCCTCGTCGACCTCGACGCCGTTCACGGAGACCAGCTCCTCGGCGAAGCGGCCCTCGTCGATCGCGGCCACGGCGCGCTGGTGCGAGCGGAACGCCCACTCGTCCTGTTCCTCGCGCGTGATCCCGAGCTCACGAGAGACGAACGACGCCTGCTCGACCATGTGCTTCCCGTCGAAGCTCGAAACGAGCCCGTCGTGGAGCATCAGGTCGATGACGGCGCCGTCGCCGAGCCGGTAGCCGAACCGTGCGTGCTTGAGGACGTAGGGCGCGTTCGACATCGACTCCATTCCGCCCGCGACGATCACGTCGTTGTCGCCCGCGCGGATCATCTGGTCGGCGATCTCGACCGCCCGCACGCTCGAGGCGCACACCTTGTTGATCGTGTCGCTCGGGACCTCCTTGGGGAGCCCGGCGCCCGCGGCCGCCTGCCGGGCAGGCGCCTGGCCGGCGCCGCCCTGGAGGACCTGGCCCATGACCACGTACTCGACCTCGTCGTCGCGGACGTCCACCCGGTCGAGCGCGCCGCGGATGGCGAGCGCTCCGAGCGCGGGCGCTTCGTAGTCCTTCAGCGCGCCGCCGAGCTTCCCGAAGGGCGTGCGGACGGCCGAGACGATGACCGAGCGGGCCATGCGGCCAGCGTACCAACCGGATGCCGGCCTACCGCGGCTCTCAGGGAGCGTTGCGCTCGGCCCACGCGTCGACCATCGCCACGCGCTTCGCCATCGAGGGATGCGTGTCGAAGAGCAGGTACGACCACGTCGGCGGGCTGGGGTCGGCGCGCGCCTCTTCGGCGAACCCCTGCCACAGACGGCGCGCCGATTGGGCGTCGCGGGTGGTCTCGAGGGACACCCAGTCGGCCTCGGCCTCGAGGTTGCGCGTGATCGCGTTCTGCACGGGCAGGGCGAGAACCTGGAGGACGACGAGCACGAGCAGGGCAAGAGGAACGGCGGCCGGCTCACGCATCCCTCCGCGGCGGCGGGTCGCCCACGCGATCAGAAACGCCCCGGGGAGCGCGAAGAGCGCGTACCACGCGATGCTCTTCGGGAGGTGGTTCCGGGAGTGGTGGCCGAGCTCGTGGCCGAGGACGACGGCCGTCTCGTCCTGGTCGAAGTTGTCGACGAGCGTGTTCCAGAGGATGATCCGCCGCGTCGGCCCCAGCCCGGTGGCGGCGGCGTTCGGCCCTTCCCACGCGTCCACCTCCTGGATGCGGATCGGGATCGGCGGCAGCCCCTGCTCCTCGGCGAGCCGGTCGGCTTCCGCCACGAGGGCCGGTCGGGCGTCGGTCTGGCCCGGGATCAGGTAGGGCGACACGAACGTGAGCAGGGCGGCGAGGCCGACGAAGACGGCCGCCCCCGGGATCCACCACCAGTTGCCGAGCGGCCCGGCGAGGCCCATGACGATGAGGAGCGCGAAGCACACGAACAGGAACTCGCCTCCGAGCGCAAACCAGTTCAGGAAGAACCAGTCCACGTAGTGGAGCTCCGAGACGTCGTGCCGGCGTTGCCACCAGAGGTCGAGCAGCCCGAAGGGGACCTGGACGAGCCAGACGATGGCGAAGCCGAGCATGCCGAGCAGCATCCCCGTGCCGATGCGGCCCGCCGCCGAGTCTCGCACCCAGCGCACGCCGTAGCGCGCGTAGAGGGCGAACGCCGTGATCAGGACGAGGATGGAGGCGACGGCGCTCCAGCGGGCGAAGCGCTCGAAGTCGCGGGCCTCGTCGAGCTGCGGCTGGCCGAGCACGTCCTCGGCCGCGACATCCGGCAGGTCGAGCCCCGACGGGACGTCGGTCTGCCAGAGCCACCAAGCCGCGAACGCCCAGACGGCCGCGAGGGTGGCTACGCCGAGGGCGACAGCAAGGGCAGCGGGCCTGGCCATGGTGGCAACGGCTCCACGTAGTCAGCCGGGCCGCTGTACGGATAGCTGTCCGTGAGCAGGAAGGAGTATGCGTACGCCTGTGCCTGGTAGCGGAGGATGTACGCGCCGAGATTGCGAAGCCCCTCGGGCATCCGGCCGAGGAACAGCCCGACGAACCACCCGAAGAGGGCGACCAGCTCGAGAGGGGCGGCGAGGACGGAGCCGAGCAGGTGCGCCGGGATGCCCAGCGGGAGGCGGAACAGGGTCTTCCACCGGTTCTGGCGCTCCGGAGCGGCAATCTGGAGGTCGACCGGATACATCCCCTGCGTGCCGGCGAAGCCTGGGAACGGGTTGGCGACCAGGGTGAGGAAGGCGAAGACGTGCGTCGAGTAGCGGACGTACGCCGCGAGGAAACGGTGTAGGGCTCCCGGAAGCCGGCCGGTAATCAGGGTCGCGAACCAGGCGACGATCAACGCGAAGAAGACGGCAACCCCCCACAGGGCGAGCCAGACGAGGTGCGGGATCGTGAGGAGTAGGCGGAAGAAGACAGTCAGCCGCGACCGGCGCAGATCCCCTTCGATCCGGAGCTTCACGGGCTTCGCCGGGGTCGGCTGAGTAGCCGGGGGGTCGCTCGGGTCGGCATCCGGATACCGGTCGGTCAAGAACAGGAGGTAGCCCCAGGTCTGGGCGCCGTAGCGCAGCACGTACGCGAGCAGGTCTCGAAAGCCGGTGGGCATGCGTCCGAGCGCCAGGCAGGCGAACCAGGCGAGGAAACCGACGGCTGCCGCGACGCCCCCGGCGACGAAGAAGGCGTACACCTCGCCCGTAGCCTCGTCGTAGACGTACTGAGGCGCGGCGTACGCGAGCAGGACCGTCGAGAGCCAGAGGGCGGGAAGCGCCAGGACGGACCGGAAGAGCGTCTTCCACCGGTTCTGGCGCTCGGGCGGAGCGATCTCGACGTCGACCGGGTAGCTGCCCGTCTTCCCCACGAAGCCGGGGAACGGGTTCCCGGCGAGAAAAATGAACGCGTAGACATGCGTCGTGTAGCGGACGAGCGCCGCGAAGAAGTCCCAGAGCGGCAGCGGCAGCCGGCCGCGCACGAGCGTGAGGATCCACGCAATCGGCGCGATCGGGAAGAGTGCGATCGACGACCAGAGGAAGAGCCAGATCAGGTGCGGGATCGCGAGCAGGAGCCGGAAGAAGACCGTCAGCCGCGAGCGGCGCAGGTCGTCCTCGACGACGAGCCTGATGGGATGTGGCTCCATCGTCAACTGATTATCGACGGGATCTCGGACGAGCGCGCGCCGCAGGGTCGCTCGCCGCGTGCCTGAGCGAGGAGTCCTTGACGCGCCCCGCAGGGCTCGCCTACGCTCCCGGGAGATGACTCCTCCCGTCCGCACCTGGTGGGCCTGGCGCCGCGAGCGGAGCGGGAGCGTCGCCTGCTAGCCCAGAGGCACTCTCACAACCCGCTCCGCTCGTAGACCCCCGCCAGGAGGGTCTTTTCGTTTGCCGTGACGCACGCACCCGACATCCACGCCGACCTGATCACCCCGCTCGGGGCCTACCTCAGGCTGCGCGCCGGGACGCCCGCGGGGTTCCTGCTCGAGTCGGTGGAGAAGGGGCGGCTCGGTCGGCACAGCCTCGTGGGCGCGGGCACGCGGCTCGTCGACTTCGCCGAGGCCGAGCAGGAGGTGGCGGCCGGCCGGCCCGTCGTCGGCTACCTCGGCTACGACCACGTCGCGGTGCTGGAGCCGACCGTCCCGCTGCCGGAGCCCGGGCCGGGGCTGCCGGAGAGCCGCTTCGTCGTCGCGGACACGCTCGTCCGCTTCGACCATGCGGCGAGCGTCGCGGAGGTGCTCGCGGGCGACCCGGCCGACGTCTCGGAGCGGCTCGCCGCCGGCGCGTCGGCGAGCCTGGCGCCGGCGACCGCGCCCGGCCCGACGCAGCGCTTTCCGTCGCGGGAGGCCTACGAGGAGGGCGTGCGCCGCGCGAAGGAGCACATTCGGGCCGGCGACGCCTTCCAGATCGTCCTCTCCCAGCGCGCGGAGCGGCCGACCGACGTCTCCGCGCTCGCGCTCTACCGCTCGCTCAGGCGGATCAACCCCTCGCCGTACCACTTCCTCCTGGAGCTGGACGGCATCTCGCTGGTCGGCTCCTCGCCCGAGACGCTGGTGAAGCTCGAGGGGACGCGCGCCTCCCTCAACCCGATCGCCGGGACGACGAGCCCCGGCGCGGGCGACGCCGAGCGCCTCCTCGCCTCCGAGAAGGACAAGGCCGAGCACATCATGCTCGTCGACCTGGGCCGAAACGACCTCTCGCGCGTCTGCGAGGCGGGGACGGTTCGGGTCGTGCGCTTCCTCGAGGCCGAGCGCTACTCGCACGTGACGCACCTGGTCTCCGAGGTCGCCGGCGAGCTCGCCCCGGGCCGCACGGCCTTCGATCTCCTGCGCGCCTGCTTTCCGGCCGGGACGGTCTCCGGGGCGCCCAAGGTGCGCGCCATGCAGATCATCTCGGAGCTCGAGGGCTATCGGCGCGGGCCGTATGCGGGCGCCGTCGGCTACGCGCTCCCCGATGGGACGCTGGACACCTGCATCGCCATCCGCACGGTCGTCCTCGCCGATGGTCTGGCGCGCCTGCAGGCCGGCGCGGGCCTCGTCGCCGACTCGGACCCGGCCGCCGAGCACGAGGAGTGCCTCAACAAGCTGGCCGCCCTCGAAGCGGCGCTCGCCGAGGCGGAGCAGAATGGGAGTGCCCAGCCGTGATCCTCCTCGTCGACAACTACGACAGCTTCACCTACAACCTCGCCCACCTCTTCGAGGAGCTGGACGCCGAGGTGACGGTGATCCGAAACGACGCGATCGACGCCGACGGAGCCGAGCGCATGGCGCCCAGCCACCTGGTCATCTCCCCCGGTCCCGGCCGGCCCGAGGACGCGGGTGCGTCGGTGGAGATCGTGCGCCGCCTCGGCCCGCGTGTGCCCACGCTCGGCGTGTGCCTCGGCCACCAGGCGATCGTGGAGGCCTTCGGCGGCGAGATCGGGCAGGCGCACAAGCTCCTGCACGGCAAGGCCAGCCCGGTGAGTCACGACGGGCACGGCATCTTCGCCGGCCTCCCCGACCCGCTCGAGGGCGGGCGCTACCACTCGCTCGCGGCGACCACGGTTCCGGACGAGCTCGAGGTCTGCGCGACCGCCGCCGACGGCGAGGTGATGGCCGTTCGGCACCGGGAGTTCCCGGTCGTCGGGATCCAGTTCCATCCGGAGTCCGTGCTGACGCCGGACGGCCCGGCGCTCGGCCGCAACTTCCTGGAGGGCCGGCGGTGACGATTCAGGAGGCGCTCGCGCGGCTGCTCGAAGGTCACGACCTCACGCGGGGCGAGGCGCGCGACGTCATGAACCAGATCATGAGCGGCGAGGCGACGCCGGCCCAGATGGGCGGCTTTCTCGTAGCGCTCCGGCTCAAGGGCGAGCGCGCGGACGAGATCGCGGGCTGCGCCGAGGCCATGCGCGAGCACGTCCTGTCGGTGCGGCCCCGCCGGGAAGACCTGGTCGACACGGCCGGCACGGGCGGCGACGGCGCACGGACGTTCAACATCTCGACGGCGGCCGCGCTGGTGGCGGCCGCCGCAGGAGCCGGCGTGGCGAAGCACGGGAACCGCGCCGTGTCGTCGGCTTCCGGCTCGGCGGACGTGCTGGAGGCGCTCGGCTTCCGGCTCGACCTGGCGCCGCCGCAGATCGAGCGCTCCATCGACGAGCTCGGCTTCGGCTTCCTCTTCGCGCAGGCCCACCACCCGGCCATGCGCCACGCGGCGCCGGTGCGGCGTGAGCTGGCGACGAGAACGGTCTTCAACGTCCTCGGCCCACTGACGAATCCGGCAGGCGCACGGGCGCAGGTCGTCGGCGTCTACGCTCCGGAGCTTGTGGAGACGATCGCCTCGGTGCTGGCCTCCCTCGGCGCGCGGCGCGCGTTCGTCGTCCACGGCGCAGGCGGGATCGACGAGCTCTCGCCGGCCGGGCCGAACCTCGTCTGCGAGGTCGTGGACGGCGACGTGACGCGGCGCGAGATCGACCCTGCCGACTTCGGCGTCCCGCGCTGTTCCTCGGCCGATCTCGCCGGCGGGACCCCGGAGGAGAACGCCGTCGTCGTCCGCGACATCCTCGCCGGCGCACCCGGGCCCAAGCGCGAGGCGGTACTCCTGAACGCCGCCGGCGCCATCGCCGCCGCCGGCCACGCCGAAGGCCTCCCCGACGGCTACCGCCTGGCGGCGGAAGCCGTCGATTCCGGCGTCGCCGCCGAGCGCCTGGAGGCGCTCGTCGCCTTCTCCCAGCAGGAGGCCAAGTCCCGGTGAGCCACGCCCAGGGCCTGGCCCCGGACGTGCCCGGACGGGACTCGGTCTGCGCCCACAGGCTGTGGACGGCGACCGGCAGCGATTTTGGCCGCAGCCCGCATGGATGCTGCAGTTGGCTTTCCACAGCGTGTCCCGCCGAGGCACGTCCGGGGCCTGTCCCCGGGCGTGGCCAGAAGGGACGCGATCGCTGATGGGGCGCTTCAAGGACTCGCTGGCGCAGGAGGGGCTTCGTGCGATCGCCGAGGTCAAGCGCCGCTCGCCGTCGGCCGGCGACCTGCGGCCCGACGCCGACCCGGCGGCGCTGGCCAAGGCGTTCCAGGAGAACGGCGCTGCAGCGGTGTCCATCCTCGTGGACGAGCGCTTCGGCGGCGCGTTCGACGACCTCGCGGCCGCGCGGGCCGGGACGACCGTCCCGCTGCTCGCCAAGGGCTTCTTCGACGACCAGGGCGATCTGCTGCAAGCGCGCATTGCCGGCGCCGACGCCGCGCTTCTCCTCCTGCGCGACCTGGACGACGAGCAGGCGCGCCTCATGCTCGCCGGCGGGCGCGAGCTCGGTCTCGACCTGCTCGTCGAGGCTCACGACGCCGAGGAGCTTGCCCGCGCGGTCGCCCTCGACGCCGAGATCATCGGGATCAACGCTCGCGACCTCGCCACGTTCGACATCGACCGGCGCGCCCAGCTCACGCTCGTCGCCGACGCGCCGCGCGACCGCCTCATCGTCGCCGAGAGCGCCATCGGCAACCGGGCCAACGGCGCCGAGGCCGAGCTCGCCGGCGCGGACGCCATCCTGGTCGGCTCCACCCTCATGCGCGCGGACGATCCGGGCGCGAAGCTGGCCGAGCTCCTGGCCCGCCCGCTGGTGAAGGTCTGCGGTCTGACGCGCGAGGAGGACGTCGAGGCGGCCGCCGAGGCGGGCGCCGATCTGGCCGGCTTCGTCCTGGCCGAGAGCCCGCGCCGCGCCGAGGCCCCGCTTCCCGTCCCCGAGACGATGCTCTCCGTCGCGGTCTGCGTCGGAGACCCCGCCGACGCCGGCACCGACCTTGTGCAGCTCTACCCGGAGGAGGACGGCCATCGCGCCCGGAACGGCGTCCTTCTTCGCGAGGGCGAGACCGTCGCGATCGTGCGCGATCTCCCCTGGCTCGGCTCCGACGCCCGGCACTGGGACGAGGCGGCAGCCGTCTCGGGCCGCATTCTTCTCGCCGGCGGCCTCGGCCCCGAGAATGTGCGTTCCGCGATCACGGCCGTTCGGCCCTGGGCGGTCGACGCCAGCCGGAGCCTCGAGCGCTCGCCGGGAGTCAAGGACCACGCCAAGATTCGCGCCTTCGTCGAGGCCGCCCGGCCGTCGGAGGCGGTGACGGCGTGAGCGTGACGGAGTACGGCCCCTACGGCGGCCAGTACGTGCCCGAGACGCTCATGCCCGCGCTCGACGAGCTCGAGCACGGCTGGTCGGAGATCCGGAACGACCCGACCTTCACCGCCGAGCTCGCCGAGCTGCAGCGCACGTACGTCGGCCGACCGACGCCGCTCTACCTCGCGGAGCGCATCGGCGACGGACGCCGCATCTACCTGAAGCGCGAGGACCTCTGCCACACGGGCGCCCACAAGATCAACAACGCGGTCGGACAGGCGCTGATCGCGCGCCGCCTGGGCAAGCAGCGCATCGTCGCCGAGACCGGCGCCGGCCAGCACGGCGTCGCCTCTGCCACCGTCTGCGCCCGCTTCGGTCTCGAGTGTGTGGTCTACATGGGCGCCGAGGACATGGAGCGCCAGAAGCCCAACGTCGAGCGCATGCACCTCCTCGGGGCCGAGGTGCAAGCTGTCGAGTTCGGGACCCGCACACTGAAGGAGGCGACCAGCGAGGCGATCCGCGACTGGATCACGAACGTCGACACGACGCACTATCTCATCGGCTCCTGTGTCGGCCCGCACCCGTACCCCGAGATCGTGCGCGAGCTCCAGTCGGTCATCGGCAAGGAGGCACGTGCGCAGATCCTCGAGGCGGAGGATCGGCTCCCGGACGCCGTGGTCGCCTGCGTTGGGGGCGGATCGAACGCGATCGGCACATTCGCCGGCTTCATCGCGGACGACGAGGTGCGCCTGATCGGCGTCGAGGCGGCCGGGGCCGCGAGCCTCGGCACGGGCCGGCCGGGCGTGCTTCACGGCGCGCGGTCGTCGATCCTCGCGGACGACGACGGCCAGATCGCCGACGCGCACTCGATCTCGGCCGGCCTCGACTACCCCGGCGTCGGCCCCGAGCACGCGTTCCTCCGCGACACCGGGCGGGCCGAGTATCTGCCGGCAACCGACCAGGAGGCGCTCACGGCGCTTCACCTGCTGGCAGAGCGCGAGGGGATCATCGCTGCGCTCGAGCCGTCGCACGCGCTCGCGCGAGCGCTCGAGCTCGACGCGGAGCTGATCGTCGTCTGCCTCTCCGGCCGCGGTGACAAGGACCTCGCGGTCGTCCTCGCCCACGAGGCATGAGCAAGCGCCTCTCCGTCTATCTCATGGCCTTTCCGGAGACCCCGGAGCTGGCCGAGGCGGCGGTCGAGGGCGGCGCCGACCTGCTCGAGCTCGGCTTCCCCTTCTCCGACCCGCTCGCGGACGGGCCGGTGATTCGGCTCGCCGGCGAGCGTGCCCTCCAGCGCGGCATGCGGACGCAGCGATGTCTCGAATGCCTCGCCGAGACGCGGGAGCGCGTCGGCCCCGACGTGCCGCTCATCCCCATGACCTACGCGTCGATCCTCGAGGCCTACGGCTACGAGCGCTTCTGGAGCGATGCCCGGGCGGCCGGCGCCACCAGCCTGATCGTGGCCGACCTGCCCCTGGAGGCGGCGCCCGAGCTCCCTCGCGTGCAGCTCGTCGCGCCGACGTCCACGAGCGAGCGGATCGGGCTCGCGGCCGCGCGCACGCACGGCTGGCTCTACCTCGTCTCCCTCACGGGCACGACCGGCGCGCGCACGAGCGTCTCCTCGCAGCTCGAGGGCCTTGTCGAGCGGGCGCGGGCCGTGACGGACGTGCCGCTCCTTGCCGGGTTCGGCATCGCGACTCCCGAGCAGGCCGCGGCAGCAGCGGCCCTCGCGGACGGCATCGTCGTGGGGAGCCGCGCAGTTCAGGTCGCCGACGAGGCCGGCGCCTCCGGGCTGCGCGACTACGTGGCTTCGCTGCGCGCGGCCCTGGACGAGCTCGCCGTTCCCGCTAGCTGAGCGCGCTTCCGGTCGGCCCACCGATGCTCGCGCGTGTTACTTAGTTTGGGGCACCCCGGCCCACCACCCGCTTTCGAGCCTAACGCCGAAAAGCGCGCGTGTCTGTCACGCAGTGTGTCGAAAGCGTGACGAACGATTCACAGGTGTAGGTCGAAGGGCGAGGCCGTGTCCGGAAACGGCCTCGCCCCTCGAAGCACGTCCTCGCTCCTACGGAGAGAGGGTGCGGACGCGCTCGCAGTTCACCGCAGTGTCGCCGGGCCGCAGCACGGCGCGATCGCTGTCGTCCGCGTGCTCGCCGCAGTCGAGCGTGTCGACCATTCCGTCGTCGGCGGCTGCGAAGAGACGGTCGTTCCCTTCGTTGCCGAACAGCTGGTCGGTACCCCAGCCGGCCCAGAGCCAGTCCGGCCCGTTGCCGCCGTTGAGGAGGTCGTCCTCGGAGCCACCCCAAAGCCTGTCAGCCCCGTCGTCCCCGTTCAGCGTGTCGTTCCCCTTCTGCCCGAAGAGGAAGTCGGCGGCGCCGAGGCCGGAGACCGTGTCGTTGCCGGCCCGCGCGAGGATGAAGTCCCGCTTCTCGGTGCCGGTGAGCGTGTCGTCGCCGCGGGTCCCGTGCTGGATGTGGACGCGCGAACGCCTGGCCGGCGCGGTGCGCACGGCCTCGCAGTCGATGGCCACATCGCCGGCGCGGATCAACGCGCGATCGCGGCCGGGGCCGCAGTCGACGATGTCGGGCATCCCGTCGTCCTCACTTGCGCGCAGGAAATCGCGGCCGAAGCCGCCCTCGAGCATGTCCTGGCCCCAGCCTGCGTAGAGCACGTCAGGGCCGTTCCCGCCCTCGAGCGTGTCGTTTCCGGGGCCGCCCCAGACGAAGTCTCGGCCGTCGTCGCCGGTGGCGGTGTCGTTGCCCCGACCGCCGAAGGCGAAGTCCGAGCCGCCGTTCGCCGCCATCGTGTCGTTCCCGGCGAAGCCGTGGATGAAGTCCCGCCTGTCGGTCCCGACGAGCGTGTCGTCCCCGGGCGTGCCGGGGATGCGCGCCGCCGAGGCCGCGGTGGCGGCGACTAGCACCGCGAGCGCGGCCGCCGTAGCAAGAAGTGCAAAGCGCTTCACGGGCGTTCCTTTCCAAGAGGTGGATCGTGCGTATTGCACGAAACCACCGCGCTGTATGGAACGCATGCGCTTTCTGTTAAGCCGCGGTAAGGCTTAGCGAGCGATGCGAACGACGCGCTCGCAACCCGTCACGGAGTCCGTCGGCCGGATGACGGCGCGGTCACGCCCGGGCCCGCAGTCGATCTGGTCGGCGACACCGTCGTTCTCGATCGAGAGGATGACGTCAGCCCCTGCGTCGGCGGGCGAGCTGCCGCCGTCGCCCGAGAGAATGTCAAGGCCCCAGCCGCCCCAAAGCCGGTCGAGACCTTCGCCACCCCAGACCGTGTCGTCGTCGGGGCCGCCGAGGAGGCGGTCGGGGCCGGTGTCGCCTTCCAATCGGTCGATCCCGGCGTTCCCCCAGAGCATGTCGGCGTTCACGTGACCGTTCAGATAGTCGTTCCCGGCCAGGGCATCGACGAAATCGCGGTTGTACCAGTTGAAGACGCCGAGGTTGTCGTCGCCCATAGTGGCCTCGGCCTGGTGCGAGAAGTCTCCGGGCACCGCGCGGCCGCGGAGGCGGGTCACCCGCTCGCAGTCGAAGACCTTGTCGCTGCGGCCTGCTCACGATGACCCGGTCGATGCCGGGCCCGCAGTCGATCGAGTCCATGGCCGCGTCGTTCTCGCTCGCGTCGATGAGGTCGTTCCCCGGGCCGGCGTCGACGACGTCCGCGCCCCAGCCCGGCCAGATGCGGTCGATTCCGCCCCCGCCGTCCAACGTGTCGTCGCGACCGCCGCCCCAGAGGCGGTCCTTGCCGCCCTCGCCGAGAACGACGTCGTCGCCTTCGTCCCCGTGGATCGCATCGGCGCTGGCGAAGCCCATGAGCACGTCATCGCCGCCGCGACCGATAAGGGTGTCGCGCGCGCCGGCCCCCTTGAGCACGTTCGCCCTGTTGTTCCCGACGACGCGCTTGGCCTCAGCGGCGGGCGCAAGCAGGAGGGTCAGGACCAGGGCAAACGCGAGCAGGCTGAACAAGGATGCACGTCGTGTCCCGGGCCCCATCCGAGTCCACAACGTAGCGCCGTTCGGGCGCGATTTCCAGGCGGAACGTGCCGATCACGTCCCGATGCGGGCGTAGGCTATCCCGATGGCCAGCATCGACCCCAGCCGTTCGTAGTGGCCGTCCTCGATTCTCGGGCCGACCGCGCGGCCGCCGAGTACACGGCCAACCGCGAGCGCATGGAACGGCTCGTGGCCGAGCTCCGCGAGCGGACCGAGCATGTGGCCGCGGACCGGCCGCCGCAGACCGTCGAGCGCCATGCCGCCCGCGGAAAGCTGCTCGCCCGCGAGCGCGTCGAGCGGCTCCTCGATCCCGGGTCCGCCTTCCTCGAGCTGAACGCGCTCGCGGCCTGGGACCACTACGACGGCGACGCGCCCGGCGCCGGGATCGTCTCCGGCATCGGCTCGGTCGAGGGGGTCGAGTGCGTGATCGTCGCCAACGACGCGACCGTGAAGGGCGGCACCTACTACCCGCTCACGGTGAAGAAGCACCTGCGCGCCCAGGAGGTCGCCGAGCAGAACCATCTGCCCTGCATCTACCTCGTCGACTCGGGCGGCGCCTTCCTCCCGCTCCAGGACGAGGTCTTCCCCGACCGGGACCACTTCGGGCGCATCTTCTTCAACCAGGCGCAGATGTCCGCGAAGGGGATCCCGCAGATCGCGGTCGTCATGGGCTCGTGCACGGCCGGCGGCGCCTACGTGCCGGCGATGAGCGACGAGACCGTGATCGTGCGCGGCACCGGGACGATCTTCCTCGGCGGTCCACCACTCGTGAAGGCGGCGACCGGCGAGGAGGTCAGCGCCGAGGAGCTCGGCGGCGCCGACGTCCACTCCCGCGTCTCCGGCGTCACCGACCACTACGCCGTCAGCGACGAGCACGCGCTCGCGCTCGCGCGGCAGATCGTCCGCAACCTCCACCGGCGCAAGCCCGACCCGCCGTGGGACGTCCTCCCGGCGGAGGAGCCCCTCTACGATCCGGAGGAGCTCTACGGCATCGTCCCCACGGACTACGCAAAGGGCTACGACGTCCGCGAGCTCATCGCCCGCATCGTGGACGGGAGCCGCCTGCACGAGTTCAAGGCGCTGTACGGGGAGACCCTCGTGTGCGGCTTCGCCCGCATCGACGGCTACCCGGTGGCGATCCTGGCGAACAACGGCGTCCTCTTCTCGGAGTCCGCGCTGAAGGGCGCGCATTTCGTCGAGCTCGCGTGCAAGCGGCGCGTGCCCCTCCTCTTCCTCCAGAACATCACCGGCTTCATGGTTGGGAAGGAGTACGAGTCGGGCGGCATCGCCAAGGACGGGGCCAAGCTCGTCACCGCCGTCGCGTGCGCGCAGGTGCCCAAGTTCACGGTGATCGTCGGCGGCTCGTTCGGCGCCGGCAACTACGGCATGTGCGGACGCGCCTACGGGCCGCGCCAGCTCTGGATGTGGCCGAACGCGCGCATCTCGGTGATGGGCGGAGAGCAGGCGGCCACCGTCCTCTCGACCGTCGGCACCGCCGACCCCGAGGAGATCCGGGCCAAGTACGAGCGCGAAGGAAACCCGTACCACTCGACCGCGCGGCTCTGGGACGACGGGATCATCGACCCGGCTGCGACACGCAAGGTCGTCGCGCTCGGGATCTCGGCCGCGCTCAACGCGCCGATCCCCGAGACGACGTTCGGCGTCTTCCGGATGTAGCGCCGGCGTCCCCGCGGCGCTCGAGTCCGGCGGCGCGCCGTATGCTCCCGGGCGATGAGCGCCCTCCGGATCGAGCAGTCCGCCGGGGACGTCCTGCGGATTACGATCGCCAGGCCCGAGCGGCGGAACGCCTTCGACGCCGCCCTGATCGCCGAGCTGACGGACGCCTTCGCCGGCGCCGCCGAGGCCCGCGCGGTCGTCCTGGCCGGTGAGGGCCCGAGCTTCTGCGCCGGGGCCGACGTGGAGTGGCAGCGCTCCTCCATCGACCTCTCACACGACGAGAACGTCGCGGACGCGATGCGCCTCTACCGCATGCTCGAGACGATCGACGGCTGCCCCGCGCCGGTCGTGGCGCGGGTGCACGGCTTCGCCCTTGGCGGCGGGTCGGGGATGGTCGCCTGCGCCGACGTCGCCGTGGCCGGTCCCGATGCCGTCTTCGGCTTCACCGAGGTGCGGCTGGGGATCATCCCCGCCGTCATCTCGCCGTTCGTGCTCGGCCGCATCGGCTCGGGCGCCGCGCGCCGCTATTTCCTGACCGGCGAGCGGTTCGACGCCGACGCGGCGCTCCGCATCGGCCTCGTCCACGAGATCGCCGAGGATCTCGACGCGGCCGTCGAACGGGTGGTCGACGATCTTCTCGCCGCGGGCCCGGAAGCCGTGCGGGCGGCGAAGCGCCTGATCCGCGAGCGACCGCTCGGGGAGGCGACCGCCCAGGTGGCCGCCGGGCTGCGGGCGAGCCCGGAGGGCCAGGAGGGCCTGCGAGCGTTCCTGGAGAAGCGGCCGGCGACGCTTCCGGGGGGCGGCACGTGGGGTTTGTACCGAGAGCAGCCTGAGCGCGGCTAGCGCGTCCCACCGTCAGCTCCCCAGCCGCATCGATCCGACGCCGCTTCCTCCGGCGCCCGCCCCCCAGGTGAAGAAGACCACCAGGACGACCAGCACGACCACGGCCAGCAGGACCGCGATCACCACGCGAGAGACGGTCCGCCTAGTTGCCATTCGCGACTCCCCACGTCCCTCCCGGGTAACCGGTCAGCCGAACCCAGGGTGTCTTGGTGTTGAAACAGAACTGGAAGCACTCCTGGAACTTGCCCTGCGCGCGTACCCGGTACAGCGCCCTGTTCGCACCACCGTCGATGTCGAGCGCGATGTGCCCCTTGAAGTCCCAGCCGGAGAACTGCAGGCAGCATTCGACGTCCCGCCAGTACGTGGGCGACCACGGGTTGCTCGTCTTGACGATCAACGACCCCCCTGCCTCCCAGCACCACCGTATGGTCAGGATGTACCTCCAGTAGAAGTACCCGAACAGCGGATGCTTGAGCCCGCGCCACCCGTGGACCTTCTTGCACTTGATGGTCGTGCCGGCCACCGCGGTGGCCGCATCCGCCGTCACCTCCGTGACGTCGAGGAGCGACTCCCCGTTCTCCAGCACGACCGGCTCCTCGGTGGTGACGGTCTCCGCCGAGGCGACGGTCGCCGCCGTGAGGAAGAGGGCGGCGACAACGACCGCCGATCCGACCCCGATCCACCAGGCAGCCACTCTCCGGCTCGCCGATGCAAGCGACGTGTGCACGTTCGACCTCCCGTTCGAGAACTGAGCCGAGGCCGCGGGCTGCGCCGCTCGAGTTCGATTTCCACACAGGATAGCTCAGAGTTGCCGAGCTCGACAACGCCTCTTCGGGACACGTCCATTCCAGCCGAGGGCTAGGCTGACCCCCGCAAAGGCGCATGACTCCATGGGAATCCGCAAGCTCCTCGTAGCGAACCGCGGCGAGATCGCCGTGCGTGTCTTCGCCACCTGCCGGCGGCTCGGCGTGGGCACAGTGGCCGTCTACGCGCCCGACGACGCCGGTGGCTTCCATTCGCGGGAGGCGGACGAGAACGTCGCGATCGGAAGCTATCTCGACCCGGCCGAGCTGACCCGGGCCGCGCGGGAGGCGGGCGCGGATGCCGTCCATCCCGGCTACGGCTTCCTCGCGGAGAACGGCGACTTCGCCGAGGCGGTCGGCGCCGCCGGGCTCACTTTCATAGGGCCCTCGCCCACCGCACTCCGGGCCGCGGGCGACAAACTCGAGGCCAAACGGCTGGCGCGGGAGGCCGGGGTGCCCGTCGTGGACTCGGGCGAGCCGGGCGAGCTCGGCTTTCCACTCATCGTGAAGGCTGCGGCAGGCGGGGGCGGGCGCGGACTGCGCGTCGTCCGCTCGGCCGGGGAGCTCGAGGACGCGCTCGCGGCCGCGGCGCGCGAGGCCGAAGCCGGGTTCGGCGACGGGCGCGTCTTCGCCGAGCGCTACGTCGAGCGCCCGCGCCACGTCGAGATCCAGCTCCTCGCCGACCGGCACGGGACGGTCGTACACCTGGGGGAGCGCGAGTGCTCGATCCAGCGCCGCCACCAGAAGGTGCTGGAGGAGAGCCCCTCCCCGGCGCTCGATCCCGAGCTGCGCGCAGCGATGGGCGAGGCGGCGATCGCGTTCGCCCGCGCCGTCGGCTACGAGAACGCGGGCACCGCCGAGTTCATGCTCGACGGCGACCGCTTCTGGTTCCTGGAGCTGAACGCGCGGCTCCAGGTGGAGCACCCGGTCACGGAGCTCGTCACCGGGCTCGACCTCGTCGAGCAGCAGCTCCGGATAGCGGCCGGCGAGCCGCTCGGGCCTGAGTCGCGAGAGCCGGAGGGCCATGCGGTCGAGGTCAGGCTCTACGCCGAGCACCCGCTCACGTTCCTGCCGCAGGCCGGCCGGCTCGAGCTGCTGGAGCTGCCCGACACGGTGCGCGTCGACGCCGGCGTCGAGGCCGGTGACGAGATCCCGGTCGCCTACGATCCGCTGATCGCCAAGCTGAGCGCACACGCCGAGACGCGGGACGAGGCCTTTGACGACCTCGCGCGTGCGCTTCGGGCGACCCGGGTCGCGGGCGCGACCACGAACCTCGGCTTCCTGCGCTGGCTCGTCGACCACCCGGCCGTTCGGGCCGGCGAGACGACGACCGCCTTCCTGGCCGACCACCCGCCGCTCTCGCCACCGGTGCGCCCCACCGGCTCGTGGAACGGGTACTGGCGCCTCAATCGCGACCCGGAGGCCGCAGCCCCCGAGCGAAGGCCGGCGCCGACGGTCGAGAGCGCGGCACACGCCGCTGACGGCGCGCACGAGACGAGCTCGCTGGTTGCTCCGATGCCCGGAGTGGTGGTGCGGGTGCTGGCCGGCGAGGGCGACCGGGTCGAGCCGCGCCAGCCGCTCGTCGTGCTCGAGGCGATGAAGATGGAGACTCCGCTCGTCTCGCCGTACGAGGCCGTCGTGAAGCGGATCCATGTGGCCGAGGGCGACCGGGTCGCCGGCGGCGCCCTGCTCGTCGAGCTGGAGGACTGATGGACGCAGCCGACCTGCTGCCCGACCCGATCGCCCAGTTCCGGCGCTGGCTCGACGAGGCCCGGGTCGCGGGCGTGGAGATGCCGGAGGCCATGACGCTCGCGACAGCTGCTCCGGACGGGCAGCCCTCGGCGCGCACGGTGCTCCTCAAGGGGGCCGACGCCGACGGCTTCCGCTTCTTCACGAACACGGAGAGCAGGAAGGGGCGCGAGCTCGCCGAGAACCCTCGGGCGGCGCTCGTCTTCCACTGGCCGCAGGAGCCGCGGCGGCAGGTTACCGTCGCCGGGCCGGTGGAGCCGCTCCCGCGCGATGAGGCCGAGGCGTACTTCCGCACGCGCCCGCTCGGCAGCCGCCTGGGAGCCTGGGCCTCCCGACAGAGCACGGTCGTTCCAGACCGGGAGGTGCTCGACCGGGCGTTCGCCGAGGCGGAGTCGACGTACGGCGACGACCCTCCCCTGCCGCCCTGGTGGGGCGGCTACCTGCTGCGCCCGGACCGCGTGGAGCTCTGGCAGAACCGCCCGAACCGGCTCCACGACCGCTTCCGCTACGAACGCGGCCCGGATGGTAGCTGGGCGCTGGAGCGTCTGGCGCCCTAGACGGAGCCCAGAAACGCGCGCAACGCGCCGTTGAACTCGTCGGGCTTCTCGGCGCAAGCGACATGCCCGGCACCGGAGATGACGACGAGCTCGGACGCGGGAATGAGCGCGTGGAGCTCCTCCGCCACGGAGAGCGGCGACCGCTGGTCGAGCTCGCCGTAGAGGAGCAGCGTGGGCACGCCGATCCGCGGAAGGGCGTCGCGCAAATCGGCCTCGGCCATCGCCTCCAGCATCGTCCGCGCCCCCTCCGGGTGGAGCTCGCGCATCATCGTCTCGAACTCCTCCGCGAGGCCCGGGGATTCCGGGTCTGCGAAGAAGCTCGGGATGTAGCCCGCCACCCACTCTTCGGGCGCGCGCTCGAGCTCCCGGCCGACGCGCTCAATCCGCGCCGTCACGACCTCTGCCGGTAGCGAGCCTGCCCACCCGGCGTAGGCCCCGGCGAGCACGAGCGACGCGGGCACGCTCGGATGTCGACGGTAGAGCTCGAGCGCGAGCGTCCCGCCCCACGAGAGGCCCAGGACGTGCGGGCGCTCGATGCCGACGGCCTCGAGCCACCCCGCCAGGCAGTCCGCGTAGTCGGCCATGCGCCAGCCCGACGGCGGGTCGGTGCTCCCGCCGCAGCCGGGCGCGTCCCAGGCCCAGACCGTGAAGTCCCCGGACAGGTCCTCGAGCTGTCGGCGCCACGTCCGACTGTCGCTCCAGCCGCCGTGCAACAGCACGAGCGGCGGGCCCTCGCCGGCACGCGCGTAGGCGATCCGCAGGTCGCCGACGTCGGCCGTGAGAAGCGTCATGTGCGCAGAAACTAGCCGAGCAGATCCTTCAGGCGCATCGCCAGCGCGGCGTCGCCCTCGACCCGGATCTTCCCCATGAGGAAGGCGCCCATCGGGCTCTGCTCCCCGCGGACGATGCGGAGGAAGAGCTCCTCGGGGGCGGAGATCACGCAGTCGGCGGCGCCGTCGCCCTCGCTGACTGCCACGTGGCCGTCGTTGACGGCGACACGCCAGCTGCCGGCGTCGCCGACGTCGAAGCGATACGTGGCGGTCAGCCCGCGGGTGCGCTCGGAGCCGCCCTCGGTGCGGGTGGCCAGGTGCTCGAAGAACTCGCGGGCTGTCTCTGGCATCAGATCGGGGCCGCGGCCGGAGCCGAGTCCGTGGTGCGCAGCGTACGCGGTGCCGGGAGCATGAGCGTGAGGAAGATGCAGAGCGCCGGGCCGAGAATCGTCGCCAGCACCGCCGCCTCGAGGTCGAGCACGTCCGCGACGGCGCCGAGCGCGACCGCGGCCACGCCGCCGAGCCCGATGGCGAGGCCGATCGAGAGCCCGGAGGCCATGCCGACCCGGCCGGGCATGTACTCCTGGCTCATGACGAGCGTGACGCCGAACGTCCCGATCACCGCCATGCCGGCGAAGAAGAGCGCGGCGGCCCCAGCAGGCCCGCCGACGAGCGCGTAGACGAGGATGAGCGGCGGCGTCACGAGGAAGCTCCCGAGCAGAATGCGCCGGCGCCCGTAGCGGTCGGCGAGCGGCCCGCCGATCAGGGTCCCGAGCGCGCCCGCGAAGAGGAAGATGGCCAGCATCTGCGTGCCGTAGGCGGCGCTGTTCCCGCGTGAGAGCTCGTAGAGCGGGATGAAGGTGAAGAGCCCCATGTGCGCCAGGCTGCGCAGGCCGACGATCGCGAGCAGCATGATCATCCCGCGCCAGTCGTTCCCTGCTGCCGAGCGCCGCGCCTGTCCGACCGCGTCGGGGGCGAAGCGCGCCAGGTGCGGCAGGGCGAAGAGCAGCGCCGACGCGACGATGAGCCCGGGCACGACGATGAAGACGCCGCCGTCGAGCCCGAGCCCCAGCGTGATCACGAGGAACGACGCGAACAGCGGGCCGATGGCGAAGCCGACGTTGCCGCCGACCGAGAAGAGCGACATGCCGCTCGCGCGCCGGTCCCCGCTGACGAAGCTCGCGAACTTCGAGCCCTCCGGGTGGTAGGCAGCCACGCCGATCCCGGAGACGAGCACGCCGAGCATGACGAGCGCATAGCTCGGCGCGATCGAGGCGTAGGCGATGCCGGCGCCGGCCACGACGACTCCCGCCGGCAGGAGCCACAGCGCCCCGCGCGCATCCGACCAGAGGCCGAAGACTGGCTGGATCAGCGAGGAGCTGATCGTCGCCCCGAGGATGAGCGCGCCGACCATCGTGTACGAGAGGTCGAAGCGAATCGTCAGGAACGGCAGGAGCGCGGGCAGCGAGCCCTGGGCGAGGTCCGTCGCGAGGTGGCCCGAGGACAGGGCGGCCATGCCTCGGGAGTCGACGCCTGCCAGCACCGGCCGAACGTTACCCCGCACGAAGAAGCCCTCCGAGGAGGAGGGCTTCGAGGGGGAGAGGTATTCGCCCGCGGAGGGGAGGGGGTGCGGGCTGGGGGGAGAGGGTGGAGCTGCGCTCTCGCGCCCTCTCTGTATCGGGCGCCCGGCGGGGGCCGCCGATCCCTCGAACGGGGCACCCGCTCGGCCCGCTCTCAGATAGCATCCCGCCTCGCGCATGCAGATCGACGTCGTCGAGGCGCCCCCCGGGGGGATCGAGGCCGACGTCCTCGTCTTCGCCGTTCGCGACCCCGTGGCTCTGGCAGGCGCCGCAGAGGGGCTCGACCGGCTCGTCGAGGGCCGGCTCACGCGACTCGTCGAGGCGGGCGAGCTCAGAGGTGACGAGGGGCGGGTCACCCTCATGCACGCGGACGGCAGGCTGGCCGCTGCTCGGGTCGGCGCCGTCGGCCTCGGGAGCCGGGCGCTCGACGCCGACCGCCTTCGCACCGCAGCGGCCCGGGTGGCTGCGCGGACGCTCGACGCCGGCGGCGCGTCCGTCGCCTGGGTCGTCGAGGTGGACGGCCTCTCCGCCGAGGAGCAGGGGCGGGCGATCGTGGACGGCACCGTCCTCGGCCCATATGCGAACGCGCGCTGGAAGACCGGCGACAAGCCGCGCGGAGAGATCGACCGCCTCGTCCTCTGCGGGCCCGGGGCGGGGGCGGCCGCCGAGGCAGCGCGCCGCGCCAACGTCGCCGCGACCTGGGCGAACCGCTGCCGGGACGTCGTCAACGCGCCGGCGAACGAGCTGACCCCGACCGGCCTGGCCGACTGGGCCGAGGAGATCGCCGGCGGCAGCGACCACCTCCGCTTCGAGGCGCTCGGCCCCGAGGAGATCAGGGCCGCCGGCATGGGCGCCTTCGCCGCGGTCAGCCAGGGGAGCCACAACCCGCCACGCCTGATCACGCTGGCGTACGACCCGCCCGCCCCCACGCGGCCCGAGCAGCGCCTCGGCCTCGTGGGCAAAGCGATCACCTTCGACGCCGGCGGCCTCTCGCTGAAGCCCGCGTACCGCATGGACGAGATGAAGTCGGACATGGGCGGCGGCGGGGCGGTGCTCGCGGCCATGGGCGCGATCGCCGAGCTCGAGCTCCCCGTCCGGATCCTCGCGGTCGTCCCTTCCTGCGAGAACCTGCCGAGCGGCCACGCTTTCCGGCCGGGCGACATCATCACGGCCCTCAGCGGGAAGACGATCGAGATCTCGAACACGGATGCCGAAGGGCGGCTCATCCTCGCCGACGCGCTCTGGTACGCGCGCGAGTCCGGCGCCACGCACGTCCTCGATCTCGCCACGCTGACCGGCGGAATCGTCGTCGCCATGGGCGACCTCTACGCGGGGCTCTTCGGGAACGACGAGGACTGGGCAGGAGAGATCGCCGCCGCGGCCGAGGCGAGCGGCGACCACGCCTGGCGCATGCCGCTGCACGAGCGCTACCACCGCTACAACGACTCCCCGTTCGCGGATCTGAAGAACTCCTCCGACTACCGGCAGGCCTCGCCGATCCTGGCGGCGGCCTTCCTGGAGACCTTCGCCGGCGAGGGGCCGTGGGCGCACCTCGACATCGCCGGCACCGCCTACCTCGAGCGCGGCCGCGGCGACTACTACTCCCGGCTCGGAGCGACCGGGTACGGCGTGCGCCTGCTCGCCGAGCTGGCCCGCCGCCTCTCCGGCGTAGCCGTGGACCTCGACCTCTCCGCCGAGCACGAGCTCCTGCGGGAGACCGTGCGGGCGTTCGCCGTGGAGCGGATCGCGCCGGTGGCCGAGGAGCTCGACCGCGAGCACCGCTTCCCCTACGAGCTCGTGGCCGAGCTGGCCGAGCTGGGGCTGATGGGCATCCCGATCCCGGAGGACTACGGCGGCGCCGGCGGCGACACGCTCGCCTACGCGATCGCGATCGAGGAGCTGACACGCATCGACTCCTCCGTGGCGATCACGGTCGCCGCGCACACGTCGCTCGGCACGATGCCGTTCCTCCTCTACGGCTCCGAGGAGCAGAAGGCGGAGTGGCTCCCCGACCTGGCCTCCGGACGCAAGCTGGCCGCGTTCGGCCTCACGGAGCCGGAGGCCGGCTCGGACGCGGGCGCGACACGGACGAGCGCCGAGCTGCGCGACGGCGAGTGGGTGGTGAACGGCTCCAAGATCTTCATCACGAACGCCGGCACCGACATCACCGCCTGCGTCACGATCACGGCGCGCACGGGCCCGGACGAGATCTCGAACATCGTCGTCCCCAACGGGACGCCGGGCTACGTGATCTCCGCGCCGATGCGGAAGATGGGCTGGCGCGCCTCGGATACGCGCGAGCTCTCCTTCGAGGACTGCCGTGTGCCCGAGGGGAACCTGCTCGGCCCGCGCGGCGCGGGCTTCAAGCAGTTCCTGGAGATCCTGGACGGCGGGCGCATCTCGGTCGCCGCGATGGGCCTCGGGCTCGCACAGGGCGCCTACGACCTGGCGCGCGCCTACGCGGGCGAGCGGGAGCAGTTCGGCCAGCCGATCGCGCGCTTCCAGGCCGTCCAGTTCGCGCTGGCCGACATGGCGACCGAGATCGAGGCCGGCCGCGGGCTCGTCTACCGCGCCGCCTGGCTCAAGGACCAAGACCGGGAGTTCGCCAAGGAGGCGGCGATCGCCAAGCTCTACACCGGCGAGCTCTCCAAGCGCGTCGCCGATCGCGCACTCCAGCTCCACGGCGGCTACGGCTTCATGGACGAGTACGCGATCTCGCGGCTCTACCGCGACCAGAAGGTGCTGGAGATCGGCGAGGGCACGAACGAAGTGCAGCGGATGGTGATCGCTCGGCACCTCGGGCTCTGACCGTCCGGGAGCTGAACCGGACGCTGCTGGAGCGGCAGGGATTGCTCCGCCGGGCGGAGCGGCCGGCCGCCGAGGTGATCGAGCACCTGGTCGGCCTGCAGGCGCAGGAGCCGCGCGATCCCTACGTCACGCTCTGGTCGCGCATCGAGGGGTTCCGGCCCGAGGAGCTGGAAGGGCTGATCGAGGGCCGGAAGGCGGTGCGGATGACGCTCATGCGCGGGACGATCCACCTCGTCACCGACCGGGACTGCCTCGCCCTGCGGCCGGCCATGCAAGGCGTCTGCGAGCGGATGTTCTGGAGCGGCAGCCCGTTCGGGAAGCAGCTGCGCGACGTCGACGTGGACGAGGTCGTCGTCGCCGGGCGCGCCCACCTCGCGGAGGAGCCGCTCACGCGCTCGCAGCTCAAGGTGCTCCTCGCCGAGCGCTGGCCGGACGCGGATGAGGACTCGCTCACGTACGCGGTCGCGTACCTCGTCCCGCTCGTCCAGGTGCCGCCGCGCGGGCTCTGGAGCCGGAGCGGGCGGGCGACGCTGACGACCGCGGACTCGTGGCTCGGGCGCCGGGTCGAGCACTCGGCGAAGCCGGACGACGCGGTGCGCCGCTACCTCGCCGCGTTCGGCCCCGCGAGCGTCAAGGACATCGCGACCTGGTCGGGCCTCACCGGCGTCCGCGAGATCGTGGAGCGCCTGCGCCCCGGCCTGCGCACGTTTCGCGACGAGAACGGCGTCGAGCTTCTCGACGTGCCGGACGCGCCGCTGGCCGATCCCGATACCCCGGCGCCCGTGCGCTTCCTCGCGGAGTACGACAACGTCTTCCTCTCGCACGCGGACCGCTCGCGGATCGTCGACCTGGCTGACCGGCCGCAGTTCGGCTCCTGGGAGGGGCGCTTCTTCCGCATTGTCCTGGTCGACGGCTTCATCCGAGCCATCTGGCGATCGGAGGACGGCGACGTCGTCGTCAAGCCGGTGCGCCGCCTGACCAAGAAGAACGCGGCTGCCGTGGAAGCCGAGGGCCGACGGCTGGCCCGCTTCCTAGGCGCGGGCGAGGTCCGCATACTCGAGCTGTGAACGGCACCCTCTACGCGGGCGCCTCGGGCTTCTCCTATCCGTCCTGGAAGGGCGGCTTCTACCCGGCGGACGCCAAGCCGGACACGTTCCTGCGCCACTACGCCACGCGCGTGAACACGGTCGAGCTCAACAACACGTTCTACCGCGTGCCGGAGGAGGATCAGTTCGACCGCTGGGCCGCGCAGGTGCCGGACGGGTTCCGCTTCGGCGTGACGGCGAGCCGGCGGCTGACCTCATTCGGCCGCGTCGAGGGCGTGGACGAGTTCTGCCGCATGGTTCGGCGCCTCGGCGACCGGCTGGGGCCGATCCGCTTCAAGGTGCCGCAGGCGCGCGACGACGGCTTCCTCCGTCTCCTCTTGGACGCACTCGACCCCGAGGTTCCCGCGGCGCTCGACTTCCGCCACGACTCCTGGGACGACTCCGAGGTCGCGGCCCGGCTGGACGAGCGCGGGGTCGCGCGCGCGAACGCCCGCGACGGCGCCGCGTCGTTCCGCTACCTCCGCCTGCGCGAGCCGCCCTACGACGACGCCGAGCTCGCGACGCTCGCCGCGGAGATCCGTCCGCTCCTCGGTGCCGGCGTCGACGTCTACGCCTTCTTCCGGCACGAGGACGAGCCGACCGCCCCGCTCTACGCGGAGCGGCTGCGCGCGCTGGTCGACGAGTAGATGTTGGGCCGGCGATTCGCGTGCTCGCGGGGGCGGGTGCGACCAAGCCGGGCGGCGTGATCGTCCGCGGCCCGTAGTGGGCACTACGGGCAAGGGCGAGCGCGGCGATCCGGCCCCGCGTCGCAGGCGTCATCCGCGAGTGCGGGAATTGCCGGTCAAGCATCTAAGCTGCGGGCGTGAGCGGCCGGCCCGAGGTGATCGTGGACATCGTCTTCGAGGACGGCCTCTTCTTCCTCTCGGTGGCGAACATCGGCGACCGGCCGGCGCTGAACGTCCAGACGACGTTCAACCGCAAGCTCGTCGGCCTCGGCGGCACGAAGGACGTGGCGGCGCTGCCGCTCTTCCGCAACATCCCGTTCCTCGCGCCCGGCAAGGAGATCAGGACGCTGCTCGACTCTGCGCCGTCCTGGTTCGCGCGGGCGCGCTCGAACGCGATCACCGCCCGCGTGGCCTACCTCGACCCGGAGAAGAAGGCCTATAAGGGCACGATGGCGCATGACCTCGAGATCTACCGCGAGCTCGCCTACCCGAGAGGAGCCTGAAATGCCGCGCAGGGATCCCTTCAAGAACTTCAGCTTCCTCGTCGAGATCGACGGGGTCGCCGCGGCGGCCTTCACGTCGGTGAGTGGGCTGGCGGCCGAGGCGGAGGTGATCGAGTATCGGGAGCTTGGCGGCTCCCGCTCGATCAAGCTACCGGGGCGGATCCGCTACCCCAACGTGACCCTCCGGCGGGGTCTCACGACCTCGCCCGACCTGTGGAACTGGTGGCAGACGGTCCGCGACGGCACCATTCAGCGACGCGCGGTCCTCATCGTCCTCCTCGATGACTCCGGCCAGCCGGTCCTGCGCTGGTCCCTCCAGGAAGCGTGGCCCGTGAAGTGGGAGCTCTCGGAGCTCGACGCGTCGAAGAACGAGGTGGCGATCGAGACGCTCGAGCTCGCTCACGAGGGGCTCGAGCTCGTCACCTAGCTGGAAGAAGATGGCGGCCTGCGCCGTCTGGTAGGCATGTCCTACCACCCTGTCACCCAGCTCGGGCTCGCGCGCTCGCGGCAGGACGACCTCCTCCGCGACGCCGACCGGCATCGCCTCGCCGCGCTCGCAGGCCCCGATGCGCCAAGGCTCCGAGATCGCATAGTTGCGCTCCTGCGGCGCCGCGAAGCGACCCCGGCGGAAGCGCCGCGCGTCGCCCCGGCCACCAAGTAGCCGACCGGGTTCGGCGCCTCGAAGAAGAAGGTCGTGATCGAGACGATCTAGCTCGCGCACGAGCGGCTCGAGCTCGACACGCAGGGAAGACAACTCGCTGCCCGGCCGTCCTGTAGGCATGCCGAGTCAAGCAGCCACGCAGCTCGCGCTCTCGCAGGCTCGCCGGGCAGAGGCCAGGCGTTACGCGACGCAGCGGCGTGAGGCCCGGGGCCTTCGTGCCCGCCTCGCGACGCTCCTCGCGCGCGCCCGCTAACGGAGCCGCTCGGCCGCGTAGCCCTGCTCGGCGAGCTTGGCCAGCAGCTCGTCGCAGTGCTCCTCGTCGCGCATGACGAGCGTGAGCTCGATCTCCGTGCCCGTGACCGGGAGGTCCATGCCTTCCCGATGGTGGTCGACGCCGAGGACGTTCGCGCGCCCCTCGGCGACGAGGGCGAGCAGGTCGGCGAGGTTGCCCGGGCGGTCGTCGACCCGCGTGCGCACGACGAGATAGCGGCCCGCGCGCGTGAGGCCGTGGCGAAGGACCTCGATGAGCATGCTCGCGTCGATGTTCCCACCCGAGAGGAGGGCGCAGACCGGGCCGTCGCCCGGGACCTTGCCGGAGAGGAGCGCGGCAACCGAGGCGGCGCCGGCCCCCTCGACCGTGAGCTTGCACCGCTCGCTGACGAGGAGGATGGCGCCGGCGATCTCGGCGTCGGTCACCGTCACGATCGCCTCGAGCCGACCCTCGAGCACGCTTCGGGTGAGCTCGCCGGGGTGCTTGACGGCGATGCCGTCCGCGATCGTGCTCCCGGTCGGCGCCAGGCCGGCGAACGGGGCGCACGCCGCCGGCTGGACGCCGACGATTCGCAGCTCCGGGCGCACCTCGGCCAGCGCGAGCGCGATCCCGGCCGCGAGGCCGCCGCCGCCGATGGGCACGACGATCGTCTCCACCTCGGGCCCGAGCTGCTCGGCGAGCTCCAGGCCGAGGGTGCCCTGGCCGGCGAGGACGAGCGGGTCCTCGAAGGCGTGGACGTAGGTCTCCCCCGCCTCGACCCGCTCCTGCGCGGCCGCTGCTGCCTCGTCGAAGCCGCGGCCCGCGAGGACGACGTCGGCGCCGTAGCTCTTCGTCGCGTCGATCTTCGCGGTCGGTGCGTCCTCCGGCATGAAGACGGTCGCGTGCACTCCGGACTCCCGCGCCGCCCAGGCGACCGCCTGGCCGTGGTTGCCGGCGCTCGCCGTGACGACGCCCGCGGCGCGCTCTGCGTCCGTGAGGTTGGCGATCCGGTTGAAGGCGCCGCGGATCTTGAAGGAGCCCGTGCGTTGGAGGTTCTCGGCCTTCAGCCAGACCGGCCGGCCGGCCAGTCGCCGCAAGGTCTCCGAGGAGATGACCGGCGTCTCCCGCGCGACCCCCTGGAGGCGCCCGCGCGCTTCCTGGATCTCAGCGAGGGTCGGGCCCGTCATCTAGTGATCCTGTCGGTGATGCTCCCGCGCGCATGGCGGGCGAAAAGCAAGCCAGGGAAGGACGCAGGGAGGATTCGTATCGGACGATACGGATCCGACTGAGGACGCCGCCTGGCGCCGCTTTGCAGCCGCCAGGCGCCCGGTGTGCATCGCCGGCAGGGTCACTTGACCTTGAACACCCGCTCCATGATCTCACGCACCGCGGTGAGCGGATCGAGCTCGCGCCGCTGCACCTCGCCGAGCAGGCGGCGCAGCTCAGCGTCTTCGGTGACCGCTTCCTCGAGATGCGCCTTCGCCCGCGCGCTCGCCACCGCGAACACCTCGCCCGCGAGGTTCGAGGCGCGGCGCTCCGCCAGTGTCCCGCTCTCCTCCAGGTATCGCCTGTGGTCGGCGAGCTTCTCCCGGAGCTCGGGGACGCCCTCGCCGGTCACCGCTTCGGTGAGGACGATCGGCGGCTTCCACTCCCGCTCGGTGTCGAGGGCGAGGATGGAGCGCACCTCGTTCAGCATCGTCTTCGCCGCCGGGTGATCGCGCTTGTTCACGGCGATGACGTCGGGGATCTCCATGATCCCGGCCTTGAGTGCCTGGATCGAGTCGCCCGAGCCGGGCATGAGCACGAGGAGGACGGTGTCGGCGATGCCGATGATCTCCACCTCGCTCTGGCCGGCGCCGACCGTCTCCAGGAAGAGCAGCTCCTTGCCCGCCGCGTCGAGCACGAGCGCGGCCTGGAGGGTCGCCTCGGCCAGCCCGCCGAGATGTCCGCGCGTCCCCATGGAGCGGATGAAGACCTCGGGGTCGAGGAAGTGGTCGGCCAGGCGGATGCGGTCGCCGAGGAGGGCGCCGCTCGTGAACGGGCTGGACGGGTCGACCGAGATGACGCCGACGCTCCTTCCCTCCTCGCGCACGAGCCGGACGAGCGCGCTGATCAGGCTCGACTTGCCCACGCCCGGCGGTCCCGTGACCCCGACCGCATAGCCGCGCCCGGTGTCCGGGTACACCTCCCGGATCAGCTCGTAGGCGAGCGGGTCGCGGTTCTCGACGAGCGTGATCGCGCGCGCGAGGGCTCGGCGGTCGCCGCCGCGGATGCCGGTCACGAGCTCCCCGAGCGTCCAGCTCGACGACATCTAGCCGGTGAGCGCGAGGACGCGCCCGAGCGCTTCCGCGAAGGCCTGGTGATCCTCCTTCGACCCGACCGTCACCCGGATCGCGTCGGGCGCTCCGAACGGGCCGAGCGGGCGGACGATCACCCCCTCGAGGAGCATCTTCTGGAAGACCTCTCGCGAGTCGCCGCCCACCTCCGCGTAGACGAAGTTGGCGACCGGGTCGGGCGCGATCGTCAGGCCGAGCCCCGTGCACCGCTCGACCAGGTCGGCGCGCGTCTCGGCGGTCGCGGCGCGCCGGCGCGCGACCTCCTCATGGTCGCCGAGGCTCGCCAGCGCGGCGACCTGCGCGGGTGTCGAGACGTCGAAGGAGTTGCGCACCGTCTTGATCGCGTCCACGACTTCCTTGGGCCCGATGCCGTAGCCGACCCGCATGCCGGCGAGGCCGTAGATCTTCGAGAACGTGCGCAGGACGAGCACGCGCCGCCCGGCCTTTACATGCTCTTCGATCCCGTCCGGGTAGTCGGGCTCGCCGACGAACTCGGAGTACGCCTCGTCGAGGACGGTGAGGACGTGGTCGGGGACGGCCGCGAAGTAGCGGTCCACCTCGGCCCGGGTGATCATCGTCCCGGTCGGGTTGTTCGGGTTGCAGAGGTAGACGAGCTTCGTCCGGTCGGTGATCGCGGCGAGCATGGCGTCGACGTCGTAGCGGTAGTCGGTGAGCGGCACCGCCACGGGGACGGCGCCCATCCTGATCGTGGTCAGCGGGTAGATCGCGAAGGACGGCCAGCCGTAGACGACCTCGTCGCCCGGGTCGAGGGTGACGAGCGTGAGGTACGTGATGATCCCGTCGGCGCCGGCGGAGACGGCCACGAGGCTCGGGTCGACGCCGTACTTCGCCGCGAGGGCCTGCACGAGGTGGTACGCCCCGCCGTCCGGGTAGTTGTTCAGCTCGGGCAGGCAGCGCTCGATCGCCTCGACCGCCTGCGGGAACGGCCCGAAATGCCCCTCATTGGAGCCGAGCTTGACCACCCGCTCGAGGCCCAGCTCGCGCTGGACCTCCTCGATGGGCTTGCCCGGCTCGTACGCGACGAGACCGTCAAGCGCGGGCCTGATCAGATCGCGGGGCACGCGGAAACCTTAACCTGTCGGCTCGTGGACGAGATCGGTCTCTTTCCCCTGAACCTCGTGCTGGTGCCCGGCGAGCAGGCGCCGCTGCACATCTTCGAGCCGCGCTACCGCGAGCTGATCGGCGAGTGCCTCGACTTCGGCAACGAGTTCGGGCTGGTGCTCGAGGACGAGCAGGGGATGCGCGACGTCGGCGTCAGCTGCGCAGTCGTCGAGGTGATCGACCGCTTCGACGACGGCCGCCTCAACGTCGTCGTCGAGGCGCACGAGCGCTTCCAGCTCGTCGGGCTCACCGACGGGCGCCCGTACGCGACCGGGGAGATCGAGCTCGTCCCGGACGAGCCCGACTCGCCCAACGAGGACGAGATCGAGGAGTGCCTCGCGGCCTACGCGCGGGTCGTGACCGCCGCCGAGGCCGACGTGGACGACCTCGACCTCGACGCGGACTCGATCGCCTACCAGATCGCCTCGCGGATCGACTTCGGGACGGACATCAAGCAGGGCCTCCTCGAGATCCGCTCGGAGCGGGAGCGGGTCATCCGCCTCGCACCGATGCTCAGCCAGGCCGCCGAGGCGGTCGAGCGCGAGACGGAGATCAGGCACCGCGCCGGCGGCAACGGCCGCGTCGAGCCGATCTAGGAGGGCTTGGCGAAATTCCGCTCGCCGCCGGGGTGCGATGGTCGTTCCGAAACAAGGACGCAGGGAGCGTTCGTAGCCGGAAGCTACGGGCGCGACTGAGGACGCAGTCTTCGGGGCGAGCAGCGCGGCCCGGCGGCACAGTCGTTATTTCGCCAAACCCTCCTGCGACTACGCGGGGCGGCGGACGCCGTGCACCGGCCTGCCGGAGGCCTCCCAGGCGTAGTACGAGGCGCTCGGGCCGTAGGACCGTTCGTAGGGGACGATGCGCGGGTTGCGGCCGACCTCCTTCGCCCGCTGCGCGTGCCAGAGGAGGTTCGTGTCGTCGCGCTCGGCCCATACGAGGATGAGGTGGACGGCGGTCATGAACTCGGCGACGTATGTGCAGCCGGCGGCCGGGCACGGAAACGGGTCGGTGCGGACGCAGAACCAGCCGTCATGGTCCTCGCCGGAGTCGTCGGTCCACAGCTCCTCCTCCTCGAGGAGCGCCTCCTCCTCGAAGAGCACGGAGCCGGGCTGGCTGGGGGCGCGAGGCTCGGTCATCCGATCATCTTGGCCATCAGGATGGCGTCGACGAAGCCGTTCGCGCGCCGGTAGTGGTCGCGGCGGTAACCCTCCCGCTCGTACCCGAGGCCCTCGTAGAGCGCGATCGCGGCCTCGTTGTGCGGGAAGACGTGGAGCTCGAGCTTGCGCACGCCGACGTCGCGCGCCCAGACCTCGGCCGCCTCCATGAGCGCGCGGCCGACGCCCTGACGGCGGTGGGGGACGGCGACCATGAGGCCGAGGTCGGCGACGTGCTCGCTCGCCGGATGCATGTCGCGAGCCAGGGAGATCCGGCCGACGATCCCGTCCGCGGTCTCGGCGACGAAGACCGCCGCGTGCGTGTGCCGGCGGACGGCGCGCAGGTAGCGCCGCTCCTCCGACGGTGACCGCCACTCGCCGTTCGTGATCAGCCAGCCCTCCGGCTCGGCGCCCACCGCGCGGGCGAGCTCGACGAGGCCCGCGGCGTCCCCGGGCACGGCGCGTCGGACCACGACGGTCACGTGGCCACCACGATGCCGGCGCCGCCGCGGCGCGGATCCCCGGCGGCCTCGAGCGTCCCGTCGGCGCGGACGGCAACGGCGGCGGCTCCGCCGAAGTAGAGGTTGCGCTCCGCCCAGAGGTTGACCGCGTAGCCGGCCTTCTCCAGCCTCGCAGCATCAGACGCAGGCGTACCTCCCTCGAGCTGGAGGACATCCCCGTCCACGTGGATCCGCGGCGCGTCAATCGCGCCGCGCGCGTCCATCCCGTGGTCGACGACGTTGACGACGATCTGGAGGATCGCCGCGCGCAGGCGAATCGAGCCGGCGCTCCCGACGACCAGGCGCGGGCGTCCACCGGCGAGCACGATCGAGGGCGCCATCATGCTGGTCAGTCGGGCACCGGGCCGAAGCGTGCGCTCGTGCGGATTCAGGTCGGGCTCCCCCAGCATGTTGTTCATCTGGACTCCGGTGCCCGGGACAACGAACCCTGAGCCGCTCCCGGTGGATGCCGACAACGACGCGGCGTTGCCGTTGCCGTCCACGACGCTGATGTGCGTCGTCGAGGGAGCTCCGAGCGGCTCGGGCGCGGCCGAACGGAGAGCGGCCCGCACGGAGGCCGCCGCCTGCTCCACGCGCGCCTCGGACAGGAGCCGGCCCGGGGCGCCCCCGCGGTAGAGATCGCCCACGAACCCGGGGCGACGGAGGCGTGCCGCCTCCCGCATCGCCTCGGCCAGCAGTGCGATCCCCGCGGGGCTCCCCGCCGGGTCCATCGGCCCGAGCCTGTCGAGGACGCTGAGCGCGAAGGCGATCAGGAGACCCCCGGACGACGGCGGCGGATTGGAGACGAACTCACCATCGCGATAGGCGGCGCGCACCGGCCGGCGCTGGATCACGCGGTACGCGGCGAGGTCCGCCTCGGTCAGCGACCCTCCCCGCTCGCGCACGGCTTCGCTCAGGCGCCGCCCCAGCTCCCCGCGGTAGAACGCATCCGGCCCCTCGGCGGCGAGCTCCTCCAGGGTCTCCGCGAGGTTTGGCATCACCACGAGCTCTCCCACGGCAAGGGGGCGCTCGGCGCCGTAGACCTTGCGACTCTCGACGTCGTTGCGGAGGATCGGCTCGAGGATCCTGTGCAGGAAAGCCTGCTCGGGGTTGAGCGGAACCCCCGCCCGGGCGAGCTCGACGGCGGGCGCGGAAAGCTCGGCCCACGGGAGCCGGCCGTACCTGCGGTGCGCGGCCGCGAGGCCCGCCGGCATCCCGGGCACCGCGACCGCACCGGGCCCGATCAGGAAGACCTGCGTCGTGCGCTCGTCGAAGGCGATGTCGACGGCGAGCATCTCTCCGCGCTCGCCGGCGGGCAGCCCCTCTCCGGGTACGGCGACGAAGAAGTCGAGCAGCCGGTCGGTGCCGTCGCCCGCCCGGTGGACGAGCATGAAGCCGCCGCCGCCCGGCCCGGTCAGCGGGCTCTCCGCGACCCAGGAGACGAACGCAGCCGCGACGCAGGCGTCCACCGCGTTCCCGCCTTCCGCGAGGATTCGCGCTCCCGCCTCGGCTGTCAGCGGGTGGCCTGCGGCCACGGCGCCCTTCATGGGGAGAGGGTAGCCCCTAGGGCTCGGTCAGGAAGCTGGGCGGCTCGAGCGGGTCGGGCTCGCTCGCGCGCGTGCCCGCGGGCGCGGGCTCCCCGACCCCCGTGGCGATCACGGTCACCCAGACCTGGCCGGCGAGCCGCTCGTCGATCGTCGCCCCGAAGATGATGTTCGTGTGCTCGGTGGCGCCGCGTCGAATCACTTCGGCGGCCTCGTTCACCTCGAGAAGCGTCAGGTCCTCGCCGCCGGCGATCGAGAGGAGGATTCCCCGCGCGCCGACGAGCTCCGTGTCGATCAGCGGCGAGCGCAGGGCGCGCTCGGCGGCCTCGTGCGCGCGGTTCTCGCCGGTGGCGAAGCCGATGCCCATCAACGCCGTGCCCGCGTCGGACATGACCGTGCGCACGTCGGCGAAGTCGAGGTTGATTAGGCCGGGCATCGTGATCAGGTCGCAGATCCCCTGGACCCCCTGCCGCAGCACGTCGTCGGCGATGCGGAAGGCGTCGAGCATGGACGTCGAGCGGTCGAGCACCTCGAGCAGTCGGTCGTTCGGGATGAGGATGACCGTGTCGCAGACCTCGCGAAGCATCTCGGCTCCGGCCTCGGCCTGCGCGCGGCGCCGGGTTCCCTCGAAGCGAAACGGCATCGTGACGATGCCGACCGTTAGCGCGCCGACGTCCCGCGCGAGCTTGGCCACGATCGGCGCGGCGCCCGAGCCTGTGCCGCCGCCCTCGCCGGCGGTGACGAAGACCATGTCGGAGCCGCGGAGGACGTGCTTGATCTGATCCTCGGCCTCCTCGGCGGCGCGGCGTCCGATGTCCGGGACGGCGCCCGAGCCGAGGCCCTGCGTCAGGTCGCGCCCGATGTGGAGCTTGATCGGCGCCTCACACTGCTTCAGCTGCTGGATGTCGGTGTTGACCGCGATGAACTCCACCTGGGAGATCCCGGCCTCGATCATGCGGTTGACCGCGTTGAGACCGGCGCCGCCGACGCCGACGACGCGGATCACGGCGAGGTACGCGGCGGAGTCGGGGCGCGGGGTTGTCCGCATGCGCGGCGTCGGCTCGATCAGCTGGCGCACCGGCTGCGTCGCCCGGCGCGGCGCGGCGGGGTCCGCGTAGGGGCGCTCGGGCCGGCCCGGCGACGGCTCGGGCGAAGCGGAGCGCTCGACTGCCGGCGCGGCCGCTTCGGCCGGCGGCCGCTCTGACGGAGGTGTGACGACGGTGACGTCCTCGGCGGCCGGGGGCTCCGGCTCCGCCTGGTCGAAGGGGAGCGAGGACTCGACGGTGGCGTCGGGGTCGGGAGGCTCCGGCGGCGGCGCGGCGGCGCCCGGCTCGTCCTTGTCGGACTGGCGCTGCGCGGCCTCGGTCGCCCGGAAGAGCTCCGCGAGCGGGCCCTCACGCATGCTGGCGCGGCGTCGCGCCATCGAGAACCTCCTTCGCAAGCTCGCGGTAGGCGTCGGCTGCGGCCCCGTCCGGGTCGTACTTGAGCACCGAGCTGCCCTGCACGGGCGCCTCGGCGTAGCGGACGGTCTTGCGGATGCGCGTCTCGAAGACGAGCTCGCCGAAGTTCTCCTTGAGCATCTCCACCGCTTCCTTGGAGTGGAGCGTGCGGCCGTCGTACATGGTCGGCAGGATCCCGCGGATCTCGACGGTCGGGTTCAGGTTCTCGCGGATCATCGAGAGCGTGTTTTCGAGCTGGACGAGCCCGCGGAGCGAGAGGTACTCGCACTGCACCGGGACGATCACGTTGTCCGCCGCGGTCAGGGCATTGATGGTCAGGAGCCCGAGCGACGGGGGCGTGTCGATGAGGATGTAGTCGTACCGGTTCCGCACCGGCAGCAGCGCCTTCTGGAGGGCGCGCTCGCGGCCGATCATGCTCGAGAGGGCGAGCTCGGCGCCGGCGAGGTCGATCGAGGAGACGGCGAGGTCGATCTCGGTCCGGTGGATGACCTCGTCCATCGGGAGGCTGTGGACGAGGACGTCGAACATCGAGCGCTCGACCGTGTCCGGGTCCATCCCCTGGCTCATGGTCAAGTTGCCCTGCGGGTCGAGGTCGATCGCGAGGACGCTGAAGCCTTGCTCGCGGAACGCGACGGCAAGGTTGAGCGTCGTCGTCGTCTTCGCGACGCCACCCTTCTGGTTGGCCAGCGCGATGACCTGACCCAGCGTGACTCCCTGTGAAATAGACGTCCGCTTGCGCGGACGAGCGAGGATTCCGGAAAGGCCCATTGAGGGCACCTGTTTCGTGCCAGAGTAGCACAATCCTTCCCCGGCACCTGAACCCGCAAACCAGCTTGGGGAGCGGATCTGCGGGGTTTCTCCCGCGCGGATGCGGCCGCCCCGGCGGTGCGTCCTCAGCGCCGGAGCGCGAGCAGCGAGAGCATCTCGAAGCAGGCGTTCGCGGCAACGAGCGCGGTCACGCCCGCCGGATCGAACGGTGGCGACACCTCGACGCAGTCAAAGCCGCGGAAATCCAGGCCCGCGAGCGAGCGCACGTACGTCAGCGCCTCCCTGCTCGTCGGCCCGCCGACTTCCGGCGTCCCGGTCCCGGGCGCGAACGCCGGGTCGACGAAGTCGATGTCGAAGGACAGGAAGCACGGGGCCGACCCCACGCGGCTTCGCACGCGCTCCGAGAACCGGCCCGGGCCGAGCGCGGCCAGCTCCTCGTAAGTGAGCGCGTCGAGCCCGAGCTCCGCCGGCATGGCGGCGTCCGCCGCCGCGTTCAGGGACCCGCGCAGGCCGGCCTGAATCGACCTGCCCGGGTCGATCAGGCCTTCCTCGAGCGCCCGCCGGACGACGCTCCCGTGGAAGAGCTTCTGCCCGAAGTACGCGTCCCAGAGATCGTGGTGCGCGTCGAACTGGATCAGCGCGAGCGGGCCGTGCACCGCCGCCAGCGCCCGCAGCTCCGCAAGCAGGACGGTGTGGTCGCCGCCCAGGCAGACCGTGGTGACGCCGGCGCGAGCTATCTCTTCGAGTGCAGCCGCCGAGCGGGCGAGGGAGTCGACGGTCGACCCCGGCACCGTCGGCACGTCCCCATAGTCGACGAGAGACAGTCGCTCGACGACGTCGACGGCCAGCAGCGGGTTGTAGTTCCGCAGGGTCACGGAGACGCTGCGAATCCCCTCGGGGCCGAAGCGTGCGCCCGACCGGTACACGACCGCACCGTCGGTCGGGATGCCGACGACCGCCACGTCGACGCCGTTCAGGTCGCGGACGTGGGGAAGTCGCATGAACGTCCTCGGGCCCGAGAAGCGCGGCATCTCGAACGCGTCGGGCGGCCCGTAGCGCGGCATCGGGCCGCGATTATAGGTCTGTGGCGCCGGCCGCCCCGGGCACCACCTCCTCTCGCTCGGCGATGCCGGCCCGGCACCCCGCGAGCGCCGCGGCCGCGCTCTCGGTCGCGCGCCCGTCCTCGTGGCCGCGCCCGCCACGTTCCGCCGCGAGCCAGGCCTCGCCTTCGGAAAGAAGCTGGCGTACTTCGCCGAGGAGCTCGTCGGCCGGCGCGTGCGCGCCCCGGAGCGCCTCGATCCGCTCGAGCCGTCGGATGACGTTGCGTGCCTCGTCCACGCTCCCGAGGCTACGCCTCAGGATCGCGCGAGTGTGTGCCGCTCTGTGACGAATCCTGCGCGGAACAGCCCGTACATTCACGCCGGTAGACGAGCAGGAGCAGGGCGACGCCGCCGAGGCCGATCGCCAGGGTGATCCAGCTCCACTGGAACACCGGCAGAAGCGCGCCCAGCACCATGCCGACGGCCAGGAGCCGGCAGCGGCGGCGCCGCATCAGCTCCGCCCGGCTGGGGACCGTCATCCCGCGGCCAGGACCCGCGAGGACGAATGCACCTGGGGGCGCGGGCGCAGGCCGAGGAGCGCCTCGTCGAGCGCGGCCACGAGGTCCTCGCGCGAGCCCTCCAGCAACGCCTCGACCAGGGCTCTGCGGACGGCGTCCTCGGCCCGGGCGCCGGGGCCGTCCCCGTCGAGGAGCGCGCGCAGCGCGATGAGAAGGTCCTCCCGCTCGCGAGCGGTCTCGCCCAGGAGCACGGCGGCTCGCATGGCCGCTGCCCAGGGGCCCTCGTCACAGCCCAGGAGGGTCTCGAGCGCCTCACGCAGCTCGTCCGATCGGTGGGCGCCGACGTGGAAGAGCGCAAGCTCCCACCGGTCGAGCGCCTCGAGGAGCTCGTTAGGGGCCTCGGCAAGGCGCGTCTGCAGCTCGACCACGAGCGGCGCGCGGAAGACGTCGAGCCGGGTCGCCTGCCCCGGCGGGACCTGGGCCGCCGTGGCCGGCATGGGCCGAACTCCGTACGGCCGAAAGTCGAGGCGCTCGAAGACGACCGGGCCCGCGGCGATCGCGCCGGGGGTGGCGAGCCGAAGCGCGCTGACCGCCCTCCCGAACTCGGCCGGAGCGTCGGGGACCCTGCAGGCCTGCGAGTCGAGCTCGGCCTCCAGCTCGAGGACCAGCGTCCGGTCGATCTCGCGCCCCCAGTCGCGAGGAAGCAGCCGGGCGGCATCCGGCCAGGCCGCCGTCAGCTCGTTCGCCGCGACCGGGCGAACGCGGACGCCGCGCCCGAGCTCCATCGCCCCGCCGGCCGTCAGGCCAACGAGGGGGGCCAGCGCTGCGTAGGCGCGCCGGTCGCCGTAGAGCGACCGCTCGAGCTCGGCGTAGGCGCGCTCGAAGGCATCGTCGTCCCAGTCGAACCCGCCGCACGCCTCGGCGGTGGAGACGAGCAAGGGGATGAGGATCGTCCGCCGGAGAGCCTCGTCCTCGCCCACGCGCTCATCCGAGTGCGCGCTCGAGAAGATGCCGGCGGCGGGCTCGTCCTTGAGAGCCGCGAGCGCCTCGCGCGCGTCCTCCCGCAGGGCGAGGCGGCCGGCTCGCAGCTCGATGAACGAGCCCACGAGCGGGCGGTACTCGTACAGCGTCGGGCGATTCGGACCGGCGTGCTCCTCGAGCGCGATCGGGAGGTCGGCGCCGCCCTCGAGCTCGAGCCCGAGGTCGAAGAACGCACCGAGGCAAAAGCCGCGAAGGGCCGTGAACACGCGCGGGGAGCGCGGCGCCTTGCCGGCAACCTGCTGAGGCTGCCGGTCGTCGAAAGGCCGGTCGGACACGCGGAACGGTTACGCCCCCGCCGGGCTCGTTCCTGCCTGACAGCCCGGACACCAGTACGCGATCCGCGCGTCGTCACCCTGCGGATGAGAGCGGATCCGGGCTCCGCACCGGACGCACGGACGCGGCACCCGCCGGTACACGTGACGTGTCCCGCGGCCGGCCTTCATCAGTGCGAAGCGTGCTCGAGCGGGCGGCGAAGGTCCGCGTCGGCGAGCTCGGAGAGACAACGCCACGTCGAGATCTCGGCGGCGAAGAGAGCCTCCGCCTTCCACATGCTCCCGAGGCCCGCCGCTTTGCCTGCGTTCGCGGACGTAGCGCTCGCGCTCACGCAGGTGACGCTCACGCGAGCTCATCAGCTTGCGCCCGCACTCGAGGCACGGGCACGGTCAGGCAAGAGCCGAGCTACGTTCTTTCAGTAACCCTCGCAGAAGACGACGTCATGCTCCTGAATCACCGATGTCGGCACTTGGCCGACGAAGCGGTGAGGCAGCGGCGTCATCCGATTGTTCTCGAGGTCGAGGTGATACCAGGCGGCCAGTGTGGCTGTGGTCGTCGATGAATCGCCTTCGTGTTCGACCCGCGTCAAGACGTTGGTCACGGCGAAAAACATCCCGTGGATGATTGGGAACCCACCTTGCTCCCTCACCAGCCCAGCTCTCTTCCTCAAACCGGTCTTGCCCTCCTCGAGCGCGGCTGGCAAGTCGTGCGCGACACCTACCGCAATGAACTGCACGAGGAACGGGTCCACTTCGGTCGGAAACTTGACGTCCTTGGGCATCTTCGACCCCCTGACTGGTCCGACGGCTTCGTCTCTCAGCGCCGAACAGCCTATACCGCTGTTTCCGCGGGGGTGGATGTCGAGCAGCGTGATCGGGCGGTCACGCCCGCAGGATGGCGCGCCGGGGTCCGGCGAGGAAGCCGGCCTCGACGAGGAGCGGCATCGCGTCGGTCTCGCCGACAGGCTCGCCGTCGAAGCGCTCGACCGCGAGTCGCTTCACGCCCGTGTGTCGCGCGTGCCGGACGAGCGCGGCGAACGCGGCTCGCAGCCACTCTTCTTCGGGCTCGCGGAGCGAGACGAGCGATCGCCCGCCACGCTCGACGAAGAGCGCAGGCTCGCCGGCGAGCAGGACGACGTGGGCTCCGGCCACCCGCGCTGCTCGCCCGCCCGTGCGCCTGGGCCAGGGGAGCGCGGCGCCGTACGGCTGAGCCGGGTCGGCGGCGGCCAGGACGAGCGCGACCTCCTCCTCGGGCCGCTCGCGGAGCCGCTCGACGGCCCCGGGCAGCGCGAACTGGGCGCCGCCCAGGCCCTCGACGAAGTAGCCCCGGCGGCAGACGCCGAGCGTCTCCAGCTTCCGCAGCTCGTGGTAGACCGGCGCGTACCCGCCGGGCATCGCCTCGGCTCGGACACCGTCGCGCGTAACGATCCCCTGCCGCTCGAGCAGGAGCTCGGCGAGGGCACGCGGATCGGGCTCACCGGAGAAGAGCCCGGCGGTCGACGACCAGCGGCCCTGGGTCGCGGTGATCCGGTCGGCGCGTGAGCGCGAGAACCGGCGCGGCCGCTTCTCCGCGCGAGGCGCCTGGAAGCGGCGGCTCGCCCGAAGGGGCTGCCAGGCGTCGTTCGTGACCTCTCCGGCCCAGACGAGGTCCCACAGGGCGGGCAGCGCGACCTCGGCATCGAGCCCGGTCGCCGCGAGAAAGTCGAACCAGAAGAGCGCACCGCCGGCAAGCGTCGCGCGCACGGCCTCGTGCGCCTCGCCCGCGGACGGCGGCAGCGCGCCGGGCCGACCCAGCGCAGGCGCGTCCTCGCGGAAGTAGAGGGCGACGCGCTCGAGACCGGCGCCGACCCAGACGACTTCGCCCGAGGCGGTGAGCTGGTCGAGGGCAGCGGGCTGGTAGCCGGGCACGCGCCGAGGCAGGACGTCGCTCTCCCACAGGGCGACCGGGAGCGACAGGCCCTGAAGAGGCACCAGCGCCTCGCGGAGCGTCGCCCGCCGATCGAGGCCCTGCCAGGCGGGGAGAAACCGCCCGAGCGCCCCCTTCTCGGCCGGCTCGACCTCCTTGCGGAGCCGCGCGAGGCTTGCCCGGCGCAGGCGCCGGAGGACGTCGGGGTCGCACCACTCCCGCTCGGTGCCGCCGGGGCGAAGCTCGCCGCGAACGAGGTCGAGCCCGGCCAGCAGCTCCTCCGTCCGCGCCGGGTCCAGCCCGAATCGGGCGGCGGCCTCCTCGGTCGTGAACGGCCCGCGCCCGCGGGCGAATCGCCGCAGGATCCAGCCGAGCGGGTCCTCACCGCCCTCGAGGTACACGGCGGGGAGACCCGAGGGCGGCATGGCTCCGAGCCCGTCGCGGTAGCGCCCGGCGTCCTCTGCGGCGATCAGGCGCTCGCCGCCGCCGATCCTGATCCGCACCGCCCGGCGCTCGGCCTCGAGGGTCGCCGCCGGGCCGTCGTCGACCTCCGCCGGGGTCAGGTCACCGCGGCGGAGCAGCAGGTCGTGGAGCGCGTCGGCGGTCGCAGGCGAGCTGCGCAGCTCGGCCTCGATCTGCTCGATCGCTGCCGGGTCGATGAGATCGCGCAGCTCCTCCTGCCCGAGCAACTCCTTGAGCAGATCGCGGTCGAGGGCGAGTGCCTGCGCGCGCCGCTCGGCCAGCGGGGTGTCGTCCTCGTACATGTACGTGGCCACGTAGTCGAAGAGGAGCGAGGAGGCGAAGGGCGACGCGCTCGGCGTCTCCACCTCGACCAGGTCGATCCGGCGCCGGCGGATGGCTTCAAGGAGGCCGCGCAGCGCGGGCAGGTCGAAGACGTCCTGGAGAACCTCGCGGTACGTCTCCAGCACGACTGGAAAGTCGGGGTAGCGGCGGGCAACCTGGAGGAGCCCCTGCGCCTTGAGCCGCTGCTGCCAGAGCGGCGTGCGCTGGCCGGGCCGCCGGCGCGGGATCAGTAGCGCGCGGGCCGCGTTCTCGCGGAAGCGCGCCCCGAAGAGGGCCGTGCCGCCGACCTCGGAGACCACGAGGTCCTCCAGCTCGTCCGGCCCGACGAGCAGGTCGGCGAGCGCGGGCGGCGAGTCGGCGTCGGGCAGATGAAGGGCGACGCCGTCGTCGGACCAGATGAAGTTGACCTCGAGCCCGAGTGACTCCCGCAGCCGGGCGGCGAGCGCCAGCGCCCAGGGCGCGTGCACGCGGGCGCCGAACGGTGTGAGGATGCAGAGGCGCCAGTCGCCGATCTCGTCGCGGAACCGCTCGACGACGATCGCCCGGTCGGACGGAAGCACGCCGGTCGCCTGCTCCTGCTCGCGGAGGAAGACGAGCAGGTTCTCGGCGGCCCGGTCGTCCAGCTCGTGCTCGGTCGTCAACCGCTCGCGCGCGCGCTCGTCGTCGAGCCCTGCCAGCTCGCGGCCGGTACGGCCGATGGCCTCGCCCAGCTCGTAGGGCCGGCCCACACCCTCGCCTTTCCAGAACGGCACCAGGCCCGGGACGCCGGGAGCCGGCGACACCAGCACGCGGTCGCGCGTGATCTCCTCGATCCGCCACGTCGAGGCGCCGAGGAGGAAGGTCTGGCCCGCGCGGGCCTCGTAGACCATCTCCTCGTCGAGCTCGCCGACGCGGCCGCCGCCCTCCACGAGATACACGCCGAAGAGGCCGCGGTCGGGGATCGTCCCGGCGTTCGTGACGGCGAGCCGGCGTGCGCCCTCGCGCCCGCGTAGGAGCCCGGCGACGCGGTCCCAGGTGATGCGCGGACGGAGCTCGGCGAACTCCTCCGACGGGTAGCGGCCGGCGAGCATGTCGAGCACGTTCTCGAGCTGCTCCCGCGAGAGGTCCCTGAACGGCCAAGCGCGGCGGACGAGGTCGTGCAGCTCGTCGACGGCGATCTCCTCGTCCGCGCAGATGGCGACGACCTGCTGGGCGAGCACGTCGAGGGGATTGCGCGGCACCCGCGTCTCCTCGATCAGTCCCTCCTTCATGCGCCGGGCGACGACGGCGGACTCGAGCAGGTCGGCTCGGAACTTCGGGAAGATGCGGCCCTTCGAGGCTTCGTCCAGGCGGTGCCCGGCACGGCCGACACGCTGGAGGCCGCGCGCGACGGACTTTGGCGACTCGACCTGGACGACCAGGTCGACGGCGCCCATGTCGATGCCGAGCTCGAGCGACGAGGTGGCGACGAGGCACGGAATGTCACCTTTCTTGAGGAGCTCCTCGACCTCGACCCGCTGCTCGCGTGCCAGCGACCCGTGGTGGGCGCGCGCGATCTCGGACTCGGCCAGCTCGTTCAGGCGGAGCGCGAGCCGCTCCGCAAGCCGCCGGTTGTTGACGAAGACGATCGTGGAGCGGTGCTCCTGCACGAGCTCGAGCAGCGCCGGATAGATCGACGGCCAGATCGAGTTGCCCTCGCCCGGCTCGCGCATGTCCTCGAGCGGGACGACGACGCGGAGGTCGAGCGCCTTGCGCGTGCCCGCGTCGACGAGCTCGATCGGCCGGCCGCCGGCGACGAAGCGGCCGATCTCCTCGAGCGGGCGCTGCGTCGCCGAGAGCCCGACCCGCTGCACGGGCTCGCCGACGAGGCGCTCCAGGCGCTCGAGGCTGAGGGCCAGGTGCGCACCTCGCTTCGTGCCGGCGACCGCGTGTACCTCGTCCACGATCACGACCCGGACGCCGCGAAGGGTCTCGCGGGCGCGGGAGGTGAGCATGAGGAAGAGCGACTCGGGGGTCGTGATGAGGATGTCGGGCGGGCTCTTGAGCATCGCCGCGCGCTCTTTCGGCGGCGTGTCCCCCGTCCGCACCGCGACGGAGAGGCGGGAGCCGATGCCCGCCAACGGCCCGCGCAGGTTGCGCTCGACGTCGTAGTTCAGTGCCTTCAGGGGGCTGACGTAGACCACCTGGGTGCCTTCGCCGGGCCGCGTGCGGTCGAGCGCCCAGAGGAACGCGGCGAGCGTCTTGCCGGAGCCGGTCGGCGCCTGGATGAGCACGTGCCCTCCCGAGGCGATGGCCGGCCAGCCTCGCTCCTGCGCGGGGGTCGGGCCGGCAAAGGTCCGCTCGAACCAGCCGCGCACGTCCGTGCTGAAGGGCGCGAGCGCGCTCACCCAACCAGCGTACCCCGCCGGATGAGGGCGGCGACCCCGAGCCGCCCTTCGCTAGTTACTACGGGGCACCCCAACCCACCACCCGCTTTCGAGCCTAACGCCGTAAAGCGCACCTGTGGCGCGCACACCGTGCCGAGAGCGTCGCCGGGGCGTGTCGAAACCGCGCCCGGCGGGCGCAACTAGAATCGCGGCATGGGGACGACCCGGCCCACGCACCTCTACTTCACGGGCGACGACGAGGCCGACCGCTTCCTGGCCGAGGAGCCGTTGGCTCTGCTGGTCGGATTCGTCCTCGACCAGCAGGTGACGGTGCAAAAGGCGTTCGCGGGCCCGCTCGAGATCCGGCGTCGGCTCGGCACCTTCGCCGCCGCCGCCATCGCGGCGACCGATCCCGCCGAGCTCGAGGAGGCCTTCCGGCAGAAGCCGGCGATCCACCGCTTCCCGGGCAACATGGCCAGGCGCGTCCACGAGCTCTGCGCCGCGATCGAGCACGACTACGACGGCCGTGCCGACCGCGTCTGGCTCGAGGCGGAGTCCGGCGAGGACCTCGAGCGGCGGCTCCTCGACCTCCCGGGGATCGGGCAGATGAAAGCGCGGTCGCTCCTCGCCATCTTGAGCAAGCGCTACGGCGTCCGCCCGCCCGGGTGGGAGGACGTCGTTCCGACGCACCCGACGCTCGGCGACGTCGACTCGTACGAGGCGCTCGAGGACTACCAGGCGAAGAAGCGCGCGCACAAGGCGGCCCTCCGCGCCGGCAAGCCCGCCGGCTAGCCGACGCCGGCCGAGGAGCGACGACCGCGCCTCGCGCACCATCTCGCGCGCGATCACGAGACGCTGGATCTCCTGCGTGCCCTCGTAGATCTGCGTGATCTTCGCGTCGCGCATCATTCGCTCGACCGGGTACTCCTTCATGTAGCCGTACCCGCCGAGGATCTGCACGGCTTCGATCGTTACCTCCATGGCCGTGTCCCCGCAGAAGAGCTTCGTCATCGCGGAGAGCTTGGTCAGCGGCTCGACACCCTCGTCGATGGCCGCTCCGACCTTGTAGAGGAGCCCGCGCGCCGCCTCGCACTTCGTCTCCATCTCGGCGAGCTTGGCAGCGATGAGCTGGTGCTCGGCGATCGGCTTCCCCATCGTCTCGCGCGACTTCGCGTACTCGAGCGCGTAGTCGGTGGCGCCCTGCGCGATCCCGAGCGCCTGCGCGGCGATACCCGGCCGGGAACGGTCGAGGACGCGCATCGCCACCTTGAACCCGTCTCCCTCCTCCCCGATCCGGTTGGCCGCCGGAACGCGGCAGTCCGTGAAGAAGACCTCGCCCGTGGTCGAGCCCTTGATCCCCATCTTCGGCTCGATGCGCCCGACCTCGAGCCCCGGGGCGTCGGCTTCCACGATGAACGCCGAGATGCCGGCGTGGCCGGCTGCCGGGTCGGTCTTGGCGAAGACGGCGTAGAGGCCCGCGACGCCCGCATTCGTGATGAACCGCTTGGAGCCGTTGAGGACGTACTCGTCACCGTCGCGCGTGGCCTCGGAACGCATCGCGGCGGCGTCGGAGCCGGAGCCGGGCTCGGTCAGCGCATAGGCCGGTAGCCACTCGCCGCTGGCCAGACGCGGGAGGTAGCGCTCCTTCTGCTCCTCCGTGCCATCGTTCTTGATCGCGAGCGCGCCGAGCTCCTGCATGGCCAGGATCAGCCCCGTCGTCGCGCAGGCCTTGGAGATCTCCTCGATGGCAACGAGCACCATGAGCGTCCCCGTGCCGGTCCCGCCGAAGCGCTCCTCGAAGGGGAGGCCGAGGACCTCATGCTCGCGCAGAAGCTCGACCATGTCGGTGGGGAACTCGCCCGAGGCGTCGATCTCGGCGGCTCGCGGCGCGATGCGCTCGCGCGCGAGCGTGCGAACGAGATCGCGGATCTCGCGCTGCTCGTCGGAGAGCGGCTCGTACCCCACGGCCGCGAATTGTAGTTCGACCGGAAACCGTTACGAAGCCGCCACGGTCCACGCGACACGTGTGCGGTTTTCCGCGGTACGCTCGAAAGCGGGTGGAGGGCGGGGTGCCCCTTGATTAAGGGGAACTCGCAACCCCACCCTCGCTCCAGTCGAGATCCTGGACGTCCAGGGGAATGCGGATCACCGGGCCGCGCGGGCGCTCGCTCCGGAAGACCCAGATGCCGTCGTTCGCCGCGAGCGCCGTCCAGCGCTCGTCCGGGGACCAGGCAACCGCCCGGGACCGGGGAGAGCCCTCGGCGGGCTCCACTGCGCGCCCCTCGCGGGTGAACACCTGCACGGCCCGAGGCTCGCCCCGGAAGATCGCGTAGTAACGACCCTGCGGACTGGGGCGAAGGGCGCGCACGTCGTCGGCCTGCCAGCTCAGGTGCGCGAACCGGGCATCGGGGCCGTCGAAGGCCGCGACCACACGCTCGCCCGGCCCGCCCGCGGAGTCCGCCAGTACGAGCATCCGCTCGTCGTCGAGCTGCACGGCCTGCACGGCGTGGAACCCCCCGCCGGCCGCGGGCGGCAAACCCAGGATCGCCCTCGTGAGCTCCTCTTGCGGGAGCACCACCTGGACGGCTCCGTAACCGAGCCCCGCCCAGACGACGTCGCCGGCCACGACGCCGAGCCCGCCGGTCGAGGTGGCGGGCCGGCACATCTCGAACGACGGAGCCGGCGCCGGCTCGAGGGTAGGCAGCGAGACCGCGTGCAGCCGGCAGTCCTCGTCGGAGTAGGTGAGCACCCCGGAGATCCCCGCTTCCCGGAGCTGACGCGCAGCCTCCTCCGACTCCGCCGCCCGATCCTGGACGGCCGTGGTCGAGGGTGCGCCGACGACACGCATGCCCTCCCCGCGCAGCGCGTCCACGGCCGCGGCCAGCCCGAGGGCGGCGAGAGCCCCGACGAGGAGCCAGGTGGCGGTTCGGCGCATGCGCTGTCCCGCCCAGTCTTAGCACCTGTCAGTAGCGGTAGTCGGAGTCCTCGTCCGTCGTCATCGGCTCGTCGTCCGTCGTCGTGCCCCCGGCGCCGCCGACCGTGATCGCTCCTTCCATGCCCTGCCCCCGGTGGCCGTCGACCGGGCAGTAGATCTCGTACTCGCCGGGCTCGGAGAGCTCGACGGCCAGGTCGGCCGACTCGCCGGGCCCGAGCTCGGCGGTCTCCACCTCACCGCCCGGGCCCTCGACCTCGAGCGCATGCTGGGCCTCGCCCTCGTTGACCACGTGGAAGGTGTAGGAGCCCGGGTCGACCGCGATCGCCGAAGGCTCGATCGTGAAGTCGCGCAACGCGACGTCGACGACTCCGCCGCCGGCCGGCGTGCCCTCGTCAGGCGTCGCCTCCTCCCCGCCGCACGCCGGGAGGAGGAAGGCGACCACGACGAGGAGGAGACGACGCATCGCCGGTCCATACGCGGGGCCGCGGTGCCCGGTTTGGCGAACCGCCCAGCGGGGGCGGGCGAATCAAGCCTGTCCCGATGACACTGACCAGGGAGACACGATGAGACTCAGGAATCTGCTCGCGCTCCTCGCCGTCCTCGCGATCGCGCCTCTCGCGTTCGCAGCGTGCGGCGGAGACGACGACGACACCACCGCCGCGCCGGCATCGGCCCAGATGGGGTCCACCGGGATGGCGGGCGACATGGACATGACTGCTCCGAACACGGCGACAGCGGCTGCCGACCTGCGCGTCGCTCTCGACACGCTGCTCGGCGAGCACGCCCTGCTCGCGCTCTCCGCGGCCCAGAAGGGCTACGACGGCGCCCCGGACTTCGAGGCCGCGGCCGCCGCGCTCGACGCCAACAGCGTCGCGGTCTCCGAGGCGATCGGCTCGGTCTACGGCGACGAGGCCGCGCAGCAGTTCCTCGACGGCCCGAGCCTCTGGCGCGACCACATCGGCTTCTTCGTCGACTACACGGTCGCACTGGCCGGGAAGGACGAGGCCGGCCAGCAGGAGGCCGTGGACAACCTCACCGGCTACACCGGCGCGTTCTCGGGCTTCCTCGCCGAGGCGACCGGACTGCCGCAGCCGGCGCTCCAGGAAGGCCTGGTGATGCACATCACCCAGCTGAAGGGCGCCATCGACGCCTATGCGGCCGGCGACTACGAGCAGTTCCACACGCTGATGGGCGAGGCGTACGACCACATGATCGCCACGGGCGACACCCTCGCGGCGGCCATCGTCGAGCAGAGCCCCGACAAGTTCGAGGGGTAGGCGAACCGCTCACCCTCGGGCCGCGAACCACGTACACCCGGCGGCGAGCCGACGCGGCTCGCGCCCGACGCCCCCGGCGACCTCCCTGCCGTCGCCGGGGGCGTCTGCGGCTAGCGGGCGCTCAAAGGGAGGCGGCTCGATACGCCGCCGCGGTCGCTGGCACTATCCTCGCCTCGTGATCCTCGAGAACGGCATCGTCCGCCCGCTCGACCCCTCGCTGCCGAGGGCGGCCGCCCTCGCGATCGCGGGCGAGCGCATCGCCGGCGGGGTCGGCACGCACGAGACGGCGCTGGCCAGCCCCGACCGCGTAGACCTGGGCGGGAGGTGCGTGCTCCCTGGTTTCACCGACTCGCACGTCCACTTCCCCAGCTGGGCGCTCGCGCAGCGCCAGGTGCGGCTGGAGGGCTCGGGCTCGCTGGACGAGGCGCTCGGGCGCGTCGCGGCCGCGGTGGGAGAGGTCCCGAGCGGACGCTGGCTCCGCGGGCTCGGCTGGCGGAGCGGCGACTGGGCGCCGGCCGCCGAGCCGACGAGGGAGGCGCTCGACGCAGTCGCCGGCGACGTGCCCGTCGCGCTGATGTCCAAGGACTACCACTCGCTCTGGCTCAACTCGGCGGCCCTCGCGCTCGCCGACGGCGAGCTGCAGGTGCCCGGCGGCGTCGTCGAGCGGGACGAGCGCGGCGAGCCGACCGGCGTCCTCCGCGAGGAGTGCGCCTGGCATTTCCGGGACACCTACGTGCGACCGACGGAGGACGAGATGGTGGCCGCCTGCCGCGATGCGATCCCGCTCGCGCTCTCCCGCGGCGTCGTGTCCGTCCACGACAAGGACGGCTGGCTGGGCGCGCTCCGCGTCTTCCAGCGGCTCAAGGACGAGGGCGCGTTGAACCTGCGCGTCTGGCAGTCGCTCCCGTGGGGCCATCTCGACCGCCTCCAGGAGATCGGCCTCGCCTCGGGCCTGGGCGACGACTTCCTTCGGGTCGGCTACGTCAAGGCGTTCCTCGACGGGACGCTCGGCTCGCGCACGGCGCTCATGCTCGACGGTTCCGGCGTGGAGATCGTCGGCTACGAGGAGTTCGTGGACATCGTGCGCCGCAGCGCCCGCGCCGGCTTCCCCGTCGCCGTCCACGCGATCGGCGACCTCGCCAACCGCCGCGCGCTCGACGCGTTCGAGGAGACCCAGGACGAGTGGCGGCCGCGCGGCCTGCGCCAGCGGATCGAGCACGCGCAGCTCCTCGCGCCCGAGGACGTGGGCCGGTTCGCCGAGCTCGGCGTCGCCGCCTCCGTCCAGTTCAGCCACGCGGCCTCGGACCGCGACCTGGCCGACGCCTTCTGGGCCGGGAAGACCGACGGCGCCTACGCCTTCCGGTCGCTGGTCGACTCCGGCGCCGTCGTCGCCAACGGCTCCGACGCGCCGGTCGAGGAGCTCGATCCGCTCTTCGGGATCAGGGCGGGCGTCCTGCGCACGCTCGACGACCGCGACGCCTGGCATCCCGAGCAGGCCGTGACGGTGGAGCAGGCGCTCGCAGGCCACCTGCGTGACGCCGGCCTGGCTGACCGGGGACGAGCGGCGGCGCGGAAAGCTCCTTCCCGGCTACCTGGCCGACCTTGTCGTGCTCGACCGCGACCCGATGGACACGCCGCCCGAGGAGCTCGGCGAGATCGAGGTCGTCGCCACGATGGTCGGCGGGCGCTGGGCGCACAACCCGCCTCCCTGGGACTGAACAGGCCCCCGGCTACAATGCGCATATGCGCACGATGAAGCCCGTCCACGACGAGGAGTGCGCGGTCGCGTGTACGGCCGACATCATCGGCTCGAAGTGGACGGCGATCATCGTCCACGACCTCTCGGAAGGCCCGCGCCGGTTCTCGGAGCTGGAGCGCTCCTGCCCGGGCATCAGCCCGCGAACGCTCTCGGAGCGGCTGCGGGTGCTCGAGCACGACGGCATCATCGAGAAGCACGCGAGCGCGCGCCGGGCCGAGTACGAGCTGACCGAGAAGGGCACGGCGCTCCTCCCGATCATCGACGAGATGAGCCGCTTCGGGCATGCCTGGCTCGTCGACGACGAGACGCACACGCACGCCCACGGCGGCAAGCGCGCCGTCCCGGCCGCGTAGGGAACCCAAGCGCCCGCTCGGGCGTACCCTGAGATGACCGTGCGCGTTTTTCTCGCACTCGCGATCGCAGCGGCCGTCGTGGCCGCGCCGGCCTGGGCGAAGGAAGGCGTCGTCGCGACGCTCGAGGAGCCCCTCGCGCTCGACGCGGCCCCCGGGGAGGAGGTCGCTCTCGCCTGGACGTTGGTCTCGGTGGACGAGGATGGGACGGAGCAGCCGTTCGGGGCGCAGGGCGTCTACGTCACGCTCGTGAGCGCAGCCGGCGGAGAGCCGACGACCGGCTACGCCGAGGGAGGCTCGAGCGGCAGGTACACGGCCACCGCCCTCGTTCCGGACGGCGGGATCGGCGGCCTCCAGATCGCGCTCATGGGCTGGGCCGACGGCGAGCCGGCGCCGCTTGCGTTCCCCATCGCCAACAGCCCGTTCCCCGAGGTCGGGAGCGAGGTGCTGGTCCCCTCCACGGACCCCGGGCCGACCGCGCCGGCCACGCCGGCCGCGCCGCCGCGGGCCGAGTCGGAGAGCTCGGGCGCGCCGGCCTGGATCGTGATCGGTCTCGCTGCGCTCCTGGCGCTCGGCATCGCCGTCGTCATCCTGCGCCGCCGGCGCCCGCTCTCTAGCGCCTGACCAGGTTCCGGGCGACGAAGAGCAGGTTCGCGGGCCGCTCGGCCAGGCGGCGCGTGAAGAACGGGAACCACTCGGGGCCGAACGGGGTCGCCACCAGCACCTTGTAGCCGCGGGCGACGAGGTCGAGCTGGAGCTGCGGACGGACGCCGAAGAGCATCTGCAGCTCGAAGCGGTCGCGGCCGATGCCCTCGCGCTCGGCGAAGGCGAGCGCGCCCTCGATCATCCGCTCGTCGTGCGTGGCGATCGCCGTGTAGCCGCCGGCGGCGAGCGAGCGCTCGACCAGACGCCGGTAGGCCCCGTCGACGTCGGCCTTGCTCGGGTAGGCGACCGACTCGGGCTCGAGGTAGGCGCCCTTCACCAGCCGCAGGTTCGGCGCGAGCGGCAGCAGGCTCTCGAGGTCGTCGGACGTGCGGTAGAGGTAGGACTGCAGCACGGTGCCGACGTTGTCGTGGCCCGCTTCGCGCAGGCGGCGGTAGAGACGCAGCGTCGGGTCGACGAGCGCCGAGTACTCCATGTCGATCCGGACGAAGTTGCCGAGCTCGCCGGCGTGGGCGACGACGCGCTCGAGGTTCTCGAAGGCGAGCTCCTCGTCGATGTCGAGGCCGAGGTGCGTCAGCTTGAGCGCGAGGTTGCACCGCAGCTCCTCGTCGTGCAGGCGCGCGAGGATGGCCAGGTACTCGTCGGCGACCGCGCGCGCCTCGGCTGCGTCGAGGACGTCCTCGCCGAGGAGGGTCGTGTTCGTGTGGAGCCCGCGCTCGTTCAGACGGCGCAGGACGGCGACACAGGAATCGAGATCCTGGCCGGCGACGAAGCGCGACGCCCCGAGCCGGAGCCCGTGCCGGTCGGCGAAGCCGCGGACGTGGGAGCTCGAGGACGAGGCCAGGATCGCCTTGCGAAGCGCGCCGTTGACCGCCTGGCCGACCGCCACTGTCAGTGGAGATCGCCGAGCGCGACGAGCGTCTCGCGGGCCGCCGCCACTCCGAGCGGGACCTGGCTGGCGAGCAGGCGCTCGTTCGGCGAGTGGACGTTGGCGCCGGGAAGCGCGAAGCCGGACAGGATCGTGGGGATGTTCCGGTCGGCGAGCGCCGGAACGAGCGGGATCGTGCCGCCGGTTCGCAGCAGCAGAGGCCGGCGGCCGACGGCGCGCTCGAAGGCGTCCTGCGCGAGGCGTACCGCCGGCGAGTCCGGCGGGATCAGCCCGGCCGGCGAGGACGACAGCAGCTCGACGTCGAGCTCGGCGCCGGTCGGCGCGGCGTCGTGGAGGATGCGTGTGAAGGCGGCGGCGATCTCCTCGACCTTTTGCCCGGGCGCCAGCCGGATGGAGACGTTCGCCTCGGCGAGGACCGGCAGCACGGTCTTCTGCAGGATCGGCTCGCCGCCCTGGAGGCCGTTGACGTCCACCGCCGGCCCGGCGAACGTGCGCGCGTAGAAATCGGTCTCCGCGCCCTCGTCCTGGGGTCGCCCGCCGGCGTCCGCGAGCATCTCCGCGCCCGGATCGAGCTCCTGCCAGGAGCGCAGCTCCTCCTCGGTCGGAGCGACGACGCCGGCACGCAGCTCTTCCGGCATCGCCACGACCGCCTCGAGCGCCTGCATGAGCGCGTGCACGGCGTTCAGCGCGGCCCCTCCGAACATCCCGGAGTGGAGGTCGCGCTCGCCGGTGCGCAGGCGCACGTGGAAGTAGACGAGGCCGCGCACGCCCAGGTCGAACGCCGGCACGCCCTCCCGGGGCATGCCACTGTCGAAGATGAGGCACGCGTCGGCCCCACGGTCGTCTGCGGCGAGGAAGTCCACGATCGAATGCCCGCCGATCTCCTCCTCGCCATCGAACGCGATCCTGACGTTCACCGGCAGCGCGCCCTCCTCGGCCAGCAAGCGCGCGGCCTTGAGCAGGAGGTAGGAGTTGCCCTTGTCGTCGACCGCGCCGCGGCAGTAGAGCCAGCCGTCGCGGATCTCCGGCTCGAACGGGTCGGACTCCCAGAGGTCGAGCGGCGCGGGCGGCTGGACGTCGAAATGGCCGTAGAGAAGGACGGTCGGCGCGTCCGCGGCGCCCGTCGGAGGCGCGGATCTCTCCGACCGCGAGCGGATGGGTCTCCGTCTCGACCAGACCTGCCTCGCCCCCGGCTCCGCGCACGAACTCGCAGACCCACTCGCCCGGAGCGCCGCACGTCCCCGGCGTGCGCCGGGTCGGCGGAGACGCTGGGGATGCGCAGCCATTCGAAGAGCTCGGCGAGCCAGGCAGGATCGGGCCGGTCGGTCATCGCGCGGAGTCTACGGCCCGCTCGTTCTGAGACAGTAGGAGTACCCTCTCTCCGTGGCGGGCGAGCGCTGGCACGTCGAGGCGCGCGAGGGGACTCGGCTGTGCTGCCTGGATCACGATGGTCGCGGCCAGGCCGTTGTACTGCTGCACGGCCTCGCCGGGTATGCCGGCGAGTGGCACGAGACTGCATCGTGGCTGTCGGAGACCTTCAGGGTCGTGGCGGTCGAGCAGCGAGGTCACGGACGAAGCGAGCGCGCACCGGCGAGCGTCTCGCCGGACGCGTTCGTCGCCGACGTCGAGCTATGGATCGAGCAGCTGGATCTGGCTCCCGCCGTGGTTGTGGGGCAGTCGTTCGGCGGCTTGATCGCTCTCCTGCTCGCGGCCAGGCGGCCGGAGCTCGTCCTAGCCCTCGTGATCCTCGAAGCGAGCCCGGCCGCAGACCCGAGGGCGCTGGAAACCGTACGCAGCTGGCTTGAGTCCTGGCCCGTGCCGTTCGCCTCCCGCGACGATGCTCTGGCCTACTTCGGCGGCGACACCTTGTGGTCGCGTGCGTGGGCCGGCGGCCTCGAGGAGCGCGACGACGGGCTGTGGCCCAGCTTCGAAGAGGAGGTGCTCCTTGCAGCGCTGTCGCAGGCGAGCGGACAGGGCTGGTGGGACGACTGGTCTCGGATCCGCTGCCCAGTGCTTGTCGTCCGAGGGGAGCGCGGCGCGCTCCGGGACGAGACACAACGCATGGTCGCTGCGCTTCCCGCCGCTCGGGTCGTCGAGGTCGAAGGCGCCGGGCACGACCCTCACCTCGAGCAGCCGCTCAGCTGGCGCGAGACGCTTGAGGGGTTCCTCGGCCCCATCAGCCGTTGACGGGCGGCTGCCCGGCTACGCGACGTCGCGGAGCTTCTGCGTGTCGGCCAGTGCCTGCAGCTTCTTCAGGCACTGGTTCTCGATCTGGCGGACGCGCTCGCGCGTGACGTTGAACGTGCGGCCGACCTCGTCGAGCGTCCGCGGATGCTGGCCGTCGAGGCCGTAGCGCATCTCGAGGACGCGGCGCTCGCGTAGCGAGAGGCTCTGGAGGACGCGCGTGAGCGTTTCCTTGCGGAGCTGGGTCTCGGCCGCCTCGTCGGGGGCCGGGGCCGTCTCGTCGGCGAGGAAGTGGCCGAACTCGGACTCCTCCTCGTCGCCGACGGGCTTCTCCAGCGAGATGGGAGCCTGCGCGCTTCGCTTGATGTGCTCGACCTCGACCGGGTCGAGCTCGAGCTCGCGGGCGACCTCGTCGATCGACGGCTCGCGCCCGAGCTCGCTGAGGAGCTTCCGCTCGATGCGCCCGATCTTGTTCAGCTTCTCGACGACGTGCACCGGCATGCGGATCGTGCGCGCCTTGTCGGCCAGCGCGCGGGCGACCGCCTGGCGGATCCACCAGGTCGCGTACGTGGAGAACTTGAAGCCCTTGCGGTAGTCGAACTTCTCCGCAGCGCGGACGAGCCCGATCGTCCCTTCCTGGATCAGGTCGAGGAAGGGCAGGCCCTGGTTGCGGTAGTTCTTCGCGATCGAGACGACGAGCCTGAGGTTCGACTCGACCATCTTCTGCTTGGCCGAGTGGTCGCCGCGCTCGATGCGCTTGGCGAGCTCGACCTCCTGCGCGGCCGTGAGGAGCGGCACCTTCCCGATGTCCTTGAGGAAGAGCTGGAGCGCGTCCGTGGACACGTCCCGCGCCTCGGGCTCGAGGTCCAGCTCGGCCACGTCGGTGTCGTCGACGACCTCGATGTGGAGCTCCTCGAGCGCCGTGTAGAACTCGTCGAGCTGAAGAGGCTCGAACTCGTCGCCGAGGGCCAGCGCGATTTCCTCGTGCGTGAGAAAGCCCGCCTCCTGCCCTTGGCGCACGAGTGCCCTGGCGTCCTCATGATCGAGGATGACGCCCACCAAGCTCCCCTCCCTCTCCTCGAAATCCCCTACCCCGTCTCCTCAACGTAGCCGGGACGGACGACTTGTCAACAGCCGCTTTGCCGCAAATCTCCTTCACGAGCGCCGCGACTCTTGCACGGCGACCGGACGTCCGGCATGCCCCTTTTGGGGGACTCTCGCTAGTCGACGCTCTCAAGACGGTCCAGCAGGCGTTCCGCTTCCCTCCCGTAGAACCCGTCCGGGTCGGCCTCACGGGCCAGGCGGAGCTGCCGTTCCGCCTCCTCGACCTGCCCGATCCAGGAGAGCGCGAGGCCGAGATGGTAGCGCACGACACCGGTCTCGTCGGCGCCGGCCAGCGGCCCGAGCCGGGAGAACGCCTGCGACGGGTCGTCCTTGTCGAAGCGCCCCAGGGCATCGGCGACCTTGGCGTCGACGCTCGCCGGATCGGCCTCGGCCGCGGAGGAGAACGCCTCCTGCGCCGAGACGGGCCGGCCCACGCGCTGGAGCGCGATCCCGTAGACGAGGCGCTCGTCGACGCCTCCCTCCTCGGCCAGGCGCCCGAGCTCGGCAAGTTGCTCCTCAGGTGAGAGCTCCTCGAGCCCCGGCGGGGCTGCGAGCGGGGCCACGAACGGCGGGCGCCCCGGCGCAAACTGCGGGTTGAGCAGGTCTTCCGCGCGCAGCGCCGCGGGGGTGTCGGGGTCGACCTCCCCGACCGCCTGCCAGGAGGCGCGCGCTCCCTCCTCGTCTCCGGACGCCAGGAGCGCCAGGCCGAGGTGAAGCTTGACGACCCCGCTCGTCGGCTGCTCGGCGGCGAGCGCGTCCAGCCGCTCGACGGTCCCGTCGGGCCAGGCCGCGATCGCCGCGCCGACGGCAGCTTCGACCGACTCCGGGCTCGCCGCGAGGATCTCCTCGAAGCGGGCGAGCCCGTCGGCCCGGTCGCCCTCGTCGACCAGCTCCTCGGCCTCCCTGAGCGCCTCGGCCTCGGCGTCGGTGCGCACCGCGAGCCCGAGCTCGAGGGGAGGCGGCGGGCGTTCGGCCTCGGTGGCCGCCGCCGGTGTGCTCTCGTCCCCGCCCTGGAGCACGGCGGCGCCGACGACCAGCGCGGCAGCGCCGGCCGCCGCCAGGCCGACGAGGGCGCGTGCGCGGCGCGGAGACACGCGGCGAGCCTAGCTTCCGAGACTTGCCAGGCGCCGACGGCAGGTAGCTATACTTCCTGAAGCAATGTCGACCTACCGCGAGCTCCTCCAGCAGGTGAAGAGCGAGATCGACGAGATCGGCGTGCCGGACGCGGCCGAGCTGCGCGAGTCGGAGCCCGTCCTCTTCGTGGACGTCCGCGACCGCAACGAGTGGGACGAGGGCCACATCCCGGGCGCGGTGCACGTGCCGCGCGGGAACCTGGAGTCCCGAATCGAGGGCGCCGCGCCGACCGGGACGCGCGCCTCGTCGTCTACTGCGCCTCCGGCGCGCGCTCGGCGTTCGCCGCGAAGACGCTCGAGGAGCTCGGCTACGAGAGCGTCTCCTCCCTGGCCGGCGGCTTCAACGAGTGGAAGCGCAGCGGCTTCGGCTTCGACGTCCCGCGCGTCCTCGGCGAGGCGAAGCGCCGCCGCTACTCGCGCCACCTGCTCATCCCCGAGGTCGGCGAGGAAGGGCAGCTCCGCCTGCTCGACTCCCGCATCCTCCTGATCGGCGCCGGGGGCCTCGGCTCGCCCGCGTCGCTCTACCTGGCGGCCGCGGGCGTCGGCACGCTCGGGATCGTCGACGACGACGTCGTGGACGACTCGAACCTCCAGCGCCAGATCGTCCACTCGACCGAGCGCCTCGGCGATTCGAAGGCCGAGTCCGCCAAGCGGACGATCCAGGCCCTCAACCCGGACGTCACCGTCCAGGTCTTCCAGGAGCGCCTCACCTCCGAGAACGTCGACCGGATCCTCGGCGAGGGCTGGGACGTCATCGTCGACGGCGCCGACAACTTCCCCACCCGCTACCTGCTGAACGACGCATCCGTGTGGCACGGGATCCCGGTCGTGCACGGCTCGATCTTCCGCTTCGAGGGCCAGACCACGGTCTTCAAGCCGAAGGAGGGGCCCTGCTACCGCTGCCTCTTCCCGCAGCCGCCGCCGCCCGAGCTGGCGCCGAGCTGCGCCGAGGGCGGCGTCCTCGGGGTCCTGCCGGGGATCGTCGGCTCGCTCCAGGCGAACGAGGCGCTGAAGCTCGCGCTCGGGATCGGCGACCCGCTCGTCGGCCGCCTGCTCCTCTTCGACGCGCTCGAGACGCAGTTCACGGAGATCAGCCTGCGCCGCGACCCCGAGTGCCCCGTCTGCGGCGACAACCCGACCATCACCGACTACATCGACTACGTCGAGTTCTGCGCCGGCCCGGCGGCCCACGGGGTCACGCGGTGATCAAGGTTCGCATCCCGCCCACGTTGCGCTCCGAGGTCGGCGGCGCCCGCGAGGTCGAAGCCACCGGCTCGACCATGCGGGAGGTGCTCGCCGACCTCGCCGAGCGCTTCCCCGGGCTCGGGCGGCAGGTGCTGGACGGCGGCGACGGAATCGCGCCGTTCGTCAACGTCTACCTCGACAGCGAGGACGTGCGAACGCTCGACGGGCTCGACACGGAGGTGAGCTCGGGCTCGACGGTGATCCTGCTGCCGGCGATGGCAGGCGGCGAGCGCACGCTGACGCCGTCGCTCCTGGAGACGATCGGCTCGACGCCGCTCGTCGAGCTGCCCCGGCTCGCGCCGCACCCCGGCGTCAAGCTCTACGCGAAGCTCGAGGGCCAGAACCCGACCGGCTCGATCAAGGACCGCGTCGCCAGGACGATGATCGAAGCCGCCGAGGCGACCGGCGAGCTCGAGCCGGGCCGGGAGCTGCTCGAGCCGACCAGCGGCAACACCGGCATCTCCCTCGCCCTGGTCGCCAGGCTCAAGGGCTATCCCCTGACCTGCGTCCTCCCCGAGAACGCCACGCCCGAGCGCGTCAAGCTCCTCGAGCTCTACGGCGCTCGGCTCGTCTTTTCCCCGGCCTCGGAGGGCTCGAACGGCGCGGTGCGGCTCGCTCTCAGGATGGCGGAGCGCGACCCGCGCTGGTTCATGCCCTTCCAGTACGGCAACGAGGCCAATCCCCGGGCCCACTACGAGGGTACGGGCGCCGAGATAGCGGATGCCCTCCCCCATGTCGACGCCCTCGTCGCCGGTCTCGGTACCGGCGGCACCCTCATGGGCGCCGGGGACCGCCTGCGGGAATCCTTCCCCGAGCTGATCGTCGCCGCGGCGGAGCCGCTTCAGGGCGACCTCGTCTACGGCCTGCGCTCGCTGGCGGACGGCTACGTCCCGCCGATCCTCGACGTCACCAAGCTCGACCGGAAGCTGCTCGTGACCAACGAGGAGTCCGTCGAGGGCCTGCGCCTGCTGCTCGAGCGCGAGGCGATCTTCGCCGGCGTCTCCTCCGGCGCGGTGATCCACGTCGCCCGCCGCATCGCCGAGGACCTGGAGGAGGGCGTCGTCGTCGCGATCCTCGCCGACGGCGGCTGGAAGTACCTCTCGGCCGACTTCTGGACGCAGCCGCCGGACGCGGTCGGCGCGGCCATGGAAGACCGCCTCTGGTGGTGATCCCCGCCGAGGTGCGCTCGGCGCTCGTCGAGCACGCCGAGGCGGAGCTCCCGAACGAGGCCTGCGGCCTGATCGCGCTCCGCGACGGCGTGGCCGAGCGCTTCTTCCCCGGGAGGAACCGGGCGGCCAGCCCCTACCGATTCGAGCTCGAGATCGACCCCGAGGTCTGGTTCCTGGAAGACGACGGCTACGAGCTGGCGGTCTTCCATTCGCACCCGTCGAGCCCGCCGCGGCCCTCGCGCACCGACGTCGAGGCGATCGGTCTCTGGGAGGGGAAGCCCTACGTCATCCTCTCGCTCCGGAGCCGCGAGCTGGCCGCGTGGACGATCGCGGACGAGTCGGTGGACAGCCTCCCGCTCTCGTAGGGTTTGGGAACCTTCCCGGCGAAGCCCGGGTCTGACTGGACATGAAGCCGGCCATCGTGATCCTGGCAGCGCTCTTCACCGCCGCGGCGCTCGCCGGCTGCGGGAGCGAGGACGGCGACGACGCGGGCGACGTCGGCGACGCGACGACGTCGGTCGCGACGGTCGGGCCCGGCATCTCGATCGAAGAGGCGCTCGAGTCGGACTCGACCGAGCCGCTCCTCGTCAACGGAAACCTCCTGATCCTGGACGGGCAGACACGGCTCTGCTCGGCGCTCGCCGAGTCGTTCCCGCCGCAGTGCGGCGGTGCGTCCCTGCTCGTCACCGGGCTCGACATCGCCCAGGTGGAGGGCCTGGTGGTCGAAGGCGACGTCATGTGGACGGACCGGCCGACCCAGCTCGCCGGCGTCGTCGCGGATGGAATACTGACCGTCGATGCGGGCTAGCCACCATCGCTCCGCCCTCGTCCTGCTCGCGGCTCTCGCGCTGCTCGCGGTCGGCTGCGGCTCGGACACGGGCGGCAGCGAGGATGGGGCCCCGGCTGCCGGCGGCGACGAAGGCGGCGCGACTCGACGGAGGCCCGCCCCGGGCCTGCGGTCGAGGTCACCGTGACGTTCTGGCCGGAGGGCCCCGACGGCGAGTCGGTGGAGGCCACCCTCACCTGCGAGCCGCCGGGCGGGACGCACCCCGACGCCGAGGCCGCGTGCGCTGCGCTGGCCGCGGACCCGGCCGCCCTCGACCCGGTCCCGGCAGACGTGGCCTGCACGATGATCTTCGGCGGGCCCGAGCAGGCCACCGTGGTCGGCGTCGTGAACGGCGAGGAGGTCGACGCTGCGTTCGAGCGCTCGAACGGCTGCGAGCTCGACCGCTGGGATCGCCTGGCGCCGCTCCTCCAGATCGGGGATTGACCGCGGCGCCGCCCCGGCGCACAACGAGACGATGAGGCTCGCTCTCGGCGTTCTCCTGGTCGCCGTCCTCGCGCTCGCGCCCGGCGCCCTGGCCGCTCCGCTGCCCGACGCCCCGAACTGCCCGGTCTTCCCGGCGTCGAGCGTGTGGAACAAGCCGGTCCACCGCCTGCCGGTGCAGAAGAACTCCGCCACGATCGTGAAGGCGATCGGCGCGCGGCGCTACGTGCACCCGGACTTCGGCTCCGGCCTGTGGGACGGCGGGCCGATCGGGATTCCCGTGACCGTCGTGGACTCGAGCCAGCCGAAGGTCTCGGTGGATTTCCGCTACGACGAGGAGAGCGACCCGGGGCCGTACCCGATCCCGCCCGACGTCGCGATCGAGGGCGGGCCGCACGCGGACGGCGACCGCCACGCGATTGTCGTCGACAAGGACTCCTGCACGCTCTACGAGCTCTTCGACCTCTGGCCCGCATGGGACGCCGGCTCCGGAGCGATCTGGAACATGCGCTCGAATGCCCTGCGGCCGCGCGGCTGGACGTCGGCGGACGCGGCCGGCCTCGCCATCCTCCCCGGGCTCGCGCGCTACGACGAGGTCGCGCGCGGGGTCATCGACCACGCGCTGCGCTTCACGGTCCCGCGTACGCGGCGGGCGTACGTCTACCCGGCGCGGCACTTCGCCTCGAGCTCGACCGACCGCCGGCTGCCGCCGATGGGCCTGCGCTTCCGCCTACGCGCGAACTTCCCGGTCGCGAGCTTCCCGCCCCAGGCCCGCGTCATTCTCCGCGCGCTGAAGCGCTACGGGATGATCGTCGCCGACAACGGCTCGGCCTGGTACATCTCGGGCGTCCCCGACCCGCGCTGGAACAACGACCAGTTGCACTCGCTCCACCGCGTCAAGGGCTCGGACTTCCGCGTCGTGAACACTTCCAAGCTGCGGCCGTAGCTACCCGACGGCGGCCAGCTCGTCCGCCGTGAGCTCGAGGCCGAGCGCGGCGACGTTCTCCTCGAGGTGCCTCACCGAGGCGGTCCCCGGGATCGGCACGACGACCGGCGAGCGCGCCAGGAGCCAGGCCAGCGCAACCTGGGCGGGCGTCGCGCCGCGGGCGCTCGCGACCCGGCCGTGCGCGCCGCCGGGCAGGGCGAGGTCGCCGACGGCGAGCGGGTACCAGGGGAGAAACGGGATCCCCTGGCGCTCGCACTCGTCGAGGACGTCCTCCGACGAGCGGTCGGCGAGGTTGAACCGGTTCTGGACGGAGACGACCGGGACGACTTCCTGCGCCTGCCGGAGCTCCGCGACGCTCACGTTCGAGAGGCCGACATGGCGGATCTTCCCCTCGTCCCGGAGCCGCGCGAGCTCGCCGACGGACTCCTCCAGCGGGACCTGCGGGTCCGGCGCGTGGAGCTGGTACAGGTCGATCCGCTCGAGGCGGAGCCGGCGCAGGCTGCCCTCGCAGGCTTCGCGCAGGTGCTCCGGCCGTGCGTCACTCGGCCATGACCCGGAGCTCGTCCGGAGGAGCCCGCCCTTCGTCGCGATCACGAGCCCCTCCGGGTACGGATGGAGCGCCTCCGCGATCAGGAGCTCGCTCACCTCGGGGCCGTAGGAGTCGGCAGTGTCGATCAGGTTCACGCCGAGCTCGACCGCGCGCCGGAGCACGCGCACGGCGTTCTCGCGGTCGTCGGGCCACCCAAGGATCTGCGGCCCGGTGACTCGCATCGCGCCGAAGCCGATCCGGGAAGCCTCGAGGTCGCCGCCGATCCGAACAGTTTCGGGCGAAGCCTGCATGCCCGTTCACCCTAGCTGCGGTCGCGTCCCCACCGGCCACGTCAGGGGTCAGGCCCCGGCCGTGGCCCCGGTGGCCACCCCTGTGGATGGTTCAACCCAGGCCGCGTGGGGGTTTCAGCGGAATCTCCAGCCGATGCGTCCTCCACAACTGGGGACTGCCGCGGCACTCGTGCGGCCATGTCCGGGGTCAGGCCCCGGCCGTAGCCGGAGGGGCCAGGCGCAGGTGCCAGGCACTTGGGCCTGGCCATTGCGGTGCTAATGAGCTCCCGAGCGCCGCGGAGGCCATCTCGGCCAAGTGCGGGAGGTCGCCGGAGGACATGCCCTGGTGCCAGGCACTGGGCCGTGGCCGGAGGGGTCAGGCGCAGAGCTCGCGGGCGACCGCGGCATAGATCTCGGCGCAGCGCTCCGCGCTCGCAAGGTCGACCCACTCCTCGACGGCGTGGGCGCCCTCGCCGGACGGGCCGAAGACGACCGTGGGGATGCCGGCTGCGGCGAGGAGCGCCGAGTCGGCCCAGAAGGGCACGCCGACGACCTCCGGCCCGTCGGCGTGCCGGGAGACGAGCTGGGCGATCGGCGCGTCCGGCGAGGTCTCGAACGGCTCCCTGGCGACGACGACGCGGATCTCGCCGTCGACGTCGCCGAGCAGCTCCCGCAGCTCGCCCTCGACCTGCTCGACGCTCTCGCCCGGGATCGTGCGGCGCTCGCCCTTCAGGAGGCACCGCGCCGGATAGCTGGAGAACTCCTGCCCGCCCTCGATCACGGACGCGTGCAGCGAGCCGCCGGCCAGGAGCGGGTGCGTCGGATCCGCGCGCAGGCGGCGGTCGAGCTCCTCGATCCCCACGAGCACGTGGCCCATCCGCGCGATCGCGTCGATGCCGAGGTCGGGGCGCGAGCCGTGCGCTGCGCGGCCCTTCGCCTCGATCTCGAAGCCGACGAAGCCCTTGTGCGCGAGCGCCAGGCGCATCTCGGTCGGCTCGGAGACGATGGCCGCGTCGGCGCGGTATCGCTCGGCGATCCGGGCCGTGCCGAGGCTCGCTACTTCCTCGTCGCAGACCGCCGTGACGATCACGTCGCCGGCAAGGCCTGCGGCGGCGGCCTCGGACCCGGCGAGCATGATCGCCGCGAGACCGGCCTTCATGTCGTAGGAGCCGCGGCCGTGCATCCGCCCTGCCTCCGCCACCGGCTCGAACGGCCGCTCCATCCCCGCAACCCCGACCGTGTCCATGTGGGCATTGAGCAGCAGCGTCTTGCCGCCGCCGGAGCCGCGCGCGATCCCGACGACGTTGAAGCGCCCGGGAGCGACCTCCTCCACCTCGACCTCGAGCCCGGCCGCCTCGAGCCAGCCGGCGACGAAGCGCGCGATCTCGCCCTCCCCCGCCGCGCCTTCGATCAGATCCGGGTTGATCGAGTCGATGCGGACGAGCTCGGCGAGGAGCTCGGGCAGCGCCATCAGTAGGGCTGCACGAACTCGACCGGCGCGCCGTCGACTTCGATGAAGCCGACGCGCACTTCGCCGAACACGTCGAACGGCTCGGCGATGACCGCTCCCCCGGCCAGGGCGGCCTCCAGGCTCTCGACGAGGTAGGCGACGTGCGGAACGGTGCGGATCAGCTCGGCCTCGGGGCTGTCCGGCTCGTACCAGAGCCACTCGACCCGGTATGGGTGGTCGCCGGGGCTTGTGACCCAGAGCCGCTTCGACTCGAGGTAGCGCATGCCCTCGCGCCTGACGGGCGCAGGCACGCCGATGTGGTCGAACTGCACGCGGCGATCCTACTGCGCGACTTCGGCTGCGTCCTTCAGCTCCCGCTCGACGAACTCGACCTCGAGACGCTCGATGCGCTGCCCGTCCACCTCGACGACCGTGAAGCGAAGGCCGTCGTGCTCGACCTCGTCGGCCGGCTGTGGCGCCCGCCCAAGCTCGCCGAAGACGAAGCCGGCGATGGTGTGGTAGTCCTCCTGCGGCAGCTCGGTCCCGAACTGCTCGTTGAAGTCGTCGATCGTGAACGTCCCGTGGATGCGGATGCGGGTGTCGTCGACCCGCTCCACCGAATCGTCGGGGAGGTCGTACTCGTCCTCGATGTCGCCGACGATCTCCTCGAGCAGGTCCTCGAGCGTGACGATGCCCTGGACGGCGCCGTACTCGTCCACGACGAGCGCGATGTGCTGGTTCTGGCGGCGGAACTCGGCCAGGAGGGACGCCAGGTCCTTCGTCTCCGGGACGACGTAGACCGGCCTGACGATGTGCTCGATGACGACGTTCTCGATCCCGCGGTCGTAGAGGGCGCCGAAGAGGTCGCGGACGTGGAGGATGCCGATCACCGTGTCCAGGGTCTCCCGGTAGACCGGATAGCGCGTGTACGGCGAGTCGATCACGGCGGCGAGTGCCTCGGCCGGCGGAAGCTCGACCGAGAGGGCCACGACCTCGGGCCGCGGGACCATCACGTCGTGGGCCTCCTTGTCGGCGAAGTCGAAGACCTTGTAGAGCATCTCCTCCTCCGCCTGCTCGATCTCCTCGGTCTGCGCCACGATCAGGCGGATGTCCTCCTCCGTGTGCATCGTCATCCCCACAGGCGCCGGCCGGACGCCGAAGAGCCGTGCGATGGCGTTCGCCGACTTCTGCAGGACCCAGACGAGCGGATGGGTGATCCGGCCCAGCCAGTCGAGCGGCACCGCAAGCCAGAGGGCCAGGCGCTCGGCGCGCTGGAGCGCGATCGACTTCGGCACGAGCTCGCCGAGGACGACGCTCAGGTAGGTCAGGATCAGAAACGAGAGCAGGAACGAGACGCCGCGCGAGAGCCACTCGCCGAAGAACGAAGAGAGCAGCGGCTCACCCAGGGCGCCGAGCAGGATCCCGAAGACGGTGATCCCGACCTGGACCGTCGAGATGAAGCGCACGGGCTCGTTGAGCAGCCCAAGCGCCGTTTTCGCCCGGCGGTTGCCGCGCTTCGCCAGCTCCTCGATGCGCGTGCGCCGGGCCGTAACGAGCGAGTACTCGGCCGCGACGAACACCGCATTCCCCAGCACGAGCAGGAGAAGCAGGAACAGCCTGAGGGAGTCGCTCACGCCCCGCTCTCCGGGGCGCGGGTACTAGGTGGCAGCTCGTCGTCCAAGGTGCGGTCTGAGGATAGCGGAGCGGTCAGAGGTCCTCGCCGCCGAGCAGGGTGCGGAGGGGCGTGAAGTCCGGCGCCAGCACGGCGATGTCGGCCCGGTAGCCGGGAGCGAGGCGTCCACGGTCGGCGAGACCGAGCACGATGGCGGGCACGAGGCTGGCCATCGTCGCCGTCTCCGCGAGCCCGAAGCGAGCCATGCGCTCGACGATCTCCGCACCGGCGCGGTTGCCGCCGAGGAGCGAGCCGTCCGCCTTCTCCGCCGGGGGCGGAACGCGGTCGCTGGTGAGCGCGATCCGCCGTGGGCCGGCGACGCGAACGGTCGCCTCCTCGACGAGCGGGTGCAGGTGGCGCCCGTCCGGGATCAGGCCGATGGTCACGCGCTCGTCGAGGAGCAGCGTCAGCACGGGCCCCGGCGAGCGCGCGCTCGGCGGCTTCGTCGCGTTCCACAGGTGAGTGGCGAACGTGGCGCCCGCGTCGAGCGCGGCCTGGGTCGTGAGATCGTTGGCGCGCGAGTGGCCGAGCGCCGCGACGATCCCGCTCGCCGCCAGCCGTTCGATCGCGGCCCTCGCACGCCGAAGCTCCGGGGCGAGCGTCACCAGGCGGACGAGCCCGGGCGCCGACGTCCACTCCGCGACGACGCCGAGATCCACCGGTGTCAGCTCCTCCACCGGAATCGCCCCAGCCGCCTCCGGGTTCAGGAACGGCCCCTCCAGGTGGAGGCCGAGGCAGAGCGGATCGGCGACCTCCTGCACCGTGCGCGTCGCCAGGAGGTAGCCCGTGACGCCGGCCGAGCCCAGGCCCGTGGCGTCGTAGACCTGGAGGTCGATGAACCCGGGAAAGAGCAGTGGCGCACCCGCTCCGCCCAGCTCCCGGCGCACCTCTACTATGACTCCGGCCTCAACTTCGAGCACGCCCGGGAACGCGCCCTCGATCGGGTCAATGACAAGTCCCTCTAAAGTGTTACGGCTTCCCACCCGATCTATCATCGTGCCTGGGGAGCGAACCGCATCATGTCCAACGAAATCACCTGCCTAATCGCCGATGACCACGAGGTCGTGAGGGAAGGCCTGCGCCTCTCCCTCTCGCGCTCGTCGCAGATCCGTGTCGTGGGCGAGGCCTGTGACGGCGCGAGCGCCGTGGCAGTCGCCGAGCGGCGGCGTCCCAACGTCGTAATCATGGACGTCCGCATGCCGGGCATGGATGGGCTCGAAGCCACGAAGATCCTGGCGGAGCGCCTCCCGCAGACGGCCGTGCTCATCTTCACCGCATACGGTGAGAGAAGCCTGCTCGGCCGCGGACTCGAAGCGGGCGCCAAGGGCTACATCTTGAAGGAAGCGCCTCACCAGACGCTGCTCCGGGCGATCGAGAAGGTCGCGAGCGGCGAGGGCTACGTCGATCCGGCCCTCATGCCGGCGCTGCTCACGCGCGAGCGCGAGGAGATGCTGACCGTCCGCGAGCGTGAGATCCTCCAGCTCCTCGCCGACGGCATGTCGAACGCAGACGTCGCGCAGAAGCTCTTCATCAGCCAGGAGACGGTGAAAAGCCACGTCCGGCACATCCTCGCCAAGCTCGAGGCGGACACGCGCACCCATGCAGTGGCGATCGCACTGCGTGAATCCATCATCGACTGACCTTCACGCTCGGGTGTGAGCGTGCGAGGTTGGGCTAGTCGAAACGCGCGCGGCATTCTCGTCGCATGCACCGTCGGCGCCGCGCTCGTCGGCGCCCTTGGACTCGCCTTCGGCGAGTCGGCCGTTGCGGCCGGTGGCCTCGTCGCCTCGACCGCCTTCTTCGGCGGGTTCGCCCTCTACCTGATCATCTCCGAGCGGCGGCGGCACGAGTCGGCCGAGGACGAGCTCCAGGCGCAGGCGACGTTCCTCGAGTCGCTCGTCGACTCGATCGGAGCGGTCTCCTCGACGCTCGATGCCGGCGAGATCCTCGACCGCACCTGCGAGGAGGCCAAGCGCCTGTTCGGCGCGCGCAGCGCGCGGATCCTCCCGGCAGGCCGAGAAGGCGGCCGCGACGCCGCTCCAGGCGGCGAGCGGATGATCGTCCCGCTTGCGGTGCACGGCGAGCTGCTGGGTGACCTCGAGCTCGTCCGTCCCGAGCCGTTCCACCGCTGGGACCAAATGCGCGCGACCGTGCTCGCCGACTTCGCCGCCCGGGCGGTCGAGAACTCGCGGCTGCTCGAGGAGGCGCGCGATCGCGAGGCCGAACGCGAGCGCCTCACCGAGCGCCTCATCACCGCCGAGCAGGACGAGCGGCGCCGGCTCTCGCTGTTCCTCCATGACGGGCCGCTGCAGTCCATGTCCGGGATCGCTCTCATGCACGACGCCGCCATTGCCGCCATCGAGGACGGGCGGCTGGCAGATGCGGAAAAGGTGATGCGAAACTCCCTCGAGAAGGAGCGCGACACGATCCGCGTGCTGCGCGATCTCTCCTTCGCCATCGAGCCGCTCGTCCTTCGCGACGCCGGCTTCTTCGCCGCCGTGCGCGCGCTCGGCGACCAGATCGAGACCAGCCACCGGATCACCGTCCTTACGGACGTCGAGGCCGGCGAGCGGCTCGGGGAGAAGACCCAGGTCGCGCTCTACCAGATCATCCGCGAGTCCCTGAACCAGGCGGTGCCGCGCCGGCCGCTGAAGATCGAGGTGGCGGTGCGGCAGCGGGAGGACGGAGGCTTCGAGGCGGAGATCGCCGACGACGGGGTCGAAGAGCGCCGCCGCGCCTCCATCGAGGCGATCGACGAGCGCGTGAAGATCCTCAACGGCAGGCTCTCCATCGACAGCGGCGAGCACGGCGGCACGCTCGTCCGGGTCGTCGTGCCACCGTACGTCGCCGCCGCGCGCGGCGGTTAGACTCCCGCCCGATGGCGTACCTGCTCTTCGTCTCGAAGCCGTCCGGCTACGAGCTCGTCGAGCGCGACGGCGAGGTTCCGGAGCCGGGCGCCGCGGTCGAGCTCGAGGAGGGGCTCCGCTTCACGGTCTCCAAGATCGGCCCCTCCCCGCTCCCGAACGACACGCGCCCCTGCGCGTACCTGCAGGCCGCGTAGCCTCTATTCGAGGGCGTCCTCGGCGGCCGCGCGGCCGATGACGAGCGCAGCGGCCAGGGCGCTCGACCAGCCGCCGGTGGAGACGCCGCCGGCGTCGGCCCCGGCCACCCAGAGGCCGTCGGCTGCCCGCCCACGCTCGTCCACCCGGATCCCGCCGAGCGTCGTCGTGATCGCGGCCGTGACCTCGATCCGGGTGACCCCGTCGCCCCGCTCCACGGGAGCGCCCGCCTCGCGGGCCGCCTCGACGACCTCGCCGACGGTCCGCTCGCGCACGCGCTCGGCGAGCGCCGCGTCCGGCACCACGTACCAGGCGCGGGCGCCGGGCTGGCGCGCCGTCCACTGCACGACGTCGAGATCGGCCCAGTGCCGCGCCTCGAAGCGCTCGCCGCAGGCGTTCTCGACGGTCGCGTGGCGGGCGTAGACCTGCGCGAGCCGCACGAAGTCGTCCGGCTCCAGGCGCGGCGCGGCCGCGAGGTTCCGCCCGTAGAACTCCTCCATGCCGGCCGTGAGCTCGGCCCCGCGGGCGAGCGCCAGCCGCAGGCCGTCGCCGGTGCTCCACGGGTTGGCGCGCAGGACGAGCGGCTCGGGGGTGACGTAGCGGCGGACGAGGTCACGGTCGCCCTGGAAGCCGCCGGTGGCGAGGATCGTCGGCACGCCGTCGCGCACCTCGAGCAGCGGCTCCCCGAGACGAATGTCCTGCGCAAGCGCCCGGGTGAGCCCGCGCGGGTCGAAGCGGACGCCCGTCGTGCGCGGATTCCCCGTCTCCCGGGCGACCACCGGCGCGCCGAGCGACTCGAGCCACGCGAGCGCGTCGTCGAGCCCCTCCCAGACGGCCCGCTGCAGCGCCCGGTCGCCGCCCGGGCACTCCGCCCGAAACGTCTCCCAGTCGCGGTAGCGCCAGATCACGCCGCTCGAGAGGAGCATGGAGCCGCCCGGCCGGTCGCCCTTCTCGTGGACCACGACCTCGGCGCCGAGCTCCCGCCCACGGGCAGCCGCCGCGAGCCCGGCCATCCCGGCGCCCGCGACGATCAGATCGGCCACTAGGTCAGCGAGAAGGTCGGCTTGTGCTCGACGTACTCGAGCTTGATGCGGTCCGGGCCCCAGACGAACACCGCGTAGGTGTTCGGCGCGTCGACGACGTCGGCGATCTCGAGGCCGCGGCGCTCGGCCTCCTGGATGTGCTCATCGGCCGACTTGACGCGGAGCCCCAGATGGTGGAGCAGCGGGCGGTCGCTCTCCCCAGGGTCGCCCTGTTCGAGGACGATCCCAGCGCCGCCGGCACGCAGGGCGCCTTCCTCGAGCTCGAAGCCGAGCTCGGCGAGCTGGGCGAAGGTGGCCTCGGGGTCCGGGACGCGGAAGGCGACGTGGTCGAGATCGTAGGCGACGCCCTCGTCTACCTCGACGAAGGCCAGACGGAGGCCCTGGCCTGCCTCCAGCTCCGCGCGGCCGTTCACCCGCTCGACGGCAACCTCTGCAGGCAGAGCCGCCAGCGCCTCATCCAGATCGAAGACCCTCAGGCCGACCCGCGCGAGCACGCCCGCGTCGCGCGGCCCATCCGAAGCGAAGAGAGTCAGCTTGCCGCGCCGCGCGTCGGAGCCGACGAGGGTGAACTTCTCGTTCCGGTCGATCACGTGCATACCGACGTGAGCGGTCAGGAAGTCCGCGAGCCGGTCGCGGTCGTCCACCCAGATGGCGACGTGGTCGAGTGTCTCGATCTGCATCGGCCGGAGCGTACCCATCTCCTGTTCGTGTCGAACGTCGGATGGTTCTTACGCATTCCGGCTGAAGGGCACGGATGCAGGTTGGTTAGACTCGACCTCCCGACCACGCAGGAGGCCCAGGTCCCGTGCTCACCTTCGGCGTCACCGTTCTCCCCGATCCTCCCCACACCCGCTTCCTCGAGCTCATGCAGCTCGCGGAGGCGAACGGCTTCGAGTACGGGTGGACCTACGACTCGCACATCCTCTGGCACGACGGCTACCCGCTCCTCACCCTGCTCGCCACCCAGACGCAGAAGCTCAAGTTCGGCCACTGCGTGACGAACCCGGGGACCCGCGAGCCGACGGTCACCGCGAGCGCCTATGCGACGCTGCACGCGATGTCGGGCGGGCGGGCCGTGATGGGGATCGGCCGCGGGGACTCCGCCCGGCGCGTGATCGGCCAGCAGCCGGTGAAGATGGCCGAGTTCGAGGCCTCCTGCCGGATGATCAAGGACCTCATGAACGGCCGCCCAGTCGAGTGGAACGAGAAGGAGCTGGAGCTGACCTGGGCCCAGGGGCGCGAGCGGATCCCGATGTACGTCGCCGCCTACGGGCCACGTGCCCTCGCCGTCGCCGGCCGGGTCGCCGACGGCGTGATCATCCAGCTCGCCGACCCGGTGATCATCCAGTGGCTCATGGAGCAGGCCCGCGCCGCGGCCGTCGAGGCCGGGCGCGACCCGGACGAGCTCGAGTGCATCGTCTGCGCGCCGAGCATCGTCACCGACGACCTGCAAGAGGCCCGGGACGCCGTCCGCTGGTTCCCGGCGATGGTCTCGAACCACGTCATGGACCTGATCGAGCGCTACGGCGAGGACTCCGAGATCCCCAAGGAGCTGACCGAGTACGTCAAAGCGCGGAAGTTCTACGACTACAAGGACCACAGCCGCGAGGGCGCCGCGCACGGGGAGTTCGTCACCGACGAGATCGCCGACCGCTTCAGCGTCATCGGGAGCGCCGACACGGTCACCGCGAAGCTCAAGGAGCTCGAGTCGATCGGCGTCGACCACTTCAACATCTACCTGATGACGCACGGCCAGGAGGACATTCTCCAGGCCTACGGGGAGCGGATCATCCCGGCGGTCCGGCCCACGGCAGCCTGATGGCCGGGATCCAGCAGCACCTCTTCGACGTCGAGGCGGCGAAGCGGCGACTGCAGGAGGGAAGCGGCGGCTACGAAATCGTGCACACGTCACCGGGACTCGAGGTCGGCGTGTACGTGCTCGTCGCCCCTGAGCCCGACCGCCAGCAGCCGCACGAGGACGACGAGGTCTACATCGTGCTCGAGGGCTCGGGCACGCTCCAGGTGGAGGACGAGGAGATCGATCTCGTCGAGGGCCAGGCGATGTTCGTCGCCGCGCACGCGGAGCACCGCTTCACCGCCTACGAGCAGCTCACGCTACTCGTGATCTTCACACGGCCGACGTAGGCTCGAAGCGCTGCTCCGCGTCCTTCGCGATGACGAGCACCGGGCACGACGCCTGCCTGATGACGGCCTGCGAGACGCTGCCCAGCAGGAGCTCGCCGACCGAGTTGCGCCCGCGGGAGCCGACGACGATCAGGTCGTAGCCGCCCTCGTGCGCGACCCGCGCGATCTCCGCGACCGGATGGCCGCTCTCCATCTGCATCGTCGACTCGATCCCTCGCTCGCGCAGGTACGCGTGCGCGCGGGCGACATCCTCGTGGGCGTGCGGCCTGAGGCCGACGTGGCCGCCCGACTTCGAGGCGCGGGCGTCCGGCGGGACGACGCTCAGGATCGTGATCTCCGCCTCCGGGGCGCGGCCGAGGTCGGCCACGGTCGCCAGGGCGTTCTCGCTGTGCGTGAAGCCGTCGTAGGCAAGCAGAATCTTCATGGTTCCTCCTTCACCCCTGAGGATGGCCCGGGGCAGAGCGCCGCGCATCGGCGAATCACCGCACCGCGACTGCGGGCTCTCCGCAGCTAGCGAGCGGCCGCGCGCAGCGCCAGGCGCACGGCGCGCTCCAGCGGCTCGGGCACCGCCACCCCTCCGGCCGCGAAGTGGTTCCACGCTCGCTCGGGTTTGTTGGCGTGGCCGCGCAGGCCTGCGACGCCCTCAAAGTCCGGCTCGAGCACCACCGTCCGGTCGCGGCCGGCGATGCCCGCAATGAGCCGGTTGAGCACGACCTCCGCCGGAATCGGCTGCTCCCCGCGCGGCGCGTCACGGTCGTGGACAACGACGAACGGGATTCGGCAGGCCTTGCAGATCCTGGCGAACACCGGGATGTTGGACTTCCCGCCGCACTCGACGATTGAGATCTGCGCGCGGTCGGCGTCGTACCCGAGCGCGGCGAAGATGGACGGGAGCACGAGCTTCTCCGTGCGACCCTCCACGAGGATGGCCGCCCGCGCGAGGAAGAGCTCGCTCCGCTCGGCGTCGAACTCGCTCACCACCCGGAACGCCTCGTCGGCGTCGAGCGGCTTCGGCTGGACGATGTGGGTGCCCCGTCGGGCGCTGTAGCGGACGAGGACGAGCTCCTCCACCCTGGCGACGTTGAGGAACGCGGGCGCGTGGGTCGAGTAGAGCACCTGGTTCCCGGCGGCGGCCAGCGACCGCAGGCTTCGGTAGAGGTACCGCTGCGTGTGCGGCCTGAGGAAGAGCTCGGGCTCCTCGACGAGGAAGACGGTGCCCGCAATCCCCGCGTCGCAGCAGGCATCGATCCCGGCGACCAGGGCGGAGGCCCCGGCCGAGTCGGAGCGAAGCGCCGGAGGATCGCGGAGAGCGGCCCGGAACGGGCGCACGGCCTCCTCGGCCGAGTCGGAGTAGCTGTCGAGCTCGAGCAGCGACCCCGAGCGTCGCCCGGCCGGGAGGAACACGAGCGGGGGCGCGCCACGACGGCGGATGCGGGGCGGCTCCGGCGGATGCGCCGCCAGCCCGATCCGCCGGCCGTCGGTGAGCCGCCCCTCGATCGACAGCTCGTCGGCTCGGCCGCGGAGGTCTTCCCGGCTCGGCGGCGGCGCGGCCGGGTCGAGGAGCGCCCGGATCGCGCGCAGGAGGTTGGACTTCCCGGAACGGGCCTCCCCGACGAGCGCGGTGACCGGCCCGAGCCGCAGCTCGACGTCCCGTGCCGAGCGGAAGCCTCGGATATGGACGGTCTTCAGGAAGGCCACCGCACGACCTTAGCCCCGCGGGGAGGCTCCTAGCTCGCCGTGCGCGCCGGGCGTGGATCCGGAAGGGGCGTCAGGACGTTCTCGAGGCGCTCGCGGAGGGGCTCGAAGGCCGGGGGGAGCGAGAGGGCCTCGCCGAGCGCCTCCAGCGGCTCGTCGGCGGTGAAGCCCGGCCCGAGGGTTGCGATCTCGAAGAGCACGCCGCTCGGCTCGCGGAAGTAGATCGACTTGAAGTAGAAGCGGTCGATCACCGGCGTGGGCCGCGCGCCGCCCTGGGCGGCACGCTCACGCCACGCCTCGTGCTGGGACATGGGCGACGACCAGGCGACGTGATGGACGGTGCCGCCGCCGGAGAGGCCACGCTCGGCCGGCGGCTCGTCGTAGGTGTAGAAGGAGCCGCGCTCCTCTCCCCGCGCCTCCCAGACGGACTCTCCCTCTGCCTCGAAGGCAAGGGTTTCCTCGAGGAACGAGCGGCTCACGTCGGGCTCGGTCGCGTACGCGCGCACGCCGTCGAAACCCTGGAGGGCGACCTCGGCCGGAATGTCGGGGTGGACCGCGACCAGAGGTTCGTCGGCGGTGTCGACGGCCCGGAGCTCGAGCCCCAGGCCCTCCGGGTCGGCGAAGCGAAGGCTGTCACCGTCGCGCTCGGTCTCGGCACCGTCGGCGGCGAGCCGCTCGGCCCAGAAGTCCAGCGCGTCGGGAGAGGCGACGCGCCAGGCGACAGTGTGGACCATGCCGGCGCCGGCGCGGCCGCGCGGCAGGCCCGGGTACTCGAAGAACGTGATGTCGGAGCCCGGGCTCCCTCGCTCGTCGGCGTAGAAGAGGTGGTAGACGGTCGGATCGTCCTGGTTGACGGTCTTCTTCACGAGCCGAAGCCCGAGGACCCTGGTGTAGAAATCCACGTTCCGCGGCGCGTCCGAGGTGATCGCCGTCACGTGGTGGACGCCTTCGAGCTTCATCGCCGTTCCCTCCGTCCCGTCGCCGTTCCCGTCTCCGACTTCGTCTCCGTACCCGTTTTCCCCTGGAATGATGCACCGGTGAGCGACAAGGGAAAGGGTCGAGATGAGGACCTACCTGCCGGTCAGCTCCGCGTAGCGGAAGCAGCCGACCGTGTGGTCGTTCACGAGCCCGGCGGCCTGCATGAACGCGTAACAGACCGTCGGCCCCACGAAGCGGAAGCCGCGGCGCTTCAGCTCCTTGCTCATCGCCTTCGAGAGCGGCGTCTCGGCCGGGAGATCGGCGAGGCTCTTCCAACCGCCCACGAGCGGCTCGCCCTCGACGAAGCCCCAGAGGAGGCCGGAGAAGCCGCCTGGCTCCTGCTGCGCCTCGAGCACGCGCCGGGCGTTCTCGACCGTCGACTCGACCTTGAGCCGGTTGCGGACGATGCCCGGGTCCTGGAGCAGCTTCTCGACCCGGGTCGGCGTGAAGCGCGCCACCTTCGCGGGGTCGAACCCCGCAAAGGCGCGCCGGTAGCCCTCGCGCTTCTTCAGGATCGTCGACCAGGAGAGCCCGGCCTGCGCTCCCTCCAGGGTCAGGAGCTCGTAGAGGGCGCGGTCGTCGCGCTCGGGGACTCCCCACTCGTCGTCGTGGTAGGCGGCGTAGAGCTCATCCCCCTCCGGCACCCAGGCGCAGCGCTCCATCGCCGTAGCCTACGAGGGCGCGAAGGCCCGGCGCAGGGCGTCGCGCATGACCTCCGGGTCAGGCTCGACGCCGGTCCAGAGGCGGAAGCCGATGCGGCCCTGCTCCACCAGCATCTCGAGGCCGTCGAGCGTCTCGCAGCCGGCCGCCGCCGCCTCGCGGAGGAAGCGCGTCTCCGGCGGGTTCGGGATCGACGTCGGCGACGAGCGCGCGGCCCGCCACCTCGGCGAGGTCGAGCGGCACCTCGGCCTCGACGTCCGGGTAGAGGCCGATGGAGGTCGCGTTGACGACGAGGTCGGTGTCCTCGGGAATCCGGAAGCCGCCGCCCAGCTCGACGACGCGCACCTCGGGCGGCAGGCCCCCGACCAGCGCGCCGAGCTCGCGGGCGCGTTCGGCGCCGCGGTTGACGACCGAGATCGCGGCAGCGCCCGCCAGGGCCAGCTCGACTGCGATCGCCCGGGCGGCGCCCCCGGCACCCAGCAGGACGGCGCGAACGCCCTCCGGGTCGATCCGGCGCCGGAGCGCGGCCAGAAAGCCGGCGCCGTCGGTGTTCTCACCGAGCAGCTCGTCGCCGTCTCGGACGACCGTGTTCACGGCGCCGATCAGCGTCGCCGCCTCCGAGAGCCGGTCGAGGTGCTCGACGACGGCGACCTTGTGCGGGATCGTGCAGTTGAAGCCGCGGAACCCCATCGCCCGCGCCCCGCGCACCGCGTCGCCGAGAGCGTCGGGCGCCACCTCGATCGTCAGGTAGCGCCAGTCGAGCCCGGCTGCAGCGAAGGCAGCCTCGACCATCGCCTGCGTCGGGTTCTCCTCCACGGGCTGTCCGAAGAGCCCGACGAGCTCCTGGCGGAAGCCGGGCATCAGACCGCCGGCCCCGCCGCGACCGCCGGATCGAGCCGACGGGCCAGCCAACGGCCGTCGTCCGGGCTCCCGAGCAGCCTGCCGTCCTCGACCACCACCTTGCCGCGGAGGACGGTCGCCACCGGCCAGCCGCGCACCTCCCACCCCTCCCACGGGCTGTAGTCCGACTCGTGGTGCAGGTCGTCCAGTGCGATCACGCGCTCGACGTCCGGATCCCAGAGCGCCAGGTCGGCGTCGCTCCCGGGGGCGATCGCGCCCTTGCGCGGGTAGAGGCCCATGAGCTTGGCGGGGTTCGTCGAGAAGACCTCGGCGAAGCGCTCTAGCGACATGCGCCCCTTCGCGTAGCCCTCGGAGAAGCCGATGATCCCCCGAGTCTCGATCCCGGCGTGGCCGCCCGGGGTCGTCTCCAGGTCGGTGCCGGCCATCTTGACCGCGTACGAGGTCGTGTACTCGTCGGTGGCGAGCGTGGAGAGGCCGCCCTCGGCGAGGGCTGCCCAGAGCGGCTCCTGGTTCCCGGGCTCCTTCAGGCCCATGCCGATGTGGTACTTGGCGCCGTCGGGCTTGGCGTACTCCTCGGTCGAGAAGCACAGCATGTTGTGCAGGACCTCGCCGTACACCGGACGCCCGGCTGCGCGAGCCTCCGCGATCGCGCCGAGCGGCTCGCGCCCGCCGACGTGGACGACGTAGAGGGCGGCGCCGGCCTCCGTGGCCATGCGGTCGTACGCGCGCACTGCCAGCTCCTCGCCCAGGAGCGTGTGCACGAGGTGGGCGTTGTCGAGCCCGTTCCGCCCCTCGCGGCGCAGCTTCGCCTCCATGTGCTTGATCAGGTCGTCGTCTTCCGCGTGCACCATCACGACCGCGCCGTGCTCGGCGCAGGCCTTCATGACCTCGAAGGCCGAGCCGTTGTCGATGCGCACGCCCGCCTGGCCGGTGGTGAGGTCGGTCGTGAAGAGCTTCACGGTCGACGTGCCCTCCGCGACCGCGTCGCCGATGCTCGCGATGGTTGCGTCGGAAGGCGTGCCGGTCAGCACCGGGTGAAAGGCGAAGTCCGCGTAGGAGCGCCCGGTGAACACCTCGCGCCGGTGCTCGACGGCCAGGCGCGCGTCGAACTCCTGCTCCGCGACGTGGACCGCCATGAAGGCGAAGGAGAGGACGGTCGTCGTCCCACCGAAGACGGCCGCGCGGGTGGCGCCCTCCGGCGACTGCAGCCAGACGTCCTCCCCCTGCGACCAGCCGCGGTACATCGGCTCGAAGATGTGCGCGTGCGGCTCGACGCCGCCGGGGAGCACGATCTTCCCGCGTGCGTCGAGGACGCGAGCGCCCGCCGCCGTGCCGGGCTCGGCGAGGGAGGCGATCGTCTCGCCCTCGACGACGACGTCCCGCTCGACGGCGCCATCGGGCGTCACGACGAGGCCGCCGGCGACGACGAGATCAGCCATCGGCGAACCGCGGCAGGACGAGCGCCGCCCAGGCGCCGATGCGCTCCCGGTGCTCGGGGAGGTCGGCGTCGATGGCGCCGTCGAAGTTGCGCGCTCCGGCGGCGATCGCCGTCCGCACCTGCGCCTCGACCTCGGCGGGCGTGCCGGCGAAGACGAAGCGGCGGCGCAGGTAGTCGCCGACGCCGAGCTCGTCGGCCAGCCGCGCATAGTGCTCCTGCTGCTCGGGCGGAACGGCGCCGTGGGTGACGAGGTCGTAGGCGCGGCCCAGCTCGACGACGCCCTGCTGCAGCTCCTCCGGGACGAAGCGTCCCTCCACGCCCCAGCGGGCGAAGTGGAGCGAGAAGGCGGTCGCCGCCCAGGCGCCGCGTTGCGCGGCGACGCCGGGCTCCTCGTCGACGAACCAGAAGCACGTGAACCAGACGTCCAGGTCGGCGGGCGAGCGGCCGGCCGCACGCGCGCCTTCCTCGACCAGCTCCAGCGACCCGGAGACGACCTCCGGCGTGACCCCGAGCCCGACGACGACGCCGTCGCCGACCCGGCCGGCGACCCGCAGGGCCTGCGGCCCGTGGGCGGACACGACGATCGGGATCGACCGGCCCGCCGCCCAGGGGAGGCGGACGGTCTCGCCGCGGTACTCGGCCTCGCCCGTCTCGAGCAGCGAGCGCACGGCGACCACGTACTCCTCGAGGTCGTCGAGCCTCGCGGTCTTCATCCCGAGGTGCCAGACCCCGGTTCCGCCGGCGCCGATGCCGACGTAGACCCGGCCCGGCGCGAGGTCGTCCACCGTGGCGGCCGCGCTCGCGGTCACGACCGGGTGGCGGCTGAGCGGGTTCGTCACCCAGGTGCCGAGCCGGACGCGCTCCGTCTCGCGGGCCATCGCTCCGAGCGTGACCCAGGGCTCGCGGAAGAGCGCGGGCGAGTCCCACACCCCGATCCGGTCGAACCCGAGCGTCTCCGCCTCGGCCGCCTCGGCGGCGACGCCGTCCGGCGGTCCGGGCGTGACGCTGAAGCCGAACCGCGGGCGGGCGCTCATCAGCTGAAGGTGACGAGCGGCTCGTCGACCTCTGCGGCGCCCTGTTCGCATGCCCGGCGCCGGGGGGCGTCAGGAGCCGAGCCGCAGCCGTACTGCTCGAACGCCCCGTCCGTGAGCACGGACAAGACCTTACCCAGCCAGCGGTAGCAGGCGAGTGCCGCCGCGGCCGGGAAGCCGTCGCACTGCCGGAGGAGGGCGACGTGCTCCTCCGCCGGCGAGGCGATGAGGTTCTGCACCTTCGTCCCGCGGATGCAGCTCTCCGCCTCCTCGCCGGCGAGCTCGGCGCAGATGGCGAGCTGAGCGGCCGGGTCCGGCGGTCCGACGACCGAGCCCGCGGTGATGCACGCCTGCCGCTGGAGCCCGTCGAGGCCCTCGCAGAGCGCGAGGATGTCGGCGCCGGACTCGATCGGCTCATCCGGGCGGTTCTCGATGAACGCGCGGTACCAGCAGGGCCGAACGAACTCCTCGGCCTGGGCCCCGCAGAGCTCCCGCGGGTCCTCGACCACCGCTTCGGGCCGCTCGGCGTCGTCGGCCCCGGCGACCGCGAACCAGTAGTCGTGGAAGGCGCCCTGCGAGCAGTCCGGCGCGTCCGGGCCGAGCACCGAGCAGAGCGCCAGCGCCTCCGTCAGGTCTTCGCGGACGAGCCGCATGAAGGCATGCCCGAAGCCGTGAACGCAGCTGTAGCGCCGGTAGCGGGTGGCCGCTTCGTCGCAGACGGCGACGGCGGAGCCGGGATCGCCGAGGTCGATCTCCGGGGCGACGGCGGTCACGAGGCCGTGGGCGAAGCCGGCCGAACAGCCGGGCTCGTTCGTCTGCGGCAGGTAGGTCATGAGGTTCTCGAGCGTGACCCCGTTTTCGGCGGCGTAGGCGCGACCGACCGTGTGCATGAGGCCGTGGCAGTCGCCCAGGAGGCGGCCGCTGGGCTCCGTGTACGCCTCCACCGCGATCTCCTCGAGCCCCGTCGACGCGTCGGCGGAGTCGCGCATGACCGCCGCGAGCGCCGCCGCGTAGCAGGTGCGGGCCTCGTCGTCGTCGGCCACGTCGTGGCAGCTCGCCAGCGTCGGCTCGTCCGGGACGGTGGTCTCGGCCGTGGCCGACGTGTCGGTCGCCGGCCCGGCGCCGGAATCGTTGCCTCCGCTCGAGCAGCCGACCGCGACGCCTGCCAGGAGGACGCCCAGCGCCAGGAGCCGGCGAAGGCTCACGGAGCGGCAGCCAGGAGCAGGTCGATCCCGGAGGGATCGCGGACGAGCACCCCGCCGTCGCGGGCCTCGGGCGCCTGTCCGGCGTCGGCGACCCGGGCCGCGACCCGGTCACGGGCCTCGACGTCGGGCAGGACGATCGTCGCTTGCCGGAGCCTCGCCGTGCCGGCGGGCGCCGGCGACGCGCCGCGGCTGTGCCAGATGTTCGCGCCGACGTGGTGGTGGTAGCCGCCGGCGCCCAGGAACGCGGCCGAGCCCATGAGCTCGGCCATCAGGTCGAAGCCGAGGACGTCGCGGTAGAAGCGGACCGACTCCGGCACGTCGGCGACCTGCAGATGGACGTGGCCCATGTCGGTCCCGGCCGGCAGGCCGTCGAACGGCGCCCGCGCAGGGTCGTCCAGCTCGCGGAGCAGTGAGCCCACGTCGAGCGGGTCGGTGACGAGGCGGGTCGCCACCTTGCCCTCCCAGGTCTCGCGCGGACGGTCGTGGTAGATCTCGATGCCGTGGCCGTCCGGGTCGGAGAGGTAGATCGCCTCGCTGACGAAGTGGTCGGAGAGGCCGGCGAGGGGGACGCGCTCGCGCGACGCGTGGGCGAGCCAGCGAGCGAGGTCGACACGCTCGGGCACCCGCAGGGCGAAGTGGAAGAGTCCGGTATGGCGCCCCGCCGGCCGGGCGCCCGGCTCCTCGACGAGGACCAGGAGCTCGACACCCCCGGCGCCGAGTGACGCCTTGCCGCCCTCGCGCCGGAGAAAGGTCAGGCCCACCTGCCCGCCGTAGTACCGGAGGGAGCGGTCGAGATCCGCGACTGTGAGGTGGACGGCGCCCATGCGGGTGCTCGCCGGGATCGAGGCTGTTGCCGCCGCCATCGCCGCTCACGATAGCTGGGCGGTTCCTTACGAAACGCTAATACGCACCCTCTACGGTGCCGCGAAATTCCTCTCACGAGGGATCGTCGACGACGCCGTCGCAGCCGATTTACCCCGAGGAGCCGCACGCCGCATGCGTTTCCATCGCCGACACCTACCCGTCCTGGTCCTGACCGCCTTCCTCGCGGCCCCTGCCGCCGCGAGCGCGAACGATCTACCCAACGGATCCTTCGAGCGCGGCCTCCGGGGCTGGAGCGCCACCAACGCCAGAGTCGCGGTCATGAACGGCGGGCCGGCCGGTGCGAAGTTCGCCAGGGCGCACCGCCGCCGCGGCGGCGAGTTCGGCCTCGTCACGCGGCCGGGCGTCGACCTCCAGGCGGGCCAGAGCCTCTCGGTGCGGGCCACGCTCCGGGCGCCCCGCGGCCTCAGGGTCTGCGTGCGCATCCGCGAGCGGAGGGCCTCGGGCGGTCTCGTCGCCACCGCTACCCGCTGCATGCGGGCAAGAGGAGCCTGGCGCCGGAGCCCGGTGCTGGGCTACACGACCAGGCGGGGCGACACGAGGCTCGTGCTCTCGTTCTTCGCCCGCGGCAGGCGAGGCGGGCGGATCGACGTCGACAACGCCGTGCTGAACGTCGCGCCGATGAACACCCCGGCGCCGGGCACGGTGATCGTGACGGCGCAGCCGTGGACCTGCACGGGCTCCCTCGCGGCCTTCGGCCCGCTTCCGGTCAAGGTCGTGTCCACCATCTCGAACCCGGGGAACGACAATGCCATCAACCTCCGTGGGTGCTTCGGGGACGGCGACCCGGCGACCATCGACCTGATCCTCGACGTCCGTGGGAACGGAGGCTCGGTCGGCACGGCCTACGACGCCGTCCGAATCGGCCAGAACGCGCACGACCTGGTCGTCACCGGGAACGCCGAGTGCGGCGCCCGGCACACGAACCCGAGCATCCACCAGGACATCGTCCAGGCGCTCAGCGGCAACCGCATCGAGTTCCGCGACTTCACCTCCGGCGACCCGTTCACGGGCCGCTGGACCTGCTGGGGCGCGGGCGGCGGGTGGTACGTGACGTGGGCGAACGGGAACATCCCCACCGACCTGATCTGCCTCCGCTGCATCCTGGCCACCTTCAACCAGAACCTGCGGATCGACGAGTCGGTCCGCTCGGGAGCGCGTGACTCCGTGTTCGGCTTCTCGCGCTCGTACGGCATCTTCATCGGGCCCGACGCCGTCGCCCCGGTGAACGTCAACAACCGAGTCATCGAGTACTGACAGCCGCGCTCGATCTCTACCCGGCGTCAGGGCCGGGTGGATTCGGACGCCCAAGACCTCAGGGGGGTCATGACCAAACGCGTCTTCATCGCCGTTCTCCTCGTCGCGCTGGCCGCCGCCGCAGCCGCGCCCAGCGCCTTCGCCCAGACCGTCGACGCCACCGCCGACTCGTGGGTGACCGACCGGTATCCGGCCCGGAACTACGGCGCCGAAACGAGCATGCGGGCGGCGCCCAAGCCGGTCAAGCGGGCCTTCGTCCGCTTCGACGTTCCCGTGCTCGCGGGCACGGTGCAGCGGGCCGTGCTCCGCATCTACGCACAGAACGGAGCGCCCAACGGCCTGAACGTCCACGCGACCGCTGCAGGCTGGGGAGAGAGCACGATCACCTACGCGAACGCGCCCGCCGCGGGCACTCTCGTCGGCAGCGCCGCCGGCTTCACGGCGCAGAACAGCTGGCGTGAGATCGACGTCACCGCGGCGGTCACCGGCGCCGGCGCCGAGTCGTTCCGGATCGAGGCGCCGAACGCTCCGCAGGACGTGTACATCACGTCGCGGGAAGGAGGCCGCGCGCCCCAGCTCGTAATCACGACGGGAGGGACACCGCCTCCGCCGGCGCCGACCGCGCCCGCCAACACGGCGGCGCCGACGGTGACCGGTACGACCCTGCAGGGCCAGACGCTGAACGCGTCCGCGGGCTCCTGGAGCGGCTCGACCCCGATGATGTACGGCTACCAGTGGCTGCGCTGCAACGCCTCGGGCGGCGCCTGCACGAACGTCTCTGGCGCAACCGGCGCCTCGTATGCGCTCGCCGCGGCCGAGGTCGGCGCCACCATCCGCGTCCGCGTCACCGCGACGAACTCGGCCGGCTCGGCGACCGCCGACAGCGGCGCGACCGCGGCGGTGACCGCAGCGACGCCGGATCCCGACCCCGACCCCGATCCGGAGCCCACGCCGGGGACCGTGATCACCACCGACCGGCCGTGGAGCTGTTCCGGCTCGCTCGCCGGCTTCGGCCCGCTCCCGATCAAGGTGGTCTCCACGATCGCCAACGCGAGCGCCAACGACAACGACAACGCCATCAACCTGCGCGGCTGCTACGGCGACGGGAACCCGGCGACGATCGACCTCATCCTCGACGTCCGTGGCGACGGCGGCTCGATCGGCACCTCCTACGACGTCGTCCGCATCGGCCAGAACGCCCGCGACCTGGTCGTCACCGGCAACGCGGAGTGCGGCGCCCGCAACTCCGACCCGTCGATCCACCAGGACATCGTCCAGGCGCTCTCCGGCGCTCGGATCACGTTCGTGGACTTCACCTCCGGCGACCCGTTCACCGGCCGCTGGACCTGCTGGGGCGCCGGGGGAGGCTGGTACATCACGTGGGCGAACGCCGGCATTCCCACCGACCTCATCTGTCTGCGCTGCATCCTGGCCACCTACAACCAGAACCTGCGGATCGGCGAGTCGATCCGCTCGGGCGCCCGCGACTCGGTCTTCGGCTACTCCCGCTCGTACGGGATCTTCGTCGAGGCCGTCGCGCAGAGCCCGGTCAACGAGAACAACCAGGTCATCCGCTACTAGACGACGCCCGAGGGGGCCGGCAGACCGCCGGCCCCCTCCGCCTCGCTAGGCTCGCGGCGTGGAGCTGGGAGTCTCGACCTTCGCCGACGTGCGGCCGTCGCCCGGCGGCCCAGCCGTCGATCCCGCCCGGCGACTGCGGGAGGTGCTCGAGGAAGCGGAGCTGGCCGAGCAGGTGGGCCTCGACGTCTTCGGTGTCGGGGAGCACCACCGGCCCGACTTCGCCATCTCCGCGCCGGCGGTCGTCCTCGCCGCCGTCGCCGCGCGCACGGAGAGGATCCGGCTGACGAGCACGGTGACGGTCCTCAGCACCGACGATCCCGTGCGGGTCCTGGAGGAGTTCGCCACCGTCGACCTCCTCTCGGGCGGACGCGCCGAGATCATGGTCGGGCGCGGGTCGTTCATCGAGTCGTTCCCGCTGTTCGGCTACGACCTGGCCGACTACGACTCGCTGTTCGGCGAGAAGCTCGAGCTCCTGCTGCGGCTGCGCGAGTCCGAGCGGGTCACCTGGGCCGGGCGCCACCGTGCGCCGCTCGACGATCAGGCCGTCTACCCGCGGCCGCTCCAGGAGCCGCTGCCGGTGTGGGTCGCGGTGGGCGGGACGCCGGAGTCGGCCGTGCGCGCCGGAACGCTGGGGCTGCCGATGATGCTCGCCATCATCGGCGGCATGCCGGAGCGCTTCGTCCCGTTCGCGGAGCTCCACCGGAAGGCGGCGTTCGACGCCGGCCACGACCCGCCGCCGGCGCTCGGGGTCAACTCGCACACCTACGTTGCCGAGACCTCGGAGCGGGCCGCCGACGAGTTCTTTCCCGCCTACGCGACGATGATGAACGCCGTCGGCCGCGAGCGCGGCTGGTCCCCGATCGGGCGCGGCGACTTCGACCAGCTCCGCTCGCCCCGCGGCGCGCTCGCCGTCGGGAGCCCGGAGGAGGTGGCCGAGAAGATCCTCTTCGAGCACGAGCTCTTCGGCCACGACCGCTTCCTGGCGCAGATCAGCGTCGGATCCCTTCCGCACGCCCAGGCGCTGCGCGCGATCGAGCTCTTCGGCACCGAGGTGGCGCCGGTCGTGCGCACCGCTAGCACAGCACCTGGAGGTGGAACGGCCTCTGAGCGGGGGCTCCCGCCGAGTTGAACGTCTGGATTGCCACCCCGTTCGGCTTGCCACTCCTCCCGGCAACCTCCGCCCCGCCGGGTGCAGGAAAGACGGCCGAGCCCGGAGACCCGATGACCGCGATGAAAGCACAGCCCGTTACGTCCCGATCGAAGATGACCTCGTACTGGCTTCCGGCGAAGTGGCCTGCGGACACGACACGGCTTCCGCGCACCAGCGTCCCGTCGGTTTCGACGACCGCCCACAGGAACTCCTTCGTGTTCACGTAGCGGTTGTCGGCCCTCGGCTTGATGTGCTTGTTCCAGTTGTGCGTCCAGTTGGCGACGTGGCTCGCGGCCGGGCTCGCCGTCAGGGCGATCCCGATGACGATGCCGAGTGCGAGCAGTGCAACGACTCTCCATCTGCGTTCCGTGGCCATGGGTGGCCTCCCTTCGTCGAGGCGAGCGTTTCGTCAGGACCGGTGACCAAGTATCTCTCGTCACAGGGCAGCGGACGAAGCCCGGGGCGGCCCGTGCCGAAGAGCGCTAGTCGACGAGCTTGCGCGTCATCGCGCGGATGGAGATGCGCCAGGTCAGCAGGCCGAAGCCGACCAGGAAGGCCAGGCGGAGGAAGTCGACCCAGGTCTCCCAGCCGAAGACTGCGGCGCGGACGAGCTCGACGCACTGGTAGAGCGGGTTCAGGTTCGCGAGGACCTGTGCCCACTCGGGCAGGGTGTCGATCGGGAAGAACGTCCCGGCGACGAGAAAGAGCGGCGTCAGCACGGCGCTGATGATGTACGAGAAGTTCTCGATCGACTTGGCGAAGCCGGCGATGGCGATCCCGAAGCACGCCCAGCCGTAGCCGGAGACGAAGGCGATCCCGGGCACGGCCAGCATTCCCCAGGAGGGCTCGAGCCCGAAGAAGATCGCCACCACCATGGGAACGCACCCGAAGACACTGGTTCGCATTGCGATCCAGAGCGCCTCGGCGGTGACGAGCTCCTCCGTGTCCACGGGCGCCGCGAGGATCGCGTCGTAGGTGCGCTGGAACTGGTACTTGACGAACGTCCCGAACATGGCCGGGAAGGCGCTGGAGAAGAGGACGGCCGTGGCGACGATCCCGGTGCCGATGAACTCGATGTAGTCGTAGCCGCCGACCTCGCTCACGAGCGAGCCGAAGCCGAAGCCGAACGCGAGCAGGTAGATGGTCGGCTCGACCGTCGAGGAGAAGCTCGCCGAGCGCCAGTACGAGGAGAAGTTGACGACCTCGCGCACGAGCACGCCGGTGATGGCCGGGCGCTCGAGCCGGCCGATGGTCGAGCGAGGCGCGTCGGCCCGGGTGGCCATCAGTCGATCTCCTCGCCGGTCAGGAGCACGAAGACGTCCTCGAGGTTGGCCGGCCGCCGCTCGCCCTCGGGCGCGCGGCCGTCGGCGTCCTCGACCCCGAGCACGGAGATGCTCGTGCCCGTCCGGCGAGTGGCGAACCCGGCCGCGCGAGCCGAGGCCTCCGCCTCGGCGAGCCTCGCAGGCGAGCCGTAGACCTCCACCGCCTCCCTGCCCGCGTGCTCGGCGACGAGCTCGGCGGGCGGGCCCGCGGCGACCGCGCTCCCGTGGGACATGATCAGCACGGTGTCGGCGAGTCGCTGCGCCTCCTCGATGTAGTGCGTGGACATGAGGATCGTCGTGCCTTCCGCCCGCATGAGGTCGATCAGGGCCCAAAGCTCCTGGCGGACTTGCGGGTCGAGGCCGACGGTGGGCTCGTCGAGGAGGACGAGTCGCGGCCGGTGGACGAGCGCGCGGGCGATGAGCAGGCGCCTCCGCATCCCGCCGGAGAGCTTGTCCACCCGGCTGTCCCGCCGGTCAACGAGCTTGGCGAGCGCGAGCGCGCGCTCGATCGCGGCGCCGCGCTCGTGCCGCCCTATCCGGTAGAGGTGGGTGAAGACGAGCAGGTTCTGCTCGACCGTGAGTGACGTGTCCAGGTTGTCGAGCTGCGGGGTCACCCCGCAGAGCGCGCGGGCCGCCTTCGACTGCTCCGGGAGCTTGAAGCCCAGCACCTCCAGCTCGCCCTCGTCGGCGATCGCCTGGGCGGTGAGGAGACGCATCGTCGTCGACTTGCCGGCGCCGTTGGGGCCGAGCAGGCCGACGCAGGTGCCCACGGGCACGTCGAGGTCGAGCCCGTTCACTGCGGTGATCTCCCCGTAGCGCTTGACGACGCCGCGCAGGCGGATGGCGGGCTGGGCGCTCACCGCGTCAGCTTGCCAGCCCGGGCAGGCTTTGGAGCGCTTGACGAAACGCAGCCTGTGCCGCCGGGCCGCGCTGCTCGCCCCGAAGACTGCGTCCTCAGTCGCGCCCGTAGCCTCCGGCTACGAACACTCCCTGCGTCCTTGTTTCGGAACGACCATCGCACCCCAGCGGGAGACGGCGTTTCGCCAAGCACTCCTAGGCGGCCTCGGTGGCCGGCTCCCCCTCGCCGTGCGGAGCTCGGCACGGTCGCCCTGATCAGCACGGCCGTGAGCACCGCCGCACCGATGGTGAAGAGCGCGCCGACGAGGAACGCCAGGTGGTAGCCCGCGTTCGTCGCCGCCAGCGCCGTCTCGCCCGCGGCCTCCAGGCTGTCCGTTCGCGAGGCGGCGAGGCTGGCCAGCACAGCGAGCCCGAGCGCGCCGCCCATCATGAACGAGGTGTTGACCACGCCCGACGCGAGCCCTGCCTCCTGTGGCTCGACGCCGCTCATGGCGGCGAGCAGGATCGGGTTGAACGCGATCCCGGCGCCGATGCCGATGGCGATCGTCGCCGGGAGAACGTCGGCGACAAAGCTGCCGTCCACCGGCGTCCGCGCGAAGAGGAGCAGCGAGAGCGCCATCAGCGAGAGCCCGGCCAGGAGCGGCGGCTTGATCCCGAAGCGCATCACGAGCCGGTCGGAGTAGAGCGAGCAGGCGCCCCAGATCACCATTCCGGGCAGGTAGGCGAGCCCGACCTCGAGCGGCGTGTAGCCGAGCACCTGCTGCATGTAGAGGGCCGAGAAGACGAAGTAGGAGAACATCCCGGCGGCCATGAGGATGCCGACCCCGTTGGCGGACGAGACGTCCCGGTTCCGGAAGATCCCGAGCGGCACGAGCGGCGCGGCGACCCGCCTCTCGATCACGAGGAACGCTCCCAGGAGCGCGACGGCGGCGGCCAGCAGGCCGAGTGTCTCCGCGGTCAGCCACCCGGTCTCGTTCCCGTTCACGATCGCGTAGGTGGCGAGCATGAGCGAGCCGGTGATCGTCAGCGCTCCGCCGAGGTCGAGGCGCTTTCCGCCCGCAAGGCCGGGCGCCTCCGGCAGCAGGCGCAGGGAGAGAACGAACACGACGGCCCCGACGGGGATGTTGATGAAGAAGATCCAGTTCCAGGAGAGGATGTCGGTGAGGACCCCGCCGAGCAGCACGCCGGCGACGCCGCCTCCCGAGAGGACGAAGCCGAAGATGCCCATGGCCTTCGCGCGGTCGGCCTGCTCGGTGAAGAGCGTCATCACGAGCGAGAGGGCCACCGCTGCAACGAGCGCGCCACCGAGCCCCTGCACCGCCCGCGCCGCGATGAGCTGTCCCTGCGAGCTCGCGAGGCCGCAGGCGAACGACGCCGCCGTGAAGAGCGCGATCCCGATCAGGAACATGCGCCGCTGCCCGAAGAGGTCACCCAGCCGCCCGCCCAGCAGGAGGAAGCCACCGAACGTGAGCAGATAGGCGTTCACGATCCAGGCGAGCGAGGTCTCGGAGAAGCCGAGGTCATCGCGGATCGTCGGCAGCGCGACGTTCACGATCGTCCCGTCGAGGACGATCATCAGGTCTCCCAGGCACAGGACGTACAGCGCCAGCCAGCGGGCTCTCGGAGTCAGCGTCATCGGCCTTCCTTCGACTCGTGGATCATGGGCTTCCCTTCAGAACGTTTCCCGGCGTCAATGTGTTTCAGACGGCCCTGCAGCCGAAAACTCATCGCTGGCCGGCCGCGACACGGCGAGCAGGACCGCCGGCCCGCTTCCGGAGCAGCGCAGGACCCGAAGCGGCAGGCCGACCAGCCAGAGGATGTCGCCGCGCGCGAACCGGTGCCGGCTGCCCTGCACGCACTCGAGCTCGATCTCCCCGTCCTCGACGAGGACGATGGCGTCCAGCCACTCGGTCTCGTCGTAGGCCCGCTCGGCACCGCAGTCGACGACGATCCGACGAACCTCGAAGCCCGCCGGGACCGGGCTCCCGAGGAAGGAGCGGACGCCGCTTCCTCCCGTCAAAGCGCCCGCGGCAGCACCTGCAGCGCTCGCCGGTGCGACTCGGTGAGGTGGGCGAACTCGGCGTCGCGAAGCGGCGCCGTCTCGGAGGCGGATCGGCCCATCGTCAGCTAAGACTGGCTTTGCGCCGAAGGCTCATCGCCCCAGCCCGTTCGCCGGTCGTTACGGAGCCGTTATCGTCCCGGTGCAGACTGCGGCGGCAAGCGAAGGAACGACAGGAGGAACGCGATGACCGACATCCAGGAGCGCACTAAGGCGCCCCGCCTGCGGCTGGGGAGCACGGCGCCCGACTTCGAGGCCGAAACCTCCGAGGGCCCGATCCGCTTCCACGAATGGATCGGCGACTCGTGGGCCGTGCTGTTCTCGCACCCGAAGGACTTCACCCCGGTCTGCACGACCGAGCTCGGCACGATGGCGAAGGCCAAGCCCGAGTTCGACCGGCGCGGCGTCAAGATCATCGGCCTCAGCGTCGACCCGCTCGACCGCAAGGAGGCCTGGGCGGACGACATCGAGGCCACCACCGGCGGGCGCCCGAACTTCCCGATCATCGCCGACTCGGGCTACGAGGTGGCGAAGCTCTACGGGATGCTCCCCGAGGACACCTCCGGCGATCCGCTGGAGCGCACCCCCGCCGACAACCAGACCGTCCGGAACGTCCTCGTCATCGGCCCGGACAAGACGATCAAGCTCATGCTCGCCTACCCGATGACGACAGGCCGCAACTTCGACGAGATCCTGCGCGTCATCGACTCGCTCCAGCTCACCGCGAACCACAAGGTGGCGACGCCGGCCAACTGGAAGCAGGGCGACGACGTGATCATCGCGGGCTCCGTCACGGACGAGGCCGCGAAGGAGCTCTGGCCGGAGGGCTGGGAGACCCCCCTTCCGTACATGCGGGTCGTCCCGCAGCCCAGCGAGAGCTGAGCGGCTCCCTCCAGGCACGAGAATGCGAGGGGCCCATTCGCGTGGGCCCCTCGCTCGTCACTGCCGCTCGTAGCTAGCCCGGCGCGTTCGCCCTGCAGCTCGAGATGAGGTTGCGCGGATCGCCGGCAGCGGCCTGCCCGTAGCTCCCCCGCACCCACTCCAGGCCACCGTCGTGCGCGAAGACCACGAACGGGACCGTCGGCAGGGGCGTGGGCGTCCAGCCCTCGTGGGCCCCGGCCGGCGCTTCGAGGACGTTGTGCGCGAGCAAGGCGCTCAGCTCGTCATGGGCACGCCGTCCTGCCGCCTCGTCGTCCCGGCGAATTGCCCGAACCCAGTAGCACTCCCAGGCGTTCATGGCGTTCAGCACGGCCATTCCGCCCCCCGCACCGCGGCTGGTCACGCTGTCATAGGGCGGCTCCGGGGCCAGGCCAATCTCGGCCGGGTCGGGCCATTCGACACCCGGGGGCAGCGTCAGCTGCTTCTGCGCGTCGAGGTACTCCTGCCTCGTGACCGGAGGCTCGACCACCTCGCCGCCGATCCACTGCGAGACCGCGACGGCCGTCGAGGCCAGCAGTGCCGCCAGCAGGAGCGTGGCGAACGCAAGCACGACAGCCCGCCGGCGCCGCAGCGGGCGCCGCCGAGGTCCTTCCAGCCTCGGATCGGCCGGCAGAGCCGTGATCCGCGCGAAGAGGTCGGCCGCGTCCCCGTCCCGGGGCCGAGGCACCGGGTTGGCCCGACGCAACCGCGACATGATCGGTCGATTGCTCATGAGGCCTCCATCTCGAAATGGGCGTTCGGGTCGTAGCGGTCGCCGTTCGCGACCTCGCCCAGCTTCGCGCGCAGGCGCCGGCGCGCCCGCAGAAGGCGCACGCGAAACGCCGTCGGGTTGATGCCGAGAGAGCGCGCCGCCTGAGCCGGCGTGAGGTCTTCCCAGGCGACGAGGAGCAGCGCCTCCCGGTCGAGCCGGGAGAGCGATCGCAACGCCGCGCCGAGCGCCGGGTCCAGCTCCAGGACTTCTGGCGCCGGAGCGGCGTCGACCAGCATGCCCGGCTCGCCCGTCGCGGCGAGTGACGAGCGCCGGGCATCGGCCAGCACGAGATTCCGAGCCGTCGCGTAGAGCCACGGCCGCGGGTCGTCCACCGGGACGTCGGCCAGCCGCCGCCAGGCGATGGTCATCACCTCGGCTGCGACGGCGTCGGCGTCCCTGTTTCCTCGCCGCCGCGCGTAGGCGGCGACGGCGCCGAGGTGGGAGAAGACGGCCCGGAACCGTTCCTCGGCCGTCTGGCGATCGAGAGTGTCCGTCATACCCGTAACTGTCGGCGGGCCCGCAGAACGTTACCGACGATCGCTCCTAGCTACGGCACAGCGCGAGCGCAGCCTGCTCGATCTCGGCCTCCGACAGCAGCACGAGGCTCGAGGCGTCGCCGAGCGGGATGAACGAGTCCTTGCTCGCCACGCGGGCGAGCCGCCCGTCGAAGCCGGCGTCCACGAGCGACGCCACGACGCCTTCCGAGACGCCGCCGGTGCGACGCGTCTCGTCGACCACGAGCACGCGGCCGGTCGCGGCGGCCTCGCGCAGGAGGTCGCCGAGCGGGAGCGGCGCCAGCCAACGGAGGTCGACCACACGCACACGCACGCCTTGCGCCTCGAGCCTGCGCGCGACCCGCAGCGACATGCGCAGACCGTTCGCCCAGGACACGAGCGTCAGGTCACCGCCGTCGCCGTAGACGCGCGCCGCCCCGAGCGGCGCCTCGCCCGCGGCCGGCGCGAGCCAGCCCTCGTCTCCGTCCTCGTGCAGGTCCCGCGTGTGGTAGAGCGCGATCGGCTCGAGGAAGACGCAGACGCTCCCGTCGACCCGCGCCGAGTCGAGGCACGTCCGCAGCATCGCGGCGGCGTCGTCGGGCCGTCCCGGCGACGCGATCACGATCCCGGGGATGTCGCGGAGCACCCCGACCGCGTCGTCGTTGTGGAAGTGCCCGCCGAAGCCCTTCTGGTAGCCGAACCCGGCGATCCGGATCACCATGCCGTTCCGGTACTGCCCCTGCGAGAAGAACTGCAGGGTCGCGGCCTCCCCGCGGAGCTGATCCTCGGCGTTGTGCAGGTACGCGAGGTACTGGATCTCGGGCACGGGCAGGAAGCCGCTGACGGCCGTGCCGAGCGCGAGGCCGAGGATCGACGTCTCGTCGAGCAGCGTGTCGAACACGCGCCCCGCGCCGAACCGCCGCTGCAGGCCGCGCGTGACGCCGTAGACGCCGCCCTTGACCGCGACGTCCTCGCCGAAGAGGAGCACCGTGCTGTCCCGCTCGAGCCCGTCCGCGAGGGCGAGGTTGATCGCCTGCGCCAGCGTGACCGGCTCGTCGCCGCCCGCCTCGCTCCCCGCCGGAGGTGCGGTTCGCGGGGCGAGGGGCCGCATGACGTCCTCGGCCGACTCGAGCTGCGGCAGGCGAGCCGCATCCTGCGCGGCGGCGAGCACGCGCTCGCGCTCGCCGAGGTAGTCGTTCGCCAGCTCCTCCCCCGTCTTCACGCCGGCCGCGGCGAGCCAGCGTCCGGTCGCCAGCAGCGGGTCCGCGTCCCAGTCGGCGCGGATCTCCTGCGGCGTCCTGTACGCCGTCTCGACGTCGGCGCCGGCGTGGCTCAGGAAACGGACCGTGCGCAGGTGGAGCACGCCGGGCCGGCGCTCCTCGCGGATCGCGTCGACGAGGTCCTGTGCCGTCTCGAGGACGAGCTCCGGGTCGTCGCCCGCTGCGGCCTCGTAGCGAAGCGCCGGGCGGGCGCGCAGCGCCGACTCGACCCACCCCTCGGGCGAGCGGACGCTGATCCCGAGCCTGTTGTCCTCGCACAGGAAGAGGAGCGGCAGCGGCAACCCCTGGTGCGCGAGGTGCGCGGCGCTGTTCAGGGCCGCCTGAGCCGCCGCGTGGTTGACGGAGGCGTCGCCGAAGCTGCACACGACCACCGCGTCCGCAGGCCAGGCCGACTCGACGCCGAGCTTCCGCGCCCGCTCGATCGCGAACGCGACGCCGACGGCGCGCGGCAGGTGGGACGCGATCGTCGACGTCTGCGGGATGACCGCGAGGGCGTGGTTGCCGAAGACCTTGTGGCGGCCGCCCGCGATCGGCTCCTCCCGCGCGGCCGTGACCCCGCACAGGATGTCGCGAACCCCGTCCCGGCCCACCTGCCCCGCCCGCGCGAGGTAGAAGGCGCCGGAGCGGTAGTGGAGGAGCGCCGGGTCGGTCGGCGCGAGCGCCAGCGCGACCGCCGCGTTCGACTCGTGCCCGGCCGACGCGATCGAGTAGAAGCTGCGCCCCGTGCTCTGCAAGGCGCGCGCCGCAAAATCGCACAGGCGGCTGCGAACCTGCGCCCGCCAGAGCGCTTCCGCCTGAGCAGCGTCGCTGCCGGTACCCCCGGCCGGCAGCGCCCGAAGGCTGTCGAGCAGGTAGGTCTCGAGGGGGTCGGGGTTCATCGCGCACAGCCTGACAGGGGCGCCTGTGCAATGACACCTGTGGCAACCTAGGGGGCCGATGGAGGCGATCCCGCTCGAGCCCGTCGATGCGATCACGGTGACCACGCTCGTGGACAACGTGACGGATTCGCTGCTCGCCGACGAAGGCCCGGCGAAGCGGCCTCCCATGGCGGCCGCGCCGCGAATGCCGGCGTCGCTCTTCGCAGGCGGCGACACCGATGATGCGCTGCTCGCCGAGCACGGGTTTTCCGCGCTCGTGACGATCACCAAGGGCGACCGGCAGACACGCGTCCTGTTCGACGCGGGCCGGACTCCCACCGGTCTCGTGGAGAACATGCGCCGGCTCGACCTGCCGCCGGACGACATCGACATCATCGTGCTCAGCCACGGCCACTGGGATCACGTCACTGGCATGGAGGGCTTGGTGGGCAAGCTCGGGCGCGCGAGCATGCCCGTCCTCATCCACCCCGAGTTCTGGGCCCGCCGCCGCGTCGCGTTCCCGGGGCGCGACCCGTTCGAGCTCCCCACGACGAGCCGGAACGCGCTGCAGGGCGCGGGCTTCGAGATCGTCGAGCAGCAGCAGCCCTCCTTCCTGCTCGACGGCTCGCTCCTGGTCACCGGCGAGGTCGACCGGACGACCGAGTTCGAGCGCGGGTTTCCGGGTCATGAGGCCCACCGGGACGGTGGGTGGCAGCCCGATCCCCTGATCCTCGACGATCAGGCCCTCGTGGCCCTGCTGCGCGGCCGCGGTCTCGTCGTCCTGACCGGCTGCGGGCACTCCGGCATCGTCAACATCCTGCGCTACGCGCAGAAGCTGACCGGCGAGGACCGCGTCCACGCCGTCATCGGAGGCTTCCACCTCAGCGGCCGGGCGTTCGAGCCGGCGATCGACCCGGTCTGCGACGCGTTCGCGGAGCTGGCGCCCGACTACCTCGTGCCCACCCATTGCACCGGCTGGCGCGCCACGCACGCGCTGGCCGCCCGGTTCCCCGGGGCATTCATCCAGAACAGCGTCGGGACGCGCTTCGAGTTCGGGGCAGACGACGGCTGATCAGCCCGTAGGTCGCGTTGGCGCCCTCGGGCGAGGCGTGCGACGATCCGGTCGATGACCGTGCTTCGGGTCGCAGCGGTCCAGGCAGCGCCGGTCCTCATGGATCTGGAGGCCACGCTTGCCCGCGTTGCCGATCTCACCCGCAGCGCCGCAGACGACGGAGCCGAACTCGTTGTGTTCCCCGAGGCGTTCGTCCCGGGACCGCCGGTGTGGATCGACACGGCGCGGATCTGGGACGGCGACGACGAGTGGTTCGGCTTGCTCGCCGACCAGGCAGTCGTCGTGCCGGGCCCGGCGACGGCGAAGCTCGGTGACATCGCCCGTGAAGCCGGCGTCTGGCTCGTCGTCGGGGTCGACGAGCGCGAGGGCGGGACGATCTACAACACGCTTCTGTACTTCGCCCCGGACGGGGCCCTCGCGGACATCCACCGCAAGCTGATGCCGACAGGATCGGAGCGGACGGTCTGGGGGATGGGCGACGGATCCACGCTGCGGCCGATCGCGACGCCGTTCGGCCGGCTCGGCGGGCTGATCTGCTGGGAGAACTACATGCCGCTGGCGCGCTTCTACCTGTACTCACAGGGCGTGGACGTCTGGGTCGCGCCGACGCTCGCGACCGGCGATGCCTGGGTGGCGACGATGCGGCATATCGCTCGGGAGGGGCGGATGTTCGTGATCGGGGTCAATCCGTGCATCCACGCCGATCAGATCCCGGCCTCGATTCCTGATCCCGAAAGGCTCTACCCGCCCGAGGACCGCGAACGGGACGGCGGCTGGCTCATGCCCGGGAACACGATCATCGTCGACCCGACCGGCGCGGTGCTGGCGGGGCCGGTGCGCGAGGAGGAGCGCGTCGTGACCGCCGAGCTCGACCTGGACCTCGTCCGCACCGGGCGTCGCTTCTTCGATCCCGTGGGCCACTACAACCGCCCCGACGTCTTCCGCCTGGCCGTCGACACAGCGCCCCGGCCCGCCGTTGTCGAGATGGATCTTGCGAGCCACCTCGACCGACAGCCGGGCACCGCCGGGCGTAGCTAGCGGCCCCTCGTGTCGAAAACGAGAAAGCCCTGCAAGAGCAGGGCTTTCCGAGTAGCGGGGGCAGGATTTGAACCTGCGACCTCCGGGTTATGAGCCCGGCGAGCTACCTGGCTGCTCCACCCCGCGTCGCAGCGGCAAGGATAGCATCCGATCCGTGCCCTGGTGGAGCTGGCTCGCCTTCGGGATCTTCCTGCTCGCGCTGGTGGCGACGGCCGTCTTCTCAGCCTTCGCCTACAAGCGGCTGAAGCGGCTGAGCGCGGCCGCCGAAGGGATTCAGGCGCGCGTGGACGAGCTTGCCCGCTCGGCGGAAGAGATCGAGCGCCGGATGGCCCACGCGCAGGCGCGAATGGACGAGGTCTCGCGCAAGCGTGCCGAGCTGGACGGCTCGCTCGCGGGGCTGAAGGTGCTGACCTCGGCGTTCTCCGAGGCGACCGGCGGGCCCCGGCGGGCGCGGAGCCGATACTTCAAGAAGTGACGCGCGTCGGCGTCGTCGACCTGGGGACGAACTCGACGCGCCTGCTCGTGGCCGACGTCGAGGACGGCGCCGCGCGAGAGGTGGAGCGCCGGCTGACGATCACGCGCCTGGGGGAAGGCGTCGACACGCGGAGGCTCCTCCTCCCCACCGCCCTCGCACGCGTCCGCAACGCGCTCTCCGGTTACCGGCGCCTCCTGGACGAGCTCGGGGCGGAGCGCACGCTCGCAGTGGCGACGAGCGCCGTGCGGGACGCGGAGAACGGCGAGGCCTTCCTGGGCGAGATCGAATGGAGCTACGGGTTCGCGACGCGGCTCCTGAGCGGGGACGAGGAGGCGCAGCTGACCTTCCGGGGCGTCGCCGCCGGGCGGGAGCTTCCGCCCGGGACGATGGTCGTCGACGTCGGCGGCGGCTCGACCGAGCTCGTCCTGGACGGCTGGCACCGGAGCCTCGACCTCGGCTGCGTGCGCCTGACCGAGCGATTCCTCCACTCGGATCCGCCGGCGCCGGCGGAGCTCGAGGCCTGTCGCGAGCACGTCCGCGCCCTGCTCCCGGACGAGCCGAGCCCCGCGCACGCGATCGGCGTCGCCGGGACGGTGACGACCCTGGCCACGCTCTCGCTGGGCCTGGCCGAGGAGCAGCCCGACCTCGTCCACGGCCACCGGCTCGACGCCGGCTGGATCTCGGCCGAGGTCGAACGGCTCGCCGCGCTTCCGGTATCCCGGCTCCGCGGGCTGCGCGGGCTCCACCCCGACCGCGCGCCGGTGATCGTCGCGGGCGGGCTCGTCCTCGACGAGACGCTCCACCGCTACGGCCTCGGCGAGCTCGAGGTCAGCGAGCACGACCTCCTCCACGGCGCCGCCCTCGCGGCCGCGGAGCTGCCCGAGCGCACCGAAGGCGCCGCTCCCCCGGGCGCCTACACCTGCTGCTAGTCGTCCGCGGGCGGAGGCGGCGGCTCGTCCTCGGCCAGGCGACGGACGACCGGCTCGCGCGGCAGGATGCCGAGCAGGCGGCCGTCCTCGACCACCGCCATGCGCTCCAGGCTCGTCTCGCCCATGAGCAGGAGCGCCTCCTCGAGCGGCGTGTCCGGGCCGACCGTGGGGAAGTCGGGATCGGCGAGCTCGCCGGCGGTCAGCTCCCGCAGGTCGAGGCCCTCCGCAACCGCGGCGACGACCGCCTCCTCCGTGACCGAGCCGACGAGCAGGTCGTTGTCCACGACGAGCACGTGGACGACGTTCGGCTTCGTGAGCACGGCCGCGACCTCGCGGGCGGGGGCGTCGGCTTGCAGCACGAGCGGGTCGGCGACGAGGGCGTGGCGGACGATCACCGGCTGAGTCTACGCCGCACGCTCCACCACGAGCGTGAGCCCGTCGAGCTCGACCACGCGCACCGCCTCGCCCGCGTCGGCGCCCTCGGCGCAGCGCGCCCGCCAGAGCTCCCCCTGGACGCGCGCCTGGCCCAGCGGCCGGCACGGCGTCACGACCTGCCCGACGCTCCCGACGAGCGTCTCCGGGCCCATCTGGACCCGGCGCCGCTTCGAGTACCAGAGCCAGAAGAACGTCTCCCCGACCTCGATGACCGCGGCCGCGAGCACCACCGGGAGGTCCCACTGCTCGGGAAGGACGAAGACGGCGAGAAGGATCGCGCCGATGAGGAGCATCCGGCGCGATTCTCCCTGCTAGGGAGGGCTACCGCCTGACGAGGAGGAAGCCGATCGCGGCGCGACCGCCGACCACCGTGTCCCGGCGCACGCTCGACTGCGCACGGAGCGCACCCGCGGGGCCGAGCCGCAGGCGCGCGACCACGGCATCGCCCGGCGGCTGGTTCGCGAAGGCGCTCAGGAGCTGGTCGAACGTCTGGTCGGTGTCGTCCACGCATGCTTCGTCGACGATGAAGCAGGGAACCTCGGGCCCGATCGAGCCGCCGCCGAGCACCTCGATGTACCCGTTCCGGCGCGCGTTCCGGGGAACCCTCAGCGACAGGTCGACGGTGGCTGTCGCCCTCGTGCTGACGGAGCGCAGCACCGCGCGCAGGCGGACCCTGCGACCGGGCCGGGCCGATGCGTACTGGCGCGCGACGTAGCGCGAGCCGTTCCAGACGAGCAGCGCCTTCACGTCGTAGCGCTGGTAGGCCTTCGTCACCTGGAGCTTGGGGACGTCGATGCTCGTCACCACGATCTCCTCGCCGGCGTAGGCCTGGAGCGCCTGCGCCGTGGCTCCGAGCTCGACGACCGAGTCGAAGGAGATGTCGTCGGGCGAGGCGTAGCGCGTCGAGCGCGCGAGCTCCCAGGGAGCGCCTCCCGCGCGCGTGCCGCGGATGACGTAGTCGACCGCGGAGCTGCCGCCCCCGATCCGGTCGATGGTGACGTCGATGTTCTGGAAGAGGTGCGTGAAGGCGAGGAAGGGCAGGAACTCGGGGAAGATGGCCTCGCTCCGGCCGGCCCGGGTCCTGCCGAGGTCGAGGTCGGTGACGGTGCTGGCGATCGGCGAGCCCGCGGGCGCGGTGCCCAGCGTTCCCGCGATGCCGGCGAGGCGGTCCTGCGTGAGCGTGCCGACGCTCTCCGCGATGTTCGCAAGCTTGTAGCTCCCCATGATCGGGTCCCTGACGATCGTGATCGTGTCGGCGGCGCGGACGGCCATTCTCGTGTCCCCGGTCCAGTTGAACGGATGGCCGAAGGCAATCGTCTTGCCGTTGCAGACGAACGTGGTCGTCCCGATGCCCGCCGTTGTGACGTCCCCGAGGGACATGGCCGCGGCGAACGTGTCACCGGGGCGGAGCCGGGCGGTCGGCGCGGGCGGGTTGTTGGATGCCGACGAGCCCGAGTAGGCGATGAACGGCAGGCCCTGGCGGTCGATCGCCTCCTGCATCCGCCGGAGGCCGCGGTCGGTGAGGCCGGACGCCGAGAGCGGCGTCCTCAGGCGCGCCATCGCCGCGGTCTGCGTGATGGAGAGGCCGGAAGCGGCGGACATGCGCGCCGCGAGCCGACGAGGGACGCCGACGGTCGCCGCGGTACCCGCGTCGCCGCCGATGCCGAGCACGTCGACCATGTCCTGCGCCGGCGTCACGCCCGCCAGGGAGGAGCCTGCGCCCGCGAGCCCGTAGGCGATCGCGCCGGCGAGCCGGTCGCGCCCGTCGGTGCGGAAGTAGACCGGCGACCCGGAGGCGCCCGCCCAGAGCCCTCCGGCCGCGGTGACGGCCGTGCCGGACAGGTCGACGACGATGATGTCGCGTCCCGGCCCGACGGCGTTCCGCAGCACGCCCAGCACCTCGACGTTGAGGGTCGAGAGCGTGCGTCCGCGGGTCACCGTGACGGCCGTGCCCCGCATGCCGGCCGACACCTGGTCGAGCGGAAGGATCGGCGGGCACTCGCTCGAGGGGGGATTCCACTGCGTGGCCGCTGTGGCGGGGGCGACGCTCCACGCCGCAACGGCGATCGCCAGGGCCAAGAGGCCCACGACCGCCCGTGGTGCGCGCACTACGGTCATATCCTCGCTCTCCCTCCGACGACACCGGTCCCCACCGGCACAGATGCTGGAAGGCTCAGCATGAGTGTTTTCTGGGCGACTGCCAAGTGGGAGCCGGGATTCCTGGACAAATGGCTGGTTCGCGGCTTCTGGTGCTGCGAGCCGAGTGCCGGGGGTGAGATTCGAACTCACACGCCCTTGCGGGCAGAGGGTTTTAAGCCCCCCGCGTCTACCGTTTCCGCCACCCCGGCTCCTTCGGGAGAGGCTAGTTGGAGCCTTGCTGTAACTGGTCGAGCTCGAACTTCTCGGGACCGTCGCCCTGCGGGCCCCGGTAGTCGTCGCTGAAGTCCGACAAGGCCTCCTCGTCGAACGAGCCGCAGCGGAGCAGGTGCGTCCACGAGGCGGCCACGATCTCGCCGGCGAGCGTCGGGTCCTCCTCCTCGAACTCCTCCGAGAACGGCGCGATGATCAGGCCACGCGTGTCCTGCGCGTACCAGTCGGCGAGGGCGGCGATGTCCCCGGCGGGCACCTCGCTGCCGTACTGGATGACGACCCCGCCGTGCTCGAGGTTGTGGACGTAGTTGATCTGCGGCACCGGCTGGTCGTAGAGGTTCCAGATCGCGGTGACCGGGTTGTGGAGGCCGCTCGTGGCCGGCAGCGAGTTGTACTCGTAGTCGCCGGGGAGCTCCTCGACGTGGCTAGCCTCGAGCGCGTCGAAGGTCTGCGAGGTGCAGTCGCCCTGCGTCACCGCGTCGCCCCCGGAGTCGTCGCCGCCGCTCATGATGAAGCCGATCCCGATGGCGGCTGCCGCGATCAGGATCGCGACGGCCAGGCCGATGAAGATCAGCCGGGTGCGACGCGGGCTTGCCTCGGCCTTGTAGGCCTGAGGCGCCTGGACGGGTCGCTTGGGCGGGGTCGGGACTCGATCCTTCTTGGCCACTGGCCCGAAAAAGGTATCAGGCTGTCGCCCGTTCCCCGGCACCAAGGAACGCGGCCACGGCGCCGAGGTCGCCCACGAGCGGCGCGGGCGGGAGCGCCTCGAGGAACCGCTGCCCGTAGCGCCTCGTCCGCAGCCGGGGGTCGAGGATCGCCACCACCCCCTGGTCGCCGTGGCCCCGGATCAGGCGTCCGAATCCCTGCCGGAGCTGGAGGATCGCCGACGGCACTGCATATTCGGCGAACCAATCGCCCCCGGCCTTCGCGATGCGCTCGCAGCGCGCCTCCACGAGCGGGTCGTTCGGCGCGGCGAAGGGGAGCTTGTCGATGACGAGGAGCGAGAGCGACTCCCCCTGCACGTCCACGCCCTGCCAGAAGGTCTGCGTGGCGAGGAGAACGGAGTCGACATCCTCGCGGAAGCGCTCCAGAAGCCGCTCGCGCGGCGCCTCTCCTTGCACGAGCAGCGGGAAGGGGATCCGCGCTTCGAGCCGCTCGGCCAGCCCGTCGAGCGCGCGGTAGGAGGTGGTGAGGACGAGAGCACGCCCTTCGGAGAGCCGGCAGAGGGCGAGCACCTCCTCGGCCAGGCGGGCGTCGTAGCCCGGCGAGCGCGGCTCCGGGAAGGAGCGCGGGACGTAGAGGAGGGCCTGGTCGCGGTACTCGTAGGGCGAGGGAAGCGACACCTCGCGCGCCTCGTCGAGCCCGAGACGGCGGCGGAGGAAGCGTGCCTCCAGCGTCGCGGAGACGAGCACCGAGACGACCTCGCGCTCCCAGAGGATCTCGCGCAGCGTGTCCGACACGTCGACGGGCGCCCAGGCGAGCGCTCCCTGCTCGGCCCAGGAGACGGCGTCCTCGTCCTCCACGGCCAGGCAGGCGCCGAGATCGTCGACGACCGCGAGCGAGCGGCGGGCGAGCAGGTCGAGGTCGTCGCTCCCGCCGCGGAGCGCCTCGGCGAGCTGGACGAGTGCGGCGGCCAGGGCGCCGGCGGGGCCGGCGGCGGCCTCCACGTCGGCAGGGGTCAGGCGCCGGCGTCCCCGGCCGGGGTCGAGCCCGGCGAGCAGCTCCTCCCCACGTCGGTCGATCGCGTCCAGCGCGCGGGCCGGCACCGCGCGCGCGGCCTCCCTGCACCCGCGCTCGACGTCCCTGAGAAGCTGGCGAAGGCCCCCGAGGGACACGCGCCCGCCGAACCACGCGGCGGCGCTCTCCTCCAGCCGGTGCGCCTCGTCGAAGACGACCGCGTCGTGCTCGGGAAGGACGCCGGCGCCGTCGCCGGTCTTGGCCCGGAGCGCCAGGTCGGCGAAGTAGAGCGCGTGGTTGGCGATGATCAGCTCCGCCTCCTGCGCCCGCCCGCGCGCCTGCTCGGAGAAGCAGGTGGCCAGGAAGGGGCAGCGCCTGCCCGCGCAGCGGTCCGGCCCGACGGCGACCTCGGCCCAGAGCGTCGGCCGGGGCTCGAACGGGAGCTCCGCGCGGTCGCCGGTCTCCGTCGTCGTGATCCAGTCCTGGAGGCGCTCGTACTCGGCGGCGTCCTCGGCCGTGCGGAAGAGCGGCAGCGCGAGCAGGTTGAGGCTCTTTCGGCACAGGTAGTTCTGGCGGCCCTTGAGGACCGCAACGTCGACCTCGCGGCCGAGCGCGGCCGCGGCGGCCGGGACGTCCTTGGTCAGAAGCTGCTCCTGGAGCGCCTTCGTCGCGGTGGCGACGACGACTCGCCGGCCCGAGGCGAGCGCCGGGATCAGGTAGGCGAGGCTCTTGCCGATGCCGGTTCCGGCCTCGGCGAGGAGGTGCTCGCCGTGCTCGAGCGCGTCCGCGACCTCCTGCGCGAGGGCAGCCTGGCCGGCCCGGGGCTCGAAGCCCGGAAGGGAGGCGGAGAGCCGACCGCCGCTGCCGAAGTACGCGTCCATGGAGGGACGTCGAGAGTAGAACGCCCGCCGGTCAGCATAGAACATCCGTTCGTGTTAGCCTGCCGGGTGGTGGAGCAACGCGTCAGCCTCATCACGCTGGGGGTCGCAGACCTCGCGCGGGCGAAGGCCTTCTACGAGGCCCTCGGCTGGCGCGGGCAGGAGGACGGAGGCGGCGACGTCGTCTTCTTCCAGGCCGGCGGGATGATCGTGGGGCTCTGGAGCCGGGAGCAGCTCGCCGAGGACTCGGTCGTCGAGGATCGGGGCGGCTGGGGTGGGATCACGCCGGCGCACAACGTGCGGAGCCCCGAGGAGGTCGACGCCGTCCTCGCCGAGGCCGAGCGCGCCGGCGGAACGGTCGCCCGCGCCGGAGCCGCGACCTTCTGGGGCGGCTACTCGGGCGTCTTCCACGACCCCGACGGCCACCCGTGGGAGGTCGCGCACAACCCGTTCTGGACGCTTGGCGAGGACGGGTCAGTCAGTCTGAGCTGAGGCCGGCAGACTCCCGGCAGGACGAGCCGGGCCAGGTCTCAGGCGCCCCGGAACCTCGGCTCTCGCTTCTCCAGGAAGGCCGCGAGCCCCTCGCGGGAATCTGCGGTCTCGAAGAGCTGCTCGCAGAGCGCCGCTTCGCGGTCGAGGGCGCGCTCGAGCTCCTCGCGGGTCGAGGCGTCCAGCAGCCGCTTCGAGCCGGCGACCGCCAGCGGCGCGAGCATCGCGATGCGCTCGACGAGCCGGTGCGCCTCGGCCCCGACGTCGTCCACGACGAGGTCGATCAGCCCGAGCCGCTGCGCCTCCTCTGCGTCCACGAGCTCGCCGGTGAGCACGAGTCGCCGCGCGGCCCGCGGCGCCAGCACGCTGAAGCCGTTCGAGATCGAGAGCCCGATCGCCACCTCGGGGCAGCCGAAGCGCGAGCGCGGGGTCGCCACGCGGATGTCGCAAGCGGCTGCAAGCTCGCAGGCTCCCCCGACGCAGACGCCGTCCACGGCCGCGATCACCGGCTGCGGCGCGGCCACGACCTCCCGCGTCAGGCGGTTGAAGCCCGTGAGCGCGGCCGCCCACTCCTCCGGGGTCAGCGTCGCCGTCTCGCGAAGGTCGTCGCCCGAGGAGAAGGCGCCGCCCTCGCCGTGGAGGACGATCGCGCGTGCGTCCGACCCGCCTGCCTCCGCGAGGGCGCCCCCGAGCGCTGCCAGCGTCTCGAAGTCCCAGGCGTTCAGGCGCTCGGGCCGCGCCCAGCGGATCCAGACGGCTGCGCCCTCGCGCGCGACGGAGACAGTCACGGGCGCTCGTCTCCGTCGTAGAGGCGGTACAGCCGCTTTGCCTTCGCCTCGGTGCGCGGGAGCGTCGCCGACCGGATCACGCAGGTGAAGCCGAAGCGGGCCTTCACGGCCTCCGCCAGCTCCTCCTCCCTCCCGTCCACGCCCTCGACGAGGACCTCGACGGGCGGCTCCACCGGGAACGCCTCGAGGACGACGGCGAAGCGGTCGAGCCCGCGCTCCCGCAGGAGGCCCTCCAGCGAGCTGGGGAAGACGTTGACGCCGCGCACCCTGAACATGTCGTCGCTGCGGCCCGCGACGCGAAAGCGGAAACCGGTGCGGCCGCAGGGGCACTCGACGCCGAGGATCTCCGCCAGGTCGCGCGAGCGGAAGCGCAGGACGGGCGTGGCCTCGCGCGCGAGGTGCGTGAAGACGAGCTCGCCGGTCGCTCCCGGCTCGATTCCGACCGGCTCGCCGGAGTCGGGGTCGACCAGCTCGGCCAGGACGCCGTCCTGGCCGGAGAAATGGAGGCCGTCGCCCTCCTCGCACTCGGCGGCGAACGTGCCCCACACGTCCGAGAGCCCGTAGGTGTCGCGCATGGTCGCCCCCCAAAGCTCCTCCAGGCGCTTCCTCGTGCCCGCGAGCTGGCCGCCGGGCTCGCCGGCGACGATCAGCTTCTGCAGGCCGAGCGCCCGGGGGTCGAGCCCGGCTTCCTGCGCGGTCTCGGCCAGGTAGAGCGGGTAGGTGAGCGTCGAGAAGAGCGCGGTCGGACGCAGGTCGCTCCACAGCTCGAGCACCCGGGCGCTCTGCCCGAGCCCGACCGGCACCATCGTCGCGCCGGTCTCCTCCAGCGAGTCGTGGTCGACGAGCCCGCCCGTGTAGAAGCTGTAGTTGAGGCAGTGGAGCAGGATGTCGTCGGGCCGCGCCCCGGCCGCCCAGAAGGCGCGGGCGCCGATGCGGGCGGAGGTCTCCAGGTCCTCCGTGGTGTAGCCGAGCGCGAGCGGCTTCCCGGTCGTCCCCGACGTGAGGTGGACGCGGACGACGTCGACGCGGTCGGCGCAGGCGAAGTCCCCGAGCGGAGGCTCGGCCTCCTGCGAGGCGCGCAGCTCCTCCTTCGTCGTCAACGGGATGTGCCGCAGATCCTCGGCGCTGAGCACCTGGTCCGGCCTGATGCCGCCCTCCGCCAGCTTGCGCCGCCAGAACGGCGAGCGCTCGTAGCAACGCGACACCTGGGCGACCAGAAGCTCCTCCTCGAGCCTGCGCGTCCAGGCCGGCGGCATCGTCTCGGTGCGCTCGTCGAAGTAGGCCGCCCACTCCACGCGCGTAGCGTACGGCTAGAGCAGCGAGCCCTCAAACCTCCGGAGGGACGACGCGCCGGGCGCCGAGGCTTGCCCCCGCCGAGGCGGCGATGACGAAGACGATCGCCAGGGCCTCGACGGGGCTCGGAACCTGGCCGAGCGCGACCGCGCCCGCGAACGCGGCCACCGCGGGCTCGAGGCTCAGGAGGATGCCGAAGGTGGCCGCCGAGATCTGCCGCAGCGCCGCAAGCTCCAGCGTGAAGGGCACCACCGATCCGAGCACGGCGACGGCGAGCCCGAGCGCCAGGATGCGGGCGTCGAGGAGGCCGCTCCCGCCTCCGGCCAGCCCGAGCGGCGCCAGCAGGAGCGCGGCGACGAGAAGCGTCAGCGTCAGCCCGGTGCCCACCGGCCAGTCGGCCAGCATCCGCTTGGCGAGGAGGATGTACGCCGCCCAGCTGGCGGCGGCGCCGAAGGCGAAGGCGAGCCCCACCGGATCGACGTCGACCCCCGGGCTCCCGAGCAGCGCCACCCCGACTCCGGCGAGCGCGACCCAGACGAAGTCGAGCCCGCGGCGGGACCCGAGCACGGCGACGGCGAGCGGCCCGAGGAACTCGACAGTGGTCGCCAACCCGAGCGGGATACGGTCGATCGCCTGGTAGAAGCACGCGTTCATGACCGCGATGGCCGCGCCGGCCGCGACAACCCAGCGGAGCGGCCGTGGGCCCGCCCCGCGCAATGCGCGCGCGTTCAGGGCCAGCAGGAGCAGCGCCGCGAAACCCACCCGGAGCCAGACGAAGCCGAGCGGGCCGACCTCGTCGAACGCCGACGTCGCCAGCGCGGCGCCGAACTGGACGGAGAACGCGGACGCGACGACGAGGACCGGCGCCGGCGCGTCGCGGACGACCCGGAGCGCGCTCAGGGCTGGAGGGCGGCCAGCGCCCGCTCGACGTCGGAGGAGTCGTTGAAGTGGTGGAGGGAGAAGCGCACGGCGCCGAGCCGCGGCGAGACGATGACGCCGGCCTCGGCGAGCGCCGCGGCTACTTCAGGGCCATCGCGACCGGGGAAGCGGGCGATGACGATCCCCGCGCGGCGGTCGTCCTCCGCCGGCGTCAGGACTTCGGCCCCGAGCCGCTCCAGCCCCGCGCGAAGCTCGGCGGCGAGCGCGAGATCGTGCTCGAGGACGTTCTCGATCCCCAGGTCGAGCAGGTAGTCGACCGCCGCGGTCAGCGCGGCGCCGGCCGCGTGGGCGGGCGTCGAGTACTCGAGCCGGCGGGCCGCCTGCGCCAGAGGGATCGTCGTCGCGTCGAAGGCGAACGCGTCCTCGGTCGACTTCCAGCCGACGAAGGGCGGGTCGAGGCGCTCCCACAGCTCGGGCCGCAGGTAGCAGATGCCCGCCCCCGGCGCCGAGCAGAGCCACTTGTAGCCGGAGGAGACGAGCACGTCCACGCCGAGCGCGGGCGCGTCGAGCGGCACGACGCCGGCCGAGTGCGTGACGTCGAGGACGAGCATGGCGCCCACCGAGCGCGCCAGCTCCACGAGCCCCGCCGGGTCGACCCGGTGCCCCGTCGCGTACTGGACGTGGCTGACGCAGATGACGGCGGTGCGCTCGTCCACGATCGAGGCGATCGTGTCCAGCGAGAACGAGGCCGGGTCGTGGAGCGCAGGCGCGAGGCGCACCTCCACTCCGGTGTCCCGCGCGAGCCGGAGCCACGGGTACGTGACGCTGGGGAACTCGAGGTCGGCGGAGACGACGTTCTCGCCCTCGCCCGGCTTCAGCCACCAGGCGACCTGGCAGAGCGCCTCGGTCGCGTGCGTCACCACCGCGACGTCGTCGGGGCTCGCACCGAGGAGCCGCGCAACTGCCGCCCTCGGGACGTCCCCGACGCGCTTTTCGACCTCGTCGTCGAACCCGACCGTGCCGCGCCCGGCGATCTGGCGTCCGAGCGCCTCGCCCGCCTGCTGCACGGGCAGCGCCTCGAGCCCGATCGAGCCCGTGTTCAGGTAGACGACCTCGTCGAGCACGGGGAAGTCGCTCCGCGGCGAGAGCGAGGACCGTCCGGCGCTCACGGGTCGGGCGGCGCGTTGACCTCGAGCTTGAGCACGTCGGGACGGTGGTAGTGGCCGGCCGGGTCGAAGCGCTGGCGCTCCTCGTGCAGCCGCGCCGGGTCGAGCTCCGCGTAGAGGATGCCCTCCTCGTCGTAAAGCGGCCCCGCCAGGTACTCGCCGTCCGGGCCGAGGATCGCGCTGCCCCCGCGGCCGATGATCTCGATGCCGTCGAAGGCGTCGCGGAGCGGGAAGTCCTCCGGATAGGCCGCGGCGCGCTGGAAGTGGCACGGGGCGACCACGAACGCACGCGACTCCCGCGCGATGTGGACGAGCGTCGCCTGCCAGCCGTCGGAGTCGTCGGCCGTCGACGCCACGTAGATCTCGACGCCGGACTCGTAGAGCGAGAAGCGCGCGAGCGGCATGTAGTTCTCCCAGCAGATGAGCCCGCCGAGACGGCCGAAGCCGGTCTCGATCGCCCGCAGGCCCCGCCCGTCGCCCTGGCCCCACACGAGCCGCTCGTGGTTGGTGGGCACGAGCTTGCGGTGGTGGAGCGCCAGGCGGCCCTCGGGGTCGTGGTAGAGGAGCGTGTTGTAGAGCGTGCCGGGGCGCTCCGGGTCGATCTCGGTGACGCCGGTGACGAGCCAGACCCCGTGCTCGCGCGCGATTTCCCCGAGCCGGTCGGCGGCGGGGCCGGGAACCTCGACGGATTCCTCGGCGAGCCGGGCGAACGCGGCCTTGGCGCGGGGATCGTCCCAGCCCGCCAGGTGCTTGGCCCAGACCGACGACGGATAGGCAGGGAGGTAGGCCTCGGGGAAGACGACCAGGCCGGCGCCGGCGGCTGCCGCCTCGCCCGCGGTCGCCGCCAGGCGCTCGAGCGAGGCTTCGCGGTCGAGCACGACTGGCTCGACCTGGGCGCAGGCAACGGTGACGGGTCGGCGCATGAAGGGGTTCTACCGAAAAAAGATGCTCTTTGCGGAGAGTTGCCCCACGACTCGCTTGACGATGCCCGGAGACCGTCGCTAGGCTCGCGCATGTCAGATCCGGTAAGCCCTCGGGCTCGCCGGATTTGACACTTAAGGGGACGGATTCCGGTGGAGTCCGTCCGACCTCCTCCCTACTGTTCGTCGGCCCATGTTCGGGACCGTCGCCATCCTGCTGATCCTCGCCGCCGCCGCGGCCGGCGCCGTTTGGCTCGTGCGCGTGCTTCGCGCCGACTTCGCGCGCCACCGAGACGAGAGCGCCGAGCAGCTCACCGGCCGGAACGCCGACATCGACCGGCGCCTGGTGGGCATGACCGAGACGATGGACCGCCGCTTCGGCGAGCTCGACACGAAGGTCGACCGCCGCCTCGGCGAGATGGATGTCAAGGTCGACGGGCGCCTGGCCGGCATGACGGAGACGTCGACACGCATGCACGAGGGCCTCGGAAAGGTCGGCGAGACGACCGCGCAGATGAACGAGCGCCTGAAGGACCTCCAGCGCTTCGAGCAGATGCTCCGGCCGCCGAAGGCGCGCGGCGGCGTCGGCGAGCTGCTGCTCAAGCAGCTCCTCGCCGACGTGCTTCCCGCGGGCACGTTCGCGCTCCAGCACGGGTTCCGAAGCGGCGAGCGGGTGGACGCGGTCATCCGCCTCGACGGCGCGCTCGTCCCGATCGACGCGAAGTTCCCGCTCGACAACTTCCAGCGCTTCGTCGACGCCGACGACGACGTGACGCGCGAGCAGTACGCGAAGGCGTTCGCGCGCGACGTCAAGGGCCACATCGACGCGATCGCCGAGAAGTACATCCGTCCGGAGGAGGGCACGTACGAGTTCGCCTTCATGTACCTCCCCGCCGAGGCCGTGTACTACGAGCTCGTCTGCAACCGGATCGGCGGCGACGCGAACCCCGTCGAGTACGCGCAGAAGCAGAGGGTCTTCCCCGTCTCCCCGAACACCTTCTACACCTACCTGCTGACCCTCGCCCAGGGCTTCAAGGGCTTACGGATCGAGGAGCACGCGCGGGAGGTCATGACCTACGTGGCCGACCTGAACCGGGACTTCACGCGCTTCAAGACCGACTTCGACGTCGTGGGCAGACACCTCGGGAACGCGCAGTCGAAGTTCTCCGAGTCCGAGCGCCGCCTCACCCGCTTCGAGGCGAAGCTCGAGCGCGCCTCGGAGTCCGAGCCCGAGGGCGAGGCGATCGAGCTCGCCGAGCTCCCCCGCGCCGTCGACGCCGCGTAGCTCCCCGGCGCACGTTGCGCTTCTTATACTCGCGGGAAGGACGCTTCCGTGGAGTTCGCCTGGTTCTTCCTGTGGCTCGGGGCTGCGCTGCTCGGCCTCGGCGTGCTCCTGCTCAGGGTGTGGTGGCGCGAGCGGCGCTTCCCGGGCGCGGCACTGACGCTCTCGGCCGGGCTCCTACTGGTCGCCTCGTCGGTCCAGCAGCTCTTCATCTTCGCCATGGGAGTCTCGGGGCGCTGGGAGGTCGACTCCACGGCCTTCATCGCGCTTTCCATCGTCGCCGCCGCACTGGCCACCGCCGTCTGGGTCGCCCTGGCCACACGGCGCGGCCGCGAGAGCCTGCGCCGGGGAGCGTCGCGGCCGCAGCGCATCCGTGAGCTCGAGATTCTCGGCGCGATCGCGCGGCTGAGCTCGCAGGCGGGGCCCGTCGAGCAGGTCGGCGGAGACATCCTCGAGACCGCTGCCCCCGCGGTGGGCGCGGACGCGGCCGTTCTCCTCCTGTACGACTCGGCGAGCAACGTCCTCCGGGCGGCGGCAGCCAGCGGGATCTCGGACGAGCTCTGGCAGACGTTCCAGGTCGAGGCCTCCGACGCCTTCAATCAGCGGCTCCTCGCGGAAGGTCGGCCGCTGGTCGTGAACGACATCTCCCAGGAGCGGCGGCTGAAGATGCAGCTGGCCCGCGCCATTGGCGCCCGCAGCGCCCTCGTCGTCCCGATCCGCCACGAGGGCAGCCCCGTCGGCACCCTGACGTTCTACGCGGTCGCCGCTCCGCGGAGGTTCGACAGCGTCACGGTGGCCGTCGCCGAGCTGATCGCCAACGAGGCAGGCGACGTGCTCGAGCGGACGCGCCTGCAGGAAGAGGTCAGGGAGGAGCGGGAGCGCGCAGCGCGCGTCCTGGCCCACATCGGCGACGGCGTCTTCTTCGTCGACGGCACCGGCGTGATCCGGCTGTGGAACCCGGCGATCGCGGCCGTCACGGGGCTCGACCCCGACCGCGTCCTCGACCGCCGGCCGCAGGAGGTCCTGCCCGGGTGGGCGGCGATCGAGCCGCTCGTCCCGGTGGCGAGCGCCCCCGCCTATGCCGCGAAGCACGCCGAGACGCTGCCGCTCGACCTCGGCGACCGGGAGCTGTGGATCTCGATCTCGGCCGTCCAGTTTCCCGACGGGACGGTCTACGCCCTGCGCGACCTGACGGAGGAGCGCGGCATCGAGAAGCTCAAGAGCGAGTTCGTGGCCACCGTCTCGCACGAGCTGCGGACGCCGCTCGCTGCCGTCTACGGCGCGGCGATGACGCTCCGGCGCAAGGACATCGAGCTCGACGACGACCACCGAGGACGCCTGCTGGCCGTGATCGCGGGCGAGTCCGACAGGCTGGCGCGGATCGTGGAGCAGGTGCTCGCCGCGAGCCGGCTCGACTCCGGCAGCTTCGCATTCGCGGTCGAGCGCTGCGACGCGGGCCGGTTGGCGCTCCAGGTGGTCGAGGCGGCGCGCGTCCATGCGCCGCCCGGAGTGGCGATCGAGCTGGCTCCGGAAGACGACCTCCCTCCGGTCGCGGCCGATCCGGACATGCTGCGGCAGGTGCTGACGAACCTCGTCGAGAACGCGGTCAAGTACTCCCCCTCCGGAGGCCGTGTCCACCTCTCGCTCACGCGCCACGAGGGGCGCGTGCTCTTCGCCGTCCGCGACGAGGGCCTCGGGATCCCGCTGCGCGAGCAGGAACGGATCTTCGAGAAGTTCTTCCGCCTCGACCCCAACCTGACGCGTGGCGTCGGCGGAACGGGTCTCGGCCTCTACATCTGCCGTGAGCTCGTCCGCCGGATGGGCGGCAGGATCTGGGTCGCCTCGCGCGAGGGCGAAGGCTCGACCTTCTTCTTCGAGCTTCCGGTCGCGGGCGCCGACGACCAGCCCGCCGCGGAACCGGCGGAGCTCCGCGCCGAAGCCCGCGCCTGAGCGCGCCCCGGCGGCACGTCGCCGAAGCGCTCCTAGAACCGCAGCAGCGCCCCGATGCCGTCCACGGCGTCGAGCTCGTCGCGGTGGCGGACCGCCCAGACCCGCCCGCCGTGGGCGAGGGTCTGGTGGACGGCCAGGTCGAGCCCGTCGGTGGACGGCTCGAGTTGAGTCCCGTCCAGCGGGCACTTGGCGCCGTCGAGCGAGAGGCGTCCGCAGGCGGGGCAGCGCCTGGCCTCGTGCTCGGCGCCCTCGCGGAAGAGGAGCAGCTCGACGCGCGCGTCCGAGGCGGCCTCGAGCGTCGCCCGCCACCCGGAGGCCGCGCGGCCGTTCCGGCCGAGCTCCTCGCTCCAGCGGTCGACGACCTGGACCTCCTTCTCGGCGCGCCAGCGCTCGAGCACGGGAGCGGCAACGCCAAGCAGCTCCGGTGCCTGCGCGTGCGATTCGGCGTGAGCGACCCCGGCGACAACGGAGCGCGCTTCCTGCGAGAGGACGCCCTCGAACTCCCCCCACGTCTCCTCGTTGGCGATGACCACGACCTGCGGCTTCCGCAGCCGGCGCACGAACCCGTCGAGCTCCTCCGCCACCTTCTTCAGGTGGTCGTGGACGAGCTCGTCGGCGTGGCGCTGGAGACGCCCCTGGGCCCAGCCGCCCCCGTCGTGACGCCGCGGCTGTTCGTCGAAGTGGTCGGCGAGATCCTCCAGCCGACCGGCGCGGAGCCGGTAGAAGCGCCCCTGCTCCTTGCTGACCACGAGGACGAGCGCGCCCTCCCCGCGCCCGACGAGCGGGACCAGCGGGGCGAGGTAGAGAAGCTGGTCGACCTTGATCCGGTCGGGCACGACCTCGGTCAGCGGCAGCGGGCGCCAGACGTTGTCGAGGCCGGCGCAGAAGATGGCGAGGCCGCGCGCACCGTCCCGCTCGAACTCGGCCTCGAAGTAGCGCCGGATCCGGTCGAGATCGTCCCGGAGCGCGAGGCGCTGCTGGTGCGTGAGCTCCCGCGCCTTTCCCCCGTTCTCCTTGGCGGCCCCGTCGAGGAGCGAGTTCAGGCGGGTGTGCGCGTCGCCCGCGGTGGGCACCAGGCTCGGATCCAGGTCGAGATAGACGCTGATCGCGTACCCGTTCACGGCCTCGAACCCGGCGAGGTCGCGCAACTCGTCCCAGGTGACTGTGCGTGCCATCCGGATGTCCCCTGTAGGTTTCCCCTCCGAGCCGAGAAGCTACACAATGGAACACGATCCCGACGGCTGTCGTTAACCCTTGCAGGACATCGAATTCGATCGAGGTGAGCCGGTGAGCTCGAATGACGTGCGCGAAATCATCGTGATCGGCGGGGCAGCGGCGGGATACACCGCCGCTCTGTATGCCGCACGGGCGAACATGAACCCTCTCGTGATCGAGGGCGTCAGCTGGGGCGGTCAGCTCATGATCACGAGCGACGTCGAGAACTACCCGGGCTACCCGGCCGGCGTGCTCGGGCCCGAGATGATGCAGGAGTTCCGCAAGCAGGCGGAGCGCTTCGGCGCCGAGTTCGTGACCGACGACGTCACGAAGGTCGACTTCTCCGAGCGCCCCTTCCGGGTCTGGGTGAACGACGACGAGTACCGCGCGGAGAGCGTGATCGTGGCCACCGGCGCGAACGCCCGTCAGCTCGGGCTCGAATCCGAGCGAACCCTGCAGGGACGCGGCGTTTCCTACTGCGCCGTCTGCGACGCCGCGTTCTTCCGCGACAAGGACGTCGTGGTCGTCGGCGGCGGGGACTCGGCCATGGAAGAGGCGACGTTCCTGGCCAAGTTCGCCTCGAAGGTGACGGTCGTGCACCGCCGCGACGTCTTCCGCGCCTCCCAGATCATGACCGACCGCGCGACCGCGACGGACAGGATCGAGTTCGTCCTCGACTCCGTGGTCGAGGACGTGGTCGGCGACGGCGTCGTGACGGGTGTGATCGTTCGGAACGTCAAGACCGACGAGGTGACCGAGATCCCGGCCGACGGGCTTTTCGTCGCCATCGGGCACGACCCGAACACCGAGCTGTTCAAGGGCCAGCTCGACATGGATCCCGAGTCCGGCTACCTGGTGACGCGGGGGAAGACGACGGAGACGAACATCCCGGGCGTGTTCGCCGCGGGCGACGTGCAGGACGACGTCTACCGCCAGGCCGTCACGGCGGCCGGGTCGGGCTGCATGGCCGCGCTCGACGCCGAGCGCTGGCTGGCCGCGGAGGGCGGCCGGCTGTTGGACGCCCTGGCCGCGCCCCGCAGCTAGCTTTCCTCCATGCCGTACTTCATCTGCCCGAACTGCCGGCGACGGTCGGTCGACGACGACGGCATCGAAGGCCTGACCGGGCGGCCGGTCGCCTGCGCGAGCTGCGGCTTCGGCTTCCTCTATGAGCTCCTCGACGACTACTACCCGGCCCCGGGGACCGGGTTCCTCGTCTGCAACAGCGAGGGCCGGATCATCGCCACCGGCCAGGGCGTCTTCGAGCTCACGGGCTACCGCGAGAGCGACCTGCTCGGGCACGACGTCATGACGACCCTCTTCGAGCCCGAGGGCAACGGGCCGACGCCGGCGGCCCTCACGCTCGAGTACGGCGTGCGCCGCTTCGACCAGAAGCTGACGCTGAAGACCCGCTCGGGCGTCAAGAAGGTGGTGCGCGCCGACTTCTTCCCGGCGTACGACGAGGACGGCGGGCTCCTCGTCGCCGTCGCGCCGCGCTGACCGGCCGCGTGCGCCCGGCGGAGCCGTCGGACCCTTTCCGGCCGCGTCCCGGGCCTGGCACCGGACCTGGCCGCCGAGATCGGGCCTGACGCACGGGATCGCCGCCAGACCTCGCACTGCGACGCACGCGACGCCCTTTCCGGACACGGCCAAGTGCCTGGCACCGGGACGTGTCCGCCGGGGACTACACGCGGCTCGACGGACAGAGGCCTGCGAGGACGCAGCTCCTCGCAGCGGGGGCGCCGCGCATCGCAGACCCGGCGGCCGTGCCAGATGAGCATGGTGCGGGAAGCGGGCCCAGTCCGCCCGCGGGACGACGCGCATGAGGTCGCGCTCGATCTTCACCGGGTCCTGCTGCCTCGTGAGGCCGAGCCGCTGCGACAGGCGGCGGACGTGGGTGTCGACGACGATCCCCTGGGTCGCTCCCCGCTCGGCGGCGACGACGTTCGCCGTCTTGCGACCGACCCCGGGGAGCCGGACGAGCTCGTCGAGCCGCTCCGGGACACGGCCGTCGTACTCCGTGATCAGCATCGTCATCGTCCCTCGGAGGTTCTTCGCCTTCTGGCGGAACGTGCCCGTCGGGCGGATGTCGGCCTCCAGCTCTTCCAGCGGGACGGCGAGGTAGTCCTCGGGCCGACGGTACTTCCGGAAGAGCGCGTCGGTGACGCGGTTCACGGTCACGTCCGTCGTCTGGGCGGAGAGCATGACGGAGACGAGCAGCTCGACCGGGTCCCGGAAGCGGAGCGCGATCGTCGCGTCCGGATGCGCCTCGCGCGAGCCGCTCGACGATCTCGCCGATGCGCTCCCGCTTCGGCGCGACCCGCCGCCGCGCCTCGCGGACGTAGTTACGCGGCGCCGAGATCGCCATCCGACACGGAAGCTAGACCTCCGCGTACTCCGCCGGGACCTGGACCGAGAGGAGCCGCGGCCCGGCGCAAACCCGGTCGCGCGCCGGGCAGCCGGAGCAGGTGAACTCGCTCGGCGTCGGGCGGAACTCCCCTGCGTTGATCCGGTCGATCGCGGCCGAGAGCTCGGCCTCGAGCGCCTCGGTGTCGGCGACCGCGAACCGGGTCGAGACGACCGCGTCCGGCCGCTCGAGGAAGTGGTAGACGACCTCGACCTCCTCTGCTCCGGTCCTCAAGCAGGCGAGCGCGTAGACGAGCCGCTGCAGCCGGTAGTCGGCCTCCACGATCTCCTCGGGCGTGCCCTCGGCCAGCGAGTTCGTCTTGTAGTCGAGGACGAGCGCGCGGCCGCCGACGCTCCAGTAGACGTCGAGCCGGCCGTGGAGGAGCACACCGTCGTGCTCGAACGCAAAGGGCCGCTCGGGCACGGCGCCGGCGAGCCCGGCGATCCGCCGGGCGAGCTCGGACTCGCAGTACGACCCGACGAACCCGCGGATCCGCTCGAGCTCCTCGTCCGTGACCGCCGGGTACCAGGCGCGAACCGCCTCCACGTCGGGGGCAACGGGGGCCGCGAGGTCGACCGTCTCGAGCAGCCGGTGCACCGCGTCGCCGATCTCGGTCGCCGCCAGACCGGTCGTCCCCGGCACCGTTCCGTGCGCGTCCTCGGCCCGCAGCCCGGCCACACGCTCGGCGTAGTAGCGGTACGAGCAGCGGTCGAAGAGCGCGAGCGCGCTGTAGGAGAGACTCCGGACGCGGTGGAGCGGCGGCGCCGGCACCGGCGGCAGCTCGGGCAGCCGTGGAGCGGGCGGCGGCAGGGGCGCCACGTTCTCGCCGGCGAAGAGCGCGAGCTGACCCTCCTCGGCCGCCTCGGGCGCTGCGGCGGCCTCGACCGGCACGGCCACGGCCTCCGCCACCCGGTGGCGGTCGACCCTCACGAGCAGGCGCGCCCCGTCGCGGACGAGCTCGACCGGGCCGTCACCGGCGGCGTCCAGCTCCTCGGCCTCCAGGCGAGCGAGCACCCAGCCGATCGGGGTCGCCTGGTCGGCGGTGCGCCCCGGGTCGATGGCGCCGGAGACGATGAGCCGATCGATCGCCCGGGTCATGGCGACGTAGTAGAGGCGCAGCCGCTCGGCCCGCTCGGCCTCGCGCTCGGCCTCGCGCACCTGCTCGTAGCCGAACGCGGGCCGGCGGGAGCCCGTGGCCGGATCGGCGACGCGGAAGCCGAAACGGCCGTCCGGCAGGCACAGGATCTCGTCGGGCGAGGGCGCGTTCCGGTCGCGCCCGGCGTCGGCCACGATCACGACCTTGAACTCGAGGCCCTTGGCGGAGTGGATCGTCAGAAGCCGCACCGCGTCGGCGTCCTCCTCCTCCGCGACCGCCTCGAGCTCCCGCGCCCCCACGGCCTCCTGGTCGCGCACGAAGCGCACGAAGCCCTCGATGTCGCGGCCGCGCAGCTCCTCGTACGAGCGCGCGAGCCGCGCCAGCTTGCGCATGTTCGCGTAGCGGCGGCGCCCGTCCCACTGGGCAAGGACGGCGAGGTCGTAGTCGTGGTCGGCCACGATCCGCTCGCACAGGCGCTCGAGCGAGAGACCGTTCGCCGCCTTTCCGAGGCGCTCGAAGCGCTGGAGGAACGCCTGGCAGAGCCGCCGGTCCTCGTCCGAGAGGTCGGCGGGGAGCCCGCGCTCGAAGGGCACGAAGAACGGCCGCTTCGTCGCCGCGCGTCGGAGCAGGACGAGCGCGTCGTTCGAGAGGCCGACGAACGGCGAGGCCAGCACGGTGACGAGCGCCTCGTCGTCGTAGCGGTTGTGCAGGAGCCGCAGGTACGCGAGCAGGTCGACGACTTGCTGCTGGCCGAAGTAGCCGCGGCCGGTCGCGCGGTAGGTCTGGAGGCCGGCCCTGCGCAGCTCCTCCTCGTAGTGCTCGGCGTCGGTGCCGGCGGCGAAGAGGAGGACGATCTCGCCGGCGCTCGCCTCGCCGGAGTCGACGAGCTGCCGCACGCGCGCGGCGATGTGCCGCGCCTCGGCGCGCCGCCAGTGGGTCGGCGTCCCCGCGTAGCTCGCCTTGTCGGTGACGAGCAGCTCCACCGGCGCGCCGAAGACCGGATCGGGGAACCGCCCCGCGGCCTCGAGCGGCTGGAACTCATCGCCGAACTCGCTGGAGAAGAGGTGGTTGACGGCGGCCAGCACCTCCGGGCGAGAACGGTAGTTCTGCGTAAGCGCGAGCACGCCGCCCGACTGCTCGCGCCGCTCCCGGAAGACCTCCACGTCCGCGTGGCGGAAGCGGTAGATGGACTGGAATTCGTCACCGACGAAGAAGAGCTCCTTGCCCTCCTGGCCCTCCTGGCCCTCGGCGAGCAGGTCGACGATCTCGCACTGGAGCCGGTTGGTGTCCTGGAACTCGTCGACCATGATCGAGCGGAAGCGCCAGCTCTCGCGCTCGCGCACGGCCGGGTCGTTGCGGAGCAGGTCGCGGGCCGCGAGCTGGAGATCCTCGAAGTCGAGCCCCGACTCCCGGTCCTTCGCTGCCCGGTACGCGAGGCCGAAGCGGTCGAGAAGCTCCTGCAGCAGGTCGCGGTCGCGGGCGGCCAGATCGTCGAGCGCCGCCTGCTCGACGCCGCGGCGGGCCTCCTCGTAGCTCACCGCTCGGTCGCCCCGCGCCTTCAGCTCGCCGAGGTCGAGCAGCCGCTCCGGGAGCGTTCGGTCCGCCAGCACTTCGAGCGCGCGAGCCGCCGTCGCGCGGGCGGTCTCCCCCGCCTCCGAGTCGGCGGCCAGAGCCCGCGCGGTCTCGCGGAGCTCCTCGATCCGCACGGCGAGGCTGGCCCGCTCCCCCAGCTCGAGCTCGAGCGGGCGTCCCGCCGCGCGCAGCGTCTCGTGAACGCCCGTCAGCATCCGCCGGAGCGCGCGGACGCCGTACGTCGAGAGCAGACCGAGCCGCTCCTCGTCGTCGCCCTCGCAGAACTCGCCCAGCGTGAGGTCGAACGCCTCTCGCTGGAGCACGCGCGCCTGCGCATCGTCGAGCACTCGGAAGCGCGGGTCGATCCCCGCGGCGAACGGGTGCGCGCGCAGGAGTCGGTTGCAAAAGCCGTGGATGGTCGAGATCCAGGCCGCGTCCAGCTCCCGGGCCAGCTCGCCCCGGCCGGCGTCGACGAGGCGGGCGCGGATGCGGTCGCGCAGCTCGCCCGCCGCGCGCTCGGTGTAGGTGATGACGAGCAGCGAGTCGATGTCGAGGCCGCGCTCGACCGCCTTGACGAAGCGCTCGACGAGGACGGTGGTCTTCCCCGTACCCGCGCCGGCGGAGACGAAGACGACCCCGGGCGCCTCGATGGCGGCGGTCTGCTCGGGATTGGGCGCGTTCACGGCCGCCTCACCCGGCACATCGGCGCGAGGTCGCACCAGGAGGGGCAGCCGGCGTCGCCGAGCGGATCGTGCGCGACGTCGCCCGAGCGGATGCGCCCCACGAACCCGCGGGCGTGCTCCGCCGCCCGGTCGATCTGGCCCCAGAACTCGTCCTCGTCGCGGTAGTCGTTCTTCTGGAAGCCGGGGACGCCGTCGTCGCGCGCCGACGACCGCAGGAGCCCCCGCGCCGCTCCCTCCCCGGCGAGGGCGCGATAGAGCCCTCCCAGCGGCTCGATCCCGACGACGTCGCGCAGGACGAGCATGTACAGCGGGATCTGGAGGCGCAGCTCGGAGTCGATCTTCGCCGCCGAGAAGGCCGTCTTGCCGGACTTGTAGTCCCACACGATCCCGCGCGCGCTGAACGGGTCGAGGTCGATCCGGTCGATCTTCCCCGAGAGCGTGAAGCCGCCCAGGTCGAGGCCGCGCTGGAGCTCCGGCGCGGAGCGTTCGGTCCCGAACGAGACCTCGAAGCGGCGCGGGACGAGCGGGGTCTCCGCTTCCGCCTCGTCGCGCACGAAACGCTCGAGGTCGCGCCAGAGCTGGCCGCGCAGCTCGCGGCGCTCGAGGTCGGAAAGCTCCTGGCGCACACCGTCGAGCGCGTCGTCGAGGCAGCGGCCCAGGAACTGCACAGCCTCCTCCACCCGGCCGGCCTCCACCCGCTCGGTGCCGACCTCCTTGGGCAGCCCGGCGTAGAAGCGGTGGAGCGCCGTGTGCGCGAGCGAGCCGCGCAGTCTCGCGTCGACCTCGGCGTCGATCTGGCGCGGCGAGAGCAGCCGTTCCACGAACCAGATGGAGGAGCACGAGGCGAAGGCCTCGAGCTCGGTGACGTTGAAGCTCGTCCGCGCCTCCAGCTCGGCCAGCACGGCCGGGCTCGTCAGGGTCGTATGACGGTCGAACGCCCCGAGGGCCCGCTCCAGGCGGCGCTCCCAGCCGTTGGCGGCTGCGAGGGCAAACGCACCCGAGCGGTCGGTCGCTGCGAGGGACGCCAGCGCGCGCAGCCGTTCGCGCTCGGTCGGCGCCTCGTCGAGCGGCCAGGTCAGTGCCGAGAGCGGCCGCCTGCGCGTCCACCGGGCCACGTCGGCCGGGTCGAAGAGCGCCCGCGTCTCGTCCCAGAACGGGCTGGCGAGGCGCGGGGAGCCGTCGTCGGTCGCCGCCTCCCGCACGAGGTAGAGGCGCCGCGACGGCCGCGTGCACGCTGCATAGAACAGATAGCGCTCGCGGGAGACCGGCTCGGGCCGGACGAGCCGCGCGCGGGTGCGCTCGTCGAGGCTGCGCCGGGTGTCGTCGTCCAGGAAGGGCGACGGGTCGGCGCGGCGCGGGAACCTCCCCTCCTCCAGGCCGAGGACGAAGACGGTGTCGAAGCGGCGCGTGCGCACGCGCGGGAGGTCGAGGACCGCGACCCTGCCGGGCTCCGCCGCCGAGCCGAAGCGGACCGTGAGGCGCTCGAGCGCAGCGAGAACCTCGTCGCGCGAGAGCTCGCCGGTCAGCTCCTTCCAGCCGTCGAGCTCGTCCAGAAGCCGCCGCAGCGCCTCCCAGCAGCGCAGGTCGAGCAGCGAGGCCTCGCCGACGGGCGGCGACTCGACCCCGTGCGCGGCGCGCAGCTGGGCCCGCGCGAGCACGCGCACGGACTCGGTCGGCGTCGGGGCAGCGCGCACGTCGGCGAGCGCCGGCAGAGGCTGGCCGCGCAGCGCGACGACCTTGTCCTCGATGTCGGAGCGAATCCCGTTCCCGCGCAGGCGCCCCTCGAGGTAGTCGGCGGAGGCGCGCGTCAGCCCGGAGTAGCGGGAGCGCAGGAAGCCGAAGAGGTCGCGCCGGCTCTCGCTCTGCCAGAGGAAGCGGAGCGCGGAGAGGAGCGCGTGTCCGAAGGGCGTCTGGCCGAGTCGCAGGCGCCCCTCGATCTCGTAGGGGACCCCGGCGCCGGCGAGCGCCGTCTCGAGCGGGGCGCGCAGCCGGTCGAGGGAGGGGCAGACGAGGCCGATCGACTCCGCGGGGATCCCCTCCCGCAGCAGGCCGAGCACCTCGTGGGCCACGAGCTCGAGCGCTCCGCGGGAGCCCGCGCCCTCCAGAAAGCGGACGGCGCCCTCGAGGGGCGGCGGCTCGGGGCCCTCGCCGTCGGCGAAGAGCGCCCGCTCGAGATGAGCCAGCGCGGGGTGCGCGATCTCCGCGTACGCGGGCGGCAGTTCCTCCACGCGCCCGTCGGCGAGCCCGGTGAGGTCGTCCGCCGTCCGCCGAAGCGACGCAAAGGCGGGACGACCCGGCTCGTAGGGGAGCGAGACGTGGACGTCGGCGCGTCCGGCGAGCGCCCTGAGCAGCGCCCACTGCGCGCCGGTCAGATCCTCGAAGCCGTAGGCGAGCACCGGGCGGCCGTCCCATGCCTCGAGCTCGTTCTCCACCCGGGCGACCGCCTCCCGCCGCTGCAGGTCGCGATCCCAGAGCTCGAGCCGATCGAGCTCCTCGAGGTAGGCGGCGTAGAGCGGCGCGAGGTCGCCGTCGACCTCGCCGGGGTCGACGAGGCCGGACTCGAGCTCCGAGACAGCGCCGAGGAGCGCGTCGCCGAAGCCCGCGAACCGCGACGACGGCCCGAGCCCGTTCAGGCTCGCGCCGGCAAGCGCCCGACGGAGGACGAGTGCCCGCTGCGCGTCGGTCGCCACCTTCCGGCCCTCGCCGGCGCCCTGCGCGATTCCACGGAAGAGGTCGTCGAACGTGCCGATGCGGCCGCCCAGGAGCGCGGGGCGGCGCGCGAGGAGCTCGCGCTCCACGCGATCGACCTCCGCCCGGTTCGGGACGACGAGGAACGGTTCACGGTCGAGGTTCTCCAGGTAGCGATCGAGGAGCCGCGAGACCTTCCCCGCGTTCGCCGGGCCAACCAGCAACGCGAGCGGCACCTGCGTAGTCTAGATCCCCAGCCGGGCGGCAAGGCCCGGCCGGGGACCCGAGCTGGTGGCTACGCGACCGACTTCGGCCGGCGACCCCGGCGGGCGGCGGCGCGTCCGGGCATCTTCCCGGCGCAGTCGTCGCAGAGATCGGCGGCCTTCGCGCCGCGGCGTGCGTCGGTGTAGGTGACGCGCAATGCCGCGCCCTTGCCCTCGCCGACCTCGGCGCCGCAGTTGTCGCAAACCAGGATCGTCTTTCGGGCCACGATATTCCTCCCCGGAAATCGAGTTTGGGCGGAGACTCGGGCACTCTACTGGACGGAAAAACCGCAACGCAATAGCCAGGCGCCCTGCTCTGCCCTTGTTCAAACCTCCGGTGGATAAATCGGACATGTCAAAAGGCTCGACGCTAGTCCCGGTAGACCTGCTTTGCGGCCGCCTCCATACGCGCTGCGATCTGCTCAACGTCACCGGGATTTCGCAGCAGCTCCTGGAAGAGCGGCAGCACTCCCTCGCCTTCCACGGACGCGAGCTCTTCGGGCAGGAGATCGGAGAGGTCGTAGCGGTACTCGACTGCGTCGCGGAGGCCGGTGACCGCGGCCTGCGTCGCCGGCTCTTCGTAGAGCGACGGGTCGACGTCCCTGGCGAGCGTCGGCAGCGCGAACGAGGTGAAGGTCTCGGTCGCCTCGTCGGACACGAGATAGCTCACGAGGTCCTCGCTCACCCGGCTGTAGCGGAGCATCACCACCTGGTCGCCGGTCACGATCGCGGCCGAGCCGTCGTCGCCGAGCGCGGGAAACGGCGTGGCGACACCCGCCGCGGCCTCCTCGCCCGCGAAGAGCTGGGCCGCCTCGGGCGGGTCGGCGGCGAGCCGCGCGGCCGCCGCTTCCAGGTCGGTCGCAAGCGCGCCGTCGACCCCGCCGGCGACGTTCGCCTCGTCGCCGACGACCCGCGCGAGCTCACCGAGCGACTCGACGACCGTCTCGTGCGTCCAGGGAACCTCTCTGCGGACGAGGAGGTCGTAGAAATCGGCGCCGCCGACCTCGAGGAGGATCGTCTCGAAGACGTCCATGATCGCCGCGCCCTCGGCACCGGGGACCGAATAGGCGGGGAACCCGGCCGCAGTCAGCGCATCCGCATTCGCCAGGAGCTCGTCCCAGTCGGCAGCCGGCCCCACCTCGGCCTCCTCGTAGGCGGCGGGGGCGTGCCAGACCAGTGACTCGTTCTGCGGCTTCACCATGACGCCGAAGGGCTCCTCGTCGCCGTAGCCGCCGACCGCGGCGAAGGAGTCGCCGAAGGGCTCCGCCGTCTCCTGCTCGATCCGGTCCAGCGGCAGGAGGAGGCCCTGCTCGTCCAGCTCCTGCGGGAGCCGCGTGCCGGGGAGGACTCGCCAGCGCCGGCAGCTCCTGCTCGGCCGCGGCCTCGCGAACGCGCTCCTCGAGCTCGTCCCCCAGAGGGACGTAGGCGACCTCGGTCCCGGGGAACGCCGCCATGAACCCGTCCAGAACCGCCTCGAAGGCCGCCCTGTCGTTCCCCTCCCAGGCGCCCCAGACCTCCAGCCGCCCGGGGTTCACCGCCTCCTCCGCCAGCCGCTGCAACTCGTCCTCGCCGGGCACGTCGTTCTCGAAGAGGCGCGGGCCCACGAAGACGGCCAGGAACACGACCAGCGCGAGCGGCACCAGGAGGAGCAGGAGCGAGCGTCGTCTCATCGGAAACCACTCAGACCGTAACGAAGGACACTGCGCCCCCACTACACTCAGCCGCGATGGAGACGCGGACGATCGTGGTGCTCGGGGGGGACGACACCGGCCAGGAGCTCCTCGAGCAGGCCCTGCGGGTGCTCGCCCCGGACGTGATCGGGGTCGAGCTCGAGCTGCCGCGCTTCGACCTCTCTCTCGAGTCGCGCCGGGCGACCGGCAACGAGGTAGTCCACGAGGCCGCCAGGGCCGTGCGCGACAACGGCCTCGGCCTCAAGGCGGCGACGGTCACGCCCGAGGGCGCCGGAGACGTCGGCAGCCCCAACCGGATCCTGCGCGAGGAGATCGGCGGCCACGTGATCGTCCGCACCGGCCGGCGCATCCCCGGCGTCGTGCCGATCGGCGGCGCGCACTTCCCCATCTCCGTCGTGCGGATGGCCGTCGGCGACGCCTACGGCGCGAAGGAATGGCGGGAAGGCGAGGGCGAGGACGAGGTCGCGCTCCGCACCGAGCGCATCGAGCGGCGCATCTGCCGCGCCGTCGCCGAGTTCTCGTTCCGCCACGCCGAGCGCACCAAGGCCAAGGTCTTCGGCGGGCCGAAGTACACCGTCTCCCCGGTCTACGAGGGGATGCTGAAGGAGGAGATGGACGCCGCCGCCGAGCGCCATCCCGAGGTCGAATACGAGCCCCAGCTCATCGACGCCACGTTCGCCCTCCTGATCAGCTCCGCGGGCGAGCCGCTCGTGATCCCGGCGCTCAACCGCGACGGCGACATCCTCTCCGACCTCGTCCTGCCGCTCTTCGGCTCGATCGCGGGCTCCGAGTCGCTGCTCGTCGCCTTCAACGAGGACTACAGCCCGCGGGCGCTGATGGCCGAGGCCGCACACGGCACGGCGCCCGCGCTCAAGGGAAAGGACGTGGCGAACCCGATGGCGATGATCCTCGCCTGCGCCGCGCTCCTCTCCCACATCGACGACGACGAGGCGCGCACCGCCGGCCGCGCGATCAGGGAGGCGGCGCTCGAGGCCGTAGCCGCGGGCACGCGCACCGCAGACCTCGCCGGCCACGCGACGACGACGGAGTTCACCGACGAGGTCGTCTCGCGGGTGCGCTCGAAGCTCGAGGTCTGGGCGAGCCTCGGCGAGGGTTGAGGGCCCTCGGGCAGTACCTCAGGAGCCTCGACCCGAGGCTTCCCCGGCCGGTCTGGATCCTTAGCCTCGGCGGGCTGGCCAACGCGGTCGGCAACGGGCTCGCCTTCCCGTTCCTCGTCATCTACCTCCACAACGTGCGCGGCTTCTCGCTCGGGACGGCCGGCCTCGTCCTGGCCACGATCGGGGCGGTCAGCCTGCTCGCGGGCCCGGCCGTGGGCATCGTGGTCGACCGGATCGGCGGCCGCGCGACGCTCGCGGCCGCGCTCGTCCTCCTGGCCGTCGGGTTCGGGAGCTTCCCGTTCATCCGCGAGCCCTGGCACGCGTTCCTCGCCGCGGCGATCGCCGGGCTGGGAAACGCAGGGTTCTGGCCGAGCCAGTCGGCGCTCCTCGCCGGCCTGACACCCCAGGCGAGGCGGCACGGCGCGTTCGCGCTCCAGCGGGTCACGCGCAACCTCGGAATCGGGCTCGGCGGCGTCGTCGGCGGCCTGATCGCCACGACGGCGAACCCGACGAGCTTCACCGTCCTCTTCCTCCTCGACGCGGCCACGTTCCTGCTCTTCGTCGCTGCGCTCGCCTTCGTCCCGGAGCCCGTCCTGCCGAAGGAAGACGACGGCGAGCAGCTCCTGCCCGCCCGGTACGCGGAGGTCCTGCGTGACCGGGCTCTCGTCGGCCTCGTCTTCCTCAACGTCCTCTTCGTCAGCGCCGGCTACGCGCAGTTCGAGCTGCTGCCGGTCTTCGCCAAGAACGAGGCAGGCGTGACGGAGAAAGGCATCGGGCTGATCTTCTTCGTCAACACGCTCGTGATCGTCCTTGCGCAGTTCCCGCTTTCGAAGGCGCTCGAGGGCCGGCGGCGGATGGCCGCCCTCGCCGTCATGTGCGGGTTGTGGGCGGCCGCGTGGATCCTCGTCTTCCTGGGCGGGCTCTGGTTCACGGCCGTGGCCGCGGCCGTCGTGTTCGGCGTCGCGGCGGTCGTCTTCGGCCTCGGGGAGTGCTTCCAGGGGCCCGTCCAGGGCGCCCTCGTAGCCGACCTCGCTCCCCCGCGCCTGCGCGGCCGCTACATGGCCGTCTCCACGATCTCGTGGGACATCGGCTTCATCGTCGGCCCCGCCGTGGGCGGGTTCGTGCTCCAGGCCGAGCCGCTGGCGCTCTGGCCGCTCGCCGCCGCCGTCTGCCTGATCGCGGGCGCGGCCTCGATCGCCGTCGAGCGGACGATCCCGCGCGAGCTGCGCCTGACCCCCGCCTGACCCGAGCTTGTGTTCCACCGGCACAAGCCTGCGGGACTCCCCGGGGCACCGGTTCCATCGCAAGGTCATGGCCGGGAGGGACGCGCCGGAGCTTGTGCGCGTGGAACACAAGCTTGGGCTCTGGGCGCGTCGGGCCGACGCCACGGCTTGCGGGTCAGACGTGCAAGCGGTAGAAGCGGAAGACGTCGTGCTCGATGGGCAGCACCTCGACCTCGGCGAAGCCCGCCTCGGTCGCGTAGCCGCGCAGCGTGTCCGCCCGCATGACCGTGCCGGTGGCGGCAGAGGGCGTGTCCGACAGGCCGACCGGAAGGCAGCAGAGGACGCTGTAGGTGTACATCAGCCGCTCGACCTCGTCCCCGGGCGCGGTGAACGTGTCGGCGACGCGCTCGTCCATGACGATCACGGCGCCGTCCTCGGCGGCGAGGCCGCGCAGCGCCCGCAGGACCTCCACGGGCTGCGACATGTCGTGGATCGCCTCGAAGACGGTGACGAGCTGGTACGAGCCCGCCAGCTCCCGGTCGCCCGCGTCGCGGAGGTGAAAGGTCACGCGGTCGGCCACATCCGTCCCGGCGACGTTCTCGCGGGCGAGCTCGATGGAGGCAGCGTCGAGGTCGTAGCCGTCCACGGCGACCTTCGGGTAGGCGCGCGCGACGGCGATGCTCGACCAGCCGGCGCCGCAGGCGATGTCGGCCACGCGGGCGGGCGGGTCGGCGAGCAGGCGCTCGTGGACGTCCGCGATCGCGGGCAGCCACTCCTGGCCGAGCAGGTTCGCGAAGAGCGGCCGGTTCGCGTCGCCCTGCGCGTCGCGCCCGAGCTGCCCGAACGCCTCCCACGAGACGCCGCCGCCCGTGCGGAAGGCCTCCTCGACGGCCGGGAGCGTCTGCGCCATGGACGCGCCGAAGCGGGCCATCGGCATCACGTGGGCGAGCGAGTCCTTCTCGACCAGCACCTCGGCGTGCCCGGCAGGAAGCGAGTAGCTCCGCTCGCCGGGCGCCGCGGCGACGTCGTCGACCTCGACGATCCCGGCGACCGCCTGCTGCTCCAGCCACTCGCGCGCGTAGCGCTCGTCGGTGCGGGTCGCCTCGGCGAGGCCGGCCGAGGTGAGGCCGTCGCTCTCACCCAGCGCCCGGTAGTAGCCCAGGCGGTCGCCGAGATGGACGGTCATCAGCTCGTAGGCGCCGAGGGCCGCTCCGAAGAGGCGCTCGGCGAAGGCGTCACGCTGCGCGTCGTCGGCCTGAATGGCCGTGGCTCCTCCCTCGCTGTCTAACGCTGGTCGAGCGGGGGATTCTGGACGTTGTGCTCTTCGGCGTACGCCTGCGCGAGCTGGTTCACGACGTCCATCCCGTCCCCGTAGGCGTAGTTGATCTTGACGAAGGGCTCCCACTTCTCCGGGAGCGCATCCTCCGGGAAGATGGCCTCGACCGGGCACTCCGGCTCGCAGGCGCCGCAGTCGATGCACTCCTCGGGGTCGATGACGAGCATCCGGTCGGCCTCGTGGATGCAGTCCACCGGGCACACGTCCACACAGGATTTGTCCAGTATGTCGATGCAAGGCTCGGCGATGATGTAGGTCACGCGGCCAGTCTACGTAACGAGCTCGTCCACGAGTTGCGCCGCCCGCTCGGAGAGCGCGGAGCGGGCGACGACCTGGTCCAGGCCCGCCGTCTGACCCGCTCGCAGGCCCGCCGTGTCGGTGTGGTTCGTGTATCCGAGGATGGGCACGTCCGGGTACGTGTCGGCCACCTCGTACGCCTCGACCCGCGCGAGATCGCAGATGATCAGGTCGGGCGGGTCGACGCTCTCGGTCGTCGTCAACCGATGGCTTTCGCCGAGGAGCACGTCGAGCTTCCCTCGAAAGAAGAGATCGACCCCAACGAGCAGGATCGTCGCCACGGGCGGCAGCGTACCAGCCCGAAGCCGCATCGGGAAAGGCGTTTGGTAGCGTTGCCGCGATGCCCGTCGGCCAGGTCCACACCGTCGCCCGAGTCGATGACCTGCCGTCCGGAAGCGCGCGCGTCGTCCACGCGGGGGAGCATGAGGTCGCGCTCTTCCACTGCGACGACGGCTTCTATGCGACCCAGGCCGCGTGCCTCCACATGGGCGGCCCGGTCGGGCACGGGAAGCTGAAGGGGTGCGTCGTCGCGTGCCCCTGGCACGGCTGGCAGTACGACGTGCGAACGGGCGAGAACGAGTTCGACCGCGCCATCAAGCTCGAGACGTACGAGGTCGTCGTCGAGGACGGCGAGGTGAAGGTCGTCCTCTGAGGACGAGCTCGCGCGCGGCCTCGAGCTGATCCGCGCCGGCCGCTACTACGACGCCCACGAGGTGCTGGAGGACGCCTGGCGCGCGGCCGAGGAGCCCGAGCGCGACTTCTTCCAGGGTCTCGTCCATGTGGCGGTGGCGTGGTACCAGGCCGGGCGCGCGAACGAGGTCGGCTGCGAGCGCCAGCTCGAGAAGGCGCTCAGGCGCCTGGGCCCGTACGCACCGGCGCACCGCGGGCTCGATGTGGCGGGGCTCCTCGCGTCGGTCGAGGCGGCGCGCGGCCGCTACCCCGACCTGCCCCCACCCGTGCTCAAGGGTTGACGCGTTCGGCGCCTAGACGCCGAGCCCGAAGAACTCGAACACCCGGTTCACCGCCACGTTCAGCCACCAGAAGCGGTCGAAGAAGAGCAGGAGCCCGAGCGCGACGAGCATCGCGCCCGCGATGACCCGGAAGACCGGGTAGTGGTCGCGGAGCCAGCGGAACGCGCCGAGGGCGCGGTCGAAGCCGACGCCGACGAGCAGGAACGGGAGCGCGAGCCCGAGGGAGTAGACGAGCAGCAGCAGCGTTCCCTGCGCGACGGTCTGGCCCTCGCCCGCGAGGGCGAGGATACCCGCGAGCACAGGGCCGATGCACGGGGCGGCGCAGAGGCCGAACGCCGCGCCCAGGAGCGCCGCCGAACCGGTGCTCCGCGCGCCCTCCACGAGCCCGGGAGCGACCAGGCGGTCGAGGAAGGGGAGCGGCAGCAGGCCCATCATGGCGAAGCCGAGCACGACGACGACGAGCCCCGCGACGGCGAGCAGGAGCTCGCGGTTCTCCCCGAAGAGGCTCCCGGCGGCGGCGACGGCGGCGCCGAGCGCCACGAACACCGCCGTGAAGCCCGCGACGAACGGCAGGCTGGCGAGGAGGACGCGCCGGCCTCCCACACCGGCGGGCTGCCCGGAGACGACCGCCAGGTAGCCGGGGACGAGCGGCAGCACGCACGGCGTGGCGAAAGAGACGAGGCCTGCTGCGAACGCGAGCGGGATCTTCGCTTCCATCGGTCAGATGCTCGGCCGGTGGTCGGCGTGCTTGTCGGGGGTGGCTGCGACCAAGCCGGGCGCCGCGATCGCCCGCGGCGCGTACCGGCACGTACATGTTAGGGCGAGCGCGACGATCAGGCGCCGTGTCGCAGCCGCCATCCGCGAGTGCGCTGACCGCCGGTCGAGCATCTATCCGTCGAAGCGGCGGAGCGCGTCGTCGACGCGGCGCTCGAGCTCGGGATCGAGCGGCGCGCCGGCAGTCGCGGGCGCGGTCTCCGGGCGCGCCCGGCTCCAGCGGCGCAGCGCGACCGCGACCGCCGCAACCGCGATCGCCCCGCCCGCGAGCGGCAGCACCCAGGCGAGGAGGTTGAAGCCTTCCTTCGGCGGCGAGGCGAGCACTGCCTCGCCGAACTGCGCCACGAGGGCCTCCTCGATCTCTTCCTCGGAGTCGCCGGCGGCGAGCCGCTGCTGGATGAAGTCGCGCATGCGCTCGGCAACGGGCGCGTTCGACAGCTCGAGCGTCGTCTGGCAGGTCGGGCAGATGAACTTCTTCTCGAGCTCGGCAAGGGTGGGCTGCTCGTCGCTCTCCCCGCCGCACGCGGTCGAGGCCAGCAGCGCGGCGACGAGGACGAGGCCGAGCGCCCGCCTCATGCCGCGGGAGTGTCGAGCGCGGCCCGGACGTTCTCCTCGAGCTGCTCCTGTGTGAAGGGCCCGACGACATGCTCGCCGACGAGGCGCCCGTCCCGGCCGACGAACCAGGTCTCGGGGAAGCCGGTGTTGCCGAAGCGCCCGAGGCTCGAACCGTGTCCGTCGAACGCCATCGGGTACGTGAGCCGGTAGCGATCGACGAAGCGCTGCGCGTCGGTGCGGAAGTCCTGCGCGTCGATCCCGAGGACGACGAGGCCGTCACCGCGGTAGCGCCGCCAGGCGTCCTCGAGCAGCGGCGCCTCGTCCTTGCACGGCTCGCACCAGGACGCCCAGAAGTTGAGGACGACGGCCTTGCCCCGGTAGTCGGACAGGCGGATCTCCCCCTCACCGTCCAGCGTGTCGAAGACGAGCGCGGGCGCGTGCGGGCGCTCGCCCCGCTCGAGAGCGGCGTCGAGGCCGCGGCCCTCCGCCTGCTCGGTCACCTTCCAGCCGAGGAGCGCGACGAGGAGGACGACCACGAAAACGGCCGCCGCCTGCAGGATGAGCTTCACGCGGCGCGCCATGAGACCGCCACCGAGTGTAGCGGCGGGCTGCCGCTCAGGATCCGACGATGAAGACGGGAGTTCCGAGCCGGACGCGCTCGAAGAGCCACTCGGCGTTGGAGATCCGCATGCGGATGCAGCCGTGCGAGGCGGAGTAGCCGATCGAAGCGGCATTCGGCGTTCCGTGGATCCCCACGCCGCCGACGCTCAGGCCCATCCAGCGCGTGCCGAGCGGGTTGCCGGGGCCGGGCGGGATCGGCTTCGCGCCCTTGGCCCAGTCGCTCCGGGGCGGGTACCACCAGGGATTCCGCGCCATCCGCCGGATGGTGAAGCTGCCGAGCGGCGTCGGGTAGGCGGCCATACCGGTGGCGATCGGGAACGTTCGCACCACCCGCATCGCCCCTGGGCCCGCGCTGCGGAAGAGGGTCAGCCGCTTCGAGCCGCGCCGGATGACGATCGCGGGGCCGAACCGGCCGGCCGAAACGGCCGGGCGAAGGGTGCGAACCGGCAGAGAGACGCCCTCGCGGCGGTGGTTCAGCAACGCTCCGAGCAGCCGGATCCGCGCATGCGGTCGAACGATGCTCCGCCCCGGCTTGGCCTCCGTCAGATGCGGGGTGACGCCGACGAGGCGCGCCCGCGCCGAGACGGCCGCGCGGTCGAAGCTCTTCGCCTGGCGCTTGATCCAGGCTCTGAGCCGCCAGTCGACGACGGTGACCTCGAGCTTCAGGGCCGTTCCGGGGGCGGCGGCGAGCGCCGCGGCGACGGCCTGGCCGACGCGGGCCCGGGCGCCGAGAAGGCTCGGCGCGACCGTGGCCGTGCCGGGGCCCACGGCGAGCGCAAGCGGCTGGTCGAAGAACGCCTGGAGCGCCTCGGTCGCCTGGGTCGAGGTGAGACCGCTCAGGTCCACGCCGGACACCGTCACCCCGGCCGGGACCGTGGGGTCCTGCGCCCCTACGGGCGACGCCAGCGCGAGCGCGACGACGAAGACTCCAAGGATTCCCGCTACTCGACCCACCGGCCAAGGATGTTAGACGAAGCCGCGGCTGCAATCCTTCGGAGGTGATCGTCTCGCTTCACGTGGCCACCGGCGGGCTGGTCGGAGCCCTCGCCGGGACGCGCGGCCTGGCGCTCGTCCTGGGTCTCGCGACCCACGCGGCCGGGGACGCGGTCCCGCACCAGGACGTTGCCTCAAGGCGCTTCGAGACGTTGAGCGGCGTCGCCGGGCTCGCCCTGCTCGCCGCCGCACGCGGGCCGCTCGACCCCGCGGTGGTCGGCGCCGTCGGCGCCTCGGTCCCCGATCTCGAGCACGTGCTTCCGCTTCCACGCCCCGGAGGGCGCAAGCTCTTCCCGAGCCACCGCGTCCGCGGCTGGCACAAGGCCGGCGGGCTTCCCGCCTCGGCGCAGCTCCTCGCCGCCGGCGTCCTGATCGGGGCGCTCGCGTCCGGCGCGCTCTACGGGCGCGTCGGCAGGTAGTCCTCGTCGAGCTCGCCGCCGCGGGCGACGAAGTCGATGATCATGCGGTCGGTGAGCCATTCCACGGGCGCGCGGTCGTCCGTGAGCGGCCGGTCGACGGCGGCGACGGGAGCGAGCTCGTCCTGGAAGAGCGGGACGAGCGACTCGACCTCGGCGGGGGCCGCCTCCACCCGCTCGATCAGCGCGTCCCGACCGACCTCGGTGTCGAAGCCGAGCATGAGCTCGTTGAAGCGCAGCGGCTGCCAGCGCCAGGCCCCCGGGAACTCGGCCAGCAGCGTGCTCCCGATCGACTCGGAGAGGCGCTCGTCCCCGGGCACACCGGCGACGTTCAGCGCGACGACTCCCCCGGGCCGCAGATGCTCCCGGACCGCCTGGAAGAACTCGCGCGTCGCCAGGTAGAACGGGATGTACGGCTGGTGGTAGGCATCGACGACGATGAGGTCGTACGTCTCGTCCGTCAGCTCGAGGAACGGCCTGCCGTCGTCCGTGATCACGTTCAGGTTCGGATTGTCGTTCAGCCCGAGCCAGCGCCGGGACGCCTCGCTGACCTCCGGGTCGATCTCGACGCCGTCGATCTCGACGTCCGGATAGAGCTCGCCGAACGCCCGCGCGACGGTGCCGCCCGCGTTCCCGACGACGAGCATCCTCTCGACCGGCCGGTCGAGCAGCGGGGGCACGAGCAGGAACGTGTCCCAGACCCCGCCGGTCAGCACCGAATCCTCGTGCCAGACCGAGTGCACGGCCACACCCTCGTTCAGCTTGAGCGCGCGAGAACCGTCCGAGCGCTCGACGATCTGGATGTACTGGTAGGACGACTCGGTCTCGAACAGGAGGCCGCTGCTCGCCTTGATCGTCCCCGCGGGGACGAAGAGCAGGCCGGTGGCGGCGAGGGTCAGGAGCTGCCAGCGCGGGCCGAGCAGGAGCGCCGCGGCGAGCACGAGCAGGACGGCGCAGCCGAGCATCGTCCGCTGCGTCCCCACGAGCGGGATGGTCACGATCGCCGAGAGGAACGTCCCCACGATGCTCCCGACCGTGGAGAGCGCGTAGAGGCGGCCGGCGACCGCGCCGGCCTCGGCCACGTCCACGAGCGCGAGGCGGATGGCGAACGGCGCCACCGCGCCGAGCAGCGTGATCGGGATCGCGAAGAGCGCCAGGGCGGCGAAGAAGGAGCCGACGACGGCGCCGACGGAGACGGCGTCGAGGCCGCGCAGGGTGACCTCGAGGATCGGCCGCGCGATGAAGGGCGTCAGCGCGACGGCTCCCGCCGCGACCAGGATTATCCAGCCGAGGAGCCGCGGCTCCGGCCGGCGGTCGGCCACCTTCCCGCCGAGCCAGTAGCCCAGTGAGAGGTAGAGCAGGATCAGCCCGATGATGTTCGCCCAGACGATCGTCGAGCTCCCGAAGTAGGGCGCCAGGAGCCGGGATGCGGCGATCTCGGTCGCAAGCGTGGCGGCGCCCGCGACGAAGACGACGACGCCCAGCCGCCCGCGCCCGACGGACGCGGCGACGGCAGGAGGCGCGGCGGCTTCCGAGACTGTCGTCACGCGCTCAGCGTGCCAGCTTCAGGCAGACGACGGCGCAGTCGTCGGCGAGCTCGCCGCCCGCGAACGCCCGGCAGTCAGCCAGGATCTCCTCGGCAAGCTCCTGCGGCGGGAGGCGGCGGCGCTCGGAGACGAGGCGGTCGAGCCGCTCCTCTCCGTAGAGCTCGGTTCCGCGCCGCGCCTCGATCACGCCGTCGGTGAAGAGGACCACGACCGAGCCGGCGTCGAGGCGCACGCGCTCGCCGGCGTAGACCTGGTCCGGCTCGATCCCGAGCGGGAGCCCGGTGGCCCCCAGCGCGGTGACACCCCCGTGCGGATCGACGACCCTGGCGGGCGGGTGGCCGGCGCTCGCCGCGGCGACCTCGCGCCGCTTGGCGTCGACGAGCACGGAGAGGAGCGTCACGAACTTGCCGGGCTCGATCTCGTCGCAGGCGACGTCGTTCGCCTTCCGCAGGAAGGCAGCAGGCTCCCGTCCGCCGCGGGCAAGCACGCGAAAGATGTACTTCGCCATTGCCATGTCGGCCGCGGCCGAGATCCCCTTCCCGAGAACGTCCCCGATGACGACGGCGAGCCGGCGGTCGTCGAGCGCGACGAAGTCGTACAGGTCGCCCCCCACGTCCACGCGCGCCGACGACTGGTAGACGTGGCCGACCTCCAGGCCCCGGACGCGAGGAAGCTCGCGCGGGAGGAGCGAGCGCTGCATCGTCTCCGCGAAGTCCTTCTGCTGCTGGTACAGGCGCGCGTTGTCGACGGCGAGGGCGGCCTGGCCCGCGGCGGCCGTCGCGGCGTCGATGCCCGACTGCTCGAGCGGGCGGGCCGGGTCGAAGGAGACGACCGTGAGCGTGCCGAGCACCTCGCCGGGCGTCGCCAGCGGGAACACCGCGGCGGTCGCCCCCTGCCGCAGGAACGGCTCGAGCACGCCGTGGGCGTCCTCCCCCTGTGCGGTCTCCGGCCCGAGCAGCACCGCCTGCTTCGAGCGCATGAGCCGGCGGGCGAGCGGCGCCGAGAGCGGCTGTGGGCGCGCGATCAGGCCGGCGACCACCTCCTCCACCGCCGGGTCGGCGACGTGCACGGCCCGGACGGCGAGGGTCTCGTTCCGCTCGTCGGGCATCCTGATGACGGCGGCGTCGGCGTCGAGGAGCTCCACCATCGCCCTGGCGACGCCGGTGAGGGTGGCCTCCAGCGAGAGGCTCTCCGCGAAGGATCGGGACACGGCGTAGAGGCCCCGCAGCTGCCTGGCCGCCACCCGCTCGGACTCGAGCGCCCGCTCGAGGATCTCGGTGAGCTCCTTGGCCTGCTCGTGCAGCCGCGCGTTCTGTACGGCCACCGCAAGCTGCCCGGAGAGGGCGAGCAGGAGCCCCTCCTCCCCCTCGCGGTACGGGCGCGGGCGCCGTCGGTAGACGGCGAGGGCCCCGATCGCCTCGTCGCGAACGAGGAGCGGGATGAAGAGCGCCCGCCGGACGCGGCTCTCCTCGACGACGCGCTCGAAGCCGGCGAGGCGCGGATCGGCTCCGAGGTCCTCGACGAAGAGGAACCCGCGGCTGCGAAAGGGCCCGAGCGCCAGCTCGAGAAGCCGCTCGGCGAGCTCCGCGTGCGGACCGTCGAGCCCGCGGGAGGCGGCAGCGCTCAGCCGGCCCTCCTCGCGCAGGTAGACGGCCACCTGTCGGCTCCCCGTCAGCTCCGCCATGCGCTCGACTGCGATCTCGAGCGTGTGGGCGAGCGAGAGCTGGGCAATCGCCTGGCTGACGACCGCGACAAGCGTCTGCGAGCGCCGGAGCGCCGCCTCGACCTCGGCGGCGTGGCGGCTCCGCCGGAGGGCGAGCGCTGCGCCGGCGCCGAAGGACGACAGCCGTTCGAGGCCGGGCTCGGCCGCCCCGTCGGCCTCGAACGAAAGTCGAAGCGCGACCGAGGGCGGCTCGCCGAGCGGAACCGTGTAGAGCAGCCACGAGCCGGCGCGGGTCGAGCCCCGATCGCCCTCCTCGAGCGCGCGCCGGACACTCTCGGCCGCCTCGACCAGGTCGGGGGCGGCGGCGCCGAAGCCGTGCGTGGCGAGCAGCGACGGCGCGCCCTCGGGGTCGAGGCGCCAGAGCGTTCCCCCGGCTGCGCCGACAGCCTCGGCCGCGAGCCGGACGATCTGCCGCGCGGCCTCTTCCTCGTCCGTCACGGCCGCCAGGGTCTCGCCCAGCAGCTCCAGCTGCTCGCGCGAGATTGCAGGGTGACCGTTCCCCCCGGTCCCGGAGACGCGGTCGAGCTTCGCGACGAGCGCGAGCTGCGCCGCGGCCGCCCGCGCGAGCGCCTCCTCCTCGGGCCCGAAGTCGAGGCCGGAGCGGTACAGCTCGAGCAGGGCGACGACGGTGCCACCCAACACGACCGGGACGAGCCTGACGATCGGCAACCCCGCCCGGGCCGCGATCCGCCGGACGGCCGGCGGCACGGCGGGATCGCCGGCCGCACCCTCCACCGCGATCTCCCGCGCCGGCGCCTCACGGGCGGGGAGCTTTGCGCCCTGGAGCTCCGCCGCCAGCGCGACCGACTCCGAATGGACGCCCTGGACGACGAGCCGCCCCTGGCCGTCGGCCAGCCGGGCGACGACGAGCTCGGCGCCGGTGCCGAGGGCGACGGCGCGCAGCAACGGAGCCAGCCCGCGCGCGCCCGGATCGCCGCCGACCAGCTCGAGCGCGGCGGCAGCGAATGCCCCCAGCGCGGTGCCGGCCGCCTCCGTCGGAGGTGTCTCAGCCGTGCGCGAGGATCGGTCGAACCCCTCCATCGGCCCATTATCGCCAGGGGCCGTCGGCCGCGACGGCGGTCGCCTCCGGTTGCAGCGTCCGGCCAGAGCGGCAACAATCCGTGATCGTGGCAGCGCCCGCCCCCCGTCGCGCTCAATGGGAGGACGTCCCGGCTCGGGAGGTTCCGTCCGACGACCCTCCGCTCGACCCGCATGCGGTGCAGCGCCGCCTTCGCCGGGAGCGGGCGATGCGGCATGCCCTGCACGAGCATCAGCGGGAGCAGCGCCTCGCCGGCATTCGCTTCATCGCGCTGATCGGAGGGCTCGTCTTCCTGACCCTCTTCCTGAGCCTGTCGATCTGGGACACGATCGGCTCCGTGTTCGGGCTGTAGGGAGTGGAAGGCCCGGGCCCGAGTCGAGGCGGACCGTTCGCAGCGGCGCGCCCTTCCAGTGCGCCTGCGGGCGGCGCCGGCCTCTGGCGCACGGGGGAGCTCCTTGCCTGGCTCGGCGGGCTCGTCCTGACGCTGAGCGCGTTCATGGGCTGGTACTCGATCTCGGGCGACCTCCGGGGGAACCTGGCGGTGCTCGGCTGGCACACGGGGACGCTCGGGAAGCTCGTCTTCGCGATCGGCGTCGTCGTGCTCCTGCTGCTCGCCCTGCGCGCGTTCGGCGTCGAGCTGCCGCCGAGCATCCCGGACGGAATCGTGATCGCCGCGCTCGGCCTCGTCGCCACGATCCTCGTGCTCGTCCGTCTGATCGACATCCCGGAGGCCTTCCAGCCGGCTGTCGGCCGCGGGATCGGGATCTGGCTCAGCCTGCTGGCGGCGCTGCTCCTGATCGTCGCGGGCCTGCTGAAGTCGGGCGAAGACGCCTGACGATCCCCACGGCCGCGAGGCCGACGGCGGCCCCGAGCGCCGCGCCGGCGACGACGTCCAGCGGGTAGTGCACGCCCACGTAGACCCGTGAGAAGCCGATGGCGACGGCGAGGAGCGCGAGCCAAACGCCTCCGCGCCCGATCAGGTACGCGAGGATGATCGCGCCGGCGGCGCTCGTGGCCGCGTGCCCCGACGGCAGCGAGCCGCCGACGTCCCAGCGCAGGAGCGGGTCGGCGGCCGGCACGGCCTCGTAGGGCCGCTCGCGGTCGGCGACGCCCTTCAGCACGAGCGCGAGCAGGTCGGCCGTCCAGACCGTCGCGGCCGTGACGACCGTGGTGAAGAGGACCGGCTTGCGCGCCCAGAGCGCGAGGAGCGGGGCGAGCGCGATCCAGATGAGCCCGGCCTGCCCGACGGCCGACAGGCCGACGAAGAGCCAGTCGAACGGCGGCGCGCGGTGCTCGACGACCCAGGTGAAGACGTCCTGGTCGAGCTCGGCTACGCCCACGGGAGCCCTCGCTCCCGCGGCCTCAGGAGCCGAGGAGCTGCTTCGTCGCCGCGAGGAGCCTGCCCGGGTCGAACGGCTTGCCGATGAACGCCTGCGCGCCGCGCTCCGTGGCCGTCCCCGCCTCCTCGAGCTTCCCGCTGTACATGATCACCTGGATCGCGTCGACGCCGTGACGCTCCTGGACGCGGCTGAGCATCTCCCAGCCGTCCATCTGCGGCATCATCACGTCGAGCAGGATCAGGTCGGGCGGCTCCTCGGCGAGCGCCGCGAGCCCCTCGGTCGCGCTCCCGGCCTCGCGGACGGAGAAGCCCTCGGCCTCGAGGTTCACCCGGATGAACTCGCGGAGCCCCGCGTCGTCGTCCACCACCAGCACCAAGGGGGCGGCGGCGCGACGGGCGCGAGGACTCGATCGCGGCCCGGCCAGGAACGCCTCCAGGTCGTCGCGCCGGAACCGGCGATGCCCACCGGGCGTGTAGAACGCGGGCAGGCGCCCCCCGTCCGCCCATTTGCGCACGGTGCTCTGCGCCGCTCCGAGAAAAGCGGCAGCCTGGCCGAGAGTCAGCCACTCCCGACCACTGTCCGCCGCCGCGCCGGAGGACTCGCGCTGTCGGTCGTCTTGCATGGGCCGCAACACAAAAAGCTACCAAATCCTCACCTTTCTTTTCCCTGGCCGAGTGGCCAGTTCTGCGGCTAGCGGCCGGTGGTGGTGACCGTCACGGTTCGCTCGGAGGGCTCCACGGTGAGCGGCTCGAGCGTGCGGACGATCGTCTGCGTCCCGCCGGGCGCCGGAGCGTCCTCGAGCGCGCGGCCGACAGCGAGGCCGGCGACGAAGACCGCGGCGACGACGAGCAGGCGGAGGACCCAGACCAGGAGCCGGCGCCCGGGAGAGGACCGGCGCCGGCGGTCGCGCTCTCGCGTCCGGGAGGAGAGAGGGGTGCCCGCGCTCACGGACGGTAGTCGCTCGCGCCCCGGGCATAGTGGGCGAACGCGGCGTCCTGGACGAGCGCGACGTCCCTGATGCCCGCGCGCGCCTTCGGCGGGGCCGCGTCCCTGACGACGTCGCGGACCCAGTCCTCGGAGCCGTCGTAGGCTCGCGCGAGCTCGACGAGCGTGAAGGTCTGGCCCACGCGGCGCCGGAGCTCCCCCAGCACTGCCTCGACGAGCAGCCACAGATGCCGCCCGCGCGCGGTCTCGGCGCCCACGGTGTCCAGCCGGCGCAACCCCTCGTCCCACTGCTGGCGGGCGGTCTCGAGCATCAGGCCGGGCCCGTCTCGACCGCCTGCGCGCAGCGCCCGTCGGGGCACCAGCGCTCGTTCACCTCTGCCAGGATCTGCTCCCCGAGCTCGTAGCCGGGCCGCGCCAACGCGAAGGCGGCGTGCGCGTGCAGGCACTTGAGGTTCTCTGGGGTGCGGGTGCCTGCGATGCCGACGTCGAGCTCGGGCCGCAGCTGGCGCTGCTCCCGGTCGGCGCGCTTCAGGCTCTCGCCCAGGGCAGGATCCTCGGCGGCGGCCCGCGACCAGCGCTCGACCCCACCGGCCGCCTCGAGCCGCGAGATCGCCGCCACCAGCCAGGGGCACGTCAGGTAGAAGGTGGTCGGGAACGGCTCGCCGTCGGGGCCGTAGGGGGCCTGCTCGGTAACGGCCGGAAAACCGTACGGACAACGGACCGAAACCCGCCGAAACGTGCGAGCGGGCCGCCCGAGCTGCCACGAGACCACCATCCTGTCGTCCACCAGATCATCGTAACCGTGCCTCGGAGCCGAACGGGCCTAGGGCCCGTCGACCGGGCGTGCCGTGTGTCGCGCTGCAGCCTGTGCGCGGCGCTCGCGCTTCCACTCGTCGACCCCGGTGACGATGAAGAGGCGCTCGCCCGGCTTCACGAGCCCCAGCTTGCGCGCCTCGCGCTCGACGAACTCGGGCGTCTCGGTCGCCTCGAGGCGCTGCTCGAGCACCGCGTTCGTGCGCTCGATGCGATCGATCTGCGCCTTCTGCGCGGCGACGTCGTCCGTCGCGTCTTGGTAGGCCCGGAGCGGCTGGACGTACCCGACCGCGACGGCGAGCAGGACGACGAGTCCGATCCAGCGGAGCGCCCGCGCCGGCTTCCAGCGGCGGCGGCGCCGCTTCGAAGCGCGGCGGGCGGGTCGGCGGGCTTCCCGGGAGGCCATGGGCATGCGAACTTCGACCGCACGCCACGCCCTCCTCCTCCAGGCAGATGGGAGGCTACCCGGGCCGTCGGACGGACCGGGCCGCTGCCGGCTACGCGGTCTCGACCTTGATCACGTTGGTCGTGCCCGGCACGTTCACTGCCGTGCCCGCCGTCAGGACGATGCGGTCGCCGGCCGTGACGAGGCCCGTCTGCCGGGCCGCCTCGATCGCCCGCGACCAGAGGTCCTCGACGTTCTCCGCCTCCTCGATCTCGGCCGAGACAACCCCCCACTCGAGCGCGAGCTGCTGCACCGCCTGGCGCTTGTGCGTCACGGCGATGATCGGGCGGCGGGGCCGGTGGCGCGCGACGGCGGAGGCCGTCCGCCCGCTGTAGGTCGGAACGAGGATCGCGGCCGCTCCGAGCACCTCGGCGATGTCGCACGCCGCGTTCGACATCGCCTCGCCGACGGTCGGGAAGGGATGGTCGGCCGCTTGGGCGAGCTCGTGGCGGTAGGCGAGGCTCGGCTCGACCGCCCTGGCGATCCGGTCCATGAAGGCCACGCTCTCGACGGGATACTGGCCGACGGCGGTCTCCCCGGAGAGCATGACCGCTGAGGTCCCGTCGAGGATCGCGTTGGCGACGTCGCTCGCCTCGGCGCGCGTCGGCTCGGGACGCGTGATCATGGACTCGAACATCTGCGTCGCCGTGATCGCCGGCTTCCCGTGCTCGAGCGCGCAGAGGATGATCCGCTTCTGGACGAGCGGCACGGCGGCCGGCCCGATCTCGACGCCGAGATCGCCGCGCGCCACCATCACCGCGTCGGAGGCGCTGACGATCGCGTCGAGCTCGTCGAGCGCCTCGGCCTTCTCGACCTTGGCGATGACGTGGGCCTTCGCATCGGCGGCGTTCAGGAGCTCGCGCAGCCCGCGGCAGTCCGCGGCCGAGCGCACGAACGAGAGCGCGACGTAATCGACACCGAGCGAGAGCGCGTACTCGAGGTCGGCGAGGTCCTTCTCCGTGACCGAGGGAACGGGAATGGTCACACCCGGGACGTTGACGCCCTTGTGGGGGCCGACAGCGCCCCCGACCATGACGAGCGCCCGGAGGCGCTCGCCGTCCGTGTCCTCGACGGTCAGCCGGACGAGGCCGTCGTCGATCAGGATCTCGTGCCCGGGCTGGAGCACCTCGGTGAGAACGGCGGGCATCACCGGCAGGTCGCCGGGAGCGCCGGCGCCCTCGCCGGCGATGTGCACCGTGTCACCCTCGACGAGGATCCGCGGAGCCTCGAGGTCCCCGACGCGGATCTTCGGCCCCTGGAGGTCGGCGATCAGCGCCAGCGGCCTGCCGGCCCGCTCCTGCGCCTCGCGGACGAGCCGCGCACGCTCGCCGTGCTCGGCATGGGTGCCGTGTGAGAAGTTGAGCCTGGCCGCGTCCATGCCCGCCCCGACGAGCCTGTCGAGCATCGCCGCCGACGCGGTCGCCGGGCCGATCGTGCAGACGATCTTCGTGCGGCGGAGCCCGTTCATCACAGCGGCCACGTTAGCGTCTGCGGGCTCAGCGCCCGGCTCGGGGGAACGCCGACCAGCCCGGATACACGGCTGCCTCACCCAGGTCCTCCTCGATCCGGAGGAGCTGGTTGTACTTGGCGACGCGGTCGCTGCGCGACGGCGCGCCCGTCTTGATCTGTCCCACGCCGGTCGCCACGGCCAGGTCCGCGATGGTCGTGTCTTCCGTCTCGCCGGAGCGATGCGACATGACCGCGGCATAGCCGCTCGCGCGGCCGAGCTCGATCGCTTCGAGCGTCTCCGTCAGCGTCCCGATCTGGTTGACCTTGACGAGGATCGCGTTGGCGACGCCCGCATCGATCCCGCGGCGGAAGCGCTCGACGTTCGTGACGAAGAGGTCGTCTCCGACGAGCTGAGTCCGCTCGCCGAGCCGCTCGGTGAGAACGCGCCAGCCGTCCCAGTCGTCCTCGGCCAGGCCGTCCTCGATGGAGACGATCGGGTAGCGGTCGCAGAGCTGTTCCCAGAGCTCGACCATGCCGTCTGCGTCGAGGTCGAGCCCCTCGCCGGGCAGCCGGTAGCGGCCGCCGTCGTAGAGCTCGGTCATGGCCGGGTCGAGCGCGATCGCCACCTTCTCGGCATGGCCTGCCCGCTCGGCCGCCTCGAGGACGGCGGCGATCGCTTCGTCGCTCGACGGCAGGTCGGGGGCGAAGCCGCCCTCGTCCCCGACCCCGGTGGCCAGGCCCCGCTCGTGCAGCAGCTCCTTCAGCCGGTGGAACGTCTCGGCGCCGATGCGGAGCGCGTCCGAGAAGGACTCGGCCCCGGCAGGCACGACCATGAACTCCTGGAAGTCGAGGGAGTTCTGCGCGTGCGCGCCGCCGTTGACGACGTTCATGAGCGGCACGGGCAGGACGCGGGCGCCCTCGCCGCCGAGATAGCGGTAGAGCGGCAGGCCGGCCTCGAGGGAGGCCGCGCGGGCGACGGCGAGCGAGACTCCGAGGATCGCGTTCGCCCCGAGGCGGGCCTTGTTCGGCGTCCCGTCGAGCTCGAGCAGGAGTCGGTCCACGCCGGCCTGGTCGCCCGCGTCGGCGCCCGCGAGCGCGGGCGCGATCTCGCGCTCGACGTTGGCCACCGCCTTGAGCACGCCCTTGCCCAGGTAGGCGCCGGAGTCGCCGTCCCGGAGCTCGACCGCCTCGAACTGCCCCGTGGACGCGCCCGAGGGCACGGCCGCGCGGCCGAGGGCGCCGGAATCGAGCCCTACCTCGACCTCCACGGTCGGGTTCCCGCGCGAGTCGAGGATCTGACGGGCGTGGACGGTGGCGATCTTCACGCGAGCGCTTCCTTCGCGAGCGTGTAGTAGCGATCCTGCTCGTCGAGGTCGAGCGTGCGCCAGTCGCGCCCCTCCCGCTCGGCGAGCTCGGCTGCCCGCTCGACCCGCGCGACGAAGCGTCCGCTGCTCGCGCGCAGGGCCAGCTCCGGGTCGACGTTGAGCGCCCGCGCGAGATTGACGGCCGTGAAGAGGAGGTCGCCGACCTCGGCGACCACCCGCTCCGGCGGCTCGGTCTCCGGCGCCGTCGGGCCGACGGCGCCGACCTCGGCCTCGACCTCGTCGGCTTCCTCCCGCAGCTTGGCGAGCGGCCCGCCGGCGTCGAGCCAGTCGAAGCCCGCGGCCGCGGCGCGGCGTTGCACCTTCCGCGCCTGGAGGAGCGCCGGCAGCGTCTCGGGAACGTCGTGGAAGATCCCCTGCCGCTCCTCCTGCTCGCGCTTCAGCTCCTCCCAGCGGCCCTTCACGGCCCCGGGCGTCTGCAGGTCGGCGTCGCCGAAGACATGGGGATGCCTGCGGACGAGCTTCGCGTGGATCCCGCGCGCGACCTCCGCCAGGTCGCCCGCACCTCGCTCCTCGAGCAGCAGGGAGAGAAAGACGACCTGGAAGAGCAGGTCGCCGAGCTCGTCGACGAGCTTCGCGTCGTCTCCGGCCACGGCCGCGTCCGCCACCTCGTAGGCCTCCTCGACGGTGTGCGGCACGATCGTCCGCGCCGTCTGGGCGCGATCCCACGGGCAGTCGCGGCGCAGCCGCTCGGCCAGCTCCTGAAGGTCGACGAGCGCGCGTTCGAGCGCGTCCCCGCCGCTCACCGGTCTATTCGGTGGTCGCGGTGTCGCTCTCGCCCGAGGTGGTCTCGGGTTCCGGCGGAGGCTCGAAGCCGGGGGCGTAGGCGACGAGGGCAGCGAAGCGCGTCTGGAGCTCCTGCACCCACTCGTTGATGCGGGCGTTCTTCTTCTCCTCGAGGAGCGTCGTCGAGATCTGCTCCTCGACCTCGGCCAGCGGTTGCGTCTTGGCGTCCTCGATGTCGCCGACCGCCTCGATGATGTGCCAGCCGAACTGCGTCTTCACCGGCGCGGAGAGCTCGCCGGTCTCGAGCTCGAAGGCGACCTTGTCGAAGGGGGCGACCGTCGCGCCCTTCTGCGCCGTGAACTTGCCGCCCTCGTCCTTCGAGGCGGGATCCTGCGAGTACTGCTTGGCGAGCTTGGCGAAGTCGCCGCCGTTCTCGAGCTCCTGGTGGATCTGGTTGGCCACGGCCTGCTTCTTGACGAGGATGTGCCGAACGTCGCGCGAGGACGGCTGCTCGAACTGCGTCTTGTTCTCCTCGTAGTACGCGGCGACGTCTGCATCGGTGACCTCGACCTCGCTCGTGACCTGCTCGAAGATCTTCTCGGACAGCATCCGCGTTCGCAGGTCCTTGAGCACCTGCTCCTCGGTGAGGCCCTGCTTCTCGAGCTCCTCCTGGTACTTCGCGTCGTCGCCCTCGAAGAACTGCTCCTTGAGCTCGTCGAGGCGCGTCTGGAGCTCCTCGTCCGTCACCGTGACGTTGAGCTCCTCGGCGGCGATCTCGAACTGCGCCTGCTCGACGAGGCTGCGGACGAGCGCGTTGCGGAGCTGCGCGAACTCGGGCGTCCCCGCTGCGGGGAACTCCTGCTCGCGCGCCTCGTACGTCGCCTGCGCCTGGGCCAGAATCCGGTCGTACTCGCTCTTGGGGATGGCCCGGTCGTCGACGAGGGCGATCGCGTCTGCGGGCACCTCCGCCGACGAGCTGTCGTCGTCGTCGTCACCGCCGCAGCCGGCCGCGGCGAGGCCGAGCGCGAGCGCGGCAAGGAGAGCTATGAGTCGAGTCCAAAGAGGCATGGGCGTGCTGGCTAGGCCGAAAGCCGTAGATCGAGGATAGCATCGACGAGGGCGACGGCCGCGGGGAACCCGTCGACCCGCTGACCGAGCTCGCGCTTCGCGCTCGTGTAGACGGCGATCGGGGCCGACGAGCGGAGCTCCCGGAGCTCGGCCGACCCGAGCACGAGAGGTCCGACCACCGCGCGCCCGCCGCGGAAGACGAGGTAGTCCGCGCCGATCCGCGCCAGCTTCAGCTTGGCCTCCTGGATGGCGAACAGGCTCTCGACCGGCTCCGGCGGAGGGCCGAAGCGGTCCTCGGTCGCAGCCCGAAGCTCGCGCAGCTCGTCCTCCGACTCCGCGAGGGCGAGCCGCCGGTGAAGATCGATCTTCTGCGCCTCGGCCGGCATGTAGTCGGTCGGGACGAAGGCGTCGACCTGGGCGTCGACTCGCACGGGGCGCGTCACCGGGCGGCGCGTGCCGCTCAGCTCGGCCACCGCCTCGCCCAGGAGCTCGACGTAGAGTTCGAAGCCGATCGCAGCCACGTGCCCGGACTGCTCGGCGCCCAGGAGGTCGCCCGCGCCGCGGATCTCGAGGTCGCGCATCGCGATGGCGAAGCCGCTCCCCAGCTCGGTGTGGTCGGCCAGGGTGGCGAGCCGCGCGCGCGCCTCCGGCGTGAGCTCCTGCCCGTCGGGATAGAACAGGTACGCGTGCGCGGCCAGGTCGCTGCGGCCGACCCGCCCGCGGATCTGGTAGAGCTGGGCGAGCCCGAGCATGTCCGCCCGCTCCACGACGAGCGTGTTCGCCTGGGGGATGTCGAGGCCCGACTCGATGATCGTCGTCGAGACGAGCACGTCCGCGTCACCGGCCAGGAACGAGAGCATGTGCCGCTCGAGCTCCCGCTCCGGCATCTGCCCGTGCGCGACGAGGAAGCGCAGCTCGGGGCAGAGCTGGCGCAGGTGCTCGACCGCCTCGTCGATCGACTCCACCCGGTTGTGGAGGAAGAACGACTGCCCCTCGCGCTCGTGCTCGCGCAGCAGCGCCTCGCGCACGAGCTCCTCGTCGTACTCGCCCACGTGCGTGCGAATCGGCCGGCGTCCCTGCGGCGGCGTCTCGATGACGCTGATGTCACGCAGGCCGGCGAGCGACATGTGGAGCGTCCGCGGGATCGGGGTAGCCGAGAGCGAGAGCACGTCCACCTCGAGCCGGAGCTGCCGGAGCAGCTCCTTCTGGGCGACGCCGAAGCGCTGCTCCTCGTCCACGATCACGAGGCCGAGGTTGTTGGAGACCACGTCGCGCGAAAGCACCCGGTGGGTGCCGATCAGGACGTCGACCTTCCCCGCGGTGAACTCGGCCAGCACGCGCTTCACGTCCGCCGGCTTCCTGAAGCGGCTCACCATCTCGACCGTGACGGGCAGGTCTCGGTAGCGCTCGCGAAACGTGTTCCAGTGCTGCTGCGCGAGGATCGTCGTGGGCGCGAGCATGAGCGCCTGGGCGCCATTCGCCACGGCGACGAAGGCCGCGCGCACGGCCACCTCCGTCTTTCCGTAGCCCACGTCCCCGCAGACGAGCCGGTCCATCGGCCGCGCCGCCTCGAGGTCCTCCTTGACGGACTCGATCGCCTGCTGCTGGTCCGGTGTCTCCTCGTAGGCGAAGCTCGCCTCGAGGGTCTCGACGAGCTCGGAGTCGGCCTCGAAGGCGACACCCTCGGCGCGCTGGCGCTGGGCGTAGAGGACGAGCAACTCGCCCGCGAGCGCCTGCGCCCCCGCGCGCGCGCGGTTCTTGATCGTCTGCCAGGCCTTTCCGCCGAGCTTCGAGAGCGCCGGCGAGTGGCCGTCGGCCCCGACGTAGCGCGAGACCTTGGCGATCTGCTCGTGCGGGACGTAGAGGCGATCGTCGCCCTTGAAGGCGAGGAAGAGGTAATCGCGCGTGACGCCGGCGACGGTCTTCGTCTCGAAGCCGAGCAGCTTGCCGACGCCGTGGTCTTCGTGGACGACGTGGTCGCCCGTCCGCAGGTCGGCGAAGCTCTGGAGGGCACGCCCGACGCGCACGTCCGTCCGCGGAGGCCGCTTGCGGAAGACCTGGGTGTCCGGCAGGACGATCAGGTCGAGGTCGCGGAGAACGAACCCGCGCCGTGCCGGCGAGACCGCGAACACGAGTCCCGGCTCGTCCGGCAGGTCGTCGCCGTCGTCGAGCACGAGGGCGTCCAGCCGGCGGAGGAGCCCTTTCGTGCGCAACGCCTCGCCGCGATGGGCGAACGTAACGATGACGCGATTCCCCGCGCGGACGTAGGCGAGCAGGTCGCGCTCGGCCTCGGACAGGCCGCGGGCAGCCACTGCCGGACGCTGCGCCTCGAAGGAGTGCCGCTGACCGGACGGCAGCTGGGAGAGCCGGATCGCCTCGCCCAGGTCGAGCTCGACACCGAGCTCCTCCCGGGCCACGTCCGCGACGTCGTCCGCCTGCCAGACGAGGTCGGGCACGGGAAGCGGCGCCACGAGGTCGACCGGCGGGGCGGGCGCCTCGTCCGCGAGCGTCGGCTCGGCAAGGTCGAGCCGGCGCTCGACGGCCGGGAAGACGGTGGCCTCGCCGAGCTCGTGCAAGGTCCGCTGGGTGAACGGCGAGAAGGCCCGCATCGACTCGATCTCGTCGCCGAAGAGCTCGACCCGCACCGGCTCGCGCCCGGTCGAGGGGAAGACGTCCACGATGCCGCCGCGGACGGCGAACTGACCGCGCTCCTCGGCCTGCGGAACCCGCTCGTAGCCGGCCAGCGCCAGGTGCTCGGCGAGCGCCTCGCTCCCCGGCTCGTCCCCGACCTTGAGCACGATCGGCTCCGGACGCGCCTCCTCGGGTGCGACCCCTTCGGCCGCGCCGACCGCCGACGCGCACACAAGGCCCCCGGCCGCCAGCACCTCGAGCGCCCGTGCCCGCTCGCCAACCAGGTGCGGCGGGGGCTCGAGGCCGCTCTCCCGCCGGACGCCACGGGAGGCGAACAAGCCCACCCGGGACTCGCCCAGGTACCAGCCGGCGCCCTCAGCCGCGTCCCGCGCCTGCGAGTCGTCGGGCAGGACGCAGACGAGCGGCCCCCCTTTCGCCAGGTGGAGCGCAGCCAGGAAGAGCGGCAGGAGCGGCTCGGAAACGCGCGCGTCGCCCGGGTCCTCGACAAGCGCGCGCAGCCGCTCGCCGTCCGCGAAGGAGCGGGCGAGCGACGCGAGCGCCGGTGTGCCGGTTCGGGTCTGCCGGTCCATGACGAGCGACGGAACCTGCGGTTCCGCGCCGGTCATCCTAGCCCGCGCCCCGCTTACGGCGGCCGTGTCTGCACGGCGCAAGCCGGCGTGCCCCGTCCGGGGGAGGACGCCTAAGGTCGGGATTCGCTCGTGCCGAAAGTACGAGGAGCACCCGCGTCCGGCCGCTACGGCGCGCGGAGCATCTGCGGCGGGTCGTCCTCCAGCAAGGGCGGCCCGCTTCTACTAGGTCCGGGAGAGCCGGCGAACCCCCTTTGGGGGGCTGCGAGGCCCCCAGAGTCAGCGTAGCGAGCCGCGCCGCACGGGATACGCCCGGATGCGTGCCAACACTGTGACGGCCGGCGAGACGACCGTCACGGCCGCTCGTTGAATCGCCGTTGCGCCTCTTCGAGCCCATCCCCGGCAATCACCTCGACAGCGTCGGCGGCGCGCGCCACGAGCCCGTCGACGTCGACCTCCGGGCCGAACGGGGTCAGGACCCAGTCGGCCACCGGCCGGGGATCGCCGCGCTCGGGCCGCCCGATCCCGATCCGCAGTCGCATGAACTCCGGAGTCCCGAGCTGTTGGGCGACCGAACGAAGGCCGTTGTGGCCCGCAAGCCCGCCGCCGAGCCGGGCCTGGAGACGCCCCAGATCGAGGTCGACCTCGTCGTGGACGACGAGCAGCTGCTCCGGCGGCACCTTGAAGAACCGCACCGCAGCCCCCACGGAGCGGCCCGACTCGTTCATGTAGGTCTGCGGCTTCAGCAAGGCCGCGCGCGCCCCGGCCGGCCGGAGCTCGGAGAGGTCGCCCGAGAACTTCGAGCGGAAGGAGCCGCCGTGGCGCCTCGCGAGCTCGTCGCAGACCATGTGGCCAAGGTTGTGGCGGGTCCGCGCGTACTCCCTGCCCGGGTTTCCGAGCCCCGCGACGAGCAGGTCGAGTGTCGGAGCCGGCGCGCCCCGACGAAGGAGGCGCATCGAGGAGCCCTAGCCCTCGGCGGGCTCGTCGCCGCCGCTCGGGCCTTCGCCCTCGGCCTCGCCCTCGGCAGCCTCGCCCTCGGCCTCGCCCTCCAGGCCCTCCTCGCCCTCGACGCCCTCCTCGACCTCCTCCTCCGGCTCCTCCACCTTGGTGGGCGGAGTCACGGTGACGACGACGGATTCCGGGTCGTCGAGGAGCTTGACGCGTTCCGGCACGACGATGTCCGATATGCGAAGACTGTCCCCGATGGTCATGGTCGAGATGTCGAGCTCGAGGCGGTCGGGCACCTCCATCGGAAGCGCCTCGACGTTGATCTCGCGGAGCACGAGGGTGAGCACGCCCCCTTCCTTGACGCCGGGGGACTCGCCGACCGGCTCGAGGGCGACCTGCGACTGGATCACCTGGTCGAGGCGGACCTCGTGCAGGTCGATGTGGAGCAGCCGGGGCCGCACCGGGTCGAGCTGATACTCCTTGAGAACCGCGTGGTGTGCGGTCTTCTGTCCCTCGAACACGACGTCGAGGATCGCGTGGAGGCCGTGGTCGCCCGTGAGGACGCGGCGAAGCTCGCGCTCCTCGACGGCGAACGGGTGCGCTTTCTTGCCCGCGCCGTAGAGGACGCCCGGGATCATCCCGCTCGCACGGAGCCGCCGCGAGACGGCGCTTCCCGCCTCCTCGCGCTCCTTCACGTCGAGCTTGATCCGCTCACCGGCCATTTCGGCGGGCAAGTCTAGCTGAGCCGGGTTAGAGAGCCGCCGGGTGGGACTCGATCCGGCCCTGGATCTGGGAGACGTAGAGCCCGAGCTCCCGCTGCCGCTCGGTCAGCCGCTCCTCGCGCAGGGCGACGAGGTCCTCGCGCCGTTCGACCTCCTCCTCCCGCAGCTCGAGGTCTGCCTCGAGGACGGCTTTCCTCGCCTCGAGGTCGTTCTCGCGCTGGTCGAGGTCGCGGTGGCGATCGCGCAGCTCTCGCTCGAGCTCCCCGGTGCGCCGCTCTCGACGTTCGAGGCTCTCGCGCGACTCGACGAGGATCGCCTGTGGCCCGATCCGCTCCTCGAGCTCCTCCAGCGACCGCCTGTGCTCGTCCAGCTCGGCCTCGCCTGCCGTCAGTCGCGCCTCCCGCTCGTCGAGCCCCTCTCGCAGGGCGGCGAGCCGCTCCTCCTCCGCCACGACGTCCGCGGCCGGTCGGCCGATCGATTCGATGTTCTGGATCTCGACCTTGATAACGGGAGGGAGAAGGCCACCCAGAGGCGCCGCCTCGACGGGTGCGCTCTCGGGCGCCTTCCGGCGGCGACGACGGCGGTTGCGCCGCCGCGTGGGCTCGGGCTTGCCGGCCGGGACCGGGCTCTGGGCGTCAGTCACTTCTGCACGGCATGCACCCCGGACGATGACCGTCCGAGGGCGCTTCCGGCATCCCCCACATTGGGCATCTCGTGACCGGATCCCGCGTTCCATCCGTCTCCGGCTTGACAAAGGCTGCGCACCTGAGACCCTGTAAGGCAGGGCAACCTCGGGGAGGGGAACACCAATGATCAAACGCACGTCCGCGCTGCTCGCGCTGTCAGCGGCGACGGTGTTGGTCGCGGCCGCTCCGGCATCCGCCAACCACACGCTTGCCCACAAGGTCCAGCTGCTCACGGCGAAGCTCAACTGCCTGCAGCGCTACCCGGTCTTCGAGTTCGGCGACTACGCCTACTACGACCTCAGCGATGCGAGCGTTCAGGTGCTTGACACCCAGGTTCCGCCCGAGCCGGCCCAGGTCCTCAAGGACAACAGCAGCATGACCGCGCTCGACTTCAACTACGGACCCACGATGGGCAGCAGCGACGCGTTCCTGCTCGGGGTCAAAAAGACGGCCGCGTGCCGGTCGAAGTTCGCCCTGGCGCCCAATCCCGTGTCGGTCGCGCGCATCGCCTCGACGGCGAAGATGCAGCGACTCCAGTAGCAGAACTCGGCGGGGGCCTGCTCCGGCGGGCCCCAGGCGCTACTCCACGACCTCGCCAGGGCTCTCCGGGTGGAGGACATCCCACACGAGGAGGTGCGCAACCACCTCGCGGCGCTCCTGCGCGAGGTCGGGCGCGTCCGGTCTTTCCACGTCGAGCTCGTTCTCGTCGAGCCTGCGCACGACGAAGCCCGCCCGTGCGTAGTGGGCGCTGAACTTCTCGTGCAGCGAAGGATCGGGGATTCGGAGTCGCACGGGCCGCAGTTCTCCAGGGTCCATCGGCCCTCGAAGACCAGGCGGCACCCCTCGTCCGAGGGCTTCCTCGCAATCGGCCGCCTGCTCAGCCGAGCAGGAGGACGAGCAGGATGGCGAGGAGCCCCCAGAACGCGACCCCGGCCACGACGCCGACGGCAAGCCCGCGATAGAAGCGGGCGACCTCCGCCGGGCCCTCGACGGCCGCGTCGTCCCGCGCCCAGTCCTCGTCCTCACCCGCCCACGGATCGTCGACCGGCACGACGGACTGACCGGCGTCCCGGCTGGATGACCGGTGGGCCGCGAACATGCGCGGCAACCTGGGCAATTTCGACCCCATCGTCGTCTCCCACCGCAGAGAGACTGTTTTCCCCCGACGCCAAGAGGGCGGTCCCGCCCCCCACTTTAGCGCTTGCAGGCGCCTTTCAAAGCGGCCGGGACACAACCGGCCGCAATCGGCTAGAAGAGCTGGTTCTCGCCGGCGAAGATCGCGGAGACCGACTCGTCCGCGAAGACGTTCTCGATCGTTTCCGCGAGGATGCCCGAGATCGTGAGTACGGTGAGCTTGTCCGGCCGGTTCAGCTCCGGGATCGGGACGGTGTCGGTCACCGCGACCCCGGCCAGCTCGGACTCCGCCAGCTTCGTGAGCGCATCCTCGGGGAAGAGACCGTGCGTCGCGCACGCGTAGACCTTGGTGGCGCCGGCGGCGAGGAGCGCCCGCGCGCCCGCGATGAGGGTGCCGCCGGTGACGATGATGTCGTCGCTCATGATCGCGACCTTGCCGCGCACGTCCCCGACGACCTCGGTGACCGAGGCGACGTCGTGGGCCGGGCGCTGCTTGTTCATGAGCGCGAAGTCGGCGTCGAGCATCTGCGCGAACTTCGTCGCCATCTTCGCGCGGCCCGGGTCGGGTGAAACGGCGACGACGGCCTCGCCGTGCAGCCCGAGCGTCTCGCGGTAGTAGCGCGCGAACAGCGGCAGGGCCGTCATGTGGTCGACCGGGATGCGGAAGAAGCCCTGGATCTGCCCCGCGTGGAGATCCATCGTGAGGACGCGATCGGCGCCGGCCGCGTCGAGCACGTCGGCCAGAAGCTTCGCGGTGATCGGCTCGCGCGGCGCTGACTTCTTGTCCTGCCGCGAGTACGGGAACCAGGGCATGATCGCCGTGATCCGGTTCGCCGAGGCGAGCTTCGCCGCCTGGATCATGATCTGGAGCTCCCAGAGGTAGTCGTTCGTCGCGCGGCCGCAGCAGGTCTGGACGATAAAGACGTCGGCGCCTCGGATCGACTCCTTGTAGCGGACGTACGTTTCGCCGTTGGCGAAGGTCTTCAGCTTCACGTCGCCGAGCTCGATGTTGAGCTGGTCGGCGATCTTCTGCGCCAGGACGGGGTGCGAGCGACCGGCGAAGAGCATGAGCTTGCCGGACGGCCCGCGCTCGATCCAGCGCCCGCGCTCGCCGTGCGGCTGCGGGCTGTGCTCGGGCGCCACGTTCAGCCCCGGCAACGAGAGCTCAGTCGTTCCGCTTTCCACGCAGGTAGCCCTCCTTGGTGACCTGTCTGGCCCGCGCAATCGCGAGCGAGTCGGGTGGGACGTCCTCGGTGATGTACGACCCACCGCCGATCCATGCGCCGTCTCCGATCGTCACTGGAGCCTCCAAGCCATTGTGAATCCCGGTCCTGACGTTCCGGCCGATCGTCGTCCGGGCCTTCTCGCGGCCGGGCTCGTGCGGGAAGTTCGCGGTGATCGTTCCGGCGCCCACGTTCGTGCCCTCCCCCACCTCGGCGTCCCCGAGGTAGGACAGGTGCGGCACCTTGGCGCCAGAGCCGATGTGGGCGTTCTTGAGCTCCACGAAGGTCCCTGCCTTGGAATGCGAGGCGAGCACCGTTCCGGGGCGAAGGTAACAGAAGGGGCCGGCGAGCGCCCCCTCGCCGACCTCGGCGTCGACGAGGACGGCGTGTGGGCCGACCTCCGCCCCACGGCGCACGATCGTCCGGCCGCGCAGGACGGTGAACGGATGGATGACGGAGTCGGGCTCGATCTCGACGTCGGGCTCGATCCAGGTCGTCGCGGGGTCCACGATCGTGACGCCGGCCTCGAGATGGCCGGCGACGATCTTGTCGCGGAGCTGCCCCGCGACTGCCGCAAGATCGGCCCTGGTGTTCACGCCTTCGCCGACACGAGGATCCTCCGCACGGTACACGGCAACCGGGCGTCCGTCATCCACCAGGTGGCGCACCGCGTCGGTGAGATAGAGCTCCCCCTGGGCGTTGTCGGTGTCGAGCTTCGCGAGCCCGTCCCAGAGTGCGTCCGCGTCGAACGCGTAGACGGAGGAGTTCACCTCGCGGACGGCCAGCTCTGCAGGCGTCGCGTCCCGAGCCTCGACGATCGCCCGGACCCGCCCGGCGTCGTCGCGAACGACGCGTCCGTACGAGCCCGGGTCGTCCGGCTCGAAGGAGAGGACGGTCGCGGCGGCGCCCTCGGCGCGATGGACCTCGAGCAACCGCCGGAGCTCGGCCGCGGCGAGGAGCGGCGCGTCGCCGGGGGTCACGAGGACGTTCCCGGTGAACCCTTCGAGCGCGGGACGCGCCGAGGCGGCCGCGTCGCCGGTCCCGCGCGGCGTCGCCTGGACCGCGAGCACGACCCCCGCAGGCACGGTGCCCTCGAGCTCGGGAACCGTCCCCGGCGACGTGACGACGACGAGCGGGTCCGGCCCGAGCTCGCCGGCCGCGGCGATCGTCCAGTCGACGAGCCGCCGCCCGAGCAGCTCGTGCAGGTGCTTCGGGCGGCTCGAGTGCATGCGGGTGCCGAGACCAGCGGCCATCACGACCGCTGCGAGCGGGGTGTCCGTCACGGGCGCGTCATGGCTGGGGCGGGAGGATTCGAACCTCCGGTCACGGGACCAAAACCCGCTGCCTTACCAACTTGGCTACGCCCCACCGGACGTCGAGTATAGGCAGGGCCCCGGCACCGGACGGCTAGCGGCGGTCCATGAGCAGCATCACGAGCAGGAGGGCGGCCATCAGCACGAGGATCACGATGGCGAAGAACTTGGCGAGCTCCCACAGCACGGGGACGATAACGGCGATGAGCTGCGACGCTGCGAAGATCCAGGCGGCCTCGCGAAGCGCATGGAAGCGGACTCCGCGCGCGGCGAAGGCGTAGAGCACGACCGCAGCCGCGGCGAGCGCGAGCACCCAGAACCAGCCGAGCCCGCCCCAGAGGACGAGCACGCTCTCGACCAGGCCGATCAGCAGCGCCAGCCGAAGCCTGCGCTCGCGCAGCCAAAGACCGCGGCCGCTCTCGCCGGCCTCGATGACGGGCGACGTCGTCACGCGGGCGACGTTACCAGACCGCCGCAGCCACCCAGGTACGCGCTCGCCGACCCAGTCGACGCGCCGCCGCGCGTGCCTCCGAGCGGCTCTCGAAGAGTCCGTAGACGGCCGGTCCGGCCCCGCTGACGTCGGCCCGAAAAGCGCCTTCGACGCGGAGCAGCACGGCGAGATGCGCAGCGCCGGAGGCCTCCGCGAGATCGTTGAGGGGAAGGCCTGCGAGGTCCGGCGACTTGTGCACGCCCGCGAGCGCGCGCACGAGCTGGCCGCGGCGCTCCGCGAAGCCGGCGCCACCGCCCAGCTCGTCGTAGCGCCGGTAGACCTCCGCCGTCGAGAGCTTCCGGACGTCGTGCGGGAGTGCCACCAGGACCCAGAAGTCCTGCGGCAGGTCGAGCGGGGTGAGGCGTTCCCCCGCGCCCTCCGCCAGCTTCGGGCCGGGCTCGAGGAAGAAGGGAACGTCCGCGCCGATCGAGGCGGCGAGCGCGTGCAGCCGCTCCGGCGCGAGCCGCTCGGGCAGCGTGGCCTCGGCGAGCCGAAGCGCCGCGGCTGCGTCCGCGCTGCCGCCCCCGAGCCCGGCGGCGACCGGAATCGCCTTCGAGATTCGAGCGGTCCATGCCGGGGCGACCCCGGCCTCGGCCGCCAACGCGGCGAGCGCGCGCGCCACGATCGTGTCGTCGGGAAACCCTTCGACCGTCAACCGCGCGCCGGGCCGGAGCTCGATCCGGTCACACATGTCGATCCGCTGGAGCGCGGAGGCCACCTCGTGCAGGCCGTCGTCCCGGATGCCACCGACCACGAGGGCCACGTTGATCTTCGCGGCGGCGACGGCGCGGGCGGGTCTCATGCGAGGAGCTCGGAGAGCCGCAGGAGCTCGGACGGCGCGAGGGCCTCCGCTCGGACACCCGGCTCGCGGCCCAGCTCGGCCAGTGCGGCGACGGCCTGCTCGCGGCTTGCGAGGCCTGCCAGCTCGACGGAATTGGCCAGCGTCTTGCGCCGATGCGCGAAAGCCGCCTGCGCAAGCCGCCGCACCTCGTCCAACGCGGGGTCCCACGCGCGCGTCCGCCGGAAGGCAACGAGCGCAGAGTCGACATTGGGCGGCGGCCGGAAGCACGTGCGCGCCACCGGATGGAGCCCGGTCCGCTCGGTGACGAGCTGAAGCACCACCGAGACCGCCCCGTAGTCCTTGGTCCCCGGCGCGGCGACGAAACGGTCGGCGACCTCGCGCTGCACCATGACGCACCAGAGCTCGACGGAGGGCAGTGCCGCCAGGCTCTCCATCACGACCGGCGTGGCCACGTTGTAGGGCAGGTTGGCGATGAGCTTCGTCGGCATGGGCTCGAAGTCGCGCCGAAGCAGCTCGAGGGCGTCGGCGAAGATCAGCTCGACGTTCTCGTACGCGGCCAGGCGCTCGCGGAGGGCCGGTTCGAGGGAGCGGTCGATCTCGACCGCGTAAACCGTCCGTACACGCGTTGCCAGGTAGGCGGTCAGCACGCCGAGCCCGGGCCCGACCTCGAGGACGACGTCGCCCGGCTCGACCTGCCCGAGCCTCCCGATCACGCCGAGGATGTTCTCGTCGACCAGCCAGTGCTGGCCGAGCTCGCGCTTCGGACGGACGCTCACGGCAGCCCGAACAGGTCGGCGGCGTTCTCCTCGATCTGCCGGGCAAGAGCGGCGACATCCTCCCCGCGGGCCTCGGCGAGAGCCGCGACCGTGTGGATGACGTGGGCGGGCTCGTTCCGCTTCCCGCGGACCGGCTGCGGCGCCAGATACGGGCAGTCGGTCTCCGCCAGCAGCCGCTCGCCCGGCACCCGGGCGGCCGCCCAGCGTAGGTCCGAGGCCTTCGGGTACGTGACGTTCCCGGCGAACGAGACGTACCAGCCCTGCTGCAGCGCGGGCTCGAGGAGCGCGGCCGACGAGAAGCAGTGGAGGACGACCCGCACGTCCGCTCCGAGAGCGCGAAGGACGGCGGCGGTGTCGTCGTCGGCGGCGCGGGTGTGGACGATCAGCGGCTTTCCCAGCTCGGCCGCAAGCGCCGCCTGTCCCTCGAACGCCCAGGCCTGGCGATCGCGCGGGGCGAGGTCGCGGTAGTAGTCGAGCCCGGTCTCGCCCACCGCAACCGCCTTCGGATGAGCCAGGAGCTCGCGCAGCTCCTCGAGCTCGGCCTCGCCCACGGTCCCTGCCTCGTGCGGGTGGAGCCCGAGCGCCGCGAAGACGTCGTCAGCCTCCTCGCACAGCGCGAGCGCGGCCCGGCATGACGACACGCTCGTGCCCACCGTGATGACCCGCTCCACGCCCACCTGTCGGGCCCGCTCGAGAACGTCGCCCGCATCCTCGAACGCGTCGAGGTGTGCGTGCGTGTCGATCATCGTCGGCGACCTGTAGTCCCGGCGTCCAGCTTCACGCAGCCGCCGTCGGCGCGTCCACCCGCGGGAAGAGGGGTGGCGCGGGCGCAATCCCCTCGACCGCCGCCGCCCGCCCGGCGGCCACGCCGTCCCACTCCAGGTCGGCCGGCTGACCGAGCGCGGCGAGGATGCGTTCCGAGGTCTCCGGCACGAATGCCGCGAGCGCGACCGCGACCGCCCGGACCCCGTCGGCGAGCTCGTAGAGCACCCGATCCAGCTCACCTGCGCGCGAGTCGTCCTTGGCGATCTCCCACGGCGCCGTTCGCTCCACGTGGCGGTTCAGCTTCCGCACGAGCTCCCAGACCGCCTCGAGCGCCCCTGTGATGTCGAACTCGTCGAGCCGGGCGGCGACCGCCTCCCGGACGCCGTCGATCTCCGACGCCAACTCGGGCGACACCTCGGCAGGCTGCAGCCGGCCGTCTCGATAGCGGGCGATCATCGCGGTCGTCCGCGAGAGCAGGTTGCCGAGATCGTTCCCCAGCTCCCGCTCGTAGCGCTCGTGCAGACCCTCGACCGAGATGCTCCCGTCCTGTCCGAAGGTGGCCACGCGGAAGAGATAGAAGCGCAGAGGGTCGACGCCGTACACGTCGATTAGATCGAGAGGATCGATGACGTTCCCCACCGATTTCGACATCTTCCGCTCGTCCATCAGCAGGTACCCGTGGACGAAGAGCTGCTTGGGGACGTCCAGCTCGGCCGCGAGGAGCAGCGCCGGCCAGATGACGCAGTGGAACTTGAGGATGTCCTTCGCGAGAAGGTGCCTCACCTCGGGCCAGAGGCGCGGACGGAGGTCCTCGTCCGGACGGGCGAACGCCAGCGCGCTCCAGTAGTTGATGAGCGCGTCGACCCAGACGTACACGACCTGGTCGGAATCCCAGGGCACCGGGACGCCCCAGTGCTGCGAGGCTCGGCTGACGCTGATGTCGTCGAGCCCGCGCTCGATGAAGCTGCGTGCCTCGTTGTACCGGAACCGCGGGACCACGATGTCCGGCCGCTCGTCGTAGAGCCGAAGCAGCGGCTCCTGATAGGCCGAGAGCCGGAAGAAGTAGTTGCTCTCCTCGACGAACTCCGGGCGTATCCCGTGCTGGGGGCACAGCCCCTCGACGAGCTCGTCCTCGGTGTAGAAGGCCTCGCACCGCGGGCAATAGAGCCCGGCATACACGCTCTCGAAGATGTCGCCGCGGTCGTAGATCCGCTGCAGGAACTCCTGCACGCGGTCCTTGTGCCGCTGGTCGGTCGTCCGTACGAAGAAGTCGTTCGAGGCGTTGACGCGAACCGTCATCTCCTGGAACGCCGCCGCGTTCCGGTCGACGAACTCCTGCAGGTCGAGCCCCGCCTCCTCGGCCACGCGCGGGATGTTCGAGCCGTGCTCGTCGGTTCCGGTCAGGAAGAAGGTTTCCTCGCCCCGCTGTCGCCGGTGGCGCACGAGGATGTCCGCGGCGATCGTCGTGTACGCGTGGCCGATGTGCGGAGTCGAGTTGACGTAGTAGATCGGCGTCGTCAGGTAGAAGCTCATCGGCGCCCATCATACGGTCGTGCCTTTCGCGTCCGACCCCCGGTTTCAAGCCGGCGAGGATGGGAATTGAGGACAGATAGCCCGGCATGGGGTCACCGGGCCGAAATTGTTTCGGCCCGTCCACACCGCGAGGGAACCCGAGGACGAATCTGATGGAAACGCAGAGGCGCAGTCGCAGCACGAGAACGACGACAGGCATCATTCGCCACCTGGATGAGCTCGGCCGAATCGTGATTCCGATCGAGATCCGGAAGCGCTTCGGGCTGCTCGAGCGAGACGCGCTCGAGATCTCGGTCAAGGACCAGACCATCCTCCTGAGCCGCCCGCGGAGCGCGTGTGTCTTCTGCGGCTCGACGAGGTCGCTGGTCGAGCACAGGGGCCGGGGCGTGTGCCAATCGTGCGTGAACGAGCTGGCGGAGGACGCCTAACCCCAGCGCGCCGGCCGCGAGCATTGCCCCGACGAGCATGGCGACGATCGCCGGGGTGCGGGCACCCTGCGGAGAGCTCCCTTCGTCCGCGCTCGTGGGCGGCGTCTCGGCCTCGAGCAGGGCCAGAGGAGCCGCGGCCGGTCGCGACGGAACCTCGTACGAGCGGAGAGGGCGCCGCGGAGGAACGAGCGGGGACTGCTGGTTAGGGCTCGCCGCCACGGAGCGGCTGCTTGACGTCGGCGCCGGGGTCTCGGAGGCGCCGTCGGTGGGCCGTGCCGAGACCACCGCGCCGGAGGGCTCCGTGTCGGCCGACGCACGCGGGACGTCGCGCGGCGCTCCCAGAGCCGGGGCCGCGAAAGGAGCGACGACCGGGACCGGGGACGCCTGCGGTGGCGTCGCCGGGACCGGCGGGGACGAGGGCACGACCTCGGCGGGCGGAGCAGGCGGCGGCGCCGGAGCGGTCTCGCGCGACGGGAGGAACGCGAGCGGGTCGAGGTACCCGTGCGGATCCGGTGTGAGTCGGATCCCGAGATGAACGGACGGCTCGCCGTGCTCGGGGTCTCCGGACGGGCCGATCGTCCCGACGGTCGCGCCCTCGGCCAGCAGATCGTCGCGCTCGACCGCGATCGAGCCCAGGTGTACCAGCGTCACCGAGTAGCCGTCAGCGGTCCGTACGGTGACGCTGCGGCCGCCTCCCGGAACCGTGCCCGCGAAGGTGACGACTCCGGCTGCGGGCGCCCGTACCGGCGTCCCCGTGGCTGCGGCGACGTCGAGGCCACGATGCTGGCCGCCGGCATAGGGATCGTCTCCCAGCGTGAATGGTCGTAGCACCGGCCCGTCGGCGGGCCAGGTCCAGGCGAGTGCGGGCGGCGCGCCTGCCTGGAACGCGATCAGGACCGGAAGCAAGGCGAGTAGACGTGCCATCTCCTGCCTCCTGTTGCCCTCTATGTCAACGGCTGCCCAAGGTAGCAAGGAGGGCGGACGTTGTCAACAGAGACTACGAACCCGGCTCAGAGCGAGCCGCGGTAGAGCCGATTCCGCGCGATGCCGGTGAGCCCGGCGACGAGGTCGGCGGCTCGGCGCCGGGGCAGCCCGGCGGCGACGAGCTCGGCGACGGCCTCGAGGGCTGCCCCTTCGCCGGCAAGGGCGTCGTCCCCACCACCGCCGCCGATCACGAGAGTCACCTCTCCCTTCGGCGGCGTCGGGAAGCGCTCGGCTACCTCGACGGCGGTCCCCCGAACGACCTCCTCGAAGCGCTTCGTCAGCTCCCGGCAGACCGCTACCGGCCTGTCGGGATGAGCCTCCGCGAGGCTCGCGAGCGAGGCCGGCAGGCGGCGGGGGGACTCGAAGGCGACGGCCGGCCACGACCAGGCGCCGAGCTCGGCCCAGACCTGGTCGAGGCCGGGCCTCGTGCGCGGCAGGTAGCCGAGGAACGTGTAGCGCGACCCGATCAGGCCGCTGGCCACGAGCGCCGTCTCGACCGCCGACGGGCCCGGAAGCACTGTCACCGGAAGGCTGCCTCCGAGCGCCGCCGCGACCAGCCGGGCGCCGGGGTCGTTCACGCCGGGGAGGCCCGCGTCGCTGACGAGCGCGACGCGCTCGCCTGCCTCGAGCCGCGGCAGGAGCTCGGCAGTCCGCCGGGCCTCGTTGTGCCGGTGGAACGACAGCAGGCGGGCGTCGACCCCATGGCGGTCGAGCAGGATGCGCGTTCGCCGCGTGTCCTCGCAGAGCACGAGATCGGCCTCGCCGAGCTCGCGGAGCACTCGGAGCGTGACGTCCTCGAGATTGCCGATCGGCGTCGGGCAGACGACGAGCGGCACGCTCGTCACCCCTCCTCGAGGGCGTCGAACGCGACGAGCGCGGCGCCGATGAGCCCCGCATCCGCTCCGAGCTCGGCCTCGACGACCTCGACGACCTCGCGAGCCGGGAGGAGCGCGCGCTCGGCGACCACCTGACGCGCGGGGGCGAGGAGAAGCTCTCCCGCCTCGGCGAAACCGCCGCCGACGACGACGCGCTCGGGATTGAAGACGTTCACCAGGTCGCTGATCCCGATGCCGAGGTGGAAGCCGATGTGATCGAGGACCTCGCGCGCGTCGCCGGCACCGGCCTCGGCCAGCTCGACCAGAAGCCGAGTGTCCACCTCGCGGCCGGCCGCCGCCGCCCGGCCGAGGTCGCCCTCGGGCCGCTCTGCCGCCGCCCGCCGCGCGAGCTTGTCGGCGGCAAGGCCGGAGGCCATCGCCTCGAGATGGCCGCGCCCGGGACACGTTCCCTGGCAGGCGGGGCCGTCGAGATCGAGGGTGATGTGGCCGAGCTCGGCAGCGGCGCCGACGGCGCCGCGGTAGAGGCGATCGCCGAGGATGAGGCCGCCCCCGACGCCCGTGCCGAGGGTCAGCATGACGACGTAGCCGGCGCCTCGACCGGCTCCGAGCCGGTGCTCGGCGACCGCGGCCGCATTGCCGTCGTTTTCGATCAGCACGGGGAGCCCGAACCGCTGGCTCAAACGCGTGCGGAGATCGACGTCGGCAAGCGGGATGTTCACGGAGGCGACCGCGCTCCCCGTGCGCTGGTCGATCGTGGACGGGACGCCCACGCCGAGGGCTGCGGGGGCGTCGTCGACGAGCTCGCCGATGACGCGGTCGAGCTGGGCGAGCAGCGCCTCCTCGCCCTCGAGGTCGGTGGGCTCGACAACACGGCCAGCGACCGCCCCGGTGGGATCCACGAGCCCGGCGGCCAGCTTTGTGCCGCCCAAGTCGACTGCGATCACCTGGGGAGCGCTCATTCTGGGTGTGGCTACGATACTCGGTCGCTGTGGCGTCCAAGGACAAGCCGTACCGGGTCTACCGTGGGGGGCGGGTCAAAGGCCCCGTTCCGACCGAGACGAGGAAGGGGCAGGAACCACCCCGGAAGACGCCCGACGGCCGGGACCAGTACTCGCGGCCGAAGCCAAGCCGGCGGCGACGGACACGGCGCTGGCTGCGCGTCGGCTTCGTGATCATCGTCGTGACCCTGCTGGCAGCGGCCGTCTGGTCGCTGCTCGGCTACCTCGCTTTCCGGAGCGGCGTGAAGGAGGCGAACGAGCGCCTGGACTCGCGCGCTTACGCGGCGCTCGCGCCCCAGGACGGCCTCGTCCTCTCGAACCCTTCGACGATTCTCGTCCTGGGCACGGACGAGGCGCCGACGCGCGACGGCCCGTTCAGGTCGGACGCGATGATGCTCGTGCGGACGGACCCCGACGAGCACCGGATCGCGCTGCTTTCGATTCCGCGAGACCTCCGCGTGGAGATCCCCGGCCGCGGCCCGGACAAGGTGAACGCCGCCTATGCCTTCGGCGGGCCGACCCTCGCTATCCGAACGGTGGAGGCGCTGACCGGAGTGCCGATCAACCACGTCGTCGTGGTGGACTTCTCGAAGTTCAGGGAGCTCATCGACACGCTCGGCGGCGTGACGATCGACGTCCCGAAGCCGATCCTCTCGAACAAGTTCGACTGCCCGTTCTCGACGCAGGCGGAGTGCGATCGGTGGCCGGGCTGGCGCTTCCCCAGGGGCGAGCAGACGATGAACGGCCACAGGGCGCTGATCTACTCACGAGTGCGCATGAACCAGCTCGACCCGTCCGAGAACGACATCACCCGCGGCGAGCGCCAGCAGGCGGTCGTGCAGGCCATGGCCGACGAGATCACGAGCTTCGGGACGTTCCTGCGGATGCCGTTCATCGGAGACGAGCTCGTCGCGCCGCTCGCCACCGACCTCTCGGCGAACCAGTTCCTTCAGCTCGGGTGGGTCAAGAGGAGGACGCCGTCGAGCGGCATCCTCCGCTGCCGGCTCGGCGGGACGCTCGCCGACATCGACGGGCAGTCGTTCATCATCGGCAACGAAGACAACGCCTCCATCGTCGCGATGGTCGAGGGCAAGGTCGCGCCCCAGCGCCCGCGGCCGGGAACGGGGACGTTCGGGCCCGGCTGCCGGGTCGGCCGGAGCGGCTGATCGACCCGGGCCCGTGCGCGTCGAGTCGCTACTGGTCGGCCGTCTTCGACTCGGAGGGCTTGGACTCCGGCTTGTCCGGCTTCTTGCCGCCGGCCTCGCCGCCGGCCTCGCCGCCGCCGTCGCCGTCCTTCCCCGCGCCGCGACGGCTCTTGCGGCCGTAGTCGGTCGAGTAGAAGCCGGAGCCCTTGAAGTGGATCGCCGCCGGGTAGAGCACCTTCGTCACCGGGCCCTTGCCGCAAACCTCGCAGACGTCGGGCGCCGCGTCGGACATGCGCTGGAACAGCTCAAAGGTATGGCCTTTGGGGCAGCGATATTCGTAAATCGGCATCGTGAGAGGGCCGCGCCTTGCACCGCGAGATGCTAGCAGGGGGCCCGGGGGCTCCCGGCACTCGGGACGAGGGAGTGCCAAAGACCGGGGAGGGCTCCGGACGGCTCGTCGGCGCCGTCGACGGCTACCGGCTCGGGGTGGCCGCGATCACCGCCGGCCTCGCCGCCTTCCTGCTGCTGCGCCTGCACGCGCTGCCGCCCCACGAGGACGAGACGCTCGTTTTCTTCCTCAGCCACGAATCCTTCGGGGACATGCTCGGGACCGTCCTGGGCGAGCGCGGCGGCGCGCCGCTGCACTACCTTTTCGCCTATCTCGCCGGGCTGATCGACCCCGGATTCACGAGCCTGCGGCTCGTCTCGGTCGCGTTCGCCGTCGCCAGCATGCCGGCGATCGCCGCACTCGTCTCGCGCCTGTCGGACCGGCGCACGGCTCTCGTGGCGACGCTGCTGGCCGCCGCGAGCTGGGCGACGCTCTACCACGGGATCTACGCGCGGATGTACAGCCTCTTCCTCTTCGCCGCCGTGCTGTCGCTGCTCCTCCTCCTACGTGCCCTCTCGCACGGGAGCCGCGGACGCTGGGCGGCCTGGGCGGCGTCCGCTCTCGCGCTCGTAGCCACCCAGCCGTACGGGATCCTCGTCCTCGCCGCCGAGGTCGTCTTCGTTGGCGTGCAGCGGGCGCGCGGGCCGGTCCCGCTGCGCCGCCCGCTCGTCGCCCTCGCCGCGGTGCTCCTGCTGGCGGCGCCGCTCTGGCGGACATACGCGCTGCTGGCCTCCCGGTTCGACGTCGGTGTCGGCGACAGCAGCTCGGAGCTCGGCTCGCCGTTGGAGGTGTTCCGCTATCTGGGCGCGGTGTTCGGCGACTTCACGGCCGGCCGCCTTATCGTGGGCGTGCCCGCGGCCGTGCTCGCGCTGTTCGGGCTCTGGGTGCTCGCGCGCACACGGCCGGACGCGGCGCTCCTGACGGGCGCGGTGGCCGGGGTTCCCGCACTCGGGCTCCTGGCGGCCGGGTCGGGCCCCGGCGTCTCGCTCGAGACGCGCCACCTCATCTTCCTCCTCCCCTTCGTGACGATGGCGATCGCCGCCGGCGTCCTCAGAATCGGCGCTGCGGCGGGCCGCGCCGGGCCCGGCGTGGTGGCGGCGCTCCTCGGCTTCCTGCTCGCCTCGCAGGTGGCCTGGGGAATCGACCGCACCCGCTGGCTCTACACCGGCGAGCCGGCGGCCCGGGCCGAGGCACGGGAGGAGGCGGCCCGGTGGCTCGCGGCGTCCGGGCGCCCCGACGACGTCCTCTTCGGCTACGAGCCGACCTACCTGGACGCCTGGGAGGAGGGCGCGCCCTTCGGCGGGATCTTCGTCCCCCGGGCGGATTCCCGGCTGGCGGTCGAAGCGCTGGAGAACGGGGGCCGGCCGCTGGGGCGCGGCGTCTGGGTCCTGGACGCCTCGGACTACGTCGACCAGGCCGGGGCACCCCTCACCGTCCCGAACGCCTCGCCCGGGCCGGCGTTCGAGACTGCGGCCTTCGGCCCGTTCCTGCTCGTGCGGACGGTCGACCCGACGGGCACGCCGGCCGGGTTCCTCGATGCGACCCTCCAGGTGCAGGAGCTGGGCGCAGAGCTCGGGATCGGCGACGCCGGCCGCAACGCGCTGACCGCCAAGGAGGCGCTGGCGAGGCTGGGAGCGGGCTAACGGCTGCGCTCGCCGCGCGCCTCGCGCTCGACGAACTCCTCGTAGCAGGGCGCCTGCTCGAACGCGGCCAGGCCGGCCGGAGTCTCTCGCTTGCTCGGCCGGGAGCGGACCTTGACGCGCCCGGCCGCGGCGACGCCGGCGATCGAGCCGAGGAGGCCGCCGAGGAGGAAAGGCCTGAGCCGTCTGCGCCGCCCGCCGTCCATCGGCCCGATTGTAGGGTGGACCGCGTGATCTGCACGCTCGGGGACCTTCTCCTTGACGTGATCGTGCGACTGGAGGGCCCGATCGCAGGGGACACGGACACCTATGGGCGAACGCGCGTCGGCGCCGGAGGACAGGCTGCGAACGTCGCCGCCTGGGTCGTGGGGCTCGGGGGGCGCGCCCGCTTCCTCGGCAAGCGGGCCGCCGATCCCGCCGGGCGGATCCTCGCCGAGGAGCTCGAGGGCCGCGGCGTCGAGCTGGCCGGTCCCGTCGTGGACGCGGGGACCGGGACGGTCGTCTCCGTGGCCACACCCGACGGCGCGAGGACGATGCTGACCGACCGCGGCGCCTCACCGGACTTCGCCCCCGCGGAGCTCGACGCCGGCTGGCTCGACGGCTGCGAGTGGCTCCACGTGCCCGGCTACAGCCTGGTGCGCTCGCCGCTGCGGGAGACCGCGCTCGCGGCGGCGGCCGTCGCACCGCAGGTGAGCGTCGACCTCTCCTCGACCGCGGCGATCGCCGAGCTCGGCCTGGAGCCGTTCCGCCGGACCCTCGGCGAGCTGCAGCCGGCGATCGTCTTCGCCAACGAGGCGGAGGCCGAGCTAGTCGGCGAGCTCGAGGCGCCGACCGTCGTGATCAAGCGAGGCGCACGAGGCTGCGTCGTCAGGAACGCCGAGGGGGACGTCGAGCTCGCCTCCGGCGAGGCCGAGGTCGTCGACACCACGGGCGCCGGCGACGCGTTCGCAGCGGGGTTCCTCCTCGGCGGCGCCGAGCTTGCCCTCGACGCCGCCGCGCGCTGCGTCGCCAAGATGGGAGCGATGCCCTGATGGCCGACCTGATTCGAATCCATCCCGAGGTGCGCGCGGCGCTCGAAGCGCGGCGGCCCGTGGTCGCGCTCGAGACGACGCTGGTTTCGCACGGCTTCCCCCACGGGGAGGGCACGGCCGTGGCCGCCGAAGCCGAGCGGCGTGTCCGGGCCGCGTGGGCGGTGCCGGCCACGGTCGGCGTCGTCGACGGCGCCATTCAGGTCGGCCTCACCGAGGACCAGCTCGAGCGCTTCGGCACGTCCCCTGACGCCCGCAAGGTCGGCCCGCGCGACCTGGCAGCGTGCGCGGCGCAGGGCGCGCTCGGCGCGACCACGGCGGGCGGCACGCTCGCCGTCTGCCGCGCGGTCGGCATCGGCTTCCTCGGCACGGGCGGGCTCGGGGGCGTCCACCGCGGCTGGACGGAGCGGCCCGACATCTCGGCCGACCTCAGCGAACTGGCGCGGACGGAGGCGCTGGTCGTGGCGTCCGGAGCCAAGTCGATCCTCGACGTCCGGGCGACCGCCGAGCTGCTGGAGACGATCGGCGTGCCCGTGCTCGGCTGGCGGACGGACACGATCCCGCTCTTCTACGCCCGCGAGGGCGGCCCGCCCGTGTCCGCCCGCGTGCTCACGGTCGAGGAGACCGCCCAGATCGCCCAGTACCACTGGCGGCTCGGGCGCCACTCTGCCCTCCTCCTGGCCCGGCCGCCCGACGAGAGCCTCGACGTCGAGCCGCTCATCGCGGAGGGCGTCGCCGAAGCCGAGCGCCAGGGCGTCAGCGGGCAGGACGTGACGCCGTTCGTGCTCGCCTATCTGCACGAGGCGAGCGACGGCGCCACCGTCGAGGCGAACAAGCAGCTCATCGTCGAGAACGCCGCGCTGGCGGCCGACGTCGCCGTGGCGTACTCGCGGCTGCAGTGAGGCGGCTGCTGCTCCTGGCCGCGCTCGTCGCCGGCTGCGCAGGGGAGAGCGAGCCCGAGCAGGCCCCGACGACGGCCGGGCCTGCACCGCCGGCGACGTCCACCCGGCCGGACCCGACCACGGAGGCCGGGACGACGACCGAGGAATCGACGACGGAGGCGGAGCCCCCGGCCCCGCAGGCGCCGCCCGGCGTGCCCGGATTCGTCGCGGGTTACCGGGGCTGGACGAAGCTAAACGACGCGCCCATCCCTCCTCGCGACGCCGATCCGCACAACGGCACGAAGAACGTCTACGCCTCTCGCGAGCAGCAGGCCAACGGGCGCTATCCCGCCGGCACGATCGTCGTCAAGGACGCCGTCCGCCCCGGAACGGACTTCGTCGGCCTGATCGCGATCATGCGCAAGGAGCCGGGCGCCGATCCGGCGCACCGGAACTGGGTTTTCGTCGAGTACACGCGCGACGCGCGCGACGAGCCGTTCCAGGAGGTCGCGAGCGGCGCCGTCTGCTGGAGCTGCCACATGGGCGCGCTCGAGAACGACTACGTCTTCACGGACTAGCCGTCAGTCGTCGATCCGCTCGATGGCGACGATGTCCTCCGCGGCGAAGTCCACGGCGCCGGCCTGACCCCAGCCGACGACGTCGCCGCTCGGCAGCACCGCGACCGGCTCGACGACCCGTCCGTCCCGCAGGAGCAGGCGCGTCTGGTGCGCTCCCCAGGCGTCCTGGGGCCATGCCGCGACCTCGGCGGCGAGCCAGTCGGGCAGACGCGCCGGCTCGTCGGGCACTAGTGCCTCTTCAGGCCATGCTGCTGTGCTTCTGCGTCGCGCATTGCCTGGAGAGGCACTTTCACCCGCCCAGGAGCTTGATGAGGTCGTCGACCTCGAGCATCTCGTAGGACTGCGTGTGCACGCTCCCGCGAGCCCCCAGCGAGATCGAGACCTCGGCGATCACCGCCGAGCTGTCGGCCTCGACGATGTTGACGAAGTCGTGCGGGCCGAGCACGAACCACTGGTGGAGCACCTTGGCGCCGAGCTCTTCGACGTCCTTGTTCACCTCCCGCAGGCGCTCGGGGTTCGCGCGGAGGGTCTGCAGGCCCTGCTCGCTCAGCGTCGACAGCATCAGGTACTTGGGCATGGCTCCTCCCTAGGCGGCTTCGGGAGGCGAGGATACAGCGGCGCGCGCCCGTTGCTCGTAGTAGAGGACGGACAAGCCGATGAAGAAGAACGGCGCGAGCACGACCTGGACGAGGGCCGCGGCGATGACTCTGCCGTTGTCGGCGAACCCGACGAGGCCGACGGCGAGCATGATCCCGAGGACGAGATAGACGATGACGAGAGCCGCGACGACGCCGAGCGCGTGCAGGTACTCCGCGCGCGCGAGCTGGAGAGAGCGGAGGAGCGAGAAGGCGATCCGGTCGAACGCGTTCTTCACGTCCGGGTCGTGCTCGAGCATGGCGACCGGGATCGAGAAGCCCAGGAACGCGATCCAGGCGGCGGCGACGACGAACAGGAACAGGTAGGTCAGCGAGATGACGCTCGGGACGGCCACGACGAACGTGAGGACGAGCAGCACCGGCACCCTGACGCCGACCTGCGCCCAGGCCTCGACGAACGAGTCGCCGGAAACGAGTCTCGCCGCCGCGCCGTAGATCAGGCTGAAGGCGATGGCGATGACGAGGACGTCGAGGAGGTCCGGCGTCAGCGCCGCGAGGAGGTAGGCGCCGCCCTCGACCAGGCCGATGCCGAGCGCCGCCCAGGGACGCTGGGTGTAGATGCGAACGGTCTCGGAGAGGAGCTCGCCGAGCTGGAGCGGGCGATCTGGCGGCGTCACGTGCGCGAACTCTAGATGTCTGGCCGGGGCCTTCTGTGCTCGTCGGGGGCGCCTGCGACCAAGCCGGTCACCGCACTCACCCGCGGCCCGTACCGGGTGTACGGGTAAGGGCGAGGGTGGTGATCCGGCGCCGTGTCGCAGGGGTCATCCGCGAGTGCGGAAGGTGCCGGTCAGGCATCTAAGGTTCGCGCGTGGAGATCCGCCGCGAGAGCTTCGACACGGAGACCGCCCGGGCGCTCGCGGACGCGCTCGAGGCGGAGCTGCTCGTCACCTACGACGACGAGCCCGGCTCCGGCGGCCTGCCGGCTGCGTCGATCTTCGAGCCGTCGAACGGGGGCGCGTTCCTGATCGGCCGGATCGACGGCGATGCAGTCGCGTGCGGCGGCGTCGCCCGCTACGACGAAGCGACCGCGGAGATCCGGCGGATGTACGTAGTCCCGGAAGCCCGCGGGCGCGGGCACGCGCGTCGCGTGCTCGAGGCCCTGGTGTTCGAGGCCAGGGCGCTCGGCTACTCGCTGGTCCGGCTGGAGACGGGGAACCTGCAGGCGGCGGCCATCGATCTCTACGTCTCGGCGGGCTTCGGCCCGATCCCGCGTTACGGCCCGTTCGCCGACGATCCGAAGAGCGTCTGCTTCGAGAAGCGGCTCGACTAGGAGGTTTGGCGGAATATCGCTCGTCGCCGGGGTGCGATGGTTGTTCCGAGGCAAGGACGCAGGGAGCGCTCGTAGCCAAAGCTACGGGCGCGACTGAGGACGCAGACCTCGGGGCGAGCAGCGCGGCCCGGCGGCACCGCCGTTATTTCGTCAACCCTCCTAGCGCTGCGTCGTCGCCAGGCGAAGGCCGAGCGCCACGAGGACGGTGCCCGTGACCGCGTCGAGGGCGCGCCGGACCGCGGGGCGCCGGAGGACGTGGCCGGCGCGGTCGACCGCGGCGGAGTAGGCGGCCAGCCAGAGGAACGTCATCGCGCAGAACGACGAGCCCGAGGGCGAGCATCGCCGCAAACGAGCCGCCGCCGGTGGGCGCGAACTGCGGCAGGAGGCTGGTGAAGAAGACGGCCATCTTCGGGTTGCCGAGATTCGACACGACGCCCTGGCGGTAGCCGGTCGCCGGAGCAAGGCGCTGCGGGCCCGCACCCGGGAGAGCGTGCGCGGCGGCGCCCCGGACCGCGGCGAGGAGCGCCTGGGCGCCGAGGAAGACCAGGTACGCGGCCCCGGCCAGCTTGAGCGCAAGGAAGGCCGGCTCGGAGGCGACGAGGAGCGCGGCCACGCCGGCGCTCGCAGCCAGCGTCCACACCGCCTGCCCCGTGGAGACGCCGAGCGCGGTGAGCACACCCGCGCGTCGGCCGCCCGCGAGCGTGTTCTTGATCGTCAGCGCCGTGTCCTGGCCCGGCGTCACGATTACAAGCGCGGAGACGCCGAGGAAGGCGAGGAAGTGGCTCACGCCCATATCTTGACGCCCCGACTAGGCTGGAGGCGTGAGCTACACGGTCTTCCAGGCGGACGAGCTCGCGTTCGAGCCCCGCTCCGAGACGGATTCACGCGCGATCGCGTCGCTGTCGGAGGCGCTCGCGGAGTCGCGCGCCAACGTCTGGCGCTATCCGCCCGGCGCCCAGGGGAAGCGCCACCGCGACCTGGGCCAGGAGGAGGTCTTCGTCGTCCTCGCCGGGACGCTGACGGTCGACCTCGGCGAGCCTCCGGAGCGGCACGAAGTGCCGCGGGGCGGCGTCGTCGTCGTCGAGCGCGGAACGATCCTCCAGCTCCGGAACTCCGGCGCCGAGGAGCTCGTCCTCTTCATCTACGGTGCCCCGCCGGAGACCGGCAAGGCCGAGTTCTTCGACCCGGTTCCCTAGCTCGGCGCCCCGCTTCCGCCGTTACACAATCGGCACGAATCCGTGCACCACGGATGCGATTCTCGGCTGTACGCTGGGAGCGGGTGGTGGGCTGGGGTGCCCCGAGACTGACGCGGAGCCCGAGGCCATCCTCGACCGCGAGATCGGGCCGAAGGCCTAGACGGGCGTCGGCTCGGCCGCCGGCGCCCTGGCGAAGACCAGCTCGCCGTCGGCCACGTCCACGCTGATCGTGTCGCCCTCGGCGAACTCGCCCTCCAGGAGCCGCAGCGCGAGCGGGTTCTCGACCAGGCGCTGGAGCGCGCGCTTGAGCGGGCGGGCGCCGTAAGTGGGGTCCCAGCCGGCTTCGGCCAGGTGCTCCTTGGCGGCGTCGGTCAGCTCGAGGCCGAGCCCGCGGTCGGCGAGCCGCATCCGTAGGCGCTCGAGCTGGAGGTCGACGATCTCGCCGAGCTGCTCGCGGCTGAGGGCCTTGAACTCGACGATCTCGTCGATCCGGTTGAGGAACTCCGGCCGGAAGAACTCCCGCATCGCCTCGGCGGAGCGGAGGTTCGAGGTCATGATCACGACGGTGTTGCGGAAGTCGACCGTGCGGCCCTGGCCGTCGGTGAGGCGGCCGTCGTCGAGGATCTGCAGGAGGACGTCGAAGACCTCGGCGTGCGCCTTCTCGATCTCGTCGAGGAGGATCACGGAGTACGGCCGGCGGCGGACGGCCTCGGTGAGCTGACCGCCCTCCTCGTAGCCGACGTAGCCGGGCGGCGCGCCGACGAGGCGGGCGACCGTGTGCCGCTCCTGGTACTCGGACATGTCCAGGCGGACGAGCGCCCGCTCGTCGTCGAACATGAACTCGGCGAGAGCGCGGGCGAGCTCGGTCTTCCCCACGCCCGTCGGGCCGAGGAAGACGAACGAGCCGATGGGGCGGTTCGGATCCTGGAGGCCGGTGCGCGCTCGACGAAGGGCGTTGGCGACGGCCTCGACGGCCTCCTCCTGGCCGACGACCCGCTGATGGAGGCGCTCCTCCATGTGGATGAGCTTCTCGGTCTCCCCTTCCAGCAGGCGCGCGACGGGGATGCCCGTCCAGCGCGCGACGACGGCGGCGACGTCGTCCTCGTCGACCTCCTCCTTGACCATCGGCTCGAACTCCTGCTCCGACCGCTCGGCCAGCTCGGCCTCGAGCGCGGGCAGCTCGCCGTAGCGGATCTCGGCGACGCGCTGGAGGTCGCCCGCGCGCTCGGCGCGCTCCGCCTCCATGCGCAGGTCGTCGATGCGCTGGGTGATCTCCTTCACGCGGTCGAGCAGCTCCTTCTCCTTTGCCCAGCGGGCCGCCAGCTCGTCGCGGTGCGCCTTGGCGTCGGCGAGCTCGCGCTCGACCGGCTCCCGCACGTCCTTCGACTCCTTGCCCATGGCGGCGTGCTCGATCTCGAGCTGGCGCACTCGGCGCTCGGCCGCGTCCAGCTCGAGCGGCGAGGAGTCGATCTCCATGCGCAGGCGCGAGGCGGACTCGTCGACGAGGTCGATCGCCTTGTCGGGCAGGAAGCGGTCGGAGATGTAGCGGTCGGAGAGAACGGCCGCGGCGACGAGCGCGGCGTCGCGGATGCGCACGCCGTGGTGTGCCTCGTAGCGCTCCTTCAGGCCGCGCAGGATCGCGATCGTGTCCGCGACGGACGGCTCGCCGACGAGAATCGGCTGGAAGCGGCGCTCGAGGGCGGCGTCCTTCTCGATGTGCTTGCGGTACTCGTCGAGCGTGGTGGCGCCGACGGCGCGCAGCTCCCCGCGGGCGAGCATCGGCTTCAGCATGTTGGCCGCGTCGACGGCGCCCTCGGCGGCGCCCGCACCGACGATCGTGTGCAGCTCGTCGATGAAGAGGATGATCTCGCCGGCCGATTCGGTGATCTCGGTGAGGACGGCCTTGAGGCGCTCCTCGAACTCGCCGCGGTACTTCGAGCCGGCGAGGAGCGCGCCGATGTCGAGCGCCCAGACGCGCTTGCCCTTCAGCCCCTCCGGGACGTCGCCGGCGACGATCCGCTGGGCGAGCCCTTCGGCGATCGCGGTCTTCCCCACGCCCGGATCGCCGATCAGGACCGGGTTGTTCTTCGTCCGGCGCGAGAGCACCTGGATGACGCGCCGGATCTCCTCGTCGCGCCCGATGACCGGGTCGAGCTTGCCCTGCTCGGCCAGCTCGGTCAGGTCGCGGCCGAATTTCTCCAGCGCCTGGTAACTGCCCTCCGGGTCCTGCGAGGTCACGCGCTGGGAGCCGCGCACGTCCTTCAGCGCCGCAAGGAGCGCATCGCGCGGGACGACGTCGAGCGCGAGCAGCAGGTGCTCCGTCGAGACGTAGTCGTCCTCGAGCTTGCGCATTTCCTCCTCGGCGTGGTCGAGCACCTCGGAGAAGGCGGTCGCGACGCGCGGCTGCTGGGCGGCGGCGCCCTGGACGGACGGCTTCGCGGAGAGAGCGGCCTCGGCGCGGGCGCGCACGTCGGCCACGGAGGCTCCGGCGCGCTCGACGAGCGTGCGCGGCAGCTCCTGGTCGAGGAGCGCGAGCACGAGGTGCTCCGGGTAGATCTCGGGGTTGCCGGTCCGCCGCGCCAGCTCCTGGGCGGCGCCGACGGCCTCCTGTGACTTGATCGTCAGCCTGTTGAAGTCCATGTCCTCTTGACGGGTCGGGGAAGGGTGTCGCCGGGATCGGTGTAGAGCACGACCTCGCGGCGGTACTGGCGATGAACGCGCTGAACCTCCTCGCGCATCTCGGTCTCGAGGCGCTCCATTCGCGCGTGCAGGCGCGTGAGCTCGTCCTGGAGCCGCAGCACGGTCTCGACGCCGGCGAGGTTGAGGCCGAGCTCGGTCGTCAGCCGCTGGATCAGGCGCAGCCGCTCGAGGTCGGCCTCGGAGTACAGGCGCGTGTTGCCGGGCGTGCGCCGGGGCCGGACCAGGCCCTTCGTCTCGTAGACGCGCAGGGTCTGCGGGTGCATGCCGACGAGCTCGGCGGCGACGGAGATCATGTAGCGCGGGCGGTCGTCCATCACGTCCTCAGCTTCTCCCTGACGTCGCGGGTGGACGCCTTGCCGAGCGCCTCGATGGCCTCGCGCTCCGACTTGGACAGCTTGGTCGGGACGTCGAGCCGGACGCGCGCGAGCAGGTCGCCCCTGCCGCCGCCGTTCAGCTTCGGCGCGCCCTGGCCACGGACGCGCAGGAGCTTGCCGTCCGGCGAGCCGGCGGGCACCTTGAGCGAGATGCGCCCCTCCGGGGTCGGTACCTCGACCTCCGCGCCGAGCGCGGCCTCCGCGTACGTGACGGGAACCTCGATGAGGAGGTCGGCGCCCCGGCGCTGGAACAGCGGCGAGGGCGTCACGCGCGTCGTCACGATCAGGTCGCCGGGGGGGCCGCCGTCGAAGCCGGCCTCGCCCTTGCCCTTGAGCCGGATCTGCGTGCCGTCCTTGACGCCGGCGGGGATCTTCACGGTGTAGCGCTTCGTCCGGCGCTCGCGTCCGGCCCCGTGGCAGGTCCGGCACGGCTTCTCGACGACGGTGCCGTTGCCGTGACAGCGGGGGCACGGCCGCGAGAACGCGAAGAAGCCCTCGTCCTCGGACGTCACCCCGCGGCCCCTGCACTCGGGGCAGATGATCGGCCGGGTGCCCGGCTCCGCGCCGGTGCCCTTGCACGTCCTGCAGGCCGTCTCGAGCTCGACCGGGATCTTCGTCGTGAGCCCCTCGAGGGAATCCTCGAAGGAGAGCGTGAGCGCCACGCCCACGTCGGCGCCCCGCTGGCCGGGGCGCCGAGACCGCGTGCCTGCCGCTCCCCGGCCGGCCCCGCGCCCGAACAGCCCGCCGAACAGGTCGCCCAGGTCCCCGACGTCGCCGACGTTCCCGCTCCAGGTGAACCCGCCGGGCCCGCCCGCCCGCGGCCCGTCGAACATGCGCGGCCCGAGCTGGTCGTACTGCTTCCGCTTCTCCGGATCGGAGAGGACGTCGTAGGCGTCCTGGAGCTCCTTGAAGCGCTCCTCCGCCTCGGCGTCGCCGGGGTTCGAGTCGGGGTGGTGCTTGCGGGCGAGCTTCCGATAGGCCTTCTTGATCTCGTCGGGGGAGGCCGACTTCGGGACGCCCAGGACCTCGTAGAGGTCCCTCACTCCGCGGGCCCCTGGGACACGACGACGCGCGCGGGCCGGAGCACCCGGTCGCCGAGCCGGTATCCCTTCTGGATCACCTGGAGGATGGCGCCGTCGTCCTCCTCGGACGGCTGCGTCAGCAGGGCCTCGTGGACGTGCGGGTCGAACTCGCCGTCGGTCTCGATCTCGATGAGGCCCTCCTTGGCCAGCGCATCGCGCAGCTCGCGGTGGACGAGCCTGACGCCTTCCTCGAGCCGGGCCTCCTCGTGCTCCTCGGCGGCGACGAGCGCGCGCTCGAGGTCGTCGACGACGGGCAGGAGCTCCTTCACGAGCCGCTCGTGGGCGCGCGCGACCAGCGCCTCTTGGTCGCGCAGCGCCCGCTTGCGGTAGTTGTCGAAGTCGGCCGCGACCCGCTTCAGGTCGTCGACGACCTCGTCGCGCTCGCGCTGGAGGAGCTCGATGCGCTCCTCCAGCTCGGCCACGGCCTTCTCGGCCTGCTCGGCCTGCTCCGGGCCGGTGGTCTCCTCGGAGGCCATTACGACTGCTTCGCCTCTTCGTCGATCACCTCGTAGTCGGCCTCCTCGACGACCTCGTCGTCGCTCGCCGCCCCGTTGTCGGCGGTGGGCTGGGAGGCGGCCTGCTCGGCCTGCACCTTCTCGTAGACGGCCTGGGCCAGCTTGTGCGCGGCCTCCATCAGCTCGTCGCTCTTGGCACGGATCTGCGCGGCGTCGTCGCCGTCGGCGACGCCCTTGAGCGCCTCGACCCGCTCCTCGATCGTCTTCACCGTCTCCTCGTCGAGCGTGTCGCGGTGCTCGGCGAGGCTCTTCTCGGTCGAGTACACGAGCGTCTCCGCCTGGTTGCGGGCCTCGGCCAGCTCGCGGAGCTTGTGCGCCTCCTCGGCATGGGCCTCGGCCTCGGCGATCATCTGCTCGACCTCATTGTCGTCGAGCCCGGAGCCGCCCTCGATCCGGATCTGCTGCTGGTTCCCGGTGCCGAGGTCCTTGGCGGACACGTTGAGGATGCCGTTCGCGTCGATGTCGAAGGCGACCTCGACCTGCGGCATGCCGCGCGGCGCCGGCGGGATCCCGACGAGCTGGAACTTGCCGAGCGTCTTGTTGAACGCCGCCATCTCGGACTCGCCCTGGAGGACGTGGATCTCGACCGACGGCTGGTTGTCCTCGGCGGTCGTGAACGTCTCCGACTTCTTCTTCGGGATCGTCGTGTTGCGCTCGATCAGGGTCGTGAACACGCCGCCCTTCGTCTCGATGCCGAGCGACAGCGGGGTGACGTCGAGCAGGAGGATGTCCTTGACCTCGCCCTTGAGGACGCCGGCCTGGATGGCCGCACCGACGGCGACGACCTCGTCCGGGTTGACGCCCTTGTGCGGCTCCTTGCCGACGACGGAGGCGACCTTCTCCTGGACGGAGGGCATGCGCGTCATGCCGCCGACGAGGACGACGTGGTCGATCTTGTCAGGCGTCAGGCCGGCGTCGGCCAGCGCCTGCTTCGTCGGGCCGACGGTGCGCTCGAGCAGGTCGTGCGTGAGCTCGTTCAGCTTCGCGCGCGTGAGCTGGAGGTCCAGGTGCTTCGGGCCCTCCGGCGTCGCCGTGATGAACGGCAGGTTGATCTGCGTCGAGGTCGTCGAGGAGAGCTCGATCTTCGCCTTCTCCGCAGCCTCGTACAGGCGCTGGAGCGCCATCTTGTCCTGGCTCAGGTCGATGCCCTGGTCGCGCTTGAACTCCGCGACCATCCAGTCGACGACGGCCTTGTCGAAGTTGTCGCCGCCGAGGTGGTTGTCGCCGTTGGTGGCCTTCACCTCGAAGACGCCCTCGCCGAGCTCGAGGACGGAGACGTCGAACGTCCCGCCGCCGAGGTCGAAGACCAGGATCGTCTGGTCGGCCTCCTTGTCGAGCCCGTACGCGAGCGAGGCCGCGGTCGGCTCGTTGATGATGCGGAGGACGTTGAGGCCGGCGATCTTGCCGGCGTCCTTCGTCGCCTCGCGCTGGGCGTTGTTGAAGTAGGCGGGGACGGTGACGACGGCGTCGGTGACCGTCTCGCCGAGGTACGCCTCGGCGTCCGCCTTCAGCTTCTGCAGGATCATCGCGCTGATCTCGGGCGGCGCGTACTCCTTGTCGCCGGCCTTCACGCGGACGTCGCCGTTCGGGCCGGAGACGACCTCGTACGGGACGATCTTCTGCTCCTCGGTCACCTCCGAGGCCTTGCGGCCCATGAAGCGCTTGATCGAGGAGACCGTGTTCTCGGGGTTCGTGACGGACTGGCGCTTCGCGGGCGCCCCGACGAGCCGCTGACCGTCCTTCGCGAACGCGACGACGGACGGGGTCGTCCGTCCGCCCTCGGCATTGGGAATGACGGTCGGCTCGCCGCCCTCGAGCACGGCGACGCAGGAGTTCGTCGTGCCCAGGTCGATGCCGATGGTTCGTGCCATGTGGTGAGTCCTCCAGTGGTGGCTTACGCGTGTGGCTCAGAAAATCTAAGCCGCTTTATAGCAGATCAATGGAACACGCCGGCGCGCCTATCTGTCGGCGACGACCTGGAGCGTGGCGAGCTCCGGGTCGGCGCAGTACGCCAGCCGGGTGCCCGCGGCGGCCGCCTCTCGGAGTGCTTCGACGAGCTCCCGCGAGACCACCTCGCCGGGGGCGATCGCGGGGATCCCGGGCGGGTACGGGCAGACCATCTCCGCAGCGACGCGGCCGGCGGCGTTCTCCGCCCGCACGGTCTCCCGCGCGGAGAAGAACGCGTCCCGCGGGGTCATGGCCGGCTCCGGCGAGACGTCCCAGACGGCGCTCGCGGCCCCGGGCGGGCGCGGCGCGCCGCGCCGGCGCTCGAAGGAGCCGATCAGCGCGTCGCACAGGCGCTCCACCCCCTCCTCAGTGTCCGCGATCGTGAGGAGCGGGACGAGCAGGTCGCGGTTGGCGAGCTCGAAGCGGATGCCCTGCGCGAACAGGTCGGCCTCCACCTCGAGCCCGTCGGCGCCCGTGCCGGGCAGGGAAAGCGCCAGCTTGGTCGGATCGTCGGAGTCGACGATGGCCAGGCCCTCCACCTCGGCGAGCCGCGCGCGCACATAGGCGGCCAGCCGGACGGTCTCGCCCAGGAGCTCCTCGCCGCGCGTGGCCATGATCATCCGCGCCCGGTCGATGCTCGCGAGCAGCGCGGCCGAGACGCTCGTCGTGTGCAGGACCTCGAAGGACTCCTCCAGCCGCTCGAGGTCGAGGAAGCCGCCGCGCGCCACGAGGAACGCACTCTGCGTGAATGCGGCGAGCGTCTTGTGGGAGGAGGCAACGAACGCGTCGGCCCCGGCGGCAAGCGCGTGCGGCGGAACCGCCGGGTGAAAGCCGAAGTGCGCTCCCCAGGCCTGGTCGACGACCAGCGGGACGCCGGCGCCGTGGGCCAGCGCGGCGATCGCGCCGACGTCGGAGAGGACGCCCACGAAGCTCGGCTCGACCAGGAAGACGCCACAGGCGTCGGGCGCGTCGGCGAGCGCGGCACCGACGCGCTCTGCCGGAAGCGCGAGCGGGAGGCCGGTCGTCTGGTCGACGTCCGGGCGCACCCAGACCGGCTCGAGCCCGGAGAGGACGAGACCGGCGAGGACGGACTTGTGCATGGTCCGCGAGACGACGGCGCGGTCGCCCGGCCGGCCGAGCGCGAGCGCGAGCGCCTGGTTCCCCTCCGTCGAGCCGTTCCCGCAGAAGCGGCAGAGGTCGGCGCCCCAGAGGTCGGCCGCGAGCCGCTCGGCCTGGCCGAGGACGTCGGAGCGCATGTGGAGGTCGTCGGCCCCGGACGACAGCGGCAGGTCGAGGAGGAGGAACTCGTCCGCGAGATCGGGCCGCCGCTTGTGCCCCGGCGTCGTGAACGGCGTCACGCCGGCCGCCAGAAAGGCAGCGGCCGCATCGGCGAGTGGGGTCGCACGCTGGTCCACGGAGGCCGGTTCTACCCGATCCGCGGGGCGGGTGCGATCAGGAGGCGGGCTCGGAGGCGGCGCGGCGGGGCGCCGCGGTGCGGCGGCGGAGCAGGCCGCGGCCCGGCTCGACCGCTGCGCCGCTCGCACGGAGGATCAGCGCGACCGAGACGAGGATGGCGGCGCCGGCCACGGTCATCTGCAGCGTGATCGTCTCGCCGAGGAGAAGCCAGGCGAGGGCGACGGCGACGATCGGGTTCACGTAGGCGTAGGTGGAGACGAGCGAGACGGGGGCCGCGCGTAGCAGCCAGACGTAGGCGGTGAAGCCGACGAGGCTCCCGACGACGACGAGGTAGGCGAGCGCCAGAAGCGACTCGGCCGTCCAGGTAGCCTCGCCGACCTCGCCCGCGAAGAGGGCGACGACGAGGCACAGGATCCCGCCGCAGACGGCGCCGAGGCCGGCGGAGACGAGCGGGCGCTTCGGGAGCGCCGCGCCGCGCGAGTAGAGCGAGCCCGCCGACCACGCCAGCGCCCCGAGGATGATCACGATCGCGCCGAGACGGTCGACCTGTCCCGACCCGAACGGATCGAACAGGAACGTCAGGCCGAGGAAGCCGAGGGCGAAGCCGACGTATGCGGACGGGCGCAGCCGCCGGCCGAAGAAGACGCGGTCGAGCAGTGCCATCCAGATCGGGATGCTCCCGACGAGGAGCGCTGCGACCCCGGCCGGCACGGTCTGCTGCGCCCACGCCAGGGTGCCGTGCCCGACCAGGAAGAGCAGGCCGCCGAAGACGAAGCCGGCGAGAACCTGCGGCCGGCCGACTCTGTCGCCTTCGCGGTCGCCGCGCGGCAGCGCCCAGGCGAGGAGGAGCGCGCCCGCGATCAGGTGCCTGACGGCCAGCGAGAGGAGCGGCGGCAGGTCGCGAACGACGATCGCGAGCGCGATGAACGTCGAGCCCCAGGCGACGTAGATCGTCACCAGGGCGAGCCAGACCCGTGCCGGATACCGCGCAGCCACAACCGCAGCATGCCCGTCGCGGAACGATTAGCTCAAGTCGAGTTCCCGCGCGATTCGATCAGCCCGCCTGATGATGGGGCGGGGCGCCCGCAGATCCGCGGGCACCCCGCTCTTGGCGAAGAGGCGATCGCCCGGCGAAGTACCCCGGCCGTGGCGGAGAGAAACCACTGGGCTACGCTTCACCTGTGGAGCGGCTGACGGACAAGCTGGGGCGGCCCGTGCGGGATCTCCGGATCTCAGTGACGGACCGGTGCAACTTCCGCTGCGTCTACTGCATGCCGAAGGAGGTCTTCGGCCGCGACTACGCGTTCCTGGCCCGCACCGACCTGTTGACGTTCGAGGAGATCGAGCGCCTGGCCCGCGCGTTCGCCCGACTGGGCGTCGAGAAGATCAGGATCACGGGCGGCGAGCCGCTCGTCCGCCGCGACGTCGAGACGCTCGTCGAGCTCCTCGCGCGGATCGACGGCCTCGACCTGACGCTCACGACGAACGGCTCGCTCCTCTCGCGCAAGGCCGAGACGCTGAAGGCGGCCGGGCTCGGCCGCATCACGGTCAGCCTGGACTCGCTCGACGACGAGGTCTTCCGCGCAATGAACGACGTCGACTTTCCGGTCGCCCGTGTCCTCGAGGGGATCGACGCGGCGCTGGCCGCCGGCCTCGCGCCCGTGAAGGTGAACGTGGTCGTGAAGCGCGGGCTGAACGAGGAGGGGATTCTCCCGATGGCGCGGCGCTTCCGCGGGACGGGCGTGGTGCTGCGCTTCATTGAGTACATGGACGTCGGTCACACGAACGGCTGGCGCATGGACGACGTCGTCCCGGCAGCGGAGATTGTGGCGGCGATCGACGCCGAGCTCCCGCTCGAGCCGGTCGACGCCGCCTACCGGGGCGAGGTGGCGAATCGCTGGCGCTATCGCGACGGGAGCGGCGAGATCGGCGTCATTTCGTCGGTGACGCAGCCCTTCTGCGGCGACTGCACCCGCGCCAGGCTCTCGGCGGACGGCCAGGTCTACACCTGCCTGTTCGCCGTCCAGGGGCACGACCTGCGGGCGCTCCTGCGCGGCGGGGCCACCGACGACGACCTGACCACGGCGATCGCCGACATCTGGCGCGCCCGCACCGACCGCTATTCGGAGCTCCGCTCCGCCGAGACCGCCGACCTGCCCAAGGTCGAGATGTCCTTCATCGGCGGCTGACGAGCGCCGGAGGCCCCTCGGGGCCAGAGCGTGTAGCTGAACGAGATCGCGAAGTCGATTGCGAGGACGAGCGTCCAGAGCGCGGCGACGTTGTGGAGCGCCCAGGTGCGGTCGGTGTCGCCCACGAGGAGCACGCCGAGACCCAGGAGAACGGTGCCGGTGGCCCAGGCGGCCAGGTGCCGAAGCCACTCACGCCGCTGGTGGGCCGCGTGGGCCGGCCCGGTGCGCGGCGGGCTCTCCGGCGCCGGGCCACCGGCGAACCGGTGCGCGAAGCGGGCATCGGCCCAACCGACCAGCCGTCGCCCCCACGCCACGGAGATACCGATGTAGACGGCGGCGAGCGCATGGGGTAGGGCCGCCTCCCCGCCGCGACGCAGGTCGATAGTCGTCGCTGCGAGCAGGACGAGATCGACGAGAGGAGTCGCGGCGAGGAGCGCGAGGCCGGCCTGCGGGCGCCCGAGTACGTAGCGAGCGACGAGGCCCGAGACGAGGAGCAGCCAGAAGGCGATCTCGGTGGCGACGATGACTGTGAGGACCACGGACTGCCTCCCTCCTAGCGGGTCTCGGTCGGTCGGACGGGTGTGCTCGCGCGATAGACGGCAGTGACGACTGCGATCCCGATGACCACCGTGGCCGCCGTCGAGACGGCTACGAGCCACCACGCGGCATCAGCGGGAAGGAGTTGCTGCTTGCCCAGGTTCGCCGGGGCGATGACCAGGGCGTAGACCCACCAGGGGGCCCAGCGGTTGGACTGAAGCATCGGAGGTCTCCTAACGGTTGGTAGTACGACTGTGCTAGGAGATGGTCGCAGAGGCCTGCGCGCCGGGCCATGGGGCTAGCCGGTGTCCGTCGTACGGCTAGTACGAATGTACTAGAATGAGCCGTTGCCAAGGATCGACAGCGAAGCCCGGCGCCGTGAGCTCGGCGAAGCCCTCTGGCGCGTCGTCCTGCGCGACGGCATCGAGGCAGCCTCGGTCCGCAAGGTGGCGGCCGAGGCGGGCGTGTCCGCCGGCTCCCTTCGCCACGTCTTCCCGACCCAGTCCGAGCTTCTCGCCTTCGCGATGCAGCTGATCATCGACGAGGTCACGCGACGCGTGGAAGCGGTCGAGCCGTCGGAAGACACCCGGGAGGCGGTCGAGCGCCTGCTGCAGAGCCTGCTCGTCCTCGACCCGGAAACCCGCGCGGTGTTCGAGGTCTGGCTGGCCTTCACCGCGCGGGCGCGCGTGGATCCGGGCCTCCGGCCGCTGCGAGACGAGACGCACGCGCAGGTGCGGGCCCTCTGTCAGCTCGCCATCGAGACCCTCCGCGCGGACGGCAAGACGCGCCCCGAACTCGATCTTGCCGACGAGACCGAGCGACTCCACGCTCTCGTCGACGGGCTCGCGCTGCACGCCACCCTCGACCCCGAGCTGACCACACCCGCCCGGCAGGTCGAGCTGCTCTCGCGCCATCTCGACTCGCTCGTGTGAATCCGCACGCGGTTTCTCCACTCGGTTTCTCCACTCCTTAAACGGGGGAAAACCGAACCGACCCCATCGGTACACTGGCCGACGTGACCGCCTCCGGACGCCTCCTTCCGCACGGCTGGAGGGACTTTCTCTTCCAGCTCTCGCTCTGGCTCGGCTTCGGGCTGGTGTACCAGGTCGCGCGCGGGATCGCCGACCGCGGCACGCTGGAGGCGATCCAGAACGGCGTCACCGTCATCGACGCCGAGCTGGCGGTCAACGCGCTGGTCGAGGTCGACATCCAGCGCACGGTCATCCACGCGGGAGACTGGGCGCTCGAGGCCGTCAACCTCACTTACTGGCTCTCGCAGTTCCCGGTGCTCGGGATCTCGCTGCTCTGGATCTACTTCTTCCGGAACGAGGCGTTCATCACCGTCCGAAACTGGATCTTCGCCACGAACCTGCTCGCGCTCGTCGGCTACGTCCTCATGCCGACCGCGCCGCCGCGGATGTTCCCGGAGCACGGCTTCGTGGACACGCTGGCGCAGTCGGCGACCGTGAACCACGGAAGCGGGCTCATCGAGCTCGCCTCGAACCCCTACGCGGCGATGCCGAGCGTGCACTCGGCGGACGCGCTCATCATCGGCTTCGCCATGGCGACGCTGGTGACGAGCCGCTGGGCCGCGGTGCTCTGGACGCTTTGGCCGACCTGGGTCTGGTTCTCCGTCATGGCGACCGGGAACCACTACTGGCTCGACATCGCCGCCGGCGTCGGCGTCGCGCTCGTCGGCGGGACGATCGTCGCCTGGGCGCAGGAGCGGCGGCTCAGCCCGTCCCCGGCGCTCTACCGCTGCGGGCACCGGCGCTGGTAGCCTCGCGGCTTCGTGAGTAGTCCCGAGCAGGCCGAGCCCCCGCGCCGCAACTACCAGGACGCAGTTCGCCGCGTCGCCGGCCGCTGGGTCGCCGGGCTCGAGCGGACCAGCATCACGCCGGACGCGCTGACGATCGCCGGGGTCGGTCTCTGCCTGGCCGGCGCCGTCGCCGTCTACTTCGAGTACGTCACGCCCTGGCTCTACATTCTCGGCGGCGCGCTCTTCGTGATCGGGAGCGTCCTGGACATCCTCGACGGCGCGCTCGCCCGGCGCAGCGGCAAGGGGACGCCGTTCGGGGCGTTCCTCGACTCGACCGTGGACCGCATGGGCGAGCTCTTCATGCTGACCGCGATCGGCATGGTGCTCATGCGCGACGGAAGCGAGTGGGGCGTCTTCCTCGCGTTCGCCGCGGTCGGCGGCTCGTTGCTAGTCAGCTACGCGCGCGCCCGCGCCGAGGCGATCGGCATCAAGGCGGACGTCGGCCTCGGCACCCGCGCCGAGCGGGTCTTCGTCATCGCCGTCGGCCTCGCCTTCGCGCCGTTCGGGTCGCTCCCGTACGTCGTCGCGGTGCTCGCGGTGGCCGCCTGGCTGACCGTGCTCCAGCGCATCCTCTACGTGCGCAAGCGCCTGCTCGAGAGGCAGTAGCGCACACCTGCTATACTGCTAGCAGTTTGACTGCTAGCAGTTCTGACCGACGCGGCGTCCTCGTTCGGATGCCTTCCTCCCTCAAGCGTGCTCTCGTCCGCGAGGTCGCGCGCCGCGGAGGAAACCTGAACGACCTCGCCACGGGGATCCTGGCCGAGCGCTTCGCCGTGCCGTACTCCCCCACGGGCCGTCGAAGCCCGCTCGCCGGCGCCAGCGGCGTCGCGCTCCTGCGCATGCCGGACGCGCTCAAGGACGCGATCGACGCCGAGGCCTTGCGGACGAGCTCCCACACGAACGACGTCATCATCTTGGCGCTAGCAGACGAGCTCGGGATTTCCCTCCAGCCGAACAGACGAAAGGAACCAATGGCTAGCACGAACGGCAACGCCAACGGCAAGGTGCGGTCCGAGGACAAGGTCCGCGTCGCCATCATCGGCGTCGGCAACTGCGCCAACTCGCTCCTCCAGGGCGTCGAGTACTACAAGGACGCCGACCCGGACGCGTTCGTCCCGGGGCTCATGCACGTCGACCTGGGCGGCTACCACGTCCGCGACATCGAGTTCACCGCCGCGTTCGACGTCACGAAGGACAAGGTCGGCAAGGACCTCGCCGACGCGATCTGGGCGCATCCCAACGACACCTACAAGTTCGCCGAAGTCCCGAAGACCGGCATCACCGTCTCGCGCGGCATGACCCACGACGGGCTCGGCAAGTACATCTCCGAGGTCGTCGAGAAGGCGCCCGGCGACACCGACGACATCGTCGAGATCCTCGAGGAGACGAACACCGACGTCGTCGTCAACTACCTCCCGGTCGGCTCCGAGGAGGCGACCAAGTGGTACACGGAGCAGATCCTCAAGGCCGGCTGCGCGATGGTGAACTGCATGCCCGTCTTCATCGCCAAGGGCGGCTACTTCGGCGACCAGTTCGAGCGGGCCGGGCTGCCGATCATCGGCGACGACATCAAGTCGCAGGTCGGCGCGACGATCACGCACCGCGTGCTCACGTCGCTCTTCCGCGAGCGCGGCGTCCACCTCGACCGGACGATGCAGCTCAACGTCGGCGGCAACTCGGACTTCCTCAACATGCTCGAGCGCGACCGCCTCGAGTCGAAGAAGATCTCGAAGACGAACGCGGTCACGTCCATGCTGGACTACGACATGGGCGCGAAGAACGTCCACGTCGGCCCGTCCGACTACGTGCCGTGGCTCACCGACCGCAAGTGGGCCTACATCCGCATGGAGGGCACCTCCTTCGGCGACGTCCCGCTGAACGTCGAGCTCAAGCTCGAGGTCTGGGACTCCCCCAACTCGGCCGGCATCGTCATCGACGCCGTCCGCATGGCCAAGCTGGCGCTGAACAACGGCGTCTCCGGCGCCCTCGAGGGGCCGAGCGCCTACCTGATGAAGTCCCCCCCGACGCAGATCGTCGACGACGAGGCCTACGACCTCACCGAGGCGTTCATAAAGAAGTACGCGCGGAAGCCGGCCAAGACGGCCGCGGCCGCCAAGGCCAAGTAGAGCCTGCAGCGAGCGAGGGGCCGGCTCGCGCCGGCCCTTCGCTCGATCCCAAGCAACAGACTGTTACTTGATACGGGTTACCAGTTGGCGATGACCCGGCAGGGGCCGCCGGAGCCTTCCTCCCACGGGATCAGGCCGACGTAGGCGGTGGCGCCGCGCGGCGGGATGCAGTCGAGGCCCGTGAGGTTCTCGATGCCGTAGCGGTCGGTCCCCAGGTAGGTGACGTGCACGGGGAAGGTGGCCGAGTTGCCCGGGTCGAGGCTGAGCGTGTCGATCCCGATCGCGGTGATGTCGCGCTTCTCCGCGAGGAACATGGCGGCCTCGAGGCCCCAGCCGGGGAAGTTGTAGTTCGGGAACGCCGGCCCGCCCTTGAAGGCGGCGGGATCGCCGACCTTCGAGGCCCAGCCGGAGTCGGCGGCGACGAGCGCTCCGCGCGGGACCTTCCCGTGCTTGCGCTCGAAGCGCTTGATGTCGTCCACCTCGACCATCGCGTTGGGGTCCTTGCGGGCCCGCTTGCGGATGTCGACGACGACGATCGGGACGAGCAGCTCGGGGAGCGTGATGTCGGGCGAGAGGCGGCCGCCCGGGATGAAGTGGCCCGGAACGTCCATGTGGGTGCCCGAGTGCTCGCCGAACGTCCACTTCTGGGCGTAGAAGCCGGACGTGGCGTAGTCGGCGATGGTCTCACGCTGGGGCTCCTCGCCGGTGGCGAAGACCGGGAAGCCCTCCGTGAACGTGTGCGTCAGGTCGCAAAAGCGGCCCTTGCGGCGGCGGCCGTTCGCAAGCGCGCCGGCCGGGAAGCTCGCGGCGAGCGCGACGCCGGCGGCACCGGCCGCGCCGAGAAGGGCGGTGCGCCTGTCGACCTTCGGCGTCCCGTCCGCCTCGACCCGCTCCCTGACGATCTCGGCAGTGCCCGGAAGACACATGGGTGACTCCTTCCACGGGGTTGAACGTGCGACCGTACCGCGGGCCGCGGAAGCCTTCAAGTCGAGCCGCAACTCGAGCCAGAATGACGCTTCGCCGGCACGGCGTCTCGGGTGAGTGCGATGCAAGGACGCAGGGCGCGCTCGTAGCCGGAGGCTACGGGCGCAACCGAGGACGCCGCAGCGCGCCGCCCGAGGCGTCGCGCCGGCACAAGGCTTCGTTCTGGCTCGAGTTCCTACAATCGCAGGGTGGCCCTTCGTGTCTGCATGGTGACCCCGTTCGCGTGGTCGCAGCCCCACCCGGTGAACGACCACGTCGCGGGAGCGGCGGACGAGCTCCGCAAGCGGGGGCACGAGGTCGTCGTGCTGGCGCCGTCCGGCCGGGCGACCGACCTGGCGGCGGGCCGCCGTGCGCTCAAGCGCCTGAGCCGGGAGGGAACGCCGCTCGCCGGCACCGTCGCGCTCGGCCCGGCGATCCCGGTCTCCCGCCGAAGCCGCCTCGGCGTCCCCATCGGCGCGCGGGCCAATCTCGAGCTTGCCCTCACCCGCGACCGCTTCGACGTCGTCCACGTGCACGAGCCGGGCGTTCCCAGCCTCTCCTACCTGGCCGTGCGCGACACGCGCGGCCTGGCCGTGGCGACCTTTCACTCGTCCGAGCGGCTGGGCTATCCGCCCGGGAAGAAGCAGCGCGAGAAGCTTCTTGGCCGCGTCGACGCCCTCACGGCCACCAGCCGGGCCACGGCAGCGGCCGCCAAGGCGCGGTTCCCGGGTGACTACCGGGTGCTGCCGCTCGGGGTCGACCCGGAGCTCTTCGAGCCGGCCCGGCCGCGCTCCCGCTTCGTCGTCGAGTGGCGGGCCGAGGAGCTCACCCGGCTCCGCGCGGTGTTCCGAGCCCTCACCGACCTGCCGGAGTGGGAGGTGGTCGTGCTGCGGACGACGACGCTCGCCGGCCGCCCGTACGTGCCCCGCGCCTTCCGCGGTCGCGTCGTCATCCGCACGGCGCTCGACGCCCGGTCGCGTGCAGCCGAGCTCACCGGCGCAGCGGGTCTCGTGACGGCGGCCAGAGGCAGCGTCCGGCTCGCCGCCGAGGCACGGGCCGCGGGCGTTCCGCTCGTCGAGCCACCCGGCTCGCAGGAGCAGCCGGAGCTCCTCGGAGCCGCAGTCGCCCGCCTGGGCGAGGACGAAGCCTGGCGCGCAGCCTGTTCGGCCGAGGCGCGCGCGAGCGCCGAGGGCGAGAGCTTCGAGCGCCTCGGCGACGAGCTGGAGCGGCTCTACGGCCGCGTCCTCCGCAAGCGGCGGCGCCCCGCGGAGGCAGCCGACCCGCTCGCCGACCGGCCGCTCGTCCTCGCCGACCTCCACATGCACACCGAGCACTCACACGACTGCGCCATACCCGTGCCGGACCTGCTCGACCACGCCGAGCGGATCGGCCTGGGCGCGATCGCGGTCACCGACCACAACGTCTTCGCCGGCGCGCAGGAGGCCGTCGACCTGGCGCGCGGGCGCGCGCTGACGGTCATCCCCGGCGAGGAGGTGAAGACCGATGCGGGCGAGGTCATCGGCCTGTTCCTCCGCGAGGAGATTCCGCGCGGCCTGCCCATGGGAGACACGATCGCCGCGATCCGCGAGCAAGGCGGAGTCGTCTACCTCCCCCACCCCTTCGACCGCCTGCACACGATTCCGGACGCGGGAACGCTGCACCGCCATCTCGCCGAGATCGACGTCTTCGAGGTCTACAACGCGAGGCTCCTCTTCGAGGGCTACAACGACGAGGCCATGCGCTTCGCGCGGAAGTACAACCTGACGATGGGAGCCGGCTCGGACGCGCACGTCCTGCAGGGCGTCGGCACCGGTCTCGTCAGGATGCGCGCCTTCGCCACGCCCGAGGAATTCCTCATCAGCCTGCGGAGCGCGGAGATCATCAAGCGGCCGAAATCGCTGCTCTACCTCCAGGGGCTGAAGTGGGTGGCGCAGGCGCGCGAGCGACGGACCAAGGCATCGGTCCGGTAGGAGGACGCAGAGGGGACCCCGAATACCGTCCGCGACCCGTGCCAGTCTCCGCCGACGACATCTCCGAGCGCTACCTGAAGAAGGCGATCGCCGAGATCAACGAGCTCGGCCACGAGATCGCCCAGACCGCAGGCGCGGAGCGCGTTCCCGTGCTCGGCTCCGGGCATCCGCTCGCCGACATCATGCTGCTCAAGCACGCGCCGCAAACGGCGGAGATCCACGAGGGCGTGGCCTTCTTCGGCCGCTCCGGGCAGGCGGTGCTGAAGTCGATTCAGCGCCTGCACGTCGACCCGATGGCGATCTACGGGACGAACTGCATCAAGTTCGAGGGCGCCGCCGACGAGGACGTGCACGGCTGGCTGGCTCGCGAGCTGCACGTCGTTCAGCCCAAGATCATCGTCGTCATGGGGCAAGATGCGCTGGCATGCCTGAACGCCGTCAGGTTCCCTCTGGCGACGGAGGTGGAGGACAAGCTGGGGGAGATCCAGCGGTTCACGCCGACGATCGAGGCGCTGCTGACCCCGGACGTGGACGCGTCGCTGGACGAGACGAAGGAGAAGCGGGCGTTCTGGGAGTCATTCAAGGCTCTCGGCCCCTGGTGGTCCGAGCTGCCGCCCTACTAGCCGTCCTCACCCTGCTCGCCGTCTACTACGGCGTCTCGGAGTCGCTGCCGGACCTGGGCCTCTGGGGCGACGTCGCCTTCGTCGGGCTCGTCCTCATCCCGGCGTTCTTCTCGCTGACCTGGCTCGCGCTCCCCCTCTGGCGCGTGGCGCCCACAGTCGCGCTCGGGGGCGCGGTGGTCGCCCTCGTCCTGCTCGCCGTGGTCTTCGAGCTGGCCGGGCTCGACGTAGCCGCGAACTTCGTCAAGTTCGCGGCCGTCACCGCCGCGGGCTGGTGGTTCCTGGCCTTCTTCGAGTCGGTGACGTGGGTGCTGCTGGTCGCCGTGCTCATCGTCCCGGTGGACACCTACTCGGTCTTCCAGGGCCCGACGAAGGTGATCGTCGAGGAGCAGCCGCAGATCTTCGACGCCCTCTCGATCGCCTTCCCGCTCCCCGGCGAGCACAACTCGGCGCAGCTCGGGCTGCCGGACGTCCTCTTCTTCGCGCTCTTCCTCGGCGCAGCCGTCCGCTTCGGGCTGCGGCCGGGCCTGACGTGGCTGCTGATGGCGCTCTCGTTCGGGGCGACACTCGCCCTCGCCGTCTGGCTCGACCTGAACGGGCTCCCGGCGCTGCCGCTCCTCTCGGCGGGCTTCCTCCTGGCCAACTGCGACCTCATCTGGAGGCAGGTCCGCGCGGGCCGTACCGCGGGGCCCGGATGAGGGTCGCCGCGCTCTACGACGTCCACGGAAACCTGCCCGCGCTCGAGGCTGTGCTGGCGGAGGTCGAGTCCCTGGACGTCGACGCGGTCGTGGTCGGTGGGGACGTCGCCATCGGGCCGATGCCGCGGGCGACGCTCGAGCGACTACTCGCGCTCGGCGAGCAGGCCCGCTTCCTGCGCGGGAACGGCGACCGCGAGATCGCAGGGGAGCCGGAAGGCAGCGGCCTCTGGGTCGAGCGGACGCGCTGGTCGGCGCAGCAGCTCGAGCGCGGCGCCCTCGCGTGGCTCGCGGCCCTCCCGGACACGCAGACTGTCGAAGTCGACGGGCTCGGTTCGGTCCTCTTCTGCCACGGTTCGCCGAGAAGCGATGAGGAGATCCTGACGCGGATCTCGCGGGAGGAGCGCGTGGAGACGGCGCTCGCCGGCGTCGAGGAGTCGGTGGTCGTCTGCGGCCACACGCACGTCCAGTTCGACCGGCATGTCGCCGGCAGGCGGCTGGTCAACGCCGGCAGCGTCGGCATGCCCTACGAGGCGGCGCCGGGCGCGTACTGGGCGCTGCTCGGCCCCGACGTCGAGCTGCGCCTGACAGCCTACGACCTCGAAGCGGCGGCAGCCGCGATCCGCGCGACCGGCTTTCCGGGGGCAGACGAGCTCGCGGCTGCGAATGTCCTCACCGTTCCCAGCGCCGAGGAGGCGACGGAGCAGTTCGAGCGGCTGGCGCAGGCGGCAGCTCCGTCCAAGTAACAGACTGTTACTTGACAACGGGCTCGCGCGGAGCCTGGAGCGGCGAGATTCGGGCTCGGACGCGTCCACGCCGACCGGGTCTACCAAGTAACAGACTGTTACTTGGCTGGCGCGTCCGCCAGCGAGAAGCTGGCGACCGCCTCGATGTGCGGCGTGTGGGGGAACATGTCCACCGGGCGCACGCGGTCGAGCCGGTAGCCGTGGTCGCGGACGAGCTCCTTCGCGTTCCCGGCCAACGTCGTCGGGTTGCACGAGACGTAGACGAGGCGGGGCGCCTGCAGCTCCCCGACCTGGCGCACCGCCTTGCCCACGAGTCCGGCGCGCGGCGGGTCGACGACGACCACGTCGGGCTGGCCCGCGCGGCCGCGGAGCTCGTCGAGGTCGCGGGCAACGTCGCCGGCGAAGAACGCCGCGTTCGCGAGCCCGTTCAGCTCGGCGTTCTCGACCGCGCAAGCGATCGACTCCTCCGAGTACTCGATTCCCCAGACCGTCAGCGCGTCGCGAGCCAGCGTCAGCCCGATCGTGCCGATGCCGCAGTAGAGGTCGTAGACGGTCTCCTCTCCAGTGAGCGCGGCGTACTCGCGGGCGAGGTCGTAGAGCACCTCGCACATCTCCGTGTTCGTCTGAAGGAACGCGCTCGGCCGCACCCGGTAGCGCAAGCCGAGCAGCTCCTCCTCGATCGCCTCTTCGCCCCAGAGCAGGTCGGTGGGGAGGTTCGTGACCTCAGCCGGCGAGTCGTTCACGGCCCAGTGGATCGACCGCACCTCCGGGAACGCCTGCAGTGCCTCGACCAGCTCATCCGCGCCGGCCAGGTCGCCGGGCGCGGTGACGAGGACGACCAGCGCCTGGCCCGTGTTGCGCCCCTCGCGCACGACGAGGTGGCGAAGGTAGCCCTCCTGCTTCTCCTGGTCGTAGGCGGGGAGACCCCGCGCGCGCGCCCACGTCTTCGTCACCTCGCGGATGCCGTTGCCGACGTCCGTCGTGAGCCAGCAGCGCTCGACGTCGAGCACCTCGTCCCAGCGCCCGGCCCGGTGGAAGCCGAGGCCGACCTCGCCGTCCTCGAGCGACGTGAAGGAGTACTCCAGCTTGTTCCGGTAGTGGAAGACGGAGCGGGCTGCGACGGCCGGCTCGAGCTCGAGCTCGGCGAAGCCGCCGATCCGAGAGAGCGCGTCGCCGACCTGCTGCGCCTTCGCATCGAGCTGCGCCTCGTAGGCGAGATCCTGGAAGCGGCAGCCGCCGCAGGACGGGTAGTGGACGCACGGCGCCTCCACGCGCGGAGCGCCCGCCTCGACGACCTCGAGCGCGACCGCCTCCGCATGGCTCCGCTTCACCTTGGTGATGCGGGCGCGGACAAGGTCACCGGGGAGCGCGCGGTTGACGAACACCACGAAGCCGTTCAGACGCGCGACGCCGCGGCCGCCGTAGGCGAGCGAGTCGACGCGGAGCTCGAGCTCCTGCTCCTTCTTTACGGGGGCGGCCACAGGGGGAGCCTAGCCTCAGGGGCGTATCATTCGACCCATGTTCCAGAAGCTGATGGCGAAGTTGAGGCGCAACCGGGAGCCGCTCACGGACCGGGAGCTGGCCGAGCAGGAGACCATCCGCCGCCAGGCGGAGCAGGAGCTCCTGCGCGCCCAGGCGCGGATGGCGGAGGAGCGGGCGCCGCTCGACGCATACAGCCGCGGCAACAGGGCCAGCTAGATCAGGGTCGAGACGTAGACCTTCCGCGAGCGCGGCCCGTCGAACTCGCAGAAGAACACTCCTTGGTACGTCCCGAGCGCGAGCTCTCCGTCGCGGAGCGGAACGAGCACCTGCGGCCCGAGCGCTGACGCCCGCACGTGCGCGGGCGCGTTGGGCCCGTCGGCGTCGACGTGCTTCCACGACCAGCTGTCGTCGACGATCGTGGAAAGGGCCATCTCGAAGTCGTCGAGGAGGTCCGGGTCGATCTTCTCGTTGATGATCACGCCGGCCGTCGTGTGCGGGACGAAGACGAGAACGGCGCTCCCACCGGCGTCGGAGCCGAGCGCCTCGCGCACCTGAGCGGTGATGTCGAGGAGCTGCGTCTTGCGCTCCGTCGTGACCTGGATCTCCTGCACGGGCGGGTATCCTACGCGACCCATGGCGACGGCCTCCGCGAGCAGCCTCGACGCCTACCGCGACGAGGCGGATCGCTTCATCGCGGCGCTGGACGAGGAGTACTACCTGCACTACGCGGGCCTGAAGGAGAGCTTCGAGCTCGTGCCGATCTACGAGCGCTTCTCGGATCTGACGACGCTCGAGGCCGCCCGGAGCCTCGCCGAGCACGCGGCGCAGGGCGGCGCGGGCGAGGTCGAGCTCTGGCACTTCGCCTGCGAGGGCTACCTGGGGAACCTCACGCGTGCGGAGGCCGAAGCGGTCGCCGAACTGGAGGCCTCGCTGGAGGCGAGCGTGGACGGGGAGACGATTCCGTACCGGATGCTGCGCCCGACCATCGCCAACGAAGCAGACCGCGCACGGCGCGACCGCCTCGAGGCGGCGCGCGTCGAACTGGCGGAGGAGCACCTCATGCCGAGCTGGACGGCGCACGCCGAGAAGCGGCGCGAGGGAACGCGCTCGCTGGGAGCCCCGACGTACCGCGAGCTCTACGAGCGCTTCGGCTTCCCGCTCGAGGAGCTGGCGGCGCAGGCGCGCGCGTTCCTCGACGAGACCGAGGCGCTGCACGTCGCCGCCTTCGACCGCTTCCTGCGCCGCCGCGTCGGCGTGCCGCTCGAGGAGGCGCGGCGCCACGACGTCCTGCGCGCGTTCCGCGGAAGCGAGTGGGACGAGGGCTTCCCGGCCGACCGGATGGTGCCGGCGCTCGAGTGGACCCTCGACGGGCTCGGGATCGACCTGAGCGCGCAGCAGAACGTCCACCTCGACCTGGAGGCGCGGCCGCAGAAGAGCCCGCGCGCCTTCTGCGCGCCGATCGAGGTGCCCGAACGAGTGATGCTCGTCATCAAGCCGATGGGCGGGCCCGACGACTGGCATGCGTTCTTCCACGAGGCCGGCCACGCCGAGCACTTCGCGCACGTCTCCCCCGACCTCCCGGTCGAGTTCAAGCGGCTGGGCGACAACTCCGTCACCGAGGGCTGGGCGATGCTCTTCGAGCACCTCGTCGACGATCCGGCCTGGCTCTCCAAGCGGCTCGACTTCGCTCGGCCGGAGGACTTCGCGGAGGAGTCGGCGGTCAGCCTGCTCTACGTCGTCCGCCGCTACGCCGGAAAGCTCCTGTACGAGCTGGAGCTGCACGGCGACGTCGAGCTCGGGTCCATGCGCGGGCGCTACGTGGAGCTGCTGCGCGACGCGACGAAGGTGGAGCCGTCGCCGACCGACTACCTCGCCGACGTCGACGAGGGCTTCTACTGCACCTGCTATCTGCGAGCATGGGCGTTCCACACCCAGTTCGAGTCGCACCTCCGCCAGGAGCTCGGACGCTCCTGGTTCACGCGCCCGGAGGCCGGCTCGCTCCTGCGGGAGGTCTGGGCCGAAGGTCAGCGGCTCACTGCGGCCGAGCTGCTCGACCAGGTGACGGGAGCGAAGCTCGAGCTGGCAGCGGTGGGCGAGAAAATCGAGGAGGAGGTACGCACGTGAGGAGAGTCGTCATCGCCGGTGCGGCCGGCCGCGACTTCCACAACTTCAACGTCGTCTATCGCGGACGGGACGACGTCGAGGTGGTCGCCTTCACGGCGACGCAGATTCCCGACATCGAGGGCCGCATCTACCCGCCGGAGCTGGCGGGCTCGCGCTATCCGGACGGCATCCGGATCCTGCCGGAGGAGGAGCTGGCCGAGCTGGTGCGCCGGGAGAACGTGGACGAGGTCGTCTTCGCATACTCCGACGTCACGCACGAGCACGTGATGCACGTCGGCTCGCTGGCCCTGGCCGCGGGGGCGGACTACGGCCTCCTCGGCCCGCGCGCGACCATGATCCCGTCCTCGAAGCCGGTCGTGGCCATCTGCGCGGTCCGCACCGGCTCCGGCAAGAGCCAGACGACCCGCTACGTCGCGCATTTGCTGCGCGAAGCAGGAAAGCGCGTCGCCGTCCTGCGGCACCCGATGCCGTACGGCGACCTGACGCAGCAGGCCGTGCAGCGGTTCGAGCGGTACGAGGACCTCGACGCGGCCGAGTGCACGATCGAGGAGCGGGAGGAGTACGAGCCGCACCTCGCCGAGGGGAACCTGGTCTTCGCGGGCATCGACTACGCCGCCATCCTCTCCCGCGCCGAGGCGGAGGCGGACGTGATCGTCTGGGACGGCGGCAACAACGACACGCCGTTCATCAAGCCCGACCTGCACATCGTCGTCTGCGACCCGCACCGGCCCGGCCACGAGCTGCGCTACCACCCGGGCGAGACGAACCTGCGCATGGCCGACGTCTGCGTCGTGAACAAAACGGACACGGCTCCGCCGGAGGGCGTGGAGGCCGTGCTCGACTCGATCCACCGCGCGAACCCGCGCTCCGAGGTCGTGCTCGCCGCGTCCCCGTTCCACGTCGAGGACGGGCGCGTCGAGGAGATCCGGGGCAAGCGCGTGCTCGCGGTTGAGGACGGGCCGACGCTCACGCACGGGGAGATGACCTACGGCGCGGCCGTGCTGGCGGCCAAGCAGCACGGCGCCGCCGCGCTCGTCGACCCGCGGCCGTTCGCGGTCGGCTCGATCGAGAAGACGTTCGCGGCCTACCCGCACGTCGCCGAGCTGCTCCCGGCCATGGGCTACGGCCGCCCGCAGATGGAGGAGCTCCGGCAGACGATCGAGCGCTCCGACGCAGAGCTCGTCCTGATCGGAACGCCGATCGACCTGCGGCGCGTGATCGACATCGACAAGCCGGCGCTCCGGGTCACGTACAGGCTGCAGGAGCTGGGCGAGCCGACGTTGGCCTCCCTCCTGGAAGGCCACGGCATCATCGAGTCGGCGGCGGCGCTCACCTAGCAGGGAGACACGCGGCGCATGCTGACCGTTCTCGCCCTGGGCGGGAATGCGCTCCTCGGGCCCGGGGAGCGCGGGACCGCGGCCGAGCACCGGGCCAACCTCGCGCGGACGTTCGCGGCGGTGGCGCCGCTGCTCGAGGGCGAGGTCGTCGTCACGCACGGGAACGGGCCCCAGGTCGGGAACGAGCTCCTGCGGCAGGAGCTGGCCGCGGCCGAGGCGCCGCCGCTCCCGCTCTGGGTCGCGGTCGCGCAGACGCAGGCCGAGATCGGGACGCTCGCGGCTGCGGAGCTCCTCCCCGTGGCGGGGAAGCCCGTGGCCGTGGTGGTCACCCATGTCGTCGTCGACCCCGCCGACCCGGCTTTCGGGAGCCCGACGAAGCCGATCGGCCCGCACTACGACAGCTTCCGCGCCCGGGAGCTCGAGCGCGAGCGCGGCTGGACGCTCCGCGAGGAGCCGGGCCGCGGCTGGCGCCGCGTCGTTCCCTCCCCGAAGCCGCTGGAGGTGGTCGAGCTCGACGCCGTGCGGAGGCTGCTGGAAGCCGGGCAGCTCGTCGTCGCCGCCGGCGGCGGGGGCATCCCGGTCGTGCGCCGCGACGATGCTTTCGACGGCATCGACGCCGTGATCGACAAGGACCACGCCTCCGCGCTCCTGGCCACGGCTCTCGGCGCGGAGCGGCTCGTGATCCTCACGCAGGTGCCCGGTGTCTACCGGGAGTTCGGCGCGGACGGAGCGCAGGGCGAGCCGATCGCCGAGCTCGACCCGGAGCGCGACGCCGCCCTCGTCGAGGAGCTTCCCGCCGGAAGCATGCGCCCCAAGGTCGAGGCCGCTTTCGCCTTCGTGACCCAGACCGGCGGCGAGGCGCTGATCACGAGCGCGGAGGCGGTCGGGAGCGGCGAGGCCGGGACCCGCGTTACTAGGATTGCCCCGTGATCCCCGCGCACCTCAAGGGCCGCGACTTCCTGCGCGTCAACGACTGGGCGCCCGAAGAGCTCGTGCTCGTCCTCGAGCACGCGGAGCGCCTGAAGGCGCGCCAGCGCGAGCGCATCCCGCATCGGCTCCTCGAGGGGCGCAGCCTGGGGATGATCTTCCAGAAGCCGTCCACGCGGACGCGCGTCAGCTTCGAGGTCGGCGTCGCGCAACTCGGCGGCGCCGGGCTCTACCTGGCGGCCGGCGACCTGCAGCTCGGACGCGGGGAGACGATCAAGGACACGGCCGTCGTCCTCTCGCGCTACCTCGACGGGATCATGATCCGCACGTTCGCCCAGGCGGACGTGGACGAGCTCGCCGCGCACGCCGACATACCCGGTCATCAACGGGCTCACGGACGAGTTCCACCCGTGCCAGGCGCTCGCCGACGTGTTCACCATCCGCGAGCGGCTGGGCGGTTTCGACGACGTCCGCGTCGCGTACCTCGGCGACGGCAACAACGTGTGCCACTCGCTCATGGTCGCCTGCGCCAAGCTGGGGATGGACTTCGTCGCCGCCACGCCGCCCGGCTACGAGCCCGCCGAGGAGGTCGTGGGCTGGGCCCGCTCGGCAGCCGAGGCGAACGGCACGGCAGTCGAGCTGAGCTCCGACCCGCGCGCGGCCGCCTCCGGCGCTGACGTGCTCTACACCGACGTCTGGACGAGCATGGGCCAGGACGAGGAGCGCGAGCAGCGGCTGACCGACCTGGCCGGCTTCGGAATCGACGCGGACATGGTCTCCCTGGCGAGTGAGCGGGCGATCGTCCTCCACTGCCTCCCCGCGCACTACGGCGAGGAGATCGCGGAGGACGTGCTCTACGGCGAGCGCTCCGCCGCCTGGGACCAGGCCGAGAACAGGCTCCACGCCCAGAAGGCGCTGATGGCGCTGATCATCCGCTGAGTGCCCCTCCACTCGTGACCTTCGAGGACCACGTCCGGGCGGCCCTCGACTCCCTGCCCGCGAAGCTGCGCGAGGCGATGTCCAACGTCGAGATCGTGGTCGAGGATGAGAACGACGAGGATCCCGACCTCTTCGGCCTGTACCTCGGCATCCCGCTCACGGAGCGCGGTGTCGAGAGCTACGCGGGCGTGCTCCCGGACAAGATCGCCATCTACCGCATCCCGCTCGAGGAGGAGTTCGGCGACGACCCGGAGGTGCTGGAGGAGGAAATCCGCATCACGGTCGTCCACGAGATCGCCCACCACTTCGGCATCGACGAGGACCGGATCGCCGAGCTCGGCTGGGGCTAGCTGCGGCTCAGCCCCAGTTCTTGTACGCGCGGACCGACCCGAAACGTGCATGAAGTCCGACCGGCCGGGGCATAGAGCCCGCGTGCCAAAGCTGTTTGCATCCGTCGTCGTCCGGCTCCGCCACCTCGTCGTGGCCGCGTGGATCGCCGCCGCGGTACTCGTCGCCGTCTACCTCCCCGGCCTCGGCGCGGGCGACGCGATCGAGCTGGGCGGCCTGATCCCGGACGATTCGCCGGCCCTTCAGGCCGAGCAGCGGGCCGCGGAGCTCTTCTCGGTCCCGCTGACGGCCGACACCGCGGTGGTCGAGCGGGATCCGGCCGGCTTCGCCGCCGCGGAGCAGGAGGCGATCGTCAGGCGGGCGATCGACGTCACCGGGCAGGATGGCGAGGGCGACGAGATCCGTTTCGCCCTTCCGATCCTCAACACCGAAGAGGTCTTTCCGGGCTCGGAGGAAGACGGCACGACTGCCGTCACCCATCTCTTCTTCGACCCGGGAGTCAGCCTGACGAGCAAGGTCGACCTCGCCGACGCATACGCGGAGCCGGCGCGGGAGAGCCACTTCACCGGCGTGACCGGGCCCGGGCCGGCCCGGCTCGCGCAGTTCGAGGAGATCGAGGAGGCGCTCCCCTGGGTCGAGCTGGGCACCGTGCTCGCGATCGCCCTGGTGGTCGGGCTGACGTTCCGCTCGCTCGGGGCGCCGCTCCTGACGCTCGCCGCGTCGGCGATCGCCTTCCTCGTCGCGGGCGGGCTCATCCCGTGGGTGGCGAAGCAGCTCGACGCGACGATCCCGCAGGAGGTGGAGCCGCTCGTCGTCGCCCTCACGCTCGGGATCGTCACCGACTACACGATCTTCTTCCTGTCCGCGTGCCGGCGCGAGCTGGCGGGCGGCGCGAGCCGGCTCGACGCCGCGCGGCGCTCGTGCACCGCGGTCGCGCCGATCGTCGCCACCGCCGGCCTGATCGTCGTCGCGGGCACCGGCGCCCTCGTGGTCGGCGAGCTCGAGTTCTTCCGCGCCTTCGGTCCCGCCCTCGCCCTCACATCGGCCGTTTCACTGGCCGTTTCCATCACGTTCGTCCCCGCCGCGCTCGCGCTGCTCGGACGCCTGGTGTTCTGGCCCTCCCTCACGCCGCGCGAGGAGGAGCCCGAGCTCGTCGACCAGCAGGTCTCGCGCCTCGCGCGGACGCTGACCTCGCGGCCGGCGGCCGCGGTGGTCGCGCTGCTCACGGTCGCTGCGCTCGCCGCCGCCGCGACCGGAATCCGGCACACAGAGCTCGCGCTCCGGCTCGGCAGCGGCCTCCCCGAGAGCTCGGAGGTGCAGCAAGCCGCGGTCGCCGCCGACCAGGGCTTCGCCGCGGGGGTGCTCGCGCCGACCACCGTTCTCGTCGAAGGCGAAGGCGTCGCCACCCGCACGGACGAGCTCGGACTCCTCGAGGAAGAGGTCGAGCAGGTACCGGGCGTCGCGGGAGTCATCGGGCCGCGGGAGCTGCCGGCCGACGCGCCGGCCGACGTCTTCGTCGCGGAGAATGGAAACGCCGCCAGGATCGCGGTCATCGGCGAGGCGCCACCGCTCGACTCGGAGGCAATCAAGGTCCACCGGGAGCTCGAGCGGCGGCTCCCGACCCTGCTGGTCGACGCCGGCCTGACGGACGCCGAAGGGGCGCTCGCCGGGCAGACGGCGCTGGCCTCCGACACGGTTGCCGCGATCGTCGACAGCTCGGCGCTCGTGGGCGCCGTCGTGCTCGCCCTGAACTTCCTCCTCCTCGCCCTCTTCCTTCGCGCCCTGATCGCGCCTCTCTACCTGCTTGCTGCCAGCGTGCTCTCGGTGGCGGCGACGCTCGGGCTGACCACGTACGTCTTCCAGGGCCTGCTCGGGCACAGCGACCTGACCTACTACGTCCCCTTTGCCGCCGGCGTGCTGCTCGTGTCGCTCGGCTCCGACTACAACGTCTTCGTCGCCGGGCGCATCTGGCAGGAGGCCGAGCGCCGCCCGCTGCGGGACGCGATCGCCGTCGCCGCCCCGCGGGCCTCGCGCGCGATCAGCGTGGCCGGCATCGCCCTCGCCGCCTCCTTCGCCATGCTCGCGATCGTCCCGGTCGACGGCTTCCGCGAGTTCGCCTTCATGATGGCCGTCGGGGTTCTGCTCGAGACCTTCGTCGTGCGGCCGGTGCTCATCCCGGCGCTCATCGCCCTCTTCGGCGGCGCCGGGGCGTGGCCGGGCCGCCTTCGCCACGGTGAGGCCTAGGAGGGTTCGGCGAAATAACGGCTGTGCCGCCGGGCCCTCGCCAAACCCTCCTAGTCGTGGATGCGGGCGATGAGCTGGCTCCGGCCCAGCACCTTGCAGGCGACGCCGCCGAGCCTGACGTCGTAGCCGGCGTCCTTGGGGAAGAGCACCTTGTCGCCCGGATCGATGCCGTGAGCCTCGGCGCCGACGGCGGTGACGATGCCGGAGCGACAGCCTGCCTCGGCGCTCTGCGGGATGATCAGGCCCGTCCGCGTCTCGACGTCCTCGTCCACCGGCTCGACGATGAGGTGGTCGTCGAGCGGCTCGAGCGTGATCGTGAGTGGAGCAAGATCCTCCATTCCCTGATTGTAGGCGCCCTCGACTAGAGGCTTGATGCGAAATGGAGCGGGCCGTGCTGCCGCCTCAGACGCGGCGGCATGCCGCCCCGGCACCCTTACCCAGGCCTCCTGGCCTGGGCTGCGGGCGCCGGAACGCCCTGTCTTGGTCTGAGCCGACCCCACAGCGCGCCAATTCCACATCAAGCCTCTAGCATCCCGCCGTGCCCTCGAGCCGGGTCTGCCTCAGCTTCGACTTCGACGCGCTGTCCGTGTGGCTCGCCTATGACCGCGTGACGCCGGCGATGCTGAACCGGGGCGAGTACGGGGCGCGCGTGGGCGTCCCGCGCATCCTGCACTTCCTCGAGGAGCGCGAGCTGGACGCGACCTTCTTCGTCCCGGGCCACACCGTCGAGTCGTTTCCCGCGGAGACCGCCTCCATCCTCGAGGCCGGGCACGAGATCGCGCACCACTCCTACGCGCACGTCGACCCGAGCCTGCAGACCCCGGAGGAGGAGCGGGCGGATATGGAGCGCGCCTGGGAGGTGCTCGACGGGATCGGGGTGACGCCCCTCGGCTTCCGCGCCCCCTCCGCCGACCTGTCCGACTCGACGCTCGGCCTCGTCGAGGAGCTCGGCTTCCTCTACGACTCGAGCCTGATGACCGACGACTACCGCCCGTTCCACCCGCGCATCGGCGATCGGGTGGCGCGCGGCGTGCCGCTCGAGCGCGGGCGCGAGTCGACCCTGTGGGAGCTGCCGCTCTGCTTCGAGCTCGACGACTGGGTCCACTTCCAGTTCAACTTCGACCCGTACCGCAAAGGTGGCGCGACGCCGTCGCAGGTGCTGGAGATCTGGCAGGGCGAGTTCGACTGGATGGACGCGAACGTCGACGGCGGAATCCTCACCGTGACCATGCACCCGCAGGTGATCGGCCGCGGCCACCGGGTGGCGATGCTGGCGAGCTTCGTCGAGCACTGCCACGACGCCGGCGCCCGCTTCGAGCGGATGGGCGACGTCGCGCGCTCCCTCGGCTGAGCGCGCCGACACGTCCTGACAACCCTTGCTAGCCTCCCGCTGCTCTTCGGGGGGAGAGCTCGCCTGACTGCGGCGGGGGGTGCTCGAAGCCCGAGAACCGACAAGGGGGTAAGAGATGCGAAAGCGCATCGTCGGCGCCGCCGTTGCGGCTGCCATCGTCATGCTCGGGGCTCTTGGGGCGAGCCTGATCGGCCCGGCAGGATCGGCCGGCAGCGCTCCGCAGTCCCAGGGCGGAGGAGTCGACGCACAGGGCACGCCGCCGGCGGTGGCGAAGATGCTCCGTGAGATCGACCCGGACAACATTGAGGCGTCGGACCGCAAGCTCGTCAGCTTCGGAACGCGCAACACACTGTCCTCGCAGGACGACCCGGTGCGCGGGATCGGGGCCGCGCGCGACTGGATCTTCAGCGAGTTCTCGAAGTACGCGGCGGACTCCGGCGGGCGGATGACCGTCGCACTGGACAGCTACCTCCAGCCCGTAGCGAGCCGGATCCCGGTTCCGACCGTGATCACGAACGTCGTCGCAACGCTCCGCGGGACGCAGCCGGAGTCGGCCAACCGGATCTACGTGGTGAGCGGCCACTACGACTCGATGTGCACGAGCCCGACGAACTCGACCTGTGACGCGCCCGGCGCGAACGACGACGCCTCCGGTGTCTCGGCCGTGCTCGAGATGGCCCGCGTGATGTCCAAGCGCGAGTGGGACGCGACGATCATCTTCATGGCCGTCGCCGGCGAGGAGCAGGGCCTCTACGGGTCCGACCACTTCGCGAAGGAGGCGAAGGCGAACGGGCTCCAGATCGAGGGCATGTTCACCAACGACATCGTCGGCAGCTCGATCGGCGGCACCGGCATCAAGGACCCGTGGTCGGTGCGCGTCTTCGCCGAGGGCGTCCCGACGGACGAGACGACCGCCGAGGCGAACACGCGCCGCTCGGTCGGCGGCGAGAACGACTCGCCCGCCCGGCAAATGGCGCGCTTCGTCAAGGAGGTCGGCGAGAACGGCCACACGAACATGGAGGTGAAGATCATCTACCGGCGCGACCGCTTCGGGCGCGGCGGCGATCACATCTCCTTCCTCGAGGAGGGGTTCCGGTCGTCCGTTCGCTTCACCGAGGTGAACGAGGACTTCGACCACCAGCACCAGGACGTCCGCGTCGAGGACGGCGAGCAGATCGGCGACCTGCCGGAGTTCGTCGACTTCAAGTACATCGCGCGGGTGGCGAAGGTGAACGTCGCGGCGCTCGCGGCGCTGGCCGACGCGCCCGTCGCCCCGAAGGGCGTTCGCATCCAGGGCGGTCTCAGCTACGACACCGTCCTCCGCTGGACGGCGAACCCGGAGCCGGACCTCGCCGGCTACGAGATCGTCTGGCGCGAGACGACCGACTCGGACTGGAAGCAGACGATCTCGGTCGGCAACGTCACCACGTACACCGTCGTGAACATGTCCAAGGACAACTTCTTCTTCGGCGTGCGCGCGGTCGACACCGAAGGCAACCGCAGCCCGGTCGTGTTCCCACGGCCGTAGGTCGTCGGGCACACGCGAGCGACAGGAGGGGCGCCTGGCGGCGCCCCTCCTCTCTTTCGGGTCGGGGAGAATGGCGCCGTGGAAGTGCCGGACATCAGCTACGCGAAGAGCGGCGACGTCAGCATCGCGTACCAGGTCGTCGGCGAGGGCCCCGAGGATCTCGTGGTCGTCCGCGGGAGCCTCGCCCATCTCGACTCGGTCTGGGAGCAGCCGCTGTTCGTACAGCACGTCGAGCGGCTCGCGTCCTTCGCCCGCGTTCTCCTCTTCGACAAGCGCGGCATGGGCCTCTCCGACCGGCTCCGCAGCGTGCCGACGCTCGAGGCTCGGATGGACGACGTCCGGGCGGTCATGGACGCCGCCGGGATGGAACGAGCGGCGCTCTTGGGTGCGCACGAGGGGTCACGCCTGGCGATTCTCTTCGCGGCGACCTACCCGGAGCGAACAGGGGCGCTCGTCCTCTTCGACCCGTCGCCGAAGGGACGCCGCTCGCCGGATTATCCCTGGGCGCGGAGCGACGACGAGTGGCGCGACTGGCTACGCGAAGTCGGCGAGAGCTGGGGCACGCCAGAGTTCTTCGCGCGCCAGCTCCGCGAGTACACGCCGACGCGGGCCGACGACGAGGAGTTCCGGGCGTGGTATGTCCGCCACATGCGCCAGAGCGCGAGCCCCGGCGCAGCGGTCGCCTTCCAGCGCATGGTCATGGACGGCGACGTCACGGACGTCCTCCCTGCCATCCGCGTCCCGACGCTCGTGCTCCACCGGACAGCGTCGGCCGGGCCCGCCGCCTACGTCGCGGAACGAGTCCCGGACGCGGTACGCCGGGACGTGCCCGGCCTCGTTGACGGCTTCTCCTGGGCGGATCCCGTCGGGAACGGGCTCCTGCTCGACGAAACCGAGGCGTTCCTGCGCGAGCTCGACCCGGCCGTCGAGCCCGAGCGCGTGCTGGCGACCATCCTCTTCACCGACATCGTCGACTCGACCCGGCGCGCCGCGGAGCTCGGCGACGCGGGCTGGCGCGAGCTCCTCGGCCGGCACAACGCGCTAGTACGCGAGCACCTGTCTGAGTTCCGGGGCGTCGAGCTGAACACCACCGGCGACGGCTTCGTCGCCTCGTTCGACGGCCCCGTCCGCGCCCTGCGATGCGCCTGCTCGATCCGCTCGGAGGTCCGCCGGCTCGGCCTCGAGATCCGCGCCGGGCTACACACGGGCGAGGGCGAGCTCGCGGGAGGCAGGATCGGCGGCATCGTCCTCCACATCGCCGCGCGGGTCGCCGCCGAGGCCGGGCCGGCCGAGGTCCTGGTCTCGAGCACAGTGCGCGACCTGGTCGCCGGCTCCGGGTTCGACCTCGCCGACCGCGGCGCCCACGTTCTGAAGGGCGTGCCCGGCGAGTGGCGGCTCTTCGCCGTGCGAGAGGCCGGCACGCGGCCGGCCTCTCGCTGACGGTGGTGCTTGCGTCTACCTGACGAAGTCGAAGTAGGCCGAGTGCGAGCTGCCGTCGCTCAGCGTGAGGACGAACTCGCGGCACGTCCCCTTGAACGCCTTCGGCGTCTTCCAGGGGTAGTAGTAGCGCTGGAGGTACGCCTGGTAGGACAGCGTGTCCCAGCTCGGGGTCTGCGTGGGCTCGAGGGCGCCGAGCGGCGCCTTCGTCGCGCAGTCGATCTGGCGCGAGGCCGGCGAGCCGGCCGCCAGGATCCCGAGGCCGTGGTCGCCTCCGAGCTTGAAGTAGAGCGTGTTGACGCCGCCCGAGCTCGCCTCGTTCAGCACCGGGGCGTCCTCGAACGTGGAGAGGAAGCCGCTCCAGTCGAGGAACGCCAGCCTGAGCGCCTCCTCGCCGCCGACGATCGGCAGCGTGATCACGCTCTCGTCCAGGTCCATCGTCAGCTGGGCTCCCGGGGCCGGGCGGACGGTGTAGTCGCGGTCGCTCGAGATGATCATGACGCCGAGCCGGCGGCCCGCCGCGACGACGGAGTCCTTGGGCTGGAGGTCGAAGTTCAGCTCGTAGGACACGCCCGGCACGACCGCCTCGGTGAAGGCGGGCGAGTTGCGGTTCTCCGGGTCGATCCAGCCGCGGCTCAGGACCGTGCCGTTGCCGGCGCCGCCCGGGAAGCTGATCAGGTGCGCGGTCATGTTCGCCTTGGGCCGGTCGAAGGCCATCTTCAGCCTGATCGTCGGCGTGCCGCTGATCCGGACCGGCGCCTGCAGCACCGGCGTCTTGAAGACGAGCCGGTTCGGCGAGGACGCCGAGTTCATCAGCGTCGCCGGCGAGATCGTCGCGTTGTCGGTCAGCGTCTCCGCCGCCTGGTCGACGCCGAGCATGGTCAGCGTGCCGATCGCGGGCGCGCCGGGCTTGAAGGTCAGCCGGGCCTTGCCCGCGGCCGGGTCCGGCCACTCGGCGTACGGCGTCGGGTCCTGAGAGCTCTGGCCCTCGCGGACGACCCACGCCTTCGGGTCCGCCTCGACGTTGTTCATGTGGTCCCAGAGGTAGCGGCTGAACCAGCGGTTCGTGCGGACGAGCGGCGGCGAGCCGCCGTGGCCGCCCTGGTGCCAGTAGAGCTGGTGCGGCACGTTCCGCTCGCGCAGCGCCGCGTAGAACGTGGCCGCGTGCTTCGTCATCACGTTCCAGTCGTTGTTGCCGTGGGCGACGAGCGCGGCGGCCTTCAGGTCGGCGATGTCGTTCATGTAGTTGCGCGCGTCCCAGAACGGTGTGTAGTCGCCCGTGACACGGTCCTGCTCGGCGGCGATGTCCGCGATCACCGGCCGGCAGATCGCCTGGTCGGGCCGCGTGTATGTGTACTCGGCGAGCACGTCGGCGTCCTCGCCCTGGAACCCGCCCGGCGCACGCACGGCGCCGTTGGCACGGTAGTAGTCGTACCAGCTGTTGATCGCCGAGATCGGCACGATGGCCTCGAGGCCCTCGACGCCGGTCGTGGCGACGCCGATCGGCAGCGTGCCGTTGTAGGACGTCCCGATCATGCCGACCTTCCCGGTCGTCCAGGTGGCGGAGACCTCGGTGCCGCCGGTCTGCGCCGTGAAGGCTTTGGCGCGGCCGTTGAGCCAGTCGATGACCGCCTTCGGGCCGAGCGTCTCGAACGGGTCGCCGGTGGTCGGGCAGCCGGTCGAGAGACCGGTGCCGGTGCCCTCGGCGTGGACGACCGCGAACCCGCGCGGCACCCAGGTCGCCGTGTGCGAGTTCGAGATGATCGGGCTCGTGTCGAAGAACGTCGGCGTCGCGACCGGCCTCGTGGTCGGCGGCTGGCCGATCTCGTGGTCGACGCCCCAGTTCACGACGGGCACGTCACCGCCGTAGTAGGGGCTCACCTCCATCACGACGGGGATCTTGAGGCCGATGGTGTCGGTCTCCTGCACCCGCGTCACGTCGATGTGGATCCGGTCGAGCTGCCCGTCGAAATCGCTGTCGATCGCGGTCTCGACCCAGAGCTCCTGCCGTATCCAGGTGGCCGGAACCGTGGAGAAGACGGGCTGTGCCTGCCCGTCCACGAAGACGGGACCCGTGACCTGGGCGGCTGCGGGTGTCGCTGCGATGCCGAGAGCGACAAGAACGGCGATCGCCAGCGCGACCGCTGCATACCGTGGTGTCGACCGCGCTGCCCAAGCGCGGCCCGTACCTGCCAACGGACTCATACCTACCCCCTGGTCGTGGTGATCTGCGGCGGGCCGATCCTCCCCGATCCCGTCGCCGCTGACAACCTGCCTGCAGGGCTGGCCGTCATCTGCAGAGCCCTGCTACGTTGAAGACTGATGTTGCAGAGACCGTGGTCTCGGCTCCGCACAGGGGCTCTGCTCATCGGCGCGTCTGCGGGGCTCGCCGTCGCGTTCGATTCCCCGGCGAGGGCGGCTCCGGCGGCGCGACGTGCGAGTGACGAGCTACGACGCCAACGGCGTCTTCCGCGTCGACGGAGCACGCTTCTTTCCGATCGCGGTGTCGATGCCGCCGCCGCTCGCGGGCCGGACGCCGTGGGGGACCGCGGCCGTGGACGAGCTCGTCGCCGGCGGTGTCGACCGTCTTCCGCACCGGGCCGCCGGGAATGGGGTGGACGGACCAGCACCTGGCGGAAGCGCAGGCCTGGGCCAAGGCCGCGGCCGAGCGGGGCGTCCTGACCTGGGTGACCCTCGCGCGAGCTCGCCGACGCGCTGCCGGGAACCGCGGAAGAGGCACGGCTCGCCCAGGTCGTCGGGGCGCTGAAGGACAACCCCGGGCTCGGGCTCTGGAAGGGCGCGGACGAGCCCTGGCCGCGGTTCGCCCCGTCGGCGCTCGCGCATGCCTTCGGCACGGTGAAAGCGCTCGACCCGAACCACGTTTTCCACACGATCTTCGGCCCGCACAGCATCGACGGCACCGTCCTCGGTCCGCCGAACCTGCCGGACCTTCGGCCGTACAACGCCGTCACGGACACACACGGGACGAACGTCTATCCCGTCTACGCCGTCCACCTCCGCGCGGGACGCGCACGCCCAAGCTCCACATGGTCGGACTGCGACTAGCCGCCCTGCGGAGGGCAACCGGTCGCAACACGGTCACGATGACGCTCCAGATCTGCTTCTCGGGAAGCCAGAACAAGGAGGGCACCGAGTTCATCCTGCCCACCAGGCATCAGGAGCGGTACATGATCTACGACGCGATCGTGAACGGCGCCCGCGGCCTCAACTTCTTCGGCGGCGAGCAGCCGCGCTGCCAGAGGCGAGCGCGATCGCGCGCTCGGCTGGAACTGGACGTTCTGGCAGAGGACGCTCCGGAGCCTCCTCGCGCGAGATCGGCGCCCGCAGCCCGCTCCACGCGGCCCTCCTGCGCCCGGAGACGACCGTGAGCGCTGCGGACGGGCAACCGCTGGGTGACGGCCATCAGCCGCCGCGCCAGCAGCCGGCAGCTCTGGGTCATCGCCACGCGCAACGGCAAGCAGCCCGCCCGGGTGACGATCCGCGGCCTCCCCCGGTGGGCGAAGAACGGCCGGCTCTTCCCGGGCGGCGGGAAGGTCACTGCGAAGGCGGGCCGCCTGACGCTGTCGCTCCCCGGCTGGGGCGTCCGCGTGATCCGGTTCAGCCGCTAGGGCGCCGACGCGGAGCATCGCGCGCATGCCCATCGCGGTGGCCGTCGACGGAGCACCACGCGGTAGCGGCCGGCCGGAAGGCGGAAGGTCTTGAGGCGCCGCTCGCCGGGGAGCGTCTCCGCGATCGTGAACGTGTGCGTCCCGCCGATCCGGCGGAGGCGGAGGTCGTGCGGGTCCTCGCCGAAGTTGACGAGCTCGATCCGCACCCGACGGCTCGAGTCGCGGTACGCGACAGCATGAGGCTGAACTCGTCCGCGACCGCCTGCAGGCGCGCCGGGGCGGCGGCGCGCCCGCGCCGGGCTCGGCGATGCGCCATTCGGGGGCGCCGATCAGCGCCAGCACGACGCCGACGATGACGAGCGCGCGGGTCACCGCAGGCGCCGGGCGCGCGCGAAGCTCGCCGCGTCGGGATGGCCGAGGCCGCGTCGGCGGCTAACCACTGCTCGAACAGCGAGCAGTAGCCGCCGGCGGCGCTAGAACGCGCCCGCGTAGGCGTTCAGCGCCGGCTGGCCGCCGAGGTGCGCGTAGAGGACGCGCGAGCCCGGCTCGATCCGGCCCGAGCTGACGAGGTCGATCAGCGCCGCCATGGACTTGCCCTCGTAGACCGGGTCGGTGAGCATGCCCTCGAGCCGCGCGCAGAGGCGGATCGCGTCGAGCGTCTTCGCATCCGGGATGCCGTAGGTGCCGGCGTGCCACTCGTCGAGGAGGACGATCTCCCCGTCGGCGAGCTCGCGCCCGAGCCCGATCGCCTCGGCCGTGTGCCGCGCGATCCGGGCGACCTGGTCCCAGGTCTGCTCGACCGTCGCGGAGCCGTCGATGCCGAGGACGGCGCGCTCCGTGTCCTGCAGCGCGAAGCCCGCGATCATCCCCGCCTGGGTCGAGCCGGTGACGGAGCAGACCACGATCGTGTCGAAGACGACGTCGAGCTCGCGCTCCTGCTCGGCCACCTCGGCGGCCCAGCGCGCGAAGCCGAGCCCGCCCAGCGGGTGGTCGGAGGCGCCGGCCGGGATCGGGTAGGGCTTGCCGCCGGCCGCCTCGACCGAGGCGAGCGCCTCCTCCCAGCTCGGCCGGATGCCGATGTCGAAGCCGGCCGGGTCGAGCCGCACGTCGGCGCCCATGATCCGCGAGAGGAGGATGTTGCCGACCTTGTCGTAGACCGCGTCGGGCCACTCGACCCAGCGCTCCTGCACGAGCACGCAGCCGAGCCCGAGCCGCGCCGCGACGGCCGCCACCTGGCGCGTGTGGTTCGACTGGACGCCGCCGATGGAGACGAGCGTGTCGCAGCCCTGCGCGAGCGCCTCCGCGGCCAGGTACTCGAGCTTGCGCACCTTGTTCCCGCCGTACGCGAGCCCGGAGCTGACGTCCTCCCGTTTCGCCCAGACGTCCACCTTCCCGCCCAGGTGCTCGGTGAGGCGCTCGAGCCGGTGCACGGGCGACGGGCCGAAGAGGAGCGGCACGCGGTCGAAGCTCGCGAGGGTCACGTCAGACGCTGGCCGTCGCCGCCGCCGCGCGCACGCCGGCGGCGACGCCCGCGACGATCTCCTCGAGCTCGGCAGGCGTGACCACGAAGGGCGGCGAGAGCTGGAGCGCGACGCCGCGCAGCGCGCGGGTGAGCACGCCGTGGCGGCGGGCCTCGAGCACGGCGGCCGCGGGCGCGCCCGGGCTCGCGGCGAGCAGGGCCGGATCGAGCTCGACCGCCCCCGCCAGGCCGGCGCTGCGGACGTCGGCGACGCCGTCGAGGCCGCGGAGCGGCTCGAGCAGCTCGCGCAGCACGGGCTCGAGCTCCGCCACGCGCTCGACGAGCGCCTCGCGCTCGAGGATGTCGAGGTTCGCGAGGGCTGCGACGCACGCGCCCGGGTGGCCCGAGTACGTGCCGCCCTGGAGGAACGGCGCCGCGCCCTCGGCCCAGAACGGCGCGCGCACGGTCCCGGAGACGACGACGGCGCTGAGCGGGACGTACCCCGACGTGATGCCCTTCGCGCAGGTCATCAGGTCGGGCGTGAAGCCGTAGCGCTCGCAGCCGAACCAGCGTCCGAGCCGGCCGAAGCCGGAAATGACCTCGTCGGCGACGAGCAGAACGCCGCGCTCACGGCAGATGCGCTCCACCGCCGGCCAGTAGCCCTCGGGCGGCGGGATCGCGCCGCCGGCGCCGATCATCGGCTCGCCGATGAAGGCCGCGGCGCGCCCGCCGAGCTCGTCGAGCGTCCGCGCAAGGTCGTCGGGGTCGTCGTGGGCCACCTCGGCGACGTCGGCAACGAGCAGGCCGAAGCCGTCGCGGACGCCGGGGATGCCGGAGAGCGAGGTGCCGTACGCGGCGGTGCCGTGGTAGCCGTGCCGCCGAGAGACGATCACCGTCCTCTCCGGCTGCCCCGTCAGCGCCCAATAGCGGCGGACGATCTTCGCGGCGGCTTCGATCGCCTCGGCACCGCCCGTGCCGAAGAAGACGGCCGGGTCGGGGACCGGCGCGAGCGCCGCGACGCGCTCGGCGAGCTCGAGCGCGGGCCGGTTCGCGTGGTCGCCGAAGACGTGGTGCGCGGCGAGCAGGCGCAGCTGGCCGGCGACCGCGTCGGCGATCTCCGCCCGGCCGTGGCCGACGTTCGCGAACCAGAGCCCGGCGGTCGCGTCGAGGTACTCCGTGCCGTCCTCGTCCCAGACCCGCGCGCCTTCGCCGCGGACGAGGACGAGCTCGTGCCCGTCCACCTGGCCCATCGCTGCGAACGGATGCCAGAGGCGGGTGGGCGGCGCCATCGGGCAATGCTAACGCGAAGGGGGCGGTTGCCCGCCCCCTTCGGTCGATCGTCTCGTGAATCGGGTACGGGGCCCTAGTGGCGCAGCTCCTTGAGCCGCAGGTCGCGACCGGCGACCGCGCCGGCCTGGAGCAGGGAGACCGCGTCGGCCGTCCGCGCCGCCGCAGTGGCGGGCAGCGCGGGCTTGCCGGGCGTGAAGAGCCAGGTCTCGAACAGCTCGTCCAGCTCCTCGCCCGAGATCTTCTCGGCGTGCGCGATGAACTCGTCCGTCGTGACGTTGTCGCCCTCGCGCTTCTGCGCCCAGCGCTCGAGGATCTTGAAGAAGTCGTCGTCGCCGACGGCCAGCCGCAGCTGGTGCAGGGTCATCGCCCCGCGGTAGTAGATCGCGATGTCGAAGAGCAGGTCGGGCCCGGGGTCACCGATCACGACCTGCCAGAACGGGTCGTCCTCGGGGATGACGGAGTAGTAGAAGTCGAAGGTCTCCTGCGCCGGAACGCCGCGCATCCCTTCGCTCCAGAGCCACTCCGCATAGGTCGCGAAGCCCTCGTTCAGCCAGATGTGCTGCCACTGCGCGACGGTCAGGCTGTCGCCGTACCACTGGTGCGCCAGCTCGTGGACGACGACGTCCTCAGCGGACACCGGGTCGACGAAGAAGTCCATCGCATAGATCGGGCGGGTCTGGTTCTCGAGCGCGAACCCGAGGCCGGCCAGATCGTCGACGATCCCGCCGCCCGCCGAGAACGGGTAGCCGCCGAAGTAGCCCTCCTCGAACTCGATGATGTCGGGCTGCAGCGCGAACGCCTCGTCGATCTGCGCGCCGATCGGGGGCGGGGCGTCGGCCGGCGTGCCGACGATCCAGTCGTTGGGGTTCGGAGCGCTTCCGGCAGGCGCGCCGGGAACGGTCCAGCCGTCCATCGTGTCGCCGTCGTCCTCGAACGAGGTCGTGCCCTCGCCCGTCGAGACGACGACGTCGTCGACGAAGACGCCCGGGAGCTGGAAGAGATCGTCGCTCGCGTACGAGATCGACACTTCGGCGGTGGAGCCGGCGAACGCGGAGAGGTCGATGCTCCACTGCTCCCAGTCGCCGCTCGAACCGCTGGCGGCGTGCCAGGCGCCTGTCGTGCCCGTAGGATCGCAGCCGCCCTCGTCGTTCGCCGACTGGTAGTGGGCCAGGAACGGGTGCAGCTCGAGCGAGAACGGGCAGACGAACCCGGTGTCCTGCGACGTATGGCCGTTCGCGTCGGGAAGGGTCGTCCAGTTGTCCATGGCCGGCCGTGTGGGCCTCGACGAACGCGAAGTCCCAGTTGCCCTCCGTGTTGCGGTTGACCCAGAACGTGAGCGTCGCGCCGCCCGCGGGCACTGCGATCGTCCGCTGGAGGCGCTTGTAGGACGGCTCGCTCTTCTGCGAGATCGCGTACTGGCTGCCGGTGCGCGGCTGCACGGGCACGTAGAGGTCGGGGTCGACGGCGTCCCAGAAGCGGATGCCGTTCGCGGAGTAGGCGTTGAGCTCGAACTCGCCCATGGAAGCCGTCGTCAGGTACGAGGCCATCGGCTCCTTCGCCTCCCAGCTCCAGGTGGTCCAGCCGTGCCTCGTCCTGGTGCCGTCGAGCACGCCGTTGGCGACCGCCTCGAGCCCCTCCGGCACCGTGACCTTGAAGGAGTAGGACGCCTTGTCGCTCGGGTGGTCGTTGACCGGGTACCACGTTGCGGCCACGTGCGGCTCGCCGATGACGAGTGCACCGTCGTCCGTGTGGATGAAGCCTGCGCCCTCGATGGGCTCGGGGATGCCGCTGTAGCGGACGACGACCGTGAACTTCCGGTTCTTGCGGATGCCGTTCTTCGGCGTGATCGTGAGCTCCTGGCCGTCGCGGCTCCACGCCGCGCGGTGGCCGTTCACCTTGACGGAGTGCACGGTCAGCCCGACCAGGTCGAGGTTGAACTGCGAGAGGCCCTGCGTCGCCTTCGCGCGGATCGTGGCCTTCCCGCGGAGCACGTCGGTGTCCGGGTCGTACTTGACGTCGAGGAGGTAATGGCGGACGTCGTAGCCGCCGTTTCCGTCCAGCGGGAAGTACGGATCGCCTGCCCCGGGCGCGCCGGGGCGGAACTGCCCCCCGCCGCCGCTGCCCTGGGCGGCCGCCGGCCCAAGGGCCAGGATCATGCAGATGGACACCGCGAGGAGCAGGACGCCGTGCGTACGCCGCCTGCCGCGGAAGGACCACGCTCGAATGCTTTTCATCTCACCGCTCCCAGGTTGAGGAACCGGGTCGGAGCCCCTACTCGTCCGACCCGTGCCGCATGTCACGTGCGGGCGACTATACGCCTGAGCCGAGTCTGCTTCAAGGAATCGCGACTTTTGTCCGTCGCAGGCCTAACACCCGCATGACGCACTTGACTTCTGCAGGTTGACGACAGATGATCGCCCGAGGGTAGACCTCCGGGGCAGCCGGGCTTCAACGCGCCTTGCCGTCCCGGTTTCGACAAGGGGAGGATTCAGGGGATGGGAACCACCGCTCTCGGTAGGCGGGCAGCCGCGTGGCTGGCCGTCGCCCTCGCATCGCTCGGCGTGCTCATGGTGGTCTCGGCGGCCCAGGCGGCCGACGAGGTCCCGCCGGTGGCCGCTGCCGCGACGCTCACGCCGGCGCCGGACGGCAACGCCAACTGGCGCCGCCAACCGGCGACGCTCAACCTGTCGGCGACCGACGACATCGCCGTCGCGAAGTTCCAGTACTCGCTCGACGGCGGGCTCACCTACATCGACGTCCCGGTCACGCCGGGCCCGTCGGTGTCCGCCTCGGTCGTCATCTCGCAGGAGGGGAACACGACCCTCCGCTACCGCGCGGTCGACACGTCCGGGAACAGCTCCCGCGGCGCGACGACGAACACGACCCTGAACCAGGCCGCCGCGGCAGGCGCGACGGCGATCCGGCTCTCGAGCACGACCGGGCGCTCCGCAGGCGACATCCTCGTGATCGGCACGGAGACCTTCACGATCGCGAGCATCGTCACGCCGAACCCGCCCTCGCCCGCGCCCAACGTGAACCTGTCGGCGCCGCTCGCGAACGCCTACGCGGCCGGGACGGCGGTCTCCACGACGGCGCTCTACCAGACGATCGCCGTCCTCATCGACACCTTCGCCCCGATCGGGAGCTGGCCGCAGATCGTGGACAACATGATCCTGCAGTCGCAGACGATCACGCCGACCCGGACCGACCCGCGTCGCCGCGACCCGACGGACGTCGCCAACGGCTCCGGCGGCTCCGCCATCCGGCGCATGGAGGTCGACGGAGCCCACGTGATCCCACAGCCCCTCGTCCTGAACCGGCTGACGGTCGGCAAGCACACGCAGGCCATCGCCCTGCAGGACTCGGCCGGCAACGCGCTCAAGTACACGAACACGTTCCTGGTCACGACCTCGTTCGACGACCTCGAGACGGTCATCGGCCAGCTCGAGACGAACGCGCTCCGCACGACGCTCAACGGCGCGACCGCGACCGGCGCGACCGGCGTCCGGCTCCAGGTCCCGTTCGGGTTCCGGGCCGGCCAGACGATCGTGATCGACTCCGGCGCCAGCCAGGAGACGGCAACGATCGAGGTCGCTCCGAGCCCGCCCCCGACGCTGAACACGACGCTGACGCAGCCGGCCGCGGCCGGGGCGACCGGCCTCCGCGTGGGGAACATCAACCAGGCGACGATCGCCGGGACGCCGTTCGTTCTCGGCACCGGGGCGAACCAGGAGCTCCTGGTCCCGAAGCAGGTCATCACCCCGGCGCCCGCCGACCCGCTGGCGCCGAACATCATCCTCGAGGAGCCGCTGGCCAACAGTCACGCGGCCGGCACGGCGACGACGCTCGTCAACGTCGTGCTCAGCGCGCCGCTCTCGCTGCCGCACGCCACCGGCGTCGTGGTCGCGAACCCGCGGCCGTTGATCGCCTCCTCGACGGCGACGACGCTCCGCGCCCTGCTCCAGCAGGCGGAGGACGCCGCCGGAGCCGGGAACACCGCCGCCGCGATCGCGGCGCTGCGGCAGTTCAAGGCCGCAGTCCGGCAACGACCCCGGCGCCGGCAAGCGCGACGAGCCCGCGGACAAGCCGAAGGCGCAGGGCCGCCCTCATCGAGCGCGGCCGACGCACTCGTCGACGCAGGTGAAGGGCAAGGCGCTCGACACCGCCGGCCTGGGCGTGACGACGTCGCCGTGGACGCCGATCATCCGGCAGTTCGTCTACGCGACGCCGTACGTCGACGTTCCGGGCGCCACCTACAAGGTGCTCGTGAACGGCCAGACCCGCGGCTTCAGGCACGAGCACATCCCGCAGACCGAGTGGATGGTGCAGCAGCTCGGCCAGCAGCACGGGTTCAACGTCGAGATCTGGGACCCGAACCTCGGCCAGGGGCCGGGGCAGCAGGCGCCTCCCGGGACCTCGCTGACCGAGAGCCCGCTCCTCGACCTGAACAAGCTGATGGAGTACAAGACGCTCGTCTTCGCCTCGACCGTCGGCATCAACGCCGCCGGCCTGAACGCGACCGAGCTCGCCAACCTGCAGGCCTACATCCGCGCCGGCGGCGGCATCGTCGCCATCCACGGCGCCACGGACTCGATGCAGAACATCCCGTGGTACATGGATCTCGTCGGCGCCGGGTTCACGAACCACGGCTCGAACGCGGGCGGGATCATGCCCGACTGCGGCTCGTGCGGTGAGGTCGAGTTCATCAACTTCGACCAGGGCAACTTCACCACCAACCACGTGCCGGAGCGGTTCATCACCCACGAAGAGGTCTACAACACGAACCGGAACCCGATGGAGTACGGGATCGTGCACCCGCTCATGGGCGAGAACGAGGACACCCTCGTCGGCCAGATCGGCTACGGCACCGGCTCCCTCATGAACACCGACAACCACGCGATGACGTGGTGCCGCAACTTCGACGGCGGCCGCTCGTTCACCACCGTGATCGGCCACAGCTGGGCGTTCACGATGGACGACTGGTACCGCCAGATGATCCTCAAGGCGATCCAGTCGACGGCGGGCGTCGAGTACGCGAACTGCGTCACGTACAAGGAGGTCATGGCGATCCTCGACCAGGCCGCCGCGGACGGAGAGGTCGGCGCAGCCGACTACGAGTACCTCGCCAAGCAGCTCGCCGACGGCAAGGCCGCACACGACGCGGGCGACTACCAGGCCGCCGCGCGCATCGGCAAGCGGTTCGTCGCCGAGACCGAGTTCCTCGGCCTCGACGAGCTCACCTTCAAGGGGAACGAGCTCATCGACTGGGCCCAGGGGCTGGAGTAGCCCGAACCACGGACCCGGCGGCGAGACGCTCGCCGCCGGGTCCATCCTTCTCGGCATGACCCGACGGGCTCACACGGCGTTGGTCGCCGCCGGTCTCGGTCTCGCCTTCGCCGGCTGCGGCGGGGACGACGGACCGGCAGCCGGGACGTCGAGCGGCGCGACCGAGACGGTCGCCATCGCGTGTGAGGAAGGCGCCTACGAGGCGACGAACCCGCCCAGCCTATGTCCATCCGGCGCTCTACTTCTACACGCCCGACGACCCGAACCTTCCGAGCGACGAGGACCTCGAGCACCTGCTCGTCAACGACAACGCCCTCGTCGTCAGGTACCGGCCGGACCTCCCCGCGGCCGACCGGCAGGCGCTGCGCGACTGGGGGCCCTACCAGCTCGCCCTGGTGATCGCGCCGACCGACGCGCCCGACGCGCCCCCGGTCGAGGCCTTCACGCGCTTCCGCCGCCTGACCTGCGACGCCGTCGATACCGAGCAGCTCACCGCCTTCTCGAACACGCGCCAGAGCAGCGTCGGCGAGCCGCACCCCGAGGAGTCGGAGTAGCGCTCTCTTGCAGGTTTCCCTAGGCGCGCCGCCGGCTCCTGCGGCGCTCGCGAGCCCTATTCGGTGATTCGGCCGCTGTAGACCCCGATCGCGAAGACAATCAGGGCCAGGATCAGCAGAAACCACAGCAGGTTGTGGATGATGAGGCCTCCACCGATCGCCGCCGCGACGAAGATGACCCCGAGAATGATGAAGAGCGTTTTCATCGTGCCGTGCCTGCGCCGGGCCATTCTCGCGGCCTGACGCCCGCTTGGCAAGGTCCGGGCCGTCGTCCGGGCAGACGAAGCGACTGTTCTTGGCCCACTCCCGGCTGACGCTAGCGGTGCCCCAATGCGATGCGCACGGCCTCGGTGGCGGGGTCGAGCATCGAAGAGTCCCTACGCGCCACACTCGGCTGTCGGATTCCGCGAAGCGTCATGAGAGGCGCCATGTTCCGGGCGTTTTCCGTCGTTCGGCTTCGGGCATGCCAAGCCGGAAGCGGAGGAAGGAGATCGCGATGAACACGCCTCCAATCGTCTCGCCGGAGGAGTGGGAGGCTGCGCGCCGGCAACTGCTCGTGGAGGAGAAGGAGTTGACCCGGGCCCGCGACGCGCTCGCGGCCAGGCGCAGGCGCATGCCGTGGTTAGCGGTAGGCAAGGAGTACGAGTTCGAGGGGCCGGAGGGCAAAGCAACCCTGCTCGACCTCTTCGACGGTCGCCGTCAGCTGATCGTCTACCGCGCGTTCTTCGAGCCCGGGGTGCGCGGATGGCCGGAGCACGCCTGCATCGGCTGCTCCATGGTGGCGGACCAGGTGGCTCACGTCGCGCATCTGAACGCCCGCGACACCACTCTCGCGTTCGTCTCGCGCGCGCCGCAGAAGGAGATCGAGCGAGTGAAGGAGCGGATGGGCTGGGAGATGCCGTGGTACACGATCACGGACGACTTCGACGCCGACTTCGGCGTCGACGAGTGGCACGGCACGAACGCGTTCATCCGCGACGGCGACCGTGTGTTCCGCACGTACTTCATCACTGCCCGCGGCGACGAGGCGCTGGGAAGCACATGGAGCTACCTCGACATGACTGCACTCGGACGCCAAGAGGAATGGGAGGACTCACCGGAGGGGTACCCCCAGACCCCGCCGTACGGATGGTGGATCTGGCACGACGAGCCACACCCGACAGGTGCTGATCGGTCCAGCCTGGCGGCCGGCCTGCGGTCGTGATTCGAACGGACCAGAAGCCCTGGGCCAGACCCTGCTGGTCGTCCGATCAGCCGCCGATTCGCGCGGGCTCGTGGAACTCGACGGCGTTCGGCGCTCTCCCAGAATCGAGCGAACCCGCCCGAGTGGAGCGTACCGGGATCGAACCGGTGACCTCCGGCTTGCAAAGCCGGCGCTCTCCCAGCTGAGCTAACGCCCCAAACCGTTTACTGTAGCCGGATCGGGCGTCGGAGGGCCGACCGGCGCCGGAGAGGCCGAGACCTGGGCTAGGCGGGCGTGGCGATACGGGGCCCGGCGGCCTGTCGCCAGGCCTCGGTGAGTCGGTCGCGGTAGAACAGCCAGAGAATCCCGGCTACCAGGAGCAGGACCGCCTCGTCGAACGGTCCCGGCAGAGGCAGAACCGCGACGGCTCCGCCCCAGCGAAGCGGCCTTGGGACGCGACCGTCGCGAGTCACGATCTTGACGGCGCGGATCGTCCGACCGATGAAAGCGCGCGCGGCTCCCACCTGGGCCAGTGTACGGCCGCTGGGAAGGTGGGACGACCTCGGGCGACCCCGGGGTCGAGCCGGGAGCGCAACGCCGCCTGGCTAGAAGCTCAGTCGCCCCAGTCGAAGTCCCGCGAGCGGCCCCACAGCGTGTCCTCGGGATCGACGGGCGCTTCGGTGTCCTCGCCGGCGGGCCACGCGAGCACCTTGCTCGGCTCGAGCTCGGGCTCCTGGCCGCTCAGCGTGTCTTCGAGGCGGGCCTGCTCCTCGGTCTTGAACAGTGGGTGATTCTCGAACGGATCCTCGACGGAGTACCGGTCGATGGGCATGTTGCCGTCGAGTTGGGAATTTCGCCGCTTCAGCTCGAGGTGCTCCTCGATGACGCGGGAGAAGATCGTGTCGTTCTGCTCGCTCATTTACACCTCCTGGGTCGGGGACAGGGGCAGCGGGGGATTGTAGACGACTCGGCGACGAGTGAGAACCTACTCGTGCGCGCGGACGATGGTACCCGCGTCAGCCGACACGACGCAGTTCTTGCCGGCGTGCTTGGCACGGTACAGCGCTTCGTCCGCCGAGGCGAAGAGCGAGGCGGGCGTCGGGGCGTCCGGGAACGCGGCGACGCCGAAGCTCGCCGTGACCGCCACGAGACCGCCCGGGTGGGTGGCCATCGGACGGGCGGCCAGCGCGCGCCGGAGGCGCTCCGCCAGCTCGTGGGCGCCCTCGAGATCGGTCTGCGGGAGAAGGACGGCGAACTCCTCGCCCCCGTAGCGCGCGGGAAGGTCGATCTCCCTGACGGTCGTTCGCAGGATGTCGGCGAACGTCTGCAGGACATCGTCCCCGGCCTGGTGGCCGTAGTGGTCGTTCACCTGCTTGAAGTCGTCGAGGTCGGCGAGGATCAGCGCGAGACTCCCGCCGAAGCGCTCGGCCCGGGAGATCTCGCTCTCGAGGGCCTCCTCGAAATGCCGCCGGTTCGGTAGCTCGGTGAGGCCGTCGGTGTTCGCCTGGCGCTCGACGAGGCGGTGGAGACGGGCGTTCTCGAGGGCGATCGCCGCCTGCGACCCGAGCCAGTGGGCGAGCTCACGGGCCTCGTCGTTGAAGTCCGCCTCGCGTGGCGTCAGGTAGAGCACCCCGTTCTCCCGGCCGTCGAGGCCGAGCGGGATGGCGAGCGGCCGGCCTCCTCCGTCGACGTCCCCCTCGCGGGCGATCTCCTTGCCGTCGACGACGAGGCGGGCGCCGGCGGCGCCGGTCGCCTCCACCGCGTTCTCGACGATGACCGGCAGGAGCGCGTACGGCTCGTGCGTCGCGGCGAGGGCGTCGCCGAAGCGGGCGATTGCGTCGCGGACGCGGCCGCGCTCGGCGTCGAGCTCGCGCAGCCGCTGCTCGAGCTGCGCGGCCATGTCGTTGAAGGCGTCGCCGAGAGCGGCGAACTCGTCGCGGCCCCGCACCGGGACGCGCTGCTCCAGCTTGCCCTTGGCGATCGCGCCGGCGGCGGCGGCGAGCTCGCCCAGTGAGCGGACGATCGTGCGCCCGAAGGTGTACGCCAGGATGCCGACGGCGATCATGGCGATGGCCGAGAAGAGCAGGAAGCGGCTCCGCAGGTCGTCGACGGCCTGGTCGATGGTCGCCTTCGGGCTGAGCGCGACGAGCGCGACCGCCGGGCGTCTTGGCTTCTCACCGGCGAGCAGCTCGGTGCCGAGCGCGCGGTAACTCGTCCCGCTGACCGTCACGTAGCGGGGCTGCTGGTGAGGAACTGCGAGGTCGCCGCGAATCTGCTTCGGTGCGATCACCTGGCCGCTGGCGACGAAGGCGAAGTGGTCGCCCTCGTCGAGGGCCGCGCGCGCTCCGAGCTGCTGCGCCAGCCGGTCGTCGAAGGAGAGATGGACGACGACCCGGCCGAGCAGACGCCCGTTGCCGTCGTTGACCCTCACGGAGCGGAAGGCGTCGAACGGCCCGGGCCGCTTGCCGGCGAGATACTCGTTCCGCGGCGAGTAGAACGCGCTGTTGGGGACCTCCTTGGCCGTGCGGACGAGCGCCGACCGGTTGGAACTGGCGAGCGCCTGCTGGACCTGCGTCGCGCGCGCCAGCGCGCGGGCCGTCTCGGTCGCGTCGTCCTCGAGCTGTTCCTCGTAGTCCGCCTGCGCGACGCGGATCGCGGTCGAGAGACGCGAGTCGGCGGCGCCGGTCTCACCCCGCTCCGCGACCTCGCTGAAGGCCACCGTCGCGGCCACCAGGGGCAGCAGCGCGAGCAGCATGAAATAGATGACGAGTCGGAGCTTGAAGCTTCCCATGGTGATACGAGCGAGCCGCGATTGGCCGAACCGTAAGCCGATAGGTCCATCGGCCCAGCGGCAATCCCTCTTTAGGGTGATCGGCCGGTGGAGCGCCTAGAAGATCGGCCGGTCGAGGGCGATCGCGATCCCCATCCCGACGAACCAGCAAGCCGTCGTCACGCCGACGGCAACCGGCACGAGATGGCGGTCGCGCCCGCCGAGCGCGGCCGCGAAGAGGGCGATGAAGACCGCCGCGGTGCCCAGCCTGCCCGGGTAGTACACGAGGGACAAGAGCCCGGCGAAGAGGGCGAACGTCGCCAGGAAGTCCGCGACGAGCTGCGTCGCGGTGACCCGGCTCGACTCGGGCTCGTACGTGCTCACCGCGCCCTCCTCGCGCTCGCGACGAGGACGGGCTCACGGCGGCGGCCGCGATCGTGCGTCCCGTGCGGGCCAGGGCTGCGGCCCGGCACCGGGGTGCGCGGCCCGCGGCGGCGCGGCGGCTCGATCCCGCCTCCCCCGAGGCCCTCGCCGGCGCTTCCGGCCGCTGCGGCGGGCGGGTCCTTGACCGACCACCAGATCACGTAGGCGAGGTAGACGGCCGGGATCTTGAGGATCACCGTGAACCAGATGGTGAGCCACACCATGAGCCGTTGAGTGTAACCTAGCCCGCTTCAGGAAAACCGACCCCTGGGCCGGCGCCTCTCTGCGGCAACAGCGGAGGCGCTCACCCGGAGCCCGTCCAGCGTCCAGCGGCGGGCCGGGAACGAGGCCCGGAGAAGGGGGAACGATCGTGAATCGACACCGCCTGCGCGGGCTTCTGCTCGCGCTCATGAGCTCGTTCGCACTCGCAGCGCCGGCCGGGGCCGTGGGGGCGACTCCCGAAGAGACCGGTGGCGGGGCTGCAGCCGCGATCGCGGCCGAGGCCCGGGCGCTGCAACAGACGATCGGTCGCTACCGCTCGGCCGCCGGGCACTGGCAGCGGGTGATGGGCAAGCGGCCTCAGCCCGCGGACGACGCCGAGCACGTGGCGACGAGCCTCGGCCGGCTCACCTCGCTCCGCGACCTGTGGCAGGAGCGGGCGGCCCGGGCCCGTAGCCGGGCCAAGCGGCCGCCGCACCGCGCGGCCTGGCTCTGCATCCACCGCCACGAGGGTGCCTGGACCGACCCGGACGCGCCCTACTACGGCGGCCTGCAGATGAGCATGGAGTTCCAGCGGGCCTTCGGGCGCTACCTCCTCCGCAAGAAGGGCACCGCCGACCGGTGGACGCCCGAGGAGCAGATGTGGGTGGGGGAGGCAGCACTGCGCGCCGGTTCCGGGTTCCGCCCGTGGCCGAACACGGCACGTCGCTGCGGCCTGCTCTGAACGAACGCGTCCCCGCCGGCCATGCCCAGGGCCTGACCCCTGGGCATGGCCCTTTCGGGCCCGAGCACACAGGCATCTGTGGAAACCGGATTCATCCGGCTCGCAGGGAGAACGCGGCCGCGACCGTCCCCGGCGGCCGCGTCCGGGGTCAGGCCCCGGACGTGGCTGCGAGGGACAGAGTCATGTCCCCACGTCAGCGGGCGTCCGGCGGGCGGAGGACGGCGAACGGGTCCGTGACTTCGAGGCCGGCGCCGGCGAAGCGGTAGACGGCGGCCGGGCGGCCGCCGGCTCGGCCCGAGGGGCGCGTCTCGCCGGTGGGCTCGAGGACGCGGCGGCGCAGGAGCACCCGCTGGAGGTTCGTCGCGGAGACGTCGTGGCCGAGCGCGGCCCGGTAGAGGCCGCGCAGCTCGGAGACGGTGAACGCGGCCGGGGCGAGCGCGAAGCCGATGTTGGTGTAGGAGAGCTTCGCGCGCAGGCGCTCGCGGCCCGCGAGCGCGATGGCGCCGTGGTCGAAGGCGAGCGGCGGCAGGTCGTCCACCGGATGCCAGGCGGTGTCCGCGGGAACGCGCGGGTCGACGTCGGTGGGGACGAGCCCGAGGTACGCCGTCGCCACGAGCCGCTCGCCGGGATGGCGATCCGGCTCGCTCCGCGTCTCGAGCTGCTCGAGGTGGGCGAGGTCGCGCACGTCGACCTTGGCGGCCAGATGGCGCCGGATGGAGGCCTCGAGCGTCTCCCCCGCCTCGAGCCGCCCGCCCGGGAGCGACCACGCTCCCAGGAACGGCTCCTTCGCGCGCTCCCACAGGAGGACCTGCAAGACGCCGTCGCGGACCTGGAGGACGGCCGCGAGCGACTCGTGGGCCGGGATCGGGGCCGGCTCTCTGGTAGACTTCGCCATCAGGTTATCGACTGATAGTCAAAAACTTGGTAGGAGGATACAGAATGAAGGCTCTCGTCATCGTCGACATGCTGAAGGACTTCGTCGACGGCAAGCTTGCCAACCCGCGCGCGAAGGAGATCACCGGCCCGCTGCAGCGGCTTCTCGCCCATGCCCGCGAAGACGGCTGGGTCGTCGTCTTCTCGAACGACGCCCATGATCCGAGCGACCCCGAGATGGCGATCTGGGGCGAGCACGCGATGGCCGGCGACCCCGGCGCCGAGGTGATCGAGGAGCTCGAGCCGCGCGAGGGCGAGATCATCTCCGAGAAGCGCCACTACGGCGCCTTCGACGGCACCGGCCTCGACGAGCAGCTCCGCGAGCGCGGTGTCGACGAGGTCGTGGTCACCGGGCAGCACACGCACATCTGCGTCCGCCACTCCTCCTACGGGGCGCTCATCCGGGGCTACCAGATCACTGTCCCGCGCGACGCCGTCTGCGCGTTCGAGGGAGTGAGCGAAACCGACGCGCTCGACTACCTCACGGCGACCTACGGCGCGAACGTGACGACGGTCGACGAGCTCGTCGGCGCACGCGAGACCGTTTCGGCGTAGCCCCTCCGCGGCACGGCGGCGCCGGTCTGCGGTCCGGCGCCGCCACAATCTCGCCCCTGGCTAGGCTGGCGGCATGAACCGCCTGGGGGCCGAGACCAGCCCGTACCTCCTCCAGCACGCCGACAACCCGGTCGACTGGCACCCCTGGGGCGACGAGGCCTTCGCGCTCGCTCGCGCCGACGACCGGCCCGTGCTCCTCTCGGTCGGCTACGCGGCCTGCCACTGGTGTCACGTCATGGAGCACGAGTCCTTCGAAGACGAGGAGACGGCGCGCCTCATGAACGAGCTCTTCGTCAGCGTCAAGGTCGACCGCGAGGAGCGGCCCGACGTGGACGGGCTCTACATGGACGCGGTCGTCGCCATGACCGGACACGGCGGCTGGCCGATGACGATGTTCCTGACGCCTGACGGCCGCCCATTCTACGGCGGCACGTACTTCCCGCCCGAGCCCCGGCACGGGCTCCCGAGCTTCAGGCAGGTCCTGCAGGCCGTGGCCGAGGCCTACCGCACCCGGCGCCACGACCTCGAGCAGCAGGCGGACGTCCTCGTCGACGCAATCCGCCAGGCGAGCGAGCGGCCACCCTCGACCGAGCCGCTGACCACCGGGCTGCTGAGCGGCGTCGTCCCGGCGCTCCTGCGCAGCTTCGACCCGGCCGAGGGCGGCTGGGGCCCGGCTCCGAAGTTCCCGGCCGCCTCGACCATCGAGCTCCTCCTCAGGCGGCACGCAGCCGACGGGGACGAGGACGCCCTCGGCATGGCGCGGCTCACGCTCGACCGCATGGCCGCCGGGGGCATGTACGACCTGCTCGGCGGCGGGTTTCACCGCTACTCCGTGGACCCGCGCTGGCTCGTCCCGCACTTCGAGAAGATGCTCTACGACAACGCACTCCTCGCCTCGGCCTACCTGCAGGCGTGGGCGGTCACGGGAGAGGAGCGCTACCGGCGCGTCACGGAGGAGACGCTGGACTACGTCCTTCGGGAGCTCCGGCTCCCCGAGGGCGGGCTCGCCTCGGCCCAGGATGCGGACACGGACGGCGTCGAGGGCCTCACCTTCACCTGGACGGCGGAAGAGCTCGAAGCCGTGCTGGGCGAGCCGCACGACGAGTGGCTCCTCCCGTTCGAGCACGGGCGCTCCATCCTCCGCGCCGAGCTGCCCGAGGACGCGCGGGCCGCGCTGCTCGCCGAGCGCGAGCGCCGGCCGCAGCCGCTCCGCGACGACAAGGCTCTGGCCTCCTGGAACGGGCTCGCGCTCACGGCCCTCGCGCAGGCGGGGTCGAGGCTCGACCGGGCCGACTACCTGGCCGCGGCGGTCGGCGTCGCGGAGTTTCTCCTCGGCCCGCTCTCGGACGAACGCGGTCGGCTCCTGCGCTCCTACCGGGCCGGCGAGGCGCGCATACCCGGCTACCTCGAGGACTGCGCCAACGTCGCCAACGGCCTGCTGGAGCTCTCCTGGGCGACCGGAGACCCACGCTGGCTCGAGGAGTCCCACCGCCTCGCCGGCCAGCTCGTGGAGCTCTTCGCCGATCCGGTGCGCGGAGGCTTTTACGTGGACGCACCGGAGGGCGACGGCCTCGTCGCGCGTCGCAAGGAGTTCGACGACCACCCCACTCCCGCCGGGAACTCGATGGCCGCCTTCGTCCTCCTCCGGCTTGCGCGGATCTACGGCGACGACGACCTGGAGAGGCAAGCGGTCGGCGTGTTCCGGCTCACCCAGTCTCTGATGGAGCGCGCGCCGGCCGCGGTGTCGCACCTCCTCTGCGCCCTCGACCTCCACTTCTCGCCGCCGCAGGAGATCGCGGTCGTGGGCGACTCGGCGGAGCTGCGTCGAGCCGCGCTCGAGGGCTACCGGCCGAACGCGGTCTTCGCCTTCGCGCCAGAGCCGACCGAGGCGGTGCCCCTCCTGGCGGGGAAAGGGCTGGTCGACTCGAGCCCGGCGGCGTACGTCTGTGAGCGCTTCTCCTGTCAGCGGCCGGTCACGACGGCCGCCGAGCTGCGAGCGCTCGTCTAGGCGCGGACGAAGACCGGAGCGCCAAGGGGGACGGCGCGCAGGAGGTAGCGCATGTCCGCGTCGCTCGCGCGCGGGCACCCGGCCGACGCGGCGGCGCCGATCGAGCCCGGGTCGTTCGTCCCGTGGACGGCGATGCGATCGCCGCCCTGCCAGCCGGACGGGAGGCTGGGCTGGTGCGCCGAGAGGGCGAGGATGCAGCAGCCGTACGCGGAGCTGAACGCGGAGCCGGCCAGCTTGTCGGTCACGGCGAAGCGGCCCGTCGGCGTGGGCGAGCCGGGCGCCCCGACCGCCACAGTGACCCGGCGGAGGACGCGGTCGCCGCGACTGACGACGAGGCTCCGCGCCGAGAGGTCGATGGTGACGCGGACCCGCGTCCGGCCGGGGAGGACGGCGCTCTCGGCGGGATCGACCCAGCCGAGGCGGCCGTTGGGAAGCAGGGTCGTGACGACGCCGAGCCAGCGTCCGCGCTTCGCGGCGACGGCGAGCGTCGTCGGGGAGCCGAACTCCGTGCGCGCCCCGAGGCGGGCGACGACGCGGCCGCCGGGGCGTGAACGGACGACGATCCGGCTCCCGGGAGCAGGCCTGAGCACGACGAAGCGTGGCTCGGGGCGGGGAGGCGCGGGCGCCGCGGCGGGCTCGGGCTCGGCGACCGGCTCGACCGCGGAGACGAGCGCCGCGCTCACGGCCGGCGAGGCGACCGGGGCGGGCGCCGGCTCGACCGGCCGGGGCTCCGGCTGTTCACCGCCGGCGGCAGGGCGAGCGAGGACCAGGAGAAAGGCGCCGACGGCCGCGAGCACGGCGACGGCGACCACGACGTGCGGCGGCAGGTAGAAGCGCCCCATCGCTAGGCACATCGGGTCCCGGGCCGGCCGCCTCGTTCACTCGAACGAGGGACGCGGTGCGGAAGCTCCCTCCAACCGGCCTGGCCGCCACCCACGGGTGGCATATTCCCGCGCTCGGTGCTGGCAAACGTCGACGCGCGCCGGCCGCGGTGTGAAGCTTGCAGTCGCCCCGGGTTCTGAGAGACTCACGGCAACGTGCTCGGCATCGACGTCTCCGGCTGGCAGAAGACGATTTCCTGGAAGGCGATCAAGGCCGCCGAGGTCGAGTTCGGCTTCATCAAGGCGACCGAGGGCACGGGCTACGTCAACTCGGCCTACGGCCGGCATCGCAAGGCTGCGCGCCGCCTCGGCATCCCGGTGGGCGCGTACCACTTCGCCAGGCCGGACGCCGACGACGGCCCGGTCGCGGAGGCCGACCACTTCCTCGAGGTGGCCGCGCCGCAGGAGGGGGAGCTCCTCCCTGTGCTCGACCTCGAGGTCGGGGGCCTTCCGCCCGCCAAGCTGGCTCGCTGGGCGAAGACCTGGCTGCGCCGCGTGGAGAAGCACATCGGGGAGCCGCCGATCCTCTACACCTACGCGAGCTACTGGACGTCGACGGCCGCCAACGCGAAGGGCTTCGCCCGCTACCCGCTCTGGCTCGCCAACTACGGCAAGGACGACGGGAAGATCCACCCGGTGCGAACCGTGGGCGGCTGGCCCAGCATCGCAATCCACCAGTACACGTCGAAGGGGCGCATCGCCGGCTGGAGCGAGCCCGTCGACCTGAACGTGCTGAAGCGGGGCTGGACGCTCGATCAGCTCCGGCTCGGCGCACCGCCGCCCCCCAGGACCGGCTACGGCCCGCCGTGGAAACTGATGGCGAAGGGCGAGGTGGTGCACAAGTCGAGCCGGCTGGACGCCGCCTTCCTCGCGCGCGCAGCCGAGCAGGCGAAGGCGGGCGGAGCGGCCGCGATCCGCGGAACGCTGCGCGAGCGCTAAGAGGGTTTGGCGGGACGCCGCTCGTCGACGGGGTGCGATGGTCGTTCCGAGGCAAGGACGCAGGGAGTGTTCGTAGCCGGAGGCTACGGGCGCGACTGAGGACGCCGCATCGGGGCGAGCAGCGCGGCCCGGCGGCACAGGCTGCGTTTCGCCAAACCCTCCTGGTTAGGCCGGGGCCGGGGACTCGACAGGACCGCGGGGCTTCGCCGCGACGAAGAGCACGGCGACCGCGGCGACGAGCGCCAGCCCGCCGGCCGCCGTCCAGGCGACCGTGTACTCCCCGGTCGATGTCCGCACGAGCCCTGCCGCCCAGGCGGCGGTCGCGGCGCCGAACTGGTGGGCGCTGAAGATCCAGGCGAAGACGACGCCGGCCTGCCGCGGGAAGGTCGAGGTGGCGAGCGCCGAGGTGGGCGGCACCGTGGCGACCCAGTCGAGGCCGTAGACGATCGCGAACCCGACGAGGGCGGCGTACTGCGACCCGAACGCCACCGGCAGCGCCAGCAGCGCGAGGCCGCGGAACCCGTAGTAGACGAGCAGGAGCTTGCGCGGGTCGAAGCGGTCGGTGAGCCAGCCGGAGCCGACCGTGCCGACGATGTCGAAGACGCCGATCAGCGCGAGCAGGCTGGCGGCGCCGACCTGGGTGATCCCGTGATCGTGGGCCGCCGGGATCAGATGCGTCGAGACGAGGCCGTTCGTGGTCGCCCCGCAGACGAAGAACGTCCCGGCGAGCACCCAGAACGTGCGCGAGCGCAGGCCGGTGCGCAGGCCGGCGATCGCGGCGCCGAACGCGGCCGGGGCCGCCGGCGGCTCCTCCCAGGCCGGGCCGGCGCCGTACGGCCGCTCGCCTACGTCCCGCGGCCGGTCGCGCATGAGCAAGGCCACGAGCGGGAGGACGAGGCCGAGCGCGGCGACGGCCACGAGCAGCGCCGCGTAGCGCCAGTCGAAGCCGGCCACCCAGGCGAGGAGCGGCAGGAAGACGAGCTGGCCCGACGCGTTGCTCGCGGTCAGGACCCCGGTGACGAGCCCGCGCCGCTCGACGAACCAGCGGTTGGCGATGATCGCCGCGAGGGGGACGGAGACGGCGCCGGTCGCCGTCCCGTTGACGACTCCCCAGAGGAGGAAGAGCTGCCACGGCTCCGTCATTCCCAGCGTGAGGAGCGACGAGACGGCGATGAGGGCTAGGGCGACGGAGATGACGCGGCGCATCCCGAAGCGCTCGACGAACGCTGCCGCGAACGGCGCGCCCAGGCCGAAGCAGAGGAGGTTGAGGGAGACTGCGAGCCCGATCGTCTCGTGGCTCCACCCGAACTCGTCGTGGAGCGGGATGAGGAGGACCCCGGCGGTCGAGCGGAACCCGGCCGACATGACGAGGGCGACGAAGCCGACCCCGACCACGACCCACGCGTAGTGCAGCCGTCCCCGCACGGGGCGAGCCTACCAGATAGGCGGATATACTCCTATTTGTGAGCACCGCCGTCGAGCCCGTCGAGTCCCCCTGCGTCTGCGCGACGCTTCGGATGGCGACCCGCGCCGTCGCCCGGGTCTACGACCGCGCACTCGAGCCGCACGGGCTCCGCACGACGCAGTACTCCATCCTCGCCCGGCTCGAGGCCGAGGGCCCGGCGAGCGTCGGGCACCTGGCCGCCCGGCTGGCGATGGACCGCACGACGCTCGCCCGCGAGGTCGCTCCGCTCATCGAGGCCGGCCTGGTGGAGCAGGAGCCCGGCGAGGACCGCCGCCGCCGCGTCCTCGCCCCCAGCGCCGCCGGCCTCGCGCGCCTGGAGTCGGCGCGGCCTGCCTGGCGCGCCGCGCAGCGGCAGGTCCGGGCGGAGCTCGGCTACGACCGCGTGCAGGGGCTCCTCGGCGAGCTCCGAGCGCTCCTCGACGCAACGCGCACCGCCCCGTAAGCTTCCCGGCGATGCACGCGAGCCTCACCACCGTCCGGGGCGCCGGGCCCGAGGTGAGCGCCACCGCCCGCATGGCCGCGGAGTCGATGCTGACCTGGCTGCGGGAGTTCGACGGCTACCGCGGGCTGCTCATGCTCGGCGACCCCGAGAGCGGCAGGTCGCGCATCGTGAGCTTCTGGGACAGCCTGGAGGCGCTCGACCGCAGCGACAAGAGTCGGCACGAGGTACGGGAGAAAATGGTCTCGGCCGCCGGAGCCGAGATCGAGAGCGTCCACCGCTACGAGCTCTTCCTCGGCCAGAACTTCCCCACCGGGCGGGCCGACTCGCCCGACCAGGAGACGCCCGCGGCCGCCCGGTTCACGTGCTTCTCGGGGCCGCCGGCGAGCATCGAGGAGGGGCTGCGGACCTTCCGCGACGACCTCGCCGACTGGTTCCGCGACGCGACCGGCTTCCGCGGCTGGCTGGCGCTGCTGGACGTGCCGCGGGGGACCTCGATCGGGATCACCTTCTGGGCGACGGCGGAGGCGCTCGCCGACGACACGGCCAGCGGAGCGACGCTCAGGAACGAGATCGCAGAGGGCCTCGACACCGAGGTCACCGCCGTGGAGCGCTACGACGTCGTCATGCTCGACACGGTCGAACCGGACGAAGCGCCCTGAGGCCGCCGATGCCCGACTTCCGGGACGAAGCCAAGCTCGACACGTCGCAGGTCGAGGACCTGCGCGGCCGCCGGCGCGTCGGCAAGGGCGGGCTGGCGGTCGGCGGCGGCGGGCTCGGGCTCGTCGTCACGCTCCTGATCATCTTCCTGGGCGGAAACGTCACCGGCGGGGACGGCGGGCTCGGGGAGCTCGGCAACCTCGCGGGCGAGGTGGCGGGTACGCCGGCCGCGAACAGCGAAGTCGCCCAGGAGTGCCAGACGGGCGCCGACGCGGACCAGCGCGAGGACTGCCGTATCGTCGCCTACGTCAACTCGATCCAGAGCTACTGGACGGACGCGTTCTCGGGCGGCGGGCGCCGGTACGAGCCGGCGCGCACGCGCTTCTTCGAGGAGTCCGTCGACAGCGGCTGCGGCACCGCGACCTCGGCGTCAGGGCCGTTCTACTGCCCCGCGGACCGCTATGCCTACATCGACCTCGGCTTCTTCGACCAGCTTCGCTCGCAGTTCGGCGCGCAGGGCGGGCCGTTCGCGCAGGCCTACGTGATGGCGCACGAGTACGGCCACCACATCCAGAACCTGCTCGGCATCCTCGACGGGCCGCAGGACCAGGGCGCCGGGAGCCGGGCGGTGCGGGTCGAGCTCCAGGCCGACTGCTTCGCCGGCGTGTGGGCCGCGAACGCGGTCGAGACGGGCTTCATCACGGCGCTGACGGAGGCCGACATCGCGGACGCGCTCGACGCGGCGGCGGCCGTCGGCGACGATCGCATCCAGGAGGCCATGCAGGGCCGCGTCACCCCGGAGAGCTGGACCCACGGCTCCGCCGAGCAGCGTCAGCAGTGGTTCACGACCGGCTACGAGTCCGGCAACCCGGGCTCGTGCGACACGTTCAGCGGCGACGTCTGAGCGCCCCTACGCCGCCCCCGCCTTCGCGAGCTTGCCGAAGGCCTCGTCGAGATCCTGCTCCGGCGGGAGCTGTCCGTTCGGGGACACCTTGTCCACGACCTCGGGGAGCGCCTTGGAGACCGCCTCGGCGGCCTCGGACTCCGAGACTCCGAGCTGCTGCGCGATCCTCTGCATCTCCTCCTTGCCGACGACCTTCTCGAGGTCGGCGGGGCTGACCGGCTGATTCTCGCCGGTGCCGACCCAGGAGTCGGCCTGCGCGGAGAGACCACTCGCCTTCATCCCACCCATGATCTTCGAGAGACCGCCGCTCGCGAGCAGCCCGCCGAGCACCGGCAAGAGCGCGCCCATGCCGCCGCTGCTGCCGCCGCCACCCATGAGGCCGCCGAGCATGTCCTGCAGGCCGCCGGAACCGCCCTTTCCTCCACCGCCCATCAGGCCGCCGAGGATGTCGTCGAGTCCACTCATGTCCGCTCCTTTCCCCGAGGGTGCTGCCGGCCGCGCGAGTCTAACCCCGATCGCGCGGAAATCACTGCCGCCGCGCGGCTAGCGCCCGACCGCCCGGCGGTAGCGCCACGAGGAGAGCACGCCGAAGACGGCGATGATCCCGAGCGACCAGACGACCGCGAGCCAGATACTCGAGCCGGCCGGCGTCCCGATGAAGAGTGCGCGCACGGCGTCGACCATCGCCGTGACGGGGTTGTGCTCGGCGATGGGCTGCAGCCAGCTCGGCATCGACTCGACCGGGACGAAGGCCGAGGAGACGAACGTGAGCGGGAAGATGATGGTGAAGCCCCACGCGTTCGCGGCCTCGGGCGACGACGAGACGAGCCCGATGAACGCGAAGACCCAGGAGAACGCGTAGCCGATCAGGAGCAGGAGCGCGATTCCGGCGACCACCTCGGGGACGCTGGTCGAGAAGCGGAACCCGACCACGAGCCCGACGCCCAGCATGACCACGAGCTGCACGACGTTGGTGGCGACGTCGGCGAGGGTGCGACCCGTGAGCACGGCCGAGGGGGTCATCGGCAGCGACCGGAAGCGGTCGATGAGCCCCTTCTTCAGGTCCTCGGAGAGCCCGAGCGCCGTGACGAACCCGCCGAACGCCATCGATTGGACGAGGATCCCGGGCATCAGGAAGTCGACGTAGGCGAAGCCCGGCGTCGCGATCGCGCCGCCCAGGACGTAGACGAAGAGCAGGACGAACATCACCGGCTGGATCGTGAAACCGACCAGGAGGTCGGGCTGGCGCGGGATGCGCAGGAAGCTGCGCTTCGCCAGGACCAGCGTGTCGGAGACTGCGAAGCGAAGCGCCGTCACCGCGCCTCCGCCTCCGCCTCTTCCTCCTCGGCGGAGTGGCCGGTGAGGCGCAGGAACACGTCGTCGAGCGTCGGCGTCCTCACGGCGATGTCGTCGATTCCGACTCCCGCCTCGTCCAGGCGCCGCACCGCCTCGGCGATCGCGCCGCGACGCTCCCGGAGCGGCAGCTGGAGCGTGCCGTCGTCGAGCGAGGCGTTGCCGCCCGCCAGGGGCCTGAGCATCGTCAGAGCCTGCTCGCACCGACTCGGGTCCTCGAGGCGGATGTCGAGTCGGTCGCCCCCCACCTGCGCCTTGAGCTCGTCCGGGGTGCCTTCCGCGATCAGTTTTCCGTGGTCGATCACCGCGATCCGGTCGGACAGGTGGTCGGCCTCGTCGAGGTACTGGGTCGTGAGCAGGACCGTCGTCCCCCTGGAGACCAGCGCCTGGATCCCCTCCCAGAGCGTCAGGCGGCTCGTGAGGTCGAGGCCTGTCGTCGGCTCGTCCATGAAGAGCACGGGCGGCCGCGCGACCAGCGCACCGGCAAGGTCGAGCCGGCGCCGCATGCCGCCGGAGTAGGTGCGGACGAGCCTCTCGCCGGCGTCGGTGAGGTCGAAGTCGTCGAGCAGCTCACGCGCGCGCTCGCGCGAGACGCGTCTGCCGAGGTGGTACAGGCGCCCGAACATCTCCAGGTTCTCGAAGCCGGTGAGGTTCTCGTCCACGGCCGCGTACTGGCCGGCCAGGCCGATCTGCGCCCGCAGCTTCGCGGCGTCACGCTCGACGTCGAGGCCGGCGACGCGGGCGGAGCCGCCGTCCGGCGGGAGGAGCGTGGTCAGGATACGGACGGCCGTCGTCTTGCCCGCCCCGTTCGGGCCGAGCAGGCCGAGGATGCTCCCCTCCTCCACCTGGAGGTCGAGCTCGGCGAGCGCGACGACCTCTCCGTAGCGCTTGCGCAGGCCCTGCGCCTCGATCGCGACTCCCCCGGCCACGGAGCGCACGCTACCGAAAGTCCGAGAAAGGCCGGAGCGCCCCCGAGGAGACGCTCCGGCCTTGGGCTAGGCGCCGGCCGGCTCGGCCGGCGCGCCGGCTGCCCGCGCGACCGTCAGCTCCGGCCGATCACGCCGGGAACGCGGTCCGGCGCGGACGTGGACGTGCACGCGGGCCAGCTCGCGGGCCCGCAGGGCGACCTCGGCGGCGGTGGGAGGCGTGGCCTCCCGCACGCGCCGGGCCTCCAGGTGGCGCAGGTGCAGCTCGTACATGGCTCCTCCCTCTGTCCAGCGGGTTGTCAGGGGCCGCCCGGCGGCGCCCCCTGTCGGTCAGAGGGCGGTGCGGGCGAGGTCGAGGATCAACGACTTCATGACGCAGTCGGGCCGAGTCGGGCGGTAAATTGGCATGCCAAAGCGCAGGCTCCATTTCCACGGGTGATTCTGGCGCCGCGGCGTGCCCGGAGCGTTCCGCTCGGGCCGATCCTGGATGTGCTCTACGTCGTCCTCATGCTTCGCATCACCTTCCTGCATCGCGTCCACGTGCTTCCGAAACGAAAAGAGGGCGACCCGTCCGGGTCGCCCTCCGAGAGGTCGCTATGGCGCTAGCCTCCTAGCGCACGGGGATCTCCCGAAGGGCTCGCCTCGAGCCGAGCAGGGCGCTGCCGGCGGCCGGCCCGAGCCGGCACGCCGACCGAGCGGCCGGCTTGGCGTCGCGCGTGTGCGTGGTGGTGATCGTCTTTTCCATATCGGTCTCCGGTCGATTGACCGGCACGAGAATAGCGAACCCGCGGCGAGATCGCAAGGAATTCGCCAGACGAGATTGTCGGCGCACGCGCGGAAATAGCGAAAGATTGACGCCGTCAGATTTCCGCTGACACTTCGGGACGTACCGCCCGGCTAGCTGAGGACGGCGGCGGCCGCGCGCAGGCCGCTTCGCAACGCACCCTCCATCAGGCCGTGCCAGTCGCCGGCAGTGTGCTCACCGGCGAAGGCGAGCGGGCCGACGGAGCGTGCCAGCTCGTCCGCGTCGAGCGGCGACGAGCGGGAGCGGGCCGAATACGCGCCCTGCGTCCAGGGGTCGTCGTGCCAGGTCGAGAGCAGCGGCGCGGTGGTGTCGAGCTCGAGCTCCGGCCGCAGCCCGGCGACGGCGGCGGCCCAGGTCCCCGCACCCGCCCAGACGCGCAGCCGCTCGAGAGCGCCCGGGGTCCCCGCGAAGGAAGCGGCGAACGGCGCCGGGCTCCCGTCCGGGCCGAGCTGGGTGTACGTCCAGTAGCGGGCGGGGACGGCGAGCACCGCGCTCGGCGCCGCCCGGGCGGCCAGGGGCAGATGGAGCTTCGCGGCCTGGCCGTAGTGGACCTGCGCGAGCGCCCGGGCCTTGGCCTCCGGCAGCGGCGGATCGAAGCGAATGGCAAGCGTCGCCGGAGCTGGCGCGGCCACGACGACGCGCCGTGCCCACACTTCGACGCCGGACGCGTGGACGGCCACGGAGCGCCGGTCCCACTCGACTGCCTCGACCGGGCTTTCGAGCAGGAGCGCCGGGCCGAGCGGCGCGGCGAGCGCTTCGGCAAGCCGGCTGTTCCCTCCTTCGACGCCGAACGTGTCGAACTGCCCGAAGCCGGCGCCGGTCTCGGCTAGGACAGAGGCGTCGAGGTCGGAGGCCGGGTACGCGCTCGAGACCTCGACGCGGGCGGCGATCGCCTCGGCCGGGCCGGCGGCCAGGCGGAGCGACGCGAGGGCGTCGAGCACGGTTCCGTCGAGCGCGGCCTCGCCGAGCTTCCCGACCGCCCTGGCGAGCTGCGCGCGCGTCACGCGCGGGCCGCCGCGCGGCTCGCGGTCGCCGTAGTGCGTCCCCTTGCGGTACAGCCGCAGCCCCAGCCGCCTCGCGGTCGCGTGCAGCACGTCGTCGCCCGGAAAGACGAACTCGGCGCCGCGCTCCGCGACGCCGCCGGCGAAGGGCGTCGACCAGACGCGCCCTCCGACGCGGTCGCGCGCCTCGAGCACGACGACCTCGGCCCCCTCGCGCCGCAGCGCGTCGGCGGCAGCCAGGCCGGCCAAGCCGGCGCCGATGACGGCGATCCTCGTCACGAATGCAGGACCTTAGGGAGATGCCGCGCACGTTTCCGGACGGACCGCGCGCTGGCGGGGTGCCCCCTACCGCCCTAGGCTGCCGCCGTGGACATCGTCCTGGCGCTCGTGGCGGCGTTCCTCTTCGCCCTCGGCCTCGTCCTCCAGGAGAAGGCGGCCTCGTCGCTTCCGCCGGAGGCCGTGGGCAAGGGCTTCCTCCTCACCCTCGCGCGAAAGCCGGTGTGGCTGCTCGGGAGCGGCGCCCAGATCCTCGGGTTCGTCGCGCAGGCGATCGCCCTCGGCGTCGGCCGCATGGTCGTCGTCCAGCCCTTGCTCGTCGCCAGCATCGTCTTCGCGCTGCCGCTCAGCTGGGCCATCGAGCATCGCCGGATCCGCCGGGAGGAGCTGGTCGGGGCCGCGCTCGTGACCGCCGGGCTCGGCGGGCTCCTCGCGTTCAGCAAGCCGGCCGAGGGAACCGACGACGCGTCACTCGGTGCCTGGGCGCTCGTCGGCGGAGCGACCGTGGGGCTCGCCGCCGTCCTGTTCCTCGTCGCGCGGGGACGCCCGCCGGCCCTCCGCGCGGGGCTCCTGGGCACCGCGGGCGGCATTCTCTTCGGGCTGGCGGCCGCGTTGACGAAAGCGACCATCTCGCTCGTCGACGACGGCCTCGAAACCGTCTTCACCGACTGGCACGTCTATGCGCTCGTGCTCGTGAGCATTCCCGCATTCTGGCTCGAGCAGGCGGCGCTGCAGACGGGCGCGCTCGCCGCCGCGGTTGCGACGACGATGGCCTTCGACCCGCTGTCGAGCCTCGTCTTCGGCATCGTCCTCTTCGACGAGGCGCTGCACGAGACGGCGCTCGGCTACACCCTCACGGCCGGGGCGCTCGCAACGACGCTTGCCGGCCTCTTCGTCCTCGCGCGGGCGAAGGGTGCGGAGCCGGCGCCCGCCTAGCGGCTAGCCTTCGCCGGAACACAGAGGAGGTCGAGCCATGCTGGGCTGGGTTGACGACATCGAGCGCGCGACACTCGACAACGACACGTTTCGCACCGTCCTGTTCACCGGCGAGCACGCGCAGCTCACGGTGATGCGGCTCGGCCCGGGCGAGGACATCGGCCGCGAGGCCCACGGCCACAACGACCAGTTCATCCGGATCGAGCAGGGGACCGCCCGCGTCGAGCTGGGTCGGACCGAGGACGTGATCGACGAGACGCACGACGTGGCCGACGACTGGGCGTTCATCATCCCGGCCGGCATCTGGCACAACGTCGTCAACACCGGGGACGGCGAGCTCAAGCTCTACTCCCTCTACTCGCCCGCCGAGCATCCCGACGGGACGGTGCACCGGACGAAGGCCGAGGCGGACGAGGCCGAGGAGGCCGAGCACGGCTAGCGGATTCTTTCGCGCGCCGGAACCGTCCCTGCTGTCCTATTCTCCCGGCACGTTCCGGCTCAACCAGCGAAGGGAGGCAGGATGTCCGTCGCAAAGGTCATCGAGCTGACGGCGACGTCGTCGGAGAGCTTCGAGGATGCGTGCCGCGAGGGCATTGAGAAGGCGGGCGAGACGATCCGCGGCATCAGGGGCGCGTGGGTCGACGGCCAGGAGCTCGTGGTCGAGGACGGCCAGGTCTCGTTCCACGTCCACCTGAAGATCACGTTCGTCCTCGAGTAGCTACCCGCGGACGCTGACGAGGCGGTCGGCGGCGACGTCGCGCAGGCGCGTCTCACGACCGTTCGGATAGCGCACGACCAGCTCGCTCACACGACTCGCTCGGCCTAGTCCGAAGTGGATGCGCGGGTCCTCGGAGGAGAGGTAGCTGGCCCCGGCCTGAGCCTCGCGGACGAGCCTGCGCCCGTCGGGGAGGACGGCCGTCACCCTCGTGCCAGGGGCGAAGCGGGCGAGCTCGACTTCGAGCCAGTGGCCGGTGGCGCCCGAGTTGCGCAGGAGGACGAGCGGCCCGCCGACGGAGGCAACGGCCACGTCGAGGTCGCCGTCGTTGTCGTAGTCCGCGACCGCGAGCCCGCGGCCGTTCACCAGCGGACCGTCGGCGAGCCCCACCCCGGCGCTGGCATCCACGATCTCGCCGCCTCGCTCGGTCAACACCTTGACCGGCTCGGCGTCCATGGTCAGGTCGGTCACCGGAATGGCGCCGTTGGCGAAGACCAGGTCGAGCCGGCTGTCGTTGTCGAGATCGGCCCAGGAGGCCCCCCACCCGGCCAGCGTCGTGTCGAAGGCGCGCGCGAACTCGGGCCGAGCATCCGTGAAGGCCGTGCCGGCGCCCTCGCTTCGGAAAGCCCCATGGAGCTGCCGGTGTGAGTTCGTGACGAAGAGATCGGGGCGCCCGTCACCGCTCGCATCCGCCGCGGCGACGCCCATGCCGGCGTTCTCGTCGTCGACCCCCGCCTCCCTGCCGCGCTCCTCGAAGCGGAAGCCGAGCGCCCCGTCGGCAGGCTCGTTCACGTAGAGCCGGTTCGGGTCGAGGTCGTTGGCGACGTAGAGGTCGAGGCGGCCGTCGCCGTCCACGTCGGTGAACGCGGCGCCGAGACCGTGCTCGGTCTCGCCCTGCTCGATGCCGGCTTCGGCGGCGATCTCGCGGAAGCGCGTGCGCCCGCCGGCGCCCGGGCCGAGGTTGAGGTAGAGCCGGTCGGCCACCCCCGCGTAGGTGGAGGGGAAACCTCCCGTGGCGCCCGGAACGGGTGCGTTCAGGTCCGCGTAGCCGGCGACGAAGAGATCCGGGCGCCCGTCCGCGTTGACGTCTCCCACCGCGGCGGCGGTGTGCCAACCGTAGGCGTCGATCCCGGCCGCCCGGGCGCCCTCGACGAACTTGCCGCCGCCCTCGTTCCAGAGGAGCGCGTCGTAACCGGCCGCCGTCACGTACAGGTCGGTGCGCCCGTCGCCGTCGAAGTCGGCGGCCGCGCAGCCGTTCCCCCGCAGGTCGAGGTCGGCGCCCGAGCCGCGGCTCACGTCGACGAACCGGCGCCCGGCGTTCCGGTAGAGCGCGCTGCGCGGGAGGCCGCCCCGCTCCTTCCACCGGGCCACGTCGACCTCGACCGAATAGGAGTTGACGGCGTAGAGGTCGAGCCGGCCGTCGCCGTCGAAGTCGAGCCAGCAGACGCCGCCGCCCATCATCGCCACCGGGTCGGCGGAGACCTTGAAGCGAAACGCGCCGTGGCGGAAGTCCAACCCGACGTGGCGGGCGACGTCGACGAGGCGGACGCCGCCGAGGCCCACGCCCGGGTCCGGAGCGGCCGGCGAAGCGGCCGGAGCGCCGGGAGCGCCGCCGCGCGAGCCGACGATGACGTAGCGGTCGCCCTGGAGCTCGAGCTCGAGCGTCTGCTCGAAGGTGGCCGGGTCGCCCACCTCGACGACCGCCTGCGGCGAGCCCGCGTAGGTGGCGAGCTCCATCGTCCCCGTCACCCTGGCGACCACGAGGGGCTGCGACTGTCCGTCGCCGGGCTCGAGGGTCAGCTCGACGTGCTCGACGTTGTAGTCGGGCACGGCGATCTCCTCCCCGGCCGCATCGATCCGCTCCCAGAGCGCCGCGAGCCGCGGGCCGGCAGCGGCCTCGGCGGCGAGCTCCTGATCGCGCTCGGCAAGCGCCTCCGCCTCGCCTCTGAGGTTGCTGACGAGGTCGCCGGCGATCCTGAGCGCGAGGTCCTCGTCGAGCCGGGTGGCGACGCCCTCGGACTGGACGACGGTGACCTCGGGAAGCTCCCCGGGGCCGAGCGCCGCCCCGCTCGCCGAGGCCGTGTCGGTGCGAGCCGGAATGCCCGCGAGCACGATGAGCGCCGCGAACGCCGCTGCTCCGCCGACCGCCAGCGCACCGACGCGCGCCCGTCCGGGAGCCCAGGAGCGGCCCAGCCGCGACGCGACGAGCCCGACGACCGGTCGCGCCGCGCACACGAGCGCGAGGGCGCCGAGCACCGCGACCTTCGTGGCGAACTCGGTCGTCTGCGGCGCGATCAGGAGCACGGCGACGAGCGCGATGCCGACCGCGTACAGCCTCCGGCCGAGCCGCTCGGCCGGGATCGTCTTCGGGTCGGTGATCATGAAGAAGAGGAAGACGAGGATCTCGGGCGAGAAGACGAGGACGCGCCAGAACTCCCAGCCCGTGACCGGCCCGAGGTGCCAGCGCGCCGTCATCGCGTGGCCGCTCGCGGCGAGGATGGCGATTCCGGCGGCGAAGGCGATCCAGAAGAAGACGGCGATCTCGAGCAGCCGCAGGCGCGTGAGGATGGCGAGCCCGCCGCCGACGATCACCGCCAGCGCGAGCACCATCCACCCCGACATGGGCCCCCACCAGAGCGCGAGCGGGTCCGCCCGCTCCGGCCCGAGCAGCAGGAAGCAGAGGACCAGGCCGAAGTTCGACGGGTTGAAGACGTGCCCGCCGCGGAAGCGGATCAGGTACTTCGAGAGCAAGGCCACCGCGGCGGTGCCGGCGAAGATCCACCAGCCGTGCATGCTCCACCAGTCGCCGTGCTCCGTGCCGGGCACGCGTAGGACGAACGCGACACCGTTGCCGGTGAGAAGCGCGCTCGCAGGCCACATGAGCACGTGCTGCTTCCGGAGCGCGATCCCCACCTCGAGCACCGCGCAGGTCAGGAGCGAGACGAGGATCTGGGCGATCGAAAGCTCGAACCCGAACGCCGTCTGGCCGAGCACCTGGAGCGTGATGATCACCGCCGCCAGATGGAGGCGCGGGTCCCGTGCCGTCGGCAGCAGAACCGGGTATTCGGCGCCGCGGATCCGGATCGTCGGCCGGCCCGCGAGGGCGGCGGGCGCGCTCATCCGGCCATGCTACTCCGGCGGCGCGGCAGGCTGAGAACCGGGCCGCCGCGAGCGCCTGGCAGGACCGGTAGCCTGCTCGGCTGGTGAGCCGTTCAGCCGCACCCGACCGCGCCGCCACACCCCTCGAAGCCCGCCTGGAGGAGTACCGGGCCGAGCTGACGGGCTACTGCTACCGCATGCTCGGCTCGGCGGCCGACGCCGAGGACGCGGTGCAGGAGACGTTCTTGCGCGCGTGGCGCGGCTACGAGAAGTTCGAGGGCCGCTCGGCCCTCCGCTCGTGGCTGTACCGCATCGCCAGCAACGTCTGCTTCGACGCGCTGGGCGCACGCAAGCGCCGCGCGCTCCCGATGGACCTGTCGGCGCCGGGCACGGCGGACGGCCCCCTGGCCCCACCGCTCCCCGAGTCGACCTGGATCGAGCCGATTCCGGAGGGACGGGTCGTCCCGGCCGACGCCGACCCCGCCGAGCAGGCGGTCGCGCGGGAGTCGCTCCGGCTCGCGTTCATCGCCGCGCTCCAGCACCTGCCGGCCCGCCAGCGCGCCGTGCTGATCCTGCGCGAGGTCCTGCGCTGGGAAGCCTCCGAGGTGGCAGAGCTGCTCGACACCACGGTCGCATCCGTGAACAGCGCGCTCCAGCGGGCCCGCGCCTCGCTCGAGGCCAAGGACCTCTCCGCGTCCGACGAGGGCGCGCCGCTGGACTCCGACCAGGAGGCCTTCCTCGCCCGCTACGTCGAGGCCTTCGAGAGCTACGACATGGCGGCGCTGACGTCGCTCCTCCAGGAGGACGCCGAGCAGTCGATGCCGCCGTATGCCCTCTGGCTGCGCGGCCGCGACGAGATCCTGCGCTGGTGGTTCGGCCCCGGGATCGGCTGCAGCGGCTCCCGGCTCGTGCCGGTCGAGGCCAACGGCCGACCGGCCTGGGGCCAGTACCGACCCAGCGAGTCGGGCGACGGCTACGACGCCTGGGCGATCCAGATCGTCGAGCTGGGCGAGGACGGGATCGCGGAGTTCACGTTTTTCCTCGACACCGAGCGGCTCTTTCCACTGTTCGGCCTTCCGCTCCGGCTCGAGCTCTAGCTCCCCGAGGGCGCGGCATGGCGACCATGGCCGACCTCGAGAAGCTGGCGCTGGCGCTGCCGGAGACTACGAAGGAGCTCTCCGACGACGGCCGGCCCACGTATCGCGCGCACGGGAAGCTCCTCTGCGTTCACCGCCGCCGCCGGGCCGACGCCGTCGACCCGGACACGGGCGAGCGGCTCGACGACGTGCTGATGCTCCGCGTCGTCGACCTCGACGTGAAGGAGCTGATCCTGGCCGACGACCGCGGGATCTTCTTCACGACGCCGCACTTCAAGGGCTATCCCGCCGTGCTGATCCGCATCCCGGCGCTCGCCCGCCTCGACCGTGAGGAGCTGGAGGACATGGTCGTCGAGGCCTGGCTCACCCGCGTGCCCAAGCGCGTGGCGAAGGCCTGGCTCGCCGAGCACGCGCCGCCGGACGCAGGCTAGTCGGCGCGCTCGACGCCGAACCGGAGGTGCGCGACCGCCGGCGATGACAACACCCGTGTCGGGTCGAGCCGCACCGGCTCGCCCCGGTGATCGAACAGCCGGACGCCGCCGCCGAGCAGCACGGGGGCCAGATGGATCTCGAGCTCATCGAGGAGGCCGGCTGCGAGGTACTGCTGGGCGACGTTCGCCCCGCCGGCGAGAAGGACGTCACGATCGCCGGCGGCCGCGCGCGCCCGCTCGAGCGCCGACTCGATTCCATCGGTGACGAACGTGAACGTGGTGCCGCCCTTCTTGACCTCGGGCTCCCGCGGGTGCCGGGTCAGGATGAACACCGGCTTGCGAAACGGCGGCTCGTCACCCCACCACCCGTCCGCGTTGGGGTCGTCCTCCCACGGCCCCTCGCCGCCGCTGAACATCCGCCTGCCCATGATGACGGCGCCGGTCGCGGCGACCCGCTCCTCGACCACCTCGTCGTCGACCCCGGTCTCGCCGCCGGGCTTACCGTGCTCACGACGCCAGGACTGGAGCGGCAGGATCCAGTCATGCAAGAGCTCACCGCCCTCGCCGAGCGGATCCTCGAGCGTCGCGTTCGGCCCGGCGACGAAGCCGTCGAGCGACATCGAGATGTCGAGCGTCAGTCGGGTCATCGTCCTCTCCGATCTCGGGTCAACAAGTCTCCAAGAAGACCGTGCGTCCGCGTCGAACTCATCGTGCCCGGGCGACAACGCCGGGAAGCCAGGCGCGCACCGCGGCGCCCACCGCGTCGAGGTCCGCCTTCAACCCGTGGTCGCCCGGGACTCGGGCCACGGTGCGGAGCTCTGCGGCGGGAGGGATGCCGAACGGGTCTCGCTCGCCCTGCACGACCAGCGTCGGGACCGTCACCTCGTCGAGCTCGTGGAGGCGGCTCGGCGCGGGGTTACCGGCACGCCGACGGGGCGGTTGCAGCGGGAACGCGAGACAGAGGACCCCGACGGCGCCCAGGTCCCCGGCGGTGCGGCAGGCCACCCGCGCGCCCAGGGACCGGCCGCCGGCGACGAGCGGCAGCCCTTGGAGCTCGCCGGTGCTGAGATGCTGGACGACAGCCGACCACGCGGCGTCGAGCTGGCCCGCCGGCGCGGGCGAGCGGCGCCCGGCAACGCGGTACGGCTGCTCGACGAGCGCGACGGTCAGGCCCTCGGAGATCGCGACGTCCGCGGCGGTCGCAAGGTCCGGCGCCGACACGCCGCCGCCGGCGCCGTGGCCCAGGACCAGCGCTCCGCGTGGCCGGTCCACGAGCTGCAGATGGGCCTGCGCCCGGCCGTGCGGAGTGTCGACCTCGAGGACCATCCTCAGAGAGTGTGCCCGTCACCGACGCGCCCCGGCGGTCCGGCGTACCGTGACCGGCCATGGGTGTAACCCGCGGGCGTCTGCCGGACATCTCCTGAGCGTGGCCCCGAGCCCGAACAGCCAGATCGCCGGCCGGCGCGCACGATTTGCGCAGGCCTACGACGAGCACTTCCGAGCTGTGTCCGCGTACGCGCTCCGGCGCACGACCCCGGCCGAGGCCGAGGACGTGGTGGCGGAGACGTTCCTCGTGGCCTGGCGGCGTCTCGACGAGCTCCCTGACGAGCCCAGGCCGTGGCTCCTCGGGATCGCGCGCCGGGTCCTCGCGAACCAGCGCCGCGCCGCCGGACGGCGGCACGCGCTGGCCGAGCGGGTCGCGGGCGTGCCCGAAGGTGAGCACGAGCCGCCCGCACGGCCGGCGGTCCTCGAGGCACTCGCCGGGCTGTCCGAGACCGACCGCGAGCTTCTGCTCCTGATCGCCTGGGACGGCCTCTCCGTCGGCGAGGCGGCGATCGCGCTCGGCTGCACACGCACGGCCGCCAAGGTGCGCCTGCACCGGGCCAGACGCCGCTTCCGCGGCGGGCTCGAGCGACTCGAGCGCCCCGGAGCCGGCCGGCCCGCGACGACACCCAGACTGGAGAAGACGTCATGAGAAGCGAGAGAGAGCTCGCGCTGCTCGAGCGCGCGAACCCCGTCGACGAAAGCGACCTGCCCGCTCCGGAGGACACGCGCGCCCGGCTCCTCAGGGAGCGCATCCTGACCGACCCGGTTCCGCGGGACAGGTCCCGGCGGCGGGCGCTCCTCCCCGCCTTGCCGGCGGCAGGCGCAGCAGTTGGAGCGGCGGCCGTCGTCGGCGCTCTCCTGCTCGTCGGCACCCCGGGCGGCGGCGCGGACGTCGAGGACGCCGCTGCCGCCGTCCAGCAAGCGGCGGCGGTCACCGCCGCGTCCGCCGAGCGTTCCGGCACCGCGGTCGTTCGGATCACGCACGGCGACGAGCTGTGGGCCGCGAAGACGATCCGCTGGAACGGCGGTGACCTGGCGCTCTCCGACGAGGGCCCCGGCCGGGCCGGGCGCAAACCCGGACATGAGTTCCTCCTCGTCGACGGAATGATGTACGGGATCGACCCCGAGGACGGCCGCTGGGTCGAGATGGGGAGCCCCGAGAGCATCGACCCCGACTCCGGTACGACTCCGGCCGAGTACCTCGCCGCGACGCGCGAGGACGTCGGCGGCGCCACCCTGCGCCGGCTCACCGACGCCATGAGCGGTCTGACCACCGCGCAGCTGGACGACGGGTCCACCGTCTACAGCGGCTCGGTCGCGGCGGGCCTCGTCGCCCGCGAGTCCGGCTTCAAGGAAGGCGAGTCGATCCGCGTGCTCCCCTTCGGCTACGTGGCCCACGGCGACGCCGCCAACCCCTCCGCGGTCGTGGACGCGGCCGTGACCGTCGGGGCCGACGGCGTCGTCCGCAGCGTGACGGCGACCTGGGGAGACGGCGCGTCGTCGTGGACGTACGAGGTGACCTACAGCGGCCTCGGCGCGACACCGAGCCCGACCGCGCCCGCCGACGCCCGCCCGCTGCGAGACCGATAGCCGCCGGGCTCAGGTCGCCAGCGCGATGCCGACCAGGATCGGCACGATGATCCACGCGACGAGCGTCAGGCTGATGGCGATGATCGCGAACGTCCGGATCTGCGGCTTCGGCGGCTTCCCGCACCAGCCGATCGTCGCCCACAGCGCCTCCTGAGGGGCCATCGTCGCCAGCCGGATTCGTCGTGAGGCCAGCGCGGTTCCCCGCAGGATCACCCAGGACGCGCCCAGGGCGACGAGCATCCCGACGACGCCGATGACGGTGCCCCAGAGCGTGCTCGTGAGGAGACCGGTCGCCCGCCCCACCGCCGCCAGGACGGGGAGCGCAGCGGCGCCGATAACGAACGTCGGCAGCCCGATCTCGTCGGTCTCGAGGGCCTCGACCATGCGTTCGGCGTCCCTCCGCGCCCGCGAGAGCTGCCGCTTCTCCTCGGTTCCGGGCAGTGCCTGGATCTCGCGGAGCCCGTAGAGGTTCCGCATCTGCTCGGAGACGTTCCTGACGTGCGACACCACGAGATAGCGCGCCACGAGCTGAACGGCCTTCCGCACGACCGTCCGCAATGGCCCCAGGCTCTTGCCCGCCTGCGTACCGTGATATCCGTGGCGGGCGAGCGACTCGAGCGCCTCGACCATGTTCCTGTGCGCCTGCGGAAAGAGATCGAGCCGCGCGAGCGGACGCGTGCGCGAGATCTCGTACATCATCTCCCGCTCGCGCTTGCTCGTCACCTCGATCGAGTCGAGGTAGCTCGCGATCTCGTCGTCGTTCCCCGAGAGCAGCTTCAAGCGCTCGATCGGGTTGTCGATCGCCTCGACTGCCCCTTCCCGGCTATCCGGCGCGGCGCCCGTCGTGGACGGATCGCTCGTCACGCCGGCACGATAGGGGAAGAATGCACCGAACGGCGCGTCCCGGCCCGCCTCGTTGCGCCAGGCGTCAGTTGTTCTCGAGGTACTTCTTGAGGCCGAGGAAGGGGAGGATGAACGCCGCGAGCAGCGAGGCCGCCCACACGATCACCGCGGCCAGGAGCCACGTCGTGAAGCCGTTGATCTCCAGGCCGTCCGACACGAGATCGGTTATGACCAACGAGACGATCGTGGCGATCAACGCGACCCCGCCGAGCGCTGCCGAGCTCGACTGGTTGCGGCGCAGCGTACTGACGAGGAACGGCGTCATCAGCGCCATCGCGACCGTGAAGACGATGACCGCGATGATGAATCCGTCGAAGTTGAGCTCCATGTCGTCGAGCACCAGGTTCGCCACGATCAGCCCGACGGCGTTGGCCACGAGCATCACGGCAGTGCGAACGATGAGCCGGATCATCGCGGCACCTTAGACGACCTCCGAAAAAAATGGTCACAGAGGAGCTTGACGGCATCGAGGTCGTCGGACCGCTGCCCGACTGTGGGGTCGGCACGTTCCCTTTTTCTTCAAGCCGGGTTTCCGGAGCGCGATTGAGGGCAACCCTTCAGAAGCGTCGGCGGACAACCGGCGCAAGAAGACGACCAGTGAAAGAAGGGGGAACGATGAAGACATCAAGCGGTCGAGCACGTGGCACCTACGGGCTCCTCGTCGCGATCTTCGTGGTGTGCCTGACGCTCTTCGCTGCCAGCGCCGCGAGCGCGGACGGCGGTAAGGGGCGAGACGGCGGCGGCAAGGGCGTCCCGGACAGCAAGATCTCCATCCAGCTCTGGACCTTCGCCGAGTACATCGGCTTCGGCACCGATGCGGCGACCATCGCGCGCACCGAGGAGGTGTTTAGCAGCCTGCGGGACATGGGCTACCGCAACGTCGAGCCGTTCACGCTCAGCGGGCTGAGCCCGGAGGCGTATCGCGCCTTGCTCAAGAAGTACGGGCTGAAGGCGTCCGGCCGCCACGTGGGCGTCGGCTCGCCGGAGAGCCCGGTGGACATCGGGCCGATCCTCGAGGAGAACCGGACGCTCGGCCTCAAGTTCTTCGGGTCCGGGGCGACGCCGGACTACGACACCGAGGCCGAGTGGATCGCCTACGCCGAGTACCTGAACGAGCTCGGCGAGCAGGCGCGGAAGAAGGGCCAGAACCTGATGGTCCACAACCACAACTGGGAGTTCCAGCGTGTGTTCGGCAACCGGACGGCCTACGACATCCTCATGGCGAACACCGAGCGGAAGAACGTCGTCTTCCAGCTCGACCTGTACTGGGCGACCAACGGCGGCGCCGACCCGGTGAAGCTGCTGAAGCGCTACGGCAAGCGCATCCAGCTCTTCCACGTGAAGGACATGGCGGCCGGCCCGTTCCCGGGGCGCATCGAGATCGTCGGTGAGGGCATCATCGATTTCCCGAAGATCTTCCGGACGGCCAAGAAGACGAGCAACATCCGCTACTACGTCGTCGAGCACGACCCGCGCTTCGGCGACCCGACGTTCGACCCCTTCGAGGCGGCCGAGAAGGGCTTCGACTACCTCGATCGCGTGAAGTTCTAGGAGCGCTGCCGGAGGGCCTCCGACGACCCGGAGGCCCTCCGGCCGGCCCTACTCCACCCCTCCGGTCGTGGGTTTGGGTCGTGCGATCCCGACGGGCAGGGAGGCAAATGGTCGATTCGAGGTGCTTTTACGTCGCGCTCGGCCCAGCGGCCACTACTGCGGCTGGTGATGCAGCCGTCGACGGGCAGTCAGGACCTTGAGCGCTTACGTGATAAGGAAAGCGCGGGTTGAGCGATCGGTGCTCGCCGCCCTGTCCGCCTACCGTGGCCGGGATCCAGGCACCCAGCGGCCGGCGTGCGCGAAGCGTGAGGAGAAGCGACCCGCCCAGTCCGAGCGCGGCAGCGACGAGCGCCGCGCTGGTCAGCAGGAGTCCGGAGGCCAGCGCGAAATTGACCGCCGCGCCCTTCGTGACCCCGAGCGCGAATAGAACGCCCGCCGTCGTCCCCATGCCGACGACGGCTCCGCCCGCCGTGATCGGCAGAATCGCAGTGGCCGCGCTCATGCAGAGGACGACCAGCGCGAGCGCGGGCGAGAACCCAACGCCGATCGCGCTAAGCAGGAGGGTGCTTCCCAGGGTGCGCGACGTCCAGCAGCCCAGGAGAAGAAGACCGGCGACGAGCGTCGACCGGGTGAGACGAGTGGTTTCAGCAGCCCGCCTGTAGGCGCCGTGCAGGCGGTCCGAGCGCCCGGCGACGGGAAGCCGCTCCACCCGCTGTCCAAGCGTGAGTATCGCCAGGCAGCCGATGCAGAAGAGGACGACGACGATCAGGGGCGCGCGGAGGACAGCCCCCGACGTCGCGAGGGCGGAGACGGCGAGCGGGAGCATCGCCACTGCGTCGACCATGCCGAGGGCGACGATCGAGATGGCGATCGACTCGAGCCCGACCCTGACCCCGCCGAGCCGGCGCAGGGTGGAGACCTTGACGACGTAGTCGAGCCGGAATGGCAGGACGACTCCGCTGGCCGCAGCCGCCCCGCACGCCGCGAGACACCGCGCGCGGTCGGGCCGCTCGTCGCTGGGGAACAGCCGGTTCCAGCCGAACGCGCGGAAGCCGAAGCTGGCGAGATAGGCACCTCCGGCGAGCAAGACCAGAGGGAGGTGCGCGCCCTCGAGGGGCCAGCTCGCGTCGCTCAGGCGCCGCGCGACCAGGAGGCATGCGCCCAGCGAGAGTAAGCAGAACGCGATGCCACCCGCGAATCTCGCGCGGCGATACAGAGTGCAGAAGCCCTCCACCCCGGCCGACCGGGGCGCCGCGCCTGCGCCGATCACCGCGTGCTCCTGATTGGAGCCGGCCCCGGAGTCGACGCCCGCTGCATCCGGCACGACACGAACCTCCACCATCAGACGCTCCAGGGTCGACGCCGCCCGCCGGCCACGGCATTTGAGGCCGGCTTCCTGCCGCTACCCGTTTGCTGAGGGAAGATCCGCCGCCGGGCCGATTGTTGTGGCACCGGTGCAGACTCGCCACCGTCCCATCGAGGGGACGGCGCACCCCCCTAGCTTATCACCCGGTTCGGCGAAGGCTGAGGCTGCGATCGAGCTCCGGGTACACTCGAGCGGTCCTCGACCGTGCGCGCGGCGGCCTCCTCCTAGCGACCGGCGTGAGCCGTGGGAGCGATGACCGAGAACGACATCGAGCACCTGCGAGTCCTGATCGCCAACGAAAAGCGCGAGCGGCTCGATGTGCTCGCCCAGGTGGTCGTCGGGCTCGGGCATGAGGTGATTGCGCGCGAGATCCATGTGGCGGAGGTCGGCGCGGTGACCCTCCGAGAGCGCCCCGACGTCGCGCTCGTCGGCCTCGGGCTGCACTCGGAGCATTCGCTCGACCTGATCACGGAGATCGTCCGCGAGGCCTCGTGCCCGGTGATCGCCCTGCTCTCGGTCAGGGATCCCGCGTATGTCCGCGAAGCGGCCAAACGCGGCGTCTTCGCCTACATCGTCGACGGCGACTCCCAGGAACTCCAGAGTGCGATCGAGATCACGCTCCAGCGCTTCGCCGAGTACCAGACGCTTCAGGGTGCATTCGGCCGCCGCGCGACGATCGAGCAGGCGAAGGGGATCCTGATGGCCCGCCATGCGATCGACGCCGACAAGGCGTTCGAGATGCTCCGGGATCACTCCCAGCACAACGGCCGGAAGCTCGTCGACGTCGCCGAAGCGGTCGTCGAGAGCCACCTGCTCCTGCTGCCGGACCCAGCCGCCGCCCGCGGAGAGTTAGGCGCCCACTCGGCGGCGTAGGAACGTGGGCCGGTCCTCGAGCCTCACGGAACCGCGCTGGAGACGCCGCCGCCGGCGCCCCCGCGCGTGAACCCTCTCGCCGCTACGCGACGAGGCGGACGTTCTTTGCCTCGGGGCCCTTCGCACCCTCGGCGCCCTCGAAGTCGACCTTCGCACCCTCGGACAGCGACTTGAAGCCGTCGCCGGCGATGGAGCTGTGATGGACGAACACGTCCTTCTCACCCGAGTCAGGGGTGATGAAGCCGTAGCCCTTCGCGTCGTTGAACCACTTGACGATTCCGGTTGCCATGAATGAAACACCTCCTCTGCCTATCAAGAACGGGCAGGGAGGCGCAAGAAACGCAGCCGGTACTCGCTCGTGTACGTCCACGGTAGCACTCGGCCGCTGAAACGGCTTGTCTGCGACTGCTCGACCGGGCTCCCCGCAGAGCACCTACGTCGGGAAGCGTCGCCGGCCTTGGATCAGCGCGTGGTTGAGAATCGCCTCGTCATCGTCCTCGCCCGCAACCACGACGACCTTGTTCCAGACGCCCCGATAGACGACCCGCTCGCTGTACATCTGCGTTCGGAAGCGTTCCTGGTAGATCGCGGGAAGCGTGTCGCCGGCCCCGTACATGCGCCGCCCTCCGTCGCTACCACGGATGACTGCGACGAGCTCGCGCGTCTCCTCGTAGTCGTCTGCTGCGACAAACTCGACCAGCGGTTGCTGCGGAGATCCGCTGCTCCGGAAGGCCACGATGTACTTACGGTCGCGTCCCCATCTGTTCTTGCGCATCGTCTCGCCAAGTCCGATGTGAACCGCGCCCTCGGCGCGGGTCGTGCCCAGGAACACGCGGTAGCGCGAGTAGCGATCGCGCTCCTCCGGCCACTGGTAGGACTCGCCCTCCCGCTCCCGCAGGAGCCTCCAGCCCTCCGGAAGATCCGTCATCGGCCCCCGCGCAGGTGCGCCCTCCTCGCCGGACGCGCCACCAGCGTCAACAGGCGTGATGATCGGATTGTGGAAGCCCGCCTGCGACAGCTCGATCAGAAGGGGCCCGAGCTCCCGATCCGGAACGTGCTGCAGGGTGACTGAGAAAGGGCACATCCCGCCTCCTACGTTGGTAGGAGAAGGAAACGTAACCACATAAAACTACGTTGTCAAGAAGTCTGCTACACTGGCGATGCGCCAGAAGATCCCAGACGGAAGCCGTCGAGGCTCCGAACCCGCTCTTCGACTGTCACATCGGGCCTGAGTGCATCAGGAGAACTCAACCGGGTTCTCCACCCTGAACGAAGACAGTTAGGAGCACCATGCATACCACCGTTAGGCGCTATGAAGGGATCGACCAGAGCCGCAAGGACGAGCTGACCAAGAAGGTCGGCGAGAACCTCCTGCCCCGCCTGAGCAAGATGCCTGGCTTCAACGGCTACTACCTCGTCGCCGCCGAGCAGGACGTCATGAGCTCCATCAGCTTCTTCGACACTTCGGCGCAGGCCGAGGAGTCGACTCGCTTCGTCGCCAGCTGGTTGCGCGAGGAGAAGCTCGAGAACGTGCTCCCGAATTCGCCGAAGATCACCGTCGGCGAGGTCATCGTCCACAAGCTGAACGGCGCGGTCAACGCGTAAACGCCTCTCTCGACGCAGGGAAGGCCCGCGGCTCGCGGGCCTTCCTCGTGCGAGAGGCCACATCTGATGAAGACGATCACGACCATCGCGTCCGTCCGGAAAGGCGACGCCTCCCTCGACGCGAAGCTCAATCCGGTGGAGCTCAGCTCCAAGGAGATCGTGTCGTGGGGTGTGGCCTTTCCCAGGTACGGACCAGGCGCGTCACGTCGCTAGCCTGAACCTCGCACCTCTCCGGTCAACGGGGACACCCGATCTGCGCACCGACGACGAGCGCGCGAGCCTCCTGATGGACCCGATCGAACGGCTTTCAAGCCCCTCGGAAAGCCTCCGAGACCTACTGGCGCTCGTGTCGTAGGCGTCTCTACTGGTGGCCCCCAGTCCGCCTTACCCGGCAACCTGCTCGGGCCGATCGACCCGACGACGGACGCCTGCAGCCATCGTCTTTCCAGACCTTGACTCTCGAATGGGCGCGGACGAGCATGTCAGCGACAAAACATAGGAGGGTGTTGCATGGCCGCCGTCCCCGGATCCGCCCGGAATCGCTTCAATCCCCGCGAAACCGCTCGCCGCCTGCCGAGGTATGCGGCCCTCGGAGTCGTGCTCGTCGCGCTGACGGTGCTCGCCGCCGGCGCCGCAGCCGCCCCCGCCGAACCGCTTGGAGCGGCAGCGCAGCAGCAGCGCTTCACGGTCGCACCCCTTGTGCCGGTGAGCCGCGTCGAGGGCGCCAAGTCCGTCAGCGGACGCCTCGCCCAGACCGACGAGAGCCTGCTCCTTCTGCGCTCCGCCGCCCCGGTCAACGTCGTCGTCAAGCTCGACTACGACGCCGTCGCCTCGTACGCGGGTCAGATCGACGGACTGCCCGCCACCAGCCCTGAGGAGACCGGCAAGCCGCTGAACATGCAGAGCGACGCGGCCCAGAGCTACCTCGATTACGTGCGGAGCATCGAGCAGCGCTTCCTCGCAGGCCTGGGCGCACGGGTTCCCGCAGCGGACGTCGGACGCCTGCTGCGCGTCGCCTACGGCGGCGTGGCGCTGACGGTTCCCGGGAACGAGGTCGGCGACCTCCTGAAGATTCCGGGCGTCGCCGCGGTCCAGGACGACAGCCCGGAGCAGCTCCTCACCGACTCGAGCCCCACGTTCATCGGCGCCCCGACGATCTACGGCCAGCTCGGCGGCAACGCCAACGACGCGGGCAAAGGCGTGATCGTCGGCGTGCTCGACACCGGCGCGTGGCCGGAGCACCCCTCCTTCGCCGACCACGGCAACCTGCCGGCGCCGCCGCCCACGGCCGACGGCACGCCTCGGGTGTGCAACTTCGGCGACAACCCGCTGACGCCGGCGAACGATCCGTTCGTCTGCCAGAACAAGCTCATCTCGGGCCGGCCGTTCCTCGCCACCTACAACGCCGTCTTCGGCGGCGAGGTCTACCCCACCAGCGCGCGCGACTCGAACGGGCACGGCTCGCACACCGCGAGCACGTCCGCCGGAGGGCCGGTCGCGAATGCGAACCCGCTCGGGATCAACCGCGGCCCCATCCGCGGCGTCGCACCGGGCGCACACGTCGCCGTCTACAAGAACTGCGGCCTGCAGGGCTGCTTCCCATCGGACTCGGCCGCCGCCGTCGCACGGGCCATCCTGGACCGCGTCGACGTGATCAACTACTCCATCTCCGGGGGCGAGGAGCCCTTCTCCGACCCCGTCGAGCTGGCCTTCCTCGACGCCTACGCGGCGGGTGTCGTCGTGTCGGCGAGCGCGGGGAACGACGGCCCGGGCGCGGCGACCACCGACCACCACTCCCCGTGGGTGATGACCGTCGCGGCCTCGACGCAGGAGCGGACGTTCCGCTCGCCGATCACCCTGAACGGCGCGGGCGGCGCGACGCTCCAGATCGCGGGCGCGACCATCACCAGCGGCATCGGGAGCCCGCTTCCGGTCGTCCGCGCCTCCGCCCCGCCCTACAACAACACCGGCTGTACCGCACCGGCGCCGCCTGGGCTCTTCACCGGCAAGATCGTCGCCTGTGAACGAGGCCCCGGTCGCATCCAACGCGGCTTCAACGTCTTCCAGGGCGGCGCCGCGGGGATGATCCTCTACAACGCGACGCCGCTGGACGTGATGACGGACAACCACTTCCTCCCGACCGTCCACATCACCGTGCCCGAGAGCCAGCAGCTCCTCGCCTTCCTGACGGCGAACCCGGCCGCGACCGCGTCCTTCCCGCAGGGCTCGGCGACGACCTGGCAGGGCGACCGCGTCACCTACTTCTCGTCGCGCGGCCCCGGAGGGGACTGGTTGAAGCCCGACGTCTCCGGTCCCGGCCTCCAGATCCTCGCGGCCACGACGCCGACTCCCGACTCGGTGGACGGCGGGCCGCCCGGCAACTTCTTCCAGGCGATCGCGGGCACGTCGATGTCGGCGCCGCACCTTGCCGGCTCCGCCGCGCTCGTCGCCGCGCTTCACCCCACGTGGTCGCCGGGCCAGATCAAGTCGACGCTCGAGACGACCGCGAAGACCGCCGGCGTGACGAAGTCGGACGGCCTAGCGCCGGCCGACCCGTTCGACGTCGGCGGCGGCCGCGTCGACCTGACGAAGGCGGGCGATCCCGGCCTGACCTTCGACGAGACCGCCGCGAACTACGCGGCCTCAGCGGGGACGCCTCTGACGCGCATCGACCTCAACACGCCCTCGGTCAACGCCCCGAGGATGCCCGGTGAGGTCACGACGACGAGGACAGCCACGAACGTCACGAACGGGAATCTCGTCTTCAAGACGAGCACCGTGTCCTCGCCGGGAACCTCGATCGACGTGCACCCGAAGACACTGCACGTGCGGCCGGGCCAGCAGGGCACGCTCCAGATCACGATCTCCGCGCCGGAGGCGCCGGAGGGTCAGTACTTCGGCCGGATCGACCTCGAGCAGACCAACGGCAACCGCGAGCTGCACCTGCCTGTCGCCTTCTTCAGGCGGCAGGGCGACGTCACCCTGACGCAGACGTGCGCACCCAGCACGATCGTTGTGCAGACGGGCCGTTCCACCTGCGAGGTCTCGGTGCACAACCCGACGCTCACGCCGGCCGACGTCAGTCTCGTCAGCACGACGAGCCAGAACCTCAAGGTGACGGACGCAACCGGCGCGGCGCAGGCCGGCCCCCGCAAGGTGAAGGCGACCGCGACGATCGCGCCGCGGCAGCCGGACGCGCCGACGATCGCGCCCGGGTCGCTCGCGGGCTACATTCCGCTCGACCTCTTCGGGGTCACGCCGATCCCGATCGGCGACGAACAGGCACTGAACTTCAACGTGCCCGCATACCGCTTCGCCGGGGAGACCTTCAACCAGCTCGGCGTCACGTCGAACGGCTACCTCGTAGCCGGGCTTGCCGGGGGGCAAGACGTGACCTTCATGCCGCAGACGCTTCCCGATCCGGCACGGCCGAACGGCGTCCTGGCCCCCTTCTGGACCGACCTCGACGGCACCGCGGCGCCCGGGATCTTCATAGCGGTGCTAACGGACGGCGTTTCCAGCTGGATCGTGATCGAGTGGCGCGTCAACGTCTTCGGGACGACGAGCCAGCGCGTCTTCCAGACCTGGATCGGGATCAACGGGACCGAGGACATCACATTCGCCTACAACCCGGCCGCCCTGCCCGCGGTTCCGCCGGCCGGTTTCGGCCTGACCATCGGCGCCGAGAACGTCGAAGGGTCCGCCGGCGACCAGATCGCGCCGACCTTGCCGGAGACGGCGCCGACCGGGGATCTGCGCGTGACGAGCATCCCGGGCGCACCGGGAGGCACGTTCACGTACAGCTTCGAGGTCAGGGGGATCAACACCGGCGCCGGCTGGGTGCGAACGGACCTGACCACGCCGCTGGTCCGCGGCACAACGATCGAGGCGGACACGATCCAGGTGGTCGAGTAACGCACTGTGGTGGGCCGCGGGCCGGCCGGGCCCGCGGCCCCACCACCGTCTTCAGCAGCCCCAGCGGGGGTTGCAGATCCTGCCGTCCGACATGATGAATCCCTGGGTCGTGCCAGCCGTCGGTGCGGCCTGCGGGGCTCCGGCGGTCGGCGTCGCGAGGGCCGCCGGAGAGCCGATCAGGGCCGCGGCGGCGACGAGGGCGGCCGGGACCGCGAGCAGGGCGCGAGGCCGGAGGGAGCGGCGAGTGGTGGTCAGCATGCGGAGATCCTTTCCTTGGGGTGATGTCTTCCCCCAGACGAGGATCGGCCGGCCCGTCTTCCACCCGTGGGCCTCTCGAGTTGCGGAGGCGCCGCGCAAGACACTTGCGGGTCGTTCATGGAGCTAGCCGGGCTCGAACCGGCGACCTCCTGGGTGCGATCCAGGCGCTCTCCCAGCTGAGCTATAGCCCCGCGCAGGTCATAGTGTAGCCAGGCGTCGCGGCGAGTTCATGCTCCTGTAAGAGATGTCGCCCACAATGTCGGGATGAGCACGACCGTCCTCGTCGTCGACGACGAGCCGATCGTTCGCGAGGTGGTGCTTCGCTACCTCGAACGGGACGGCTTTCGCACGCTCGAGGCCGGCGACGGCGACACCGCGCGGCGCCTGGTCGAGAGCGAGAGCCCTGGCCTGGTGATCCTCGACATCATGCTCCCCGGCGTCGACGGGCTCGAGCTGTGCCGGTGGATCCGCGCCCGGTCGGACCTGCCTGTCATCCTCCTGACCGCCCGGGGCGAGGAGGCCGACCGCATCGTCGGGCTCGAGCTCGGTGCGGACGACTACGTGACGAAGCCGTTCTCGCCGCGCGAGCTGGCCGCCCGCGTGCGCACCGTGCTGCGCCGCTCGTCCCCGCACGTCCCCAAGGCCGAGCGCCTCTCGTTCGAGGGCCTCGACCTCGACGCGCGCACGCGCGAGGTCACGGCCGAGGGTGAGCTCCTGCGGCTCACGGCCCGCGAGTTCGATCTGCTCTGGTTCCTGGCCAGCCATCCGAAGCAGGTGTTCTCCCGCGAGCAGCTGATGGACCGCGTCTGGGGCTACGCGGCCGCGTTCGACACCGGCACGGTCACCGTCCACATCCGCCGCCTTCGAGAGAAGATCGAGGCAGACCCCGCGCACCCGCGCTTTCTGCAAACGGTCTGGGGCGTGGGCTACCGGTTCACGCCGTGATCCCGTTCGCGATCATCGTCGCGCTCGGAACGCTCACCGCGGGGCTGCTCGCCGCGCTCGCCCTGCGCCGGCTGCCCACGGTCCGCCTGCAGCTCGCCGGGCTCGGGCTCGTCGCCGTCGCCCTCCCACTCGCCGCGGTGCTGTTCTCGGGCGTCGTCATGTTCGACTCCGACCACGACTTCGACATCCTGCTCGTCGCGGCCGGCTGCTCGACGGCCGCCTTTGGGGCGGCGCTGCTGGTGGGCGGCTCGATCCTGCGCTCGCTCGACCGGGTTCGCGGCGCCTCCTCCGCGATCGCCGGCGGCGACCTCTCGGCGCGCGCCCCCGAGGACGGGCCGGCCGAGCTCGCCGAGCTCGCCGCCTCCTTCAACGAGATGGCGGCCAGCGTCGAGGAGCTCTTCGACGCGCGCACGCAACTCGTCGCGTGGGCGAGCCACGACCTCCGGACCCCGCTCGCCTCCATGCAGGCGATGCTCGAGGCAGTCGAGGACGGCCTGGTCGAGCCGGAGCACTACGTGCCGGAGCTGCGACGGCAGGTGACGGCTCTCGGGCTGCTCGTCGACGACCTGTTCGAGCTCGCGCGGCTCGATGCCGGCGTGCTGACGCTCGACCTCCTCGAAGCGCCGATCGGCGCGCTCGTGCGCTCCGCCCTGGGCGGCCTGGAGGCGGAGGCCCAGACGCGGCGGGTGGCCCTCGCGGCCCGCATCGACGCCGACCCTCCGGTCCTGTGCGCGCCCGACAAGGTCGAGCGCGTCCTCCTCAACCTCCTGACCAACGCGATCCGCCACACGCCTTCGGACGGGGCGGTGGCCGTGATCGTCGAGCCGCTTGACGGCGAGGTGCGAGTGAGCGTCGAGGACACGGGCGACGGCATCCCGCCGGAGTCGATCAAGCGCGTCTTCGACCACTTCTGGCGCGGCGACCGGTCGAGGACGGGCGCCGGAAACGCCGGGCTCGGCCTGGCCATCGCGCACGGGCTGATCCAGGCCCAGGGCGGCCGGATCTGGGCTGAGAACCGCTCCGAGGGCGGCGCAAGGATCTCCTTCACGCTGCCGCGAGCGGTTTAAGCGTCTCCTAAGGAGTGCGCAACCGGAGCGCAAGCTTTGCCTCATAGCGTCCCGTCGGCTCCAACCGAAAGGAGAACGCGGGATGCACAGGCTCCGAACACTCGTCCTCGCCCTCGTCGTGGGCGCCGCCTTCCTCGCCCTGGCCGGCCCGGCCATGGCCTCCGGCGGCGGCCGCGGCGACGGCGCGGTGTACACGCTCACCAACTCGGCGTCCGGCAATGCGGTGGCCGTCTTCGAGCGGGACCGCGACGGCTCGCTCACGGCGCGCGGGACGGTCGCGACCGGCGGCGACGGCACGGGCGCCGGTCTCGGGTCGCAGGGCGCTCTGATCCTCGACCGCAACCGGCTCTTCGCGGTCAACGCCGGCAGCAACTCGCTCTCGCTGCTGCACGTCGGCCGCCGCGGCAAGGTGCGGCTGGGGGACGTCGACCCGTCCGGCGGCGTGAGGCCGATCAGCGTCACCGTGCACGGCAAGTTCGTCTACGTCCTCAATGCCGGAAACGCGACGACACCGGCGAACATCCGCGGGTTCCTCGTGCTGTGGGGCAAGCTCGTGCCGCTGCCCGGGTCGACGCGGCCGCTGAGCGCCGCGGCCCCTGACCCGGCGCAGGTCGAGTTCAGCCCCAACGGCCGCCACCTGGTCGTGACCGAGAAGGCGACGAACTTGATCGTCACCTACGAGGTGCGGCGTGGCTACGCGAGCGGCCCGAACGCACAGCCCTCGGCCGGCCAGACGCCGTTCGGCTTCGGCTTCGACAGGCGCGGCCTGCTGATCGTCTCCGAGGCGTTCGGCGGCGCTCCGGACGCGAGCGCCGTCTCGTCCTACTCCCTCTCGGGTGACGGGACGATCGCACCCATCTCGGCGAGCGCGAAGACGACCGAGACAGCCGCGTGCTGGATCGTCGTGACCAAGAACGGCCGGTACACGTACACGACGAATACCGGCAGCAACTCGATCACCGGCTACCGCATCGGCAACGACGGGAGCCTGGCGATCCTGGACGCCGACGGCAAGACGGCCGACACCGGCGCGGCGCCGATCGACATGGCGTTGACGCGGAGCAGCCGGCTGCTCTACGCGCTCGCCGGCGGCGTTCCCCAGATCGAAGGGTTCGTCGTCAACGGCGACGGCAGCCTCGACCCGATCGGGACGGTCGGCGGGCTTCCGGCCGGAACCGTCGGCCTCGCTGCCAGCTGAGGCCTCACCGGCGCGGAGGCGGGCCCGGCACCCGCCTCCGCGCCCCACCTACGATGCCCCCATGCGGGCGGTTGTACTCGACGAAGCCGGGCAGCCGGCGCTCGGCGAGGTGCCCGAGCCGGACGGCTCGGGCGAGGTGGTCGACGTCGTCGCGTGCGGCCTGTGCGGCACCGACGTCCAGAAGCTCGGCCGGGCGGCCGCGGGCACCGTTCTCGGGCCACGAGGTGGTCGCAAGGGGCGAGGACGGACGCCGGGCCGCGCTCGTCCACCATCTGCCCTGCGGCGAGTGCGACCGGTGCCGGGCCGGGCACGAGACGACCTGCGCGCGGTTTCCGGAGCCGACGATCCTTCCGGGCGGCTTCGCGGAGCGCGCGAGCGCCGCGCAGACGATCGCGCTCCCGGACGAGATCGACGACGCGACCGGGACGTTCGCCGAGCCACTTGCCTGCGTCCTCCGGGCGGTCGAGCGGATCCCGCGCGGCCGCGTGCTCGTCGTGGGCTGCGGCTTCGCCGGCGTGCTCTGCACGCAGGCGCTCGTGCGCCGCGGAGACGACGTCCTTGCCTCCGACCCGCTTGCGCACCGCCTCGAGCTCGCGCTCGGCTACGGCGCCCAGCCGGCCGACGGCGAGCCGGTCGACGCTGCGGTTCTCTGTGCGCACGCGGGCCTCGACGGCGCGCTCGCCGCGCTCGAACCGGGCGGAACCCTGCTCCTGTTCTCCTGGCTCGTCGACCCCGCCGCGATCGACTTCGAGGCCGTCCTGCGGCGCGAGCTGACCCTGGTCGGCTCGTGCTCGGCGACGCCCGCCGCCATGCGGGACGCGATCGCCCTCCTCCCCGAGCTCGACCCGATCCCGACCGTGACGCTTCCGCTCGAGCGCTTCGCCGAGGGCCTCGAGCTCTACCGCTCCCACGAGGCCGTGAAGGTCGTCTTCACGCCGTGAGGGCGCTGCTCTACCACGGCCCCGGCGACCTCCGGGTCGAGGAGGTGCCGCGGCCGGAGCCCGGGCCCGGCGACGTGCTCGTCCAGGTCGAGGTCGCGCTCACCGACGGGACGGATGCGAAGGCCTTCCGCCGCGGCCACCCGCTCCTCCTCGCCGAGGTGCCGAGCCCGTTCGGCCACGAGTTCTGCGGGATCGACGTCGCCTCCGGCCGTCGGGTCGTGGCGGCGAACTCGGCGCCGTGCGGCGAGTGCGCGCCCTGCCGCCGCGGCGAAGAGACCCTCTGCGAGAGCCTCAAGCCCTTCCTGAACGGCGCGTATGCCGAGTACCTGCTGGTTCCGGATCGGATCGCCGGGCGCAACCTCCTCCCCGTCCCGCCCGGCCTGGCCCCCGAAGTCGCGGCAATGGTGGAGCCGCTGGCGTGCTGCCTGCGCGGCGTCGAGCGGGCTGGGATCCGGGGCGGCGAGACCGTCGCGGTGCTCGGCCCGGGGCCGATCGGGCTGATGCTCTGCGCGGCCGCGCGCGACGCCGGAGCGCAGGTCGTGGCGGTCGGCGGCCGGGCCGAGCGACGGGAGCTGGCCGGCGCCTTCGGCGCCGAGCCGGGGGACGGCCGCGGCGCCGACGTCGTGATCGAGGCGGTCGGCTCGGCCGAGGCGTGGCACGACGCGCTCGAGCTGGTGCGCCCCGGTGGCACGGTGGTGTTCTTCGGCGGCCGCGAGGTCGCGGTCGACACGTTCCGCCTCCACTACGAGGAGCTCACGCTCCGCGGCGCGTTCCACCACACCCCCCGCCACGTCCGCGCCGCGCTCGCCTTCCTCGCCAGCGGCGCCTACCCGTGGGAGCGCCTCGTCACGCACCGGGTCGGGCTGGAGCAGGTGGCCGGGCTCTTCGCCGACCCGCCCGCGGACCTGCTGAAGGCCGCCGTCCTACCCTGAGCCGAGCCCGCGCCGCTCGGTCGCCTCGCGCGTGAGGGTCGTGAAGTCGATCTTGCCCACCTTCGTCTTCGGGAGCTCGCCCACGAAGTCGACGTCGCGCGGGCACGACCACTTGATCAGCTTGCCGCGACAGTGGCCGATCAGCTCCGCCGCCAGCTCGTCCCCCGCATCGGCTCCACCGGCGGGCACGACCACGGCGACGACCCGCTCACCCTGCGAGGCGTCCGGGATGCCGACGACGCAGACCTCGGCGACCGCCGGGTGCTCGTGCAGCGCGGCCTCGACCTGCGAGGGGAAGACGTTGAATCCCGACGACTTGATCATCCGCTTGAGCCGGGAGGTGAAGAAGAAGAACCCGTCCTCGTCCATCCGGCCGATGTCGCCCGTGTGCAGCCACGTCCGCCCGTCGGAGTGCACCTGGAGCGCGGCAGCGGAAGCGCCGGGGTCGTCGAGGTAGCCGAGCATCACCGCCGGCCCGGAGACGCAGATTTCCCCCTCCTCGCCGACGGGCGCCTCCTCGAGCTCGCCCAGCCGGAAGATGGCGACGAGCGTGTCCGGGAAGGGAACGCCGATGCTGCCCGGCCGTGACTCGTTGATGGGCATGCCGACGATGCCGGTCACCGCCTCCGTCAGGCCATAGCCCTCGAGCAGCTTGACGCGCCCTCCGCGCTCGGCGACCAGCGCCTCGAACCCGAGGCGAACCGGCTCCGGCAGGGAGTCGGCCCCGGAGAAGGCGGCGCGGAGCGACGAGAGGTCGGCCTTGCGGAGGGCGGGGTCGCGCACGAGCGCCTCGTAGAGCGTCGGGACGCCGGCGATCAGGGTCGGCCGCTTCGTCCGCATCAGCTCGGCGGTCGTCTCCGGCGTGAAGGTGGGGACGAGCAGCAGGCGACAACCGCTCAGGAGCCCTGCGTTGACGAGCGCCGCGAGCCCGAAGCCGTGGAAGATCGGCAGCGCCGCCAGGATCGTGTCCTGCGGGCCAAGGCCGATCCAGGCGCGCACCTGCAGGCCCTCGGTGACGAAGTTCCAGTGCGAGAGCAGGATGCCCTTGGGCGTCCCGGTCGTCCCGCCGGAGTAGAGAATCGCCGCCGGCTCGTGCACTCCGGCCTGCGCCGCCGGGGCGGACGGGTGCGACTCCTTCATCAGGTCCGACCACCAGCGGACGCGAGGGTCGGACGGCACTTTCTCGATCTTCCGCCCCTTCTTCGCCCAGAAGCCCACGCGCTTCACCGGCGACAGGTAGTCCCCGATGCGCGTGAGGATCAGCGCCTCCAGTGGCGTCGACCCCTCGATGTCCCCGAAGCTGCGGTAGAAGGCGTCGAGTCCAAGGGCAACCCGCGAGCCGCTGCGGTTGAGGAAGCCCTCGATCTCCGCGGGAGTCGAGAGCGGATGGATCATCGAGGCGACAGCGCCGAGCTTGATCGCCGCATAGAACGCGATCACGCCCTGCGGGCACGTCGGCATGGAGATCGTCATGCGGTCGCCCGGGCCGAGGCCGAGCGCGGCGAGGGCGTCCGCGAAGTGGTCGACCTCCTCGCCCAGCTTCCGGTAGGTCGCCGTCGTGCCGAAGAAGTCGTAGGCGACCGCGTCCGGCGTCCGCCGAACGGACGTCATGAGCGCCTCGTAGAGCGTGACCTCCGGGTACTCCAGAGACTCCGGGACGTCGCCGTAGAACCGTAGCCAGGGACGCTCGGCGGCGGTCACCGGGCTCATGCGTCCACTCCCGCCGTCAACGACTGCTTCGGCAGCGGCGGCTCGAACGCGCGCGGGTCCTCGAGGTAGCCCCGCACGCTGCGCGCGAGCCGCGCGGCGTGCGAGCCGTCGAGGTAGCGGTGGTCCATCGTGGCCGAGATGGTCAGCATCGGCCGCGCGACGACCTCCCCGTCCCGGACGACGGGCTTGGGCGCCACCTCCGAGACGAGCGCGAGGAACGGCACTCGGTAGAAGGGCGAGAGCGGCGCGTAGGCGTGCTGCACGCCGAACATCCCGACCGAGGTCACGAGCGCGCTCCCGAAGGGCTCGGCGCGCAGGCCCAAACGGCGCAGGTCGACACCGCGGTCGGACGTCAGCCATGTGACGAGCTTCAGCACGGGACGCAGGACCGGCACGGGCGTCCGGGCGAGCATCGTCTTCGAGCCGAAGCCGGCGTCGTCGCCGGTACGGATGCGCCCCGCCCGCTCCGTGAGCTCCCGGGCGATGTCGACCGCGCACTTCTTGTCAGCCTGCCGCACCTTGACGCCCGAGAGGTCCTTGCCGCCGTCCACGGCCACCACGAAGAAGATGGAGACGTCGTCGCGCGGCTCGAAGCGGCCGCCCCGCTTGCGGACGTTCAGGTCGGGGTTCTCGCCCAGCCCGACGGCGACCGCGCGGCCAACGAGGTGCGTGACGGTGAGGTGCGCATCGGTGGCCGCCCGAGCCTCCTCGATGAACGAGAGCAGGCCCGTCGCGTCGATCTCGAGATCGCCGTAGATCTGCGGGTCGAGCGGCCCCCGCCACGTGGCGGACGCGACCTTGCGCCATCCTTCTGCTCGCATGGGCATGCCTCGCTGAGCGCCGTGGAGCGACGAGGCCCTCCGCGATCGTCGCAGGCGTTACAAGAACTCGTGGCCACGGTAACGAACACGGCGCGGGGAATCAACCCGCCCTCAGGCGCGACGGAGCAACGTGATGCCGTCGCGCACGGTGAGCACGACCGCGACGACGCGGGGGTCGGAGGCGATGCGGTCGTTGAGCTCGACGAACATGCGCGTCTCCTCCGAGTCGTCGGGCTCGGCCACGCGGCCCGACCAGAGCGTGTTGTCCAGCACCATGATCCCGCGCTCCGAGAGGCGAGGCAGCAGCGCCTCGTAGTACGCCGGATAGCTCAGCTTGTCCGCGTCGACGAAGATCAGGTCGAACTCGCCCTCGAGCCGCGCGATCGTCTCGGCCGCCGGGCCGACGTGGATCGTGACCCGGTCGCCGAGCCCCGCCTCGTCGAGGTAGCGCCGCGCGACGGCCGCGTGTGTCTCGTCCAGCTCGCAGGTGTCGATGTGCCCGTCCGGCGGCAAGACCGACGCCATCGAGATCGACGAGTAGCCGCTGTAGGTGCCGAGCTCCAGCACGCGCTGTGGCCGGAGCGCGAAGACGAGGAGCTCGAGGAGCCGCCCGGCCACGGCGCCCGAGAGCATCGTCGGCGAGCGGAGCTCGGCGCGCGTCTCCTCCGCGAGCCGCAGGAGCACCTCGGACGGGGGCGTCGTGTGCGCCTCGGCGTAGCGCTCGATCTCGTCGGAAGCGATGATCACGGCTACCTCCGGTCGATGCGGGAGCCGCCCACGATCGCGTCGCGGCTGTCGCCGATGCGCACCCAGCCCTTGCCGCCGCCGTCGTAGTCGTTGCTCCAGACGACGAGCGTCGCCTCGGCGCCGCCGACGTGGCAGCGCTCCTCGCCTTCGGGTTCGACTCCGCGCCACACACGCACGAACGGGTTCTCGTCCCACTCGCGGCCGATCGTCGTCTCCTCGCTGTGGCCCGGGTAGACGGCGAGCTCGTGCGAGAGCCCCATGAGCACGTCCATGACCGAGCGGCGGAGGTCGTCGAAGTCGTCCTGCGTGCCGCCGACCGAGCCAGTGAAGAGCGTGTCGCCGGTGAACACGGCTTCCCCGTCCACGACGAAGGAGAGCATTCCGCGCGTGTGCCCTGGCGTCCGGAGTGCCTCGATGCGCAGCTCGCCCGCCTCGACGACCTCGCCGTGGCCGAGCGGCTCGGCGCCCTTGATCTTCTCCTCGGACGAACCGAAGACGCGGAGGCCGAAACGGTCCTCGAGAAGCGCGTGGTTCGCAACGTGGTCCTCGTGCCCGTGCGTGGTGAGCAGATGTGTGGGGTGCACCTCGAGTCGGTCGACGGCGGCGAGGAGCGGTTCGATCGGAGCGCCGGAATCGATGAAGACGGCGGTCCCGCCCGAGCGGTCGGCGACCAGGTAGGCGTTCGACAGCCACCGCGGATCCATGCTGCGCTCGACGATCATGGGGCGGGAAGCATGCCAGGGGCGGGGTCCTTCGAGTCGCGGCGTACTTCCAGGTCGAGGTAGAGAAGCGTCAGCGCGGTCGCCACCAGCGGGAGCACGAGCGCGAAGAGGAGCGCCGCGAAGAAGTTGATCGTGGCCAGCGGAGCGTCCGTCACGAAGATGACGAGCATGCCCACCAGGGGCCCGGTCACGACCAGGCAGAGAAGGAGGACGAACGAGATCGAGGCCACCCTCCACCAGTGCCCACGGACGAGGCGCGAGCTCTCGGAGAACGCCTCGCGGCCGCGGCGACCGTCGAAGGCTGCCACTTGCTGGACGAACGCCCAGTCGACTGCCTTCTTGATCGCGTACGGGATCCCGATCACCGTCGCCGCCAGGAGAAAGACAACGAGCAGGGCGGCCAGGCCGAGCCCGACCAGGCGCCAGAGCTCCCCGCGCAGGCCCCGCAGGACCACCCGCAGGCGGACCTCGCCCTCCCGGTCGAGCTCACGGAGGACGAGCACGGCGGCGGCGCCGGCGAGGATGGGCGCCAGACCGTGGGCGAGCATCCCGACGAGCAACGCGACGAAGCCCTCGACCTTGTCGTCCTCGAGCGCGTCGAACGCCCGCCGCAAGCCGGTCGAATGGAAGAGCAGCGCCTGCGCGGCGACGGCCACTCCTCCGAGCGGAACCGCCACCAGCCCGATCGGCGCGAGCACGCGCCGGTGCTCCCAGTAGACCCGCGCGGCCGTGTCGACGATCTGGCCGCCGGCGCGGCGCGCGCGAAGAGGAGCCCCGACGACCGGGCGCCAGCGCGTGCGCAGCGCGGGGACGGCGAGTGCAAGGGCGAGCGTGGCGAAGACGAGGAGCAACGCGAGCGGGCTCGAGGAGGTGTCGTTCAGGAGGCTCGACGCCGAGCCGACGGCTCCGCAGAACGCCCCGGTGACCGGGTCGCCGAACGCCCCGCTCGTGGGCACAGCCGGCGTCGAGGTGCGCAAGCCGCTCATCCAGCGGAACGGCTCCAGCCACTGGCGCTTCGTGTTCGGGCCCGTCGGACCGTTTGAGACCCCGGGCTCGTGCTGGCCCCAGTGGCCGCGATAGGTGAGCCAGGCGTCGCGGGAGTCGAAGGTCGGGTAGGTCGTCACGAGGATCGGCGTGGGCTGAATGCGCCGCGAGGGCCCGCGGGTGTCGTCGCAGCCGAGCCCCGAGCCGCTCCTGCCGTTTCCGAGGAAGAGCGCCGACCAGTACTGACTCGCGTGCGAGCCCGAGGAGACATAGACGACCGGGTGCGTCCCCTCCTTCTCGACCCGGGGGTCGTCCCAGCTCCGGCGCTCGCCGCCCTCGTGCTGCGCGTAGGCAAGCTGCGCCGGGCCGCGCTCGAGCGCCTCCTCCGGTGTGGCCGCGTCGAAGGCGACCTGGATCATCTCCCAGTCGCTCTCGTGGAGGTCGTTGAACTGGTTGAACCAGTAGTAGAACCAGTACTGGACGGCGAGCCCGCGCACACCTGGCTCGCGGGCGACGTGGGCATAGATCACGGACTGCCGTCCGTTCATGAGGCGGGCCGAGGCGCGCGCGTACGTACACCCCGGACGGCGCGGGTGACCGGGCAGGTCGAGGTAGTAGTCGGCCCCGAGCCCTGCGAGGTCGGCGACGGTCGGACCCGTGGCGAGCACGCCGGCCTGCTCGAAGCCTCCACCGCTCCGTGGCCGCCGCAGCCGGACCTCCGGGTTCCCCAGCGTGATGGTGACCGGCGAGGGCACGTACTGCTCGCCGCTCCGCGAGCAGGGCGGGTCGTCGTTCTCCTTCAGCATCATGACCGGCGCGTGGCGGCGCACCAGCTCGCGCTCGGCCTGGGACTGCGCTCCCGCGGAGACGTGGCCCGCGAGCAGGGCGGCGGCGGCCGCCCCGACGAGGATCGTCCTCATGCGCGGGTCAGACTAGCGCTGCGCGCTAGCATGGCGGGCGCACCCGGACCGGGAGGAGATCCGCACATGGCCGGCCTAGTGAGCCGAACCACGAACGTCGTGAAGTCCTGGTACTCGAAGCTGCTCGACCGCGCCGAGGACCCGTCGGTGACACTCGACTACTCGTACGAGAAGCAGCTCGAGATGCTGCAGGACGTCAAGCGCGGCGTCGCCGACGTCGTCACCGCGAAGAAGCGCCTCGAGCTCCAGACGGGGAAGCTGGAGCAGGAGCTCCCGAAGCTCGACGACCAGGCCCGCAAGGCGCTGGCCGCAGATCGAGAAGACCTCGCCCGAGCAGCGCTGGAACGAAAGACCGTCGCGCAGCAGCAGCTCCAGGCGCTCGACCAGCAGATCGCCGGCCTCGAGGCGCAGCAGGAGAAGCTGATCGCGAACGAGAAGCGCCTCTCGGCCAAGGTCGAGGCCTTCCGCAGCGAGAAGGAGGTCATCAAGGCGCAGTACTCGGCCGCGGAGGCCCAGGTCAAGATCGGCGAGGCCGCGACCGGGATCGGCGAGGAGATGGCCGACACCGGTCTCGCCATCCAGCGCGCGCAGGACAAGACCGAGCAGATGCAGGCGCGTGCGGCAGCTGTCGACGAGCTCGTCGAGTCCGGGACGCTGGAGGACTTCACGTCCGGCGAGACGTCGCTCGACCGCGAGCTGGCGCAGATCTCAGCGCAGAGCCAGGTCGACGAGGAGCTGGCGAAGCTCAAGGGAGAGCTGGCCGCCGGCGGCGCCCAGAAGGAGCTGGAGGAGAAGTCGTGATCGTCAGGCTGATGGGCGAAGGGCAGTTCCGTGCGAGCGACGACCTGCTCGGGCAACTGGATGCGCTGGACGACCAGGCCATGGCAGCCGCCGACGCGGCGGACGAGCCGGGGCTCGACGGCGTCCTCGACCAGATGTGGCAGCTCGTCCAGTCCGAGGGCGAGCGCCTGGCCGACGACGACCTGAGCGCGTCCGACGTGGTCATCCCGCCGAGCGACCTCACCCTGGAGGAGACGAAGCGCCTCTTCTCCGACCAGGGCCTGATCCCGGACCCGCCGGCCTAGCCCGCCGCAGCCGCTCCGACGGCGAGCGCGCACGCCGATTGTCCCTTCTGGCCACGGCCAGGGGTCTGACCCCTGGCCATGTCCGCCGGGGACAGGATGTGTGTCACGAAACTGTGGCGCCCTGTCCGTTTTGGGACCGGTTCCGGCAGGACTAGCGGCCAAGGATGACGAGACCGCTGTCTTCTAGTCCAGCGGCGCGTCGAAGAGCCCCAGCCAGCGGCTGAGGTCTTCCTCGAACGGGAGCTCGCCCTGCAGCTCGTTGCGCAGGCGCAGCTCCTCCGCGTTGTCGCGCTCCTGGCCTTCCCCGGTCGGCACGAAAGGCCAGAACGCGCCGCGCTTGAAGCCGTAGATCAGGTATGTCGGCCGGTCGGGGTCGCGGCGCTCGAAGGCGAAGAGCGCCGCGAGGAGCTGCTCGCCGAAGCCGTGCGCGACGAGCTCGCCCGCAACCAGGTGGACGCCGGTCACGAGGTCCTCGAAATCGCGATCGCGAACGACGAGCCACTGGTAGCCGAGGCTGTCCTGGCGGCGCCGCACCTCCGAGCCCGAGGTCTGCGCGACGACCCCGAGGAGCTCGTCGATCTCCTGCTCCGCGCGCAGGAACTCGCCGGCCGAGAGCGACTTGAAGACGACGCCGGCCGCTCCCGCCGAGCGGAAGCCGAGCTCTGCCTCGAGCGTCACCTGCGCGGTGGAGAGGGCGAAGAGCCGGTCGAGCTTGGCGCCCTTGAGCTTCTTCCGCCCGAAGAGGACGTCGCCCAGGCCCAAGGCGCGCGACCTAGGCCGCGACCGGCCGGCCCATCTCGGCCGAGATCTCGGCCAGGCGGGCGAGGCGCTTCTCGAGCGGCGGGTGCGTCATGAACAGCTCGGCCGCGTGCTTCTTCACGCCCGTCGGGATGATGAAGAAAGCGTTCATGCCCTCCAGCTCGCGCAGGTCCTTCTGCGGAATGCGCGTCATGTCGCTGGCGATCTTCTGAAGCGCGCTCATCAGGTTCTCGGGCGCGCCGGTGATCAGCGCGGCGCCGCGATCGGCCGCGTACTCGCGGTACCGCGAGATCAGCAGGATGAGCATGTAGCTGAGCACGTAGGTGATCAGCGAGACGGCGATCATGATCAGGAGCGCCGGGGCGCCGCCGTCGCGGTTGCGGCCGCCGCCCATCATCCCCGTCCACATGCCCATGCGCATGAGGAACGCGGCGAGCATGGAGAAGAAGCTGGCGATCGTCATGACGGCGACGTCGCGGTTGGCGATGTGGGAGAGCTCGTGCGCGAGCACGCCCTCGACCTCGCGCGGCTCGAGCCGGTTCCAGAGGCCCTGCGTGACCGCGACGGCCGAATGCTTCGGGCTCCGCCCCGTGGCGAAGGCGTTGGGAACCTCCGTCGGGATGATCGCCACGCGCGGCTTCGGCAGGTCCGACATTGCGCAGAGGCGGTCGACCATGGCGTGGAGATCCGGCGCCTCCTCGGGCGTCACCACCTTCGCTCCGGCGGCCGCGAGGGCGATCTTGTCCGATGTGTAGTACTGGAGGAAGGCCAGGCCGCCCAGGAGCACCACCATCGGCACGAGCCCGAGCTGGAAGACGTTGACCAGCACGACGAAAAAGACGACGTACAGCGCGCCGAGCAGGAACAGCGTCAGGAACAGGCGCGCGGAGAGGCCGCGGTCGCGTCCGAAATTTCTGCGCTTCATGTGCGAAGTCTAGCCAGCGGGGTCCGGGCAACCGGGCGCCTTCGGGAGCCAGGAGACGCCCAGCACGAAGGAGCCGGGGCCGGCCGCGACGACCTCCGTCATCCCGTCCGGCGCCTCCCGGACGCAGACGTCGCCGGCCTCGACACGCCAGGTCGGCGTCCAGCGGACTGCAAGCCTGTAGACCCCCGGCGCGCCGACCTCGCCCTCGACCCGGTCGTGGCCGACCGCCGTCAGCCGGGCCTCGCCCGGCCCCGTGAGCATCGGCTCGGCGTCCGGCACCTCGTAGACGGTGACGTCCCCCGCGCGCGCCACCTCGACCAGGCCGGACCGTCCGGAGCGGAGAAGCTCCGCCTCGCGCTCCTCCCCGACCCGCCCGAGCTGCGTGTCCGGCAGGAGCACGAAGCGGACGCCGAGATCGTCCAGCCAGGCGCGGTAGGCCTCGGGCTCGAGCGGCTCCTCGTAGAAGAGCGGGTTCTGCGCGATGTCGAGCTGCCGGTACCAGCCGCGCGCGAGGGGGAAGCCGGCGCGCGGCAGCCGGTAGGCCTCCCAGTGGTCGCCCGTCGGCACGACCTCGATCCGGTGGTCGGGGGACGAGCGCTCGGCGAGGAAGTCGATCGCCGGCTGCCAGAACGCCGCGTCGGCCGAGCGCGTGTCGCCGCGGTGGAGCGCGGCGCCGACGTACGGGACGAGCGTGTAGGCAAGGGCGCCAGCGATGGCGAGCCCGGCAAGCCAACGCGGCCGGTAGGAGGCGACGGCGGCCGCCAGGACTGCGAGCGGCAGCGCGATCCCGCGCAGCCGCGTCACGTTCTCGCCGAGCGGCGACGGCACGACGAAGGCGACCACGGCGGCCAGTGCCCACAGGCCGAACACGGCCGCCAGGAAGCGCCCGCGCTCGGCCCGGAGCGCGAGCGCGCCGCAGAGCCCCGAAAGGAGCACGACCCCGAGTAGCTCCTCCAGCCGGAAGAACGGGTACTCGGCCTCCTCCGAGTAGAGGAGGAGCAGCGCGCCCTGGAAGAGCCCGAGCGCGAGCAACGCGCCGCCGACGCCCGCCGCGCGCCGATCGAGCCGCCGCCGACCCGCCAGGAACGCGGCTACGACCGCCAGGCAGAGGTAGAGGAACGCGAGCGGCGAGAGCCCCAGCGTGAGGGCGGCCAGCGCGACCGCCGTCCACGGCCGGCCGACCTGGAGGGCCTTGAGCGCGCCGAGCGCCGCGGCGAGCCCGGCCGCATACGGATACGTCCCCGTGAAGAGCGGACCGCAGGCGACGACGGCGAAGACGCGCGCCGGCCAGCGCGCCGCCTCCCCCCATTCCCGCTCCGTCAGCGAAGCGAACAGCGCCGCCGCGGCGACGACCGAGACGAGCGCGACCAGGTCGTTGCCGACGAGCGCGGCGGGGAAGTAGTAGAGGAGGCTGTAGCCGATCAGGGGGTAGTGGCCGGCGTACCAGAACGTGTCGCGGACGAGGACGCCGTCCTCCACGAGCGCCGTCCGGTAGAGGTGGGCCGGCAGGTCGCCGGGGGGCGGGCCCAGCAGGACGAGCGCGAGCCCGACGGCGAGTGCGATTGCCGCCGCCCCTAGAGTTCCCGGGATGGTCCGGACAGCGGTGCTCGCTCTCGCGTTCATGGCGCTCATGGCCGGCCCGGCGCAGGGTAGTGCCCCGACCGGCAGTACACACCGGCTTCTCGCCCACGATCACGCGGCGCCAGAGACCACCCTCGCCCTCACCAAGGCTAGTCAGCCTTGGCCGCGGACGAGTGCGGCCTCTGGCTTGGTGCTCGCGACCGAGAACCTCGGTAGTACCGCCGGCAGGGGCACAACGGACTTCGACGTGGTCGTGGTACCGGGCTTCACGGTGGACGACCTCGAAGCGGTGCAAGACCGCGGCGCAGTCGGGCTCCTCAACCCTGGGGCCGGGCCAGAGACGAGTGCCGAGCTCGCGCTGGCCTCGCTCGTGCGCGGCGAGGTGCGCAACTCGCTCCGCGGCGGCGCTCCGTCCGGCCCCGAGCTGGTGACGACGACCGAGGGGACGCTCCTGGGCGCGGCCGGGCCTGCGATCTACGTCGGCCTGCCCGAAGGCGGCTCGCAGCCGAATGACGAGCGCTATCCGGTCCTCGTCGTCGGCCCCGGCTACGAGGGGCTTCTCACGTCCGAGTCGACGCGCATCCCCGGGCTCGTCTCGGTCGTGGACATCGCCCCGACGGCACTCGGCGAGGAGGACGCCCTCGGCTCGGAGCCCGGCGGGGACGCCGTCGCCGAGCTCCGCGACCTCGACGAGCGGATCGAGGCGAACAACCGCGTCCGCCTGCCGGCGACGATCCTCGTCTGCGTGCTCGTCCTCGCGCTCGCGCTGCTCGCGCCCGCAGCGGCCGTGCCCGGCTACGCCGCCGCGCTCGCGGCCAACCTCGCTCTCGGGATCGTCGGCGTCTCGAGCTTCTGGGTGGTGATCGTCGTTCTCGCACTCGCCGTCGCGCTCGGCGGCCCGCTGCTCGCGCGGGCCCTGCAACCGCCCCTGGCGCTCGGCCTCTTCCTCGCCGGCATCGTGGCCGCCTACCTGCTCGCCCTGGGGATCGACGGGGCGACGGCGGCGCTGTCTCCCTTCGGCCCGACCCAGAACTCCCGCTACTTCGGGCTCTCGAACCTGCTCGAGACGATGCTGCTCGTTCCCGCGCTCGCGGGCGCAGCGCTCCTCTTCGCGGCGCTCGGGTGGGCGGCCTTCGCGGGGACGGCGCTCCTCGCCTTCGTGACCGTGGCCGGCAACCGCTTCGGCGCGGACGGCGGGGGCGCGATCGTCCTGGCCGCCGGCTTCGCCGTCCTCGCAGTGCTGCTCGCGGGCGGCGGCCGCCGCGCCCTGGCGCTGGCCGTCGGCGCCTCGTTCGCCCTCGCGCTCGCGCTGATCGGGATCGACGCGGCGACCGGCGGCTCGAGCCACGTCACCGCGGCCCTCGAGGACGGCCCGGTCGGGCTCGGCGGCGACCTCGTCGAACGCGTCGAGCTGTCCTGGGAGCGCGCCACCGACTCGATCTGGGTCGGCCTCGCCGTACTCGTGCTGCTCGCCGCCTTCGCCTTCCTCGTCGTCCGGCTGCTGCGACGGCCGGAGCCGGTCGCCGTCGCCGCAGTGCCGCTTTCCCTCGCCGCCGCGATCGCGGTCTCCATGCTCGTCAACGACTCGCCGGTCGACGTCCTGCTCGTCGGCACGGCGGGCTTGGCTGCCGCCGCGGCGGGTATGCTCCAGGCGCCATGGCCCGCGTCGTCGCGCTCGTCCTTGCACTCGCCGCTCTGGTCGCCGTCGCAGGGTGCGGAGGCTCCGAGGACGCCTCCCCGACGCCCGAGACCGTGATCGGCGAGGTCCCCACCGGGAGCTCGGACGGCGGTGGCGGCGAAGGCGACCCGGCCGCCGGCAAGGAGGTCTTCGCGTCGGCCGGCTGCGGAAGCTGCCACACCCTCGCCGACGCGGGCGCCACCGGCACCGTCGGCCCGAGCCTGGACGAGTCGAGCGTGGACTTCGCCGCGGCCCAGACACAGATCACGAACGGCGGCGGCGGGATGCAGGCCTATAGCGGCACGTTGAGCGAGGAGGAGATCGCCAACGTGGCCGCTTACGTCGTCTCCGCGCGCGGCTGACCCTCCCGCCCGGATTCCCACGCGAGGTCGACGTCCTCGCCTGCGACCTCGACCGGACGCTGATCTGGGAGGACGGCGAGCTCCGGCCGCGGACCAAGGAGGCGATCGCCCGCGCCCGCGCCGCCGGTCTCCGCGTCGTCGTCGTCACCGGTCGGATGCTCCGCTCGGTGCGGCGGTACCTGGAGGAGGCGGGCATCGACGACCCCGTCGTCTGCTACCAGGGCGCAGTCGTCGCCGACCCCCGCACCGGCGAGCTCCTGCGGCACGAGCCGATCCCGCTCGAGCTCGCGCGGGAGACGATCGCCGCCCTCCAGAACGAAGGCTTCCATGTCAACTGCTACGTGGACGACGAGCTCTACGTCGCCGAGGTCACCCCGGCGGCGGAGCGCTACGCCGGCTTCCAGAGCATCCCGCTCCACGAGGTCGGCGACCTCGCCGCCTGGCTCTCGGCGCCGCCGACGAAGCTCGTCGCCATCGACGACCCTGAGGCGCTCGACGCGCTGGAAGCCCGCATGAAGGACCGGTTCGCGGGCCGCCTCTTCATCTCGAAGTCGCTGCCGTACTTCCTCGAGTTCGCCAGCCCGGAGGTGACGAAGGGCTCCGGGCTCGGCTTCCTGGCCGAGCATCTCGGCTTCACGCGCGAGCGCACGGTCGCGTTCGGCGACGGCGAGAACGACGTCGAGCTCCTCGAGTGGGCCGGCTTCGGCGTCGCGGTCGCCAACGCGCACCCGCGTGCGCTCGCCGTCGCCGACTGGGTCTGCCCGTCGGCGGCCGAGGAGGGTGTCGCCCAGGTGATCGAGGCGCTGTTGGAGTCTCGTTCGGAACTCCTAGACTCCCTGGCATGATCGACATCCGCGCCGCGCGCGCCGAGCCGGACGCCTACCGCGCCGCCATCGCCCGCAAGGGTGCCGCCGAGGACTTCGATGCGCTCATGGAGGCCGACCGCACCTGGCTCGCGCTCGTCCCGCAGGTCGACGAGCTCCGCGCGAAGACGAAGCTCAAGGGCAAGCCCACGCCGGAGCAGATCGAGGAGCTGAAGGGCGTGAAGGCCGAGCTCCAGCGGGTCGAGGAGGAGCTGGCGGCGGCCGAGCAGCGCCGCGCCGAGCTGCTCGACCGCGTCCCCTCGCCGCCCGACCCGAGCGCGCCCGACGGGTTCACGGACGAGGACGCTGTCGAGCTGCGGCGCGTGGGCGAGCCGCCGTCGTTCGCCTTCGAGCCGCGCGACCACCTGGACCTGGCCCGGATCGACACCGAGCGTGGCGCCAAAGTCTCGGGCTCGCGCTTCGTCTACCGAATCGGCGCGGCAGCGCTACTCGAGCTCTCGCTCTACCGCTTCGCGCTCGACCGCCTGACCGCCGCCGGGCTCACCCCGGTGCTCCCGCCCGTGCTCGTCCGGGAGGCGGCGATGTACGGCACCGGCTTCCTCCCCACCGACGAGGTCAATCTCTACTCCGTCGAGCGCGACGAGCTCTACCTCACCGGCACGTCCGAGGTCGCGCTCGCCGCGATGCACGGCGGCGAGGTGCTGGACGCCGATGCGCTCCCGCTCCGCTACGCGGGGTACTCGACGTGCTTCCGCCGCGAGGCCGGGGCGGCCGGGAAGGACACGCGCGGGATGTTCCGCGTGCACCAGTTCGACAAGGTCGAGATGTTCGTCTTCACCCGGCCGGAGGACTCGCCGGAGGAGCACGAGCGACTCCTGGCGACCGAGGAGGCGCTCGTCGCCGAGCTCGGCCTCCCGTACCGCGTCGTGAACATCGCCGCCGGCGACCTCGGCGCCTCGGCCGCGAAGAAGTACGACATCGAGGCGTGGTTCCCGGGCCAGGGCCGCTACCGCGAGATCACGTCGACCTCGAACACGACGGACTACCAGTCACGCCGCCTGGACGTGCGCTTCCGCACGGACGCCGGCCTCGAGTTCGTCCACACCCTGAACGGCACGGCCGTGACGGCGCGGGCCATGATCGCTGTGCTGGAGAACTTCCAGGACGAGGGCGGCGCGGTGGCCGTGCCCGAGGCCCTCGCCGCGGTTCGGCGCCCCGAAGCGCATCGAGCCCGGCGACTAGACTGGCGCGCGGGCGGGGTGCCCGAGCGGTCGAAAGGGGCGGTCTTGAAAACCGCTAGACGGTGCTGAGCCGTTTCGTGGGTTCGAATCCCACCCCCGCCGCTCTCGGTGCCCGATCCCGCTTCTGGCGGGCGATGAGAAGGGCGTCTGGGATCGTCCGTCGATCCGCCCGCGCATCCGTTCAAAGCCGCCCTAGACCGTCCAGCGGGGTGGCGCACTGGGGCGCGACTGGGGCGCATCCGGAGCCCCAGAGCGTCCCTATTTCGTTGCTCGCGCCGTTCCCGCAGTGAAAGACCGGCAGTCAGCATCCCACCCCGATGGCAAGGCAGCCTGGGCGCGACCTAGATTCGGGAGGTCACTAGTCGCCGACTGCGAGGTTGCGGATCGCCGGACGACCGGCGAGGAGATCCCAACCGCGTCTCGGGCGGGACTCGCGCATTTCGAGGCCCTCAGCGATGCGTAGATCGTGCAACTCTCTGCTCCTCAGCTGCGGACGATCCGGGTGAAGCCCGCGACGAAGATCGTCGAGAGCGCCCAGCCAGCAAGGATCACGCTCCAGTCGACCCAGCGGACCCAGCCGGTCGGCATCCAATCGCCCGCCTCGCCGAGATCGACGATCGGAAGGAACGTGTCCACGGCGTAGGCGACCGGCTGCGGCGAGCCGGTCAGACCTTGCGCCTCGGGGACGAACATTCCCGACCACTGCCACACCACCAGGGCGAAAACGGCGATAATCGCGGCCGCCCATATGCCCGCGAGCCAAGGGCGATAGCCATGGCCGACGGTCACTCGCAGCACCTGGCGGCCCCAGCGCCGGTACCGGGGCATGCTCGCCCGCTCGATCCGGTCGTTGTGCATCGCAATCGCGGCCCGGGTCGCCTCGTCGTCCCGACCTTGCGCACGGTAGACCTCGATCAGCTGCTGCCACGCGCTTTGTTGGAAACCGGTGGTGTGCGTGAGCCAGGGCCCCCGGGACTTCGAGTTCGACTCCACTTTGGGCCCGAACCGCCCGTACGCGAAGCCGTCGAGGACGAGTGGCTGCACGTCTTCCCAGCTACCGAGCGGATGATCGGGCTGGCCGAGGTCGTCGACGAGGGTCATCGCGCTTGCGCGGAAGAGATCGACGCCCCCGGTCACACTTACATTGCGGAAGATCAATGCATTGCTGATCGTGGCATCTCTAGCGAGCAGGGCGATCCCGTCTCTGTTCACGAGCGTCACGCCCGAGCATTCAAGATGGCCCCCGATCCTCGCGCCGGAGAGGTGCACCGCACCGCTGGCGCTGAACCCCTCGCGGAGCAACATGTGACTGGCGATTTCGGCACCGTCTGCGGAGAGCGCGTCACCGCCCTCATTGCTGAACGTCGCGCCCGCGCAGTTGAGCTGGCCACCGATCCTCGCGCCGAAGAGCCGCACCTCGCCGGTGGCGCTGAACCCGCCGCGAAGAAACACGTCGCCGGTGATCTCGGCCCCGTCGGCGAACAGCGCGCGGCCGCCCACATTGGTGAGGGTTGCGTCCGCGCAGTCGAGCTTGCCGCCGATCCTCGCGCCGAGGAGCCGCACCTCGCCGGTGGCGCTGAACCCGCCGCGAAGAAGCACGTCGCCGGTGATCTCGGCCCCGTCGCCGGAGAGCGCCGTGCCGCCCACATTGGTGAGGGTTGCGCCCGAGCAGTCGAGCTTGCCGCCGATCTTCGCGTTGTGGAGCCGCACCTCACCGCTCACCTCGCTGGAGCCGAGTAGGAGGCCGTTTACTCGGATCCCCTCGGCCTGCAATCCCGGGAGTTCGCAGTCCTCGATCCAGAGGGCCGGAAGCTGCGCCCCGCTCAGGTCGGGCGTGGCATCGAACGTCGTCGCCTCAATCCGCAGCGGATGCGCGACGGTGCAGAAAGAGAGGTCGAGCGGTTCGACGATTTGCGCGCCCTTGATTCGGATGCCACGCGGGTCGACCTGCTCCGCCTCCGGCCCGACGCAGAGGCGGCGGATCACGTCGGGCGAGACGACACGCTCCTCGTCAGACAGATCGCCGAGGCCGAGGTCGACCAGCTCCCCCGACGGGGCGTCCGCAAGGACTCGCCGCTCTCCGGCTGTGGTTGCGCTTTCTGCCACCGCTCCGATGCCGGACGAAGCTACATGCGTTCCACGTCCGAGGGCAAGGCGCAGAGCGTGGATCAAGACGGCATCAACCGGTTACGATCAGGCCGGGCCGTCGGGCTCAGTCGCGCCTGTCGCGCGGACCGAGGAAAACGGCGGTCCATTCGTTCCGCTCGCTCTCCGTACCCCAAGCGTGGCGGCACTCGCCGCAGCGGAAAGCAGGGCTGTCCGGGCTCACGCAGCAGCCGCCCAGCTCGACCCGCTGCCCCGCAACCGCGCGTGGGTCCTCCACGAGTCCGTAGACAATCGTGCGCACGTCCCCGGAGCCGCAGCTCGGGCAGCGGCCAGGCTCCACCCTCTCGCCGGTCGGCTTCACGCCACCGAGGGTAGCGCGCTCGCGTAAGGCGGGGACCGGGCGCAGACTGGGGCGCACCGGGGCGGATCGCGCACTGTTGAGCCGAAACAGAGCCGCCTTGAAAACCGCTAGACGGTGCTGAGCCGTTTCGTGGGTTCGAATCCCACCCCCGCCGCTAACCACCGGCAATCCCGCTCAACCATGCGGGGTGGGCGAATTTTTCGCTGAGCCGACGCCGGATGAAGCCCCTCTCCCGCTCGGACATGGACCCGCGCTGTTGCGCCGTTTCCACGGGGATTGTCCACTGATGCGGTGGGAACCGGGGCAGCCCAGCCAGGTCTGGGGCCGGGACGCCTCCCGGCCCCAGCCCCTTCGTGCAGCCGCAGTTCCGAGAGAGGGGCATTCCCAGTCCCCTCGTCTTTACAGACGCTTGGAGATGAGAAAACTTGTAGCGAGTGTCACGTTTTTAGCATGAGTGTCCGGTCTCCCGGCGTTCGCGGCGACAACCGAACTCGTCCGGCACACGAACGACGCCTGGAACGCTCGTCTCTTCGAAGGAGGTTGACATGACTCGTCTTCGCCGTCTCGGTCTGGCCGTCCTGGTGGGCGTGCTCGTCACGCTGCCCACGGCAGGCTCCGCGCTCGCCGGCCTCAGCTTTCGAACGCTCGAGTAAGCGACTCAGAGACTGGCGTCCGCTCCCGGGCCCCACGGGAGCGGACGCTGAGCTGGCCCGATTCTTGTATCCCTTGACACGAGAACACGTGCGGGCATACGGTCCGGCCGATCGACAGGCGATGACACTGCTGCGAGCGACTTCCACTCTCTTCGCCGTGTGCCTCGCGCTCCTCGTCGGGCTCGCCGCCTGTGGGGGCGACGACGACGCGGCCGACACGTCGGCCACGGCGACCTCGGCGCCCGCCGAGGGCTCCGGCGGGGATGCCGTCGCCGGGGAGGAGGTCTGGGCCATAGCCGGGTGCGGGGGCTGCCACACGCTGGCCGCCGCGGGCAGCTCCGGCCAACTGCGCGGGCCGAACCTCGACGAGCTCCAGCCGGACTTCGACACCGTCGTCGGACAGGTCACGAACGGCGGCGGCGGGATGCCCGCGTTTTCCGAGAGGCTCACCGAGCAGCAGATCCAAGACGTCGCGGCGTACGTCTCCGAGAACGCCGGCAGCTGAGCCGCGCTTCGAGCGGCTCAGACGGCGGTGTAGTCGACCTCGAGGAAGTCGCTGACCTCGGGGAGCCAGCGCTCCTGCACGAAGGCGACGTGTGTCGGGTGCTCGTTGTACCCGTCGTACGCGGACTGGTCGGCGAACTCCATCGAGAGGCCGAAGCGGAAGCCGTTCTTCGGGCTCACCTCGCGGAGCACCTCGAACGCCTCGACGCCCGGGATCTCCGCGAGCCGGGCAGCGGTCGCCAGAAAGTCCTGCTCTTCCTCGGAGCCCTCCTCGTGGCCGAGCGCGAAGGCGACCGTGTGGCGGATCCTGGGCGCGAGCACGGGCGGAGCTTACCGGCTCACTCCTCGAGGTTCTCCTGGATCATCACCGGCGAGGCGTGGATGCAGACGATGTCCAGCTTGCCGGGCCCAGAGTTCTTGAACTTGTGCGGCGTCTCGGCGCCGACGACGACGATGTCCCCGGGGCCGGCGTCGAGCTCCTCGCCGCCGGCGGTGAAGCGCGCCGTGCCGGAGCGGACGATCCACGTCTCCGAGTAGGGATGCCGGTGCAGGTCCGGCCCCGCGCCCGGCTCGCTGTCGACAAGGAAGAACGAGACCCCCGAGCCGTGCGGCTCGCCCTCGAACGTGATCGTGCCGCCGCGGCTCGGACGGAGCTCGCCCGACCGAATGATCGTGTGCATGTGACCTCCCTGGTGAATGGCTACCGAAGGATCTTCTCGAACCGGCGATGCTCCAGGCGCTCGTCGCTGAACGTCGGTGGGGCTACCGTCAGGGCATGCACCGGGTGGTGGAGCGGCTCCCCATGCTGCCGACGGCAATTCGTGCCGCGCTGATCGTCTTCGTGCTCGCCGCGATCTTCGGGCCCTACGAGGTGCGCTCCGCTGTGCCCGTTTGGATCGCGTTCCTGGTCGTGCTCGGGCTCGAGGTCAACTTCTTCCTCGGAGCGCTGGGCCGGCCGCCCAGACCCCGCCCCGATCGCGGGCCGCAGGAGATCGACCGGGAGCTCTACGGCTACTACTGGCCTTTCGCGGACGAGGAGGACGACGAGGTCGAGGAGGCGCTCGGCTTCGGCACTCCGGTGCGGCAGTTCCTGCTGGGCGTCGCCGTGATCGGAGCGCTCCTGCTCCTCTGGCTCGTCATGAGTCGGACGGGCTGGGACTCCCTGAGCGTGGACACCAGGACCGAGGCGCAGGCCCGCTTCTCGCAGGAGGCATCGACGATCGCGGGGAAGGAGGTCCGCGTTCGCTGCGACGAGTCCGGACAGTACGTCGGCGCCGTTCAGCACGCCGACGGGGTGGCCACGGTCGGCGGCGACCTCACCTACCTGACGCCCGAGCGCTGCCTCGACCTCTACCGCCTCGCCTTCGACGGCGAGGTGACCGGGAGCCAGACCGGCCGGGCGCTCGCGGTGCTAGCGCACGAGGCCTGGCACCTGCGCGGCGTCCGAAACGAGGGGACGACCGAGTGCTATGCGTTCCAGTCAGGAGTCGGGCTCGGGCAGCGGCTCGGCCTGTCCGAAGACGCCGCTCGCCGTCTGATGGGCCAGCAGCTCGCCGAGAACGCCGGCCGGAGCGGCGCGGGCACCGAGTACCTCGTGCCGCCGGACTGCCGTGACGGCGGGGGGCTCGACCTCGACCCGGAGAGCTCGCGCTTCCCGTAGCGCACGGCTTATTGCGTAGGGCCTCAAGTTCCGGGCCGCCCGTGCCGATAGTGCTCCTCGAGAGAGCGAGGAGCACGGTCATCCTCGGGGGGTAGCCGCAGCCCTTCCGAGGTGAGAGAACCGGGCTCCTCGTTTTCGTGGACCGCCGGATTACCACGGCGGAGCCACGGGGAGCGGCCGCGCCAGCATCCTCGCCGCCACTCCGCGAATCGTCGTCGTGCCGTACGAGTGGCTCGGGTTCGAGCGCGTGATCACCGAGAGCGCGAGCCGGCGCCCGTCCCCGCGCAGGAGCGCCGACTGATGCGCAACGAGGCCGGTGCCCGAGCCCCAGCCACCCTTGAAATGGATCGTCCACCCGGGCGGCCGAACCGGCGGGATCCCCCAGCGCTGCGAGGGCACGATGCTCGCCAGCACGGCCAGCGTGTAGCCGCGGTGGCGGCGCGGGACGAGCGAGGTGATCCGATAGAAGAAGCGCGCCTGGTCGCGTGCGCTCGTCGTCGAGTTCCCCCAGATCGGCCAGGCGAAGCTGAAGTCGAGCATGCCCGCCCGCGCGGCTAGGCGGTAGAGGCGGGCCGCGCCCACCGCCCCCAGCACCGTGCCGGCGGCCGGGTTGTCGGAGCGGCGGATCATCGGGCCGAGCAGGCTCCGGTCGCGGTCATTCAGCGCCCGCCCGCGCACCGACGGGAGGTTCAGGTAGGCGACGAGCGCCATCGCCTTGAGGAGGCTGGCCGAGGGCGCGCGCATGCGCATTCGATAGCCGTGGAGGCGGCCGCGGTCGTCGGCGAGGGCGAAGCTCTCGACGCCGGCCCGCTGCTCGACGTAGCGGGCGGCGGCGGCCGTGCGCTCGCTCCAGGTCGCCGCCTCCGCCGCGGGCGCGCTCACCAGCAGCGCCGCCAGGGCCGGCAGAACCAACCGCTGCGGCATTAGACGACGCCCTGGAGCGCGGCGATCTCGCGCCGCACGGCGAGCCTCTCGAGCGCGTCCGCCTCGATCTGGCGCACGCGCTCGCGCGTGATCCCGAGGACGCGGCCGATCTCCTCCAGCGACTCGGGGTCGCGCTCGCCGTTCAGGCCGTAACGCCGCTTCAGCACCTCGCGCTCGCGGTCGGGCAGCTCGTCGAGCGCGTCGCGGAGCGCCTCCTGGGCGAGGTTGATCGTGACCTCCTGCTCGACGTCCTCCTCGCCGCCGGCGAGCAGCTCCTGGAAGGTCGTCCCGCTCGCCTCGGAGATCGGCTTGTCGAGGCTCGTCACCGCGCGCGCCGCGCCGCGCACCTCGGCCACCTGCGTGACCGTGATGCGGGCCGCGTCCGCCACCTCCTCGTCGGTGGGCATGCGGCCGAGCCGCGGGGCGAGGTCGCGCTCCGCGCGCGAGATGCGCTGCTCCCGCTCGACGATGTGCACCGGGACGCGGATCTCGCGTGACTTGTTCGCCACGCCGCGCTGCACTGCCTGCCGGATCCACCAGGTCGCGTACGTGGAGAACTTGAAGCCCTTGCGCCAGTCGAACTTCTCGACCGCGCGGATGAGGCCGATGATCCCCTCCTGGATCAGGTCGAGCAGCGTGAGGCCGTGTCCCTGGTAGCGCTTGGCGATCGAGACGACCAGGCGCAGGTTGGAGTTGATCATCTGCTCCTTCGCCTCGAGGTCGCCGCGCTCGACGCGCTGTGAGAGCTCGATCTCCTGTTCCTTCGTCGAGCAGGGGATAGCGGCCGATCTCCTGCATGAAGAGCTGGAGGGCGTCGGTGGTGGCGAAGGCGAGGTCGCCGTTGACGTAGGTCGCCTTGGCCTCGCGGCCGCAGTCGTCCCGGAGCTCGATCCCGCGCCGCGCCACCTCCTCGTAGAGCTCCTCGAGGTCCTCCTCGCCGAGCTCGAGCGTCTCGACGATCTCGTCCAGGGCCGAGTACTCGAGGCACTCGTGCTCCTCGGCGCGATCGAGCAGAGCTAGAAGCTGCGCGTCCATCAGGTGTCCTGTGTCCGGCCCCTGCCGGGCCTAACCCCACGATACGCCCTCGCGCCGACACTCGCCCAATACGAACATATGTTCTATAGTGGGTGCAGACGTGGCTCGCGCGCACTACCTCGAAGACACCTGCAAGTCGGCTCTGAACCGGGTGCCGGAGCTGAGCCGGATCCCCTTCCGCTGGACTGTGAACCCGTACCGCGGGTGCACGCATAGCTGCCACTACTGCTTCGCCCGCGCGTTCCACAGCTACCTGGACCTGGGGATCGGCGACGACTTCTCCTCGAAGATCGTCGTCAAGACGAACGTCGTCGAGGTGCTCAGACGCGAGCTCGCGTCACCGCGCTGGGAAGGGGAGACGGTGGCCATGGGCACGGCCACCGACCCCTACCAGCACTGCGAGGGGCGCTACCGGCTCACGCGTGGCGTGATCGAGGCGCTGGCCGACTTCCGCAACCCGCTCTCGATCCTGACGAAGTCGACCCTGATCGTCCGCGACCTCGACGCCTACCGGCGGCTGCACGACGTGGCCGCACTGACGGTGTCCATGAGCATCGGGACGCTGGACGAGGACGTCCGCCGTGTCGTCGAGCCAGGAACGCCGCCCGGCCGCAAGCGCTTCGAGATCCTGCGGCGCTTCGCTGACGCCGGCATCCGCACCGGCGTGCTCGTCGCGCCCGTCCTCCCCGGCCTGACCGACGACGAGGAGCGCCTCGACGAGGTGCTGGCCGCCTGCGCCGAGGCCGGCGTCTCGTGGGCCTCGGCGATCGTGCTCCATGTCCGCCCAGGCATTCGTGACCACTTCATGCCGTGGCTGAAGCAGGCCTATCCGTTCCTCTACCCGCGCTACGTGCAGCTCTACGGCAGACGCGCGTACGCGCCCAAGGCCTACCAGGAGCAGATCGGCGAGCGCTTCGCGCGCCTGCGCCTCCGCCACGGGCTGGCTCCGGCCGGCGGCGGTCGGCCCGTGCCGCGCCGGCAGGACCAGCTCGCGCTCGCCGTCTAGTACCGGCCTCCTGCGGCACCGCGCAAGGCTGCCTCGCTAGCGTGTCGGGCTTGAGCGCCGCGATCCGCATCGGCACGTGCTCGTGGGCCGACGAGGCCCTGACGAAGCACTGGTACCCGAAGGAGGTCAAGTCGGCCGAGGCGCGCCTCGGTACTACGCCGAGCGCTTCTCCACGGTCGAGGTCGACTCCACCTACTACCGGCTCCCGGACGAGACGATGGTCTCGCGCTGGGTCGAGCGCACGCCGCCCGGCTTCGTGATGCACGTGAAGGCCTTCGGCGTCATGACCCGCCATCCGGTGAAGGCCGAGCAGCTCCCGCCCGACCTCCGCGAGGGCGCGCCCGTCGACGACCGCGGCCGGGTCGACCGACCGCCCCGCGAGTTCCGCGCGGAGGTCTTCCGGCGCTTCCACCAGGCGCTCGAGCCGCTGCGTGAGACAGGCAAGCTCGGCGGCGTCCTTCTCCAATTTCCCTCCTACGTCGTCTACAAGGATGTGTCCGTGGACTACCTCCGCTGGGCCGTCGAGCAGCTCGACGGCGACCGGCCCCTCGTCGAGTTCCGCCACCGGAGCTGGCTGGACGAGGAGAACCGGGCCTCCACCCTCGCGCTGCTCGAAGAGACTCGGGGCGGCCAACGTGATCGTGGACGCGCCCCGGACGGAGGCGAAGAACCTCGTCCCCACGGTCGTCGCGGCCACGAGCCCGCTCGCGTACGCCCGCTTCCACGGCCGCAACGCGGACACCTGGAACGTCCGCGGCGGCAGCGCCAGCGACCGTTTCGACTACGACTACTCCGGGGAGGAGCTGGCGGAGTGGGTCGAGCCCCTACGCGGGCTCGGGAAGACGGCAGACGCGGTCTACGTCCTCTTCAACAACAACCGCTGGAACCGCACGCCGCAGGGGGAGCTCGTCGCCCAGGCCCCGCACAATGCGAGTGCGCTGCGGCAAATACTGGACGAATCAGGGGTTCCAACCGGATAGATGGTCGTCTACGGTTCAAGTCGGAGGGAAGATCGGCCGATGGGACAAGGGTGGGGAGCCGTCTAGGCACACACGCGCTTTGGACCATCGCGCTCAGCGTGGTCATCACGCTGCTCGCGTTGGCACCTATGGTGCTGCCCGGAGACAGGCCGCTCGACAGCCTGCCCGCTCCGCTGCGCGGCACCGCGCAGGCCGGCGAGATCGTCGCCGAAGCCCTGGCTCCCCAGCCCGAGGACGAGGTCGAGGCCGCGCCGAATGCCCCACAGGCTCCTTCGGCGCCCTCAACTCCCGCTTCGAGCGGCGTCCTCGGGGATACCGCCTCGTCCGGCTCCGGCGGATCCGGCGACGACTCCGACCGGTCCGGCGACGGCTCGTCGCCCGGCAGGCCGGGCGCAAACCCTCCGCCTCCCCCGCCTCCTCCCCCGCCTCCTCCGCCTCCGCCGCAAGAGCCGCTGCCGCCCGTGCCTCCGCGCGAGCCTCCCAAGCCGGGCAAGCCGCCCACCGACAAGCCCGACCGCAGGGACGAGCGGCGCCAGGAGAAGGCCGAGGAACGCGAGAAGCGCAAGGCCGAGAAGGAAGAGCGGCGCGAGGACAAGGCCGAGGAGCGCGACGCGCCCAAGGCCGAGAAGAACAAGCGGCGCGACGAGCCGAAGGCCGACAAGCGCGACGAGCGCAGGGCCGAGAAGGACAAGCAGCGCGAGGACAAGGCCGACAAGCGCGACGAGCGGCGCGAGGAGAAGTCCGACAAGCGCGACGAGCGCAGGGCCGAGAAGGACAAGCAGCGCGAGGACAAGGCCGACAAGCGCGACGAGCGCCGCGACGAGAAGAAGGGCAAGAAGGGCAAGAAGGGCGACCGCCGGGACTGACCGGTGCTTGTGCCGCCCCGGGGCCGCGACGACAATGCCCCGGTGATCTTCGAGCCCGAGCTCGAGACCCTGCCTCGCGAACGACTGCGGCCCCCCTGACACGGTTCCTCGTTCTGTGGGCGGCAAGCTCCAGCGCGTGGTCGACCGCCGGACGCTCTCACCCGCTGGCTAGGCTCAGCGCATGATTCCCGAGCGGAGCGAGATCGCCCACCGCACCCGGCCCGCGGCCGGAGAGCCCGCCGGCGCTCTCGTCCTCTTGCATGGGCGCGGCGCCGACGAGCTCGACCTCCTGCCGCTCCTCGACCTGCTCGACCCGGAGCAGCGCCTGCTCGGCCTCGTCCCGCGCGGGCCGCTCGCGCTCCCGCCCGGCGGAGCCCACTGGTACGCAGTGCGCGAGATCGGCTTCCCCGACCGGGACACCTTCCTGCCGACCTTCGCGCAGGTTTCGGACTGGCTCGACGCCGCGCTTGCGGAGGCCGGCATCTCCCTCGGACGCACGGTGCTCGGCGGCTTCTCGCAGGGGGCGGTGATGTCGCACGCGCTCGGACTGGCCGCCTCGCGCCCCCGCCCGGCCGGGATCGTGGCCATGAGCGGATTCATCCCGACCGTCGAGGGGTTCGAGCTCGACCTGGAGGGCCGCGCCGGCCTGCCCGTCTCGATCTCCCACGGGACGTACGACCCGGTGATCGGCGTCGAGTTCGGCCGCGACGCGCGCGACCGTCTCGAGGCCGCGGGTGCCGACGTCGCCTACCGCGAGGACCCGGTCGCCCACCAGATCGCCCCCGGCGCGGTCGCCCAGGCACGCGCCGTGGTCGAGCGGGCCCTGCCGCCGTCCTAGGAGAGCTCGCCGAAGGCCTCGGCGCGCGCCTTCTCGCCGGCGACGACGAGGATGTCGCCCTCGCGGGCGATCGTGTCGGGGGTCGCGTAGGTGAAGGGGCCGCCCTCGGGCTTGATGCAGACGACGGTGATGCCGTAGCGCTTGCGCACCTCGGCTGCCGCCAGCGTCTTGCCGAGCAGGTCGCGCGGCGCCCTCGTCTCCACGATTGCGAAGCCGGGGTCGAGCTCGAAGTAGTCGAGGATCGAGCCGGCGAGGCTGTGCCCGACGCGGACGCCCATGTCCCGCTCCGGGAAGACGACCCTGTGCGCGCCGACGCGCTCCAGGATGCGCCCGTGGGCCTGGGTCACGGCCTTCGCCACGATGCGCCGGACTCCGAGGTCGGCGAGCACCGAGGTGGTGAGGATGCTCGCCTCGATCTCGGTGCCGATGGCGACGACCGCCGTTTCGAACTCGCCCGCGCCGAGCTGGCGCATCGTGGCCTCGCTCGTCGAGTCGGCTTCCACGACGTGGGTCAGCACGCCCGACAACTCCTGCACGGCCTTCGCGTCCGAATCGACGCCGAGCACCTCGTGGCCCATGCCGACGAGGGTCTCCGCGAGACCACCGCCGAAGCGGCCGAGCCCGATGACGATGAATTCTCTGTGAGCCACTAGTGCCCCTTCAGGTGATGCTGGCCGGCTTCTGCTTCGCGAGCACCAAGCATGAGTCCGCGCTCGTCCGCAGGCAAGGCCGGAAGCCTTGACAAGGGCGAGTGTGGGCTCAGGCGTCGCGTGATCGCGGGGCAGAAGCGGGCGTGTATTGCCTGGTGGGGCACCTATCCGATGATCGGTCGCTCTTCGGGGAAACGGTAGAGCCTCTGGCGCTCCCGGAGCACGAGAGCGACTCCGAGAGTATGCGGCCCGACCCGGCCGAGGTACATGAGCAGGATCAGGATCCACTGCCCGGCGGCGGCGACGTCGGCCGTGATCCCGGTGGAGAGGCCCACCGTGCCGAACGCGGAGAAGGCCTCGAAGAGCGACTGCGAGAGGGTGAACTCGCTGTTGGCCATCAGCGCCAGCGTGCTGAAGACGACGGCGACGAGGGCGATCGTGGCGATGGCGAATGCCTGCCGCTGCGCGTGCGCCGGCAACCGGCGCGAAAACGCCGTCACATGCGGGTCGCCGCGCAGTTCCGCCCAGACCATGAGCGCCAGGAGCGCCAGGGTCGTGACCTTGATCCCCCCGCCCGTGGAGGCGCTGCCCGCCCCCACGAACATGAGGAAGTCGCTGACGAAGAGCGTCTCGAGCTCCATCGCGCCGTAGTCGACGGTGTTGAAGCCGGCCGTCCGCGGGGTCACCCCTTGGAAGAAGCCGGCCAGGAGCTTCCCGCCCGCGTCGAACTGCCCGAGCGTTCCGGGGTTCCCCCACTCGAAGGCGAGCACGGCGCCCGTCCCGCCGACGACGAGGATCGCCGTGAGGAGCAGCGTCAGTTTCGTGTGCAGGCTCCAGCTGTGCGGCCGGCGCCAAAGGCGGGCGAGCTCGAGCCAGACGGGGAAGCCGAGGCCGCCCGCGATGATCAGGAGCGCGATGGTCACACAGATCCACGGGTCGGTCGCGAACTGCGTCAGGTTGTCGGTCCACAGGGCGAACCCCGCGTTGTTGAAGGCCGTGATCGCGTGGAAGACCCCCAGGTAGAGCGAGCGGCCGAGCGAGTACTCGTACCCCGTCCACCAGCGCAGCGCGAGGATGGTTGCACCTGCCGCCTCGAAGATCAGGCTCAGCTTGACCACGGCGAACACCAGCCGGCGGACGTCGGCGAGGAGCGGCGCCGCCACCTCCGCCTGGGCGAGAAGCCGTCCACGCAAGCCGAGCTTCCCGGCGAGCACGAAGATGAGCAGCGAGGCCAGGGTCATGATCCCCAGCCCGCCCACCTGGACGAGCAGCATGATCACGACCTCCCCGAACGTCGACCAGTAGGTCGGCGTGTCCTCGACGACGAGCCCGGTGACGCAGATCGACGAGGTCGAGGTGAAGATCGCGGTGAGGAACGAGGCGCTCTCGCCACTCTCCGTCGCGAACGGGAGCATGAGCAGGCCGGCTCCGAGGAGGATCCCGATGCCGAAGGCGCCGACGACGAGCTGCGTCGGGTGCCGGCGCCCGAGCCAGGCGGTCAGGCGCGCCAATACGCCCTCGTGAGCAGCGCGACCACGGGCACGATCTCAAGGCGGCCCATCCACATCAGGCCGGTCATGATGCCCGTCGAGACGTCGCTGAACGGCTCGAACGAGCCCATCGGGCCCGCGAACCCGAACGCCGGGCCGACGTTACCGAGCGTGGTCGCCGAGGCGGCCAGCGCGTCGAACGGCGACAGCTCGAGGTCGACGCGGTGCGCGTCGAGCAGGAGCAGCAGCGCCCCGATCACGAAGGCCCCTACGTAGAGGAGCACGAACGCGATCACCGCGCGCACGGTTCGCTCGTCGACGGCGATCCGGTTGAGCCGGACGGGGCTCACGTACTCCGGGTGCATCGCCTGGTCGAGCTCGCGCTTCAGCACCCGGCCGATGACGAGGTGGCGCACGACCTTGATCGAGCCCGACGTCGAGCCGGCGGAGCCGCCGGGGAACATGAGCGCCACGATCAGCATGGCGGCGGCCGGCGCGACCGCGAGCCACTCGTTGAAGTCCGTGCTCGCAAACCCGGTCGTGGTCATGATCGACACGGTCTGGAACACGGCCTCGCGGATCGCCTCCTCGCCCTCGCTGATCCCCGCGTCCCACAGGATCGCCGCGAGCACCGCCGAGGCGAGCGCCAGCAGGCCGACGTACAGTCGGAACTCCTCGTCGCGGACTAGGGCAACCGGCTTGCGGCGGACGAACGCGCGGTAGAGCAGCGCGAAGTTCGCGCCCGCGAGCGTCATGAACAGCGCAAGCACCCACTGCGAGGCGGGCGCGTAGCCCTCCAGCGAGCGCGGGTCGATCCCGAAGCCGCCCGTCGGCATCGCCGAGAAGGCGTAGGCGACTGCGTTGAAGAGGCTCATGCGCTCGTCGATCCCCGACCAGCCGAAGACGGCGAGGATGGCGATGAGGAGCGCCGTCAACGCCACGTACAACAGCCAGAGCCGCCTGGCCGTGTCGCGGATCGACGCCGCCAGCGCCTCCACCTCGGGGCCGGGCGCCTCGGACTCCATGAGCTGTCGGCCGCCGACCCGGAGCCGCGGCAGCACGGCGAGTGCCAGCACGATGATCCCCATGCCGCCGAACCACTGCGTGAACTGGCGCCACATCACGAGCGACTTGTCGAGGGTGGAGACGTCGGCGACGACGCTCGATCCGGTCGTCGTCATGCCCGACATCGCTTCGAAGAGCGCGTCCACCGGGCGCGACAGCTGGTCCTCGCCAGACAGGAGGTAGGAGACGGCGATCGCAACGGAGCCCAGCAGCCAGGTCAGGGCGACGACCAGAAAGCCTTCCCGGACGCCGACGTGCTCCTTGCCCCGGGTCACGGCTTCGAGCCCCCAGCCGCCGAAGGCAGCGAGCGCCCCGGCGGCGAGGTACGGCCAGAACGGCTCCGAGTAGCCGAGCGCGAGCGCCACCGGGAAGAGGAAGGCCAGCGAGAGGTAACGGAGAAGCGCGCCGACGAGGTTCAGGGCGGCACCGATGTCGACGGCGACGCCGTGCCGGAGGAGGGACAGCGTCCTCACCCTCGCCAGTACCCTCTGAAGAGCAGAACTGCGACGGGGACGATCTCCAGGCGTCCGAGCCACATGAGCCCCGTGAGGACGCCGGTGGAGAGGTCGCTGAAGGACGCGTACGAGCCGAACGGGCCGGCGAAGCCGAATCCGGGGCCGACGTTGCCGAGGCAGGCCGCGGCCGCGCCGAGAGCCTCGAACGACTGCACGTCGACCGCGGCGCGCCTGGCGTCGATCACGAGCCCGAGCCCGCCGAGGGCGAAGAGGCCGATGTAGAGGACGATGAACACCACGATCCCGCGCAAGGCCCGGTCGTCGACGACATTGGCGTTCAGGCGCACCGGAAGGACGATCTCGCGGTGGACCGTCTGCTCCAGCTCCCGCCGGATGATCCTGAACATCAGCAGGTGCCTGATCACCTTGATGGAGCCGCCGGTCGACCCGGCAGAGGCCCCGACGAACATGAGCAAGAGGAGGGTCAGCTCGGCGAGCGCGCTCCACTCGGTGTAGTCCGCACTGGCGAAGCCGGCCGTCGTCATGATCGAGACCGCCTGGAAGACCGCGTTCCTGACCGCTTCCTCCCCGCTGAAGAGATCGCCGCCGACGAGCTCCAGGAGCAGGAGCGCGGATCCCCCGACGAGGAAGGCGAGGTAGAGGCGAAACTCGTCGTCGCGGGTGACGGCTCGCACCTGGCCGCGTACGAGCACGAGGTAGAGGCGGAGGAAGTTCACGCCCGCGAGCACGAGGAAGACGATCATCGTCCACTGCGTGATCGGAGCGAACGCCGCCGCCGACTCGTTCTGGGTCGAGAAGCCGCCGATCGCGAGGGTCGAGAACGCGGTCGCCGTGGCCTCGTACAGGTTCATCGCCGGGTCGGCGCCGGTCCAGCCGTAGACCGTGAAGATCGCGATCGCCAGCAGGGTGAGCGCAAGGTAGAGCACCCAGAGGCGCCGTGCCGTCTCCCGGATGGTCGCCGAGAGGCGCTCGACCTCCGTCGGCCCGGCGAGCTCCGAGTGGAGAAGCTGACGGCCGCCGATGCGCAGCCGCGGCAGGATCGCGACCGCGAGGACGATGATCCCCATCCCGCCCAGCCACTGCGTGAGCTGGCGCCACATGAGCAGCGAGCTGTCCAGCGCCTCGATGTCCGTGAGGACCGTGGCGCCGGTCGCGGTGAAGCCCGACATCGCCTCGAAGTAGGCGTCGATCGGGCGCGCAAGCTGAGGCTCGTCGGCCAGGAGGTACGGAAGCGCCCCGAACACGGGGAGCGCGAGCCAGGTGAGCGCCACGACGAGGAAGCCCTCACGGGGGCCGATCAGCTCCTTCCCGCGGGTTCCCCGCTCGACGAGGAACCCCGTCCCGCCCGTGATCGCCGCCGAGACGAGGAAGGGCCACGCCTGCTCGTTCGAGCCGAGCGCGATCAGCGCGGGGAAGAGGAACGCGGCGCCGAGGTACTTGAGAACGGCGCCGACGAGGTTGACGGCGCTTCCGACGTCCACCCCGAGCCTCGGGCGCGGGAGGCCCATCGGCTACAGGGCCTTCTCGACCTCGGCCACGCGGCGCGACTCCGTGAAGATGATCGCCCGGTCGTCGGGCTCGAGCCGGTCGCCCCCGTGCGGGAAGATCGCCGTTCCGTCGCGGACGATGGCGCCGATCAGGGATCCCGTCATGGGCAGCTCCTTGAAGGGAATGCGTACGAGCTTGCTCGTCTCGCGCACCGTGATGTCGAGGATCTCGAAGCGATCGCCCTCGAGCATGGCGAGCTGGCGGACACGCGGGTCGTGGGCGAAGCGGACGATCTCCTCCGCCGTTACGGACCGCGGGTTCACCGCCACGTCGACGCCGGCGCGCTCGAAGACCTCGGTGGAGATGGGCTCGTGGACGATGCCGATGGTGAAGCCGATTCCGTGCGCGCGAGCCAGCGTAGCCGCGTAGAGGTTCTTCGAGTCCTCGCGCATGGCGAAGATCGCCGCGCGCGTCTGTCCGATCCGCTCGCGCTCGATGAAGTCGGGGTCGACGCCGGTGGCGCAGTAGACGCGGGCGTCGGGCAGCTCCTCGGCCACCTCGCGCGCGCGCTCCTCGTCAGGCTCGATCAGCCGGACGCGGATCCCCTGGTCGAGGAGCACGTGGGCGATGGCGAGGCCGGTCGCGCCGGCGCCGTAGATGACGACGTCGTCCACGGGCTGCTGGCCGTGTGTCATCAGGCGGCTCCACTCCCGTGCCGCGTCGGGCGAGCCGATGACGATGATCCGGTCGCCCGGCAGGATCGACTCGTCTCCGCGCGGGACGAGGACGCGGTCGCCGCGGATGATGCTGGCCACCTTCGAGTTCCCCGGCACCTTGGCCGCCTTCAGCTGGAGCCCGACGACCTCGCCGTAGCCGCCTTCGGCCGGCGCCTCCAGCGGGACGTCGAACTCGACGATCTGCACCTGGCCGTCCGCGAAGAAGTCGGTCTGCTTCGCCGCGGGGACGCCGATCGTGCGCGAGACGGCATGCGCCGTCTCCAGCTCGGACGAGACCATGAAGTCGACGTCGATCTGCCGCTCCTGCCACGCCTCCATGTACTCGGGATTGGAGGTCCGCACGATCGTCTGCGCCGCGGAGAGCTTCTTGACCAGCGTGCCGGCGACGAGGTTGATCTCGTCGCGCGAGGTGCAGGCGATCATGAGGGCCGCCCGCTCGATGCCCGCGTCCTGCAGGACCCGGCGCGTCGCCCCGTTCCCACGCACCGTGCGGACGTCGTAGCGGTAGGAGAGCGCCTGCAGCCGCGCCGAGTCGAGGTCGACGATGGTGACGTCGTGGTCGCCGTGCAGCGCCTCGACGATGGTCGCACCGACCTGGCCGGCTCCGAGGACGACGATCTCCATGGCGACGGGAGCCTAAATGCTGATCAGGTCAGTACCAACGTCGCATGTTGCCGGGCTCACTCGTGGTCCCACTCGGGCTCGGGCTCGACGCCGACGCCTTCGGCGATCCGGTTGATGTAGTTGAAGAAGGAGATGACCTGGATGGCGTCGTGGATGGCGGCGTCGCTCCAGCCGTGGGCTGCGCAGCAGCTCGGCGTCCTCCAGGCCGACTTCCGCGGGCGACGCGGTCAGCTTGATCGCGTAGTCGCAGAGCGCCCGGACGCGCGGTTCGAGCTCCGCCTGCCGGTAGTCGTGCTTCGCATGCTCGGCCAATTCGTCTGCTGCGCCCTCGGCACGGAGGTCGTCGGAGTGCGAGTGCAGTCAGTAGTGGCAGTCGTTCGCGGTGGAGACGACCGTGGCGAGCAGCTCCCGCTCGATCCGCGACAGCTTGGACGGACCGAACATGATCGCTTTGTAGAGCTCCATCGAGCGGTTGAGGACGACCGGGTTCAGGCACATGGCCTTGACGATGTTGAAGACCTTGCCCGCCCGGTCGATCGCGGCGTCGTACTCCTTCGCGAGCAGACCCGTCGCCTCGTCGACCTCGACCTGCCTGATGTGCGGCATGCTCGGCGTAGTCTGCCGCACGGCGCGGCATCCGTTCCAGCTCGGATGCTCTACGATCCAGCCTCGCACGTCCGTCAAGTCGACCGAGGAGCGTTTCGTGCACGGTTCGGAGCAGACACCGTCACCCGGTGAGCCGATGGCCTACGGGGACGTCGGTGACGCGGTCGTCGGCGTGCTGCAAGCGGCGGAGGAGGCTGCGGAGAGGATCCGCGCCGAGGCGCGGGCACAAGCTGCCGAGATCGTCGAAGGGGCGCATGTGGATGCCGCCGCGCGCATCGCGGAGCTGACGCGCGAGGCGGAGCGGACCCGCTCGGAGGCCGACGACTATGCCCTCGACATCAAGGCTGCGGTGGACAGCTACGGGACGCAACAGCGACGCGAGGCCGAGGAGGAAGGCCGGCGAATCCTCGCGGACGCCGAGGAGCAGGCCCAGGCGACGCGTGAGGCGGCGCACGAGATGGCCGCACGGATCCAGGGCGATGCGCAGAGCGGCCACGAACGGCTGCGCGAGGAGGTCAGGTCGCTCGAAGAGCGACGGAGCCGGGTCGTCGACGACCTCCGCGAGTTGGCTGCTCAGCTCGCGGATCTCGTCCCGCACCAGGAGCCGTCCGCGCGGGACTCCGGGCTGCTCGAGGCGCTCGAGGTCGATCGGCGCCGCTGACGGACGTCGCCGACGAGCTGCGCTCGCTTCTCCGGGGCCTCCCGACCGGGGTAGCCGTCCTGACCGTGGACGCGGACGGCGACCAGCTCGGGCTCACCGTCACCTCGGTGGTCTCGCTTTCGCTGGAGCCGCCGCTCGTCGGCGTGTCGGTGAGCCGGCAGGCGGCGATGCACGAGCTGCTGCGCCGGGCGGACGGGTTCGCGCTCAGCCTGCTCGCCGGCGACCAGGAGGGCGTCGCGCAGCACTTCGCCCGCGGCGTCCCGCCTCTCGCCCACTGGCACGGCATCGACCGGCGCGAGGGCGAGACCGGCGCGCCCCTCCTCGCCGGCGCGCTCGGCTGGATCGAGGCGCGCCTCGTCGACGAGCACGCCGTCGGCGGCCACACGCTCTTCGTCGGCGGCGTCGTCGCCGTGGAGCAGGGCCGCTCGGGCCCGGCTCTCGTCCGCGTGGGCCAGGGGTACGCGGCCCTGTGATCGAGGCGGTCGTCTTCGACCTCGACGGCATCATCGTCGACTCCGAGCACGTCTGGGACGACGTGCGCCAGGAGCTCGCGGAGGAGCGCGGAGGCCGCTGGCACGACCAGGCCTCGCGGGACATGATGGGCATGAGCTCGCCGGAGTGGTCGCGCTACATGCACGACGTGATCGGGCTGGCGGAGTCGCCCGAGGAGATCAACGCGGAGGTGGTGGAGCGCATGGCGGCCGTCTACCGGACCCGGCTCCCCCTCATCCCGGGAGCGGTCGAGGCGGTGGAGCGGCTCGCCGCCCGCTGGCCGCTGGGACTGGCTTCGTCCTCCAACCGCGAGCTGATCGACTTCGCCCTCGAGAGCTCGGGGCTCGCGCAGTCCTTCCGGCAGACGGTCTCCTCGGAGGAGGTCGCGCGCGGCAAGCCTGCGCCGGACGTCTACCTCGAGGCCGCTCGGCGCCTCGGCGCCGCCCCCGACCGTTGCGCGGCGGTCGAGGACTCCGAGAACGGCATCCTGAGCGCGAAGGGAGCCGGCATGCGCGTCCTCGCCGTGCCCAATCCGCAGTATCCGCCGGCGGCGGGCGCGCTCGCCGAGGCCGACCTCGTCCTTGCCTCGATCGCCGAGCTGACGCCGGAGGCCGTCGAGGCCTAGCCGGCGGCCTCGATCACCGCGATCGTCTGGCGGAGCTCCTGGATCGAGAGCAGCTGCTCGGTCGCCGTCTGCGCGGCGTCCAGGTCGCCCTGCGGTGAGCAGCCCCTCGACGCGGCCGAGCTGGGTCCGCAGCGACAGGAGCCGGTTGCTGAGCTGGTCCTTCTGCGAGCTGAGCTCGTCGGGCGCATCGGTCTGCTCGATCTGCTCGATCTGCACTTGGATCTGCTCGCGAAGCGGAGCGAGCTGCGCCGAGAAGTCGTCGACGGTCGCCGCGCTCGTGGGCAGCGCCTCGATCTGGTCGAGCAGGACGCCGACCTGCTCGGCCTGCGCCTGGAGGTCGCCCGAGCCGCCGCCACCATCGCCGCCGCCGCCCCCACCACCGCCGCAGCCGGCGGCCAGGAAGAGAGCGAGTGCGCCTGCAAGAACTACGCCAAGTGCAGGTCGACGCTTAGGCAGAGTGTGCGGACTGTAACGCCCGACACGGACAAATCAACCCCTAGACGACGCGGCGCCGACGGAGCGCGAGCACGCACCAACCGGAACCCGGGCGCAAGCTCATTCCGCTCCCCGCTTGATGCCCTAGCTCACCCGTCCGAGGAGGACGCAGCCGTTGTGGCCCCCAAGGCCCATCGCGTTCGAGAGCGCAACACGGATCTTGGCCTCCCGCGCCTGGTTCGGGACGTAATCCAGGTCGAGGTCGGGATCCGGGTTTTCGTAGTTGATCGTCGGCGGGATCCTCCCCTCGTGGATGGCGAGCGCACACGCCACCGCCTCGATGGCGCCGGCCGCGCCGAACATGTGCCCGAGCATCGACTTCGTCGAGGAGACGGCCAGCTCGTAGGCGTGGTCGCCGAAGACTTCCTTCAGCGCCTGCGTCTCGGCGAGGTCGCCGAGCGGCGTCCCGGTCCCGTGAGCGTTGACGTAGTCGACCTGGTCGGGCGTGGTCCGGGACCGCTCGAGGGCCGCGCGCATCATGGCGACGACTCCGGTGAACTCCGGGTCGGGCTGGAGCATGTGGTGTGCGTCGTTGGAGGCCCCGTAGCCGAGCACCTCGGCATAGATCTTCGCGCCCCGCGCCTGGGCGGCTTCGAGCTCCTCCAAGACCATCACCGCGGCGCCCTCGCCCATGACGAAGCCCTCGCGGAGCGCGTCGAAGGGACGGGCCGCGCTCCGCGGGTCGCCGTTCCCGATCGCCAGGCCGCGCATGGTGCAGAAGCCCGCGAGGATCAGCGGGTGGATGCAGCCTTCGGTGCCGCCCGCGAGGATCACGTCGGCGTCCCCGTGCCGAACCAGCTCGGCGCCCTCGCCGATCGCGTGCGAGCCGGTGGCGCAGGCGGAGACGACGGCGTAGTTGGGCCCGCGGAGGCCGAGCTCGATCGCGATCTGCCCGCTCGCCGAGTCGACGAGCACGTTCGCGAGGAACGTCGGCGAGACCCGGTCCGGCCCGCGCTCCCGCAGGATGTCGTGCTGGCGCATCAGCTCGTTGAAGCCGCCGATGCAGTTCCCCACGACCACGCCGACGCGCTCGGGATCGAAGCCGTTGAGACCGGCGTCCGTGGCCGCCTCCTTCGCCGCGGAGAGGGCGAAGAGGACATTGCGGTCGAGCTTGCGCAGCTCCTTGGGCGCCGCGGCGCCGGTGGGGTCGTAGTCGTCCTTGACCTCGGCGGCGATCTGGACGGGGAACTCGCTCGGGTCGAACGCATGGATGCGGTCGACACCGCTCTCGCCGGCGAGCAGCCGCTCCCAGGTCGTCGGCAGATCGTTGCCGAGGGGCGTGACCGCGCCCATTCCAGTGATCACCACGCGTCGCATGTTCGTTAGCGTTAGACGCGCGACATGCCCTCCGAAGTTGCGCCTCCGAAGAAACTTCCCTTCCCGCCCATGGAGGCGCAGCTCGTCGACGCGCTCCCGGAGGGCGAAGGCTGGCAGTTCGAGCCCAAGTGGGACGGGTTCCGCGGGATCGCCGAGAACCTCGACGGCGAGTTCCACCTCTGGAGCCGGAACGCGCGCCCGCTCCTGCGCTACTTCCCGGAGCTGTGCGCGCTCGGAGAGCTCCTCCCGCCCCGCTCGGCCGTGGACGGGGAGATCGTCGTCGTCCGCGACGGGGCGCTCGACTTCGACGCGCTCCAGATGCGGCTCCACCCCGCCGAGAGCCGCGTGCAGAGGCTCTCGGCGGAGATCCCTGCCCAGTTCGTCTGCTTCGACGTCCTCCTCTGGGACGGCGAGGACTTCCACGGGCGTCCGTTCGCGGAGCGGCGCGCGAAGGTTGAGACCTTGCCGTTCGACGTGTCGCCCTCGAGCCGCGACGCGAAGGAGGCGGCCCGCTGGCTGGAGCGGCTCGAGGCCGCCGGGTTCGACGGCGTCATCGCCAAGCGGGTCGACTCCCCGTACCTGCCCGGCTCGCGTGAGGCCGTGCAGAAGGTGAAGGGCGAGAAGACCGCGGACATGGTCGTCGTCGGCGTGACCTGGAGCGAGAAGGGCACCGGCATCGCGAGCCTCGCCCTTGGGCTGTACGTCGACGGCGAGCTGCGCCCGGTCGGCTCCGCCCCGGCCACCGGCAAGAAGCGCGCGGAGATCCTCGAGCGCGTCGAGCCGCTGCTCGGCCCGAACCCGGAGCGAAAGCCGCGCGGCGCCCCGAGCCGCTGGAAGCCGAAGGCCGACCAGCTCGAGTGGAGCCCGGTCCCGCCCGAGCTCGTCGTCGAGGTCCGCTACGACAAGTGGCAGAAGGGGCGCATCCGCCACAACTCGCGCTTCCTCCGCTTTCGCCCCGACAAGGACCCGGAGCAGTGCACGGTCGACCAGGTCCGCCCTCGCCCGAAGAAGGGCGACCCTACGGTGTCGGGGCTTCTAGGCCAAGCTGGTCGAAGCGGCTAGCCAGGCTGATCTTTCGTCGCCACATCCCCTTGGTGAGGTCACCCACCTCGGCGACCCGCGCGCGCATCGTCTCCAACGTGAAGGCGGCCGGGTCGACGCCGGTGACCTCGTCCCAGCGCAACGGCGCCGAGGCGCGCGCGTCCGGAGTCGGGCGGATCGAGTACGCCGAGGCGATCGTGCGGTCGCGGGCGTTCTGGCCGAAGTCGACGAAGACGCCGCTGCGGTCCGCGACCTTCCAGGTCGTCGTGGCCACGTCCTGATCGTCGATCCGGCGCTCGACCTCCTGCGCGAGCGCCTTCGCGAACCGGCGCACCTCCGGGAAGCGCAGCTCGGGCTTGATCGGCGCGAGGATGTGGAAGCCGGTCGCCCCCGAGGTCTTGGGGAAGCTGACGAGGCCCAGCTCGTCCATGACCTCCTTCACGACGAGCGCGATCTCGGGGACGAGCTCCCACGGGTTCCCCTCGCTCGGGTCGAGATCGATCAGCAGGTAGTCGGGCCGCTCGACGTCGGCGACGCGGGCGTGCCAGGTGTGCAGCTCGATGCACCCGAGGTTGACGATCCAGGCGAGACCGGCCGCGTCGGTGACGACCGGGAAGTCCGCCGTGCGCCCACTCCTCCCGAAGAGGACGTGCACGGTCTCGAGCCAGGCTGGATGCGGGGTCGGGACGCGCTTCTGGTAGAAGAACTCGCCCTCGACCCCGTGCGGGTAGCGCTTCATCTGCATGGGCCGGCGCTCTACATGGTTGAGCGCGCACGGCGCGAGATCGAGGTAGTACGAGACCAGGTCCCCCTTCGTCAGGCCCGGGCCGGGGAAGAAGACCTTCTCCTGGTTCGAGAGCGCAACCTCCCGCCGGCCGATGCGCATGCGGCGAGGGTAGAGGAAATGCGAGAGGGCGCCCCTGCCGGGGCGCCCTCTCGTTTAACTCGGATTCGAGCCCGGCTACTTCGTGAAGCTCAGCCAGGCCGAATGGGCGCTCCCGTTGCTCAGCGTGAGGACGAACTCGCGGCACGTGCCCGCGTAGTCGTTCCCCCGCGGAGGCTTCCACGGGTAGTAGTAGCGCTGCGTCGGCGCATGGAACGACAGACTGTCCCAGTTGGGCGTCAGCGCCGGCGTGAAGCCGCCCAGAGGCTGCTTCGTCCCGCAGTCGATCCGGCGCGAGACGGGCGTGCCCTTGAGGACGTCGAGGCCGCGGTCACCGCCGAGGCGGAACCAGAACGTCTGGACATTCCTGGAGTCCGTCTCGTTGAGGACGGGCGGGTTCGCGAACGTGCCCGAGAAGCCCTCCCAGTCGTACCAGACGACCTTCTCCTGCAACTGCGCGTTCAGCCGGTCGAACTGCGGCTGCGCCGCGAGGTCGAGGTCGGCCTGCGACAGGAATTCGCCCGGGTCGAGCCGAACGACATCGATCCCGCGGGCGAGGTCGGTGCCGTAGATGAGCCCGTTGTAGTAGTAGCTCGTCCAGAAGCCGCCGAAGACGAGCGAGGCCCCGCTGACCGGCCCGCGGTCGAAGTAGGCGATCTCCTTGGGGCTCGCAGAGTCCGTGAAGTCGAACACGGACATGCCGCCCTGGTACCACCCCTGCACCATGATGTCCTTGCCGCGGACGGGCACGATCGTGCCGTTGTGAGCGACGCAGTTCTCCTGCAGCGTCTGCGCGACCGGCAGCTTGTAGTAGCTCTTGAACTGGAGCTTGCCGCCGACGACGTCGAAGATCGCGTTGGCGCCCCAGTTGAGCTGGTCGGTGACGCGGCAGCGGGCCGACGTGCCCCCGCCCCACTCGTCAGTGAAGACGACCTTCGTGCCGTCGTTGTTGAACGTCGCCGAGTGCCAGTAGGCGAAGTTCGGGTCGGCGACGGCGTCCAGGCGCTTGGGGTTGGCGGCGTCCGAGATGTCGATCAGGAGGCCGTTGCCCTCGCACGCGCCGGCCGCGAGCCCGACTTCCGGGTACGCGGTGATGTCGTGACATGCGTCGGTGATCGGCGTCGGGCCCCAGGGGATTCCCGACGGATGCAGCGGCGTCTGCGGGGCGTTCTGGAGGCCGTCGAGCGCGCCGGTCACCGGATCCGTGAAGAGCCGCACCTCACTGACGACCGCCGCGGCGGCCGGGTTCGCGAGCGGCACCTTGATGACCTCGATCCGCCACCGGGACGGATCCGTCCCGTTCGCCGGGTTGTTGTTGCAGCCGGCCATCGTCGCGGCCGGGCGAACGCCCGCGGTGCCGGAGACGTACACGTAGATGTTCGCCGGATCGTCGGGATCCGTGACGAGCGTGTGAGTGTGGGAGCCGCGGCAGAGCTGCACCGCCGCCACCTGCACGGGAACGTCGATGTTCGAGATGTCGAAGATGCGGACGCCCTGGAAGCGGGTGCCGACGGCCGGGTTCGTGCCGCAGTCCACGCGGGCACGGGTCTCCTCGACCGACATGAAGAGCAGGTTCCCGTAGACGGACGGGTCACCCTGGCCGCCCGGGCAGACGATGCTCGTCCGCACGGTCGGGGTCGTCGGATCGGAGACGTCGTAGATCTGAATCCCGTTGAAGTTCCCGACGAACGCGAAGTCGCCTTGCAAGGCGAGATCGGAGTTCAGGAAGCCGAAGTTGCCGGGATTGGCCGGATCGGAGAAGCCCGCGGCCTTGTCGGCGTGCCCTATCTTCGTGGCGTTCCAGCTCGCCTCGCCGGCGTTCTGGAAGCCCGGTGTCAGCGTGAAGCGCGGATCGGTCTGAGACGGGAGCTGTGCCGCCGCGCTCGCGGTCAGCGTCCCGACGAGCGCGATGAGCACGCCCACGAGCACAAAGCCATGCCACCCGGCGCGTTTGCTGCGCGTCGAAGCCGCAGGTTCCACTTTTTCCCTCCCCTTCGATTGTCCCCCTACCCTGTGCAACGATAGAACAGTGGGGCGACTCGGGACAAGTGCGGGGCGTTTCGCGCTCCCTGCGGTCATGCTCGCCCTGCTCCTCGGGGGCTGCGATCTCGGCTCCGACGAGCCGGCCGAGGCAGGAGAACAGACGGCCTCGACGGCGATGACGACCGCCCCGGGCCGAGCATCGTGCAGCCCGGCGCGCCCGGCGAGGACAGCGAGACGCTCACGCCGAAAGAGCTCGAGGCGATCGAGACGCCCGAGGCCACCGCCGCGGACATCGCCTTCATGCAGGACATGATCCACCACCACGCCCAGGCGATCCGCATGGCGGACTCCGTGCCGGACCGGGCGGAGGGCGACACCCTCCCGCTCTTCGCGAAGCGGCTGCGGATCTCCCAGGAAGACGAGACGACGATGATGGCGCGCTGGCTCGAGGCCCAGGGCGAGGAGGCGTTCGGCGTCCACCACGACGGCGAGCTCATGCCCGGGATGCTCACGGAGGCGGAGCTCGAGCGGATGGAGGCCGCGACCGGGCGCGAGTTCAACCGCCTTTTCCTGCTCGGCATGCTCCGCCACCATCGGGGAGCGATCGCCATGGTCGCGCAGCTCTACGAGGCCGGCGGCGGCTTCGAATCGCAGATCGACGCGTTCGCGCGCCATGTCGAGTCCGACCAGGAGATCGAGATCGGCCGCATGGAAGCGCTCCTCGAACAGCTCGACGAGCGTTGAGCGGCGTCGCTCGGCACGGGGCGAATCCCCCTTCGTAGGGACGGCGTTGGGCGGGCCCGCGGGCATGATCCGGGTTGCCGGCTCCCCTCACATATCCCCCGGCGTCTGGCGAATGCCCGTTTCGGTCGTGCGGCTCCTAACCCACCGAGGCGGGCTTCGTCTTGTGAGGGGCCCAAATCGCGCTGGTACCATGGCCCGGCACGGAGAAGTGGCCGAGTGGCTGAAGGCGGCGCCCTGCTAAGGCGTTAGGGGGGTGAATTCCTCCCTCGAGGGTTCGAATCCCTCCTTCTCCGCTCCGCAGAGCGCTCGCACGAACCCGTGGAGGGGTGGCAGAGCGGACGAATGCGGCGGTCTCGAAAACCGTTATCCGTCGTTAGGCGGATCGAGGGTTCGAATCCCTCCCCCTCCGCTTAGCCTGGAAGCCTCATAGTCACGGGCCCTTCTCGGCTGAGACGGCGGGTCGACGATCGCATTCGCCCGCGATGGGAATGCGTCAGCAGAATACGAGCGTGACCTCGGCCACCTCCGACGTCATCAGCAGGGGAAAAGAGCTTGCCGCCGTCAACGGCTTCCTCGTATCGTCGGAGTCGCTTCCGGGCGCGCTGCTGCTGGAGGGCGACGCTGGGATCGGAAAGACGACGCTCCTGCGCGCCGGGATCGCCGCGGCCGCCCAGTCAGGGATCCGCGTTCTCTCCGCCCGCCCAGTGGAGGTCGAGTCGAGTCTTTCCTTCGCGACGATCGGCGACCTGCTCGAGCAGCGGCTCGAGGATGTCCTCCGCGCCCTCCCCCGGCCACAAGCGCACGCGCTCGAGGTCGCCCTCCTTCTCATGGAGCCAGACGGACCGCCGCCCGATCGGAGGGCCGTCGGCGTCGGCTTCCTTGGCGCACTGCGGGAACTCGCCGCGGCCGAGCCTCTGCTGCTTGCCATTGACGACCTTCAGTGGCTCGATCGTGCTTCCGCAGCAGCGCTGGAGTTTGCGCTCCGCCGGCTCGAGGACGAGCCGATCGGACTCCTGGCTGCAGGACGAGGCGGATCGGACGCGCCGCTGCGCCTCGAGCGAGCCTTCCCAGAGGAGCGGTTGCGCCGCATTCCGGTCGGGCCGCTCAGCCTGGGTGCGCTCAACAGGCTTCTCCGCGATCGGCTCGACGCCGTCTTTCCCCGCCCGACACTGCGCCGTATCCACGAGACTTCGGGTGGCAATCCATTCCTCGCGCTCGAGCTTGCCCGCGCGCTCGAGCGCCGCGGCCGGCCCCTCGACGCAGGCGAGCGCCTGCCTGTGCCCGAGGACGTGCACGAGCTCGCACGCGGCCGGCTCGCCGCGCTTCCGCCCGAGACGGTCGCTGCCCTCCGCGCTGCTGCGGCCCTCTCCCAACCAACACTCACACTCGTTTCGGCCGCAGCCGGCGACAGCCGTGCGCTCCAGCCCGCCATCGATGCGCAGATCGTGGAGCTCGACGGAGACCGCGTTCGCTTCATCCACCCGCTCCTCGCCGCAGCCGCCCACGGAGGGACGGAGAGCCAACGTGCGCTCCACGGCCGCCTCGCTGAGCTCGTAGGCGATCCCGAGGAGCGGGCGCGCCACCTCGCGCTCGCCGCGACCGGCCCCGATCCGTCGGTGGCAGACGGGCTCGAGGCGGCGGCGCGCGGAGCTGCCGTGCGCGGCGCGACCTGGGCGGCCGCCGAGCTCACCGAGCAGGCCGCGCGCCTCACGCCTCCCGACCTTGGCGAGGACGTTCGCCGCCGGAGTGCTGACGCCGCCTACTACCACTTCGAGTCCGGGGACAGCCGACGCGCGCGGGCGATGCTCGAGCGGCTCGCCGGAGAGCTGTCTGCGGGGCCCGAGCGAGCGCGCGTCCTCGTTCGACTCGCACTCACGCGCGCCTACGACGACGACCTCCACGCGGCAAGCGAGCTCAACCTCCAGGCACTAGAGGAAGCCGGCGACGACTCGCTCACGCGAGCCCGAGCGCTCGTAGCCCTCGCAGGGACGCTCTTTCGGCGCCGCGAGCATCTCGCCAAGGCAGTCGAGTACGCGAGAGACGCCGTCGAGCTCGCCCGCGGCCTTGGCGAGCGTGGGCTCGTCGGCGACGCCCTGGGCGTGCAGCTCCTGTCCGAGGCGGCCCTGGGGCGCTCGGCAGCGGGCGCAACGCTCGAGCGGCTTCTCCGGCTCCGGCCGCCGAGCGAGCACATTCGGCTGCAGGCCGCGCCGAAGTGGCATGCCGCGATCGTCCGCATGTGGTGGGAAGAACTGGGGTGGGCCAACCGCGCGTTCCGTGAGCTTGTCGAGCTGGGACGCGAGAGGGGCGACGAGTCTTTTCTGCCGTACGTCTACGTCCTCGCTGCGCAGAACGACTGTCTTCGGGGCGACTTCGAGCGCGCCGGCCTCCACGCCGACGCAGGCCGTGACATCGCCGAGCAGGTAGGACAAGAGACGCTCTTCAGCTACGCACTCGCAATGGATGCGCTCGTGCAGGCGCACCTTGGCCGCGTCGACGAGGCGCGAGGAAAGGGGGAGCTCGCCCTCGAGATCGCCCGTCGCACACACGGCACTCCCACGCTCCACTTTGCGAGCTGGGCGCTCGGCTCTGCTCGAGCTCTCGCTCGGCCGGCCCGAGGCGGCCGCGGAGCGGCTCGAACCAGTGGTCGAGTTCGCGCGCGAGCAGGAGATCTGCGAGCCGTCCCTGACGAGGTTCGCGCTCGATTACGTTCACGCGCTGATCGAGCTCGACCGGCTCGAGCAGGCCAAGGAGATCTGCGCCTGGTACGAGGCCAATGCGACGAGGCTCGGCCGTCGGGGCGCGCTCGCATCCTCCACGCGCTGCCTCGGTCTTCTCGCCGCCGCACGAGGAGACCTCGACGAGGCGCTCGCGCTCCTCGAGCGCGCACTCGCCGACCACGACCGCGTCCCGATGCCGTTCGAGCGGGCGCGGACGCTGCTGGCACTCGGCTCGGTGCGACGACGCGCCAGGCAGCGGCGCCTGGCTCGAGAGTCGCTTCAGCGGGCGCAGACGATCTTCGAGGAGCTCGGTGCGGCGCTCTGGGCGAAGAAGGCCGGCGCTGAACTGGCCCGGATCGGCGGGCGGGCCCCTCACCCCGGCGGTCTGACTCCGGCCGAGCTCCGAATCGCCGAGCTCGTCGGCCAGGGCCGGTCGAACAAGGAAGTGGCGGCGGAGCTCGTCGTGACCGTTCGCACGGTCGAGTCGAACCTGACTCGGATCTACCGAAAGCTCGGCGTTCGCTCTCGTGCCGAGCTCGCACACCGCCTCAGCGCTCGAGATCCCGCAGAGCCCGCGTAGCTCGCGCTCAAAGCGTGTGGATTTCCACGTTTCGACGGGCCGTCGGCGGGCGTAGCGTCGATCTCGATGGAAACACCCACATGTGGCTGAGATGGGAGGAACAATGACGAAGAGGAGAATCGCACTCGTCTCCGTGCTGGCGGCCGTCGTCGCGGCGTTCTCGATCGTTCCGCTGGCTGCCTCGTCGAGCGGAGACCGACGGCTAGTGGCGAGCGTCAGGGTCGACTTCACGAGCTCGACGCACGCGGTAGGAACGTTCGCCATCTGCTGCGTGGCCAACGACAGCGGGCCTGCGCAGGCCGACGTGACCTCGTACACCCCGCTGGCGAACAACACGGCACGCTTCGAGGCGACGGAAACTCTCGCCGGCTCGAAGGGCGACATCGTCCTGGCGCTCCGCGGAACGACCGGACCGCTGGATAGCCCCAACCACATCGCCCGGGGCAAGTGGAAGGTGATCGGCGGTACGGGCGCGTACGCGGACCTGCAAGGGCACGGAACCTTCACCGCCGTGACCAACCAGGCCACGGGAGCCCTTACTGCGGTCAATGATGGGAAGGGCCGCTGAGCGCGGCGTCAGCGTCGAAGGCTCTGCGGGCAGACTCGGCGCGCCTTGCTCGCCGAGTCTCCGCGCGGTCACCCTCCCGAGACCTCGGGGAGGGGGCTCGGATGCCTCGGTTCGTACAAGCCGATCTCGCCTCCGCCTGGGATCCGGAGCCGTGTCATCAGGCCGTACCCCTCGTCGGAGATCGGCGCGATGAACTCGACGCCCTTCTCGCGCAGCTCGGTGACCGTTCGTTCAAGGTCGTGGCACATGAGAAAGAGTTCGTGCTGCCCGACCATCCGCCCCCAGCCCGGGCCCGGATGGACGGCGAGCTCGGTAGGAGGCAGCGAGAAGATCAGCCAGCCCTCGCCCGCATCGACCCCGGCGAATCCGAGGACGTCGCGCAAGAACGCGCGCGCCGCGTCGGCGTCCTCGGCGAAGAGAATCGCGTGTGCGCCAGCTATCACAACGAGATCCTAATTACGTCGGCACTGCCTTCCCAGCTCGGGCTCGAGGCCGGATGTTCCGGTTCGAGCGGAACACGTTCTCCGGGTCGAATCTCTCCTTGACCTCGACGAGGCGGTCGAAGTTCGCGCGGTAGGTCGCCCGGAGACGCGCCTCGTCCTCGTCGGCGGTCTGGAAGTTGAGGTAGTTGCCCCCCGTCGAAAAGGATCTGACGCTCTTCCAGGCCTCCCGCACCCACGCCACGTGCTCGTCGTCCGGAGCCTCGGGCTGCCACTGGCCGGCGAACGCGGTCATGTACCGGGCGTCGCGGTTGCCGACCGCCCCGTCGTCGTCGGCCAGTTCGTTCAGCGCACCCGCAAGGTGGATGACGATGGAGTCCGACAGCGGGGATGTCACCTTCAGGGCACTCTCGCGGAAGGTGTCGAGGAACTCATTCGACAGCTCGGCCAGGTATTCGGTCTTCCAGTAGTAGTGGTTCCCCTTGGGCTCCATGCCGTCGAACATCGACTGCTGGTCAGCGTAGGGCTTCACGGTCACGAGGTCGGCGATCGGGTCGCCGAGGGCGCGTAGCGGGGCGAGGTCGGTCTCCGCGTCCACGCCGCTATGGCATACGAGCAGCCCGACGATGGGCCTGCTGTGCCACTCCTCCGGGAGGAACGGGGCCGGCGGCGCGCGGCGTATGGCGACGGCCGCGGTCAACTCGCGCGGTGCCGACTCAGTGAGGTCTCGGTAGGTCGCGAGCACGTCCTCGGCGCGGTCGGCACTCCAGACGATGAGGCCGCCGGTAACGGTCGGGCCGACCTCGTGCAGGCGGAATGTGAACCGGGTGATGACGCCGAAGTTGCCTCCCCCACCCCGGAGCGCCCAGAAGAGGTCGGCGTTCTCAGCGCGGCTCGCCGTCCGGATGAGGCCGTCCGCGGTGACGACCTCGACCTCCTCGAGGTTGTCCGCCGTCCAGCCGAAGCGACGCGTGAGGTAGCCCAACCCGCCACCGAGGGTCAGGCCGGCGACGCCAACCTCGGAGGCGAAAGAGCCCAACGGCGTCGCCAGTCCGTGGGCCTGTGTAGCCCGGTCGACCTCCTGGAGTAGGCACCCGGAGCCGACGCGCGCAAGCCTCGCGTCCGGGTCGACTGTGACCTCCCGCATGCGCGACATGTCAAGCGTCAGGCCGCCCTCGGCGATCGATGTTCCGGCCATGTTGTGACCCCCGCCCTTGATGCTCAGTGACAGGCCGTGGTCACGCGCGAACCCGACAGCCGGGGCGACATCGACGGCCGAGGTCGGCTGGAGGACGAGCGCAGGGACTTTCGCGACCATGCCGTTCCAGACGAGCACGGCGTCGTCCCAACCCGCGGCGCCCGCACGCAATAACGGACGCTCGACTCGCGATTCGAGCTCGTCGAGCTCCTCGGTGGTAAGCCTCACAAGACCGCCGTCGAGCCCGGCGACATCGATGTCGCTCCCCTTCGTGGCCTTTCGTCTACTCGCGTCGGCGAGCTGTCCCTGCTTCTCCCTGGTCATGCCACTCCTCTCGCGTCGTTCGGCTCCACGCTACGCCCCGAGCCCTGCGGTGACTGGCAGTTTTCGGCCAACTCAGTGACCGACCACCGACCTGGCCGAAAACCGCTGGTACGCTCGACGAGAGATGCGACGATGAGCAACATCGTCGAGGACTTCGAGAGTTGCTACCGGCTAAGCGAAAGCCGTGATCCGCGCTACGACGGCATCTTTTTCATCGCCGCCACGTCGACGAAGCTGTACTGCCGGCCGAGCTGCCCCGCGCGTCAACCGAAACGCGCGAACGTCCGCTTCTACCCGACGGCGGCCGCGGCGCAGTCGGCCGGCTTCCGCGCCTGCAAGCGCTGCCGCCCCGACGCGGCTCCCGGCTCACCCGAGTGGAACTGGCGTGCCGACGGTGTCGCGCGCGCCATGCGCTTGATCGCAGACGGCACCGTCGACCGTGAAGGCGTCACAGGGCTCGCCAGACGATTGGGCTTCAGCGAGCGCCATCTTCGGCGGCTCCTCGCCGAGCAGGTCGGGGCCAGTCCGGTTGCACTCGCGCGCGCCCAGCGCGCCAATACGGCCCGGCTCCTGATCGAATCGACGGCCATGCCATTCACCGATGCCGCCTTTGCGGCTGGGTTCCACAGCGTCCGCCAGTTCAACGACACGATCAAGCACGTCTTCGCTTCGACCCCGAGCGAGATGCGGCGCCGGTCGGCCGGCGGCAGCCCCCGACCGCTGGGAGTCGTCGAGCTACGCCTGAGCTGCCGGGGGCCGTTGGACGGGGCCGCTTTGATTCGGTTTCTCGAGGTGCGGGCGGTGTCCGGTCTCGAAGAGGTCAGCGGCGATACCTATCGGCGAGCGCTCACCCTCGCCCACGGCACCGGAGTCGTCGAGCTCACCCCGGAGGCGCGTGCCGTCCGCTGCGTACTCCGGCTCGATGATCTTCGCGACCTCGCAACGGCAGTCGCACGCTGCAGGCGCATGCTCGACCTCGACGCCGATCCACTGGCTATCGCCGAGGCGCTCGGCCGCGACGAGGTGATCGGCCACCTCGTCCGCGCGCATCCGGGGCTGCGAGTGCCCGGCTGTGTCGACGGTGCCGAGCTCGCCCTGCGCGCGTTACTCGGTCAGCAGGTGTCGCTTCGGGCCGCCCGGAGGCGAACAGCCCGTCTCGTCGAAACATTCGGCAGGCCACTCGAGCAGCCACTCGGGACGGTGACACATCTATTCCCCGACGCGGCTGCCCTCGCCGACGCTGACCCCAAGTTGCTCGTGGGGCCGGCCGGACGCCGCGAGACGTTGCAGACGCTCGCCGTCCGACTCGCAAACGGCCAGATTCGCATCGATGACGGCTCAGACCCGACGGAAGCGCTCACCCAGCTACTCGATATTCGTGGAATCGGACCCTGGACTGCCGGATACGTAGCGATGCGAGGGTTTCACGATCCCGATGCGTTGCCGCCCGGCGACGCCGGTGTTTGCCGCGCACTGAAGGCTTTGGGTCACCCAAACGACCCCCGCTCCGTCGCCGTCATGCAACAGCGATGGCGGCCCTGGCGTGCGTATGCCGCCCTCCAGCTCTGGACGAGCTTGGGCCAACCCATCATCCGTCGTTAGGCGGATCGAGGGTTCGAGTCCCTCCCCTCCGCCTCTTGTCTCAGCCCTACGGGTTTGGGCCTGGACGCCGCCTAACCGTGATCGCCCATCGGACACATCGTAGGCCCGCGGGCCTACGCCAGCTCCGCCTGCGTCACCACGTCGACTCCCCAGAACGACGAATGGCGGAAGGACAGCTCCAGGGCGTCGCTGCGACGGTGCGCCTCGCGGAGCAACTCGACGATGAGCCGCTCGTCCTCGGTCATCGGCTCGTACATGGGCACGTGGAGCGTGATCGTCCGACTCGAACCTCGCGAAGAAGAAGTGAAGGGTGTTGAGGCGTGTGACCCCGACGGCGAGCGGGATCTGCGGGCCGGGCAGCGGCTCGTCGGCGACGAGCCGGCGCTCCCAGGCGTAGAGCGCCCGAGTCGGGTCGATCGGCACCATGTCGCTGTCGCCGGGCGGGTCATTGCCAGGATCCTTGCGATCGACAACGGCCCAGAGCTCGAAATGCAGCGTCGGGTCGTCCGGCGCGGCCGAGACCTGGGCGATCGGCTCGCCCGTGCCGACGAAGTCGCCCTCGTCGAACTGGACGTCGGTGATGTGGTTGTAGTTGGTGACGAAGCCAAGCCCCCGGGGGTGATGGTCGATGCTGACGTTGGCCGTGTCGCCGCCCGGTTGCACCTCGACCTTCACGATGCGTCCGCTGTAGGCCGCGTAGACGCAGTTCCCTGCTTCGGAGGCGAGGTCGACGGCCTGATGCACGCGATTGAAGAAATGGACGTCACGGCTCGTCGGGTTCCCAGGATCGCCGGCGAGGATGATCTGGGTCGTGTTGCACTCCGGCGGGTCGGCGAGCGGTCTGCGCCGGAGCGAGTCGAAACGCCCGTTCTCGAGGCGCGGCTGGAGCGGCAGTTCCAGCGGCGGGCTGAACAACCAAGACTGGTGGGTGACCGGAACGAGCGGCATGATCCCCTCCCGCGGTAAGGGGTTACGGATGATCTCGTCGAAGACCACCGCCAAGCCCCAGAGCCTGGAGGCTAACCTGCCCCTCCGGGAGGTGGAGACCGCGGCCCACGTCGAGGTCATCGGTCGTGAGGAAGAGCTCGCGGCCGTGGACGAGTTTCTCGAGTCGCTCCACGCCGGCTCGGCTGCGTTCGTCCTCGTCGGCGAGGCCGGCGTCGGCAAGACCACCCTCTGGCAGGCAGGCGTCGAGGCGGGTCGGGATCTCGGCTACCGGGTCCTCGAGACTCAACCCGCGGCGGCCGAGGCGAGGCTCGCCTTCGCGGGCCTCGGCGATCTGCTCGACGTCGGGCTCGAGGAGCTGCTCGACGACCTCCCGCCGCCCCAGGCGGACGCACTTCGAGTCGCCCTCCTGCTCGAGCGCCCGCGTGGCTCCCCGCCGGACGAGCGCGCGGTGGCCATCGCGGTCTTCAGCGCCCTCCGCGCTTGCGCGGCGGACCGTCCGTTGCTCGTCGCCATAGACGACGTTCAGTGGCTCGACTCGCCTTCGGCCGCCGTGCTCGCCTTCGCGTGGCGCCGGCTTCGGGAGGAGCCGGCCGGTCTCCTCGTCGCACACCGCCTGGGTCAGTCGGCACCCTCCTGGCCTTGTCGAGCGGGAAGGAGCGCGTCGTCTGGAGGTCGCGCCGATGAGCCTCGGCGCGATCCACAGTCTCCTGCAGGCCCGCATCGGCCTCGCGCTCTCCCGGCCCGCTCTCCGCCGGCTCCACGACATGGCCAACGGCAACGCGTTCCACGCGTTGGAGCTGGGTCGGGCGCTCGAGCGGAGCGGAGCGACACCGGCCCCTGGCGAGCCGCTCCCGGTTCCGCAGGAGCTCCGCGAGCTCGTGCACGACCGGCTGGTCGGATTGCCGAGGCCCACGCGCGACGCGCTCGCCGTGACGGCGGCGCTCTCCCAGCCGACCCTTCCACTCCTTCGAGACGCCGGGCACGGGCCGGACGCCCTCCGGCCGGCCCTCGAGGCGCACGTCCTGGAGGTCGAGGACGAAGGTCTCCGCTTCACGCACCCGCTCCTCGCCGCGGCGGCGTACGAGGACGTCGACGTTCTTGCACGGCGAGAGCTCCACCGCAGCCTTGCGACCGTCGTCCACGACGAGGAAGAGCGGGCGCGTCATCTTGCGCTCTCCGTCGACGGGCCGGACGCGGACGTGGCGGCTGCTCTCGAGAGCGCTGCAACACATGCCCGGGCTCGTGGAGCGAGCGCGGCGGCGGCGGAGCTCGGCGAGCAGGCTCGCCGGTTGACGCCACGGGATGCGCTTGCCGACATCCATCGCCGGACGGTCGGCGCGGCGCTCTACTGCTTCGATGCCGGCGACCCCGGGCGAGCGCCTCGAGCTGCTCGAAGAGGCCCGCGCCGCGGCGCCGCCCGGGAGCGCACGCGCGGAGGTGCTGGCGGCCCTCTCGCGACTGCACCGGTTCGGAGGCGACCAGCCGCTGGCCGCAGAGTTGGCTCGCCAGGCGCTCGCGGAGGCCGGAACGGACGATCGCGTGCGCGCCGAGGCCGCGCAGGGGTTGGCTGCGACCCTCTTCTACCTGCGCGAGGACCTCGAGGAGGGCGTTCGGCTTGCCGCTCTCGCCGCCGAGCACGCGGCGCGGTCGCGCGACGAGATCCTGCAGGTCGAGTCGCTCTGCCTACGGGGCCTCCTGGAGTGCCTCGTGGGACGCCCCGAGGCGGCGGCGACGTTGCGCGACGTTGCCGAGCTAGCCGAACCGGCTGCCTATGGCCGAGTCCTTTCGACGCCGACCTTCAACCAGGGCGTCTTCGCCCTCTGGACCGACGGTCCCGAGGTAGCCCGAGCTCCTGCGGGGCTCCCGCGACGATGTAGTCGCCCGGGGTGACGAGGGCTCGGCTCCGATGGTCCTCGCGCAGCTCGCGCTGGCGGAGTATCTCGCCGGCGGCTGGACCGACGCGGCGCATATCGCCGAGGAAGCGTCCGAGCTCGCGCTGCAGACCGGCCAGCGGCCGATGCAGGCGTATTCGCTCGCTACACGCGCGCTCGTCCGCGCTTCGTTGGGGTTGGAGCGGGATGCGCGCGCCGACGCGCAGCAGGCACTGGCGTTCGCCGGGGAGCGAGGAATGGCGGCCGCCAGGATCCACAGCCTCTGGGCGCTCGGCGTACTCGAGCTCTCGCTCGGCCGGCCGACCGAGGCTGCGCAGCTGCTCGCGCCCGAGCGTGAGCGGCTCCTCGTGGCCGGAGTCGGCGAGCCGGGCACGATCCGCTTCGTCCCCGACGAGATCGAGGCGCTTGCCTCCCTCGGGCGAACGAACGAGGCAAGGACTCTGCTCGACTGGCTCGAGGAGCGAGGGAGCGCCCTCGACCGACCCTCGGCGCTCGCGGCCGCTGCCCGTTGCCGCGGTCTGCTGGCCGCCGCCGGCGGGGACAACGACGTAGCGCTCACCGAGTTCGAGGAGGCGCTCGTAGAGCACGCGCGGGTCGCGAGGCCCGTTCGAGCGAGCGCGCACCCTTCTCGCCTTCGGGGCGACGCAGCGCCGCACCAAGAAGAAGGCGGCAGCTCGAACGAGCCTCAGCGAGGCTCTCGGGGTCTTCGAGGAGCTCGGAGCTGCCCTCTGGGCGGAGAAGGCGCGGTCGGAGCTCGCCAGCATCGGCGGGCGCCCACCCTCGAGCGACGGGCTGACCCCGGCGGAGGAGCGCGTCGCGGCGCTCGTAGCCGAGGGGCGGACGAACCGAGAGGTGGCCGCGCTGCTCTACGTGACCGATCGCACGGTCGAGTACCACCTCTCGCGGATCTACAGGAAGCTCGGCGTCCGCTCCCGCGCCGAGCTCGCACGCCGCTTCCACGGCTAGCCTCGCAAAGCCTAGGGATTTCCGCATTTCCTCGAGTGTTGCCCGCCCCTAGCCTCGGGACATGCCCCGCTACCTGGCCGAGCTCTACCTCTCGAGGACAGGCTCCGGGAGCCTCCAGGAGGTGGCGGTCAACGCCCGCCTGGCGGCCGACGCGATGACGCAGGAGGGGACACCGGTTCGCTACCTGCGCGCCATCTTCCTCGGCGACGAGGAGGTGTGCTTTCACCTCTACGAAGCCGCCTCGCCAGAGCTGGTGCTGGAAGCGAGCCGTCGAGCGGCGATCCCCGTCGAGCGGGTTACCGAGGCGCTGGACGTCGACCTGGACAACACGCCGGATCCGGAAGGAAGGAGCGAATCGTGCGAACCTTGACGACAAGAGCTCTCGTGGGCGCCTGCCTCGCGCTCGGAGTGACAACCGGGGCGACGGCTTGCGGCGAGGGCGACAAGGCTCAGCCGGCATCCCAGCAGCCGGCCGGGAACTCGTCCACCACGACAGCCGCTACCGTGCCGGCCGTCGAGGAACTCGCGGTCGACGGGGCTCCGACGGCCGTGGCGGCCGGCGAGGACGCCGTCTGGGTGGTCCTCGACCAGGGCGACAGGGTCGCCCGACTCGATCCACAGTCGGGGGAGATTGTCGGCGAGCCGATCCCCGTCGGGAACGGAGCCGTCGGCGTAGTGGTCGCGGAGGACGACGTCTGGGTCGCGAGCAGGTTCGACAACACGGTCACCCGCATCGACTCGAGCACGAACGAGGTCGTGGGCAAGCCGATCGCGGTCGGAGCTCGCCCGATGGCAATCGCAGCTGGAGAGGGCTCGGTGTGGACCTTCAACACGCAGGACGGCACAGTCACCCGCATCGATGCGACGACGGGCAAAGTGCTCTCCACCTCTCCACGCGTCGTCGGGCGCTCAGCCGGGAACGCCGACTACGCGGGGCTCGCAGTCGGTGACGGCTCCGTCTGGGTTGCCAGCCCATCCGAAGGCTCGGTCGTGCGGCTCGACGCAGACGCGAACCGCCCGGTGGGCAAGCCGATCGCGGTGGGAGCAGGTCCCACCGGCGTCGCTGTCGCCGACGGCGCAGCCTGGGTCACCAACCTCGACGACGGCACGGTCTCGCGCATCGACACTGCCTCCGGCGAGGTCGCCGGCGAGCCGATCGCGCTAGGAGGCCAGCCCGTGGGCGTGGCGACCGGCGAAGGGAGCCTCTGGGTCGTCGACCAGTCGGGCACGGTCACCGAGATCGACACCGAGGCGAACGCGCCAGCCGGAGAGCCGGTCGCTCTCGACGGGCGGCCTCTGAGCCTGGCGATCGGCCATGGAGCTGTCTGGGTCGCGAACCCGTTCACCAACACCGTCGCGCGGATCACCCTCTAGCTGACCGGAGAGGCCGTCGGCACCGAAGCCGGCGGCCTGCCCGGCGCGGCGCCTCGCTTGGCCCGTCTGGCGAAGGGAAGTTTGATACCACAGACGCGACGCGTATCGACCAGGTCGAGATCGCCCGCAGGTCAGGGAAGTAGCCCGGCGCTCGGAACCGGGGGAACCGGATGAGAGATATTCGCGCGGCGCTTCCGATCGTGCTGGCCGTGGTCGCACTCGCGGCGGTCGGCTGCGGCGACGACGACGAGGGATCCGCGACAGCGGAGACCGTAGCCTCGGACACCACCACAACCGAGACGGCAAAGCTCATCGGCACCGTCGGATCCACCGACGACCCGGATGCCTACGAGATCAACCTCACGACCGAAGACGGGGCTGAGGTCACCACAACGCTGCCGCCCGGCGAATACATGCTCGAGATCACCGACCTGTCCACCATCCACAACTTCCATCTCGACGCGCGGTTCTCCGGCGTCGACGTGGCCACCGATGTCGCAGGCACGGGTGAGAGGACGGCCACAGTCGTGCTCCAGGACGGGGAGGCGTACATCTATCTCTGCGACGAGCACCCGACCACGATGAACGTGACCTTCAGCATCCACGGCCGGATACGGACGCAGAACTAACTTCCCTGCAAACCAACGAGTTTGCGACGGCCTCGGGCCGCCTCGCTGAGCGCTTCGACCTCCGGCGTCTCGACGACGAATCCGGCCCTCGCCCTCGTGCGTATCACCTCGCGGAGCGGACGCCACCGCTCGCAACGACTCGAGAAGGGGGAACAACGCCATGTCAGTCTTTCCTGCCCGGCGCGCCGTCGCCGGCCTCATTCTCCTCGCCGCGTGCGCCTTGCCGGCGACGTCGGCGACGGCGGCGCCGGACACCAAGCCGCCGACGAAGCCGGGCAACCTGCGCGCCACGGCCAAGACGCTCACGAGCGTCTCGATGGCCTGGAACGCCTCGACCGACAACTCCGGAAACTTCAGCTACCGCGTCCGGCTCTGGAACGATCCGACGGTCGTCACGCTGCCCAAGACGCAGACCTCGTACACCTGGACCGGCCTGCGGCCCGGCGTCCAGTACTACTTCTGGGTCGAGGCGGTGGACGCGAGCGGCAACAAGTCCACGAGCGACCTGCTCGTCGTCGAGACCGTGCGCGACACGACGGCGCCCTCACCACCCGGGAACCTGGACGTGGGGACCGTCACGGCCTCGAAGGTCTCGCTCTCCTGGGACGCGGCAACGGACAACTCGGGCATCATCGACCTGTACCAGGTGAGCGTGAGCCCGTCGGCCGGGAACGTCGTCTTCGACAGCGCCACGTCGGCGACGGTCGTGGGCCTGGCGCCTTCGACCACGTACACCTTCACGGTGAGGGCGCGCGACGCCGGCTGGAACTTCTCCCAGCCGAGCAACGCGGTCTCCGCGACCACAGGTGCGAGCGCGGACACCACCCCGCCGGCCGCGGTCACAGACCTGCGAATCGGGCATTCATCGAGCTGCGAGATCGTCGTCAGATGGACGCAGACGACCGACGACCAAGACCCGCAGTCCGCGATCCGGTACGAGCTCTTCGACAACGGAATCTTCGACCCGAACTTCGCATTCGTGATCGGAACCGGCCGGTGGACCAGCTACGGCTTCGAAGGAAGCAACACCTGGGTTCTCTACGCCATCGACAGCGCGGGCAACCGCTCGGCGCCGAGCAACTCGGTGACGCGCCAGCTCTCCGGGGACGACTGCCAGTGACCTGCTGATCGGTCGGATCCTGCATTCCAAGACGCAGCGGGCCGGCACGTGGCCGGCCCGCTGCTCCGCATCGGGTCTCGGTCTAGTCCACGCGCTTGCCGCGCTCGTTGATGGAGAAGTGCTGCGTCTGCGGGTTGAGGTACTCGGTCTTGATCTTGTGCGGCTTCAGCTCCGGCGCCTTGACGCTCCAGATGTAGAGGCCGCGCCTCGTGTCGCTCTCGATGAGCTCACCGCCGTACCAGTACGACGCCCAGTCCCCGCCGCGGTAGGTCGTGCGCCCGCCGGGGCTCGTCGGCGAGGGCGGGTCAAGCGGATCGGGATCCATCCACGCGATCTCGTAGGCGTTCTCCGGGTCGGTGAAGTCGACGAGCGCCGTCCCGGACTGGTACGAGCCGTGCACGAGGAGGTAGCGCTGCGTACTCGGCACGATGTTGTAGTTGTGGACCGTGCAGTTCTCCCACTGCGACTGCGGTCGCGGCAGGACGTACTTGCCGATGATCTCGCCGGTCTCGGCGTCGTGGAACCAGGCCGTCTTCATCTCCTCGGTCTGCATCTCACCGGGCGGGAACCCCGTCGTCGCCCCCGTCGCCTGGCAGCGCGGCGCCGTCCCGCCGCCCGGCTCCCAGCCGGAGACGATGATCTTGCCGTCCCAGGTGAAGGCCGCTGAGTGGAAGCGGTCGACCGTCGGCGCGGTCGTCGTGTACAGGTGCACCGGGTTGGCCGGGTCGGTGAGGTCGAAGACCGAGATCCCGTGACCCGCGCAAGCGCCACGGTTCACGTCGCCGAGGATGACCCCGAAGTCGTGGCAGATCTCGACAGGATCGCCTTCGTGATCGCCAAGGTCGAAGGAGCCCAGAACGTCCGCCGAGGCCGGGTCGTCGAGCGGGACCTCGACGATGTCCTCACGGTTGAACGGCGGGCCGGGACAGCGGTTGCCGTACTTCCCCGGGTTCGCTTGCAGGGTGTTCCCGCTGACGCTGTTGTAGATCAACACGCGGTCGTTCTCTGTGTCCGGAACCACCGTGTGCGTGTGCGACCCGCAGTCGAGCGCCACGGACGCGATCAGCTCGATGTCGTTGAGATTGGCGATGTCGAAGATCTGGATGCCCTCGAAGCCGGTACACGGCGACGGTGCAGGCGCACACGCCGCCCCGGTCGGGCTGCCGTTCTGGCTCGCGGTCGTGCACCCGTCGGTCAGCTGCGGTGAGTCGACCGAGCGGAACACGAGGTTCCCGTACACCCCCACGTCACCCTGCGGGCTGACGCACTGGAAGTACGCGAGCTCCTCGGGCTTCTTGAGGTTCGAGATGTCGACGATGCGGAACCCGTCGTAGCGGCCCTGGATGACTCGCTTGCCCCAGAAGGCCAGATCGGTGTTCCTGGTGTCCCACGGGACCGTTCCAGGACCCGCCGGCGGCGGGCCTAAGACGGCACCCGGCCGGAGGCTGGCGCCGTCCAGCCGCATGTTGTCGCTGTGCGGCCGGTCGGGCGTGTCCTCCGGCGGCGGCGATGCCGCTCCGATCGGGACCACCGCGAGGATGGTCACAACGAGTGCGAGGACCGGCAGTGCGAATGGCTTTCCGGATCGCATGGGCAACCCCCTTCCCTGTTTTTCGGAAGGCGCCCGCCGAGCACTTGCCGCCGGCCCGTCCAGGACGCGCGGCGTCCCACCAAGCTCGGCCGTTACCCCCCGGTGACGGCAGCCGACAGCCTAGGGGACCCTCGCTGTTTACGCCAGCGTTTCTAGAGCACGATTCCGGCCGGCGCGTCGCGCTCCGACGCGGCGGCGAAGGCGGTCGCGCGCTCCACCGTCCCGAGCCACTCGTAGCCGAGGCCCTTCACGCCCAGCAGCTCGACCCCGGCTCGGGCCATCCGCGCGAGCCCTTGCGCGTGCGCCGGGCCCGGCGAGGCGACGGCGTCCTCGACCACCACGACTCGCTTCCCGGCATCGAGGAGGCCGAGCGCCGACTGGGCGACGCAGACGTCGGTCTCGAGCCCGCAGAGGACGACCGTCGAGCGGCCGTGCCGCGTGACGTCCTGGAGGATCGCCGGGCACGCGGAGAGCGCGAAGACCGGCTTGACGTGCCGCGACCGTCCCCGGCGCAAGCGCAGCCAGGACCTGCGCCGCGGTCCCGCCGTTCTCATCGGGCTCCTCCTCGGTGACGACGACCGGCACGCGCAGCCACTCGGCCAGCCGGCACAGCCAGCGGATTCGATCCACGATCGCCGAGGCCTCGGCCTCCGGCAGCTTCCTGAGAAAGCCGTCCTGCGTGTCGATCACGGCCAGGACGCAGTCATCGGCGTCGAGCAGGCGTCCCACGGGCCGGATCTTGCCACGCACGGGAACGGCCGGACGACGGGCCGCTGAGGCTCTCGCCGACCGCTAGTCGGACTTCGGGCTGACGAGGACGATCTGCTCGTAGCGGACGAAGAGCTCTCTGCCTGCCTTTTGGAGCGGAACCCACTCGGTCGCGTATCGACCCTCACGCTTGAGAAACAGCTCGAGCTCGCGTTCGACGGAGTTCCCGGAGTCGATCGGAATCGAGAAGTTCTGCCCGTTGATCAGCGTCACTTCCAGATACATGGGTCTCCGGAGGGTGTCTGCCAGGCGCTCAAGCGGCACATCGGACACGCCGGTGGCTCGCCGCTGACCATGATCCCGTAGCCGCACCGAGTACAGCGGAGCTCGGCCGTGTCGCTCGGAGGCTCGGCCGCCTTCACGGATCCCCGTGCGCTGCAACCGCGACCACGTTGATCGCCTCGGGACCCATGCCGCCGTCGCGGAACTCGAACTCGACCCTCTCTCCCGCGGTCGCGAGAACGCTCTCGTCGAGGCTCTCCCGGTTCACGAAGAGGTCGTTTCCGCCTCCGTCAGGCTCGATCAGCCCGAAGCCACTTGCCCTGTTGAACCACTTGAAGGCACCGTTCGCCACGAGATGACCCTTTCGTCGATTCCGGTGGGCAGGCCCGTCCCGCGGGCCTGCCCTGCCGGAGCCTGTGGTGCTTAGACGACGGCGCCTACGCCGTTCGTCTGCTTCGCGATGACCTCGCCGAACGTGATCTTCGGCGGGTTGGGAAGCGCACCCTCGAGCTGCTCGTCCTTGATCCAGGTGGCCGCGACGCGAGTCGACTCGTCAGCGTGCTCCTTCGAATCGAAGAGACTGATCGACGTCATGACGCCGGAGCCGGCCTCGACCAGGTAGTAGCTGCTGAAGCCCGGCAGCTTGCTCAGGCGAGGGATCAGCGCCTCGTTGACCTTCTTGGTGAGCTCGTCCCTGCGAGCCTCATCGACACCGTCGTAACGCCTAACGGTCGCATGCATGTGCTTCTCCTCACACTAGGTGACGAGAGCTCGGAATCGAGCTCTCTCTGAAGCACGTAGACCAGAGGTGACAGTCGGAGAGGAACCTCGGAGCCCCAGCGGCTTCCGCGTCCAAGCCTCCGTGCAAGGCTTCACCCTAGCAGGAGCGGCGGCCACGACAGAGTCCCGGGCGCCACAGCCTCTCGCACGGAGGCGAGCCGCTTCAACACCGGCAGCGCGGCTGCGAGCTCACCTCGGTCACGCGCGACGCTCGCGGGGGACGACTGCCGGTGACCGCCGATTCCGGAGGGTCGGAGCCTCTACCCGCCGGGGCTCCGGCTCTGCTCGAGGAGGGCGTTCGCCAGCTCCGTCCTCGAGCGGACGCCGTGCTTCCGGTAGATCCGGGTCAGGTAGACCTCGACGGTCTTCACGCTCAAGAAGAGCTCGGCGGCGACCTCGCGGTTCGTGCGGCCGGCTACGACCAGCTCGGCGACCTTCCCCTCGGTCTCCGTGAGCCCGGACGCAGCGGCGCGGCGCAGGCCGACCCGGCCGAGCTCCTCCCGCGCGCGCTCGGCCCAGAGGGCCGCCCCGAGCCCCTCGAACTCTTCGAGCGCCTGCTCGAGCCTGGCCTTTGCCTTTCCCTTCCGCCGCTCGCGCCGATGGATGCGTCCCTCGACGAGGAGCGTGCGGCCGAGCTGGAACGCCGAGCCGAGCCGCTCGACCTCGGCGAGCGCGCGCTCGATCGACTCGAGGGCGTCCTCCGGCTTTCCGGCCACCTCGGCGAGGAGGGCCCGCCCACGGGCGGCGCCGGCCAGGGCCAGCGGCCGGTCGAGCCGCCGTCCGTCCGCCTCGAGTCGCTCGACATAGGTCTCCGCGAGCTCCAGGTCGCCAACGGCGATCAGGGCCTCGATCGCGTCGGGAAGCACGGGGAAGATCGTCGGGTCGCCGATCCCGATGCTCAGCTGCTCGTCAGGGAGCGGCGCAAGCCGCCGGGCGGCAGCCTCGACGTCGCCGAGGGAGAGATCGAGGAAGCCGAGCGCATGCTCGTTCAGGATGCGGAAGATCTGCTGGCCGGTCTCGGCCGCCAGCGCCGAGCCCTCCTCGCCTGCCCGCCGGGCTTCCTCCACGCGGCCGAGGAGCGCCGAGACGTGGGCTCAGGATGCCGAGCCCATAGGCCAGATCAGGTAGTCCCGAGAAGCGCTCGAACTCGACGTTTCGCCGGATGTAGCCGTCGGCGAGCTGCCACCGCCCCGCGCGGATCTCCAGCTCGGCGAGATGGATGAGGATGCCGATCTCGCCCTCGATCTCGCCGCCGTCGACGGCCCGCTGCAGCGAGCCCTCGAGCAGAGGTCGCGCCTCCTCGACCTGGTCGAGCAGGGCCAGGATCGTGCCGACGCTGCGCTCGGGCGACTCGTACACGCTCAGCCGCCCGGCCTCGGGGCCCAGCTCGAGAGCTCGGTCGGCCAGCGGCCGATCGAAGCCGCCCCCGCTGAGGAGGCGCCGCCGGAGCCGCTCGCCCATGGCACGCGCGAGGATGTCGACCTCCCCCGATTCCTCCGCCAGCTCGAGAGCTGCCTGCGCGTGCTCGACAGCACGCTCGTCGCCGCCGATCGCCGTCAGACGGGCGAGCTTGGCGTGAATCTCGGCCCGCAACGCGGGGTCGTCGCCTGCCTCGGCCAGCGCCTGCTCGGCCAGCTGGATCGAGCTCACCGAATCCACCGTGATCCAGGCAAGGCGCTGGAGCGCCTCGGCCCGCTCACGCCCCGCCGGGAGCGTCCTCACAAGCTCGTCGAGAACTGCTCGGGCACGCTCGCCGTCGCCTGCCTGGAACAGGTAGTCGGCCGTGAGCAGCCGGCGCCGCACGCCGTCTGCGTGGTCGTCCGGCGGCGTGAGCACAACGGCACGAGCGGCGAGGCCGGATGCAGTCTCGGGGGCCCCGCGCGCCGAGGCTCCGGCGCCGGCCTCCTCGAGCGCGAGCGCCACGGCGGCGTCCGGCCCCTCGCTGCCGAGCGCCCGGTGAAGGACGCGCTCCTCGGGATCCTCGACGATCTGCGCGAGCCCGCGGTGCACGACGCGCCGCCGTGCCGGGGAGGCCAAGGCGTACGCCGTCGATCCCAACAGCGGATGGCTAAAGCGAACCCGCGTCCCCTCCAGCTCGAGCGCACCCGCCTCCAGGGCCTCTTCGAGCGCTTCGGCATCCAGCCGCTCGACCACGGACAGGCTGGGCGTCGACAGGGCGGCGACGGCGAGGACCAGCTCGCGCGCGCCCTCCGGGAGCTCCTCGAGACGCCTGGCCACGAGGTCCGCGAGGCTCGCGGGCAGGACGAGCGGCTCGCCTGGGGCGAGGCTCGCCGCAGAAGGAACCGTGCGCCCGATTTCGAGGGCGTAGAGCGGGTTGCCGCCCGAAAGCTCGAACACCTGCCGGAGGGCCGGCCGCGGCAGCGCGAGGCCGAGCCGCGTGCGGAGGAGGCGACCGATCTCGGTGAGTCCGAGCGGCTCGACGGCGATCCTCACCAGGCGGTCGGGCGGAAAGGCGCGCTCGAGCTGCAGCGCGTGCGCCGCACCCTGCTCGAGCCGGCACGAAGCGAGGAGCGCCACCGGCTCCGACTCGAGGCGCCGCAGGAGGAACGCGAGCACTCCGGCGGACGGCTCGTCGAGCCAATGGAGGTCGTCCACCGCGATCAGCACGCCGGTCTCGCGCGCCAGCGCGAGCACGCCGCTGTGCGCGGCGAGCGAGAGCGCCAGTCGATCGATCTTCCGGCCCGGGGCCACGCGAAGCAGCGCACCCTCGAGCGCGCGTCGCTGCGGGGATGGAAGCGCCGGGAGGACGTCGTCGAGCACCGGGCCGAACAGATCGGCCAGGCCGGCGAAGGAAAGGGCCGCCTCCGCTTCGGCGCCCTGAGAGCGAAGGACGACGCAGCCACGCGCCTCGGCGCGGGCGACCGCCTCGCGCCAGAGCACGGTCTTGCCGCTGCCCGGCTCTCCCTCGAGGACGAGCGCCGAAGGCCCCTCGTCGAGCCGAACGACGAAGCCCTCGATGCTCTCGAGCTCGTCCTTGCGACCGATGATTTCCGGCAGGGCCATCGTGGGGATGTAACGGTTACAAGAGTAGGGATTCCTCTGTTTCGAAAGATCGCGCCCGCTCGTACCGTCGTGTAACCGACCGGAAACGCCGGTCACGAGACAAGGGGAGCAATGATCATGACTTCGACATCGAAGCGGATTCGCAGAGGAGCCTCGATCGCGCTGACGAGCATGCTGCTCGCCGCGCCCGCCGCACAGGCCAGGCTCGACGAAGGGGCCGCGGAGACCCGGAGTGCGGAGCAACCCCCGGTCCGCGTCGTCGACGAGGGCGGCTTCAGCTGGACCGACGCCGGCATCGGCGCCGGGGCGGCACTGGCCGCGCTGGCCGCCGCGGGCGGCGCAGCCCACGCCCTGCGCAGGCGCTCGGTACCGGCGCATTCGTGAACTGCCAACGGAAGGAGACAGGATGGCCTACGAGGAGCTGAAGGAACGTCAGAGCACGATGTGGGGCAACGGGCCCTACCAGCGGATCACCGAGACGCTCCCTGACATCCACGGGCTCGTCATCGAGCGGCTGGAGCCGCAGGCGGGCGACCGGTGGCTCGACCTCGCGTGCGGCACCGGCGCGGTCGCGGAGCGGGCCGCGGCTGCCGGGGCCGACGTGACCGGTCTCGATCTCGCCCCTGCCCTGATCGAGACCGCGACCGAGCGCGCAGGAGAGCTCGGGCTCGAGATCGACTACGTCGTCGGCGACGTCGAGCGGATGCAGTTCGCGGACGCGAGCTTCGACAAGGCCTCCTCGACCTGCGGGATCATGTTCTCGCCCGACCACGAGGCGGCCGCCGGCGAGCTCGCGCGCGTGATGCAGCCGGGCGGGCGGATCGCGCTCGCCAACTGGACCCCGACGGGCGGGCTCGCGAAGATGTTCAAGGTGATGGCGCCCTACCTGCCGGCGCCCCCGCCGAGCAGCCCCTTCGACTGGGGCGACGAGAGCCGCGTCCGCGAGCTTCTGGGCGACTCGTTCGACCTCACGATCGACGAGCACGTCTCCACGCTCCGCGTCCCTTCGGGGCAGGACTACTGGGAGCTCTTCTCGACCTCCTACGGCCCGACGAAGACGCTGGCCGACTCGCTCGGCGAGCGCCGGGGCGAGCTCGAGCGGGACTGGGTCGACTTCTTCGAGACCACGTACCGCCAGGGCGACGAGATCGTCCACACGCGGGAGTACCTGCTGGTGCTCGGCACCCGGAGGTGAGGCGACAGGCGGACGAAGGTTGAGCTCGGCGCGGGCGCCGCGCACTGGGAGCCGTGCCCCCTCGGTACGGACGGTTCCAGGCCCTCCGACGGCGCCCGCGACCGGGCTCGACGAAGCGCTGCGGCGGGGGAATCGGATTCGGCTCGAATCCCTTCCCGACCGACAGGCCGAGAAGCCGCTCGTGGGGAGCGGCTTCTCGGCACTTCAACGGCTTCAGGGTCGGCTTATTCGAGCGGCCGGCTGCAGTGCTCCCCGTGAGGCCGTTCGAGCAGCGCGATTGCCTCCTCCTCGGGGTCGGCCTCAGGGATCGCCGCCTCGTCCGACGCGAGCATCGCGTGCGTCGAGACGGTGTGGGCGGCCTTGCTGAGCTGGCCGGCCCCGACCGTCAACCGGAGGATGTAGACGCCGTTCCGGTCGGCGGAGTAGTAGAGGCCCCTGTGGGGATACGTCGCCCACGTGCCCGTGCCCGGCCGGAAGTAGGCGATCTCGGTCGGGGCGGTCGGGTCGGTGATGTCGAGGAACCGCGACCCCTGGCTGTAGAACGACATCGAGAGGATGCGGTCCTCGATCTGGAAGTAGTGGGCCGAGCAGTCCGTGGACGTCGACGACCCTTCCTTGCCGAACGGGTGCCAGGTGGCGATCGTCTTCAGCCGGAACTTGTCGGTCGGCGTCGAGCGCCAGCCTTCACCGTTGTAGCTGCCCTCCAGCGAGGAGATGAACAGCGGGCCGTCGTTGGCACAGCCGTTCGGGAAGGCCCCGCCCGCGAACTCCTCCTCGGTCGCATAGATGAGGTTGCCGTAGCTCGGGTCCGGCGCGTCGTCGCCGAGCGGCCGCCACGCGTTGTGCATGAAGCGCGAGCTCGTTCGCGTGGGGAAGACCGTCTCCTCGAAGCCCCCGCCCGCGTACGGAACCGGGCTCTCCGGCGATGCCAGCCGCTTGGCGCCCAGCATCGGGTCGAAGTGCCAGCCCTCGGTGTAGTACCCGCGGGTGCCGCCCCGGCCCGAGACCCAGGCGATGCCCGCATCGTCGACCTGGACGTCATGGGAGTAGTCGATCGTGCCGTCGTTCCGATCGAGGTCGATCGGGTTCGGATTCACCTTCGGCTGCTTGGGCATCCGCATGTCGGTCACGAAGATCGGCCGGCCGGCCCAGCCCATCGCCTGCTGGTCGGTGTTCGCCGCGGGCCCGCCCGTCCAGAGCCACCTGCACTCGTCGATGCAGGTCGTCGTGTGGCCCGTTGGCGTCGCCGCGAAGCTGACGAACGTGAGCCGCTCCGGGTTCTTGACGTCGATGACGTAGATGCCGGACCCGGAGGCCGGGTTGCCCGTGCTCCCGCCGAACGCGCGCGGGTCGCGCGAGAGGAAGACCAGCTTCCGGTGCTGGTCGACGTCCATGTCCTCGTTCTCCCACATGTCGTCGAACGTGCCCTTGCGCGGCGCCTGCGACCCGTTCCCCGGGTTCGCCTCCGCGACGAACGGATCGTTCACCCCGTCGCCGAGCCAGTCGAGCAGCTTCGGCTGGAGCGGGTTCGAGATGTCGAACGACTTCAGGCCGAACCGGCCCGACACGAACATCACGTCCTGCCGCTCCGGCTTGCCGTACGAGATGAAGTTGAGCGCGATCGCCTGCGTCAACGTCTCCCGGTAGCCGGAGGGCGTGGCCGGATCGGTCGCGAGCGTCCGTCGGCATTCCACGTGTGCCGCACGGTGTCGATGCGGCAGAGCACCTCGACGTTCTTCACCGACCAGGTGGCGGTCGGCGGCACCTGGCGGCACCAGTCTCGATCCTGCGCCAGAGGCGTCGAGGCGCTCGCCGTCGCGGGCACCACGCCCACGACGAAAACGCACACCAGACTGAGCAGCAGTCGCTGCACGGCTCTCCTCCCCCTCAGTGGTCGCCTGCCTTGCCTGCGCGGACGCTAACACTCGGGCTGCGACGGCGACAAGGTGCCCGGGCCGCCGTACACTGGGAGCTATGACGGTGTCGATCCAGGACGCTCCCGCCCCGACGGCGCCGTCGACCAGGCTCGACGACGTGCTCGTGCGCGTCAACCGGATCCGCATCGAACACGGCGTCGACCCGCTCTACGAGCTTCCCGGCGCCTGCTCGGCGTGGGAAGGCGGCGGCTGCGTCCTCGAGCGCGCCTTCGCAGACCTCGGCGTCCTCGTCGTCGGCTATCGGAGGGCGTACGGCCGCGGCATCGAGTTCGAGCACGGCCTTGCGAGCTTTATCTGCGACTTCGACGCCGGCCGCCACCCGGAGCTGCTCGCCCTCAGATCGAGAAGCTGAGCGGAAGCGTCGCGAGCCACACGACGCCGGTCACGAAGACCGCGACCCCCATCCCGAGCATGATCACCTGGATCCGGCGTGTGCCGAGCTTCGAGCTCATGCCGGCGAAGAAGAGCGCGGAGGCGAAGAGAACGACTCCGAGCACGTAGTTGGTCGCGCGCTGGACGTTGACCCTCGCGCGCGCGGACCACTCCTCGGCCGTGGCCTCCAGCTCCGCCGCCTCGGCGCGCGCCGCGAGCTCGTACTCGGGCATCGCAAACGGCGTCAGCGGGGCGTCCGGGTTCTGCAGCGGCCTCGTTGCGATCCACGCCTCGACCGCCGGCTTGAACTCCGCGCGGAAGCGCGCGTCGTAGAAGTCGGCCAGCTCCGTCTCCTCGCGCACGTAGGCGTTCACCCACTGGGTGAAGGTGGCCACGTCGATCTCCGTCTGGGCATCGGCGAGCGCGGACGCGCGGGTCGACTCGATCCGCGAGGCGTTGGCGCGGCTGAACGCCTTCGCCTGCTCGCCGTTCCAGCGGCTCGCCTGGTAGCCGCTCCAGGCGGTCGCCACCGTCGCCAGCGCGAGCAGGAGGGCAGCGGCCAGCTCCAGCCTGGCTCTGCCGCTCGTCTCCGCAGACGCGGTCAGCGGGACTGCCCTCGATCGTCGCAGGGAACGCGAACGTCGGCGCCGATGTCGGCAAGCGCCTCGTCCACGATGCCGAGCGACCGTTCCATCGCAACCGGCTGCAGGCCGCCGACGCCCTCGTGGAACGGGTCGTCGAGGAACATGAGCAGAAGCAGCATCGTGGCGATCACGGCCGTGACCGATCCCATCAGCAGCGCCTGGGTCTTCGCCCGCTCGGCGCTGTCGGCGAAGAAGAGCATGAAGACGAAGATGACACCGGAGATGAAGAAGAGCACGATCCAGAGCGGGGTCGGGATGATCCCGATGGCACCGTGTATGCGGTCGCGCCGCGCCTCCTCGCGGGAGGACGTCTGCTCGAGCCACTTGTCGTAGGAGGACTGCTCCGAGGCCAACTCGGGCTCGTAGTCGCGGAGCGTCTCGTAGAGCGCCACGCCCCACGGGTTGATCTCCTGCGGGGTGCCGGCTTCCATCTCCTCCCACTCCACGCCGACGGCGTAGCGGCCGTAGCAGACGAGCTCGCCCGTCAGCTCCGCGCCCACGTCGGGCGGGAAGCGCTGCGCGTTCTCGACCTGCTGGACAACCAGGAGCGCCTCGGCCTCCGCTCCGGTGCGCGACTGGTCGTAGCTGGTGAAGGCGAGGAAGATGATGAACCCGAGCAGGACGGAGAAGCCCGTCGCCAGCACGCCGAACACGCCCGAGGCGCGGTCGCCGTCGGAGAAGTAGCTCCCCTCGGGCGCGCGCCGGCGGACGAGCAGCATCGCGGCGATCGCGACGCCCGCCACGACGGCGACCACCAGGAATCCGATCACGAGGTTCAAGGCCCGGGAGCATACGGTCTTCCGGGCGCCGGCCTCGCTCGAAGCCTGCTCTTGACACCTTCGTTTTAGTCTGATCTAACTCAGCCATCGGGGATCGGGGGATCAACCCGTCGGCCGGCTTCGGGTGCCGGCCCTGCGGCGAACGGGCAGACGCCGCGGCTTCCCCATTGCTACGAGGAGGTGGTTCGTGAAGGCATTTCGCATTGCCGCCGCGCTCGCCGTCGTTGCGATCGGCATCGTGGCTGCACCGCTCTCGGCGTCGCCGCCGGCGATCCCGGAGGTGGCCGACTGGTCGAAGACCGACAACATGACGGCGATCGGCTACTCACCCCGCCAGCTCCCGATCACCGGGGCCGGGTCGAGCGACTTCAACTCCGATCTGGCGTTCTGGGGCGACAAGGTCTACCAGGGCACCTACATCGGCTTCCGTATCGTCGACGTGGCCAAGCCGTCGCGGCCCAAGGTGCTCGGCGAGTTCAACCAGTGCCTGAGCGGGAGCCAGGGCGACGTGGCGGTCTGGGGCAACATCCTCATCCGCGCGTGGGACTCGCCGGCCGGCGCCGGCGGCAGGTTCTGCGGTGACGTCGCGGTTCCGCAGGGGCAAGAGGGAATCCACGTCTTCGACGTGAGCGATCCCGCCAACCCGGATCCGCTGTCGTTCGTCGCGCTTCCGTGCGGGACGCACACGCTGACGCTGGTGCCCGACACGGCCAACGGCCGCGTGCTCATCTACTCGAGCGCGTCGTCGGCCACGGCCGGCTGCCGCGGGCTCTCGATCGTCGAGGTGCCCCTGGCGAATCCGGCCAACACCGCGTTCCTACGGTTCGAGCCCTCGGGCACCCCGCTCGTCGGACAGCCGAACCGCGTGACCATCAACGCGCCGTCCTCGTCGGCCGGCACCTACGACGCCAGCGCGGCGGCGTGGCATCCGGAGCCGACGGCCGCGGGCGTCACCGCTCCCATCGTTCTCGTGAACGACGGCAGCGCCACCCCGACGCTGGGCTGCGGCCCACTGGTCGGGTTCCCCGCCGGCGCGATCGCGCTGATCGACAGGGGCTCGCCGGCGCCGCCTCCGGCCCCCGCGTGCGGGTTCCTGCTGAAGGCGCAGAACGCCGAGGCCGCGGGAGCGGTCGGCGTCATCATCGTCAACAACGTGGCCGGGCCTCCGACCGCGATGGCGGGCGACAGCCACGAGCAGGACATCCCGACCGTGATGATCGCCCAGGACGTCGGCACGGCCCTGAAGACCAGCGGCCTCCCGGCGACCGGCACGATCGCCCGCGCTCCCGGCGCGGAGAACGTCGACCGGGCGTGCCACGACACCTCCGTCATCCTCGGCGACGCGATGAAGGTCGCGTGCGCCGGCGGCAACGGCGTGTCCGTGTGGACGCTCGACCCGGCGAGGGGCGGGTCGCTCACCGATCCGAACCTCCTGTACTCGTTCAACCACGGCACGAGCGTCGGCCATACGGCCGCGTTCACGTGGGACGGCGAGATGATCGTCTTCGGGCACGAGCCCGGCGGCGGCACGCAGGCGCAGTGCCAGGCAACCAGCAGCGAGTTCAACCGCACGATCTGGTTCCTGGAGGCGGAGACCGGCGAGGACATGGGCCACTTCGTCCATGCGCGCCCGCAGGGCCCGACCGAGAACTGCACGTGGCACAACGGCACGGTCGTCCCGCTGAAGAACAAGGCGGGCAAGCCGCGCTACGTCTGGGTCTCGGGCAACTACCAGTCCGGCATCTCGGCGGTCGACTTCAGCGACCCGATGAACCCCGTCGAGTTCGCCTACGCCGACCCGCCGCCGAACGTCAATCCGGCCAACCCGAACGCGATCCTCGCGGGCGGCGACTGGTCGAGCTACTGGTACAACGGACGCATCTACCAGTCCGACATGCGTCGCGGTCTGTTCATCTGGCGTCTCGACGACGACAGGGTGGGGACGTTCCACACCATGGCCCATCTGAACCCGCAGACCGCAGAGTTCACGATCGGCAACTAACCGCGTTCTCCAGCGGTGGAAGGGAGCGGCCGCCGTCAGGCGGCCGCTCCGCGTTCCGGCCTAGTCGCCGGCCGCGCGGAACGTGGACGCCACCCACCGTCCTCGGAGGCCATGCGGCCCGGCGGCGGCTACGCGACCGCGACCGCGCGCGGCCGCTCGGCCTTGACGCCGGTCTTCTCGACGGCGACCGCGACGACCTTGTACTCCGGGCAGCTCGTGTTCACGTCCGCCGAGGGGCCGACGAGCAGGTTCGTCCGCACCTCCGGGAAGTGGAACGCGGTGAAGACGTGGCCGGGCTCGATGCGCTCGGTCACCTGCGCCTCGATCTCGATGCGGCCGTTCTTGCTCCGCACCTCGACCACGTCGCCGCTGGCGATCCCGAGCTCCTGGGCGTCCTCGGGGTGGATCTCGAGCCAGTCGCTCGAGAACAGCTCGAGGTTGCCCGTGCGGCGGGTCATCGTGCCGACGTTGTAGTGCTCCAGCCGCCGGCCGGTGACGAGGATGAGCGGGAAATCGTCGCTCGCCTCGTCGCCCGGGGGCTTGTACGGCAGCGCCGCGAAGTGGGCGCGGCCGTCGGGAAGCTCGAAGGCGGTCTCGTAGAGGACCGGCGAGTCGGTGCCGTCGGCGGCGACCGGCCACTGGAGGCCGCGCCGCCCGAGCCGCTCGTAGGTGACGCCGGCGAAGTGCGGCGTCAGCTCGGCGATCTCGGCCATCACGTCCTCCGGCCCCTCGTAGGGAAGCTCGTGCCCGAGCCGCGCCGAGATGAGCCCGTAGATCTCGAGGTCGGTCTTGGCCGCGCCGGGAGGGGAGGCCGCCGCCTCGACGACCTGCAGCCGCCGCTCGGCGTTCGTGAACGTCCCGGACTTCTCCAGGAAGGAGGCGGCGGGAAGGATGACGTGCGCGAAGCTCGAGGTCTCGTTCTCGAAGATCTCCTGGACGACCAGGAACTCGAGGTTCGAGAGCGCGGCGACGACGTGGTCGACGTCGGGGTCGGACTGCGCGATGTCGTAGCCGCAGATCCACATCGCCTTGATGCTGCCCTCGATCGCCGCGTCGAGCATCTCGGGCATCTTCAGCCCGCGCTCGCGTTTCATGGTCACGCCCCAGCGCTCCTCGAAGAGGCGCGCGGTCTCCTCGTCGCCGACGGAGCGGTACGCCGTGAACGTGTCGGGCAGCGCGCCCATGTCGGACGACCCCTGCACGTTGTTCTGGCCGCGAAGGGGCATCAACGCGCAGCCCGGCTTGCCGATCTTGCCGGTCATGAGCGCGAGGTTGCAGATCATCTGGACGCACTCGGAGCCGTAGCGCTGCTCGGTCACGCCGAGGCCCCAGGCGATGGAGGCGCGCTCGGCCTCGCCGTACAGGTGCGCGGCCTCGACGAGGTCGTCGGCGGGGATCGTCGTGATCCGCTCGACCTCCTCCGGCGTGTAGTCCGCCACGAGGTCGACGACCGCCTCGAAGCCGTCCGTGCGCGCAGCGATGAACTCCTCGTCGACGAGGCCGTCACGGATGAGCACGTGCGCGAGCCCGTTCAGGAAGGCGGCGTTCGTGCCCGGCCGCATCCCGCAGTGGACGACGCCGTAGTCGGCGAGCTCGATCCGGCGCGGGTCGGCGGTGACGATCTTCATCCCGTTCAGCGCAGCCTGCTTCATCCGCGCGCCGGCGACCGGGTGACCGGCGGTCGGGTTGGCGCCGACGATCAGCAGGACCTGGGCGGCCTCGATGTCGTCGAAGGAGCCGGTGCAGCCCGAGAGCCCGAGCGACTTGCGCAGCGCGAACGAGGTGGGCGAGTGGCAGACGCGCGAGCAGTTGTCGATGTTGTGCGTCCCGATCGCGGCGCGGAAGACGCGCTGCATCGCGTAGCAATCTTCGTTGGTCGCGCGCGAGGAGGCGAGGCCGGCGATCGCGTCGGCGCCGTGCGCGGCCTTGATGCGCAGGAACTCACCGGTGACGCGATCGAGCGCCTCGTCCCAGGAGCCGATCCGGAACGCGCCGCTTTCCCGGATCAACGGCGCCGTCAGCCGGTCGCGCGCGCGGGTGTACTGGTGCGCGAAGCGGCCCTTGAGGCACGTGTGCCCGCGGTTCGCGGGCCCGTCCTCGGCCGGGCTGATGGAGACGATCCGGCCGCCGCGCGCGTGTGCCTCGAGCCGGCACCCCACGCCGCAGTAGCCGCAGGTCGTCGTCGTGGTCGAGTCGAACCGCCTGTCAGCGCTCATCACTCACTCCTGCTCGGCGAGATCGAAGAGAAAACGCTCGCTGATCGCGTCCGTGGGACACGTATCCGCACATGCCCCACAGGATACGCAAGAAGAATCCTTGAAACCGGAATCGAGGCCCGCCGTGATGTTCGAGTGGAAGCCACGGCCGGTCGCGGTCAACGCGAAGGCGCCCTGCACCTCGTCGCAGGCGCGGACGCAGCGGCCACACGAGATGCAGAGCTCGTGCTGGAAGACGAGGTACGGATGGCGCGCGTCGTGCTTCTCCGGGTGGATCGCGCCCCGCCAGCGCGGCTCGCCGACGCCCATGCGCGCTGCCACCTCGGCCAGCTCCGTGTGCGGCTCGGGCGGACCGGGGAGCTCCGAGAGGACGAGCTCGACGACGTTCCTGGCGATGCGCTGAACGCGCTCGTCGGTGGTGACGACGCGCATGCCCTCGCGGCACGGCGTGGTGCAGGACGCGACCGGCGCGGCGCCCTCGATCCCCACCAGGCAGACGCGGCACGCGCCGAAGGGCGCCATGCGGTCGTCGAAGCAGAGCGTCGGCAACCAGGTGCCGACGAGCTTCGCGGCGTCGAGCGCGGTCGTGCCCGACTCGACCTCGACGGCGACGCCGTCCACGAAGACCTCCATCAGGCCAGCCCCAGCTCGTCCGGATAATGGGCGATGAGACTGCGGATCGGCGCCGGCATGCCGCCGCCGTGCGCGCAGAGGCTCGCCACCTCGAGCGTCTCCAGCAGCTCTTCGAGCTTCGCACGGTCGACCGGCGCGTCGGCCGACACCATCTCCAGGCCGCGGAAGAGGCCGATGCGGCAAGGGAAGCACTTGCCGCAGCTCTCGCTCGCGCCGAAGTGGAGCAGGTGCTTGGCGAGCGCGCGCATGTCCGTGCGGTCGTCGAAGGCGACGATGCCGCCGTGGCCGACCATGCAGCCCTCGGCGGCCAGCTCGTCGAAGTCGAAGGGTGTGTCGAGCTTCGAGGCGGGCAGGATCCCGCCGAGCGGCCCGCCGATCTGGAGCGCCTTGATCTCTCGCCCGTCCCGCAGGCCGCCGCCGAGCTCCTCGCAGATCTCCCGGATCGGCGTGCCGAAGCGGACCTCGACGACGCCGGGCAGAGCGAAGCGCTCGTTCAGGCAGACGAGCTTCGTGCCCGGCGTTGCACCGGGGCTGAGCGCCGCGTAGGCCTCCGCGCCTTGCAGGGCGATGAAGGGCGCGTTGCAGAGCGTCTCGACGTTGTTCACCACCGTCGGGAGCGCGTGGTAGCCCTTCTCCGCCGGGAACGGCGGCCGCGCCGAGACGGTGCCGCGCAGCCCCTGGAGCGAGTTGAGGAGCGCGGTCTCCTCCCCGACGACGTAGGAGCCGGCGCCCTCCTCGACGTGGACGTGGAACGAGAAGCCGCTGCCGTGGATGTCGTCGCCGAGGTCGCCCGACTCGTACGCGCGCGCAACCGCCCGCTCGAGCGCGGGCTTCGAGAGCGGGTACTCCGAGCGCGCGTAGACGAAGCCGGTGGCCGCGCCGACCGCATAGCCGGCGAGCGCCATCCCCTCGAGCAAGAGCTCCGGGCTCCACTCCATCAGCTGCTTGTCGATGTACGAGCCGGGGTCGCCTTCGTCGCCGTTGACGACGATGAACTTCTCGTCGGAAGGGTTCTTCGCCGTGAACTCCCACTTGAGACCGGCAGGGAAGCCGGCACCCCCGCGGCCGCGGAGGTTCGCCGCCTTCACCTCCTCGCGGAGCTGCTCGGGCGAGAGCTCCGACAACGCTCGCCGCAGGCCCGACCAGTCGCCGGCCTTGGTGAGGACAGGCTCGTCGAGCACGCTGCGCCACTCGGGCTCCGGCGCCGCCTCGGCGCTCCCGGCGAGCACGCGCCGGAGCGCGTCGGGGCCTGCGTCGATCACGTCGCCGTCGCGGAAGGACGGGCTCGAGTGGCAGAAGCCGAGGCACACCGTCTCGCCGAGCGAGATCTCCCCGTCGGCGGAGCACTCGCCCATGCCCACGCCGAGGCCGGCTTCGAGCTCGCGGACGTGGTCGTCGAAGTCCGCAGCCCAGCAGGCGGTGCCGGTGCAGACGCGGACGTGGCGGCGCCCGCGCGGCTGACGCAGGTCGTCGTAGTAGCTGGAGACGCCGTAGACCGCGGCTTCCGGCAGTCCCGATACCTGCGCAGCGAGCCGCCGATCGTCGTCGGTGACGGCGCCGCGCTCGTCGACCGCCTCGCGGAGCACGGCGAGCGCCGTCCTCGTCCCACCGTTGGCGCCCGTCCGCTTGAGCAGCTCGATCAGGTTTCGCGACACTGCCCTTTCGACCTTACTGGACGCCGGATGACCGCCGCATGCCCACTACGGCCACGTCCTGGGGTCTGACCCCGGGGCACGTCCGCCGGGGACGGGATGTGTGCCACGGAAGTGTCACGCACACGGCCGGTGGAGACGGCTTCTTGCGCGGAGCAGCGGACGGCCGGGGCAGGCGTCAGCGGCAGGAGCTGACTCTCCGCTGGCCCAGGACCGTGCCAGTCGAGGCGGTCGCCACCGTCGCTGCTTACCGTGGGCTAGGCTCCATTTCATGTGCCGGAACATCCGAACGCTCTACAACTTCGAGCCGGTCGCGACCGACGAAGAGATCCAGGACGCCGCGCTCCAGTACGTCCGCAAGATCAGCGGCTTCAACAAGCCGTCGCAGGCGAACGCCGAGGCCTTCGACCGCGCGGTCGAGGACGTCACCGCCGCTTCCGCCCGCCTGCTGGACGCGCTGGTGACCTCGGCGCCGCCGAAGGATCGCGAGACCGAGGCCGCCAAGGCCCGGGCGCGCTGGCTCGAGCGCCAGGCCGTCTAGCCCTCGCGGCCGCCTGGCCCGCGAGCGCTGCCGTTCGCCCCTTCGGCGAGCGCGAATCCGGCGGGATCGGGAGGGTTCGAGCTGGGAAATCGGGGAAGGCCCCGTCATCGTCACGTTGCGCGGATTCAGCTAGGCGGGGCGGGCGTGGGTCTTCCCCTCCCAACCCCGCTCGTCGACGCCTGCGGGAGCGCCGTGACGCCGGCGCTCCCGCATCCCCGCCTTCTGGGTTGTCGTAGTCCCGCTAGCGGGCGGCGGCCCGGCGGCGCTCGAAGCGCTCGATCCGGTCGCTCCGGCGGACGCGGCGCTCTTCGCCGGTGTAGGCGGGGTGGCAGGCCGAGCAGCTCTCGACCTGGATCGCCTCCCGGGTGGAGCGGGTCTCGAAGGTCGTGCCGCACGTCGTGCAGGTCACGGTCGCGACCCGCGTCTCGGGATGGATTGCGGTCTTCATGGTCGTCCTTTCGTTACGCCGAGAGCGCGAGCTCGTCGCCTTCGCCGAGGGTCTCGGCGAGCGTGTCGAGCGCCTCGCCCTCGAGCCTCCGGATGCGCTCGCGGCTGATCCCGAGCTCGGCGCCGATCGCCTCGAGGGAGTGCGGCTCGCCGTCGAGCCCGTAGCGCAGCTCGAGAATGCGCCGCTCCAGCTCGGGCAGCCGCTCGAGCGCGTCGCGCACAGCGCGGCTCCGCAGGTACTGGTGGGCGACCTGCTCGGGATCGTCAGCGTTCTCGTCGGCGAAGAGGTCGCCGAGCTCGCCGTCCGAGTCGCTGCCGACCGGGCGGTTGAGCGAGACGCGTGCCTCGACGATCTCGAGCGCCTCCTCGATGTGGAGGAGCGAGATGCCCGTGGCCTCGGCGAGCTCCTCGTACGTCGCGGGGCGGCCGAGCTGCGGCTCGAGCTTCCGGGCCGCGGCGGCCAGCTTGTTCCGGCGCTCGTGAACGTGCGTGGGCACGCGGATGGTGCGCGACTGCCCGGCGACGGAGCGCTGCACCGCCTGGCGGATCCACCAGGTCGCATAGGTCGAGAACTTGAATCCCTTGCGGTGGTCGAACTTCTCCACCGCGCGGTTCAAGCCGATGACGCCGTCCTGGATGAGGTCGCCGAAGGGCACGCCGCGGCCGCGGTAGCGCTTCGCGATCGAGACGACGAGGCGCAGGTTCGAGTTGACCATGCGCTCCTTCGCCGCCTGGTCGCCGCGCTCGACGGCCTTGGCGAGGATGACCTCCTCCGCCGCGGTCAGCAGCGGGTAGCGGCCGATCTCGTTGAGGAAGAGGTCGAGCGAGCCTGCGGAGCTGGGCAGCTTGTAGTCGGCCTCGCCGAGGTCGAGCTCCTTGCTCTCGGCCGGCTCGTCCTCGACGAGGTCGGCGAGATCGCGCTCCTCGTCCTCGAGCAGCGTCTCCATGACAGGGGTCTCCAAGATGGTCTGGATCGGTAGTCCTTTCACTCGCGAGATTGACTGCTCGCCCGGAACGTCCGGGGAGCGGCTCTGTCTAGTAGAACGGCCCGGTCAGCAGGCGTATTCCCGCCGGTTCGTCGTTACTGGCGGCGCTCTTCCTCGACCGTCCGCTCGGCCAACGGATAGGCCTCGAGTCGCTCGTCCGGGATGGGCTCTCCACTCTCCACCGAGAGACCGTACGTGCCCGCCTCCAGCCGCGCTTCGGCGCGCTCGAGCGCCTCGAGCTCTCGCCGGCGCTGCTCGAGCAGACCCTCCTCGAGCTCGCGCTCGTAGAGCACGGAGCCCTGGTCGGCCGGGTTGTCGAGGGTGGTGAGCTCGTCCGTGCCGATCGGCTCACCGAGCTCGGCGAGCGCCCGCTCGATGCGCCGACGCTCGGCGGCCAGCAGCTCCTTGGCACGTTCGGGGGCCATGAGAGCCATCCTACTGGCCGCGAGCGGGCCGACTTGATTCGGGCACCACGGTGCGGGAGCATCCCTCGGTCAACCCTGGACGCGGGAGGGAGTGTCATGGCCGACGGGAAGAGCAGGGACCCCTGGAACCCGGACAGCAAGATCACGCGCAAGGACTTCCTCGACGGAGTCGCGATCACGGCTGCCGGCCTCGCGGCCGCATCGGCTATGCCCGGGCTCACCGGCGCCGAGGCGGCGTTCGCGGCGAGCTCCGCGGCCGACCCCGACTTCTATCCGCCCACGGCGACCGGGCTCAAGGGCCAGCCCGACCCCGTGCTGAGCCAGTACATGGCGATCGACGGCAAGCCGAACCAGCAGGACGTCCACTCGACGCGCGGCGGCACCGGCATCAAGCCGAACCGCATCCAGGACACCGGCGAGGTGTACGACTGCGTCATCGTCGGCGCCGGGGCGAGCGGGCTCGCGGCGGCCAAGTACTACCGTGACCGCTTCGGCGAGGACTCGAAGATCCTGCTGCTCGACCCGCTGGCCGACTTCGGCGGCCACTCACATCGCAACGAGTTCCACATCCCCTACCAGGGCAACGACCTGATGATCCTGCGCAACGGCGGGACGGTGAACCTGGACTCGATCGGCACCTGGAACCAGCCTGCGAACGGGCTGCTGGACATCCCGGGCTCGTACGGCCAGCCGTCGGTCGACTTCCTCGCGTTCTGCGGGGTCGACCCCAACAACTTCCCCAGCTCGGCCACCCCGGGAATCCCCGCCTCCTTCGGCCTTCGCGCGATGCTGCTCTTCCCGTCGGAGGACTGGGGCACGGACACGGTGATCCAGAACCGGGTTGCCCCGCAGCCGTGGCCGGACTTCCTCGCGCAGACCCCGTTCTCGCCGGATGCGCAGGCGGGTATCGCCACGATCCAGACGGACACGACCACCGACTGGATCGCGCTCAAGCACGGGCCGAAGACCGACCAGGACAAGAAGGCGATCCTGGCCGGGATCACGCAGAAGCAGTACTACATGGACTACGTCGGCGTGCCCGAGCAGTCGACGCTCTGGTATCAGCGCAACGGCCACAGCCTGCTCGGCGCGGGCGTCCAGGCGGTCTCCGCCGGCGATGCCTGGGCCCTCGGCCAGGCCGGCTTCGGCGGGCTCGGCCTCAACGATGACCCGTTCCCGGGCATCGGGCGCACGCCGCAGATGGGGCTCCTCGACCCCGGCCCGACACGCCTCTGGCCGGACGGCAACATCTCGCTCCTGCGCCTGCTCGTCGCCAAGCTGATCCCGGCGGCGATCCCCGACGTGGACGGCGGCCGCCCCAACCAGGAGAACATCGTCAAGGCGAGGACGGACTACTCGAAGCTCGACTTGCCGGGGAACGCCGTCCGGATCCGGCTGAACAGCATGGTGTTCCGCGTCAAGCCGTCCAAGGACTGGCGCGACAACGCGATCGTCGAGTACGTCGTCGGCGGCAAGGGCAAGCGGGTCGTGGGCAAGCACGTCGTCATGGCGTGCTGGAACCGCGTCACGGCGAAGATCGTCGACGGCCTCCCGACCGAGCAGGTGGAGAACCTCTGCTACGCCCGGAAGACGCCGCTGATCTACGCCCGCGCGGTGCTGAACAACTGGCAGGCGTTCGCCGACGCGCGCATCTCGAGCATCACGCCGCGCGGCAACAGCCTCTTCTGGGACACGACGACGCTGGCGGCAGGCGCGCGCTTCGGGGCCGCCTACGGCCCGACGCCGAATCAACCGCCGAGCGCCCCGGCCGTGCTCAGCTTCCAGGTCGTCCCCACCGACCACGACGCAACCCCGCAGCTCGCCGCCTACGAGGGAGGCCGCAAGCGGCTCCTCGAGCTGAGCTTCGAGGACCTCGAGGACGCGGTCTGGGACGTGATCGACCGGAGCGTGAACAAGATGGGCGGCGACTTCGACCCCGAGCGGGACGTCCACGCGGTGATGGTCAACCGGTGGAACTACGGCTACGCCCACGAGCTGACCTCGACGTGGGATCCGTCCCTGTACGGGCCGAACGCGAACCAGCCGCACGTGAAGGGCCGCGTTCCGTTCAAGAACGTCTCGATCGCGAACAGCGACTCGGCGTCGTTCGCCTACACGCACAGCGCGATCAACGAGGGCTACCGGGCGATCCAGGACCTTCCCGCCTAGCGGGCCGGGATAGCCAGCCAGACGTCGGCTCCGCGGGCGCCCCGGTTGGCGGCGCCCGCGGAGCCGCCATGCGCGGCCGCGATCGCGTGCGCGATGGCGAGGCCGAGGCCGGCGCCGCCGCCCGAGCGCGCCTCGTCGGGCCGGCTGAAGCGCTCGAAGGCCCGCGGCAGGAACTCCCCGGGGAAGCCGGGGCCGTCGTCGCGGACGTGCAGCTCGACCGTTCCGTCCGCGGCGACAGCGCTCAGCGTCGCGGAGCCGCCACCGTGGCGCAGTGCATTGTCGACCAGGTTCCCGAGGGCCTGGTCCAGGCGGGCCTGGTCGCCGACCAGCGTGAGCCCGTTCGCCGCCGGGGTCACCGCCACCGGCTCGCCGAAGCGCCGGGCGACGCCGTCGAGGAGCGCGGCTACCGAAACCGGCTCATGCCGCACGGCGAGCCGCCCCTGGTCGGAGCGCGCCAGGACGAGCAGGTCCTCGGCAAGCCGGACGAGCCGGTCGGTCTCGTCGGAGGCGGAGGTGAGCGCCTGCTCCAGCTCCTCCCGGGAACGCGGCTGCCGCCGCGCGAGCTCGAGCTCGGTCTGAAGGAGCGCGAGCGGCGTCCGCAGCTCGTGGCTCGCGTCGGCGACGAAGCTCCGCTCCCGCTCGAGTGCGCTCTCGAGTCGCCCGAGCATCGCGTTCAGCGTCTCCCCGAGGCGGCGGATCTCGTCGCGCGCGCGGGGCAGGGGCAGCCGTCGCCCCGGGTCGGCGCCCGAGATGACCGCCGCCTCGGCGCGCATCGACTCCACCGGGCGCAAGGCCGCCGCCGCGATGGCGTAGCCGAGCAGCGAGGCGACGAGGAGCGCGACCGGCCCGATCAGCAGCAGCTCGGTGAGGAATCCCGCCAGCGTCTCGTCTCGGTCCTCGAGCGACGCGCCCACAACGACGACGACGTCTCCGTCAGGGCTCTCGATGTGCCGCTCGAGCGTGCGGGCGGGGCCGGCGAAGCCCCGCGGAGTCGCCTCGAGAACCCGGCCGTCGGAAGCAAGGACCTGGATGAAGCGCTCGTCGGGCGGAATGGGCGTACCCCCCACCGGCTGGCCCCCTTGCACGTCGCCCGCAACCTGGGCCGCCAGCACCTCGAGCCCCTCGTCAATCCCCTCGTCCAGTGACGACTGCAGCCGGAAGTAAAGAAACGCGCCCGTTGCGGCGAGCACCAGCGCCATCGCCAGCGCGAAGGCGAGCGTGAGGCGCAGGCGGATCGGGAGCCGGCTCATCGGAGCCTGTAGCCCACGCCGCGAACCGTTTCGAGCGACTCGCGGTCGAAGGGGCGGTCGATCTTCTCGCGGAGGTAGCGGACGTAGACGTCGACGACGTTCGAGCGGTTCTCGTAGCCGTAGTCCCAGCAGTGCTCGAGGAGCTGGTAGCGCGAGAGCACTTCCCCGGGCCGGCGCATGAACGTCTCCAGGAGTGCGAACTCCTTGGCGGAGAGTGTGATCTCGGCGTCGCCGCGCCAGACACGGCGCGTCGCCGGGTCGAGCCGCAGGTCGCCGACCTCGAGGACCACCGGGCGCTCGACCGGCGGCCGCCGCGAAAGCGCGCGCAGCCGCGCGAGCAGCTCGGCGAACGAGAAGGGCTTCGTCAGATAGTCATCCGCGCCCGCGTCGAGCCCTGCCACCCGGTCGTCCACGGCGTCGCGCGCGGTGAGCATGAGGACGGGCGACCAGGTTCCCGCCTCGCGCAGGCGCCGGCAGACCTCGAACCCGTCGGCGCCCGGAAGCATCACGTCGAGGACGATGGCGTCGTACTCTGTTGCCCGAGCCATCCAGACCGCGTCGTCGCCGGTGCGCGCCACGTCCGCCGCCAGCCCCTCCTCCCGCAGCCCGCGCCGGAGGAGGCCCGCCATCTTCACCTCGTCCTCGACGATGAGGACTCGCATGGGCTCATTGTCGCTCGCGAGATGAGAAAGAGATGAGACCCACCTCTCACGGCCGTTTCATCTGCGGCCTCTACGGTGACCCCGTCAGCAAGGAGGTCTTGGATGAAACGCAACCTCGTAGTGATCGCCGTGGTCGTCTTCGTCGCCATCGCCGTCTCGGCCGGGTTTGCCATCGCGTCGGCAGGCGGAGACGAGCAGCCCCTCACGGGCTCCGACCTGGAGAAGGCCACCGCGGCGGCCCTCGCCCACACCGGCGGCGGCACCGTCACCGAGACCGAGACCGGAGACGACGGCTCGGCCTACAGCGTCGAGGTCCGGCTGGCCGACGGCACCCAGGTCGAGGTCAACCTCGACGCGGACTTCCGGGTCATCGGCCAGGAAACCGACGACGACGGTCCCGGCGACCAGGAAGGTCCCGGGGACGACGACTGAGCCCATGCGCTTCCGCTCGCTCTTCGCTCTCGCCCTCGTGCTCCTCGTCCCCGCTGCCTGCGGCGGGGACGAGGAGCCGGCCGACACCGCCCAGAGCGCAACCGGGGTGGCGACGGACGCGACGGCTCCCCCGCTCCCGCAGGGCAGCGAGCCCGCCAACCTCGACCCGGCGAACTTCGTCGCGCTGATCGACAACCCCTACTGGCCGATGGCGCCGGGGAGAAGGTGGGTCTACCGGGAGACGGACAGCGAGGGAGCCGAGCAGCGCGTCGAGGTCACCGTCACCGACCGGACGAAGACGATCCTCGGCATCCCCGCCACGGTCGTGCACGACATCGTCACCGAGGGCGACCAGGTGATCGAGGACACGTTCGACTGGTACGCCCAGGACACGTGGGGCAACGTCTGGTACCTCGGGGAGGACACGAAGGAGTTCGAGGACGGCAAGGTGGTCAGCACCGAAGGCTCCTGGGAGGCGGGCGTGGACGGCGCCGAGGCAGGTGTCGTCGTGCCGGCGAGCCCCGAAGCCGGGATGGCGTACCGGCAGGAGTACTACGAAGGAGAGGCCGAGGACGTCGGCGAGATCCTGAGCCTCGACGAGCAGGTCGAGGTGCCCTTTGGCGCCTTCGACGACGTCGTCATGACCAAGGACACGACACCGCTCGAGCCGGACGTCCTCGAGCACAAGTTCTACGCCAGGGGAGTCGGCCCCGTTCTCGTCATCGCGCTGTCCGGCGGCGGAGGGAGAGAGGAGCTCATCAGCTTCGAGCCGGGCCGGTAGTCTCCGCGCGTGGCCGAGCGAACGAAGGAGCAGCTCGACCAGGAATGGGGCGAGCTCATCGAGGAGCACCGCCTGGCCATGCCGGGCGTGCAGGTGCTCTTCGCGTTCCTGCTCATCCTCCCGTTCCAGAACCGCTTCGAGGAGCTGACGACCCAGCAGGAGTACGTCTACTACGCGGCGCTCCTCTGCGCGACGATCGCGATCATCCTCCTGATCACGCCGACCGCGTCACACCGTATCCGCTGGCGGGCGCGTGACAAGGAGGCGCTGATGGTGATGGCCACGCGCACGGCGATCGCCGCGACCGTGTTCATCGCCGCCGCCATGACCGCGTCCGTCTACCTGATCACGGACGTCCTCTTCGGCGAGCCCGCCACCGTCATCGTCGCCTCGCTCGTCGCGGCCGCGTTCGCCCTCTTCTGGTACGCGTTCCCGCTCTACCGGCGGCTCAAGGACTAGCCGCCCGCCAGACGGAAGGAGGAGCCTCCCGAACAGGCAGGCCCGGTGGCTCCTCCCCACCGCCTCCGTCTGCCGGGGAAGCATCGAGCGGGACGGCCGCTTGGGGTCGACCGCCCCGCCGATGTGCTTCCCGGGCCCGCCGCCGCCCTGCGGCTGGGCGGCGGCGGTTCCTTATCGAGGCCGGTGCCTCGGCTCGATTCTCAGTCGATCGTGAAGAGCTGCGACTGCGGATTCGAGAACGGCGTCGTCAGGTACGTGCCGACGCGCGGGTCATCGAGGCGCCAGATGATCAGGCCCCTCTGGATGTCCGACTCGTAGATGCGGCCGTTGTACCAGTACGTCGACCAGTCGCCGTAGTCGGCCTCGGGGACGACCGGCGGCGGATCGGCGTAGGCGATTTCCTTCGGGTTCTCGACGTCGGTGAAGTCGACGACGGAGATGCCCGCCTGGTAGTTGCCCGCCACGAGCACGTAGCGCGGCTTCCCGCTCTTCTTCTTCAGCGGGATCATGTTGTAGTTGTGAATCGTGCAGTTCTCCTGCACGGTCTGATTCCGCGGGAGGACGAGCTTCGAGATCTGCTCGCCGGTCTCCACGTCGTAGAAGAAGTAGCTCTTGTGGTCGTCGGTCTGGATCGTCCCGCCCGGCAGGACCGTGCCGGTCGCGGTGCAGCGCGGCTGCACGCCGCCGCCCGGCTCGTGCCCGAAGACGAGGATCTTGCCGTCGGTCGAGAAGATGGCCGAGTGGCCGATCGTCACGTCCGGGACCTCGACGTGGTGCATGGGCACCGGGTCGGTCAGCGAGGCCCCGTCGGCGGCGGCGAGCGAGAAGATCTCGAAGCCGGTGCCGCCGGCGCAGCCCAGCTTCATCGCCGAGCCGAGGATGACCCCGATGTCGTGGCACGGATGGTCCGCGGTCGGTTCCTGGCGGACGACGGCGGCCGCGGCCGGGTTCGACAGCGGGACGCCGATGATGTCGATGTTCTCGCAGGCGCCGCTCGAGGAGCCGTTGTAGATCAGCAGCCGGTTGTTGGCCAGATCGGGCACCGCCGAGGCCGTGTGCGAGCCGCAGGCGAGGTCGATCGAGCTCACGAGCTGCGGGTCCTGCTTGTTCGAGATGTTGAAGATGTGCAGGCCCTCGAAGCCTCCCGGCACCAGCTGCCCGTCGCACGTGACCGGCGTGGTGGTGGGCGCGTTCGAGTTCCAGGAGCGGACGAGGATGTTGCCGTAGATGACCACGTCCCCCTGGTTGCCGGCCGTGGAGTCCGGCGCGCACTCTTCGTAGTTGATGATCTCCCGTGGCCGCGTGGGAAAGGTGACGTCGATCAGGCGGAAGCCCTCGTACGTCCCCTGTACGACCATGTCGCCCCAGAAGGCGAGGTCGGAGTTGATGCGCCCGGCGGCCGGGCCGGGGAACTCGACGAACCGCGGCGAGAAGCCGATGGCCGTCATGTTGTCGGTCTTCGCCCAGTTGTTGGCGAACTCGACGCGCGGCGTGGCGCCGAGCGGCGCCGCCAGAATGGCGATGCCGACGGCGACGAGCGCCAGCAGGAACCGTGCTTTCACTGCCCACCTCCTGATCTCGCGGGGCCCGATCGCCGGTGAGGCAACCGGCTTCCCCAAAGGTGCATGCCTGACAGATGCGAACGAACCGTCCCTAGCGGTGCTCCAGTCCTTCCCCCTCCCCTCGCGACCCGGGCCCTTCCTGACCACCCCCGGCCCGCGAATCTAAGCAGTACTAAACAGTTAGCGAGGCTAAACAAGCCTCCCGGCGCTTGTCAAGCGATTCGGGCGAGCTCGCGGCGCACGACGGCGAGGGATTCGTCGAGGCGTGACCGGTTGGTGGGGTCGTTGAGCCACCCGCTCGCCCCGGACGGGTGCGGGAGGGGGACGACGATCGCGTCCCCGAGCTCGAAGCGCTGCCCGACCAGCTCCGTCAGCCGGGCGCGGCCGAGCAGGCGTCGGATGGCCAACCCGCCCACGGGAAGCACCAGCTGCGGCCGGAGGAGGCGCAGCTCCCAGTCGAGCCAGAACGAGCAGAGCTCGAGCTCCGCCGGCGTCGGCGTCCTGTCGCCGCGGCCCGACGGATGGCGGCCCGGGTAGCAGCGTGTCACCGACGCGCAGTAGAAGGTCTCGTAGAAGGCGTCCTCGTCGAGGTCGAGCCAGCGGCGCAGCGTGCGGCCCGCCCGCCCGCGCCAGGGCCGGCGCTCAGCTCCCTCGACGACGCCCGGCGACTGGCCGACGATCAGCGCCCGCTGGCCGACATGACCCTCGAAGACCGGCAGGGACTCGAGCGGGAAGCCGGCCTCGGCGCACGCCCGGCACGAGCGGTTGTCCCGCTGGAGCGAGGCGAGCGAGCGGTAGGACGAGCGCCGGCGGATCTGCCGACGCTACTAGAAGGCTCGACAAGAGAGTCGGTGGCCGCCGGCACAAGCCCAAGTAACAGTCTGTTACTTGAGCGGGGCGGCTACGAACACTCCCTGCGTCCTTGTTTCGGAACGACCATCGCACCCCGGCAACGATCGCTATCTCGCCGATCCTCCTTAGCTCTTCTTGCCCGCGACCGCCCGCTGGAGTTGGGCCTTCGTCATTCGCGAACGTCCCTCGACCCCGAGCTTCTTGGCCTCGGCGTAGAGCTGCTCCTTCGTGCGGCCCTTCGGCCGGTTCGTGCCCGAGCGCAGGCCGCCGCGGCGGCTCGACGACATGTCCTTGGTGGACGTGCGCGAGCGCGTGCGCGACTCGCCGGCGCGGGCGCGCTCCTTGTTGACCGTGCGCGCGGCGATCTCCTCGGCCCGGCCGGTCGACGCCCCCTGCTTCTTGGCGGACTTCTTGATGTGCTCGTACTGACGGGCCCGCTTGGTGCCCTTCTCGACTCCGCGTGGCGGCATGGCGTCCTCCCTTCGAATCGTGTCCAGATCGCCTCTGCCCCGAAGGACTGATCGCGAAACGCCGATACCATGGCCCGAGCCGCGGAGAGGTGTCCGAGTGGCCTAAGGAGCGCGACTGGAAATCGCGTACTCGGCGAAAGTCGGGTCGCGGGTTCAAATCCCGCCCTCTCCGCCTCGACTTCAGAACGCAGGGGGGCGCAGGCGCGCCCTCCTAGCCCTGCGAGGCGACGACGAACGCGGCCACGTCGGCGATCTCCTCCTCGGAGAGCTGGCCGCCGAACGCGGGCATGCCGCCCCCGCCCTCCTCGATCTGCGCGACGACGGCGTCGAGGCCGAGCGTCGACTCGTCGAGGTTCGGGCCGATATTGCCCACCGCCTCGGCCTCCTCGAGCGTGTGGCAGGAGGAGCAGTTGGCCACGAAGACCTCCTGGCCGGCGGCCGTGTCGCCCGCACCGCCGCCACCGCCACCGCCACCGCCTTCACCGCCGTCCGTCTCGGCCGGGACGCTCTCGCCGCCCTCGGGCTCCTCGGCCTCGTGGGACTCGCCCGCGATCTCGACGGTGGCGAGCACGATCACGACGAGTGAGATCGCCACGGCCGTGAAGACGCCGATGTTCCTGCCGGGAAAGCCCGGGTCGCGCCGCGGGATCACGATCGAGACGACGAGGCTGAAGACGATGAGGATCGCGGCCGCGACCCCGAGGATGACGTCGTTGCGACTCACCGGCGCCTACGATAACCCGTCCATGAGTCGCGCCGGCATCCTTGTCGTCGCCGGCGGGGCCCTGCTGGTCGCCGTCGGCCTCACCGTCGCCCAGGTCGGGGAGGAGCCGGGCGTGCTCCCGAACTGGCAGGCCCTCATTCTCGGCATTGTCCAGGGGCTGACCGAGCTCCTCCCGATCTCGTCATCCGGGCACTTGATCCTCGTGCCGTGGTTCTTCGAGTGGGACTACCTCGAGACGCACGACGAGTTCAACCAGACGTTCGACGTCGCGCTCCACGTCGGCACGCTCGCGGCCGTCGTTGCGTACTTCTGGCGGGACGTCGTAGCGCTGACGTCGGCCTGGGTTGGCAGCGTGCGCCGCCGCCGGATCGAGACGCCCGACGAGCGCATCTCGTGGTTCGTGGCCGTCGCGACGGTGCCTGCAGCGGCGGTCGGCGCGCTCGGAGAAAACGTCATCGTCGACCGGCTCGGCGAGCCGTGGCAGATCGCGTTCTTCCTCGCCTTTTTCGGAGTCCTCCTCTGGGTTGCCGACAAGACGCCTCACCGGCGGGAGATGGGCGAGCTCGGCCTCAAGAGCGCGGTCGCGGTGGGCTTTGCGCAGAGCCTCTCGCTGATGCCCGGCGTCTCCCGGTCGGGGATCACCATCACGGCAGGCCGCTTCCTCGGGCTCGACCGCGACTCGGCGGCACGAGTCTCGTTCCTTCTCCTCATCCCGATCACGTTCGGCGCCGTGTTGTGGAAAGGGGTCACCGACGTCCTGCTCGGCGACCTGCCGGCCGGTTCGGCCGGGCCTTTCGTGGTCGGCGTGCTGGCCTCCGGGGCGGCGGGGCTCCTCGCCATCTGGGGGCTGCTCGGCTACGTGCGCAGCCACACCTACACCGTCTTCGTCGTGTTCCGCCTGGCCATGGCGGCGTTCATCCTCCTGCTGATCGCGGCCAATGTCCGCGAAGCGACGTTCTAAACTCTCACGGGAAGGAGGAACGACGGCAACGCTGGCGAGAATTGCACCGCGAGCGGCCCGCGGTCGGCTCGCACTGGCGCTCTGGGCGCTGCTCCTCGGGGCGGCCGTTGTCCTGCTCGCCACCTGGGTAGCCGGTCAGATCGCCGAGAACCAGGAGCGGGACACGCTGGACGCCCGCCTGACCTCCAACCTCCGCGTCGGGCGGGAGGAGTTCGCCGACGCGCTCGCCGACGCGGAAACGAAGGCGACGCGAATCGCGGGTACCGCCGAGGTGCAGAGGGCGCTCGCGGACGGGAACGCCGAGGACGCCGCCCGGATCGCCGAGACCGAGGGGAACGTCGGCTTGTTCGCCGACGGCCGGCTGCTGGCCGGCGAGGGCTCCTGGCCGGCGAGCCGGGAGGTGGCGGTGGTCGACGACGAGGGCGAGACGGTCGGCAGCGTCGTCGTGGGCGTGCCCCTCGACGACGAGCTGGCGGACCAACTCGCGCAGGCTGCCGGATTGCTCGAGATGGACAGCCTCGCCATCGCGGACGCCGGAGCGACGCTCGCGGCCTCCGGGACGCTCGCGCCCGGCGCGACCCTACCGGCGGGCGACCAGGGGACGACCGAGCAGAACGGGGAGGACTATCGCTTCGTCTCCACCCCGCTGCTCGAGGGCACCGACGTCAGCCTGGCCGCGCTTTCGTCGGAGGCGCCGGTCGCGGCGGCGGTCGAGGACACCCAGCGCCGCGCGTTCTACGCCTCGCTGGCGACGGTCGGGCTCGCGCTCCTGCTCGCTGGAATGATCGGCCTGGTGCAGCGGCGCCGTGCCGCCGAGGCGGAGGCCGCGGAGGAAGCCGACCAGCGTCGGCGCTCGCGCGATGTCCGGCGCGGCGGAGACGAGCAGCGCGTCCGCGAGGCCGTGGCTCTGGTGGGCGAGGCGCTGGCGGCCACTCACGACCCCGAAGCGCTCCTGCCGGTCATCCTCCAGAGCGCGATCGAGGCGACCGGCGCCGCCGGCGCGCGGCTCGTCAGCGGCGGCACCGAGGTCGTCCGCGCCGGCCGGCCCGAGGAGGGCGGCGGCCCGCTGAGCCTGCCGCTGGGCACCGACGACGAAGGCATCGGGCGCCTCCTCCTCTACCCGCCGAAGGACGGCTCCTTCGACGAGGAGTCGGAGCAGCTCGCGCACTGGCTGGCTGCACAGGCCTCGATCGCGATCGAGAACGAGCGGCTGCACCGGACGGTGAAGCGCCAGGCGATCACGGACGAGCTCACCCAGCTCGCCAACCGGCGCCGCTTCACCGAGACCCTCGCCGTCGAGGTGCGCCGCGCGGAGCGCTTCGGCGATCCGCTGGCACTCGTTCTCGCCGACCTCGACGACTTCAAGCAGATCAACGACCGCTACGGCCATCAGATCGGGGACGAAGTGCTTCGCCACTTCTCCGACGTCCTGCGCGAAAACGTGCGCGACTTCGACCTCCCCGTTCGCTACGGCGGCGAAGAGTTTGCGGTGCTCCTTCCCGAGACCGGCGTGGACGGGGCCGAGCAGCTCGCGCGCCGGCTGCAGACCGCGCTCCTGCGCCTTCGCCTCCCCGCGACCGGTCCCGACAAGCCGCCCGTGACCGCGAGCTTCGGCGTCGCCGCCTTCCCGGCCGCCCGCAGCGCCGAGGAGCTCCTGTCGGCCGCGGACGGCGCGCTCTACCGGGCCAAGGCGGCGGGGAAGAACCGCGTCGCCTCCGCGTAGCGGCGGGCCGAAATCGGGTCCAGAAAAGCCAGTCTCTTCCTGATATAAGAAAGCGGATGGACTGCCGGGTATGCGGCCGACAGTTCGACCCGCAGGGGTTCCAAGTCATGGTGCCCGGGCTTCCGTACGGCTTCGATCGGGTCGACTGCGCGCTCGAGGCACACGCCCTCGGCCTGCCGCCGGTGCAGACCGTCGATCCGGCTCCGGCGGTCATGCGCGCGCTTCCCACGCCACTCGCAGTGGTGCCGGCGCTCGCCGGCGGGCCCGGTGTGATCGTGCGGGCGGAGAACTCCCGGCCGGACTTCCTGACGGGCGTGAATCTCGCCCTCCTCGCAGCGGCAGCCGCGGCGACGTTCTACCTCTGGCTCCGCGTGTTCGGCGTCGACGCCGGGCCGATCCCGTTCCCGGCGGCCAACGCCTCGACGGCGTTCGCCAAGTCGAGCGTCCCCGCCGCGATCGACCTTTCCCCGGCCCCCGCGCCCCGGCCCGAGCCGGAGAGCGCCGTCCGCGGCGGAGGCAGCCAGTCCGCGACCGCGCCGGCGACGACCGCCGCGATCGCCACGGGCGGCGCGCTCGCCTCCGACACCGCGCGCGCCACACCACGGCAAGCGAACCGGCCCAATCGCCCGGTCGCCCGCCCCACCCCGCCTCCCCCGACGCCGGCCCCGCCCGCCGAGCCGGGGCCCGCGAGATCCGCGCCGGTGCCGACGCACCCGGTGCCGTCGACGCCTCCGCCCAACCGCGTGCCCGGCCCGACGCTTCCCGGCGGCTCGAGCCCCACGCAGCCGGCGCTCCCCGGCGGCGGCACCCGAGACTAGGCGGGCTCGACCAGGCGAAGCGCGACCGTCCCGGCCGCCGGTCGTGTAGACAACCGGTCAGATGCGCTGGCTCGCCGTCCTCGTCGTATCGGCCGCCGGCGTCGCGCTGGCAGCCGCCGGTGTCCTTCTGCTTCGCGACGACGGTCCGGAGGAGTTCCTCCCCGACCTCGACCAGGCCGCGCCGACCAAGCTGGAGATCGTCGAGGAGGGAGATTCCTACCGCCTTGTGTTCGCGTCCGCAGTCGACAACGTCGGACGGGGCCCGCTCCTGGTCGACGGCGAGCGGCCCGACCCGCAGACACCGGCGCTGGCGGTCCGCCAGCTGGTGCGCCGCTCCGACGGCACGGCGCGAGCCCGCGAGGTGCCCGGCGAGATCCGCTACGCGGAGACGGAGACGCACGAGCACTGGCACCTGCTCGGGTTCGAGGTCTACGAGCTGCGCGCCGTGGGCGACCGATCGCTCGTCGTGCCGAGCGAGAAGACCGGCTTCTGCCTCGGCGACCGCTACGAGACGGACCCGGGCGCCCGGGTCGAGGGCAAGCCCGAGCGCGCCGTCTGGACCGACGACTGCGGCCTTGGCCAGCCCGGGCTGCTCACGGTCAGGCAGGGGATCTCACCGGGGTTCGGGGACGACTACGCCCCCGGGCTCGAGAATCAGTTCGTCGACGTCACGAACGTGCCGGCCGGCCGCTACATGCTCGTCCACCGGGTGAATCCGGAGCGAACGCTCGAGGAGGCGGGCCACGAGAACAACGCCGCCTCGGTCCTCATCCAGCTCCGGCGCACCGGGGCGATCCCGACGGTTCGCGTCCTCGGACGCTGCCCGGACGCCGAGACATGCCGGCGTGGCCAGGGCGTCGGCTGAGATTAAGGTCTCGTTAGAGCCACAGTCGCACGTGGAGTCGGACGCGCGCGCGTCGATACGTTGAGTGGACAGGCAACCGACGGAAGGCGCGCGTGCTCGACCCCCTCATCGACCTCCTCAACTCGAGGACTCCCGTCTATCCGCCGTTCGGCGGCATCCTCGTCATCGTCGGCCTCTTCGGGCTGGCGTGGCTGATCGCGCGCTCGAGCGGCTGGGTCGCCCTGCGCGTCCTCGGCTGGCACGACCGGCGCCACAGCGCCAGCGATCTCGAGGCGACGGGCATGATCGCCAACCTGAAGCGTCGCGAGACGCTCGTCTCGATCATCCGTGCCGGAGTCATCTACGTCGCCTTCGGCGCCGCGATCGTCCTCTCCATCGGCCAGCTCATGGGCGGCGTCGACCGTCTGACCGCCATCGCCGGAGCGTCGTTCCTCATCATCGTCGCCGCGTTCGCCGCCCAGCGCCTCCTGGTCGACGTCCTCGCCGGGCTGACGATGTTCGTGGAGCGCTGGTTCTCGGTCGGCGACACCGTCGTCGTCCACGCCGGCCTCGAGCTCCAGGGCGTCGTGGAGGACGTGTCCTTGCGGCAGACGGTCCTCCGCTCGGTCACGGGGGAGGTCATGCACATCCACAACTCGCAGATCCAGGCCGTTCGCGTTCTTCCGCGCGGCGTCAAGGACCTGGCGATCGAGCTCTTCGTGAGCAAGCGCGACGAGGGCGAGGAGCTCGTCCGCGAGGTCGCCTCGATCGTGCCGGTGGACCCGACCACCTTCGCTCGCCGTCCCTGGATCGAGAAGGTGGACGAGCTGTCCGTCAGCCTCATTCGCATCCGCGTCCGCACCACCGTCGCGCCGGGCCGGGAATGGCTGGTCGAGGGCTTCTTCTCCGACCTGCTCAAGGAGCAGGCGAGCGAGTCGCTCATCGTCCACGGTCCCGTCGTGCTCGCCGTCGACGAGCGCGCCACCTGGAGCTTCGCCCGCGCGAGCGGCGCGACCCGCGGAAGCTTCGCCCGGCGGAACCGCCGGCCCGTCAGCGTCCGGTAGGGCACGATTCGGGGCGCCGTGCCGCGCCTCCTCGCGTCGCTTCTGCTGACGACCGCGCTCGCCGTGGGCTGCTCGGTCTCGGACCCACCGGCCAACGAGCGGCTGGGCGACCTCGGCGAGGAGCTCGTGCCGGCCGGAGCCGAGGTCGTCGAGACGAGCGAGGGCTCCTGCCCCCAGATCGCCGGCAACCCCTCGTGCGCGCGCGTGTTCTACGTCGCGGAGGGCTCGGAGGAGGAACGGGCCGACGCGCTCGAGGAGGCGGCCCGCGCAGCCGGCTGGGAGGTCGTCTCGCGCGAGCCGCGGCTCGACGGGATCCTCGTCGAGCTCGGTCGCGAGGGCTACCGGGCGTTCGCCGCCGTGTGGGAGGAAGAGCGCGCGGCCCCGTGCCGCGAGCAGCCGGACACGGACTGCGCGGACGAGCTCCAGCTGATCGAGGATCAGTGATCAGACCGCTCGAGCCCGCGGATGCCCCGGCGTGCGACGCCGTCGTCCTCACCCTTCTGTACCACTTCGGCGACGAGGGTGGACGGGCCGAGTGCGCCGAGGCTGTGAGGACGCAGCAGGGCCTCGTGGCCGTCGAGAACGGCGAGGTCGTCGGCTTTCTCACGCTGCGACGCCAGGACGCGGCGAGCGCCGAGATCACCTGGATGGCCGTACGGTCGGACCGGCGCAGGCGCGGTTTCGGCCGCGAGCTCGTCGAGCGCGCCATTGACGAGCTAGCGCGCGACGGCGCGCGGCTGCTCTGCGTCCTGACTCTCGCCGAGTCCGAGCCGGAGGACCGCGAGACGGACAACTACGCCGACACGCGCGCCTTCTACCGGGCGATGGGCTTCGTCGCGCTGCGGGAGCTCGACCTCGAGTCCTGGACCGACCGGGCGGTGATCCTCGCGCGAGCGCTGCCCTAGCTATGCGAGGGCCCGCCCGAGGCGGGCGATGCCCGGCTCGATGTTCTCGAACGCGAGCTGGCTGTACGACATGCGCAGGCTCCGCTCGCCGCCGCCGCCCACGAAGAACGGGACTCCGGGCACGACCGCGACGCCGGCCTCGAGCGCGCGGGCGGCGACTGCGCGCGCGTCGCCCTCCGCCAGCTCGATCCACGTGAAGAAGCCGCCCTCGGGCACCGTCCAGGCGGCGCGGTCGCCGAGGTGGGTCTCCAGAGCGGCCAGCGCCTCGTCCCGGCGCCTGCGGTAGATCTCCCGCGAGGCGACGAGCTGTCGGTCGAGGTGACCGCGTCGGCCGTACTCCTCCAGCAGCCGCTGGCCGAGCGCGCCGGCGCACTGGTCGGTCATCTGCTTGCCCCAGACGAGCTTGGCGACGAGATCCGCGGGCCCGGAGGCCCAGCCGAGCCGCACGCCGGGGAAGAACGTCTTCGAGAAGGTGCCGATCTGCAGGACGAGGTCGGGCGCGAGCGTGTACAGCGACGTCGGCTGCTCCTCGGCGAAGTGGAGCTGTCGGTAGGCGACGTCCTCGATGACGAGCAGGCCGCGCCGCCGGGCCAGCTCCACGAGCGCCTCCCGCCGCTCCTCCGAGAGGGTTACGCCCTCCGGGTTCTGGAAGTCCGGGATCGTGTAGACGAACTTGGGCGCCGGCCCTGTCGCGAGGACGCGCTCGAGCTCGTCCACGCGCAGGCCGTCCGCGTCCATGGGGACGGCCACGACCTCCGCCTCGAAGCTCTGGAAGGACATGATCGAGCCGAGGTAGGTCGGGGCCTCGACGATCACACGGTCGCCCTTGTCCACCAGCGCCTTGCCGATCAGCTCGAGCGCCTCGATCGAGCCGCTCGTCAGCATGAGCTCGCCCTCCGCGGGGCGGCGGCCTTCGGCCTCCAACCGGTCGGCGACGTAGTCCCGCGGCCCCGGCAGGCCGTCGGTGGGCGCGTACTGGAACGGCGAGGGATCCCCGCTCTCGGCCAGCTCGCGCAGGATCTCGGCGACGAGCGCGCCGGGGAACGTGGCCGGATCGGGGAAGCCGCCGGCGAACGAGATCACGTCGGTCGCGCCGGCGAGCGCCAGGATCTCCAGGAGCCCCTCGCCGGCGCCCGCGCGCGTCCGATCGGCGAAGAGCGTGTCCCAGCGGCGGATGTCCGGCTCGACGGCCATCCGCGGATTGTTGCTGATCCTGGGGTCAGGCGGGCGGCTGCGCGGCCGGCCCCGGAGCGTCGAGGAGCCGTGCCTCGGCGCGGCGCGAGCGTGTCCTGAAGGCGAGCCAGAGGAGCACGAGCAGGAGCAACACCGGGCTGAGCACGATGGCGAGGAAGAGCGCGATCGTCCCCGCGGCTGCGAGGAAGCGGAGCGCGTCGCCGGCGGCACCGGCCGCGCCGCCCTCGTCCTCCTCCGTCGCCGTGGCTGCCGCCCGGGTGTGCAGCGTCAGCGCCAGCTCGGAGGTGGCCGCCTCGCGGCGGTCGGCGAGGTTCGCGCGGCGGAGGTCGGCGGCTTCGTTCCGGAGCCGCTCGATCCTGAGGCGCGTCTCCAGCTCCTGTGCCGGGGTGAGCGTGCCGCTCTCGAGCCGGAGCACCTGCACCCGGAGCGCACGGTTGATCCGCTCGATCCGGTTGTCGCGGCGATCGATGCCGGTCTGGAGATCGACGGTCGCGACCTGCTGACCGGTGACCGTCCCGAGCGCGCCCAGGCGGACGACGGCGTCCTCGACGCGGCCCACGGGCACCCGCAGCGCCAGCACCGCCTTGCCCTCGTTTCCCTGCGTGTCGATGTCGGAGGCGGCGACCCAGCCGCCGAGATCCCGCGTGATGGCCATCGCCTCGCGCGCAGCAGTGGAGAGCTCGTCCGCCCCGGGCAGGCGGACCTCCATCCGCAGGCTGAGATCGGTAGCCCGGCCCTCCGGCACGGCGGGCACGCCGGCTGCGGGCTCGACGATCTCGTCCTTGCTCAGAGTCGTGCGTTCGCCGTCCGCCGAGAACGGCCGGGAGGACTGCTCGTCGGTCTCGTTCTCGTAGCCCGTCGCGGGCTGCAGCGGCGCGGGCAGGGGGACGGTCCGGACCTGGTTTGCCTCGCGAGCAGCCATGTGTGACGCCGCATTCTCGCCGTCGTCGCGGAGGGCGACCCCCGCTCCAACAGCTGCGAGCGCCAGAAGGACGAAGGCGAGCGCAAGCGCCGTGCGCCGCCGCGGGAGAGCCCGGCGGCGCACAGGCTGCTCCTCGAGCGCGCGCACGCGCGCGTGCAGCGAGGCAGGCGCCGCCGGCGCCTCGACGCGCAGCTCGCGAACGAGCCCCTGGATGCGTGCCTCCCGCTCCGCCTCGGGGAGGGCGCCGCCGAGCAGCTCTTCCAGCCGGTCCGGAGCGATCAGGTCAGGCGAGGGCATCCGTGGCCATCCTCTCTTCGAGCTTCGCCAGCGCCCGGGCGAGGCGCATGGAGCAGGCCGAGCGGCCGATGCCGAGCACGGCCGAGGCCGCCTCGGCGTCCAGGTCGAGCACGATCCGCAGCGCCAGCACCTCGCGCTCCCCGGCGCTGAGCGCGCCCAGCGCCACGTCGAGCTCCGGCGAGAAGCCGAGCTCCGGCGCCGCGCCCTCTCGCCGGTCCTCGGCCGCATAGCGGTCCTCGCGGCGGCGGCGACGCGACTGGCTCCGGAAGTGGTCGAGCGCGAGATTCCTGCCGATCCGGCAGAGCCAGGTGCGCTCGGAGCTCCGGCGCGGGTCGTAGCGGCGCCACGAGCGCAGCGCCTTCTCGAAGGTCTCCGCGGTCAGGTCTTCGGCGAGGGCGTGGTCGGCGGTGAGCATGAGCAGGTAGCGGTGCACGTCGTCGAGGTGCTCCTCCGCGACCACGGCGAAGCTCCGCTTGAGCGGGGCCCGCCTCGGCAGCGGCGGCGCGAGCGCGTTCACGGCCTTCATACGTCGCAGCCCGCCGGCTCCGTCACGTCCCGTCCCCACGAGGGGATTGTGACGCCTCCTACGAGGGCGTGACCGGCGCGGGCTTGTCCAGGATCGCGCGGCGCTTGCGCTTGCGGACCTGCTCGGCGGCGAAGTAGCTGCCGAGCACGAAGGCGGTCGCCGTCGCCTGGGCGAGCAGGCCTTCCCAGGTCGGGAAGATGCCGAGCCAGAGCCCCGCCCAGTACGGGAGCTGCAGCCCCACGACCGGCGTCACCGGCACCCAGCCGACTACCTGGAGCGTCTGCACGGTCGTCCCCACCATGACGACCAGCACCCAGAGGATGAGGAGCCCGGTCGCCATCAGCATCTTCTTGTGCGGGAGCCTGCGCTGGAGGCGGATCGTGAGGACACCGACGGCGAGCGTGGCGGCCAGGCCGATGGCGACGCCGATCAGGACCAACCCGGCTCCCGCCTCGAGCACGATCGCCTGCAGGAAGAGCACCGTCTCGAACCCCTCGCGGTAGACGCTCGAGAACCCGAGCATGCCGAGGCCGATCAGCGACGCCGCGCTCGCGCCGAGCCCGATCCCGAGGATCTTCTTCTTCCTCCCGTGCAGGTCGGCCAGATGCTCTTTCCAGTACACGCGGTGGTAGAACCAGTTGAGGATGAGGAGCAGCACGGCGATGGCGATCAGCGAGACGATCGCCTCGAGCTTCTCCCCGTACCGGCTCAGGCTGCCGAGGACGGTCTGGGCGATCCCCCAGGTGGCCACGCTGGCGAGGAAGGCCACCCCCGCGCCGGCGAGCAGCGGCTTGCGCAGGACCGACTGGGCGCCCGTCATGCCGGCCATCAGGGCGGCGAGGATGAGCACCGCCTCCAGCCCTTCCCGGAAGACGATCACCGCCGTGTTCGAGATGACCGCGAAGTTGGAGGTCGGCCCTGCGCCCACCGCCTGCTCGGCGTTCGCGAGCGCGACGTCGAGCGCCGCGCGCGTCTCGGCCACCTCGGCCGGGTCGGCCTTGCGCTTCACGAGCTGCGCGAGGCCCGGCAGCCCGTCGGCGCCGTACCAGAAGAGGCCCTCGACCTCGACGAAGAGGCCGTTGGCGAGCCCGCGCAACCGCTGCTCCGGGCCGAACTCGAAGAAGGCATAGGCCTCGAGCCGAGCCTGCTCGGCCTGCCCGAACTGGCCGGCGGCCATCGCGTTCTCGAGCCGGTCGAGCGTGGCCGAGATGACGTCGAAGTCGGCGGTCGCGCCCGCGTCCTTCCATTCCTCCGGGTACAGCGAGTCGATGAGGCCGAGCGCCTCGTCGGTCGCGGCCTGCACGTCGTCGGGGTCGGCGACCGCGTCGTGCCGCGCCGCGGACGCGAGGTCGGCGGCGAGCGTGTCGAGAAGCTCGCCGAGCCGCCGCGTGTCCTCCTCGTTCTCGAGCGCGAGCAGGTGCTCGAGGTCCCCGAGGGCCTGCGCGGCGCCGTCGCGGAAGGTCACCGCCTCCTGGATCTCGAAGTCGAGCGTGACCTTGCCGTCCTTCACGCCGCGCTCGTACTCGATCGGGACGAGGGCCAGGAAGCGCATGAGCTGCCCGGCGCGGCGCAGCTCCTCCTCCTCGGAGAGCGGGGCGGCGCGGAAGCCCTCGAGTGCGGCGTCGATCTCGGCCTGGGCCGCCTCGACGCCGGCATCGTCCCCCGCCTGCGCGGCCGTGACGAGCTGCTCGAACGCGTCCGTAGCCGCTGCCGCGTCGGCGCGCGAGCGCTGCTTCGCGTAGGCGCCGGCCAGTGTGGCGAAGTATCCGCGGGCGAGGGCTGCGGCCCCGGCCCGGCTAACGTCGAAGCCCTGCGCCGAGGCGGCTGTCACGGCCTCGAGCGACGCGCGCAACCGCGCCTGGTAGGTGTCGAGGAGGTCGGCGCGGACCGCTGCGCCGGCCGGGCCCGCGGCGAGCTGTCCGTCGCCAAGCGCCTGTAGGGCGAGCGTCGCGTCGGCGCCGGGGCGCGTGAAGCGTGTCGGCTTGCGGAACTCGCGCACCAGGAGCCAGGCGCGCGCCTCCTCGACGTCGCCCGCCGTCGCGGCGGCCGTCGCGCGCTCGACCGCCTCGGCGAGGACGGCCGTCCACGTCGCCGCCCTGGCGATCTCGAGCGCGACGGAGTCCTCGGCCGCCGCAGCCTCCTCCGCCGCGGCCAGACCGGGCTTCGCGGCCGGCCCGAGTGCGCCGAGGTCGAGAGCAGCCGCCTCGGTGACGAGCTCCCGCGCCTTCTCGGGCTCGGCGAGGACGAGCGCCCGCTGCGCCTCGGCGAGCGTGGTGCGGAGGTCGGCCGCCGCCTCCCACGGCTCTCCCGGGGCCCCCGAGGCGGGTCCCGCGAGGGCCAGGAAGGCGGCGACCGCCGCCGCGAGGATGAGCGATCGCGCCACGCTACTGCTCGATCGTCACCCCGAGCTCCGCGGCCGCCTGGGACACCTGCCCGGCGATCGCCGTCGCGCGCTCCTGGGCCTCGGTGCCGAGCACGTCGGCCTGCTCCGGCGCGAACCGCTCGCCCGAGGACTCACGCGTGTAGAGGTCCTCCACGAAGGCCCGCAGGTCGGTGAGCTCACGGCCGGTCTGCTCGGCCTGGGCCGGGTCGACCTGGGCCAGCCGGTCCTCGACGCCCGTGTAGATGACCTCGAGGCCCGTGAGGATGTCGTTGATGTCGGAGAGTCGGGAGACGACGTTGAAGGACGCGGATTCCGACTCGTCGCCGAGTACGAAGCGCGACTCCTTCCACTGGCCGAAGTACTCGCTCATGGTCGGAACCATCACGACCAGGGCGGTGAGGGCGTCCGACTCGCTCGGCTCCCAGGCCTCGCCGGAGTCGGCGAGCTCGCCGGCGAAGCGGTCGAAGGCCTCCGCGGAGGCGAGCAGCAGCCGCGCATCCGGCAGGACCTCGCCGAAGTCCTCCGTGCCGTTGTCGTCGAGGTCCGTCGGAGTGCCCTGCGGAAGCTCGGCGGGCACGGTGCCCCAGAGCGCGCCTTCGGTGACGTTGAAGAGATTGCCGGGCTGCGCCAGCGTCGTCCCGTCGGTGAGCTCGAGGTCGAACGGCACCGCGCTCTCGGGATCCTCGGCCGCGCTCGAGCCGGCGTCGAGGATGACGTCGTACTCGGCGAGCGACGGCGTCCCCGCGACGACACCCTCCATCCGCTCGTAGTACGGGTTGCCCTCGATCCAGGCCTGCTTCATGCCCTCGAGAAGCGGGACGAGCTCGTCGGCCTTCTCGTTCCACAGCGCCTCGTAGTCGAAGCCGGCCTCCTCGGCCAGGTCGTGGTATGCCTGCGCGTCGGCTGCGAACTCGGAGGTGAAGCCGCTCAGAAGCGCGCTGTGCTCCTGCAGGTACTCCTTCACCCCGGTCAGGTCGGCCGTTGCCGCCGCCTGGGTCTCCGTGGTCGGTGCCGCTCCCGTCGTCGCCTCGGGCTCGTCATCTCCCCCACAAGCCGTCAGCGCAACGGCTGCAAGCGCCGCTGCGGCGAGCGACGCGATCGATGTCCGGTGGATCACTCCATCTCCCTTTCTCCCGTAAACGTAAGGGGCACCTTACAACAGCAGTCATGAGAGGTGAACTCTCTACGAAACTGCTGCAGAGGAGCAGGTCCTCCACGCTCTCCGCCGCGACCGGCATACTCGCGCCCATGGCGCTGGATGCCGACGACCGCCTTCGCCTCGACTACGAGCAGACAACCCAGTACCTGCGGACGCTGATCGACGTCCGCTTCCGGCTCCTGGCCTTCGTCCCCACGGTGACCGGTATCGCCGTCGCCGTCATCGGGCAGCCCCGGCCGGCGGCCGAGCTCCTCGGCGTCGGCGTGCTCGGGCTGCTGGCGACGCTCGGCATCTTCATCTACGAGCTGCGGAACACGCAGATCTCGGGAACCCTCATCCGCCGTGCGGCCGAGCTCGAGCGTCAGCTCCAGCTTCCTTCGTCGCTCGGCACGCAGCAATCCGGCGGCCTCTACACGGAGCGGCCCGGCGTGAACGTGCAGCTGCTCGGCTTTCTTCCGGTGTCCCACGGCCTCGGGCTCGCACTCGTCTACGCGGCCGCAATCGCGGGCTGGAGCTACCTCGTCGCCTGGGGAGCTCTCGCCGCGGTCGAGGCTCCCGAGGCCCAGGCGGCCGGAGGCGCGCTCGGCGCGGTCGCCGGGGTCGTCGTCCTCTTCGAGGTCGAGCGCTTCCACCGGCGGGCCGGCTGGCGCGCCGAGCGGGCGGGCTAGGCCGGAAGAGTCTGGACTTGCCGCCGCCGCTCAGGTGGCGTAGAACTGCATCCGCCGGGTGAAGTCGATGCGGCGCTTTCTCCTCATGGCGGCTTTCGTCTGCCTGCTGGCGCCAGGTGTGGCTTCGGCTGCGCCGACACTGCCCCCGGGGTTTCAGGAGTCGGTGGCGATCACCGGGCTCGTCCAGCCGATGGTCGTGCGCTTCTCGCCGGACGGACGGGTCTTCGTGGCCGAGAAGAGCGGGCTGGTCAAGGTCTTCGACGACCTCGACGACCCGACGCCGAGCACGTATGCCGACCTGCGAGTCCAGGTCCACGACTACTGGGACCGAGGGCTTCTCGGAATGGCGCTCGCCCCGACCTTCCCCGTCGACCCGTCGATCTACGTCCTCTACACGCGCGATGCGGCGATCGGCGGGACGGCACCGCGCTGGAACGACGCCTGCCCGTCGCCGCCCGGCCCCACCACCGACGGGTGCGTCGCCTCGGCGCGCCTCTCGCGCATGAACGCCGCCGGCAACGAGACCGTGCTCATCAACGACTGGTGCCAGCAGTTCCCGAGCCACTCGGTCGGGCAGATCCAGTTCGGGCCCGACGGCGCGCTCTACGCCTCGGCCGGCGACGGCGCCGCGTTCCACGCGTCCGACTTCGGGCAGTTCGGGTCTCCCGACAAGAACCCCTGCGGCGACCCGCCCACCGGCGTCGGCGGCACGCAGGTCGCGCCGACCGCCCAGGGCGGCAGCCTGCGCGCGCAGGACCTGCGGACGGCCGGCGATCCGGTCGGGCTGGACGGCACGATCATCCGGGTGAACCCCGCCACCGGCGCCGCCCTTCCGACGAACCCGTTGTTCGGGAACACCGACCCGAACGCGAGGCGGATCGTCGCCTACGGCTTCCGCAACCCGTACCGCACGACGTTCCGGCCCGGGACGAGCGAGCTCTGGGTCGGCGACGTCGGCCTGGGCAGGTACGAAGAGATCGACCGGATCACGGACGTGCTCGGGGGGGTCGAGAACGGCGGCTGGCCGTGCGTCGAAGGCCCGCTGCCGCCTCCCGCCTGGGAGCGGCTGGACATGACTCTCTGCCTACCCCTCCCGGCCACGCACGCGCCGTACTTCTTCTACGCGCACGCGGACAAGGTCGTTCCGGGCGAGACCTGCCCCTCGGGAACCACGTCGCTCTCGGGCCTTGCGTTCTACGAGGGCGGGCCGTATCCCGCGAACTACGACGGCGCGCTCTTCTTCGCCGACTACTCGCGCGACTGCATCTGGGCCATGCGCGCCGGCCTGGACGGACTGCCGAACAAGGACGACATCGTGACCTTCGTCGCCCCGGCCACGAATCCGGTCGCCCTCGAGATCGGCCCCGGCGGCGACCTCTTCTACGCGGACTTCGGCGGCGACCCGGTCGTGGGAGGCGGGAAGACGCCGGGCACGATCCGGCGGATCGGGTACTCGGCCGGCAACCAGCCACCGGTCGCGCGGATCCAGGCTTCCGCGACGAGCGGGCTGGCGCCGCTCACCGTCCAGTTCGACGGCCGCAGCTCGTCCGACCCCGAAGCCGCCGCGCTGACGTACGCCTGGGACCTCGACGGCGACGGCGACCTCGACGACTCCACGTCGCCGACGCCCCAGCGGACGTACACGGTCACCGGTGCCGTCACCGTGCGGCTCCGGGTCACGGACCCGCTCGGTGCATGGGACGAGGTCACGGTGCTGATCTCGGTGGGGAACACAGCGCCGACGGCGAGGATCACGGCGCCCACGCCAGCCGCGACGTGGGGCGTCGGCCAACCGCTTCCGTTCGCGGGCACGGCCACCGACGCCCAGGACGGCACGCTGCCCGCCTCCGCCTACTCCTGGGAGCTTCTGATGCACCACTGCCCCGCGGGCTGCCACACGCATCCGATCGAGGTGGTCACGAACACCACCACGGGCGCCTTCGTCGCGCCCGACCACGAGTACCCATCCCACCTGGAGCTGCGCCTGACCGTGACGGACTCCGGCGGCCTGCAGGGCTCGGCGAGCGTGCTGCTCCAACCGCGCACGGTCGACCTGACCCTCGCGGCGAGCGTTTCCGGGATCGAGCTGACCCTGGACGACTCGACCGGCCCGGCGCCCCACGTCAGGACCGTGATCGAGGGCTCCGCGCACACCCTCTCCGCGCCTGCCGCGAAGGATCTCCGCGGCGTCCGCTACGTCTTCCGCTCCTGGTCGGACGGCGGCGCGCGCGTCCACAACGTCACGGCGACGAGCGCCCGGACGTACACGGCGACCTATGCGGCCGTCAGCGCCGACCTCGGAGTCCGGAGCTGGGCGGTTCGCGGCCGCAGCACGCTCCTCACGTTCGTCCTGCGGGTGAAGAACAGCGGCCCGGCGAGCGCGACGAAGGTCGTCCTCACCGACAAGCTCCCGAAGCGCGTGTGGTTCGGCTGGGTCGAGGGAGCCGCCGGCTGCAAGTTCAACGCCCGCACCGACGTGCTCACGTGCCCGCTGGGCACCCTCGCCAAGGGCAAGGTCAAGCTGCTGCGAGTCCGCACGTGGCTGAACGGCTCGCCGCGAACCGTGCTGAACGACGCGCGGGTGGCGTCGACCACAGTGGACCTGACGCCGGCGAACAGCCGCTCGCGGCTCAAGGTCGCCCTGCGCTAGGTACGGGCGGCTTCCGCGTCAGTTGACGCTCGCGCTGCGCCGTTCGAGCAGGAGCACGTCGCGCCACACGCCGTCGAGCTTGCTGAGCCGCTTGCGCCGGCCGACGATCTCGAAGCCGACGGCCTCGTGCAGGCGAATGCTGCCCGCGTTCTCGGGGAACATTCCGGCTTCGATCGTCCAGATCCCTGCCGCTTCCGTGGAGGCGATCAGTTCCTCGAGCAGGCGGCGGCCGACACCCTGGCCGCGGGCGGTCTCGGCGACATAGACGGAGTTCTCGACCACGCCGCCGTAGCAGCAGCGGTCGGAGACGGGACTGACCGCAGCCCAACCGATAACCTCGCCGGCGCGCAGCGCGACGAGCCGATGCTCAGGCAGGTGGGACGAATCCCAGGCGTCCCAGGTCGGGGCCTCGGTGTCGAACGTCGCGTTCCTGGTCGCGATCCCCTCCTCGTAGACGCGAACCACGCCCGGCCAGTGCTCCGGGCGAAACTCCTCGATCGAGACCTCTTCGGTGAGCTCGCGGCTCACGCGAGGCGCTCCTGCCAGTCGGAGCGAGTGCGCGCGCTGGTGCCGTTCTGGCCGCCGAGGAGGGCGTGGCCACAGTGGGCGCAGAAGCCGACCACGAGCAAGATCGTAACGAGCGGCCGGCGAGGCATCGAGCGCCGTCACCACTGCGGCAATCCTCGGTCATGTCTACACCCTCGTCAGAGCCCTGCCCAGCGTCGCAGAGATGCCGCTCGGTCGAGTAGGCTCAGCGCCAGATCGAGGCCGTCGGGGGAGCATGGCGAGATCGGAAACGGTCACGTTCCGCGTAACTACGATGCCGACCTTTCGTCGGGGTCGGCCATGGCTGCAGTCGGCGCTCCCGCAGAAGAACGAGGAGGATCGCATGCACCGTCGATCGACAACGCTTCCGGCTCGTGCCCGGCTTCTGCTCGCACTCGCGCTCGCGCTCGCGCTGGGTGCGGCCGGCGCCGGATCTGCGAGCGCCGCCTCTCTGGCCGGCGGGTCGGCGAACAACCAGCCCGGCTTCGGCCCGAACGTGATCATCTTCGACCCGAGCATGCCGGTCAGCGAGATTCAGGCAACCGTCGACGCCATCCATGCCCAGCAGGTCGACGCCGAGATGGTCACGAACCGATACGCGTTCCTGTTCAAGCCGGGCGTGTATGGAACAGCCACCGAGCCGCTGCAGATGAAGGTCGGCTACTACACCGAGGTCGCCGGTCTCGGTGCCTCCCCGACGGACGTCACGATCAACGGCAAGATCGAGGTCTACAACCGCTGCCTCGAGAACGCAGGCACGAGCAACTGCGTCGCCCTGGTCAACTTCTGGCGCACCCTGTCGAACCTGACCCTGAACATCAACAGCCTCAACCAGGACGGTTGTCGCGCCTCGGCAAACTTCTGGGCGGTCTCGCAAGCGGTGTCGATGCGCCGTCTCAACATCGGCGGCGCCAACCTCTCGCTCATGGACTACTGCACGGCCGGGCCGCAGTTCGCCAGCGGCGGCTTCATCGCCGACTCGAACCTCCCGTTCGTCATCAACGGCTCGCAGCAGCAGTGGCTGATCCGCAACAGCTCGATCGGCGGCTGGTCGAATGCCGTGTGGAACCAGGTCTTCGCGGGTGTCGAGGGCGCGCCGTCGGAGGCGGATTTCCCGAACCCGCCGTACACGACCCTCGACACGACGCCTGTGAGTCGCGAGAAGCCGTACCTGTTCATCGACGGGAAGGGCAAGTACCACGTCCGCGTGCCCTCGGCGCAGACAGACACCCGCGGCATCTCCTGGGCCGACGGCATGACGCCAGGGCACACGATCCCGCTCAGCCACTTCTTCGTCGCAACCCCGTCGGACTCGGTGAAGACGATCAACAACCAACTGACCCGCGGCATGAACCTGCTGCTCACTCCGGGCGTCTACGACGTGGCAAAGAGCATCGTCGTGAAGCGCGCCAACTCGGTGGTCCTCGGCATGGGGCATGCGACCCTCACCGCGGTCGACGGCGCCGTCCCGCTGACGGTCAACGATGTCCCCGGGGTCATCATCGCCGGCGTCACGATCGACGCAGGCACCGTCGAGTCGCCGATGCTCCTGCAGGTCGGCAAGAAGCCCAAGAAGAACGCGAAGAGCGACCCGTCCAACCCGACCACGCTCTCGGACGTGTACTTCCGCGTCGGCGGACCGCACATCGGCAAGGTCGACGTCGCGCTCGAGGTCAACAGCGACGACGTCCTGATCGATCACACCTGGGTGTGGCGGGCCGACCACGGCGTCGAGGGCTTCTCCGGCGACACGGAGCGCTGGAACACCAACATCGGCCGCAACGGCGTCGTCGTCAACGGGGACAGCGTGACGGCGACCGGCCTGTTCGTCGAGCACTTCCAGCAGTACAACACCATCTGGAACGGCCAGGACGGCACGACGATCCTGTACCAGAACGAGCTGCCCTACGATCCGCCGACCCAGGCGGATTGGATGCACGACGGCATCGAAGGCTGGGCCGGGTACAAGGTCGGCGACCAGGTGACGACGCACAACCTCTTCGGGGGCGGCGTGTACGTCTTCAACCGGAACAACCCGTCGATCCACACCGAGAACGGCTTCGAGGTTCCGATGACCCCGGGCGTCCGATTGCATCACATCATGACCGTCAACCTGAGCGCGGGCACGATCGACCACGTGGTCAACGGCGTCGGCGGCCCGGCCGACACGAGCAACATCGGCGCACCCGTGTTCGTCGTCGACTACCCGGGACTCACCGTCGAGCTGAGCCCGGTCGGCCCGGAGGATGGGTCGGGCCAGTAGTTTTCGAAGAGGCCGCTCCAGCGCACCGGAGCGGCCTCGAGCTAGCCGAGTAGCCGACGCTCACGCGTGCGTGATCCGGAGCACCCAGGGCGTCAGCGTGAGGGTCTCGATTCGTGAGCACGACAGGGAGCGCGTAGCCGACCGCGCCGGAGCTCGAGGTGGGGAGGTTGTGCCGCACCTCCTCCGCAGCAGTTCAATCCTAGTGTTCATGGGGGGTTCGGGGTAGGTGCGGAGGTGCGGTGCGGATTCGCATATGCCTCGGAAGCGGTGGCGGATCGCCACTCCCTGCCACTTTCCCGCCACTCCTGAGATGCATCTCGACCGCCTATCGGGGGCGCGTGTCGCCGTCGCAGCCAGAGCCCGGGGGCTGGCTCGAGCGCCCGGTCGTGCCGCGCGCAGGCCGCGGCTGTTCCAGGCACCGCCTTCGCTCACACCGGATACCGTTCGGGTGTGAGCGACGTCCCCCGACCAGCGCTTCGCGGGGCTCACCTACGAAGCGTTCCAGCGCATGGCGGGCGATGTCACCCTGAGCCCGCACGAACGCAGCGGCTTCCCGGACGAATACCGCGAGGGCGCCGAGGGCGACATTCTCGCCGACGTCGAGGCGAAGCTACCGGCGCTCGTCGAGCGGGGCGCGACCGTGGTCGACCTCGGCTGCGGCGCCGGGCCGCTCGCCGAGGAGCTGCGCGCACGCTGCGCCGAGCGCGGCCAGCAGCTCGTGCTTGTCGACGGGCCTGAGGTGCTGGCGCACCACGCCGACGGCCCTGGGTTGTCCAAGGTCCCCGGGCGCTTCCCCGAGAATCTCGATCAGCTCGGCGAGCAGGTCGAGGGGTGCGACGCGGTGCTCGCCTACAGCGTCCTGCAGTACGCCTTCGTGGAGGCGAATGCGTTCGCTTTTGTGGATGCGGCGCTGACACTGCTGCGGCCGGGCGGGCGGCTGCTCGTGGGCGACGTCCCCAACTGGTCGATGCGCCGCCGCTTCCTGGCCAGCGAAGCAGGTCGCGCCCACCACCGTGACTACACCGGCCGCGACGAGGACCCGCCCATCGGCTGGCCGGCGCTGCCGGCCGGGGAGATCGACGACGCCGTCGCGCTCGCCCTGGCCGCCCGCGCCCGGGACGCGGGCTATCACGCGTGGCTCCTGCCCCAGGCGGCTGGCCTGCCGATGGCCAACCGTCGCGAGGACGTGCTGTTCGCCAGGCCGTGACCGGGGCAGGCGGCCAGCTCGTGATCGTCGGCGACAGCCTGTTCGCGGAGATCGCCCATGAGTACTTCGAGCACGACTCGAACTACGACGTAGTCGCCTTCAGCGTGGAGGAGGCCTACCTGCGAGGTGACGAGTTCCGCGGCCTGCCGCTGGTGCCGTTCGAGCGCCTCCACGAGGACCACGACCCGGGGCGACGAGCGTGTTCGCAGCGATCACCTACGGGCAGCTCAACCGGCTGCGCACCCGCTTGGCGGACGATGCCGCCTCACGCGGCTTCGGGCTCGCCAGCTATGTGTCGAGCCGCGCGTTCGTGTGGCGAAACGTCGAGCTCGGCGAGCACTGCTTTGTCTTCGAGGACAACACGATCCAGCCGTTCGTGAAGATCGGGCGCAACTGCGTCCTCTGGAGCGGCAACCACGTAGGCCACCACTCGACCATCGGGGACAACGTCTTCGTGTCGTCGCACGTGGTGATCTCGGGCTCGGTGCAGATAGGCGACAACTGCTTCCTCGGCGTCAACTCAACGCTCGTCAACGACATCTCGATCGGGCGCGACACCTGGGTTGGACCGAGCGTCCCAATCACGCGCGACGTCGCCGCCGGGACCGTCTGGCGACCGGCCCGCGGGGACAAGCGCGACTCCTCCTCGTACGAGCTGTTCGGCGTCGAGCCATGACGGTGACCTGGCGCAAGCTGGGTCGGGTCTACGAGTCGCAGGCTTACTGCCCGACTCCGGTGGCGCTCGAAGGCGGGGACCGCATCCGCGTCCTGTGCGCCTTCCTCGACTCCGAACGCATCGGGCGCTGCGGCTGGGTCGACGTGGAGGGACAACGGCCCAATCGTGTGCTCGCGCAGAGCGAGCGGCCGTCGCTCGACGTGGGCGCGCCGGGCGCCTTCGACGAGCACGGCGTCACACCGCTCTCGGTGGTCCGCCTGCCGGACGGGCGTCTGCGGCTCTACTACGCCGGCTGGCAGCGCGGAGGGGACGTGCGCTACACGCTGTTCACGGGCGCCGCCCAGAGCGACGATGATGGGCTGACGTTTGAACGCGTCTCGGAGACGCCGATCCTGGCCCCCTCCGCAGATGAGCTGTACATTCGCAGCAGCGTGCACGTGCGGCGCGCGGGCGAGGGTTGGCGCATGTGGTATGCGGGCGGTTCCGAATGGGTCGGCGTCGGGGAGGACGCGAAGCCGCGCTACTCGCTGCGCCACCTGCGCTCGGACGACGGGCTGGCCTGGCCGCGCGCGGGCGAGGTCTGCCTGGAGCCGGAGCCGGACGAGCTCGGGTTCGGCCGGCCCTGCGTCATCGAGCGCGACGGCCACCTACGCATGTGGTACTCGCGCCGGATGGTCCGGGAGGGATACCAGCTGGGCTACGCGGAGTCGCCGGACGGGCTCCACTGGCACCGGCTCGACGAGCGCGCGGGGCTTGAGCGCGGGGCGCCCGGCGAGTGGGACAGCGAGATGTTCGGGCTGACGTGCCTGCTGGAGACCGACCACAGAAGGCTGCTCTTCTACAACGGCAACGGCTACGGGACGACCGGGTTTGGCGTTGCCGTGGCCGAGGGCCTGTGAGCCTTACGATCGAGCGCTACGACCCTTCCGCGCGCGCGGAGTGGGACGCGCTGGTGACCAGCGCCCGAGCGCGGCATTTCCTGTTCGAGCGCGACTACATGGACTACCACGCCGACCGCTTCCCAGACGCGTCGCTGTTCGTGTGTCGCGAAGGCGCGCCTGTCGCTGCGCTGCCGGCCTCCCGCTGCGACGACGACGTCGTGTCGCACGGCGGGCTGACCTTCGGCGGGCTGCTGTCGGGCATCGACGTGAGCGTTTCGATGACGGTCGCCGCGCTCGACGCCGTCGCGGCCGCCCTCCGGGCGGACGGGGCCAGCCGGCTGCTCTACAAGGCGGTGCCGCACCCGTACCACGTCGCTCCCGCCGAGGACGACCTGTTCGCCCTGAATACCGCGGGAGCGCGCTTGCGTCGTCGCGACGTGAGCGCCGTGGTGCCGCCGGGATCGCGGCCCGTGTACTCGGAGGAGCGGCGCCGCGCTGTGCGCCGCGGCGCCGCAGCGGAGCTCGAGATCGGCCAGAGCGACCGGATCGAGGAGTTCATGGCACTCGTCGGCGAGGTGCTGATGGAGCGGCACGGCGTCGAGCCGGTCCACACGGCGGTTGAGATGCGACTCCTCGCCGACCGCTTCCCGGGTCGGATCCGGCTCTGGACCGCCACCGAGGCCGGCGAGGTCGTTGCCGGCGTGCTCATCTACGAGACCCCAGTCGTGGCGCACGCGCAGTACATCGCAAGCGGTGCACGCGGGCGCGAGCTGCGCGCCGGCGATTCGCTTTTCGACCACCTGCTGACCGCCGTCTATGCGGACAAGTGGTTCGACTTCGGCATATCCAACGAGCGGAGCGGCGAACTGAATGAAGGACTGATGCGGAACAAAGAGGGGTTCGGCGCGCGCGCCGTCGTGTACGACCAATACGTCCTCGAGCTCGGCTAGGCGCCGGCGAAGCCGCGCACGGCGGCGATCGTCGCACGTACCCCGTCGTCGCCGAGATGTGGCCCCATCGGCAGGCTCAGCGCGGTTGCGGCGGCTGCCTCCGCCACCGGGAAGCTGCCCGGCCCGGCATCGAGGTCGGCGAACGCGGGCGAGCGGTGAGGCGGGACGGGGTAGTGCACCAGGGTCTCGATCTCTCGGTCGGCGAGATAGTCGCGCAGCTCGTTGCGGCGCGGGTGACGCACGCAGAAGAGGTGCCAGACGGGCTCGGCCTCGCCGCTCGCCGCCGGCGGCAGTGCGAGTTCGGGCACGTCCGCCAGCCCTTCCAGGTAGGCGGCGGCGATGGCCGCGCGGCGCGCGTTCCAGCGCTCGAGGGCGGCCAGCTTCACCCGCAGGAACGCCGCTTGCAGCGGGTCCAGGCGCGAGTTCTCGCCCGCCTCCTCGTGTGCGTCGCGGGTCGCCAACCCGTAGTTGCGCAGCCGCCGGGCGCGGCCGGCGATCGCCTCGTCGCCGGTCGTCATCGCGCCGCCGTCGCCGAACGCCCCAAGGTTCTTCGTCGGGTAGAAGCGAGAACGCCGCCGCGGCGCCCAGCGAGCCGGCCGACCCGGCCGCCGAGGCGGGCTCCGTGGGCTTGCGCGGCGTCCTCGATCACCAGCAGCCCGTGGCGCTCGCACGCGAGCGCGCGTCCACGTCGGCCGGGTGGCCGTACAGGTGCACGGGCACGATCGCCGCAGTGCGCTCGCTGACGGCGGTCGCGACCGCGTCCGGGTCAATCAGCAGCGTCGCCTCGTCCACGTCCACCAGCGCCACGGTCGCTCCGCAGCGTGTGACGGCCAGCCAGGTCGCGATGAACGTGTGCGCGGGCACGATCACCTCGTCGCCCGGGGCCGATGTCGTGCGCGCGCAGCGCGATCGTCGAGCGCGTCGAGGCCGTTGCCGACGCCGACCGCGTGCGTCGCGTCCGCACGTAGCGCGGCGAACTCGTCCTCGAAGGCATCGACCTCCTCGCCGAGCACGTAACCGCCCGGACGACATTACGCGCTCGTAGGCCGCGTCGAGCTGGCTGCGTCAGCTCGCGGTAGCCGGCCTCAACGTCGAGGAAGGGGACGCTCACGGGGCCGCGTCGCCCGCGGCTCCAGGAACTGGCCGTAGTCGCGCAGGTAGTCGCTCTCGTCGAAGTGCGCCGACGCGAGCACGAGGCAGACGGACCCGACGAGAAGTTGTCGATCTCGCGCCAGACCATCGGCGGGAGGTACAAGCCCTTGTAGGAGCGGTTCAGATGGCAGCGCTCGCGCGTCCGGCCGTCGTCGAGTTCGACGTCGAAGCTCCCCGACATGGCGATCACCAGCTTCTCGAGCGCTTTGTGGGCGTGGCCGGCGCGCTCGGCGCCGCCGGGGACGTCGTAGAGGTAGTAAATGCGGGCGATGCCGAAGCCCACGTGACGGCCGCCCTCGATGAAGGTCAGGTTGCCGCGGACGTCGTGGACCACGGGCAGGTCGACCAGCCGCCACCGTTTCACCTCAGCTCGACAGTCTCCCCGACCAGAGCTTCGAGGGGTAGTAGTCGACGACGGGCTCTTCGAGCATCGCGAACCGCACGCCGATGCGCAGCATCCGCTCGCGCAGCGCGCCGTCATTGGGCACGCCGAACAGCCAGTCGCTCGGCTGCATCGGCATGAAGCGCAGCCCTTCGTGCAGCAGGGCGCGCTGACAGCCCCAATGGCCGGACTCAGGCGGAAACTTGCCGAACAGGCGCCCCTCGCCCTTCGGCTCGCGCCGGTGGAACTGCCCGTAAGGCACCTCGGCCCGCTGCTCGCGCGCCAGCTTCAGCAGCGACTCGACGTAGTTCGGCCGCAGCGCGTCGTCGTCGCTGTTGGACCCGATCCAGCGCCCCCGGGCCAGCGCGAGCCCGGTGTTCCAGGGCGTGGTACCGGACACCAGCCAGGCGTCGGTGGGGTTTCGGCATAGGAGCCGTTGTAGAGCAGGTTCACGAAACGCTTCCGCTCATCGCCGAACGAGGCCACGACCTCGGCCGCCTCTAGCAGCGCCGCGTCGCCGACGACGATCGTCTCGAAGCGCTCGTAGGTTTGGTCGAGGATCGACGGCAGGCAGCGCTCGCGCAGCGCTCGGCCAGTTGCGTAGGTAGAGACGAGGATCGTCACCAGCGGCTCGTCCTCCTCGAAGGCGCGCGCGTAATCCGGTGTGTCGCGCAGCTCCCAGAGGCGGCCCGGGCGCGGACGTCGTCGTCGCGCACCACCCCACGCGTGCACCGCGCTCCTGCCCAACCGCTATGTCGGATCGGCACGCTGCCAGCTCGTTGGCGAGAGCTTCCACCTGGACACGCGTGGAGAGGATGTCTGCCCGCACCGCACGGAGGCGTTGCCAATACCTGAGCACCGGCCTGATGCTAACCGAGCCTTCAGATTCCACCTAGGTCAAGGCCTCAGGGTGAGATGGTGATGCCGATCCTCGTAGTTGACGACGGGCCGCCGCGTCCCGCCTGGTCGAGCTCGGCTCGAGCGCCGCGTCACGCAGCACCGCGACCGCCCGACCGGCGTGGTCGGCGTCAGGCCGTTGAAGCGTCGCCCACTCGTTCGTGCGCCGCAAAGGTCGCGTCATGCGAGGCGACGGGCGGATCACCGAGCACTCTTATCAGGTCGACACCCGAGCGGCTGGCTGAGCGTCCGCCGGCCGCCGCGGCTCCTGCGGGGGTGTCGATGCCGGCCGATGAACTCGATGGGCCGGTTTCGCTGGCGCTTGAAGCCCTCGACTCGGTCAGCGCTCGCGACTTGATCGGCGCGGCGCGGGCCCTCGAGGAGAGCAGGCGCGATAGCCTCGGAGTGTTCCGGTTCGCCGGGGTGTTTCGCGCGTCGCCCACGATCGCAGGCTCGGCGGCGACCCGTCGTTCGCGCGCCTGCAGCTTCACACCGCCGTGATCCAGGCCAAGCCCGAGCTAGCCGACCGGCTCAACGGCGCGCCGGAGCCGTTCTGGCGGCATGTGCGCGACGCGTAACTGGCCCATCGAAGGTCGGCGTCATCCGGCACCACCCCAGCTACGAATCCGCGGCGCTCGGGACGTGCGATGCTGCCGCCGATGCGTCTCCGTCGCCGAGGACGCCTGCCAATTCCTCCCCCGGAGATGCGCGACCTCGTCTCCGCGCCCGAGCCGGAGCGCTACGAAAATCCGGGCGGCGGGCTCGTCTTCCCGTACTTGCCGGCTGAGGCCTACGAGAGCGTGTTCGACTTCGGCTGCGGCTGCGGACGTGTCGCCCGGCAACTGATACAGCAGCGGCCGCGGCCGCGCCGCTACCTTGGCGTTGACCTCCACCGCGGCATGGTTGCCTGGTGCCAGGCGAATCTGACGCCGCACGCCCGGAGCTTCCGGTTCGAGCACCACGACGTCTACAACGCCGGGTTCAACCCCGCAAGCACGCCATCGAGTCCTGCCGCTGCCCGGCCGGCGGCGGCGAGTTCTCGCTCTTCAACGCAGTCAGCGTCTTCACTCACTGCGGCCAGGACCAGGCCGAGCACTACCTGCGCGAGGCCGCGCGGATCCTGCGCCCTGACGGCTACCTCCATGCGACCTGGTTTCTGTTCGACAAGGCCGCGTTTCCGATGATGCAGGAGTTCCAGAACGCGCTGTTCATCAACGAGACCGACCCGTCGAACGCGGTCATCTTCGACCGCCGCTGGCTGCGCGAAACGGCGGCCGAGGCGGGCCTGACGATCACCTGGGCGCGCCAGCCGGAGATCCGTGGTTTCCACTGGTGGATCGTGATGCGCCCGCAGGCGGCGCGGTGCCGCGAGGTCGAGCTGCCGGCCGACGACGGGCCACTGGGCTCGTCGCCGCCGCCGTTGATGCCACCGGGTGCCGAGCGGATCGGCTCATAGTCTCCAGCCCACGCCGATCAACGAGCTAGGCCAGCGCGGCCGCGGCCGTTTCGGCCATCTGGGCAGCCGCGCCGCCGCGTCGTAGCCCGACGCTGCCGGGGCGTGGGTCAGGGTAGTCCTAGGGTCGCCTTGCGGTGCCGCGCCCCGGCCACCAACTCAGGCTCGAACGGCATAGACTCACCGCCGGTGCGGATTGTCCCTAACGCGTTCGGGTTCATCCTTGCTGGGCTGGCGATCGGCTACGTCCTCGCCCGGACTCTGAACCGCCTCACCTGGCGGGATGGGCCGAACGAGATGGCCGTCGACTTTCCGCCAGGCTCTGAGGCTGAGATTCAATGGCGGCTGCGCGTCTCCGGGCTCGCGGGCACGTCACCAACGGCCCTCTAGGCAGTCCCTCTCCTCGGTCGATGGGCGGGTTCCAAGAACTGCCCAAGCCGCCGTTCAAGCCACTCGGTCAACACTCCGCGATCCGCTCACAACCTTTGCGCAGCCGTCATTCAGCGAACCTGGGAACTCACGCAAGTGAACGTCCACGAGGCCACCATCGACTTCGGTGCCCGTGGCGACTTGCCATCACTCTTGAGTGTCGAGCTCCTTCTGGCGCCGACGAAGCAGCAAACTCAGTGCAGTCGGGCCGGGTTCTTCGTCCGCCTGTTCGCGCGCAGTTCACTTGCCGAACGTCTTGCGGGTCATGATGACCCGTTCTTCCTCGCGCTGCTCAGGCTGTAGAGGTTCGATGAAGGGGCCAAACGCGGTCAGCTCCAGCTGAAGCTGCCGGTCTTGTTCCTCCCGCTGGCGGTGCCGAGCCGACTGGCGGGCGGAGTTGGCCGCAAGGCCGCCGAGAATGACTGACACGGCAAGCTTTACGGCCGCCGGACAGGGCTGCCGGCGATCTGCGTTCGATCAGGCGTCCTGCGGGTCCTGAAAGGCGCGCACCTCGATACGGCCACCCAGTGCCTTCGAAGCCTCCGTCGCCCACCGGACCGCGGCATCTTGGTCTGCGACCTCGATCACCCAGAAGCCGCCGACGTACTCCGGCGCCTCAACGAACGGTCCGTCGACCACCACGAGCTCGCCGCTGGTGGCGTCGACGGTCTTGGCCGACGAAGGCGGGTGCAGGCCCCCGGCGAAGCGAAACGCCACGGACTTGCGTAGATCGTTGTTGAACTCCTCCACGGCGGCCAGCGCGGCCTCTAGTTCGGCCAGGTCCATCGAAGCCATGGTCGGCTCCTCCGCCGAGTCGTGGGGCACGGTCAAGAAGAACTGCATCACTTGTCGCTCCTTCTGGCGGGTGGTACGGCCCTGCTATCAGCGGCGCCTGATCACTTGGGCTTGTGGAGCCTCCACTTGCCCGATACCTACTTGACCGCCGCGCTGGCCGAAACTCATCGGTCACGCTGCACGACCGGCGACGACGCGATGGCAGTATCCCAGTCCCGCACGGGACGAGGAGCGGAGCGCTGCTCATGATCAAGACATGGCCCTCTAAGCAGGGAATTTTCTTCAAGTAGTGGGCGCAGCTGGGATCGAACCAGCGACCTCCCGCGTGTGAAGCGGGCGCTCTCCCGCTGAGCTATGCGCCCCGCAGGGGGCGAGGATAGCAACGCCGCGGCCGCCGACTTATGCTCACGGCAATCGAAACAGGAGACGAGATGAACACGTATGTGATCCTGCGGCGCGACGGCTGGCGGACCCCCGAGGAGCTGCAGGAAGCAGCGGCCCGTTCGCTCGCGGTCGGGAACGACGAGATGTCGGATCGAATCAGGTGGATCCGCAGCTACGTCCTGGCGGAGGAGAGCAGCGGCGTCGGCACGGTCTGCATCTACCAGGCCACGGACGAGGAGGCGGTGCGCGAGCACGCCACGCGCGCAGGCCTTCCGGCCGACGAGGTCATCGTCGTCGCCGACACGGTGATCGTTCGCCCCGACCCGGAACCGGAGAGCTGAGCGAGGCCGGCGCGCTGCTACGATCGGGACGCCCGGTCGCGCTAGGCGGGGAGCTAGCGGTTCCCTGAACCCGCAATCCGCTCCAGCGGGGCTGAACTCCCTCCCGAGGGGTGAGCAATCGGGGCACGGGCTCGCGCACGCGAGTGTTGACGGCCAGGTTCCGCGCATCGGGAGCCTGCGAACCGCGTCAGGTCCGGAAGGAAGCAGCGCTAAGCAGTTTCTCCCGGGTGCCGCGGGTCGACCTGGCAAGAGCGAGCGTCGTGGGCACCGATCCGAGAGCGTCTTCGACGGGGGGTGCGCGCCGGGCATTTCCCCCGGGGCGCTTGCCCGATACGATGGCCCGGGTGACCGCCCTCTACCGGAAATACCGCCCTCAGGACTTCGACGAGGTCGTCGGGCAGGAGGCGGTCGTCCGGACGCTGCGCAACGCGATCGGCAACGACCAGGTGCGCCAGGCCTACCTCTTCGCCGGGCCGCGCGGCACCGGCAAGACGTCGCTCGCGCGCATCCTCGCCAAGGCGCTCAACTGCGAGCAGGGCCCGACGGCGACGCCGGACAAGACCTGCAACTCGTGCGTGACGATCGCCAACGGCACCTCCCTCGACGTGGTCGAGATGGACGCCGCGAGCCAGCGCGGGATCGACGACATCCGGGAGATCCGCGAGCACGTCGTCCTCCAGCCGGTCGAGGGCCGCTTCAAGGTCTACATCCTCGACGAGGCCCACCAGCTCACCGACGCCGCCTGGAACGCGCTCCTCAAGCTGATCGAGGAGCCGCCGCCACACCTCGTCTTCGTCTTCTGCACGACCGAGCTGCACAAGGTGCTTCCGACGGTGCGCTCCCGCTGCCAGACCTTCCTCTTCGCGCGGCCGCGGCTCGCAGAGCTGACGAAGCTCCTGCGCCGGGTGGCCGACGGCGAGGAGATCGAGGCGCCCGACGCGGCTCTCTCCCTGATCGCCAGGAGCGCGCGCGGGAGCTTCCGCGACGCCGTCTCGACCCTCGACCAGCTCACAGCCGCCACCGACGGGGAGGTGAGCGTCCAGGCCGTGCTCCAGCTCCTCGGGGCCGTCGACGAGGAGGCGCTCTTCCGCCTCTGCGACCTCATCGTCGATCGCGACACGGCCGGTCTGCTCGCCTTCGTCGAGGAGCTCGCCGACCAGGGCCAGGACCTCGCGCGGCTCGTCAACGACCTGCTGGAGCACCTGCGCCACCTGCTCCTCGTCCAGCACATGGGCGAGGTGCCGGACTCGCTCCCGGTGACGCCGGAGACGCGCGACCGCCTGCGCTCCCAGGCGAACCAGCTCGCGGAGGCCGAGGTGCTGCGCCTGATCGACCTCCTGCACGTCGCGGTCGACGACGTCCGCCAGGGCGGCGACCCCCGGCTCCCGCTCGAGCTCGCGCTCGTGAAGGTGACGCGGCCGGGCGCCGATCTCTCGCGCGAGTCCACCGCCTACCGGCTGGAGCAGCTCGAGACGCGGCTGCGCGGCGAGGCGCCGCGACCCGCGGCGCCGCCGCCTCCTCCGGCAGCCACCGCCGCCGAGCCGGCCGACCCAGCGCCGGCGCCACCGGCCGAGGCGAGCGAGGGCCCTCCCGTCGACCTGGGCGAGATCCAGGCTGCCTGGAAGCAGTCCATCCTCCCCACCGTCTCCGAGCGGTCGATCCCGACCGGATCCGTGCTGGCGGAGGCGCGGCCCGTCGCCCTCGACGGCGACCGGCTCGTGCTGGAGTTTCCGCCCGCTGCCTCGTTCCACCGCGGCCTGGCGGAGGAGCCGAAGAACGCGGGCGTCCTCACCGCCGTCCTCCACGAGCTGACCGGCAGGCGCCTCGCCGTCGCGTTCGAGGTCGGCGAAGGCGCCCCCGCCGAGCCCGTCGAGGCCGAGGAGCCGGCCACCGAGGAGGAGATCATCGCGCTCGTGCAGACGACGTTCGACACCCGCAAGCTCGGGAAGGAAGGCGACTAGATGTCGATGGACATGAACAAGATGTTCCAGCAGGTGCAGCAGATGCAGGCCGACATGCTCAAGGCGCAGGAAGAGCTGGCCAACGAGCGCGTGGAGGCCTCGGTCGGCGGCGGCATGGTGACGGTGACGGCGAACGGCTCCGGCGAGATCGTCAGCGTGAAGATCGCCAAGGACGCGATCGACCCGGACGACCCGGAGACGCTCGAGGACCTCGTCCTCGCCGGCGTCAACGAGGCGCTCAGGAACGCACAGGACCTGGCGCAGTCCAAGCTCGGCGGCGTCGCAGGCGACCTGAAGGGACTAGGCCTGCCGGGCCTGTAGGCAGACTACGGGGCTGAGTGCCCCTCCAGGCAATACACGCCTGCTTCTGCCCCGCGATCACACGGCGCCTGAGCCCAACCTCGCCCTTGCCAAGGCATCCAGCCTTGGCCGCGGACGAGTGCGGGCTCATGCTTGGTGCTCGCGACGCAGAAGCGAGACAGCATCACCTGAAGGGGCACTGAGTGTTCAGCCCCGTCGTCGAGAACCTGATCGCGCAGCTCTCGCGCCTGCCCGGGATCGGCACCCGGACGGCCCAGCGGCTTGCCTTCCACCTGCTCCGGGTGCCCGAGGAGGAGGCGCTGGCGCTTGCCGAGGCGATCCGCGAGGCGAAGGAGCGCATCGGCTTCTGCCGCGAGTGCGGCAACCTGACCGAGGAGGAGCTCTGCGTCATCTGCCTGGACACGCGGCGCGACCGGACGCTCGTCTGCGTCGTGGAGCAGCCCGCCGACGTCCTCTCCATGGAGCGCACGCACGAGTACCGCGGCGTCTACCAGGTGCTCGGCGGCGCGCTCTCCCCGCTCGACGGCGTCGAGCCGCAGCACCTGCGGATCGACGAGCTCCTCGCGCGCGTGGAGCGAAACGGCGTGCAGGAGGTCGTGCTCGCCACCAACCCGAACATGACCGGCGAGGCCACTGCGGGCTACATCGCCGACCGCCTCCGCGGCAAGACGCGGGTCACGCGGCTGGCGAGCGGCCTCCCGGTCGGCGGCGACCTCGAGTACGCCGACGAGGTGACGCTGGGACGCGCGCTTGCCGGCCGGCGCGAGATGTGATTCGTCTCAGCGGCGGCGAAGCCGCAAAGGCCTAGTCTCAGCGGCGGCGGAGCCGCAAAGGCTGAGACAAGGAGGAAGGGGGCGGCGTAGCCGCTCGCTTCCGTTCACAGATTCCCCGCAACGGGCGCGTCTGCTCCGCTGATTCACCTCCCACTTGCATTGAGAAGTGCCGTCTGTATAGAGTGCTCGCGTTGAACCGGGCGGCCTTCGGGTCGGCCGGTTCAACATTTAACGGGGCATTTTTCGGGGCGTAGCATGTGGCCATGGCGAGCTCCCAGACCGTCGCCGCGGCCGACCCCGAAGACCTCTTCGCCCCCGAGGTCATCGCCGATCCCTACGCCTACTTCGGCCGCCTCCGCGAGACCGATCCGGTGCACTGGAATCCTCGCGCGGAGATGTGGATCGTCACGCGCTACGAGGACCTCGTCTGGCTCGTGCGACACCACGAGCTCTTCTCCTCGGCGGTGATCGAGACCGACCGGCGGCCGCCGCGGCCCCCGATCGACCCCGCCGACGAGCCGCTCTTCGCTGAGGTCAAGCGGTTCCGCGCCGACCAGCTGGTGGAGAAGGACCGGCCGGCGCACCAGTCGATGCGGGCCGCGGTGCACGAGTACTTCACGCCGCAGGCGATGGAGGCCTGGCGGCCGTTCGTCCGCCGCGCGGTCGCCGAGCTCCTGGACGAGGTCGAGCCGCAGGGGCGCATGGACGTGCTCGAAGCTCTCGCCGCGCCGCTGCCGGTGCGGGTGATCACGCAGATGATGGGCGTGCCCGAGCAGGACCGCGAACACCTGCGCCACCTCGCCGACCGCCTGCTCTACATCAACCGCGGCGAGCCCGACCGGATGCGGCACCTGATGGAGGGGATCGAGGGGATGATCGAGTACGTCTCCCCCAAGGTCGACGGCCGCGCGGCGACCCCCGGCGACGACTTCATCTCGGTGCTGGCCGCGGCCGAGAAGGAGGGCGTCTTCACCCGCCATCAGGTGCTCGTGAACACGGCCCTGCTCCTGTTCGCGGGCCACGAAACGACGATGAACCTGATCTGCAACGGCACGCTCGCGCTCATCCGGCATCCCGACCAATGGGAGCTGCTCCGCGTGGATCCAGCGGGCGCGGCGCGATCGGCCACCGAGGAGTGCCTCCGCTATGACCCGCCCGTGAAGTCGACCCAGCGCATCGCTGCGCAGGACGTCGAGCGCCACGGGAAGACGATCCGCCAGGGCGACCGAATCCGCTGGATCATGGCCGCGGCCAACCGCGATCCGCGCGCCTTCGCGGAGCCCGACCGCTTCGACGTCGGGCGCAAGCCGAACCCGCACGTGTCCTTCGGCGCGGGCATCCACTATTGCCTCGGTGCATCCCTCGCCCGCATCGAGGGCCAGGAGGTCTTCCGGGCCCTGGCCGAGCGCTTCGGGACGCTCCGGCTCGAGTCCGAGGAGCTCGAGTACGCACCAAGCATCCAGTTCCGCTCCCTGACCTCTCTGCCGGTGGCCTGGGACTAGGAGGGTCTGATGCCCCGGGAGCTGCGCATCACCGTCGACCACGACCTCTGCATGGGCAACGGCCAGTGCGTGTTCCTCGCGCCCGAGGTCTTCCGGCACAACGAGAACCGACAGTCCGAGGTTGTCGACCCGGATGGGGCCCCGCGGGAGCGCGTCCTCCAGGCGGCGTCCTTCTGCCCCACCGGCGCCATCGCGGTGGTGGACGCCGCCACGGACGAGACTCTCTTCCCCTAGGAACGCCGGCAGGGCGCCGGACAGCCCGGCGCCCTGCAAGGCGGGTCGTGCTACAGCGGGCAGCCCGGCCCCGGAGAGGGCTGGTCGATCCGAAGCGGTAGTGCCGGCGTTTGCTTCGGGACGAGGTAGGTCGCATAGATGATCAGCGTGTCCGTCCCCTCGTTGCGGGCGAGGTGCACCTCGTCGGGAGACGTGCTGAAGCCGCTCCCGGTGGGGTAGTTGACCTCGTGCGTGCACTTCTTGGCGTGGTAGAGGCTGAGTGTCCCCTGGGCGACGACGTTCACGTTCTCGCCGGGGTGGTAGTGCCAGCCGAACGTGGAGCCCGGCGCCGCCACGATCTTCTGCACGACGATCTCGAACGCGCCCTTCGTCTTGATCCTCGCGGTGACACCGGGGCTGAACTTCGTGAACAGGTTCAGCTGCCCCTGGACGTTACCGCGGTAGGTCTCGGCGGTGACTCCCGAGGACGGCGTCGCGACCGCCACGCCGACCGCGACGACCGCGGCCAGAAGCACCACACCGAGAACGGGCACGAGTCGGGTATGCCGCAGCATCCTTCTCATCTCTGCTACCTCCGTCTAGTTGTCTCGCCCAGCTCCTTGTGATCAACTGGACGATCCGGAGGCTTGCAATGGGGCGTGTGACGGAACGTGTGAGGAATCCGGCCGTGGAAGTTGGCGTGGACCTCAGAATTCACCTACTAGGCACGCCGACCGTCCAGCGAGGCGGAGTCCAGGTCGAGGCGCCGGCGGGGCGCAAGCACTGGGGCCTGCTCACGTACCTCGTGCGTACCGAGGTCCCCTCGTCCCGCGAACGCCTCTCGGGCTTGCTCTTCCCGGAGGCCGACGACCCGCTCGGCGCCCTCCGCTCGGCGCTCTCGGCGCTCCGTCGCCAACTCGGCCCTCACGCCGAGGTCGGCGGCAATCCTGTGCGGCTCGCGCTCGGGCCGACGACGTTCGTCGACGTCGAGATCCTGCGCACGGGCTCCTGGGTGGAGGCGGCCGCGCTGCCCGGCCTCGGGCACGAGCTTCTCGACGGCATGGCGTTCCGGTCGAGCCCGAGCTTCGAGAACTGGCTCGAGAACGAGCGCCGTCACGTCGCCGGGACGACGGCCGCCGTGCTCCACGAGGCGGCGCTCGCCCTGCTGGCGCGCGGCGACGCCGACACCGCGCGGAGCCACGCCGCCCATCTCGTGCGCCTGAATGCGTACGACGAGAACGCGCACGTGCTCCTCGTGCGCTGCCTGCGTGCGGTGGGCGACGCCGACGCTGCGGAGCGCCAGGTGACTACCTGCACGGAGCTCTTTCGTCGGGAGCTGGGGATCGAGCCGAGTTCGGCGCTCGCCTCGGCGGCGGCGGAGCCCCTCGCCTCAGTGGGCACGCGCGTCTCCGGGCCTTCGGCGATCAACGTCCTCATCGAGACCGGCATGGCCGCGGTGGAGGCCGGCGCTCCCGAGGCGGGCGTCGCCCGCCTGCGCGGAGCGGTTGCCTCGGCCCGCCGGGAGGACGATCCCGTGCTCCTCGCCAGGGCGCTCGTCGGGCTCGGCCGGGCGCTCGTCCACTCGGCCCGCGGCACCGACGAGGAGGGCGCGGAGGCGCTTCACGAGGGCAGCCTCCTCGCCGAGCGCATCGGTGAGCGCCTGTTGGCCGCCACGGGCTTGCGGGAGGCCGCGTGGATCCAGTTCCTCCGCGGCCACTACGACCGCGCGGAGGCAACACTCGCCCGCGCGGCGGAGCTCGCGGACGGCGACCAGGAGGAGCTCGCCTGGATCGAGGTCATCCTCGGAACCTGTCGGAGCGACGTGGGTGACTACGCCAATGCCACCCGGCTCCTACTCTCGGCGACGACCCGGAGTGAGGGCCTCCGGAGCCCGGAGGCGCTCTGCTTCGCCTTGACGATGCACGCCAAGCTCCACGTGCTCCGAGAAGAGCTCGACGAGGCGGCGATCCTCCTCGATCGGGCGCTGGAGCTGGTCGACGCCAGGGGCCTGCACTCGTTCCGCTCCTTGCCGGAGTCGCTCCGTGCGGAGATCGAGCTCAGGCATGGCCACGTGGACGCGGCGGCGGAAGCGTTCGAGCATGCGTACGCGCTCGGCTGCGAGATCGGTGATCCCTGCTGGGAGAGCATCGCCACGCGCGGGCGAGGGCTGGTCGCCGTCGAGCGAGGGGACGTCGAGCGAGGGTTGGAGCTCCTGGTCGAGGCGCCCCGGCTCTGCCGGCGCCTGCCCGACACCTACCTCTGGATCGAGGCCTACGGGCTGGACGCGCTCTGCGAGACGGCCGTCGAGCACGGCGACGCATCGGCGAAGCGCTGGGTCGGAGAGCTCGAGGCGATCGCAGCGAGCCGCGGCCTGCACGACCTCCTCGTGCGTGCGACCGTCCACCGGGCGCGGCTGGGCGAGCCCGGGGCCCTCGAGGCCGCACGCTCGCTGGCGGCACAGGTCGACAACCCGGCTCTCGACGAGCTGATCGCTGCGGCCGCCTGAGCTCCGGGGTTCCCGTCCGTACAATCGAATGATGGCCGAGACCGCGTACGAGACCCTGCCCGAGCTCGAGTCGTCCGAGACCCGGATCGGGGCGAGCACCGTGGTGATGAAGTTCGGGGGGACCTCGGTCGCCGACCCGGAGAAGATCCGGCGGGTCGCCGAGCGCCTCGTCGCCACCAAGCGCGCCGGCACGCGGGTCGTCGCCGTGATCTCGGCGATGGGCTACCACACCGACGAGCTGCTCGAGCTCGCCCACCAGGTCTCGCCGCGGCCGAAGCCGCGCGAGCTGGACATGCTCATCTCCGTCGGGGAGCGCATCTCGTGCGCCCTCGTGGCCATGGCCGTCTCCGACCTCGGCACGGAGGCGATCTCGCTGACGGGCTCGCAGGCCGGGATCGTCACCGACACCGTCCACGGGAAGGCGAAGATCGTCGAGGTGAAGGCGCACCGCATCCACCGGGAGCTCGACGACGAGCGGATCGTCCTCGTCGCCGGCTTCCAGGGCGTTTCGACCGCGTACGACGTCACCACGCTCGGCCGCGGCGGATCGGACACGACCGCGGTCGCCCTGGCGGCGGCTCTCGGCGCCGACGCGTGCGAGATCTACACGGACGTCGACGGGGTCTTCACGGCCGACCCGCGGCTCGTGCCGACCGCGCAGAAGCTCCATGCCGTCAGCTACGAGGAGATGCTCGAGATGGCGGCCTCGGGCGCGAAGGTCCTTCAGCTACGCTCGGTCGAGTTCGCCCGGAACCACGGCGTCATGGTGCACGTCCGCTCGACGTTCACCGAGGAGACGGGAACCTGGATCAGGGAGGAGGACGCGCGGATGCTGGAGAAGGCGTTGATCTCGGGCGTGACGCACACGGTCGAGGAGGCGGTGTACGAGGTGGAGGGCGTCCGCCCCGCCGACCTCTTCGAAGCGCTCGCGGCCGCCGAGGTGAACGTGGACACGATCATCCAGATGGACTCGCGCATCGTCTTCTCCGCGCCGGTCGAGGACCGGCCGCACGCCGAGCAGGCGCTGGGCGCGCTGGGCGCCGACTTCTCCGAGCAGGAAGGCCTCGGCAAGGTCAGCGTGGTCGGGGCCGGGATGAAGAGCCACCCCGGCGTCGCCGCGCGCACGTTCGCCACGCTGCGCGAGCTCGGGGTCGAGCCGCGCTTCATCGCCACCTCGCCGATCAAGATCGCCTTCTACGTGCCGCACGAGTCGGTCGAGCCGACCGTGCGCGCGCTCCACGAGGTCTTCGACCTCGGCTCGCCGCAGGCGGAGAGGCACCACCATGAGTGACGTCCGCATCGGGGTCGTCGGCGCGACCGGCGCGGTGGGAACGGTCACGCTCCAGCTCCTGGCGGAGCGCGGCATCGAGAACGTGCGGGGCTTCGCCTCGTCCCGCTCGGCCGGCCGCCGCGTCGCTTTCGGCGACGGCGAGCTGCTCGTCGAGGAGGCGACGCCGGAGGCGCTCGCCGCCGGCGACCTCGACCTCGTCTTCTTCTCCGTCGGCACCGAGGCGAGCCGGGAGCTCGTCCCGCATGCCGTCAAGGGGGGCGCCGTCGCCATCGACAAGTCGGACGCCTACCGGCTCACGGAGGGGATCCCGCTCGTGGTCGCCGGCGTCAACGACAGCGTCCTGAACGGCGACGAGATCGTCGCCAACCCCAACTGCTCGGCCATGCAGCTCGCCTGCGTCCTCCAGCCGCTGCGCGAGGCCGCCGGCCTGGCGCGGGTGCGGCTGGCCACGTACCAGTCGGCCTCGGGCGCCGGCGATGCCGGCATCGAGAAGCTGCGGAGCATCGGCCCGGCGGAGGGCAACCTCGGCATGGACTGGGAGCTCGAGGGCGAGGAGTTCTCCGAGGAGTGGAAGCTCCGCGCGGAGACGCGCAAGATCCTCGGGCTGCCCGACCTGCCGCTGCACGCCACCTGCGTGCGCGTGCCGGTGCTCGTCGGGCACGCGCAGGCCGTGTGGCTCGAGACGGAGTCGCCGCTCTCGCCGGACGAGGCCCGTGAGGCGCTGGCCGCCTCCGCTCAGGTGGAGCTGGCCGACCTGCCGACCCCTGCGGACGCGGCCGGGCGGGACCGGGTGCTGGTCGGGAGGATCCGCCGCGACACGGCCGGCGAGGGCCTGGCGCTCTGGATCGTGAACGACAACCTGCGCAAGGGCGCGGCCCTGAACGCCGTCCAGATCGCGGAGCTCCTGCTCGAACGCCGCCTGTTAGCGGCGTAGACGCTGGCTAGCGCCGTAGCCGCTGGGCCAGGCCGACCGCGGCGAGGCCGGTGAGCACGGCGGCCGCCGCCAGCTCGCCCAGCCACCAGTTGCCCATGTGGTGGTCGGTCGCGGTGCATGCGACCGCGATCGCGCTCAGCAGCACCCCTCCGGCCACCGCGAGGCCGAAACCCACCCTCGCGAACAGCGGGCCGAGCGCGGCCGCTGCGAGGACGATGCCGAGCATCGTCCAGACGAGCGCCGTGCCCCAGACCGGGTTGGACATGCCCGGCTCTGGGTCGGGCGTGAAGGGCAGGACGAAGAAGTAGAAGGCGAGCCAGGCACCCGCGACCAGGGCTCCGGGAACCCGTGGAACCCGCGAAGGCCACGCGCGCCGCTCGACGCGCTCCCCGAGCGCCGGCGCCGCCCAGAGCTCCTCCAGCGCCTGCAGCTCGTCCGTCCGCTCCCGTGTCGTCGGCACCATGGCCTACCTCCCTGGGGTCGCCTCGTCGTAGGGTACCTTGTCCGCCGTGGCGCGCACGACCGGCGAGCTGCTGGAGGAGGCCGTCCGCCTGGCACGGGAGAACGCCGAAGCGGGCCAGGGCCCCTTCGGGGCGCTCCTCGAGCGCGACGGCGAGGTGCTCGCGACCGGCGTCAACACGTCCCTCAGGGACTGCGACCCGACCGCGCACGCCGAGGTCGCGGCGATCCGCAACGCACGAGGCGCCGACCTCACGGGTGCCACGCTGGTCTCGAGCTGCGAGCCGTGTCCGCTGTGCCAGGCGGCGGCGGGGCTCGTCGGCGTCGAGCGGATCGTCTACGCGGCACCGAAGGAGATCGCTGCGGCCGCCGGGTTCGAGCTCGGAGGCGTCGCCGCCGAGATGCAGGAGCTCCTGCGCACCGCCGGGCCGCTCCCGGTCGAGCACGTGGCCACGCCCGGCGCGGCCGAGCCGTTCGAGCGCTTCGCCGCCGCCGAGACCGTCGGCCCGAACCCGGTGCGGGAGCTGCGCGTCGCTCTGACGCTCGACGACTACGAGCAGGCGGTCGCGTTCTACCGCGACACGCTCGGCCTGCCGGTGCGGATGTCCTGGGACGAGCCGGAGGGGAGCGGCACGATCCTGGAAGCCGGCCGGGCCACGCTGGAGCTCCTCTCGGAGGATCAGGCCGAGCTGATCGACCGCGTCGAGGTCGGGAGGCGGGTCGCCGGGCCCGTTCGCCTCGCGCTGGAGGTCGAGGACTCGGCGCGGACGGCGGCGGAGCTTGCGCGGGCCGGCGCCGAGCTGGTGGCCCCGGCGACGGAGACGCCCTGGGGCGACCTGAACGCGCGCGTGCGCGCGCCGGACGGCATGCAGCTCACGCTCTTCACCGTCGTGGACTAGCGGCCGAGGAGGCCGAACGACAGACGGCGGAGCCGCTGACGATGGCGCTCCTGCGCGTCCTTCTGCGCTGCGATCTTGCGGTCGAGCTTGGCGATGTGCTCCCAGATCAACCGCGTTCGCTCGTCGAACGCGGCTTGTTCTTCAGGAGTTCTCTTCGCCACCGTCGTCGTCCTCCAGGAGAAGGTGGATCGCAATGAGCTCGGTTCGAATGTCGGCCAGCAACCACATGATAGATCTGACGTCCTCGGCGTCGAACGGAGGCTCGGCGGCAGGCCGACGGAACCACACCGAGTAATCGTCGAGCCGCGCGACGCCACGTGCAAGACGGCCGATTGCGCCTTGTCTACGGCCGCTGCGGCACCGGCGCCGGCGTGAACGCCTCCTTGACCTTGCGCCAGGCGCGGGCGCTGGGGCCGTCCTCGACCGGCACGAGACCGGCGAGCTCGAGGCGCGCGAGGCAGACATCGCCTTCCCACCGGACCGGGTAGAAGCCGAAGTCGGCCAGGAAGTCCGCCGGGAACACCGTGCGGTGGACGAGCACGCGCTCGTAGCTCGTCTCGCCCTCCGGATAGCGGTAGCCGAACGTCTCGATCGCCTTCACGCCGCGGTCGCGAGCCTCACCGATCGCCGCGAGGAAGAGGCTCTGCAGCACCCAGGGCGACGAAAGGTCGACCAGGTAGGCGCAGGTGACGAGCACCGCGTCGGCCGAAGGCGGGCCCGCCGGGAGCTCGCTCCCGCGCGGGAACTGGCCCGACGGCCCGTACTGGACGAAGCCGACGAGGCGCTCGCCCTCGGCGTGGTAGAGGGTGCCCCAGGCGCCCCAGTCTTCTTCCACCCGCTCGGCCCAGCGGTCTTTCGCCGTCGGCCTGCCCCCGCGGGACTGCCAGAACACGCAGCCCACGCAGACGCCGGGGGCGTCCTCGAGCGACGCCCGCGTCACCGGCGAGAGGCGGTAGGCCATTCCCGAGCCGAGTCTACTCCGCCGGTCTCAGCGTGAGGATCGTCGCTTCGGGCCGAGCCAGGAGACGGAAGGGGACGAAGCTCGTGCCGAGGCCGCGGGAGACGTGGAGCGTTCCTTGCGGCAGCTCGAAGACACCCTCCCAGTACGGCGCTCGCAGGTGCTCGAGTCGCACCTTGCCGCCCGGGGTCGGGATGCAGATCTGGCCGGCGTGCAGGTGGCCGGCGAGGATGAGCTGAAACGCGCCCGGCGTGAGCGTCTGCACCTCGTCCGGGAAGTGCACGAGCAGGATACGAAGGTCCGCGTCGGGAGCGGCCAGGTGCCCGTGCGGCTTGCGGTGCCGGCGCGGGTCGCCGCCGGCCACTTGCACGCGGAGGCCTGCGTGCTCGACGACCACGGACTCGTGCTCGAGGAGGACCGCAGCCTCTACCTGGCTGAGGTCGGCCGGACGGCTGAAGGGATCCCGGGTCGAGGCGACGTCGTGGTTCCCGAGCACCGCGTACGTCCCGTGACGCGGGTGGAGCCTGCCGAGCTCGCGCGCCAGCGTCGAAACGCCGCGCTGCCGGCTGACGAGGTCGCCCGTGACGGCGACGAGGTCGAGCTCCTGCGGCGCCGCCCAGTCCACGGCCTTCCGGAGTGACCGGCCGTTCAGCGAGACGGTGCCGAGGTGGAAGTCCGAGATGTGGAGGATGCGGAAGCCGTCGAGCTCCGGCGGGAGACCCGGCACGGGCGCGTCGCGCTCCAGGTACTCGACCCACTGCGCCTCGAAGAGCGCCCAGGCGAGCCCGGCCGCCGCGACGACGGCGACGGCCCCAAGGAGCCAGAGCACTACTGCCGCTCGAGCTCGCGCCGGAGCTGTGCGGCCTGCCGGCGCGAGCCGCCGTTCTGGGAGGTGTGATCGACCGCTCCTCGGCGCCGGGAGGCCAGGACGGCGGCGGCTCCGGCGGCCAGAATCGCGAACGTCAGGAAACGCCTGGCCACGCTACGGCGCCTGCAGCTTCTCCAGGACCGGCTCGACGGAGACGACGTGGCGCTTGAACTTCAGCTCCGAGTCCTCCAGGCCGGCGGCCACGCCGACGAGCTGGGAGAGGTGCAGGATCGGCATCTGGAAGGTCTCGCCGGTCTGGGCCTCGAGCTTCGACTGCCAGGCGTCCAGTGAGAGGTGGCAGAGCGGGCACGGCGTCACCATCGCGTCGGCGCCGGCCTCGATCGACTGGCGGATCGGCTGGACGAGCTCGCCGAGGGCGGTCTCCTCGCGCGCCTGGATGATCGGGAAGCCGCAGCACTTGATCTTCGCCGGGTAGTCGATCGCCACGCCGCCGCAGGCCTCGATGATCGCCTCGAGCGTGTGCGGGCGGTCGGGGTCGTCGACGCCGAGGAGCTTGGACGGCCGCAGGATCTGGCAGCCGTAGAACGGCGCCACCTTCAGGCCCTTGAGGCCCTTGTGCGCGATGCCCTTGAGCTTCTCGTAGCCGTCGCCCTCGCTGATCATCCAGAGCAGGTGCTTGACCTCGACGCCGCCGGAGTACGGCGGCGCGCCCACCTTCTCCAGGTTCTCGCTCACCCGCGCCATGAGCGCCGCGTCGTTCTGGAGCGAGTGGTTCGCCTGGCGCAGGTTGAGCGTGCAGACGTTGCAGATCGTCATCAGCGTGTCGCAGCCCGTCGCCTCGGCGTAGGCGAGGATGCGCGCGTTCAGGTGGAGGTAGTAGTCCGGCTCGGCCTCGTGGATGTCGCCGGCGCCGCAGCAGGTCACCGCCTTCAGCTCCTCCAGCTCGATCCCGAGCTTGGGGACGAGCGCCTGCGTGGAGATGTCGAGCTCCTTCGCGGAGAGCGAGGCGAGGCAGCCCTTGTAGTAGGCGACCTTCACTCCGCCGCCTCCGGAGGGATCTCGCCGCCGTGCTCGAGCCGGGCGAGGGCGCGCTCCCCCTGGACGATGCCGGCCGCGCCGTCGCGGCCCTGGGCCTTCACGACCTCGAAGAGCGCCCGCGCCTCCTGAACGCCCTCGGCCACGTGCGGGATCAACGGCACCTTCCCCTTCTTGAAGAGGTTGACCGCGAACTTGGTCTCCTTGAGCGCCCCGATGATGCCCTGGGTCTTCGGCACGAGCTCGGTCTCGCGGAGCCAGCCGGTCGACTTCGCCGAGTGGACGAACCAGAGCGCGTGCTTCGCGCCCATGTCCTGGTCGATGTTCAGCCGGATCGACTCGGCGCCGAGCTTGGCGATCGCGTCGCGCGGATCGACCCCCTTCGGACAGCGCTCGTTGCAGAAGTAGCAGCGGGTGCAGTCCCAGATTCCGTGCTCGTCGTTGTAGTGCTCGAGCCGCTCGACCGCGGACTGGTCGCGCGGGTCGCCGACGAAGCGGAAGCCCTTGGCGAGGGCCGCGGGGCCGAAGAACTCGGGGTCGGACTCCATCGAGTTGCACTCGGAGACGCAGCAGCCGCACATGATGCAGAGCGCTTCCTTCTGAATCGGCGCCATCTCCTCCGGCGAGACGAGGAACTCCCGCTCGGGCACGTCCTGGTAGCCCGTCTCGACCCACGGCTTCATGTTCTTGACCTTCGTCCAGAACGGCGTCATGTCGACGACGAGGTCCTTGAGGACCGGCATGTTCCCCATCGCCGAGATCACGGGGACATGCCCGCGGTCGACGATCGGCTTCATGCGCTCCTTGCAGGCCAGCACGGCGCGCCCGTCCATGCGCATTCCGCAGGAGCCGCAGATCATCATCCGGCAGCTCTTCCGGTACGCCAGCGAGCCGTCGACCTGGTCCTTGACGATGTCGAGGACGTCGAGCAGGCAGGCCCACTCGGGCGCCTCCACCTCGTAGTCGCGGAGCACGCGCTCGCCCGACTCGGGGTCGAACCTCCAGATCTTCAGCGCGACGTCCACCTGGCTCCTTCCGCTACGGCCTGATCAAATCATCGATGGCGGTCACCTGCGCGGGCGGCGGCGCCTGCGCGTTCACGTCGACCCCGAAGTCGAAGAGCTCGGTGGTCACCGTCGACCTGAGGCCATCCGCCGCGAAACCGTACTCGTGGTAGAGCCGCCGGATGAGCCCGTCGTCGTCGACCCAGACCTCGACCGGGATGAACTCGAGGCCGATCCGGTCACGCAGCGTCTGGACGTATGCGGCCCACTCCGCCTCCTTGCCGGGTGGGGCCTGGTGCTCGAGCTGGTTCAGGTCGACGGCCGCGCGGTAGCGCGAGGTGGGCACGCCCCGCACGTCCTCCTCGCCGATCTTGGTCACGCCCGGGCCGAGAGCACGCAGCCACAGCAGGTACTGGGAGGGGTCGGCCTGACTTCCCTGGACGATCGGCCCCAGGTCGACCCCGGAAGTGGCGCCGATGTTCTCCAGATCGAGCCGAACCCAGCGGGCGCCCCCGCCGAGCGTGCCGGGCGGAAGCTGGTAGTAGACGGCGGAGTCGGCGAAGACCGCCTTCGTCTTCGCGCCGGGCGCGCCCTCGCCCTCGACGAGCTCGAGGGTCATCTCACCCTTCCCGCCGGCGAAGTCGAACGCCCCGACGCCTCGAAACCGATCCTGGCCGACGCCCGGGCGGACGACGCGCACGGTGGTGGCGATCTTCGCGCTCTCCGCGGCGACAGTCCTGCCGGCGGCGTCCGCGATCAGCGCCGGGTCCGCGGTCGGGCCGCCGGGCGGGGCCGTCGACGTATCCGGAGGTTGCTCGACCGCGCCCGTCGAGGCCGGGGGCGCCGACTCCGTCGACGTCGCGCCGGGAGAGGTCTCCCCGGTCGCTGCGGCGGGCGGCGACTCGTCGTCGCCCGAGCAGGCCGTCGCCACGAGCGCGAGCGCCGCCAGCAGAACGATCACGAGCCCCCGCTGCCGCATCGACTAGTACTTCCGCTCCTGTGGTTCCCACTTCGTCACCCGTACGGGCGCCCACGCCAGGCGCGGCCCGCCGTTCGCCCACGTCACCAGCGTGTGCTGCATGAAGTTGACGTCGTCGCGGTCGGGATAGTCGTACGGGCGCGCGTGCGCGCCGCGGCTCTCCTTGCGCGCGATCCCGGTCTCGACCATGCACGCGGCCAGCTCGAGCAGGAAACCGAGTTCGAGCGCCTGCGTCAGGTCGCTGTTGAAGACGTCGCCCTTGTCCTCGACGACGACGCGCTCGAAGCGCTCGCGCAGACCGCCGATGATCTCGCCCTGGAGGCGCATCTGCTCCTCGCGCCGGAACACGCCGAAGTTCTCGTGCATCGTCGAGGCCATCTCGTCGCGGATCGCGTGCGGGCGCTCGCCGTCGGTGCGTTCGAGCAGCGTCTTCAGCTCCCGCTCGGCGTCGGCGAGGGCGGACTCGGGCGGCGCCACCACGGTGTTGTCCCGCGCCCAGTCCGCGGACGCGCGGCCGGCGCGGCGGCCGAAGGTGATCGTCTCCATGAGCGCGTTCCCGCCCAGCCGATTGGCTCCGTGCACCGAGACGCAGGCGCACTCGCCGGCGGCGTACAGCCCCGCGAGCGCGGTCTCGCCGGCGAGGTCCGTGTCGACGCCGCCCATGTGGTAGTGCGAGCCCGGGCGGACGGGGATCGGCTCGTGGATCGGGTCGACACCGGCGAAGACCATCGAGAGCTCGCGCGTGCCGTGCAGCCGCTCGATGATCTTGTCCGCGCCCAGGTGGCGCAGGTCGAGGAGGACGTTGCCGTCGACGCCGCGGCCTTCGTCGATCTCGATCTGCTCCGCGCGCGAGATGACGTCGCGGCTCGCCAGCTCCATCGCATTCGGCGCGTAGTTCTTGAGGAAGCGCTCGCCCTCGGAGTTGAGGAGGTAGGCACCCTCGCCGCGGCAACCCTCGGTGATGAGCACGCCCGACGGGGACAGCGTCGTCGGGTGGAACTGCATCATCTCCATGTCCTTCAGAGGCACGCCCAGGCGGAGCGCCATCGTCATCCCGTCCCCGGTGCAGGAGTAGGCGTTGGTCGTGCCCGTGTAGAGCCGTCCCGCGCCGCCGGTGCAGAGGATCACCGTCTTCGCGCCGACGAGCTTGAGCCCGCCGTTCAGGAGGTCCCAGCAGATGACGCCCTGGCAGCGCCCTTCGTCCTCGACGAGCTTCCAGGCGAACCACTCCTCGTACGTCCTGACGTCCCGCTTCATCATCTGCTCGTAGAGCACGTGGACGAGGACATGGCCGGTGATGTCGGCCGCGTAGGCCGTTCGCGGCTCGCCGGCGGCCCCGAACGGGCGCTGAGCGATCCGCCCGTCCTCGGTGCGCGAGAAGACCGCGCCCCAGTGCTCGAGCTGGTAGACGTCGCCCGGGGCGTCGTCGCAGAGAGCCTGGATCGCGTCCTGGTCGCCCAGGTAGTCGGAGCCCTTGACCGTGTCGAAGGCGTGCTTCTCGGGGTCGTCCTCGGACGCATTCCCGAGCGCGGCGTTGATGCCGCCCTCGGCCGCGCCGGAGTGGCTCCGGGTGGGATGGATCTTGGAGATGACGGCCACGTCCGCGCCCGCGTCGAATGCCTCGATGGCGGCGCGCATACCGGCGCAGCCGGCGCCGACGATGAGGACGTCGTGCTTCGCTTCCACCGCCAGGGAAGCTATACGAAACGGCTCGGAGAACGCGTCAGAGCCGGGGGCCCGCCCGGCGGACCGCTTCGTCGGCGTCCGAGAAGCGCTCGAAGTTCTCGCGGAACATCCCCGCAAGCTCTCGCGCCTTGCGGTCGTACGCCTCCGGGTCGCGCCACGTCGAGCGCGGGTCGAGGAGGCGCGACTGAACCCCGGGCACCCGCACCGGTACCTCGAACCCGAACGTGGGGTCGACGCGATACTCGACGTTCTCGAGGTCGTCCTCGAGGGCGGCGCGCAGGAGCCCGCGGGTCGCCGCGATCGGCATCCGCTCGCCCTCGCCGTACGGCCCGCCCGTCCAGCCGGTGTTCACGAGCCAGACGTTGACGTTCGGGTGGGCGTCCAGCTTCTCGCCGAGCATGCGGGCGTACACGGCCGGGTCCTGCGGCAGGAACGGCGCGCCGAAGCAGGCCGAGAAGGTCGGCTGCGGCTCCTGCACCCCGATCTCCGTGCCGGCGAGCTTCGCCGTGAAGCCCGAGAGGAAGTAGAAAAGCGCCTGGTCGCGCGTGAGCCGGGAGATCGGAGGCAGGATGCCGAACGCGTCCGCCGTCAGGAAGACGACGACGCTCGGATGGCCGGCGCGCTTGGCCGGGAGCGCGTTTCGGATCTGCTCGAGCTTGTAGGCGGCACGCGTGTTCTCCGTCTTCGAGTCGTCGTCGAGGTCGAGGACACCGCGCTCGTCCACGGCCACGTTCTCGAGGACGGTCCCGAACGTTCGCGTCGTGCGGAAGATCTCCGGCTCCGCCTTGGGCGAGAGCCGGATCACCTTTGCGTAGCAGCCGCCTTCGAAGTTGAAGACGCCGGCCTCGCCCCAGCCGTGCTCGTCGTCTCCGATCAGGCGACGCTCGGGGTCTGCGGAGAGCGTCGTCTTGCCCGTGCCCGAGAGCCCGAAGAAGACGGCCACGCGGCCGTCGTCGTCGACGTTCGCCGAGCAGTGCATGGGGAAGACGCCCTCGAGGGGGAGGCGGTCGTTCATGAGCCCGAAGATCGACTTCTTGATCTCGCCCGCGTAGAGCGTCCCTCCGATCAGCACCTCGCCGCGCGTCGGGTGCACGAGGATGAATGTCTCGCTCCTCGTCCCGTCCTCGGCCGGGTCGGACTCGACGGAGGGAGCGTGGAGGACGAGCGCCTGCGGCCGGTGGTCGGCGAGCTCCTGCTTGGACGGGTCGATGAAGAGCGTTCGGGCGAAGAGCGCGTGCCACGGCGAGTCCGTCACGACCCGGACTGCCAGCCGGTGCGCCGGGTCCGCTCCGGCGAAGGCGTCGACGACGTAGACGTCGCCCTGGTCGAGCCGGGCGACAAGGCGCTCGCGCAGGCTCAGGAAGGTCTCCTCGGAGATCGGGCGGTTGATGTCGCCCCAGGCGATTCGCTCCTCCGAGCCTGGCTCGCGGACGACGTAGCGATCCTGGGGCGACCGGCCCGTGTGGGGGCCGGTGTCGACCACGAGCGGCCCGCCCTCTGCCAGCCGCGCATCCTCCCGCGCCAGGGCGTGCGTGTAGCACTGGGGGGCGGTCGGATTCCAGAAGACCGACCCGCGCGGCTCGAGACCGTGGGCTTCTAGCCCCGTTGTCTCGCTGATCGCCATCCCGGCGTATCGTACGCCTGGTCCGTGGAAACGGCCCGCACCTCCTGTCCAGGCTGCGGCGCGCGCCCGGTCACGACGGTCGGCGCCCCGTTCGTCGGTGCCGTCGGCTTCCTCTGGTGGAAGCGGCCGTTCGAAGAGCAGCTCTACCGCTGCGCCGAGGGGCACGTCTACTCGGTGCGCGTCAGCGAGGAGACGACGACGGTCGAGCCGCACGAGAGCGTCGAGGCCTGGCTCCGCGCACGGACGGGCGAAGAAGGCCCGACCCGCCCGCCCGGGCTCTAGGAGGGTTTGGGGGAATGCCGCTCGTCGTCGGCGTGCGATGGTCGTTCCGAAACACGGAGCAGGGAGCTTTCGTAGCCGGAGGCTACGGGCGCGACTGAGGACGCAGTCTTCGGGGCGAGCAGCGCGGCCCGGTGGCACAGACTGAATTCGCCAAACCCTCCTAGAGGGATCTGGGTGGCAGCTCGGCCTCGAAGGACGCGGCGGCCGCGTAGCGGATCTCGGGCGGAGCGTCGAGCTCGAAGCCGACGGCGAGCAGCGGCTCCGCGCGCACGGGCCCGACCGCCTGGGCTTGCCGCCAGCTCGTCTCACCGCGGCTGACCCTGAAGCCGCGGAGGCCGGCGGCCTCGTACACGCCGAGCTTGTGGGAACCGAGCTCGCTCGCCGGCGCCGGGCCGCCCGGCTCGTAGCGGAGGTCGACGCCGAAGCCTCGTGCGGCCACGATCCCCTCGCGCACGCGCGCCCGCACGGGACGGACCGGGAAGCCGAGGAGCGCGCCGCCCATGCCCAAGGCCGTCACCCGCAGCGCCAGGAAGACGACCGCGGTCTCCTCTCGGTGGCGCGCGTAGACGCGGACGTTCAGCTGTGAGAAGTGCGGGACCGGGAGGACGCCGAGGCGCCCGCCGGCCCAGCGCAACGCCGCCAACGTGACCAGGTGGCGTCCGTCCACGGTCGCCGGCTCGAGACCCGCGGGGAGGACGCGCGCAACGCGCTCGGCATCGGTTTCCCAGCTCGCCAGGACGAGGTCGCGGACGCTGTGGCGCAGGAGCACGGGAGGAAGCCTAGGCCCCGCCCAGCAATCGATGCCTGCTTCTACCCCGCGATCACGCGGCGCGAAGCAGAAGCCGAGACAGCGATTGCTGGAAGGAGCACTAGGCGCGAGGCGGAACTGCGCGTGGTGGACACGCGCGCCGCCATCGACCGTTTCCTGGGAAGCCAGGCGCTCTCGGACGCCACCCGGCGCGCGTACCGGCGGGACCTCGACGAGCTGGCCTTGTGGCTCCAGAGGAACCACGTCGCGCTCGACCGCTTCGACGCCGGCGCGTTCGCCGCCTACGCCGCAGAGCTCGGCGCCGACCGCCCGGGCCGCAGCCCTCGCAAGCTGGCGCAGACCACGGTGGCGCGGAAGCTGGCAGCGGTTCGCTCGTTCCTCCGCGCCACGCTCGGGCCGAGCCGCGTCCCCGATCTGGCGGTCTCCGGCCGACGGCGACGCCGGCTCCCCCACGCCCCGCGTCCTGCCGAGACGGACGCGCTCCTCGCGCAGGTCGACGGCGACGGAGCGCTCGGCCTGAGGAACCGCGCCCTTCTGGAGCTCGTCTACTCGGCCGGCCTCCGCGCCCAGGAGGCGGTCGACCTCAGCCTCGCCGACGTCGACTTCGAGCAGGAGCTCGTGCACGTGCGCGGGAAGGGCGGCAAGGAGCGCGTCGTCCCGCTCGGCGAGGAGGCCGCCTACCGCCTGCGCCTGTACCTCGAGCGCGGCCGGCCGGAGCTGGCGCGCGGCGCCGAGAACACGCTCTTCCTCTCCGCGCGCGGACGCCCGCTGGACACGTCATCGCTGCGGCGGCTCCTGCCCAACCCGCACCGGCTCCGCCATGCGTTCGCGACGCACCTCCTCGAGGGCGGGGCCGACCTGAGGACGATCCAGGAGCTCCTCGGCCACTCCTCGCTCTCGACGACGCAGGTCTACAGCCACGTCGACGCGAAACGCCTCCGGAAGGTCTACGACCGTGCCCACCCGCGAGCCTGACCGTCCCCGGGAGCCACGTCCCGGTGCCAGGCACTTGGCCGTGGCCGATCCGGCCGTGGCCGGTTTCCTCGCCCTCCTCGCCGCGCGACGGGCGCCGCGCACGGTGGACGCCTACCGGCGTGACCTCGCCGACCTCACGGCGCACCTCGGTCGACCGCCGGGAGATGCGAGCCCGGAGGAGATCGAGGCGTGGCTGGCCGACCTGCGGGCCCGCGGGCAGGCGCCGGGCTCGGTGGCCAGGCGGGCCGCGGCCGCACGCACCTTCTACCGCCACCTGGTCGCGCTCGGCGTCCGCACGGACAATCCCGCCGCCGAGGTCGACCTCCCGCGCCGGCGGGACCGGCTGCCGCGCTCGCTCTCGCTGGGCGAGGTCGAGCGCCTGATCGCGGCAGCGAACGGCACGACGCCGCGCAGCAGCCGCGACCGCGCGCTCGTCGAGCTGCTCTACGGCGCCGGCCTGCGCGTGAGCGAGGCCGTCGGCCTGGAGCGGGGCGACGTCGACCTCGAGACGCGCTCCGTCCGCTGCATCGGCAAGGGAGACAAGGAGCGCGTCGTCCCGCTCGGAAGCCAGGCCGTCGAGGCGCTGCGCCGCTACCTGTCGCGCGGCCGCCCGTACCTCGACCGCCGCCACCGGCCCGAGCTCTTCCTCAACGCCCAGGGCGGACCGCTCACGCGCGCCGGCGCGTTCCTCATCATCCGGAAGCTCGCGGGCAAGGCCGGGCTCGAGCCCGAGCGCGTCCACCCGCACCTCCTCCGGCACTCGTTCGCCACCCACCTGCTCGAGGGCGGCGCGGACCTGCGGAGCGTCCAGGAGATGCTCGGCCACGCCGACCTGGGCACGACCGAGATCTACACGCACGTTTCCGACCGCCGCCGGCGGGAGGCCTACTTCGAGGCCCACCCGCACGCGCGGCGCGGCACCTAGCCGACTCGCCTAGACGACCTCGGTGATCCGGCCGCTCCGGACGTCGTAGATCCAGCCGGACGAGTCGTAGCCGTCCGGGAGCAACGGCGACTCGCGGATCGTCCGCAGACTCCCCCGCACGCTCTCCTCGAGGTCGGAGAAGGGACGGAAGTCGATGTCGGAGGCGTCCGCGCCGGCCTCGGACTCGAGCTTCGCCTGCAGGTCGCCGTTCGAGAACGTGAGCATCCCGCAATCGGTGTGGGCGAGCACGGCGACTTCCTGCGTGCCCAGCAGCCAGTGCGAGATGACGAGCGAGCGGACGGCGTCCTCGGTGACGAGGCCCCCGGCGTTGCGGATGACGTGGGCGTCGCCCTCCTCGAGACCCAGGAACTTCGCCGGGTCGAGCCGCGCGTCCATGCACGTGACGATTGCGAGCTGCCGGCCGGGCGGCATCGGCAGGTCGCCCTTCGAGAAGTCGTCCGCGTAGGCCTCGTTCGCCGCCACCAGGATGTCGCGCTCGGGCATGTGTCCCCCTCGTGTCGCTTTAGTTTTTGAAGCTCAGGAAGCTTCCCAAACTGAAGCGACCGCTGTCAAGCGCGAGCGGCGGCCTTCTTTTTCAACGCGTCGTGCACGGCTGTCGCCGAAGCCTGGAGATTGCGGTCGTCGCTCTCCTGCGCGAGGTGCGCGAGCAGCGTGATCGTGTCCTGCTGCGGCGAGCCGTTCTTCAGCGCGAGGACCGCCAGCCGGCGGACGGCGGGATTGGGATCCTCGTTGGCGAGCGAGTGCAGCGTCCCGCGCACGGCGTTCACGACGCCGGGATGCGTCCGCGACATGAGCTCGAGGGAGAGGAGCGCCGAGCCGCGCGCGGCCGGGCTCACGTCTTCGAGCCCCCGGCGCAGGAGCTCGGTCTTCTGGTTGAAGCGCAGCTGGCCGATCGCCCGGTACGCCAGCGCCCGCTCGCGGTAGTCCTGGCTGCGAGCGGCGGCTTCCAGGTCCTCGTCGACCTCGCGGCGGAGGTCGGCGAGCGCGCGCTCGTCGGTCAGCTCGGCGGCGCGGGCGGCGGCCTCGGCCAGCGTCACGCGAAGGAGCGGGCCGCGGGGCCGACGTAGCGGGCGGACGGCCGGAACAGCTTTCCCGTCCGCTTCTGCTCGAGGATGTGCGCCGACCAGCCGGCGACGCGCGAGCACGCGAACATGGCGGGCGCGAGCGGCGGCGGGATCTCGGCGATGTCGAGCACGACGGCCGAGTAGTACTCGACGTTCGTGGCGAGGACGCGCTCGGGATGCCGCTCCTGGAGCGCGGCGAGCGCGGCGGTCTCGAGCTCCTGCGCAACGTCGACGAACGGCGACCCGAGCTCGATCGCGGTCCGCTTGAGGATGCGCGAGCGCGGGTCCTCCGCCCGGTAGACGCGGTGCCCGAAGCCCATGATCCGCTTCCCGCTGGCGAGCGCGTCCCGTACCCAGGCCTCGGCGTCCCCCAGGGCCGCCGCCTCCTCGAGCATCGGCTTCACATAGGCGGGGGCGCCGCCGTGCAGCGGCCCGGAGAGCGCGCCCACCGCAGCCGAGAGCGCCGCGCCGGAATCGGCGCCGGTCGAGGCGACCACGCGCGCAGTGAACGTCGACGCGTTCAGCCCGTGCTCGGCGGTGCAGATCCAGTACGTGTCGATCGCCTTCACGTGACGCGGGTCGGCCTCGCCGCGCCAGCGCAGGAGGAACTTCTCCGCCGCCGTGGAGCCGCGCGCGACCACCTCGTCCGGAATCGTGTCGCCGAGGCCGTCGGCGACACGGGCCGAGCGGGCCACGATCGACATCATCTGCGCGGACAGGCGGCCCAGGTCCTTCCGGGCCTGCTCGTCCGAGATCTCGTTCATCTTGCCGAGCCCCCACGCGCCCGCCAGGCGCGCCGTCTCGGCCTGGAGGTCCGCCGGGGCGTTTCCGGTCAGGCCGGTGGGCTCGTACGGCTCCGGATCCGGCATCGTCGAGCTCAGATCGTCGTCGACGAGCAGCCCCCAGACGTTCTCGTAGGGGTGGTGGCCGACCAGCTCCTCGATGTCGACTCCGCGGTAGCGGAGCGCACCCCCTTCGCGGTCCGGCTCGGCGATCTCGGTCTCGACGGCGACGATGCCCTCGAGCCCTGGCTTGAAATCGTCGTTCATGGCTCCTTCCGTGTCAGCGGCACGGTATCGGACGGCCGCAGCCTGCGGGAGTTCGTAGAATTGCCCGCGCCCATGCCGCACCGCGTCACCTTCATCCCCGGCGACGGGACGGGGCCCGAGATCGCCGAGGCAACCCGCCGCGTCCTCGAGGCGACCGGCGTCGAGCTCGACTGGGACGTCCAGGAGGCCGGTGCGGACGTGATGGAGCGCTACGGCGGCAACCCGCTCCCCGACACCGTGCTCGAGTCGATCAAGCGCAACGGCGTGGCCATCAAGGGCCCGATCACGACGCCGGTCGGCACCGGCTTCCGCTCCGTCAACGTCGCTCTGCGCAAGAGCCTCGACCTCTACGGCCAGGTCCGCCCGTGCAAGAGCTACCCGGGCGTCCGCTCGCGCTACGACACGGTCGACCTCGTGGTGATCCGCGAGAACACGGAGGACCTCTACGCCGGCATCGAGCTCGAGGACGGCTCGGAGGAGACCGCCGAGCTGATCGAGTGGGTCGGCCAGCACGGCCTCGGGGCCATCCGCCCGGACTCGGGCATCTCGTTGAAGCCGATCTCGGTGAGCGGCACGCGCCGGATCGTCCAGTTCGCCTTCGACTACGCGCGCAAGAACGGCCGCGGCAAGGTCACGGCCGTCCACAAGGCGAACATCATGAAGTTCACGGACGGCCTCTACCTCCGTGTCGCGCGCGAGGTGGCGGCCGAGAACGAGGACATCGAGTTCGAGGACAAGATCGTCGACAACCTCTCGATGCAGCTCGTGCAGCGGCCCGAGGAGTACGACGTCCTCGTCTGCCCCAACCTCTATGGCGACATCGTCTCCGACCTCTGCGCCGGCCTGATCGGCGGCCTCGGGCTCGCCCCCGGCGGCAACTTCGGCACGCACGCCGCGGTCTTCGAGCCGACCCACGGCTCGGCGCCGAAGTACACGGGCCAGAACCGCGTGAACCCGATGGCGATGATGCTCTCCGGCGTGATGATGCTGCGCCATCTGGACGAGCGCGCGGCGGCCGACAGGCTCGAAGAGGCGATCGCCGCGGTGATCGCCGAGGGGAAGTCGGTCACCTACGACATGAAGCCGCACCGGGACGACCCGACCGCCGTCGGGACGAGCCAGGTCGCGGACGCGATCATCGACAGGATGGGAGTGCGGGTGTGAGACGGAAGGTGACGGTCGTCGGAGCGGGGAACGTGGGCGCCACCGCCGCGCAGGAGATCGCGCGGCGCGACTACGCGGACGTCGTCCTCGTCGACATCAAGGAGGGGCTCCCGCAGGGGAAGGCGCTCGACCTCAACGAGGCAGCGCCGGTGCTCGGCTACGAGCCGGCGATCACCGGCTCGAACAGCTACGACGAGACGGCCGGCTCCGACGTCGTCGTCGTCACCGCGGGCCTGCCGCGCAAGCCGGGGATGAGCCGCGACGACCTCGTGACGACGAACGAGGCCATCGTCGGCTCGGTGACGCGCGAGGCGATCGAGCACTCCCCCGAGGCGATCCTGATCGTCGTCTCGAACCCGCTCGACGCCATGTGCCACGTGGCCAAGACGGCGTCCGGCTGGCCGCGCGAGCGCGTGTTCGGCATGGCGGGGATCCTCGACACCGCGCGCTTCAGCGCCTTCATCGCCTGGGAGACCGGGGCCTCCGCCAAGGACGTGACCGCGATGGTCCTCGGCGGCCACGGCGACCAGATGGTGCCGGTCGTCTCGGCGACGACCGTGGGCGGCGTGCCGCTGACCAAGCTCGCCTCGGCCGAGGCGATCGAGGCGATGGTCGAGCGCACGCGGAAGGGCGGCGGCGAGGTCGTCGAGCTGCTCGGCACCTCGGCGTGGTACGCGCCCGGCGCCGCGGCGGCGCAGATGGTGGACGCGGTGATGCTCGACCAGAAGCGCGTCCTCCCCTGCACGGCGCTTCTCCAGGGGGAGTACGGAATCGACGACCTCTACATGGGCGTCCCGGTCAAGCTCGGCGCGGCCGGAATCGAGGAGATCGTCGAGCTCGACCTGACCGACGCCGAGCAGGCCTCTCTGAACGAGTCCGCCGCCGCCGTGCGCGACGTCGTTTCGGTGCTGACGAGCTAAGAAGTCTCTAAGACGGCGCCGGAGCGCCGAACCGCGGGGCTACGATCGCTGCGTGCGCCGTCGCCTCGCCATCCTGCTCTCGCTGGTCCTGCTGGTCGCGGTGGCCGGGCTCGCGCTCACCTGGATACCGTCCGACCACTACATCGTCCTTCCGGACCGGGCACGGCCGACGGACCCGCTCGTGAGCATCCCGGGCGAGGAGCCCGACGAGGGTCGCAGCGGCATCTACATGGTCGACGTCCGGATCGGCCGCGCGAACCTGCTCGAGCGGATCTACCCGGGGATCCACGAGGGGGCCTCCCTCCTACCGGAGGAGATTCTCAACCCTGCGGGAGTCAGCGACCGTCAGCGGCGCCGCTCCAGCCTGAACGACATGTCCCGCTCCCAGCTCGTCGCCATCGCCGTCGCCCTGGAGGAGCTGGGCCGCGAGGTCGAGGTGACGCCGGCCGGCGTCGAGGTCACGCTGGTCGTCCCCGATTCGCCCGCCGACGGCATGCTCCAGGTCGGCGACCTCATCATCGAGGCGAACGGCGAGGACACCATGACGACCGACGAGCTGCAGGCCGTCTTCGCCGAGGTGGAGCCCGGCGACAGCGTCGAGCTGACCGTCGAGCGGGAGGACAAGCCCCTGGAGCTCACCGTGCCGACGCGCGCGGCCGAGGACGATCCGGAGCGGGCGGTCATGGGCGTGCAGATCGAGAACGCGGAGGACTTCGAGTTTCCCCTCGACGTCGAGATCGACGCGGGCGGCATCGGAGGGCCTTCGGCCGGGTTGGCCTTCGCGCTCGACATCGTCGACGAGCTCGGCGACGAGGACCTCACCCGCGACCGCACGGTGGTCGTCACCGGCGCGCTCGGGCTGGACGGCGCCGTTCTCCCGATCGGCGGCATCAAGCAGAAGGTGATCGGGGCGCGGGACGCCGGCGCCGACATCTTCATCGTCCCGGACGCGAACTTCGAGGAGGCGAAGGACGCGGTCGACGACCTTCGCGTCGTCCCGGTCTCGACGTTCGACGAGGCGCTCGCGGTCCTCCGCGAGAACTAGTTTTCAGCCTCGTCAACGCTCCGGCGGAAGCCTGCGGAAATTGCGTGTTTTTCGTGGCGGCAACGCTTAACGGCGGGGGGCCGCGGCCATAAGATGGTCAACCCTCGGCGATGGCGAAGCGGCGACAAATTACCTGCAAAGACTGCTTTTTCCGCCAAGCGGCGCTCTGCGCCCTGGCGGACGGCCCGTGCCCGACCTTCAGGTCGGCCAAGGCCGCCAGGCTCGAGCCGCCGGCACAGGCGCCGCTCGTCGCGCGGCCCCCGGAGCGCGCGCACGCCGCCGCCTAGAGCGCGTCTCTGATCGAGTCGAGGTCGGAGTCCCCCGCGGCCCAGTCGCGCGTCCGCGGATCGAGCTCCATGGCCCGGGTGATGTGGGCGACGGCCTCGTCCCGGCGACCGGCGAGCGCCTCGCAGCAGGCGAGGTTGTAGAGGACGTGAGGATTGTCCGGGTGCGCCGCGAGCGCAGTCGACAGGATGGCGGCGGCGGGCTCGTAGTCCTTCGCGTCGTAGAAGGGCCGCGCCTCGAGCCACGACTCCCACGGCGACGGCACGAACGCCTTGCCGACGGTCCCGCCGACGACGAGGACAGCCGTCTCCGGCTCGGCGGCGACGGCGGCCCTGCGGGTGGCCGGGTCGCGGACGAAGACCAGCGTCCCGGTCGGAGCATCGAGCTCCGTCCCGGCCACGGTGAACGTCGCCCGCCCGGTGAGCACGACGTAGAGCTCCTCGTGCCTGCCCGCGCCGGCGCCGAGCTCGTCGTGCTCCTCGATGATCTGGCCGCCGGCTTCGCGCGCAGCGTACGCGTTCACTCCGAACGCTGAGATCCCGAACGGGATCCGCACCGGGATCGTGTCGAACTCCCCGCTGAAGCGGTCGAGGTCGTCGAGGTGGGCGGTCTCGAAGGGAGGCCGGCTCACGCCGCGACGGCGAGCGCGTCGCGCACCAGCCGCCCGAGCCGCGCGATCCCCTCGTCGATCGCCTCGGGCCGCTCGTAGGAGAACGCGAGCCGCATGGACGACTCGCCGCCGCCGTGGAAGAAGAAGTCGGGGCCCTTGATGAAGGCGACGCCCGCCTCGTCCGCCTGCTCGAGGAGGCTCTCGGCGCTCAGCCCGCTCGGGAGGTCGACCCAGAGGAAGTAGCCGCCGTCGGGCTCGTTCCAGCTCGTCCCCTCGGGCAGCTCTCGGGCGAGCGCGGAGATCATCGCGTCCCGCCGGTGGTGCAGCGCCTCCTGGATCGCCTCGACGTTGGGGTCGAAGAGGCCGCGCAAGACGAACTCGTGCAGCGTGGCCTCGACGAACATCACGGGCGAGACGTAGTTCTCGAAGACGAACGCCTGCATCGCGCCCATCAGCTCCTCGGGGAGGACGGCGAAGCCGACGCGGATCCCCGGAGCGACCGTCTTCGAGAAGGAGGACATGAACATGACGCCGTCCCCCTTCCCGAGCTCGAACAGGCGCGGCAGGTCCTCGCCGCCGAAGCGGAGGAGCCCGTACGGGTCGTCCTCGAGGATGACGGCGCCGTGCGCGCGCGCCAGCTCGACGAGGCGGTGGCGATTCGGCTCGGAGAGCGTTCGACCGCTGGGGTTCTGGAAGGTCGGAATCGTGTAGACGAGGCTCGGCCCCGAGGTGGCGGCGAGCGACTGCTCGAGGACGTCCAGGTCGAGACCGTCCTCCGTGAGCGGGATCGACTCGACGTCGGCGCCGAGGCGCCGCAGGATCAGGAGCGAGCGGTCGTAGCAGGGCGCCTCGACGAAGATCTTCGCGCCGGCCTCGACGTGGTAGCGGGCGATGAAGGCGAAGGCCTGGAGGGAGCCGTTCGTGATCATCACCCGCGCGACGTCCACGTCGTGACGGTCGGCGATCCACTGCCGAAGCGGCTGGTAGCCGAGCGGCGGCCCGTAGTTCAGCGCGGCCGCCCCGTCGCGGGCGAGTGCCGCCTTCGCACAGTCGCCGAAGTCCTCGATCGGGAGCAGATCGGGCCCGGGAATGCCCCGGGCGAAAGAGATCACGCTCATGGCACGAGTCTACTGACGGCCTGCGACCTCGGCCGCGAGGCCCGCGACCTCGGTCGGATTCGTGCCGACGCGAACCCCCCGCGCCTCGAGCGCCTCCTTCTTCGCCTGCGCGGTGCCGGCGCTCCCGGAGATGATCGCGCCGGCGTGGCCCATGGTCTTCCCGGGCGGCGCGGTGAAGCCGGCGATGTAGGCGACGACAGGCTTGGTCATCTCGGCGCCGATGAACTCGGCCGCCTTCTCCTCCTCGGAGCCGCCGATCTCGCCGACCATCACGACGATCTCCGTCTCGGGATCGGCGTTGAAGAGGCCGAGGACGTCGATGAACGACGACCCCACGACCGGGTCGCCGCCGATGCCCACGATGGTCGACTGGCCGATACCGAGCTGCGTCAGCTCGTGCCCGATCTGGTACGTGAGCGTCCCGGAGCGGGAGACGAGGCCGACAGGGCCCTCGCTGAAGATCTCGGCGGGGATGATGCCCACGTTCGCCTTGCCCGGCGAGAGGACGCCGGGGCAGTTCGGGCCGACGAGCGTGACCCCCCGTGCGCGCACGTAGGTGTAGACACGGAGCATGTCGTGGGCAGGGATGCCCTCCGTGATGCAGATGACCGTCCCGATGCCCGCGTCGACGGCCTCGTAGATGGCGTCCGCGGCGAAGCGCGCGGGAACGAAGACCATGGCCGTGTTCGGCTCCGTCTCGGCGACGGCGTCCGCGACCGTGTCGAAGACCGGGATCCCCTCGACGCTCTCGCCGCCCTTGCCCGGCGTGACGCCCGCGACGACGTTCGTCCCGTAGCCCAGGTTCCTGGTGGCGTGAAAGGAGCCCTCTCGGCCGGTGATCCCCTGGACGACGAGGCGCGTGTCGCGGTCGACGACGATCGCCATCAGAGGGGCGCTAGCCCTTCACCGCCTTGAGCACGACGCGGTCGAGTCGGACGGTGTCGCCGTCGATCCGGTCGGCCAGGAGCTCACGCACGCGCGCCGCGTCGTCGCCGGCGCAGCCGACCCGCTCGAGCCAGGCAGTGACCTCGATCGGGTGCTCGAGCAGGCGTACGTCCTCGATCTCGAGGCCCGCGCCCACGAGCAGGCTCCGCCACTCTTCCTCGGAGTAGTTCCTCACGTGGCTCGGGTCCCGGAGGAGCTCGGCCTCCTCGGCGGCCTCGCCCATGAAGAGGTTGTCGACGATCAGAACGCGATCGGCCGCCACGCGCGCCAGCTCCCGGACGCCCGCGACGGTGTCGGCGAAGTGGTGCACGGCGGCGCGGGAGGCGACGACGTCGAAGCTCGAGTCCGCAAAGGGCAGGTCCTCGGCGAAGGCCTGGACGTCGGCCTGCATGCCGGGCGCAGGGTCGACGGTGACGACCTCGAGGCCCGCCCCGCGCAGCCGGCGGGCGACGTGACCCCCGCCGGAGCCGACGTCGAGAGCGGTGCGCGCGCCCGCCGCCCACTCGACCAGGAGATCGAGATCGGCCCCCTCGCGGTGCGCATGGCTCTCGCGGTAGGCCTCCGCACGGTCGTTCCAGACGTCAGCGCTCATCTGAGCGACACCACCTTCTCGGCGGCCGAGAGCATCGTCTCCTCGACGTAGAGGTTCGCGGGCGCCGCCTCGGTCAGCATGCGCCGGCCCTCCTCGGCGTTCGTCCCGTCCAGCCTGACGACGATCGGATCCTCGATGGCCATCTGGCCGAGCGCGGTCAGGATCCCGCGCGCGACCTCGTCGCAGCGCGTGATCCCGCCGAAGATGTTGAAGAGGATCGCCTCGACCTGCTCGTCCGAGGTGATGACCTCGAGCGCGTCGACGACGCCCTGCGCGTCGCCGCCGCCGCCCAGGTCGCAGAAGTTCGCGGGGCGGCCGCCGACCTGGGCGATCACGTCGAGCGTGGCCATGACGAGCCCGGCACCGTTGCCGAGGATGCCGATCTCGCCGTCGAGCTTCACGTACGTGACGCCCTTCTCGCGGGCCAGCCGTTCCCGCGGGTCGGCGGCCTCGACGTCACGCATCTCGGCCACGTCCGGGTGCCGGAAGAGGGCGTTCTCGTCCACCGTGAACTTCGAGTCGAGCGCCTTCACCTCGCCCTCGGGCGTGACGATCAGCGGATTGACCTCGCACAGCATCGCGTCGTAGTCGACGAACGCCGCGTAGAGCTTCTCGACGATGGCCGCAACCTGCTTCTGCTCGCCCGGATCGCTGATCCCGGCGCCGTAGACGAGACGCCGCGCCTGCCACGGCTGGAAGCCTTCCAGCGGGTCGACGTGGAGGCGGACGAGGGCGTCAGGGCTCGTCTCGGCCACCTCCTCGATGTCGATGCCGCCCTGGGTCGTCAGCATGAAGAGCGGCTGCTTCTCGCCGCGGTCGAACGTGAGCGAGAGGTAGTACTCCTTGGCGATCTCGGACGCGCGCTCGATCCAAAGGCGCCGGACGACGTGCCCGCGGATGTCCATGCCGAGGATCGCGGCCGCGTGGGCCTCCGCCTCCTCAGGGGTGTCCGCCAGCTTGATGCCGCCGGCCTTGCCGCGGCCGCCGACAAGCACCTGCGCCTTCACCACGACCTGCCCCCCGAGCTCCTCGGCGGCGGCGCGCGCCTCGGCCGGAGTCGTGGCCACGCGGCCTTCCGACACTGGAATGCCGGCCCGCGCGAACAGCTCCTTCCCCTGGTGCTCGTAGAGATCCACGGCCGGAGGCGAGTCTAACGAAGCGGTCGCCGAAAGCCGCCAATCACTCGTTTTGACGATGACGCGGGCTCACGATCGGGCGATGCTGCCCTGGGGAAACCCTGTGAGACTCGCGCAGACGCTCGCCAAGGCCGCAGTGATCCTGGCCATCATCGCCGCCACGCTGGGAGGCGCGGTGGCGCTCGGCAGCACGCTCTTCGACTCCCCGCCCCGGGACGCCGCCGACTTCGCAGCGCGGATCGAGGCCGGGAGCACCCACGCGCCCCCGGCCGAGAAGCGGACCGCGGACGAACGGCGCTACGTGCTCGCGGTGAGCGGGCTCTGCGCCGAGCGGAACGAGCGGATCCGCGACCTCGAGCGCGAGGTCTCGGCCGCCGACGAGGTCGGCCGGCTCCGCGGCTGGCACCGGATCGAGACCGCGTACGCAAAGGGCTTCGCGGCGCTGTCGCCGCCGAAGCGCTTCCGCCCGACGGCCGCGGGCATGTCGACCGTCGACCAGGGGATGCTCGACCTCGCGGACGCGGCGCTCGAAGCCCGCCGCGCGGGCGACCGGGAGACCTTCGAGGCGAAGCGGGCGGCCGCCGAGCTGCTCGACGCGCGCTACGACGAGGCCGCCCGCGCGCTCGGCGCCCCCGTCTGCACCGCGGCCTGAGCCCGAACCGCCGGTTCGCAAGCCGGGCCTTTCGGGTATACCGCCCGAGGCTGTAGCGTTCCCGCGACCCCTGACAGGAGGTAGGTATGAGCACGCTCCGCGACGACGAGATCACGACGATCGGCGAGACCGAGCGACTCGACCCGCAGGCCGACACCGACGGAGACGATACGGACACGACGGACGGCGACTCGACAGACACGGACTCGACCGACGCCGACACGGACGCGACCGACGCCGACGCCGACGACACCGACGCGTCGTAGAACCCGGTTCGAGATGACGCCTCGTCGCCGGGGTGTGCTGGGTGAGTGCGAGGCAAGGAGACGGCGAGCTCGGTCCCCACCCAGGCCGCGTTCGTAGCCGGAGGCTACGGGCGCAACCGAGGACGCCGCATCGTGCCGGCCGGCGCGGCCCGGCGGCACAGGGCTTCGTCTTGAGCCGGGTTCTGAGCAGGCGCGCGGCCGAGGCGGCGCTCGAGCGCTGCCTCGATCCCGTCGGCGCCGAGACGTTCTTCGCGGAGCACTGGGAGCGGAAGCCGCTCGTCGTCGCCCGCAGCGAGCCGGGCCGCTTCGACGACCTCCTCTCGGAGGCCGACGTCGAGCGGCTCGTCTGCTCGACGGCGATCCGCTACCCGGCGTTCCGACTCGTCCGCGAGGGCGGACAGCTCGACCTGGGCTCCTACACGAAGGACGTGCCGTGGCGCCCGGCGTTCACCAAGACCGCGGACGTCCGGCGCGTCGTCGCGGAGTGGGAGGCCGGCGCCACGATCGTCCTCCAGGCGCTGCACGTCAACTGGCTCCCGCTGGCGATCTTCTGCCGGCAGCTCGAGGAGGCGCTCGGCCTGCCGGTGCAGACCAACTCGTACTACACGCCCCGCGGCTCGCAGGGCTTCGCGGTGCACCACGACACCCACGACGTCCTCGTCCTCCAGGTCGCCGGCGAGAAGCGCTGGCTCCTCTACGACCCGCTCATGGAGCTCCCGCTCAAGCACCAGCGCTACTCGAAGTCGCTGGGCGACCACGGTGAGCCGACCGACGACATCGTCCTCCGCGCCGGCGACACGCTCTACCTGCCGCGCGGCTGGCTCCACCAGGCGGAGACCTCCGACACCGACTCCCTCCACCTGACGGTCGGGATCAACGCCTACACGTGGCTCGACGCCGCCCGGGCCGCGCTCGACCCGCTCGAGCAGGACCCCGACCTCCGACGCAACGTCGACGGCGGCGACGAGGCCGAGGCGATCGCCGAGCGGCTGCGGGCGCAGCTCGACCCGGAGGCCGTGGCGCTCCGCAGACGCCGGCGCTTCCTCGATACGCGCAGGCCGATCCGCGAGGACGGCCTCACGCAGCTTCGGGCGCTGGAGAGGCTCGGCGTCGACACGCCTCTCGAGCGGCGGAGCACGGTGATCGCCGACCTCGAGGACGGCGAGGACGGCGTCGGGCTCGTCTTCGAGGGGAAGGAGCTCCGCTTCCCGGAGCAGGCGCGGGTCGAGGTGACCGCTTGCTTCGAGGCGGACGAGCCGTTTCGTGCGGCCGACCTTCCGGGCGATCTCGACGAGGCCGGCCGCCTGGTGCTCGTCCGGCGCCTCGTCCGCGAGGGCTTCCTGCGCGTGAGCTAGAGGCGGCGCACGGCCGCGGCACGGTAGTGGCGCGGGCGGCTCGGCTCGGCCGCCGAGCAGGTGAGGAAGACCGGGTCCTCCGCCGCCTCGGCGACGACGTCGACCTCGAAGGCGGCCTTGTCCGGGCCGCGGAAGCGAACGCGCCAGGCGTCATCCCCTTCGGCCCGGCAGCGGACGAACGCGAGGTCTTCGATGCCGAGCAGGCCCTCGGCCTCGCGGAGAGCGTGCTCCGCGGCCTGGACCTGGAAGCTGTACGCGGCGCGACCGCGGTAACGCTCGAGGTCGACCTTGCCCTCGGCGTGGGTTGCGAGGAGCCCGGCGGCGTCGTCCGGCTCGACCCGGCCGTAGTAGAGCGCGTGCGGGAAGACCACGACGTTCCCGGCGAAGCGGTCGCCGCCGACGTGGGTCGACTGCCACACCCTGCCCGACTCGGTCTCCCGGCGGAGGGAGTCGTAGAGCGGCCGGCCGTTCTTCGCGCAGCAGCGGTCGCGCTTGCCATGGGTGCAGACGACGAGCAGCGGGTCCTGCAGAGGAACGCCGGGGGCCTCCTTCGCAGCAAGCGCCGCCGGAAAGTCGAAGCCGAGCAGGTCCTCGAGCCGGTCGACCTCGAGCTCGAAGAAGCGCTCCGACCCGACCTTCGACGACCCGAAGTAGACGCGCCGGCGTCCGAGTGACCGCCGCTCCGGCTTCTTCAGGAACAGGAGCCGCGACGGACCCAGCGCGTGGAGCTGCTCCCGCAGATACGCCTTCAGCTCGTCGGAGAGCAGGCTGGCCCCGAGGACATCTCGATCCCACATGCCGCGGTACTCGAGCAGGATCCAGTTGTCGATCCGGCTCGCCGTCGCCGCGAGCGGCTCGGCCCCGGCGCTCGAGACCGCCGCGCAGAGAGCACGGCTCTTGACGCTCGGCCTCGGATCGACGCTCACCGCCACGAACCTAGCCTAGCGTAGATGTAAGGCTTGCCTTACAGAAACCGTCGAGCGGTCCGGCTCATTCGGGCTCGGACACGGGCTCGGGCTCGCCCGCGCGCGCGACGACGCAGATGACCTGACCGGTCGTGACCGCCTCGCCGGCGGCGACCGACAGGCCCGTGACCCGGCCGGGGCGGTGGGCGGTGATCTCGTTCTCCATCTTCATCGCCTCGACGACGCAGATGACCTGGCCTTCGCGCACCTCGTCGCCCTCGGCCACCTCGACGGCGAGCACCGTCCCCTGCATCGGGCTGACCACGGCTTCGCGCGCGGCCGCGTGCCCGCCGCCGCCGCCCGTCCGTTCCCGCCGGCGTCGTGCCAGCTCTGCATGCGGCGGCTCGGGACGCAGGAGCGTGACCTCGAAGCGGCGGCCGTCGAGCTCCACGCCGACGACCTCCGCTTGCACGCGGGCGGGCCCGGGGGCCGGCGCCGCGCGGCCGTCGGCCCGGGCACCCTGGGCGATCGCCTCGACGAGCCCGAAGCACGTCTCTCCCGCGACGAAGCACGGGTGCTCGAGGAGCGCGCGGTGGAAGGGCAGCAGGGTCGTCACGCCCTCGATGACGTACTCGTCGAGCGCGCGCAGCATGCGCCGGCGGGCGCGCTCGCGGTCGACGTCCCAGACGACCAGCTTGGCGACGAGCGGGTCGTAGAGCCCGACCACCTCGGAGCCCTCGCCGACGCCGGAGTCGACGCGGACGCCCGGCCCGGCCGGCTCGCGGTAGCGGGTGATCGTGCCGGGTGTGGGCAGGAATCCGGCGGCGGCGTCCTCGGCGTTGATGCGGCACTCGAGCGCATGCCCCGCGAAGCGGACGTCCTCCTGGCCGAAGGCGAGCGGCTCGCCCGCCGCGACGAGCACCTGCTCCCGCACGAGGTCGATGCCGGTGACGAGCTCCGTGACCGTGTGCTCGACCTGGATGCGGGTGTTCATCTCCAGGAAGAAGTAGTTGCCGTCGCGGTCGAGGAGCCCCTCGATCGTCCCGGCGCCGCGATAGCCGACCGCCCGCGCGGCGTCGACCGCGATCGCGCCGATGCGCTCGCGCAGCTCGGGCCCGACTGCGGGCGAGGGCGTCTCCTCGACGAGCTTCTGGTGGCGGCGCTGGATCGTGCAGTCGCGCTCGCCCAGATGGACGACGTTCCCGTGCGCGTCCGCCAGCACCTGCACCTCCACGTGGCGCGGGTCTTCGAGGAAGCGCTCGACGTAGACGGTCGCGTCGGCGAAGTAGGACTCACCCTCGCGCTGGGCCGAGGCGAGCGCCCGCTCGGCTTCCTCGGGCGAGCCGACGACCCGGAGCCCCTTGCCGCCGCCGCCCGCGGATGCCTTGATCGCCAGCGGCCAGCCGTGCTCCGCCCCGAGGGCCAGGACCTCCGCGACGGACTCGACCGGCTCGGTCGTCCCCGGGATGACCGGCACGCCGGCGGCCTCCATGAGCCGGCGGGCGGTGACCTTCGAGCCCATCGCCTCGATCGCCTCCGGCGGCGGCCCGATCCAGGTGAGCCCGGCCGCCTCGACCGCACGGGCGAAGGACGCGTTCTCGGCGAGAAACCCGTAGCCGGGGTGGACTGCGTCGGCGCCCGCCTGCCGCGCGGCGTCGAGGACCCGCTCCTGGTGGAGGTAGCTCTCGCCCGGCGGACCGGGCCCGATCAGATAGGCCTCGTCGGCCAGGGCGGCGTGAAGCGAGCCGCGATCGGCCTCGGAGTACACGGCGACGGCGCCGATCCCGAGCTCGCGCAGCGTGCGGAACACGCGGATCGCGATCTCGCCCCGGTTGGCGACCAGCACTTTCCGAACGGAAGCCACGTCGGCGTATTCTGCCCGCATGACCTTCGCCGACCAGCTGACGGTCGCCCGCGCGGCCGCGGTGCCCGTCGTGGTCGTCCTCTTCGCCTGGGACTTCCCGAACCACTACTACTGGGCGACGGCGGTGTTCGCGGTCGCCATGGCGACGGACTGGGTCGACGGCTGGTGGGCCCGGCGCAACGATCGCACCTCCGATCTCGGGAAGATCCTCGACCCCGTCGCCGACAAGCTGCTCGTTATGGCGGCGCTGATCATGCTGGTCGGCGACGTCCTGCCCGCGTGGATGGTGGCCGCCGTGATCGCGCGGGAGTTCCTCGTCACCGGGCTGCGGCTCGCCGCCCTCGAGCGCGGCGTGGTCATCCCCGCCCGCGATCTCGGCAAGCTCAAGACCTGGGCCCAGGCGGTCGCCGCAGGGTTGGGCGGCCTGGCCGCCGGCGGCGCGATCGACGACTCGGTGGCCTGGTGGGCCATGCTCGTCGCGGTCGTGCTCACCTGGGTCTCCGGACTCGACTACGCGCGCAGCGCACCCCGACTTCTCCGTGGCCAGCAGCCTGCGTAGCTTCAGCCGGGAGGACGTCCCGGCCGTCCTCGACCTCTCCCGCCGGGCCTTCGGCCGCCCGGAGGAGCAGGTCGGCAACCCGCTGTGGGCTTCGCTCGACGAGCTGGAGAGCGAGCTCTCCGACTGGGACGAGCCGCCGGAGACGACGCTGCTCGTGGACGTCGAGGACGGGCAGGTGGTCGGCTTCGGCGGGGTCGAGGTGGCGAAGGCGTTCCCGCACGCCGATCTGTTCGGCCCGCTGATCGCGCCCGGCTACCGCGGCCAGAAGCTCGGCAGCGAGATCCTCGACGCCTCCATCGCCATCGCGCTCGAGCACGGCCGCACGACCGTCGTCGCGTCGGTCGGCCCGCGCAACGTCTCCGGGCGCATCCTGCTCGAGCACACGGGCTTTCACCCGCGGGGCCCGGCGAAGGCGGTGTTCCGGCTCGCGCCCGAGGAGCACAAGGCGGTGGTCGAAGGGCCCGAGGACATCGAGGTCCGGCGCGGCGAGGCCGTCGACCTCGAGCTGGCTCTGCGCCTCTACCACGAGACCTTCCCGGAGGGGGTGTTCCCCGACGACGCCTGGCGCGACGGCCTGGCCAGGGGCTCGGTCTACCTGGCCGAGCGCGGCGGCACGCCGCTCGCGTTCCTCAACCTCGATCCCAGCGACCGCTGGGCGTATCAGATCGGGGTGGTCGCCCAGGAGCGGTCGCGGGGGATCGGCCGCCTCCTGCTCTCGCGCGTCCTGGAGGAGTACTGGAAGGAGCATCCCGGCGAGGTCGTGGGCATGTCGGTCGAGGCCGACAACATGCCCGCCCTCCGCCTCCTGCGCCGCCAGGGCTTCGCGCCCTGGCTCGTGCTCCAGTCGTACGAGCTCTGGCTCTAGGAGGGTTCGGCGAAACAACGGCAGTGCCGCCGGGCCGCCTGCGCGACAACGAGCGACGTTCCGTCAAACCCTCCTAGGAGCGCGACTGCTCTCCGCGCAGGAACTGGTAGGTCAGAGCCCCGAGCGCCGCGCCGATGGGCGGGGCCACCAGGTAGATCCAGAGTGAGGTGGGCTCGCCTGCCGCCAGCGCCGGCCCGAGCGAGCGCGCCGGGTTCATCGACGCGCCGCTCACCGGCCCGCCGACGAGCGCGTCCAGCGCGACTACCCCGCCGATCGCCACAGCCGCCGCCTCTCCAACCGCTCGCGTGTCGGTCGCCACGGCCATGACGACGAGCATGAGGAAGAACGTGAGCGCGACCTCCCAGAGGAAAGACTGGGCGTCCGAGCCCGCGGGCTGCGTCGCGCCGACGTTGGCGACGTCTCCGAGCGAGGCCCGCAGGAGGAGCGCGGCGGCGAGCGCGCCGGCGCACTGGGCCAGGCAGTAGCCACCGACCAGGCGCCAGGGGAAGTGGCGGCTGAGCGCGAAGGCGAGCGAGACGGCCGGGTTCAGGTGGGCGCCTGAGATGTGGCCGAGCGCGTAGACCATCGCGGTGATCACAAGGCCGAACGCCAGCGCGATCCCGAGTTGCCCGAACGCCCCGGTCTTGGCCGCGACCATGATGGCGCCGGCGCCGAAGAAGACCAGCGCGAAGGTCCCAACCGCCTCGGCGGCGAGGCGGCGGCCGAGCGGCATCAGCCCTCGTCCGGGAGCAGCTCAGCGAGGAGCGCTCCGACGCGGCTGTCGATCTCGTCGCGGATCGCGCGCACGGTCTCGAGATCCTGGCCCGCCGGATCGGGGAGCTCCCAGTCGAGGTAGCGCTTGCCCGGATAGATCGGGCAGGCGTCGCCGCAGCCCATCGTGATCACGGCGTCCGCGGCGCGGACCGCCTCGTCGGTCAGAGGCTTCGGGAGCTCTTGCCCGAGGTCGATCCCGAGCTCGGCCATGGCCTCGACGACTGCCGGGTCGATCGCCTCGGCGGGGTCGGAGCCGGCCGAGCGGACGTGCACCCTCCCCTGCGCGCGGTCGTTCAGGAGTGCCGCCGCCATCTGCGAGCGTCCGGCGTTGTGGACGCAGACGAAGAGAACCTCCGGCCGCGTCGCCCCGGCTAGCAGCAGCCGCCGGCACTGGCCGCCGGCACGACGACCGGGAGGCCTTTGGCGGCTGGGTCGGTCGGCTTGCGCGCCTTGACGATTGCGCCGTGGATTCCGTCGGTGATCTCGTGCGTGAAGGTGACGCTCACGTCCTCGAAGCCGGCGGCCTCCAGGCCCTGCCCGGTACTCGCCGATCGAGAGCGCTCCGGCTGATGCAGCCGGCGAAGTCGCCGCGCTCGAGCCGCTCCTCGGGGCTCAGGCGATCCTCGGCGACGACGTCCGTGATCCCGATCCGCCCGCCGGGCCGAAGGACGCGCGCCATCTCCGTCAGGACGGCCGGCTTGTCGGCCGAGAGGTTGATGACGCAGTTGGAGATGACGACGTCGACCGAGTCGGCCGGCAGCGGGATCGCTTCGATCAGGCCCTTGAGGAGGTGGACGTTCGCGACCCCCGCTTCGCGCACGTTCCTCTGCGCAAGAGCGAGCATCTCGTCCGTCATGTCGAGGCCGTAGGCCGACGCCGGTCGGGCCGACGCGCCTGGCGGAGAGGATGACGTCGATGCCGCCGCCCGAGCCGAGGTCGAGGACGACCTCGCCCTCGTTCAGGTCGGCGACGGCTGTGGGGTTGCCGCAGCCGAGGCTTGCGAGGGCAGCGGCGTCGGGGAGCTCGCCCTTCTCGTCAGCTGAGTAGAGCACCTCGCCGAAAGCGCCAGGAGGGTCGTTCCCGCAGCAGGAGCCGCTGCCGCAGCTCGCGCCCGAGCTCTCCGCGACGGCTCGCGCCGCCTCGGCGTAGCGCTGCCGAACCTGCTCGCGGATGGCGTTCTGGCTCTCGGTCGTCTCGGTGCTCATCGTGCAACCTCCGGGAAGTCGACGAGGCCGGCCAGACGCGCCGAGGCCTCCGGGTCGAGCGAGAAATACGCCCACTTGCCGCGCTGCTCGCGATCGAGCAGGCCGGCGTCGGTCAGCTTCCTCAGGTGATGGCTGGCCGTTGCCTGGCTCAGGCCGAGGGCGGGGTGGAACTCGCACGCGCAGACGGCCTCGCCGCGCGTGGCGACCATGTTCACGATCTTCACACGTGCGGGGTCGGCCAGCGCCTTGAAGAGGGTGGCCGTCGCCTCCGCCTCGTCGTCCGAAAGCCGGGGGGCGGAAAGAGGCTGGCAGCAGGCGATCGGCGCGGTAGTCATATCGACAACTATCGTAACGACATACATCGATACGTCAAGTCGACCTTGCCGCCGGCACCGTCTCATGGGAACATATGTTCGTGGCGGGAGCGGCCACCATCCTCCACGCCGACCTGGACGCGTTCTTCGCCTCGGTCGAGCAGCGGGACGACCCGCGCCTGCGCGGGCGTCCGGTGATCGTCGGCGGCGGCGTCGTGCTCGCGGCGAGCTACGAGGCGAAGGCCCGCGGCGTGCGCACCGCCATGGGCGGCCGGCGCGCCCTACGGCTCTGCCCCGACGCGATCGTCGTGCGGCCGCGCATGGAGGCCTACTCCGAGGCGAGCAAGGCGGTGTTCAGGGTGTTCGAGGACACGACGCCGCTCGTCGAGGGGCTCTCGATCGACGAGGCGTTCCTCGACACCCGCGGCATGGAGCGGCTGGCCGGGAGCCCGGTCGACATCGCCACCCGGCTCCGCCGCGAGGTCAGGGAGCGGGTCGGCCTGCCGATCACCGTGGGCGTCGCGCGGACGAAGTTCCTCGCCAAGGTCGCCAGCGCGGTGGCCAAGCCCGACGGCCTGCTCGTCGTCCCGCCCGACAGCGAGCTCGACTTCCTCCACCCGCTGCCGGTCGAGCGGCTCTGGGGCGTCGGGCCGGTGACTGCCGGGCGGCTGCACCGACTCGGGATCACGACCGTCGCGCAGGTCGCGGGGTTCCCCGAGAGCGCTCTCACGACGATCGTCGGCCGCGCGGCGGGCCGCCACCTGCACGCGCTCGCCCACAACCGGGACCCGCGGCCGGTCGAGCGGCGCCGGCGGCGGCGCTCGATCGGGTCGCAGCGGGCAGGCAGGCCCCGCTCGCCGGCGGAGCTCGACGCCGCCCTCGTCGGCCTGGTCGACCGGGTGACGGGGCGGATGCGGAAGGCCGGCCGGGTCGGGCGGACGGTCGTCCTCCGACTGCGCTTCGACGACTTCTCCCGCGCGACCCGCTCCCTGACCATGGCGCGGCCGACGGCCGAGACCCAGACGATCCTGGGCGCGCTGCGCGAGCTCGTCGCCGCCGCCGCGCCCGAGATCCGCCGCCGCGGCCTGACGCTCGTCGGGATCACGGTCACGAACCTCGACGACGAGCGCAGGCGCCAGCTCGAGCTGCCCTTCTGGGAGCCCGGCTGGACCGCCCTGGACGCCGCGCTCGACGAGGTGCGGGCCCGCTACGGCGCGGACGCGGTCGTGCGCGGCGTGCTGCTCGGGCGCAAGCCGGGGATCGTCATGCCGCTCCTCCCCGACTAAGTAACAGTCTGTTACTTAGTCGGGCTCCGCCTCGGGGGAGACGGACTCCTCGACGCCGGCGCGCCACCAGGCGCCGCGCGGGTCGGCGCCGCTCCGCGAGCAGGCGCGCCAGGGCCTGCTCGAGCGCCTCGCGCTCGTCGGGGGTCGGCTCCGGCCTCCAGCTCAGACTCACCGAAGGAAGACTAAAGGCCTTCGGGGCCGGCTCCGATACGGAGCGGAATGGGACGAGCTGCACTCCTGGCGCTCGTCGCCGCGCTCGGGCTCGCCGCACCTGCGACGGCCGAGGCGGCGTCGTGGGCGCAGCCGCAGATCCGGGTCGTCGTGCGCGCGGGGGCCATGGGGCCGTCCGTCAGTGCGTTCAAGCCGCAGGCCCCGCTCACCCGGGGCGCGCTCGCTCAGGCGGTGACGGCGATCACGGGTGTTCCCGGCGCCCCTGCCCAGCCGACCCGGCCGGTGCGGATGTGGGAGCTCGACCGCGCGCTCGTGCGCGCCGCCGGCCTGCTCGACTCCGCCGGGCGGCTCCTGGCGGAGGCGAAAGCTGCAGGCCTCGCCCCGCGGCCGCGGTTCGGCACCGAGATCGTGGCCCGGCTCCTCGGCCTCCGCTACAACCACCCGGCCGAGCGCGACGGGCTCGAGTTGCTCCCCGGCAACCAGGCGACGCGCGCCGAGGCCGCGTACTCGTTCGCAAAGCTGCTGCAGCTCAGCACCTGGACCGCGGCGTCCGCCAAGTCCCGCGCCGACGACTTCGACCTGCCGGAGCTCACGGACTGGCAGCGGCGAATCCTCGCGCGGGCAGTGTCCTTCGTGGGTCTCCCCTACGTCTGGGGCGGAACCTCCGAACGGACGCAGACGCTCTTCGGCGTCACCTCGCGCGGCGGCTTCGACTGCTCGGGCTTCGCCTGGAGGATCTACCGCCTCGAGCGCTACCCCGACGCGCCTCAGCTCCAGTCGGTGCTCCGTGGCCGCACCGCCTCGGCGATGGCCGGCGAGGTGCCGGCCTCGGCGCGCATCCAGCAGCGCACCGCGCTCCAGCCCGGTGACCTGATCTTCTTCTCGGAGCGCGGAACGGCAGCTCGCCCGAGCGACGTCTCCCACATGGGGATCTACGCGGGCGGCGGCTGGTTCGTGCACTCGTCCAGCCAGGGGACGACGATGACGACGCTCTCCGGCTGGTACGCGGAGCGGTTCGCCTGGGGCCGCCGCCCCCTCCGCGAAGCCGGCCTCGCGTAGCGCAAGCTCCCGCTTTCGGGGGATGAGCAGGGCTTTTCATGGAATCCCTCGGACGGGGGATGCGTGCCCTGGCCGCTGACCGGATACTTCGTTGCGTCAGGCGTCCGATTATCAACGGGAGAGATCAGATGCTGCATTGGAAGTCCAAGTTGGCGTACTTGCTTGTTGCGGCCACCGTCCTCGCTGCATTCCTCGGCGAGGCCGAAGGCTGGCACTGGTAAGCGACGTCCGTGAAGCTCCGCTCGGTTCGCTCGTCCGAGAGCGCATCGGGTGATGCGGTGAGGCCGGGAGTCTCAAGGGAGACTGCCCGGCTTCTTCCGCTTCTGGTCCCGGTCACCCTCTCGGCCCTCGCGGCGCTCGTAGCCGCCGCGCTCTCGTTCGCCCTTTCCGATCCGACGATCGGAGTCATGGGCGGCGTGCTCGCGCTTGCCGTGGCGGCGACCTTCGTCGAGGCGTACCCGGTGCCGATCGAGGGGATCTCCTCCGGCGGCGTCTCGCTCACCGCGGTCTTCATCGTCGGCGCGGCCGTCATCTACGGGTGGGCGCCGGCGATCATGATCGGCTTCATCGCACGGGCGACGATCGAGCTCGTCCAGCGGAGGCCCGCGATCCGGCTCGCCTACAACAGCGCGGTGTACGCCCTCGCCGGCGCGGCCGCAGGCGCGGCCGCGGCGCTCATCGGCAACCAGGTAGGCATCGGCGGGCTCTTCGTCGAGGTCATCCTCGCCGGCGTCGCCTTCTACGGCGTCAACATCCTCCTCACCGCCGGGATCATCGCCCGCTGGTCGGGAGAGCCGTTCTGGCCGCTGCTCCAACACTCCGTCTACTGGACGGTCGTTCCCTTCTCCATCATGGCCTCGGTCAGCCTCATGCTGGCCGTCCTCTGGGAGCGGTCACCGTTCCTCGCCACGGCCCTCGTCGGCCCGCTCGTCGCCATCGCGCTCTACCAGCGCTCGGTGCACAGCGCGCTGAAGGCGATGCGCCTGGCCCTCACCGACCCGCTGACCGGGCTCGGCAACCACCGGCATTTCCACGAGCGGCTCCAGACCGACCTGGACAAGGCCCAGGACGAAGGCTTCGCGCTGACCCTGGTGCTGCTCGACATCGACAACTTCAAGCAGGTCAACGACCGGTACGGGCATCCGACCGGTGACAAGGTCTTGGCGCAGGTGGCGGCCCGCCTGCGTCAAGGTGGTGAGGCCTTCCGCCTGGGCGGCGACGAGTTCGCGCTGCTCCTCCCACGCCGGGACGAGCACGAAGGCCTCTCGATCGCGCGCTCGATCATCGAGCGCATGGCGGAGTCGGAGGTCGAGGTCGGCGAGGTGCTGAGCATGTCCGCCGGCGTGGCCACGTATCCGCAGCACGGTGTCGAGCGCAGCGAGCTCGTGCGCGTCGCCGACAGCGCCCTCTACCTGGCGAAAGACCAGGGGAAGAACACCGTGCGCGTCTACCGGCCCGACGTCATCGAGCTCGCCGAGCTGCGGAGGCTCGCCGAGGGCCCCGACCGCGCCGCCCGCCTGCGCGCAGCCGCGAGCCTGGCCCACGCGGTCGACGCCCGCGACGCGTACACCGGCAGCCACTCCTACATGGTCGGCGAGCTCGCCGCCCGCGTGGCGAAGCGCATGGGCCTCGACTCCGAGTCGGTCGAGCTGACCCGGCTCGCCGGCAGCCTGCACGATCTCGGCAAGCTCGCCATTCCGGAGGAGATCCTCCGCAAGCCGGGCCCGCTGAACGAGGCCGAGCGCCTCGTGCTCGAGCGGCATCCGCAGATCGGCTATCGCATGCTCGACTCGCTCGGCGTCGAGCCGGTCGCCACCTGGGTGCTCCACCACCACGAGCGCTGGGACGGCCACGGCTATCCCGAGCAGAAGTCGGGCGACGACATCCCGCTCGGCGCGCGCATCCTCTTCGTCGCGGACGCCTACGACGCGATGACGACCGACCGCGTCTATCGCGGACGGCTCTCCCACGACCGCGCCATCGCCGAGCTGGAGCGCTGCGCCGGGACGCAGTTCGATCCCGACGTGGTCGCGGCCTTCAAGGACGAGTTCGACCAGCCGCGCCTCGAGCTGGTCGTTTCCGACAGCGCCTAGCCCCGAAACGGCCCTAACCCGCTTGATCCCTCGGTTGAGGCTGTAGCAGGCCGCTTCCAGAGCCGTTTCCTGCTGCACAACGGCCGCGCGCGTTCCTGTGGCCACGTCTCCCAGCGGAAGGAGGTGAGCGCGCGTGATTCGATGGAAGCATCACTACGTTCGGGCCATGCTCGTCGTCGGCGCTGTTGCGGCATACGCCGTTGCAGCCGGCGCCGGGTTCCGCTGGTACTAGGCCGGCGGCCCACTTCCACCGACCCACCACGTTCTCCCTGAGCATGAACTCTCACGGATATCCATCCCGGCTCTACTGGTACATCGCCGCCGTTCTCGGCGTCGGTCTGCCCGTGGCGGTCGGGGCCGTGGTGGGGGTAGCGCTGGATCCCCCCGACGCCTCGACAGGCGTCGGGGTGATCCTCTTCTTCGGGCTCGCGCTCCTCGCGGACATGAAGCCCGTCCCCCTCGACGTCGAGAACGAGCGCGTCGTCTCGCTCGCGTTCGTCTTCGTCGTCTCGAGCCAGATCCTGTTCGGCTGGGAGTACGCCGTTCTCAGCGCGATCCTCGGCGTGCTGCTCTCGCAGATGGTCGAGCGCCGGCCGTTCATGCGCTCGTTGTTCAACGCGGCGGTCTACGGCCTGGCCGCGTTCTCGTCCGCCGTGCCGGTCTTCCTCCTCGGCGACTCGACCGGGCTCGGCATGATCACCTTCTTCGCCTTCGCCGGCGGCGCCGCGTACGTGATCGTGAACGTCGTGCTCGTCTGCGGCGCGCTCGCCATCCTCTCGGGCCAACGGTTCCTGCCGCTCACGCGCGAGAACCTCGGCCATTCCGGCCCGGCGTTCGTGATCATGGCCTTCCTGGCCGCGCTGGCCGCGTCGCTCTGGACGACCGACCCGCGGCTCCTCGTGCTCCTGGCGGGCCCCCTCTTCACGCTGACGCTCTACCAGCGAACCGCTCTCACCACCCGGGTGGCGACGCGAGACGCGCTCACGGACAGCCTCACCGGCCTCGGCAATCACCGCTCCTACCAGAGCCGCTTGCGCGAGGCGCTCGAGCGGGCGGAGGAGTCGGGCGGCGAGGTGTCTCTCTGCCTCGTAGACGTCGACGAGTTCAAGGGCTGCAACGACCGCTACGGGCATCCCGTCGGCGATCAGATCCTCCTCCAGCTGTCGCGCCTGTTCGTCGAGGGCGGCCAGGTCGAGGCCTTCCGCTTCGGCGGCGACGAGTTCGCGCTCGTGCTCGAACAGAACGAGGAGGACGCCTACCGCTTCGTCGAGGACCTCCACGATCGGATCGCCGAGGCCGAGTTCGCGCACCACCAGCCGGTCACGATCACGGTCGGGATCGCCTCGTTCCCCGGCTACGCCACGAACGCCGACGAGCTTCAGCAGGTCGCCGACGGCGCGCTCTACTGGGCCAAGCGTCACGGCAAGAACCGGTCGTGCGTCTACAGCCCCTCGGTGGTGCGCATCTACTCGCCGAACGAGCTCGCCGAGATCGCCGAGCGCCAGGCGCGGCTCCGCGCCGCGGAGAACCTCATTCGCATCGTCGACTCGAAGGACACGTACACGGGCGAGCACTCACAGGCCGTGGCGCAGCTCGTCGGGGCGATGGCGCGGGAGCTCGAGCTCGACGACGAGACGACCGAGCAGCTCAAGCTGGCCGGCCTGCTCCACGACCTCGGCAAGATCGCCATCCCCGACACGCTGCTCAGAAAGCCCGGCTGCCTCGAGCCCGACGAGCGTCGGCTCGTCCGCTCCCACGTCCAGTTCGGGCACTCGCTGCTCGAGGGGCTCGGCATCGAGCCGGTGGACTCCTGGGTGCTGCACCACCACGAGCACTGGGACGGCTCCGGCTACCCGAACGGCCTCGCGGGCGAGGAGATCCCCCTCGGCTCGCGCGTCATCCTCGTCGCAGACGCCTACGACGCGATGACCTCGGACCGGACGTACAGGACGGCCAGCACGGCCACGCAGGCGCTGGCGGAGATCCGCCGGCGCGCCGGGACACAGTTCGACCCGGCGATCGTGAGCGCGCTCGAGCGCTGCGTCGTGCGCGGCCTCGAGCAGGCCGGCACACACCTTCACGCGGTGGCGGACTCGGCTTAGAGATGCCCATCTGATGGCCCAACTCCTCCCCATCGTGCTCGCGCTCGCCCTGGCGCTTCTCTGCGGCGGACGGGTGAGCCGCATCGCCCAGCTGCGGCTGCGCGCGGTCTGGCTCTTCTTCTTCGCGTTCGGGATCCAGGTGGTGGCGTTCCCCTTCGCCTTCCTCCCCTGGACGACCGGCGAGGACGCCGCCAAGGCGCTCTGGCTCGTCTCCTACGGCTGCCTCCTGGTGGCCGCGGTGCTCAACCGACGCATCGTCGGGGCGCAGATCGTCGCCCTCGGGATGGCGCTCAACCTCGTCGCCATCCTCTCGAACGGCGGCCGCATGCCGGCGACGCCGGAGGCGATGGCAGGGGCCGGGCTCGACTTCGACGTCATGCACAACAGCGTGGCCGCGGCCAGCCCGAACGTCCCCTGGCTCGTCGACCGCTTCGCGGCGCCCGAGTGGGTGCCGCTCACGAACGTCTTCTCCGTCGGCGACGTCGTCATCGCCGTCGGGGCCTTCGTGCTCGTCTTCGCGGCAACCGGCGCACGCCTGCCGCTGCGCCGCCTGCAGCCCTCCGGCTAGGAGCGGCGTATCCTCGTCGTATGCGGCGAGGAGGAACGGGGCTCGTCGTGCTCGTGGTCGCGGCGATCGCAATCGCCGCGGGTTTCGACGCGCTGCGGGGCGAAGGCTCGCCGCAGCCGTCCGCCGAGACCGCGCCGGAACCACTGCCGCCCACGACGTCCGCCGACGAGCCGGTGGAGGAGGAGCCGCCGCTCGCCGACCAGCTCGACGGCACGCTCTACTACACGGACGGAAGCTGCGAGCTCCAAGCAGTCGAGTTGCCGGGACCGGCGGCGGTCGACGCGCCCAACTGGGACGAATGCCGCTTCGTGCTCTCGCCCGACGGACGGCGGGTGTCGGGCGCCGGCTCCGGCTGGGACCCGCGCTCGGACCCCCTCATCGGCCGTGTCTTCCAGGCGCGGGACGGATCGATCCAGGTTTCCACGAACGGCGGCCCGGAGGGCGAGCCGTTCGCGGGCACGGCGCCGGCGTGGACGCCCGCCGGGACGCTGACGTACTTCGCGGACGGGGCGTTGCGGGTGTGGTCCAGCGGCAACGTCATCCTGTCGCAGCGAGAGCTCGTGCGGTCAGTTCGTGAAGCGATGCCGTTCGAGGACACTCTTCAAGCAGTCGTGCCGCGCGAGACGGCCTGGTTGGACGACGGAAGGCTCGCGGCGATCTTTTCGACGCAGGTCGGCGGAGCGCCTTCGTCGGACCTGCTCGCGGTCTACGAGGACGACCGTCTGGCGTCCTTCAGCGCCTGGGAGCAGGAGGCGCTCTCGGACCTCCGGGTCAGCCCACAGGGCAACTACGTTGCCGCGAGAACCGGTGCCGGCGGGCTGGTGGTCCTCGATTCGTCCGGTGCCGAGATCGAAACGCCCGCTCTCACCGGCTACCGGGCCATCGCCTGGTCGCCGGACGACCGTTGGGCGGCGGTCGCCACCGACACCGGCGTGCTCGTCTTCCAGCCCGGCGCGCCCGGGCCACCCGAGCTCGAGCTCGACCTGGATGCCAACGACCTGGACTGGCGCGGCGGGCTCGATCAGGCCCCGGTCGCCCGGCAGGGCGCCGGCGAGGCGGCCGACTGGCTCGCGGCGGCGGGCATGGGCGGTCGGGTGTTCGTCACGCAGACGAGCGACGCCGGCTGCAGGCTGCGCGCGGTCGAGATTCCCTCGCTGGCCTGGGCTGAGACGCCCGCGGGGCTCGAGAGCCCCTGCCGGTTCGCTGTGGACGACGGCGGAATCGTCGTGCAGGAGAGCGACGTGCCCCAGATCGGCGGCGGAGAGCTCGGCACCTGCGGCGACCTCGAGGACTGCGCGTTCGCCTGGGCGCCCGGCGGCCGGGCGACGTACGTGGCCGGCGGCGAGCTCTTCCTCGGCCGCCCCGAGGGGCGGAGCGAGCTGCTCGTGTCCGCCGCCGATCTCGAGCGAATCTTCGGCCGGCCGAGCGCCCTCGAGGAGGTGGCCTGGGTGGACGACGATCGCTTCTGGGCGGTCGTTCGCACGGGTGACACGGCGACGGTCGCGCTCATGACCGCGGACGCGCTGGTGGCCTCTCCGTGGTTCGGCGCGCCGTCGGCAAGCGGGCTCCGCGTCAGCTCCACCGGCATGGCTGCCGTGAGCTCGGACCGCGGAGTCGTGTTCTTCGACAGCGGCGGGCGCCGAGCGCTCACCTTCACGAACGGGCGCGACGTCACCTGGGCGCCCGGCGAGATCGTCGCGGCGGTGTCGACGCCGCGCGAGGTGATCTTCGTGGCCCCGCTCTCGGGCGAGGTGGTGACGGTCCCGCTCGAGGTCAGGGATCTCGAGTGGTGGGCGGAGTGACGTCGAGCTCGCGGAGGCGGCGCTCGAGGAACGCCCGCTGGGCCGGCTGGCGCGCGAGCTCGAGCGCCCTGGCGTAGGCCGCTGCGGCCTCCTCGTGCCGGCCGAGCCGGCGCAGGAGGTCGGCGCGAGCGGAGTGCAGGAGGTGGTAGCCGGCGAGCTCGCTGTCGAGCCCGGACATGAGCTCGAGGCCCCGCTCCTCGCCCTCGGCCATCGCCACTGCGGCGGCCCGGTTCAGCTCCACCACAGGGCCCGGCGCCACGCGGGCGAGGACGTCGTAGAGAGCGGCGATCCGCGTCCAATCGGTGGCTTCCGGGGTCGGCGCCCGCGCGTGCTCGGCGGCGATGGCCGCCTGCAGCGCATACGGCCCGGGACGGAGGCGCCCGACGAGCCCGAGGCCCTCGGCGATCTGCTCCCGGTGCCACAACCGCCGGTCCTGCGCGTCGAGGAGCACGAGCTCGCCGTCCGGGCCCGTGCGGGCGTCGCGCCGAGAGTCCTGGAGGAGCATGAGCGCGAGCAGTCCGGCCACCTCCGGCTCGTCCGGCATGAGCGTCCGGAGAACACGGGTCAGCCGGATCGCCTCGGCGCAGAGCTCGCGCCGCACGAGCGCCTCGCCCTCGGTCGCCGCGTAGCCCTCGTTGAAGACCAGGTAGAGCGCCGCGAGCACCGACCCCAGGCGGTCGGGCAGCTCGTGGTCGGGCGGGACGACGTACGGGATGCGCGCGTCGCGGATCTTCCGCTTCGCCCGCACGAGCCGCTGCTGCATCGCCGGCTCCGACGTGAGGAAGGCGCGCGCGATCTCGGGGGTGCTCAGGCCGCCCAGCGTGCGGAGCGTCAGCGCGACCCGCGCCTCGGGCGCGAGCGCCGGGTGGCAGCAGGTGAAGATCAGCCTCAGCCGTTCGTCCGGGATGGTGCTGTCGTCCACCTCGTCCACCTCGTCCTCCTCGTACGGCGGCACCAGTGCCTCGAGCTCCTGCACCTTGTCCTCGAGCCGGCGCGTGCGGCGGAGGCGGTCGATCGCCTTGTTCCGCGCAGTGGTGATGATCCACGCGGCCGGGTTGCGCGGCAGGCCGCGGCTCGGCCAGACCTCCAGCGCGACGACGAAGGCGTCCTGTACCGCCTCCTCGGCGAGGTCGAAGTCCCCGAGCACGCGGATGAGCGCCGCGACCGCCCGCCCCGACTCCTCGCGGAACAGGCGGTCGACGGACGTCTCCGGAGCGCCTACCGCCGCGCTCCCGCTTCCTGCGCGTGCTCGACCGAGCCCGCGGCCTCGTAGTCCATCACGGGCCGCACCTCGACCTTGCCGGCCGGCATCGGGATCTTCTTCGCCCAGGCAATCGCCTCGTCGAGATTCTCGCACTCGAGGAGATAGAAGCCGCCAAGCTGCTCCTTCGTCTCGGCGAACGGGCCGTCGGTGACGATGTGGTCGCCGCTGGGCTCGATCTGGATCGTGGTGGCGGTCGCCGTGGGCTGGAGGCCCTCGCCGCCGACGAACGCGCCGGCGTCCTTGGTCTCGACCGTGTACGCGTCCCAGTGCTTCATGCTCTCTTGGATCTGCTCCGGAGTCCGCCCGGCGTACTGGGACTCGTCACCCCACAGGCTCAACAGGTACCTCATGACTCTCTCCTCTCGTCGTCCGCGGCGCCGTTCGCCGCTTCCGTAGAGACGACGAATGGGCAAGGCATGAATCGACAGCTCTACAGAGGAATGTTGCCGTGCTTGCGCGGCGGGCGCTTCTCGCGCTTGGTCAGCGCAGTCGCGACCGCGTCGCAGAGGACCGCGCGCGTGCGCCGCGGCTCGATCACGTCGTCCACGTAGCCGCGCTCGGCGGCCGTGTAGGGGTTGGCGAACTGCGCCTTGTAGTCGGCGATCAGCTCGGCCCGGCGCGCCTCGGGATCCTCGGCCTCCTCGAGCTCCTTGCGGAAGACGATGTTCACCGCGCCCTCGGGCCCCATGACGGCGACCTCGGCGGTCGGCCAGGCGAAGTTGAAGTCGGCGCGGATGTGCTTGGAGCTCATCACGTCGTAGGCGCCGCCGTAGGCCTTGCGGGTGATGAGCGCGATCTTCGGCACGGTCGCCTCCGAGTACGCGTACAGGAGCTTGGCGCCGTGCCGGATGATCCCGCCCCACTCCTGTGCCGTCCCCGGCAGGAAGCCCGGGACGTCCACGAAGGTGACCAGCGGGAGGTTGAAGGCGTCGCAGGTGCGGACGAAGCGCGCGGCCTTCACAGAGGAGTCGATGTCGAGGGTGCCCGCGAGGGCCTTCGGGTTGTTGCCGACGATCCCGACCGGATGGCCGCCGAGGCGGGCGAAGCCGACGACGATGTTCTCGGCCCAGAGCTGGTGCACCTCCAGGAACTCACCGTCGTCGACGACCCGCGCGATCACGTCACGCATGTCGTACGGCTTCGTCGGCTCGTCGGGGATCAGCGCGTCGAGCTCGGCATCCTCGCGGTCCGGTGGGTCGGCCGGCGCGAAGTACGGCGGCGGGTCGACGTTGTTCTGGGGGAGGAACGAGAGCAGGTAGCGCGCGTCCTCGAGGCAGCTCTCCTCGTCGCCGGCGGCGAAATGGGCCACGCCCGACTTGGATGCGTGCGTGAGCGCGCCGCCGAGCTCCTCGAAGGTGACCTCCTCGCCCGTCACCGTCTTCACCACCTCAGGGCCGGTGATGAACATGTAGGAGGTCTCCTTCACCATCAGGACGAAGTCGGTCATCGCCGGCGAGTAGACGGCCCCGCCTGCGCACGGGCCCATGATCAGGCTGATCTGCGGGATCACGCCGGAGGCCTGGACGTTGCGCCAGAAGATCTCCGCGTAGCCGCCGAGCGAGACGACGCCCTCCTGGATGCGCGCGCCGCCCGAGTCGTTGATGCCGATCAGCGGGCAGCCGAGCTTGAGGGCGAGGTCCATGACCTTGCAGATCTTCTCGGCGAAGGCCTCGGAGAGCGTGCCGCCGAAGACGGTGAAGTCCTGCGAGAAGACGAAGACCTTGCGGCCGAAGACCGTCCCGTAGCCGGTGACGACGGCGTCGCCCCAGGGCCGCTTGTCCATCATCCCGAAGTGCGGGTTGCGGTGGCGGACGTAGCGGTCGAGCTCGACGAAGCTGCCCGGGTCGAGGAGCTTCTCGAGCCGCTCGCGCGCGAGCAGCTTCCCGCGCTCGCGCTGGCGGGCGACCGCGCGCTCGTCGCCGGAGTGGAGCGCCTCGTCGCGAAGCCGCTGGAGGGCGGCGAGCTTCGCCTCGGTCGACTGCAGGTCCTCGGCCTTCGCCATGGGGCGGAGCTTACTTCGGCTCGGCACGGAATCGGCACATTCCGCGCACCACGGGTGCGCTTTTCCTCGTTACGGTTGCAGCGGAGGGAGGCCAGCGGCCGGCCCCTCCGCGCGTGCGCGTCTAACTGTCCTCGCGAAGCAGCGCGTACATGTAGACATCCCGGCGGGCGCCTCGCAGCTCGATGTAGGAGCGGAGCCGGGCCTCGCGACGGAAGCCGGCCTTCTCGGCGACCCGGATGGAGGCGAGGTTCTCGGGCTCGACGATCAGCTGGAGGCGGGCGAGGTCGTGCTCCTCCGCGGCCCAGGACGCGAGCAGCCGGAGCGCCCGCGTCGCCACGCCCCGCCCCCGCGCGTCCTTGCCGACCCAGTAGCCGAAGTGGCCGCGGCGGTGATCCATGAGCAGGAAGCCGACCACGCCGAGGATCTCGTCCGTCCCGGCGTCGACGATCGCGAAGTTGTTGCCTCCGCGCGCGATGAACTCCCGCGCGTGCTCCTCCGTGTAGCCCTCGGGGACGGAGGTGTAGTACGGCACCAGCGGGTCCCGCGCCGCCTCGGCCAGCACCGGCGCGTCGGATTCCGCCAGCGGCCGAACGGCGATGTCGCCGTCCTCGAGCCTGGTCGTCACGGCGCCAGATGCGCGTCGTACGTGCCGCACTCCTCCCGCAGGACGTTGCAGATCTCGCCGACCGTCGCGTGTGCCGCGAGCGCCTCACGGATGGGCACGAGCAAGTTCCCCTCGCCGCCGGCGACCTCCCGGATGCGGCCCAGCGCAAACTCGACCGCGGACGCGTCCCGCTCAGCCCGCACGCGAGCGGTGCGCTCGACCTGGCGCCGCTCCGCCTCCGGATCGAGCCGGTGGATCTCCATTTCCTCCACGTCGTCCTGGGCGAAGCGGTTGACGCCGACCACGACGCGCTCGCCCGCCTCCACCCCCTGCTCGAAGGCGTACGCGGAGTCCTCGATTTCGCGCTGCTGGAAGCCCTGCTCGACCGCGGCGACTGCGCCGCCGAGCTCGTCGATGCGCTCGATGAGCTCCCACGCGCTCTCCTCGAGCTCCTTCGTCAGCGACTCGACGAAGTAGGAGCCTGCGAGCGGATCGGCGGTGTCGGTGCCGCCCGCCTCGAACTGGAGGATCTGCTGCGTGCGGAGGGCGATGCGCGCGCTGCGCTGGGTCGGCAGCGCGAGCGCCTCGTCGAAGGCATTCGTGTGGATCGACTGCGCGCCGCCGCAGACTGCGGAGAGCGCCTGCACGGTCACGCGCGCGACGTTGTTCTCGGGCTGCTGCGCCGTCAGGGTAGACCCGCCGGTCTGCGCGTGGAAGCGCAGGGCCTGGGCTTTCGGGTTCGTGGCGCCGAAGCGGTCGCGCATGATCCGCGCCCAGAGCGTGCGCGCCGCGCGGAACTTGGCCACCTCCTGGAAGAAGTGGTTGTGGGCGTTGAAGAAGAACGAGAGCCGCTCGCCGAACTCGTCGGGCGAGAGCCCCGCCGCTACGGCCGCCTCGCCGTAGGCGATCCCGTGGGCGAGCGTGAAGGCCAGCTCCTGCACGGCCGTCGAGCCCGCCTCCCGGATGTGGTAGCCGGAGATCGAGATGGTGTTCCAGCGCGGCAGCCGCTCGTGGCAGTAGGCGAACAGGTCGGTCGTCAACCGCATGGACGGCCGAGGCGGAAAGATGTAGTTCCCGCGGGCGACGTACTCCTTGAGGATGTCGTTCTGCACGGTGCCGCGCAGCCGCTCGCCCGCCACGCCCTGCTTCTCGGCGACGAGCTCGTAGAGGAGGAGCAGCAGCGCGGCCGGCGCGTTGATGGTCATCGAGGTCGAGACCTCGCCGAGCGGGATGCCGGCGAACAGGACCTCCATGTCCGCGAGCGAGTCGATCGCGACGCCGGTCCGCCCCACCTCCCCGGCGGCCCGCGCGTCGTCGGAGTCGTAACCGAGCTGCGTCGGCAGGTCGAACGCCACCGAGAGCCCGGTCTGGCCCTGCTCCAGAAGGTAGCGGAAGCGCTCGTTCGTCTCCTCGGCCGAGGCGAAGCCCGCGTACTGGCGGATCGTCCACGGCCGCCCGCGGTACATGTCCCTGTAGGGCCCGCGCGTGAACGGGAACTCGCCGGGGAGCGCGGGCTCCAGGCCCTCGACGTCCTGCTCGGTGTAGACCGGCTTGACCTCGATGCCCGAGTCGGTCTCGCGGCGCTCCTCGGCCGGGGCCATGGGGTGATCCTACTTCCGCCGCGCTACCGGCACGGCTCGCCGCCTAAGCTTCCGGCATGAGGATCCGGGTGCGGCTCTTCGCCGGGCTCCGCGAGCAGGCCGGCACCGCCGAGCGCGAGCTCGAGCTCCCGTCAGGCTCGCGACTCGGCGACGTCTGGCCCGAGCTGGGGCTCGGCGGCGAGCCGGAGGGGCTCCTGTACGCGGTCAACAAGGACTACGCCGCCGGCGACCGCCTGCTAGCGGACGGCGACGAGGTGGCGCTGATCCCGCCGGTCTCCGGCGGCGCCTTCCGGCTCACCGGCGACCCGATCGACCTCGACGCAGTCCTGGCCGAGGTCGCCGACGAGCGCGCCGGCGCCATCGCCACCTTCCTGGGGACGACCCGAATCCAGTCGCGCGGCCGCACGGTCCTCCACCTCGAGTACGAGGCCTACGAGGGCATGGCGGAGAAGGTCATGGCCGACTTGGCCGAGAGCCTCGCGGCCCGCTACGACCTGTGCAAGGTCGCGATCACCCACCGCATCGGGCGCGTCGGCATCGGCGAGACGAGCGTCGCGATCGCCGTCTCCGCGCCCCACCGTGAGCACGCTCTCGCCGCCTGCAAGGAGGCGATCGACACGCTCAAGGTCGACGTCCCCCTCTGGAAGAAGGAGATCTACGAGGGCGGCGAGGAGTGGATCGGCCGAGGGTCGTAGACGCTCGGCCGCCACCGTCACGAACAGCACGAGAGCCGGGCTCAACGGCGTGCCGGGAGTTTCGCAAGGGCGCCGCTACGATGAGTCGGTGAGCAGCCTCACGCCCCAGCAGGAGCCGGAGACGCAGCGCTACGAGCTCGAGCCGCCGGTAGACGACGGCGAGCACGCCTACCGCGACTACGAGCCGATCCACCCGCGCGGGCGTCTCTCCGAGCTCGGCCGGAAGCTCTGGGCGCCGATCGCCGCGCTCGGCCTGCTCATCTTCAAGTTCAAGGCGGCGATCCTCGCGCTCTTCAAGCTGAAGATCTTCGTCACCGCCGGCTCGATGCTGGTCTCCATCGCGGCGTACGCCTGGATCTGGGGCTGGCGCTTCGCGGTCGGATTCGTCTTCCTGCTGCTGATCCACGAGCTCGGCCACGTCGCCGAGCTGCGAAGGCAGGGCGTTCCGGCCACCGCACCGCTCTTCATCCCCTTCCTCGGCGCGGTCGTCGGGATGAAGCAGATGCCCCACAACGTCTGGAAGGAGGCGCAGGTCGCTCTGGCCGGCCCGATCGTGGGCAGCCTGGCCGCGGCGGGCGTCTGGGCCGCCGGCGAAGCGCTCGACTCGGACCTGCTCGTCGCGCTCGCCTTCACCGGCTTCTTCCTCAACCTCTTCAACCTGATCCCGGTCTCGCCGCTCGACGGGGGGCGCGCGGTCGCAGCCCTGCACCCTGCCCTGTGGGCGGTCGGGCTGGCGTTGCTGCTGGGGCTGACGATCCTGCGCCCGAACCCGATCCTCTTCCTCGTGCTCATCGTCGGCGGAATCGAGGTCTGGCGCCGCTGGCGCGACCGGAACGAGCCACGGGCCGCCGCCTACTACGCAATCGAGCCGTGGCAGCGCGCGGTCGTCGCCGTCACCTACGTCGGGCTTGCCGCCCTGCTCGCCGTCGCCATGAGCGCGACGCACATCGAGCGCAGCTTCTGATGAGCGCGCGCGACGACGACCGGCTGATCCTGGAGAGCACCGAGGGCGCGCAGCTGCTGCACGCCCGCCAGATCGGCGACGAGTTCCTGCTCGGCTTCGACACGGTCGCCGACCTGCCGAAGCCCGCCGTCACGATCTTCGGCTCGGCCCGCGTAAGCGAGGAGCATCCCGCCTACGCCCAGGCGCGCCATGTGGGCCGCCGCTTCGCCGACGCCGGCTTCACGGTCGTGACGGGCGGCGGTCCCGGCGTCATGGAGGCGGCGAACCGGGGCGCGCGCGAGGGCGGCGGGCTCTCCGTCGGCTTCAACATCGTCCTGCCGCACGAGCAAAGCTCGAACCCCTACCTGGACATCGAGGTCGTCTTCGACCACTTCTACGTGCGGAAGACGATGTTCGTGAAGGCCGCCGAGGGCTTCGTCATCTTCCCCGGCGGCTTCGGCACCCTGGACGAGCTGTTCGAGTCGATGACGTTGATCCAGACCGGCAAGATCCTCGACTTCCCGGTCGTCCTCGTCGACGCGGGCTACTGGCGCGGCCTCCTCGACTGGGTCCGCGACCCGCTCCTGGCCGAGGGCATGATCTCGCCCGAGGACTGGGACAACCTCCACGTCACCGACGATCCCGAGGAGGCGGTCCGGCTCATCGTCGGGGGCTACGAGCGCCGTTCTCGTTCAGAATGTCTCAGCGGCGGCGGCAAGGCCGCACGCGCTGATGTCTCAGCGGCGGCGCAGCCGCAAAGGCTGAGACAGGGAGGAAGAGGGCGAAGCTCTCTTCCGTTCACAGATCTCACAGATCACGCCAGGGCGAGGCTCACAGTCACGACAGGGGCGAGGCGAGCGCCGACCCCCCGAGCGGCGCCCACCCACCCGTGCGGCGTCAGCGGGCTCGCTGGCCGCTCTCGTCTCGCCGTGCAGCGCGCCGTCGCGCCTTCTCGGCTCTCGACGAGCTCCTTGAAGCGCCCGAGATCGCCCTGCACGCGCCGGTTGTCCAGGCCGAGCGCGCTCCCGAGCTGGTCCATGAGTCCATCGGTCTCGTGCTCCAGCTCCATGACGACGCGCGTCTCGTCCTCGGCGAGTCGGTGAAACGTGATGGCGCCGGCGCTCCACCGACCCTCGATCGCCCTCCAGGCGATTCGCTCACCCGGGCGCTCTTCTGTGACTTCCGCCGTCCACGTGTGCTGCTTGTCGCCCGCCCCGACCACCCAGCGCAGGATCCCGGGGTCGACCTGCTCGACGGACTGCACGTCCTCCATGAACTGCGGGAACTCCTCGAACTGCGTCCACTGCTCGTACGCCGTGCGCACAGGCACCTGGACGTCGATCGACTCGGTGACGTTGGCCATGTCGTCCTCCCTGGTTGCGTCCCTGGACGCATACCCGGAGGCTCGGGGCCGAAACTAGGAGTCGGCGCCTCGCAGGCGCTTGACCAGCTTCCAGGCTCCGGGAAGCAGCATCCCGGCCAGATAGAGCTTGACCAGGTCGCCGACGACGAACGGGTAGAGGCCGGCCTCGAGGGTTCCCTCGAGCCCGGTGCCGATCTCCTTCGCCAGCCAGGGCAGCCCGAACAGGTAGATGACGACGCTCCCCGAAAGCATCGCGGCGACGGCCGAGTTGAACCGCCGGTCCCACCGCCGCTCGGCCAGCCAGCCGGTCAGCGCCGCGGCGACGACGAACCCGACGAGGTAGCCGCCGGTCGCGCCGTGGAAGACCTCCCAGCCGCCGTCGCCGCCCGAATAGACAGGGGCGCCGACGAGGCCGACGCCGAGGTAGAGCAGCAGGCTCATCGCTCCGAGCAGCGGGCCGTAGGCGGCCCCGACGAGCAGCACGGCGAACGTCTGGCCCGAGATGGGCACCGGCGTGAACCCGAGCGGGATCTCGATCTGGGCGGCGAGTGAGACGAGCCCGGCTCCGGCGACGACCAGGAGGACGTCCACCAGCAGGTTCGACCGCGGGAAGACCGCCAGCCTGAGGGTCGCCGCCTGCGAATTCATCGCGGCGGGACTCTAACCCACTACGCCGAGGAAGGAAGGTAGAAGTAGTCGCCGGGGGGCGTCCGGCCGGGCCCGTAGATGGCCGTCGGGTTCTCCGGCTTGTAGCGCGTGAAGAAGCTGTCCTCGAGGATGAGCTTTCCGCGCTCGTAGACCTTGCGGTTGACCGTGACGTCGAAGCCTGGCCCGCCGGCGGACGTCCGCCGGACGGAGTTCCGCGGCGCGCCGGGGTCGACGGCGTACTGGAGCTCCGGCTGCGTGTAGTTCGTCGGCTCGCTGGTGGTCGACTCGACGCGACGCCCCTGCTTCGTCCCGTAGAAGCTGACCGTGAAGGTCGAGTTCGTGTAGCTCACCTTGATGAAAATGGCGTTCTTCAGGTCGTTGCGAAACACGAACTCGGGGCCGCCCCAGGAGACGGTCGCATCCCGGCCCATCGGGTAGTGGCTGATGTAGAAGGCGTGGTTCGAGCGCGTGAGAATGGGGAGCCCGGCCTCGAACGCGGCGTTGAAGATCGTCGTGGCCGTCTGGCAGACGCCGCCGCCGATCGAGGGGATGAGCACGCCGCCCCAGATCATCTGGCCCTCACGGAAGCCGCGCTCCACCGTGCGCGGGCCGATGTCGCGGTTGTAGGAGAACGTCTGGCCGGGCTTCACGATCGTGCCGTCGAGGTAGTCGCCGAGCAGGTGCACGTTGTGGATCCGGTTCGAGGACGAGGCGCCCATGTCGGTCGTGAACGAGGCGATCTGCTCGCGGATGCCGAGCGCCTTGGCCTCCCCCGTGCTCAGGTCGGCCGCGAGGGCGGTGAGCCCGACGACGGCGACGCGGCGACCCGGCCCGGTGCCCGCGGCGAGGACGGCGTCCTGGGCCTTCTGGACGTCGAGGGTCGTCCCCGGCCTCGAGCGGACGACGCGCGCGCGCTTCCCCACGATCCGGAACGTGGCGTTCTTCGGCTCGCGGAGCTTCGCCTCCACCATCGGGAGGAGCGCGGCGCGGAGGGCCTTCGGCTCGAGCGCGAGCTCGTAGGTCCCCGCCGCCCGCGGGAAGCGGACGAGCTCGGCCAGCCTGGCCGGGGCGAGCTCGCCCACGCGCTTGGCTTTCAGGCGGACCCTCACCGGCGCGGCCAGGAGCGTCTGCGCATCGAGCGCCACCGCCTCGGCCTCCTCCGTCGTGATCGGCGGCGCGACCTCGCGGACGTCGGCCGTGATGCGGCTTGTTCCGGCCAGGCCCGCCGCCCGCACCGAGGCGAGCAGCGGGTCGACGTCGACCGTGGTGCCGGCGACCCCCGGGCGGACGACGACCTGCTTGCCGTCGAGGCGCAGCTTGGCGTTCTTGGGCCGCACGGTCAGCGCGTGGAGCTGCTCGACGGTCCTGCTCCGCTCACCCGGAAGCGGCTCGAGGACCGGGTCGACGTCCTGCGTGAACGCGAACGGCGCGACGAGGGCGCCGAGACGCGAGAGGACCGACTCCCGCCCGGCCTGGTAGGCGCGCTGCTCGGTTGCAGCCACGTCGAGGGCGAACGCCGTGCCGGGGCGAATGACGAGCACTTCCTCGCCCACCGCGATGCGTACCGGCTCCTTCAGTCGCGGCCCGAGCTCGGCCTGCAGCTTCGCCTGCGCGTCGGCGTGCGAGAGGCCGCCGATGTCGACCCCGGCGACCGACACGCCCGGCAGCACCGAGTCCTGCAACGTGTAAGCGCGCGCGAAGAGCGCGGCCCCGGCGGCCATCAGGAGGAGCGCGGCCACGAACGCGACGGTGCCCGCGCGGCTGCGGCGGCGGCGTCGAGCTGCGCGCGAGGGACGGACGGCGATCTCGGCCATGAACCCAGCAGGGTAGCGGGAAACCCGGCCACTATCATTGACGCTCGTGACCTCGTCGAACCCGCTGCGGGAGCTGCCATCGGTCGACGAGCTCCTCGGCCGGAAGGAGCTGGAGGCGCTCACCGCGGAGCATGGACGCCCGCTCGTCAAGGCCGCGGCCCAGGCGGCGCTCGCGCGGGCGCGCGAGGACGTGAAGGCGGGCTTTCCGGCCGGCGACCCGCTCGAGCGCACGGTCCGCGAGCTGGAAGCGCGGCTCCGTCCTGGCCTCAGGCGCGTCCTCAACGCCACCGGCATCGTCGTTCACACCAATCTCGGCCGCGCGCCGCTCGCCGAGGCAGCGCTTGCGCGCCTCAACGACGTGGCGGCCGGGTACTCGAACCTGGAGTACGACCTCGCCGCCGGAAATCGCGGATCGCGCCAGGACCATCTCGCGGCCGTTCTCCGCGAGCTGACGAGCGCGGAGGCGGCGATCGTGGTGAACAACAACGCCGCCGCGGTGCTGCTCGCCGTGGCCGCACTCGCGGAAGGGCATGAGGTGATCGTCTCCCGGGGGGAGCTGATCGAGATCGGCGACGGCTTCCGGATCCCGGACGTGCTCACCCGCTCCGGCGCGACCCTCGTCGAGGTGGGGACGACGAACCGCACGCGCCTCGCCGACTACGAGCGCGCCGTGACCGACCGCACCGCGGCGATCCTGCGCGTGCACCAGTCGAACTTCCGGATCGTGGGCTTCACGGAGGAAGCGCGCGCCGGCGACCTGGCGAAGCTCGCCGAGCGGCGCGGGCTGGCGCTCGTCGAGGACCTCGGCTCCGGAGCGCTGGTCGAGACACGGGGGGAGCCGACCGCCGCCGACGCGCTCGAGGACGGCGCCCACGTGGTCACGTTCTCCGGGGACAAGCTCCTCGGCGGGCCGCAGGCCGGGATCGCCGTCGGGCGCGCCGATCTGATCGAGCGGATGCGCCGCCATCCTCTGCAGCGGGCGCTCCGCGCGGACAAGCTCACGCTCGCCGCGCTGGAAGGGACGCTCGCCCTCTACCGCGCCGGGAGCCGCGATCTCCCCGTGCTGCGGATGCTCGCCGAGCCGGCCGAGTCGGTGCGGGCGCGGGCCGACCGCCTAGCGGCGCTCACCGGCGGCACGGTGACCGAGACGACGGCTCGGCCCGGAGGCGGCTCGCTGCCGCTGACGGAGATCCCGAGCTGGGCCTGCGCGCTCCCGCTCGAACTGGCCGAGCCGCTACGCACCGGCGACCCCGCCGTGGTCGGCATCGTGCGGGACGGCCTGCTCCTCCTCGACTGCCGCACGCTGACGGACGCCGACGTCGAGGAGGCCGCGGAGGCCGTCGCCGCGTGCCGCTGACGGTCGGCACCGCGGGTCACGTCGACCACGGGAAGACCTGGCTCGTCAGAGCGCTGACCGGGAAGGACACGGATCGGCTGCCGGAGGAGCAGCGACGCGGCATCTCCATCGATCTCGGCTACGCGCCGCTCGAGCTGCCGGACGGGCGCCGGCTCTCGCTCGTCGACGTGCCCGGCCACGAGCGGTTCGTGCGCACCATGGTCGCGGGCGCGTCGGGCATCGACCTCTTCCTCCTCGTGGTCGACGCCGGCGAGGGGGCCCGCCCACAGACGCGCGAGCACCTGGCCATCCTCGAGCTGCTCGGGGTCGAGCACGGTGTCGTCGCCGTGACGAAGGTGGACGCCGTCGACGGAGACTCGCGCGAGCTGGCGCTCGCCGAGGCGCGCGAGCTCGTCCCGGACGCCCGCGTCGTGGCGACGAGCGCGGCGACCGGCGAAGGCCTGGACGAGCTTCGCTCGGCGCTTGCAGAAGCCGCAGACCGTGTCGAGCCGCGGCCCGCTACGGGCCCCGCTCGACTCTTCGTCGACCGCGTCTTCACGCTGCGCGGCATCGGCACGGTCGTGACGGGGACCCTCTGGTCGGGGTCGGTCGGCGAAGGGGACACGCTCCGAGCGGAGCCCGGCGGTCTCGACGTCCGCGTCCGGAGCGTGCAGGTCCACGATCGGCCCGTCGAGCGCGCCGCGGCCGGCCAGCGGGTCGCGGTCGCCCTTCCGGGCGTCGAGCGCACCGCCCTCCGGCGGGGCGATGCGCTCGCGGAGCCCGGCGCCTATCCGCTCAGCTACCGCCTCGACGTCGCACTGGCGCCGCTCACGGAGATCGCGGACCGGCGCGCGCCTCCACGTGCATCACGGCACCGCGGAGCACGTCGCCCGGGTCGTGCGAATCGACGACGCTCGGGCCCAGCTCCGCCTCGCCTCGCCGGTCCTCGCCGCCCGCGGCGACCGGGTCGTGCTTCGCGAGGGGACGACGCTGGGCGGCGGCATCGTGCTCGACCCGGCGCCGCCGAGACGCACCTCGGCGGAGCGCCTCGACCTGCTGGAGCAGGGCGATCCGGCCTCCATCGTGCTGGCCGCGCTCTCGGCGGAGGGCGAGCCGCTCCGCCGCGAGGATCTCGCGCGACGCGGCCTCCTCTCCCCGGAGCAGCTCGACGCCGGGCTCGCCGCAGCCGTTCGCGCCGGAGACTGGTACCTGGCGCCCGAGCAGCTCGAGGAGCTGCGCTACGGCGTCATCCGCGCTCTCGACGAGCGGGCGGCCGCCTCCGCGCTCGACCCGGGGATTCCGGTTGGAGAGCTGCTGCCGGCGCGGCCCTGGGCGCCTGCCCTGTTGCCGCTCCTTCCGATCGAGCGCCGCGGCGGCCTGGCCTATGCCCCCGGCGCCACCGCCGGGCTCGGCGACCGCGCCGAGGCCGCCGAGCGCCTCGAGGACGAGCTCGAGGCTGCGGGCACGGCCCCGGTGAAGGTCGAGGACGCCGAGCTGGCGCGCTTCCTCGAGCAGGCGGGGCGGCTCGTCCGGCTCGGCGACGGCACGGCTGTGGGCACCGCTGCGTACGAGGAGGCGAAACGGCTCCTCGTCGACGAATGCGAGGCCGCCGGCTCGATCACGCTCGCCCGCTTCCGCGACCTGCTGGGAACGAGCCGCAAGCCGGCGCAGCTCCTGCTCGAGCGGTTCGACTCCGACGGCGTCACACGCCGACAGGGCGACGAGCGCGTCCTGCGCCGCAGGGCACGGACCGGCTAGGTTCCTCCCGGAGCGGCCGGGCCCGGTGGCCCAGCCGGTCTTCAAAACCGGTGAGGCGGCGTAACCCGTCGCTGGGTAGGTTCGACTCCTGCGCCGCTCCGTTAGACGGTTTTCAGGGGGTGCGAGATCTGTTCGTGACGCGCGCACGGCGGTTCCTACGGCTCGCGCTCGCGTGCGGACTCTTGGGCTAGGGTCCGCTCGTGTCCGACGCCGAGCGCGAGCTCGAACACGGCGACGAGCATCAGGTCACCCCGCTCGAGCTCTTCTTCGACCTGGTCTTCGTGTTCGCGTTCACCCAGGTGACGAGCCTGCTGGTGGACGACCCGACCTGGGGCGGAGTGTTCCGCGGGATGCTCGTGCTCGCGGCGCTCTGGTGGGCGTGGAGCGTGTACGCATGGTTGACGAGCGCGATGGATGTCGATGAGGGCGGCGTCCGGCTGGCGATGCTCGCCGCGATGGGGGCGATGTTCGGCGCCGCGCTGGCGGTGCCTGGCGCCTTCGGAGACGACGCCGTGTTCTTCGGGCTCGCCTACCTCCTCGTCCGCCTGCTTCATCTCGTCCTCTCCGCCATCGCCAGCCGCGACGATCCGGATCGGCACGGTGCTCTCGTCCGGTTCGCGCCGACCGCGGTCCTTGGCCCCTTGCTGCTCGTGTTCGCCGGCTTCCTCGAGGGCGACGCGCGCATCGTGGTCTGGGTGGTCGCGCTGGCGATCGACTATCTCGGCCCGGTTGCGATCGGGGTGGGACGCGGCTGGCGGGTCGCGTCCGAGCACTTTGCCGAGCGGCACGGGTTGATCATCCTGATCGCGCTCGGAGAGTCGCTCATCTCCATCGGCGTCGGTGCCGGCCTCGAGCTGGACACGGGAGTGGTCGTGGCCGCCGGGTTCGGAATCGTCGTCGTCTCGGCGTTGTGGTGGCTCTACTTCGACGTGGCCGCGATCTTCGCGCGGAGGCGGCTCGTGCAGGCGAGGGGCCTGGAGCTGCACCGGCTCGCGCTGCACGCCTACAGCTACCTCCACCTGCCGATGGTCGCCGGCATCGTCCTCTTCGCCTTTGGCCTCGAGACGACGCTCCACCAGCTCGACGAGGCGCTCGACACCGTGCCGGCCGTGGCGCTCTGCGGCGGCGTCGCGCTCTACCTGCTCGCCGAGATCGCGTTCCTGTTCAGGACGATGGGCAGGATCTTCCGGCGGCGCACGGTCGCCGCAGTTCTCTTGCTCGCCCTCATTCCGGCCGCAGCCTCGATCCCGGCACTTGCGGCACTCGCCCTCGCCGCCGCCGTGTGCTCACTGCTGGTGGCGTACGAGGCCATCGCCCGCCGGGAGTACCGGGTACAGGTTCGCCACCCCGAGATCATGGAATGACGAGCGGCCGCGGAAAAGGATTCGTGATCGAGGTCGACAATCCGCGGCGTGCCGACCCCGTCGCTGGGTAGGTTCGACTCCTGCGCCGCTCCGTACCTGGAAGACGTCCCTGCTGCGGAAGCCTTGACGGACTCGACCGCCAGTCGGATACTCGGCGCTCCCTGACATCGCGCGTGGCCCGGGGCGGCTTCGAGGCGCCCCAGAGAGGAGTGTCTCCAGTGGCTCGCAAACGGGAACGAGCTTTTGATCGGCGCGCCCTGCTGGCCGGTGCAGCGGGAACGCTCGCCGCCGCCGGCTCGACCGGGTCTCTGCTGTGGCCGGAAGAGTCTCGGGCAGCCTCGGGGTCGGACGGCGTCGCGGGCCTCGTGCTCGAGACGGTCACCGGTCCAGTCAAGGGCAACCAGATCGGCCTGACGTTCGCCCACGAGCACCTCTTCACCGACTTCCTCGGGGCGACGGACGCCGGGTACATGGACGTCAACTGGTCGGACACGACCGGCGCCTGCGTCGCGAGGATGTTGGAGCTTCGCGCGTACGACGCCAATCTCCTGATCGAGTGGAGCCCCATCGGGATCGGCCGGAACGCCCTGATGATTCGCGACGTCTCTCGCCGGAGCGGCATGAACATCGTCTGCTCGACCGGCATCTACAAGACCTTCATCCCCCCGCCGCTCGCCAACCGATCCATCCCCGAGTTGGCGGACTACTTCTACCGCGAGCTGACCCAGGGGATCGACGAGACGACCATCCGGGCCGGGCAGATCAAGATTTCGACGACCGAGTCGGGCCCGACGCCGGACGAGACGAAGATCCACCGCGCCGCAGCTCGGGCTGCCAAGAAGGCCGGCTCGACGATCGGCCTCCACAGCCCGTTCGCGGACGCGATGCGCGCCGTCGTCAGGACGCTCGAGCAGGAGGGCTTCGATGTGCGCCGCCTGGTCTGGGGCCATGCCCAGCCCTCGAGCCTCGACGACCACAAGGCCATGGCCAGGCGCGGGGCAACGATCCAGTACGACGCGATCAGCGACGAGAACCCCAAGGATCCCTTCTGGGGCGGCCCGACGGACGACGAGTCCATGCTCGACCGCATCCAGGGCATGGTGGACGCGGGGTTCGGCGACCGGGTGATGGTCTCGACCGACGCCTGCGTCGTCCTCAACCCTCCGGCCTTCCAGTACAGCCGCGACCCCGCCTACCTCTATCGCACCTTTGCTCCGAAGCTCGAGGCGCGAATCGGCCAGGCGGCAACCCGAAAGGTCCTACGCGACAACGTCATCCGCGCCTTCCGGCGCGGCAGCAACGTCCACTGAGCCGAAGCACGTCGCCCGTCGTGGCGGCTGCCACTTTTATCTTGCTCGCGCACGGGCTATCCTGCACAGTCTGCGGCTGGTCGGGACGTACAGCCAGCCGCGGACATTGGGGCAAACGGAAAGGGAGAAACGATGAGGGGACTCACACGAGCCCTTGGGCGCGGACGCGTTCAGGGCCTGGTCATCGTGGCCGTCGCGCTGGCGGCCATGGTGTCCGCCAACACCGCGTTTGCACAGGTCTCGCAGAGAGCCTGCGACAAGCGCAACAACAACACGTACCAGAAGATCACCGAGTGCATCCGGCTCGACCAGGTGCGCGCCCACCAGGCCGCGTTCCAGGCGATCGCCGACGCCAACGGCGGGAACCGCTTCTCCGGCCGTCCTGGCTACGACCGATCGGTCGACTACGTGGTCGACAAGCTCGAGGCGGCCGGCTACGACGTCACGGTGCAGCCGTTCGACTACCTCGCCTTTGAGGTGATCGGAGCTTCGACTCTGCAGCAGGTCTTGCCGACTCCGACCACCTACGTCGAGGACGTCGACTTCGGAGTCATCACCCAGAGCGACCCCGGTGATGTCACCGCCAACGTCACGGCCGTCGATCTCATGCTCGGCCTCGGCAACACCTCGACCAGCGGGTGCGAGGCGGCTGACTTCGCCGGCTTCCCCGTCGGAAACATCGCGCTGCTGCAGCGCGGCACCTGCACCTTCGAGATCAAGGCCGAGAACGCCGCGGCTGCGGGAGCCGTCGGCATCGTGATCTTCAACCAGGGCAACGCGGCCACCCCCGACCGTCAGGGCATTCCCGCCGTGACCCTCACCGCCAACAACACGAGCGGGATCCCGGTGCTCGGCACCACCTACCCGCTGGGCGTGACGCTGGCCGGCACCTCCGGCCTGCGGATGCGGGTGTTCGCCAACACGTTCCGCCAGATCCTGCCTACCTTCAACGTGCTCGCCGAGAAGACCGGCACGAATGACGACAACGTCGTCATGGCCGGCGCTCACCTCGACTCGGTGTTGGACGGGCCGGGCATCAACGACAACGGCTCCGGCAGCGCCGCGCTACTCGAGGCCGCCGAGCAGCTCGCCAACATCAAGCCGCGGAACACGATGCGGTTCGCGTGGTGGGGTGCTGAGGAGAGCGGGCTCGTCGGCTCGACGAACTACGTCAACGGCCTGAGCCAGGCGGAGAAGGATCGGATCGCTCTCTACCTGAACTTCGACATGGTCGGCTCGCCGAACTACATCTTCATGATGCAGGACGCCGACCAGTCGAGCTTCGTCGCTCCGGTGGCCGTTCCGCCCGGATCGACCGCGATCGAGGATCTCTTCGAGTCCTACTACACGCTCAAGGGCGAGCCGTACGACGATTCCGCGTTCGACGGACGCAGCGACTACCAGGCGTTCATCGTCAACGGCATCCCCGCTGGCGGCCTGTTCACCGGCGCCGAGGTGCGGAAGACCGCCGAGCAGGCCTCGATCTGGGGTGGGACCGTGGGTGCGCAGTTCGACCCGTGCTACCACGCAGTCTGCGACACGTTCGGCAATGTGAATCTCCACGCGCTCGACGTCAACTCGGACGCGATCGGGTTCGCGGCTCTCACGTTCGCGTACTCGACGGAAACGGTGAACGGCGTTCCCGGCGAGCGGGTGCCCGGACAGGGCAAGAGCGACCTCCCGGCTCCGGCCGGCTCGCGGGGCACGTTCGTCCCGTAACCAACTCGCAAAACGCAGGAATGAGAGGGGGCGGCCATCGGGCCGCCCCCTCTTTGTCCGATTCACTGAGTCAGTCGATCGCCTCGCGGAGCCGCTCGGCGTCGTCGGGCGAGCAGTCGTCGTCCTCCAGCCGCGCTATCGCCAGCTCGATCTGCTCCCGGAGCGTGGTCTCGGGCTCGATCGCCGGCGCAGGCAGGAGGAAGGTCTCGTCCAGGTCGAATTCGTCGGTTGCCTCGACGAGCACGTCGACTTCGCTCTCGACAGCGTCCTGGTTCACCTTCGAGATGAAGCCGCTCTCGGCGGCGCGGCACTGGATGACGATCGTGGCGGTCGCGGCGGCGATCCGGTCGACCTGATTCCCCGGCGGTGGCCTGTCCGCCTCGCCCCCGCAGCCGGCGGCGACGAGAGCACTCGCCCACAGCGCAGCTACGGACAGCCGCCCCCGGGAGACACCCCGGGGGCGGCCGTCGCGAATCGGCACCCGGAAGCGGGCTACCGGCTCGATCCCTTCTTCTTGAACGTGGGCGCCTCGGCGAGGTCGCCCAGGCAGGTCACGGGCTCGTTGTCGCGCAGGAACTCGTACGCGATCTCGCCCGGGTTCGGGGGCCGCGTCGCGGGATCGGCCTGCCACGGGATGACCTCGCGGAAGGCATCCCACGCGCACTCGGGGACGTCGCCAAACGAGCGCGAGGGCTTCTGCGCCCGGCGGACGTCGGCCCAGAAGGTCGCGGCGAGCGCCTCCTGGCCGATCAGTCGCAGTGAAACGTCGAGCGCCAGCCGCGACTTGGCGACCTTCTCGCTCCCGAACGTCGTCGTCTCGTCCGGATGGATTCGCTCTGCGTCGAACTCAACCGGGATGGGCATGGTGAGCGCCTGGAGCTCGTCGACGAGAGCCCCGATCACGGCGGAGCCCTCGTGCTGCGGGGCCGCCCGCGCAAGCTGCTCGGGGGTGAGCACGTCGCTCGGGAGGATCACCGAGAAGAACGGCTGCCCGATCCTGAGCGTCCGCAGGGCGACCGTGTGCACGGTGTCCGTGAGCGCGATCGTGAACTGCTCGACGTTCCCAGCGAGCTCCGTCTTGTTGAAGTTCGAGTTCGAGAGCGTGAACCCGCCCTCGCTCTTCCAGCCCTGATACGGCGTGTTCGCCGGGGTGGGCTTGACGTAGTGGCGCATGAACCACGGCGTCTGGAGCTCCGGGGAGTCACTTGGACGCGTGCCCGGGGCGGTCGACGGGTTGTGGTCCGAGGAGTTGATCTCCAGGAGCGTCGTCCTCCTCAGCTCGTCCCACGCCCGCCACGCGGCGCCGTTGCGCCACTGGTAGGTGCGATAGCTCAGAGGATCCTGGAGCAACCGCGGGATCCCCTGCACCTGGCCGTTCACGACCTGGAACTCGAGGTCGTACAGGTAGCTGTCGCCCAGGATGTCGAGCATCCGGTGCGCCTGCCAGACGGCGTAGGGCAGCGGCCTCTCGAGGTCCATGGGGACCGCGCTCAACGGTGTGATGCTGCTGTTCAGGCCGTGCATCGAGACCGAGAAGATCAGGTCGTACCAGTCGAGCACCTTCTTCGCATCGGTCACGAGCAGTGCCGCCTGGCCCAGCGTGTACGCGTTGGTGCTGTAGATCCCCCGGAACAGGCCCATGTCGTTCTCAGGATCGTTCGGGTCGACGCCGCCTGGCTCCACGCCGGCCTGGTTGAGCGCGTCGATCGCCGGCATGCGCTGGCCCTTGTAGAAAACGTCACCGAAGCCGAAGATCGCGGCCTCGACGTTGCCCGCCTGCGGTAGGTCGCCTTCGCCGTGGTAGAAGCCGTCGCCCTGGGTGAGCGGCGTAATCCGGTTGTTGAGGAGATCAGTGATCTTCTGTGCGGTCGCTGGGCCGTTCGCGACGTACATGATGTTGTTCGCCCGCACGGCCATCATGGCCCGGACGACCTCCTCGGCCTCTACATAGGGCCGATAGGGCTCGAAAACCCGCCAGCGCCCGCCGTTCGCCGCATTGATCCGCCGCGTCTGGAGGTTGAGAAGGTTCGCGGGCTCGTAGGGATCCCCCTCGAAGATCACCGTCTCGCGCGCCGCCCCCGCGCCGCGGTTGAAGCGGTAGACGGGAATGCCCTGGCGCGAGGCCTCGATGATCAGGTTGTAGGCACGGTTCATGTACTTGGTGTGCCGCTTGGCGATCTTCACCTTTGCCCCGTAGCGGGCGATGTCAACGATGTCCTGGATAGTCATGTCCTGACCGGTGAGCGTGATCGTCTTGTTCGCCTTCGTGGGCGCGATCGGGATGAATCCCTCCTGCTGCGCGTACGCAGGAGCGACCCCGAGCAGCATCAAGCCCATCACCAGCACGCAAAGCGTCAACGCTTTCGAGCGGGTCATCGCCCTCCTCCTTTGCTCGGTCGTAGGTCGATGTCCGGGGGAGCCCGCCACCCGGGGCATGGACAGAAGAAGAGACGGCATCGCCGTCGCGGCCACCCGGCTGCCCGGCCTGTATCCCCCACGAGCGCCGCGAGTATATGCGGATCGGAGGGGCGGGGATCGCCGGGCCGAGGCGCGTACACTCGCAGCAAATGAGGGTCTGCCCCAACTGCGGCGAGGAGAACCCCGAGAGGTTCCGTCTCTGCGGGTTCTGCGGGGCGAAGCTGGTGCCGGACGATGCCCCGCAGGTAATGCGGAAGCTCGTCACCGTCGTCTTCTGCGACCTGGCCGGATCGACGAGCCTCGGCGAGAGCCTCGACTCGGAGTCGCTGCGCGCCTTGATGACGCGTTACTTCGACGAGATGCGACGCGTGCTCGAGAGTCACGGCGGCGTTGTCGAGAAGTTCATCGGCGACGCGGTGATGGCGGTGTTCGGGCTCCCGGTCGTGCGCGAGGACGACGCGTTTCGCGCCGTGGTCGCCGCCGAAGGCATGCGCGCGGCGCTCGTGCACCTGAACGACGAGCTCGAGGCCGGCTGGGGTGTCCGGCTGACCAGCCGTATCGGCGTGAACACCGGTGAGGTCGTGGCCGGAGACCCGACCGCGGGAGAGCATTTCGTCGTCGGGGACCCGGTCAACGTCGCCGCCCGGCTCGAGCAGGCGGCCGGTGGCATGGAGATCCTGATCGGCCCCTTGACCCACCGTCTGACCCGCGAGGCGATCGAGGTCGAGCCGGTCGAGCCGCTCGACCTCAAGGGAAAGGCGGAGCGCGTCCCGGCGTACCGGCTCCTCGGGCTCGCTCGTCCCGACGGAGCCGCTCGGGCAGGTACCCCGCTCGTGGGCAGGGACTCCGAGTTGCGCACGCTCCTGCAGGAGCACGAGCGCGCGCGGAGCGAGGAGCGCTGCCGACTGGTGACGGTCCTCGGCGAAGCGGGCGTGGGCAAGTCGCGCCTGCTCGCCGCGCTCCAGGATTCGCTGGAGGCCGACGAGCTGCTCCTGAGCGGCCGTTGCCTCGCCTACGGACGGGGAATGACGTTCTGGCCTCTGCGCGAGGCGATGCGGCAGGCGGCCGCCATCTCGGACGACGACACGCCCGAGGTCGCGCTGGAAAAGCTCGGGCGGCTCGCGGGCCCCGAGGCTACGGGCGTCGTCGAGCGGGTCGCCTCCGCCATCGGGCTCTCCGGCACCGCCCAGTTTCCCGTCCACGAGGTGTTCTGGGGGGCCCGCAAGCTGCTCGAGGCGATCGCTGCCCGCCGCCCGCTCGTCCTCGCTTTCGAGGACGTCCACTGGGCGGAGACGACGTTCCTCGAGTTCGTCGAGCACCTCACGCAGGAGGCCGAGGGGTCGATGCTGCTCGTCTGTCTCGCACGACCGGAGTTCCTGGAGATCAGAGAGGATTGGGGTGAACGAGCGGGCGGGTTGACGATCGCTCTCGAGCCGCTCCGCGAGGCCGACGTCGGCAGGGTCGTCGAGCAGCTCCTCGGCCAGGCTCAGGTCGACGACGACGTGCGCGCAAGGATCGCCGCCGCCTCAGAAGGGAATCCGCTCTTCGTCGAGCAGCTGCTCGAGATGATGGTCGAAGAGGGCCTGCTCCACCGCGCCGGCGAGGTCTGGGTCGCGGCGGGCGACCTCGCGACCGTCTCGATGCCGCCGACGATTCACGCCCTCCTCGCCGCGCGCCTGGAGAGCCTCGACTCGGAGGAGCGGGAGGTGATCGGGGCAGCCAGCGTCGTCGGGCAGGTGTTCGTCCAGGGTGCCGTCCAAGAGCTCGTCTCGGAGCGGGTCCGGGAGGACGTCCCGGCGTCCCTCGAGGCGCTGGCGCAGAAGCGGCTCACCCGGCCCGAGCGGGCCGACCTCTCGACGGAACCGAGGTATCGCTTTGGCCACATCCTGATCCGCGACGCCACTTACAGGGGCCTCCTCAAGAGCTCCCGCGCGATTCTCCACGAGCGCTTCGTCGCCTGGGCCGACCGCGTGAACCAGGATCGCGACCGAGCCGTCGAGTACGAGGAGATCCTCGGCTACCACCTCGAGCAGGCGCACAAGTGCCTCTCCGAGCTCGGCCCCCTGGACGACCACGGACGCGAGCTCGGAGCCAGGGCGGCCGCCCGACTCTTCTCGGCCGGGAAGCGAGCGTTCTCCCGCGGCGACATGCCCGCTGCGGCGAACCTCCTTCGCCGCGCGGTCGCGCTCATGCCGACCGACAGCCGCGCCAGGCTGGCGCGCCTGCCCGACCTGGCCGAGGTGATGATGGCGATCGGGGAGTTCGCCTGGGCGGAGACCTTCCTCGACGAGGCAATCGAGACCGCCGCGGGCACGGGCGAGGACGGGATCGCGGCTAGCGCCCGCCTCCTCCGCCTGCGGGTCCGCAGCCACTCCGCCGATCCCGAGGACTGGACCGAGCAGGTCGTCGTCGAGGCCGAGCGCGGGCTCCCGGTCCTCGAGGCTGCCGGCGATCACGTGGAGCTGGCGCGGGCGCTGCGTATGCTTGCCTGGGCGCACGGGACCGCCTGCCGCTACGGAGACGCGGCCGCGGCCGCGCAACGAGCGATGGAGCACGCCTCGCTCGGCGAGGACGAGCGGCAGCGGCAGCATGCCGCCTCGCAGTATGCGATCTCCGCCTTGTACGGGCCGACGCCCGTCGCCGAGGCGATCGAGCGCTGCGAGTCGATCGTCGCCGAGGCGCCCGAGGACCGGAGGACGCAGGGGCTCGTCATGAGCCTGCTCAGCGGACTCCGGGCCATGCAGGGCGACTTCGCCGCCGCGCGCGATCTCTACACGCGCGCGCGTCTGATGCTCGAGGAGTTCGGACGCAGCGTCGTCGCGGCCTCCACGTCGCAGCAATCGTGCCGGGTCGAGCTGCTCGCCGGCGATCCGGCTGCGGCCGAGCGCGAGCTCCGCCGCGACTTCGACGAGCTCACGGAGATGGGCGAGCACTACTTTCGCTCAACCGCCGCGGGCGAGCTTTCCCGGGCGGTCTACGCCCAGGGCCGCTACGCCGAGGCGGAGGAGCTCACCCGCGTCGCCGAGGAGCTCTCGGCCGACGACGATCTCACGTCCCAGGCCCTGTGGCGGTCGGTCCGGGGGAAGGCGCTCGCGCGCCGGGGCGTCGAAGGGGACGCGGAGGAGCTCGCGCGCGAAGCCGTCGAGCTCCTGGAGGGGACGGACGCGCTGATTCTCCAGGCCGACGCGCTCGAGGACCTGGCCGAGGTGCTCGCGCTCATCGGCAGCGACAAAGCGCGGGAGTGCCTGGAAGAGGCGCTGGGACGCCTCGAGCGGAAGGACGACGTCGTCTCCGTGGAACGCGTCCGGGCCTCGTTGCGGGCGCTGGACGCGACCGCCGCCTAGCACACCGGTCCCCGGTCGCTAGTGCATCTTCCCGTTGTGCGAGGAGATGAGCGTCGCCTCGAAGCCGTCGCGCTTCAGATCGCGGATGTTCCAGAGGCACGGCCGTTCGGCGGCCGAAGGCGTGGCCGATTTGCAGCGGTCGCGGATGATCTCGAGCGCACACGTGTCGCAGGCGATGTAGAAGAGCACGAAGTTCTTCGTCCGTTGCTTCTTCGACACGAACTTGTCGGGCCAGTGCAGCACGAACTGCAAGGCGTCGAACGAGCCGGGGATCGTGGCGCTCACCCAGCCCCCTTCCCTGCAGATCTCGCGCTTGGGGCACACGAACGGCGGGTCGTCCGTGATGGCGAGCTCGGCGGTGAGGTCGTCGTGCGCCGCGGGAATCTTCGACAGTCCGCTCTGGCCTTCGTCCGCCGCGAGCAGCTGCGTCGCCGTGCCTTCGGGGACGAAGGAGCTTGCGCTCGGGCCTCCGAGGGCAAGCGTCGTCACCGGCTGGGAGACGGTGATCGTGGCCTGCTCCTTGGCGGAGACGCTGACCAGGTTCCGGAAGCTTCCGGCCGCGACAGGCGCGCGGGCAACGAGCTCGATCGTCGCCTCCTTGCCGCGCTTGAGGAACCCCAGCTCGCAGCGCGCCGTCGCCCCGGCGATCGTGCAGTCGCCCGCGCTCGAGGCCGCCGAGTGGAAGGAAGCGCCCGGCGGAGCCGGCGCGCAGGTCTCGCCGTGAGAGCCCGCGACCAGGCACGCGCTGACCATGACGCGGGTGAGCTTGCTGTTGCCGGCGTTCCGGACGGTCGCGTCGAAGGCGACGAACGTCGGCGCCTCCGCGGTGGAGGCCGACACCTCGAGAGGCGTGTGCGAGACGGTCACGCAGAGCTTGCCGCCCGACGACGGGCACGGCGAGCCGTCCGCCGTCGCGGCTCCGGCTCCTCCCAGCCCGATCGCCAGCAAGCCTGCCGCGAACGACACCGCGAGCGTGACTCGTATGAGACTCCGTCGTCTGATTCCGGCCCTCCCTCGATCGTCCGCCACCGATGCTGTCAAAGAGCTGCGAGCGGGTCAACCGACGCCGGCGGGGCTGCGCCCGGTGCTGCCTTGAAGCGTGAGGGGCGCGTCGGCTCGTGCCTCCGCGCCCCTCACGCTGCGGCCTATGGGCGAAGGATGTCGCAGAAGCCCGGCAACGCCAGGGCGATGTTGAAGCTCCCGTCCAGCAGCTCGCGGAGCGGGTGCGGCCCGGTGGAGTCGATGATCCGGCCGGTCTGACCGTCGATCCAGATCTTCCCCTTGTCGACGAGGACCTCGTCGCCGCGGCGCACGATCGCGGACACGCCCCTGATGTAGATGAGCAGTCGGCGCCCGGTCTCGGGGTCGTACGTGGTCGTCTGGACGAACTCGTCGGGGCCCTCCTGGAGCGTCAGCCCGGTGACGGTGTTCCTGACGGTGTTGTTCTCCTTGAAGTCCTGGACGAGCATCGTCCGCCGGCCCTGACTGTCGAAGTAGGTCTTGCTCTCGATCGTCAGGTTGATCTTCCACTCGACGCCGTAGCTGCCGCAGGCGGTCGGGTTGGTCAGCGTCGCCTGCTGGCTGACGGTCGTGGTCGTCGGCGGAACTGCGGACGCAGGCACGGCGACGGCAGCAACCACCGCGACCAGGCCGAGCAGCGATAAGCATCGCCTCATGACACCTCTCCTTTCCCTAGCTCCCGATTGGACCCGTCCCCGTTCGGGGCCCCACCCCCTCGGAGCACGGGAACAACCCGATTTAGCGACACTAAACCCACCCCCTCGGAGGTGTCAAACTCCGCCGACCGGGGACCGATGAGTGTCCCGCTGCCGACAGGTCACCAAGGAAAGCACCGAGATCGAGAGGAGAACGAGATGAGACCGATCGTCGTCAGCACGTTCCTGACCCTGGACGGCGTCATGCAGGCCCCCGGGGGCCCGGAGGAGGATCCGGACGACGGCTTCGAGCACGGAGGCTGGTCGCACGGCTACTGGGACGACGCGATGGGCGCGCGGATGGGCGAGCTCATGGGCAAGCCCTTCGACCTGCTGCTCGGCCGGAAGACCTACGAGATCTTCGCCGCGTTCTGGCCGACCGCGAGCGAGGAGGCGGGGGCCGGGCCGCTGAACGCCGCCCGCAAGCACGTCGCCTCGCGCACGCTCGAGACGGTCGAGTGGGAGAACTCGACCCTGCTCGAGGGCGACGCCGCCGAGGCGGTCGCGGCGCTCAAAGAGGGCGACGGGCCGGAGCTCCAGGTGCACGGCAGCGCGAACCTGCTCCAGACGCTGCTCCAGCACAACCTTGTCGACGAGTTCAGGCTGATGATCTTCCCGGTCGTGCTCGGAACGGGCAAGCGGCTGTTCGCCGAAGGCGCCGTCCCGGCCGGCCTCACGCTCACCGACTCCGCGGTCTCCTCGTCGGGCGTGGTCATGGCGACCTACAAGCCCGGGAGCGAGATCAAGTACGGGTCGTTCGCTGAGGAGTAGCGGCTACGCGGTAGCGCGGAGGATCAGATTGGTCGGGCAGACCACACGACGTGGACGATCCCGAAGCGGTAGCCGTAGCCGTGCGCCCACTCGAAGTTGTCGAGCAGCGACCAGACGAAGTAGCCGCGGAGTGGGATGCCGCTCTCGACGGCCGTTCGGGCGGCCTCGAAGTGGCGGTGGAGAAAGCTGACACGCTCGGGATCGGTGGTCGGGTCGCCGTTGAGGGACTTCGAGACGCTCGAGCGGCGGATCCGCGACAGCGGCAAGTTCCTGGCCAGCGTTGCCCGCGAGGGCTTGCCGGAGCTCGCGCCGCCGCCGTCAACGTGACCGACTAATGGCCTAGCGCGCCGGCGGCTCTTCGGGGTTCACCAGCCCGCGGCCGGATAACCACCACTTTGGGGGGTGGAGCCGTCCGCGTCCTGCCGAAGAAGGGAGTGATGGCGCACCGGCAAGGACACAGCTCGAGGAGGTCGGCCCCACGTGCTCGCTAGCGGCGCGAACCCGGCGCGCAGCGGCCACCGCCGGCAAGTGCTGCTTTCGGTCGCCTGCCTCGCACTGGCCGTCGTCGCCACGATCGCCCTCTGGCCGCAGCTCGGCCCGGCCGTCGCGCACGCGGCGGAAGGGCTCGCCCGCATCCGACCGGAGCTCCTCATCCTCTCGGGAGCGCTCTTCGCGGCCGCCCCGGTGTTCTGCGGGCTGGCCTGGCGCGATGCGATTCTCCGCGCGGGCGGCGAGATCGGCCGCGTGGACGCCTGCGCCCGCTACGGGGTCGGATCCTTCGTGAACTCCGTCGCCCCGGCCCACCTGGGCGACCTCGTTCGCGCCGTCCTCCTCCTCGAGAAGCTCCCGGCCGGCGGCCGGCGCCGGATCGTCCCCTGGTTCGGCGTCATCCAGGGCGCGCGCCTCGCGGCGCTGGCAGCGCTCGCGATCGCGGCGGCCCTCCCCGGCTTCCTGATCCTCCTCCCGCTCGTGCTGCCGGTAGCGCTCGTGGTCGCTGCGCTGAGCCGCGGGACCGCGCAGCTCGTGTGCCTCGCATTCCTCTCGCCGATGGCGAAGGCCGCGGCGATCGCGGTCGTGCTCGCCGGGCTCGACGTCGGCTCGCCGCGCCACGCGCTGGCGGTCGTCCCGGCCCTCGAGCTCGCCGCACTCCTCCCCCTCACACCCGGCAACGTGGGAGTTGCCGGCGCAGCCGCTTCCGGAGCGCTCTACGCGCAGGGCCTGCCGATGTCGACCGCCGTCCAGGCCGGCCTCGTCCTCCACGCCGTCGAGACCGCCGCGGGCCTCACCTACGGGACCGCCTCGGCGCTGGCCTGGTTCGCGGGCCTCACGCCGGTCAAGGGAGCGACCCGGGGCTGGCGCACTCTGCGGACGGCAGTCCGGCCGGCCACTGCAAGGCGCGCGCAGGCCGAAGCAAGCGGCCCCTAGGCCGCCGGCTAGACGGCTACGGCCAACCGCTCATCGCGATCGCATCAGCACGAAGTGCTCCAGCGCGGTCGCGCGGTAGAGCCGATGGCGAGCGGGCGCCTGCACGTCGGACAGCGCCCACGGAGGAAGCCCCTGTGCCTCCGAGTGATCGCAGAAGACGGTCAGGCCCGGCTCGAGCTCGTCGCCCGACAGCTCGTCGGCGAGCGCCGACATGTACACGGCTTTCGCATTGCCGGGGCGCACCTGGGAGTCGAAGATCACGATGCTCACCTGCCGGCGCACCGCAAGATTGCGGGAGTGCCTCGCCTCTGGCTTGGAGACCCAGAAGAAATCGCGGTAGTTCTTCGTGGCGAACCAGACCGGCGAGACCCACGGCGACCCGTCGGAGCCGGCGGTGGCGACCACCATGTACCGGTTGGAGTCGATGATCGTCCTCGCCTCCTCCGCGAGCGCATCCTGGTCCGTCAATCGCCCTCCGCCTCCCGCAGGAACGCCCCCACGACCTCGAGATACCGGTCGCTCTCCTCGAGAGCCGGCATGTGGGAGCTCTCCTCGAAGACGACGCCGCGGGCGTTCGGGAGGCCCGCGAGGAGCGTCGCCGCGATCGCCTCGGTGCAGATGTCGTACGCGCCGCGGGCGACCAGCGCCGGCACCTGGATCTCGCCGAGCCGGTCGCGGACGTCCCAGTCGCGCAGCTCGCCGGTGACCGTCCACTCGTTCGGGCCCACCATCGCGAGGTAGGCCTCCGGGCCCTTCTCCGCATGCATGCGCGCGAGCTCCGGTGTCCCCTTGGCGCCGCGGTGGATGTAGTGGTCGTCGAAGACGCCGAGCGCCTCCCGGTACTCCGGGTCGTCGAACGTGCCAGCCTGCTCATGGCGGTCGAGGGTCTCGACGACGTCCGCCGGCAGCGCGGCGCGCAGGCGCCGTGCCTCCAGGACCCACTCCCCGATGCTCGCCAGGGTCGAGCTCAGCACGAGGCTCGTGAGACCGCCGTAGCCGCTCAGCGCGTGCTCGAGGGCGAGCTGGCCGCCCCAGGACGTGCCGAGGAGGTGGATCCGCTCGAGCCCGAGCTGGTCGCGCAGCGTGGCGAGCTCGTCGAGGAAGACCTGGACGCTCCAGTCGAAGTCCTGCGGGCGGTCCGAGTTGCCGCAGCCGATCTGGTCGTAGAGGACGACGGCGCGGCCGTCCTCCGCCAGCCGCTCGAGCGGCGCGAAGTAGTTGTGGGTCGAGCCGGGCCCGCCGTGCAGGGCGACGAGCGGGTCGCGGCCGTCGGCGCTCTCACCGACGATGCGGTACCAGGTGCGGTAGCCGCGGAAGTCGACGTGCCCCTCGCGGGCCCTCCACGCCTAGCCGCGCTCGACCTGCGAGCCGCCGACGATGGCGTCGCGCCCGTCGGCGTAGCGGACCCAGGCCTTGTGCGTCCCGTCGTAGTCCGGCCCCCAGAGGACGAGCGTCGCCTCCTCGCCCCGCACCCGGCACGGCTCGGAGCCCTCCGCGTCGAGGCCCCGCCAGACGCGGACGAAGGGGTTCGTCTCCAGCTCGTCCGCGACCGTGGTCGGCTCCCGATGGCCCGGATGAAGCCGCGTCTCGGGCGGGAGGGCCAGGAGCACCTCCATGATCGAGTGCACCTGCTCGCGGTAGCCGTTCGGGCCGCCGCCCGCCGTGCCTCCCACGGTGCCCTTGAAGAGGCAGTCGGCCGTGAGGCAGCCCGTCCCGTCGACGAGGAACGCGATGTGGTCGGGACAGTGGCCGGGCGTGTAGAGCGCCTGGATCTCCAGGGCGCCGCTCGCGATCGTGTCGCCGTCGGCCAGCCGCTGGTCGGCCTCGACCCCGGTGTCCGGATGCGCGAGGAGCGGCACCCCGTGGCGCCCGGCGAGCGCCTCGATCCCGACGACGTGGTCGGCGTGGCCGTGCGTGCAGAGGACGTGCGTCAGGGTGATCCCCTGCTCGGCGACGATGCGCTCCAGCTCTCCTTCGAGCCCGTTGGCGTCGACGAGGACACCGCTTCCGCCGGGGCCCTCGGCGACGAGGTACGCGTTCGAGAGCCAGTCCGGGTGCTCGACGCGCTCGACGATCATGCGAAGTCGATCACGCTCCGGATGCCGTCGCCGGCCTCCATCAGCTCGAAGCCGCGGTTGACCTCGTCCAGCGTCAGCTTGTGCGAGACGAAGGCGTCCACGTCGATCTCGCCCGCCAGGTAGCGCCCGACGTACGCGGGCACGTCCTCTCGTCCCTTGCAGCCGCCGAACGAGGAGCCCGCGATCCGCCTGCCGGTGATGAGGAAGCGCGGCACGACGTCGAGCGTCTCGCCCTTGCCGGCGACGCCGCACATCGTCGCCAGGCCCCAGCCCATGCGCGCGGACTCGACGGCCTGACGCATGACGCCGACGTTCCCGGTCGCCTCGAAGGTGTAGTCGGCGCCGAAGCCGCCGGTCGCCTCAGTGATCCGCTCGACGATGTCGTCACCGCCGAGCATCGTCTCCGTGGCGCCGTGGTGCGGGGCGAGGGCGAGCCGGCCCTCGGCGACGTCCACGGCGATGATCCGCTCCGCTCCGGCGAGCCGGCAGCCGACGACGGCGCCGAGGCCGACCATGCCCGTCCCGAAGACGACGCAGGTGGAGCCTGCCTCCACGCGGGCCGTGTTGAGCGCGGCGCCGATCCCCGTGGAGAGGCCGCAGGCGAAGAGGGCGGCGCGGTCGAGCGGCGCCTCGCGGTCGATCTTCGCGAGCGCGATCTCGGGGATGACCGTGTACTCGGCGAACGTGGAGGTGCCCATGAAGTGGCGGATCGGCTCGCCGTCGCGCGAGAGGCGCGCGGTGCCGTCCGGGAGGTAGCCCTCGTTCTGACGGTCGCGGATCGCCAGGCAGAGCCCGATGCCCGGCCGCCGGCAGTGGACGCACTCCCCGCACTGGGGCGCGAAGAGGGTGACGACGTGGTCGCCGGGCTCGACGAGCGTGACGCCGTCGCCGACCGCCTCGACGACGCCCGCGCCCTCGTGGCCGAGCACGGTCGGCGTGTAGCCGGACGGGTCGGCGCCGGACGCCGTGTACAGGTCGGTGTGGCAGACGCCGCAGGCGGCGAGCCGGACGAGCGTCTCACCGGCCTTCGGCTCGGCGAGGTCGAGCTCCTGCACCTCAAGGGGGCTGCCGAACTCCTCCAGGACCGCGGCGCGGATCTTCATCGCGCCGAAACGTAACCGAGCGGACGACCTGGTGTCCGGACTACCGGGCCAGGCCCGTGGGCGGGGGCGGCCCGGGAACGGCGTTCTCGACCGAGACCGGCGCCGGATCGAGCCCGGCGTCGTAGTAGGCCGTGTCGATGCCGATCTGCCCGTGGATGAGGACATCGGCCTCGCCGTCGGCGGCCTCGAGCGTGTCGTCGCCGTTCCCGCCCGAGAGCGAGTCCGAGCCGGGCCCGCCGACGAGCCGGTCGTTTCCGTCCTGCCCCTGCAGTGTGTCGTTCCCGCTCTCGCCGAGAAGCTCGTCGTTTCCGGAGCTCCCGTGGAGCGTGTCGGCACCCGTCCCGCCGACGAGACGATCGTCGAGGCTGCTGCCGCTGAGCGCGTCATCGCCGTCCTCCCCGCGCAGCGTCGCGCGGCCGAGGAACGCCTGCGCGGTGCCGTAGCCGCCGCCCGAGGTAAGCGTGTCGTTGCCGGCGCCACCCACGAGCTCGATCGAGTTCGGGAGCTGCGAGAACGTGATGTCGAGATCCGTGTCGGGCGTGAACGAGGCGCCCTTGGTCCCGACGGAGAGCAGATCGGGGCCCGCCGTGCCGCCGAGCACGAGCTGGTCGGTCGCGTCTCCCAGGTTGACGGCCAGCTCGATCTCGGAGTTGGTGCCGACCGTCTCCGCCGTGGCGCCGGGGGCGAGCGCGCCCGCCGACTGGTCGACGACCAGGCGCTCGACCGAGCCGGTGCCGCCCGTCACCGTGATCGCATCCGTGTTCGCAGTCGTCGCGGCGCCGCAGGCGACCCCGGCGAAGCGGATCTCGCTGCCGACGACCGAGAGGGTCGCCGTCCCGGCGGCCGGGATCGTGGCCGTCACGGACTTCGACGCTGCGCTGTAGGCGCAGGTGCCCTCGCCGGGTGGAGGCGGCGGGGGTGGAGGCGGAGGCGGAGGCCCCTCTTCGATCGTCCAGGCGAACGTGGCCGGGGTCGGATCGACGTTGCCCGCGGGGTCGGTGGCGCGGACGCTCAGCTGGTGGCCGCCCAGGGCCAGGGCGGTGTAGGTCACCGGCGAGGCGCAGGGGAGGAACGGGCCGAGATCGAGAGCGCACGCAAAGGTCGAGCCCGCGTCGCTCGAAGCGAGGACGAACGTGGCGCTCGTCGCCGTGGTGGGCGAGGCCGGGCCGGAGGTGATCGTCGTCTCGGGCGGCGTCGTGTCCGGCGGCGGTGGCGGTGGCGGAGGCGGAGGCGGCGGGGGCGGCGTCGAGCCGAGAATCTTGTTCTCGACGGCGCTCGGGACCGGGTCGACCAGGTCGTAGTAAGCCGTGTCGATCCCGGCGCCTCCGTTCAGCACCGGATCGGTGAGCCCGTCCGAGGCACGGATCGTGTCGTCCCCGGCCCCGGACGAGATCGAGTCGGCGCCGAGGCCGCCGAGGCTGTCATCGTTCCCGTCGGCGCCGTTGAGCTTGTCGTCGCCCGCGGCGCCGTCGATCGTGTCGTTGCCCGCATAGCCGTTGACGTCGTCGTTGCCGGCCCCGCCGACGAGCAGGTCGGCGAGGTTGGAGCCGGTGAGGACGTCGCCGAGGTCGCCGGCGCGCAGGACGACGCTGCCGGGGAAGAACGCGCCCGTCCCGGTGCCTCCGCGCGCCGTGAGCGTATTCCTGCCCCCGCCCCCGACGAACTCGACGATCGCCGGCGCCGGAGAGGGCGAGAACGTCACGTCGACGTCGTTGTCGGCGTCGATCGCCACGCCGTTCACGCCGACGGCGAGCCTGTCGTCGCCGGCGGTCCCGACTACGACCAGCCGGTCGGAGGCGTTCCCCAGGTTCGCGACGACCTCGATCTCGGGCGTCGTGTTCTCCACCTCGGCGCCCGGGCCGAACGCGGACTCCGACTGGTCGATCGTCAGACGCTCCGCCGTCCCGGCGACGCCGGTGACCACGACCAGGTCCGTGTTCGCCGACGTCGCGGCGCCACACGGCATCGGCACGGCGCCGAAGAGGAGTTGGCCGCCGGCGGCGACCTTCAACGTCGCCTGCTCCGCGGCGGGAATCGAGGCGGAAACGGACTTCGTGGCCGGGTTGTAGGAGCACGCAGCGGGTGATCCGCCCGAGTAGTGGGCGGTGAGGGTGCCGTCGGCGCTCGTCGTCAGCTGATGCACGCGGGCGCCCCCGTCGGACCAGGATTCGAAGGTGAACTCGACGCCGTAGAGCACCTGCGTCTCGGGCGCCGAGACGGTGTGGGTCGAGCCCATGATCGAGGTGCGCGTGAACGGCGCCGCGGCCGTCTCGTCGTCGGCGGTCAGCTCCAGCCCGGGGATGTTGGTGGCGAAGGTCGTCTGCACGGTCTTCGGCTCCAGGGGCACGACCTCCGTGTCGTTCAGGCCGCCCGAGTCCGTCACCGTCAGGCGCAACTCGAGGTGGGCCGGATAGTCGTGATTGGGCCCGTCGAAGGTCCCGTTCCTGATTCCCGGGAACGCCTGGACGATGTGCTCGTGGCAGGTCGAGGGACAGTGGTGGAGGACGAGCTCCCACTGGAACGCCGAGGCCGGCAGCGCGCCGCTCTGGGCGTCGGTGCCAGTGCCCGAGAACGCGATGGTCTCTCCGACCGCCCACGTCGTCGACGCGGTAGGGGCGGTGATTGTCGCGACCGGCGCGGTGTTGCCGACCGTGATCGCGATCGAGGCGATGTCGGAGGCCCCACTCTGGTCGGTGACGCGGAGGCGAACGGTGACGGAGCCGTTCTGGGTGTACGTCCGCACGGGAGTCGCCGAGCTCGAGTCGTCGTGCTGCCCGTCCCCGTCGAGGTCCCACGCGTAGACCAGCGGGGCGCCCTCGGGGTCGCTCGATCCGCGTCCGTCGAAGTTCACCGTCAGCGGAGCCAGGCCGCTCGTCGGCGTTGCCTGCGCGACGGCGATCGGCGGCTGGTTCGCTGCGAAGTAGCGGATCCGCCGGATCGTCCCGTCGTCGTAGCCGGGGTAGAAGAGGTCGCCCGAGGGCCCGATCTCCAGACCGACCGGGCCGGCGCCCGGGGCGACGAAGGTGACGATGTCGTTCGGGTTCGGGAGACCGTTGGTGCCGGCCCGCATCGCCCAGACGCAGTTGCGCGAGTAGTCCGAGAAGAAGAGCGCGTTGTCGTAGCTGGCCGGATACGGGCCGCCCTGGTAGAAGGCGAGGCCGGAAATCGAGCTGCTCCCGAACGCGCAGGTCTCGCCGGCCACGATCGGGCCCGAGTGCGAGTAGGAGAAGTACGGGGCGTGGACTGCCGCGGGGCCTGCCGCGTAGAGGTTCGTGCAGATGCCGATGCCCGCGTTCTGCCACGACGGAGGCGATGCAGGCCCCTCGTAGCAGGGCCAGCCGCCGTTCTCGACCGTCCCGAGCACGTCGGTGATGCGGTTGATCTCCTCCCAGCGCCCCAGGCCGACGTCACCGATCCAGAGCTCCGACGTGCCGGGGCGGAAGGCGATCCTGAAGGGGTTGCGCAGGCCGTGAGTGATGATCCGCCGCGCGTTGAGGTCGGGGCTGGAGAAGAGCGGATTCGTGGGCAGCGCCGCGCCGTTGTCCGGGTTGACCCGGATGACCGACCCGTCGAGAGACACCGGATCGCCGCTCGTGCGCAGGTCCTGTGCGCGCAGGCTGCCGCCCTCGGCCGTCGGGGGCGTGAGAACGGCGCCCACCCCGCCGGGCGGGTCGCCGCACGGGTTGAGCGGGCTGCCGTCCTGGCCCCAGTCGGTGAAGCCGAAGGCGGCGCCGTCCCCGGACGACGCGTAGAGATAGCCGTCCGGCCCGAACTGGATCTGGCCCTGCGAATGGCTCGGGTACTGCTGGCACCAGTCCGTGACGAGCACGGTCTCCACGCCGGTCGAGCTCACGCGCGACAGACGCCCCGAGACGACGCAGCCGTCGACGTTGCCGCCCGGGGGGTTCGGGCACGGGTCGGAGGTCGCGCCGGCGGTGCCCCAGCGGGGGGCCGTGCCGCCGATGGCCGCGTCGTGCGTGTAGAGGACGTAGATGTAGGGATCCGCGGGGAACTGCGGGTCGAGCGCCATCCCGAGCAGGCCGCGGTCCCAGTAGTTGTGCACCTTCGTGCGCAGGTCCGCGTAGGTGCTCGGCGTCGTGTCCGACAGGCTGTCGAAGACCTTGACCAGGCCGCTCTTCTCGGCAACGAAGACGCGCCCGTCCGGCGAGAAGCGGACGACCATCGGGTTCGCAAGGCCGGAGAGGACGACCTCCTCCTGGAAGCCCGGCGGCAGCGTAGCGCCGCCTGCCGCCGAAACCGGCGCGAGCAGGCAGCCAAGAACCGCGATGAGGAGCAAACGCCGCATACCCGAAAGCCCCAGTGCTGGAAAGCTGTCTGGCGGACCCGTGCGATCCGCCGTTGGACGAGCGTACGCCCATGCCCGGCGCGGGACAACCCCGCGAAGAACGGTCCGCCCCGAGGACCGGTCGAGAGTCTAGGTCCTTGTAGTCTCGAGTTCCGAGCCGCATGAGCCCGTCGAAGCCGTCCCAGCCGCGATTTCCCCCACTCCCGCTGCGGGCTCGCGGGGCGCTCGCGGTGGGCCGGCTCGCCGCGACGGCCTCGCGCGCGGCGGGGCGCGGGCAGGGCGGCGTCGTCGGCGGGACGGTCGCGCTCAGGCTCGACGGCGACGCGCTGCGACTCCTCGCCCGCGGCCGCACGACCGCGCTCGTCTCGGCCAGCAACGGCAAGAGCACGACGGCGGCGCTCCTGGCCGCCGCGGTGAGCCGGCTCGGGCCGACCGCCTACAACGAGAACGGCTCCAACATGGCCTCGGGCCTCGTGGTCGCGCTCGAGGCCGAGCGGGACGCCCCCTACGCCGTGCTCGAGACCGACGAGTCCTACCTCGGCCCGGTGACAGCGGCCACCCGGCCGCGCGTGATCGCGCTCCTCAACCTCAGCCGCGACTACCTCGAGCGCGGCGTGCGCTACAAGCCGCTGGCGCGCCACTGGCGCGAGACGCTTGAGCAGGTCGACTGGCCGCTCACCGTGATCGCCAACGCCGACGACCCGATCGTGACCTGGGCGGCGCGCCCGGCGCAGGACGTCGTCTGGGTAGCGGGCGGCGACGAGTGGTCGGAGGACGGCGCGATCTGCCGCGACTGCATCGTGCGGCTCCGCCTCGAGGGCGAGCGCTGGTGGTGCGAGTCCTGCGGCCAGGAGCGACCGGAGCCGAGCTGGAGGCTCGTCGGCGACGTGGCGGAAGGCCCCGGGATCTCGGTGCCGCTCGAGCTCTCGGTACCGGGACGCATGAACCGCCATAACGCCGTCTTCGCCCTGGTGGCGGCGATGACGCTCGGCGTCGACCCGCACGAGGCGGCGCACGCGATGGCGGCGGTGGGGAATGTCGACGGGCGCTACAACCGGCGCGACGTGGACGGCCGGCAGGTGCGGCTCATCCTGGCGAAGAACCCGGCGAGCTGGCAGGAGTCGATCGCCATTGCGGGCGAGTCGGGCGACGCGCTCGTCTTCCACCTCACCGCGCGGGGCGACTTCAACTCGAAGGACGCGAGCCTCGCCTGGGACGCGCCGCTCGAGCGCCTGGCAGGCCGGGACGCGGTCGCCACCGGCCACCGCGCCTCCGACATGGCCCTGCGGCTCGAGGTGGCCGGGCTGAACGTCAGGCGTGTGCGCGACCCGGTCGAGGCGATCCTGGCGAGCCCGCCCGGGCCCGTCTCGGTCATCGGGAACTACCCGGCGTTCCTCGACCTCCGCGAGCGCCTCGACGAGCTCGGCGCCACGTGAGCCGGGCCGGCGCGCTCACGATCGTGGACGTCTACCCCGGCGCGATGTTCCCGCAGGGGGACGGCGGGAACCTCCGCATGCTCGAGCACAGGGCGCGCGCGCGGGGGGTCGAGGTCGAGACCGTGGGCGCGCCGATCGGCGACCCGCTCCCCGCGGCCGACCTGTACCTCCTCCAGGGCGCCGAGGACGAGGACCAGCCCGCCGTCGCGCGGCTGCTGGCGAAGGAGGGGACGCTGGCGCGAGCGGCCGCGGCAGGCTCGGTGGTGGTCGGGATCGGCGCCGGCTACCAGATCCTCGGGCGAAGCTTCGAGGCGCCCGACGGCGGGACGGTCGCGGGCCTCGGGCTCCTGGACGTGAGGACGACGCTCGGCGAGCACGTCGACGTCCGCGTCGTCACCAGGCCGTCGCCGCGCTTCGGCCTGCCGGCGCTCGTTGGCTACGAGTGGCACCGCGGACGCACTGCGCTCGGCCCCGAGGCGGAGCCGCTCGCCGAGGTCGAGGTCGGCGTCTGCAACGGCGGCGACCCTCCCACCGACGGCGCCGTCCAGGGCAGGGTGCTCGGGACGTATCTCCACGGGCCGCTCCTCCCGCGGAACCCGGAGCTGACCGATCTACTGCTCGGCTGGGTGCTCGGCGCAGAGCTCGAGCCGCTGGCCAGCGAGTTCGCCGCCCTCGCCCGCGAAGAGCGGATCGCCGAGGCCCGCGACGTCTGGCACCGCCGGAGGGGCCTTCTCGGCCGGCTTCGCTAGCCGCCGCGGCGCAGGGCTCTGAGCGCATCCAACTCACGTACGCCGAGCAGGCGCGCGACGGCCAGATAGACGACGCCGCCGACTGCCAGGCCGATGCCGAGCGAGACGATCTGGGCCCAGAGGTCCCGCCCGAGCAGGTCGTCGAGCGCCCACCAGACGCCGTAGGCGACGGCGGCCGCGGACGCCGAGGAGACCAGGATGCGGAAGACGGACGTGATGACGCCGCGCACCCCGGCGAGGCCCGGACGCCGCCGCATGGCGACGAGGAGGAGCGCGACCCCGACGATGTTCACGAGCGAAGTCGAGAGCGGGATCCCCCAGACCCCGAGGCGGTAGAGGAATGCATTCAACACCGCGTTCAGGCCGACGGTCCCGAGCGCGACCACGGTCGGCACCCAGTTGCGCTGAAGGCTGTAGAAGCCGCGCGAGAGCAGGAGCATCCAGCCGTTGAACATGAGGCCGAGCGAGAAGGCGGCGAGGCACTGCGCCACGACGACTGTGTTGTCGGCTGTGAAGGCGCCGCGCTCGTAGAGAAGGCGGACGATCGGCTGCGCGAGAACAGCGCTGACGGCCGCGGCCGGGAGGAGCAGGAAGGCGATCTGGCGGAGTCCGCTGTCGAGGACCGAGCGGAACGAGGTCAGGTTCCCGACGGCGGCGTAGCGAGACAGCGTCGGGAAAAGCACGACGACCACCGCCACGGAGAACATGCCCTGCGGGAGCATGTAGATGCGGAACGCCTTCTCGATCGCCGTCGGCGCCAGGTCCGGGTCGACCAGGCGCGACGCGAAGAGCATGTTCACGAAGATGTTGAGGTTGATGAGCCCGAGCGTGAGCGTGACGGGCAGCATCAGGACGAAGAAGCGCTTGACCGCCGGGTCGCGCCAGTCGATCACCCGCTGCAGCCGGCCGTCGAGGCGGCGGAGCCAGGGCACGGGCAGGAGGAGCTGCACGAGCGCCGCCACGAGCACCGCGGCCGCGTAGAGGATCAGCTCGTTCGACTCGTCGTCGATCAGCGGGACGAAGACGGTGAGGCCGCCGATGATCACGAGGTTCCAGGCAACCGGGGCGAGCGCCGGGATCGTGAACTCGTCGTACGCGTTCAGGATGCCCACGACGATCCCGGAGAGCGTCAGCAGCCCGACGGTCGGGAGCATGATCCGCGTCAACTGCACGGCCAGGTCGGGGTCGCCGCCGGGGTCGCCGAAGGGGAGGATCAGGAGCGGCGCGATCAGGATCAGCACTGCCGTCAGCAGCGAGACGCCGATGAGGACGAGCCAGAAGATCGTCGAGGCGATCCGCCAGGCCCGCGCCTTGTCCTCCTTGGCGAGCAGCTCGCTGAAGACGGGGACGAATGCGCCCGAGAGCGCCGCGTCGCCGACGAACGCCCGCACGAGGCTCGGGATCTGCGACGCGACCGTGAAGGCGTTGATCTTCCCGGAGACGCCGAAGAAGTACGCCGCGACGATCTCACGGGCGAGGCCGAGCGCGCGAGAGAGGCCGGTCGCGAGGGTGAAGGTCGCCGTCGAGCGCGCAAGCCGACGCGCCTGGCCGCCCTCGCTCATCCCGGCGAGTATACGAGGATGCAGCCCCCCGAGACCGACCGGGCGGCGGTCCCGGCAAGCCTCGACGAGCGGAGGAGCCGAGGCAAGGAGGCACGCCGGGCCGTGCCGCGGTCGGCCCACGCCGCCTGGGCGCCCGGGCCGGAACGCGTCGACCCGCTGGCGGTGCTCGAGGCCCAGGCCGCGGTGCGGCTCCCCGACCTTGTCCCCATCCGCCACAGCCGCATGCTCGCCTCGCCCTACGGCTACTACCGGGGCGCCGCCGCGGTGATGGCCGCCGACCTGGCGCTGACGCCCGCGACGGGCCTGCGCGTGCAGGCCTGCGGGGACGCGCATCCCGGGAACTTCGGGCTGTACGCCTCGCCCGAGCGGGAGCTCGTGTTCGACCTGAACGACTTCGACGAGACGCTGCCCGCTCCCTGGGAGTGGGACCTCAAGCGGCTGGCCGCCGGGCTCGTGGTCGGCGCGCGCGAGACCGACACCCCTGCTGCAGGCCCGGCGGCCGCGGCCGCGGCCGCGCGCTCCTACCGCGAGGCGATGCTCGACTTCACCGGCCGCAGCGCCCTCGAGATCTGGTACGCGCGGATGACGTCCGGCGACGTTCGCCGGGCACTCGGCGACGCGTACCGGCGTCAGGCTGGCCGACCTCGGTACGGCGTGGAGACGCTCTTCTCACACGCGACGAGTCGGACGAGCCACAAGGCGATGATCGAGCTCACCGAGGTGGTCGACGGAGCGCTTCGGATCGCGGCCCGCCCGCCGCTTCTCTGGCCCGTCCGCGAGGGGTGGCCGATCGCCGTCTCCGACCCGGAGGCCTGGGTGCCCGACGCGGTGGCGGAGTACCGGCGGAGCCTTCCGGTGCACCGACGGCGGCTGCTCGACCGGTACCGACTCGTCGACATGGCGCTGAAGGTCGTCGGGGTCGGCAGCGTCGGGCTTCCGACGTTCATCGTGCTCTGCATCGGGAAGGGCGACGACGATCCGCTCGTTCTCCAGGTCAAGCAGGCCCAGGCCTCGGTCCTGGAGCCGTACGCGGGCAGGAGCCGGTACCGGCACCACGGCCGCCGGGTCGTCGAAGGGCAGCGGCTGATGCAGGCGGTGAGCGGCATCCTCGTCGGCTGGACCACGGGGCCCGACGGCAGCCGGCTGTACGTTCGCCAGCTCTGGGACATGAAGGGCGCCGTCGACTTCGACGACCTTTCGGCGACGGGCCTGAGCCGCTACGCCGAGCTCTGCGGCTGGACGCTCGCGCGCGCGCACGCCCGCAGCGGCGACGAGGTGGCCATCGCCGCGTACCTGGGACGCTCCGACCACTTCGACCGGGCGATCGCCGACTTCGCGGTCGCCTACGCCGACCAGTCCGGGCGCGACCACGAAGCGTTCGTCTCCGCGGTGGGCTCGGGGCGGCTCCGCGCGACGCCGGAGGGGAGCGACGGTGGACCCGGCTCCTGACCTCGTCTCCCTCGCGCTCATCTTCTGCGCCGCCGCCCTCGCCGCGCTCGTCTCCCAGCTGAGCGCGCGGCTCGTCCTGCCCACGGTGGTCGTCGAGATCTTCCTCGGGATCCTCATCGGGCCACAGGTGCTCGACATCGCCGACAGCGACCAGTACATCGTCTTTCTCTCGGAGTTCGGGCTCGTCGTCCTGTTCTTCCTCGCCGGCATCGAGGTGGTCCACAGCAACGTGCCGCGCCGGCTGCTCGCGCGCGGAACGATCGGCTGGGGGATCTCGCTCGCGCTCGGAGCGGCGGCAGGGTTCGCCCTGGAGGCCGCCGGGGTCGAAGCCTCCGGCTGGCTGCTCGCCGTCGCCCTCGCCACGACCGCGCTCGGGACGCTCATGCCGATCCTGTCCGACGCGGGCGTGCTCCGCTCGCCGCTCGGCCAGAACACGCTCGCGTCCGCGGTCGCCGGGGAGTTCTGGCCGATCGTCGTCATCTCGCTCTTCCTGACCGGCGCGCACGCCACGACGGCGAGCATCGTCCTGCTCGTCGGCTTCGGCCTCGTCGTCGCCGGGGCTGCCGGCATCGCGGTGCACTTCCAGCCGCCGCGCATCCTCACGATCGTCCGCAACACCGTGAACAAAAGCGGCCAGCTCGCCGTGCGCCTCTCCGTCGCCCTGCTCGCGGTGCTCGTGCTCCTGGCCGACGAGCTCGACTTCGACTTCGTCCTTGGCGCATTCGCCGCCGGGCTCGTCATCGGCCTCGTCACCCGGGGCGAGACGGGCGAGCAGGTGCTGCCGCGCATCGCCACGATCGGCTACGGGTTCCTCATCCCCGTCTTCTTCATCGTCACGGGCATGGAGTTCGACCTGGACGCCCTGCTCACGGCCGAGGGCCTTGCGTTGGCTGCGGTCTTTCTCGCCATCCTCCTCGTCACCCGCGGGACGAGCGCGCTCCTGGCCGTGCGTGAGCTCGGGGCGCGGGGGACGGCCGCGCTCGCGCTCTTCAGCGCCACCGGGCTGCCGCTGATCGTGGCGGTGATCGAGGTCGGCGAGGAGCGCGCCGAGATCGGGACCGACGTCGCCGCAGCGCTCGTCGGCGCCGGCATGGTCTCGGTCCTGCTCTACCCGCTGCTCGGCCTGCTGGTCTGCCGCGCCTCGTATACGAAGGAGTTCGCCGGCGACGAGGCCTGATCAGGATCTACGGGTGTCCGGGAGGAAGAAGATCACGATGAGCGCGATGACGGGAAAGATGAAGCCGAGGACGGCCCAGAGGACCGGGCTCCTGCCCTTCCCGTCCGCGATCCGGTAGCAGACCGCCGCGATGGCGATCGCGAGCGCGAGGCCGATGATCCAGAGGGTCCACCCCATGACGTCTCCTATCTCGAGAGCCCGGGAACCGACCGGCGCCCGGCGTACGCTCACCCGGTGTTCCACATGCGTGTGATCGCTCCTGCGGCCGAGGCGCGACGCGCGCTCCTGTAGGGGCTCTAGCGCTCGATCGGCGCGTCCACGAGGTTGCCCCACTCCGTCCACGAGCCGTCGTAGTTCCGCACCCGCTCGAAGCCGAGCAGCTCCGCGAGAACGAACCATGTGTGGGCCGAGCGTTCGCCGATCCGGCAGTAGGCGGTGACCTCCTTGTCTCCGGTGACCCCGTGGCCGGCGTAGAGCGCGCGGAGCTCGTCCGCGGGCTTGAACGTCCCGTCGTCGCGCACGGCGCTCGCCCACGGGATGGACACGGCTGTCGGGATGTGACCGGACCGCTGGGCGCCCTCCTGCTCGTAGCCGGGCGGGGCGACGAGCTCGCCCGTGTACTCGGCCGACGAGCGGACGTCCACGAGAGCCCGCCCGCGGGCGCCGAGCGACTCGATCACCTGCGAGCGGAAGGCGCGAATCGAGTTGTCCCGCTCCTTCGCCAGGTAGATCCTGGCCTCGGGAACGGGCGCTTCCGTCGTCAGCTGGCGTCCTTCGTCGATCCACTTCTGGCGCCCGCCGTCGAGGATGCGCGCGTCCGAGTGCCCGTACACCTTCAGGTACCAGTACGCGAAGGCGGCGAACCAGTTGTTCCGGTCGCCGTAGAGGACGACGAGGGTGTCGTTGCCGATCCCGCGCTCGCCGAGGAGCCGCTCGAACGCTCGGCGATCGACGAGGTCCCGCTCGAGTGGGTCCTGGAGGTCGTCCTTCCAGCGAAGCTGGACCGCTCCCGCGACGTGGCCCTCGTCGTAGAGGTTGGGGCACTCGTCGACCTCCACCACGACGAGCCCCTCGTCGCCGAGCCGCTCGGCGAGCCAGCCCGTGGAGACGAGCACCGGTTTCGCGTGGCCGTTTTGTGCCATGTCTGCTCCTCTCGGATCGCGTGCGTGACCGGAGGATGCGCGCGTCGGGTAACGCGCTCGTAACGACGGGCGAACGGCTGCTACCGTCCCGCCCGACGGAGGTGGCGGATGGAGTTCCGGATTCTCGGACCGCTCGAGGCCGAAGTCGGGGGTCAGCTCCTTCCGCTGCGAGGGCGGCGTCAGCGGAGCCTGCTCGCCTTGCTGCTCCTGAGCGCAAACGAGGTGGTCCCGGACGACCGCTTGCTCGAGGATCTCTGGGGTGACGAGCCGCCGGCGAGCGGGCGCGCCGCCCTGCGCGTGCGCGTCTCACAGCTCCGGAAGGCGCTCGGCGACGCCGGCGCGGCGCTCCTGACCCGGCCGCCCGGCTACGTCCTCCACGTTGAGCCGGACCGGATCGACGCCCGCCTCTTCGAGCGCCTCGCCGGCACGGGCAGGGAGCAGCTGGGCGCGGGCTCGGCCGACCTCGCGGCCATGACGCTGCGCGAGGCGCTGAGCCTCTGGCGCGGCCCGGCGCTGGCGGACGTCGCATACGAGACGTTCGCGCAGGGTGAGATCGCCCGCCTGGAGGAGCTTCGGCGGACGGCAATCGAGGACCGCATCGACGCCGACCTCGCGCTGGGCCGCCACGCGGAGGTGGTCGGCGAGCTCGAGGCGCTGGTGGCGGCAGAGCCGCTGCGGGAGCGCCTTCGCGGCCAGCTCATGCTGGCCCTCTACCGCTCGGGCCGCCAGGCCGACGCGCTCGCCGCCTACCGGGACGGGCGCCAGGTCCTCGTCGAGGGGCTCGGGATCGAGCCGGGCCGCGCCCTCGCCGAGCTCGAGGCGGCGATCCTGCGGCAGGACGCGGTGCTCGACCCGCCGGCCCAGTTGCCCGGAGTCGCACCGGCGGCGGCGCCCGAGCCGGCCGAGGAGCGCAAGGTCGTCACCGTGATCGCCGCCGACCTCGCGGGCGCGAGCCCGCTCGCTGCATCCGCGGACCCCGAGCGCACCGGGCTCCTGCTCGAACGGTTCCACGAGACGATGCAGGCCGAGATCGACGAGGCCGGTGGATACTTGCAGGCCGTGGCGGGTGACGCGCTCACGGCAGTCTTCGGAGCCCCGGTGGCGCAGGAGGACCATGCGGAGCGTGCCCTGCACGCCGCCCTGTCGATGCGCCAGCAGATCGACGAAGTGTTCGCGGGGCAGCTGGCGCTCCGCATCGGCGTCGAGACCGGCGAGGTCGTCGTCGGGAGGGCGCCTGACGGAGGACCGTCGCTCGCCGGCGGAGTCCTGACGGCGGCGGCGCGGCTCGGGCAGGCCGCGGAGCCCGGCGCCGTCCTCGTCGGAGAACGCGCCGCCTCCTCCGGCGGGAGCGCCTTCGAGTTCGGGCCAAGCCTGTGCCCCGCCGGCAGCCTCCGCTACAGGGCGCTGATCAGAGAGCTCTCGCTGATGCGGACAGCGGGCGCCGGAGGCCTCCGCTCCGCCTTCGTCGGGCGCGAGGCCGAGCTCGACCTCCTCCGCTCCCTCTACCGGCGCACCCTCGAGGAGGGAAGGCCCCGACTCGTGACCGTCACCGGCGATGCGGGGGTCGGGAAGACGCGACTGACGCGCGAGCTGTGGGAGTGGCTGGCCGACCGGAGCCCGGAGCCGCTGCGCCGCACGGGCCGGTGCCCGGCGTACGGTCGGGGGACGACCTACCGTCCGCTCGCGGACGTCCTGCGCGAGCAGCTCGGGCTACGCGAGACGGACGCCGCCGAGACGGTGCAGCGGCGCCTGGCGGGCCGCGAGATCCTCGGCCTCACGCTCGGCCTGGACGTCGTCCCCGACCTGCACCCCCTCGCCGCCCGCGAGCAGCTGCAGACAGCGTGGGTCACCCTCCTGGCGGAGCTCGCCGCCGAGCGGCCCGTCGTCATGCTCGTCGAGGATCTGCACTGGGCCCAGGAGCCCCTGCTCGAACTCCTCGAGCGACTTCTCGACGACGTAGAGGGGCCGCTGCTCGTGCTGGGGACCGCGAGGCCCGAGCTCGCTACGAGGCATCCCGCGTGGGGCCGCCGCCGCGACGCGGCCACGATCTGGCTGGAGCCGCTCTCCCCCGAGGATTCCGAGCGGCTGCTCGGGGCGCTGCTCGAGGACGACACGCCCGCGGAGCTGCGGCGGGCCGCGCTCGACCGCGCCGAGGGCAACCCCTTCTTCCTCGAGGAGCTGCTCGCCGGCGTGCACGACCGGTCCCTGCCGCTCGAGCACGACGTGCCCGACTCCGTGCAGGCCGTCCTCGCCGCCCGCATCGACCTCCTCCCGCCGATCGACAAGGCGGCGCTCCAGGCCTCGTCGGTCATCGGCCGGGTCTTTTGGCGCGGCGCGGTGCGCGAGCTGGTCGACGACGCGCCGGACTTCGGCCTGCTCGAGGCCCGGGACTTCATCCGGCGCCGCTCGCGCTCGACGCTGGCCGGCGAGCGCGAGTTCGCCTTCAAGCACGCGCTCACGCGCGAGGTGGCCTACGCGAGCCTTCCGCAGGCGCGACGCGCAGGGCTGCACGCCGGCTTCGCGGCCTGGTTGGAGCGCGTGACGGAGGGCCGGGACGAGCAGGCGACGATCCTGGCCCACCACTACGCCGAGGCGGTCCAGCCGGAGAACGCCGACCTCGCGTGGGAGGGCCGGCCGGAGGAGCTGGAACGCCTCCGCGCCTGTGCGGTCGCGTGGCTCCGGCGCGCGGCCGACCTCGCGGTCGCCCGGTACGAGCTCGACGAGGCGATCGAGCTCTACGAGCGCGCGCTCGGGCTCGCCGAGCCGACCGAGCTCAGAGTGCAGCTCTGGCGCGCGTTGGGGCGCGCCAACGCGCTCAAGTACGACGGGGACGGGCTCTGGAACGCCATGCAGAACGCGATCGACCTCTGTCCGGACGTACAGCTCCAGGCCGAGCTCTACAGCGAGCTCGCACACGAGACGGCCACCCGCTCAGGCATGTGGCGACGGATGCCCGACTACCCCATGGTCGACGAGTGGATCGAGACGGCGCTCCGGCTGGCGCCGCCCGACAGCGTGGCGCGAACACGCGCGCTGATCGCGAAGGGGTTCTGGAACCCGTTCGAGGGCTCCGGCCATGCGCGCGAGGCGAGCGCCATCGCGGAGCAGCTGGGCGACGTCGAGCTGCGCTCGCAGGCGTGGGACGTGCGAGGCATCGCGGAGTTCGTCGCCGGCCGGTACGAGCTCGGCCGGGCCTTCGCAGAACGGCGCTTCGAGCTCCTCGACGAGATCTCGGACCCGGACCACCGGGCCGACATCTACGCCGCTCCGATCTCGGGCTGCGTCTGGAGCGGCCACTTCAACGAAGCGCGGCGGCTCGCCGTCAAGCACGACGAGATCACCGCGCCGCTGACTCCGCACCACCGCCTGCACGGAGTCGCCATCCTGGTCGAGGTCGAGGAGCTCCTCGCCGACTGGGGGCGGATCCGGGAGCTCGGCCCCCGCACGGAGAAGACGGTCGCGGACAACGCGGCGACGCCGTGCGTCCGGAACGCCCGCTCGCTGCTCGTCTGCGCCGTGGCGAACGCCCGGCTCGGCGACGAGAGCTCGGCGGAGCGCTTCGAGCGCGCGGCCGAGGAGCTCGGCATCGAGGGATACGGCGTCGTGCTCGACATCCCGCGAATGCAGCTGGCGCTCGCACGGGGCGACCTCGACGCGGTCGCCCGCCTTCTCGAGACGCCGCTGCCGCAACGCGGCTGGTACCGAGGATGGATGGCCCTCGCCACGATCGTCACCCGGCTCGACGGGCTCGCGGCGGTGCGCGATCGAGCCAAGGTCGAAGCGGAGGCCGAGGCACACCTGCGGCCCAACACCTATCTGGAGCCGTTCGCGCTGCGCGCCCTCGGAGTCGTCCGTGGAGAGGCCGCCCTGGTCGAGCAGGCGCTCGCGCGCTTCGAGGCGCTCGAGCTCCCCTGGCACGCCGGGCAGACGCGCGCCCTGCTCTGAGAGCGCGCGCCTACTCGCCGAAGAGGGGGTTCCAGCGGACGAGCAGCCAGTTGCCGCCGGGCAGCTCGTCGCGGGCCGCGGCGATCGCCTCGGGGATGCTCTCCCCGCCGCCGATTGCCGACCTGCGCTCGCCCTCGAGCGACTCGAACGTGACGTTCAGCAGGTGCGCGTTGAAGCGGTCTGCGGCGGCCCTGGGCGTTCGGGGGAAGCGGAGCGGGATGGCGGTTGCGATGGTCATGGCGGTCTCCTGTGTCGGTTGCGAACAGGTCGAATGCTCGCTCTCGGCGGGGTCTCGTGCTGCCGAGCCAGCCAGTGTGTTCCCGTGCGGTTAACCCCCGCCGAATCCGGATGGACGAGCGGGCCCCGGGGAGTGGAGCTCGTGGGGCCCGCCCGTTCTGGCAGGGAGGAGCGTGCAGTCGCCTACTGGATGGCGAACGTGACGGTGAGCGACGCGCCGACGTCCTGCGTGCCGGGCTCGACCGCGACGTCGGCGGCAGCGGCTGCCTCGGCGCCGGCCCGCCCGTAGTACGGAACCGCCCCGCCTCCGCCGCCCTCGACGATCGCCACCGGCGCGCCGAGCGTCAGCCCCGCCTTCTCGGCGATGGCCTCCGCCCGCGCGCGGGCGTCGTCGAACGCCGCGTCCACGGCTGCGCTGTACTGGGCCTCGGTGTCCGAGACGGTCAGGGTCGGACCGTAGACCTGGTTCGCGCCGGCGGCCACGGCCGCGTCGACGATCGCACCGGCCTGGTCGAGGTTGCGGATGGTCGCGCGCACCGTGTTCGACGCGTCGTAGCCGACGATCGAGATGCCGTCGTCGCTCGTCCGCGGATAGACCGAGACCTGCTCGGTCTGGAGGTCGTCCTCGGCGATCCCGGCGGCCTTCAGCGCGGCCACCACCTTCGCCATCGCCTCGGAGTTCGCGGCGAGCGCCGCCTGGGCGGTCTCCCCGCTCGTCTGGACGCCGAAGGACCACTCCGCCGTGTCGGGCGTCGCCGTGGCCGTCCCCGTCCCCACGACGGTGATGCCGACCGCGGAGACCGCGGCCCCACCCGCGGCCAGTGACTCGGCGGAGAGGCCCGCCGCGAGGAGGCCGTCCTCGAGCCCGCCCACCGCCGCGACGTCGGCGCCTTCGTCGTCTCCCATGCACCCCGCGGCCAGCACGGCGACGGCGAGCACTGCAGCGGCTGTGAACAGGCGTCTCGTCATCTCTCGCTCCTCCGGACTCGTTTCGCGCTTCGACCGGAGGGAGCTGAGGAAAGTTCCCGACCGTTTAGCGCGCGCCGGCCGCCAGGAGCTCGTCGAGCTGGTCGGCGGCGGGCCCGCCGGACACGAGGGCCAGCCGGAGCGCACAGCCGACACAGCTCGCCGGCAGGACGGATGCGGCCAGGGCGACTCGCCGCAGCAGCGCGCGCCGCTCCGCGTTCTCGCGCTCGCGGCGGGCGCAGAACTGGGCGAAGCGCCCCTCCGGCGTGTCCAGCCAGGCCCCGAGCGCGCGCTCGAAGCGCGACCAGCGGAGCTCACGAAAGCTCGGCGCCGTCTCCATCGCTGAGAGTGTAAGGGACACCTGACATGCAACGTCAGGTGGGACGGACGGGAGGGGCGGCCCCTTTCGTTGCCCGTCCGGAAGCTGGTTCTACAGTGAAGCAGCCTGCCATGATCTCTACATGCGGCTGCACGACTACGCAGCGTCCGCGAACTGCTACAAGGCCCGGCTCCTGCTCGCGCAGCTCGGCCTCGACTACGAGCGCGTGCCGGTGGACATCTTCGCGGGCGGTTCGGCAACGCCGGCCTACCGCGCCATGAACCCGGCAGGCCGGACGCCGGTGCTCGAGCTGGACTCCGGCGAGACCGTCGCCGAGTCGAACGCAATCCTGCTCTACCTGGGCGAGGGCACGCCTTTCGTGCCGGACGACCTGCTCGAGAGGGCGCGCGTCTGGCAGTGGCTCTTCTTCGAGCAGAACCTGTTCGAGCCGAACGTCGGCACCGCGCGCTTCTGGCGGCTGACGGGCAGGGACGGCGAGCGACCCGAGGTCTTCGGCGCCCGCCTCGAGTCCGCCCGCGCAGCGCTGGGCGTGCTCGACGACGGCCTGCGCGACCGCGAGTTCCTTGCGGGCGGGTACACGGTGGCGGACGTGTCGCTCTACGCGTACGCCCACGTCGCCGGCGACGCGGGCATCGACATGGCCGGCCACCCCGCGATCGCCGGCTGGCTGGCCCGCGTCGAGGCGACGCCGGGCTTCGTGGACGACCTCGAGCCCTACCCGCAGAACGCGCACGCAGGAGTCGGCGGCAGCTCCGTGCACGGCTGAGCGTGCTCGACCCGGCCGACTGACGGACCGCCCTTCTAGTCACCATCCGCACGTGGTCCTACGCTTGTAGTGGACACGTGGCGGACCCGCTGTTCATCGAGGAGGAGCTCGACTGGTGGGGCGACGTTACGCCCATCTCGACCGCTCCGGTCGTCGCCGTTCCGCGGCGACGCCGCCGCCCGCCGCCGCGGACGCTTGCCGGAGATCTGCGGCGGCTCTCGGCCTGGTTCGAGAACCGCTCGCCCATCCCGGTGCCCGCCGCCGGCCTGCTCGCCCTCGCCCTCGTCGCCGCGCTGGCCGTGGTCGTACGCCTCGCGTTCACCGGCGCGGACGCCCAGGCCCCCGCCGCCACCCCGGCCGCTGCGCCCGTTCGTGCGGCCGCGCCGGCTTCCCCGGCTCCTGTTCCCGCGGCAAAGACGGCCGAGCCGGCACTGCTGAAGGAGGGAGCCCGCGGCGCCGCCGTGAGCGACCTCCAGGTCGCGCTCACGGCGCTCGAGCTCTTCTCCGGTGCCGACGGGGACTACGGGCCGACGACGGCGGCGGCGGTCGCGGCCTTCCAGGGCTCCAACGGCCTGGCCCCCGACGGCGTCTTCGGCCCGGCGACGGCCGCGGCGCTGCAGGAGGCCCTCTGGGAGCGGGTGCAGGTCGACGCGGCCACGGCCGGCGCCGGGATCGCGGCCGCCGAGCGGGACGGACGGCTCGAGCCGGCGACCGCAGAGGAAGCCCGGGCGGCGGTCGCCGCCACGGTCGAGGCGGTCGGCACCCAGAGCCCCGGGCGGGGCGCCGTCCTCGGGCTCGTGCTGGAGGACGTCGCCGCGGCCGCCGACACCTACACCGCGGGGGCGGCGGCTCTCTTCCGTGAGCTGAGCGCGAACGTGCGGGCGCTCGGCGAGGCTCCACCCGCATTCGAGGGGGCCGGCGTCTCCGACGCGGCCGGCATCGTCTACCGCCACGTTCGCGACCATGGCTACCGGTTCCACCCGCTGGCGAGCTTCGCCAAGCTCAACACCCTTTCGAAGCAGGGCCGGGTCGAGGAGGCCGGCCGGCTCGCGGCGGCGCTCGTCGCCCGGGGCGTCCGCCGCGGGAACACGCTGCTCTGGGAGTACCGCTTCCCCTTCGGTGGCCCCGAGGTGTGGACGTCGGGCTTCACGCAGGCAGTCGCGGCGCAGGCGCTCGCGCGAACCGGGAAGCAGCTCGGCGACCAGACACTTGCGGACACGGCCGCGGCCGCGTTCCGCGCGATCCCGCGCGACCTGACCCTGCCGGTCGAGGGCGGCGACTGGATCCAGGAGTACAGCTTCTCGAGCATGGCCGTCCTGAATGCCCACCTCCAGTCGATCGTCTCCCTGCTGGAGTACGTCGAGCTCAGCGGCAACGAGGGCGCGCGGGCCTACGTCACGTCTCTCGACGAGACGGCGAGGACGGCCCTGGATCGATTCGACACCGGCTGCTGGTCGCTCTACGCCCTGGACGGCAAGGCAGCTACCCCCGGCTACCACACCTACCACGTGGAGCTGCTCCAGCGGCTCGGGCGCCGCACCGGCGAGCCCGAGTACCGCGAGACAGGCGTCCGCTGGCGCGGCTATCTCGAGGCCGGAGGGTGCTAGGCGGCGGCGCCCAGCCGCTTCGGCGCGGCTACGCGGAAGCCGGGTCGCCCTCGACCAGGGCCTTGAGGCGGTCGAGGTCGGCCTCCAGCCGTCTCTGGGCGTGCCGCGTCACCACCGGCGCCGCGAGCCGCGCCGCGAGCGCCGTATAGGTCGTCTCGATCCTGGCGGTCAGCCGGGTGCCGGCTCCCCGCTCCTCGAGCTCCGAGCGGCTGGTCGCCTGGAACGCCTCGCCGACGAGCCGGACCGCGAGGGCGCGCGGAGGCTCGTACGTGACGAGCTCGGCCTCGAGCTCGACGCGCCGGCCGTAGTCCTCGAAGACGTCCCGGTAGCGGCTGCCGAGAGCCGGCGGCTCGTCGTCGTCGAGCGGCTCGCTCTCGACGAGCGCGCCCATCCAGCGGAGGCGCTCCTCGGAGCCGACGAGCCACGGGAAGACCGCGCCCGGGAGCGCCGCGATCTCGACCGTGTGCTCGTTCAGGTAGGCGCTCAGGACTGCTCGGGCTGGTCGGGCTCCGGCTTCTCGGGATCCGCGGAGCGGCGCATCTCTTCGGCCGCCGCCTTTCCCTCCTCGTGGATGCGCCGCCGCATCGCCTCGAACTCGTCCTGCGGCGGCGGCTCCTTGGCCTTGGACTTGCGCGCGGGCGCAGACGGAGTCGGCGGCGGCGCCTCGGGCGGCGGCTCCGGCTTCGCCGGCAAGGGGGCCGGCGGCTCGGCGGACGGCTCCTCGACGATCGTCTCGGCGCCCATGCCGGCCGCAGCGAAGTCGTCCTGGTCGGCTGCGGCGGCGCGGGCCTCGGCCAGCTTGCGGCGAAGCTCGTCCGCGCGATCGTCGGCGGGCGCGGCCGGCGGTCCGCCCAGCCGGCCCAGGCGGGCGAGGGCGGCCGCGACCGCGCCGGCGACGAGAGCGAAAAGGCCGATTTTCATGATCCGTCTCACTTCCGGCACTCTCTCATGACACCGAGCCGCCGGGCAACCCGTCCGCCGCCGCTATACTCGACGAGCTTCTCGCTCCGCCAGGCGTCGCTGATTCCCGAGCGGCGCGACACGGTGGGGCCGCTAGACCGAGGGAAGGAGACACGGGAACCGATGAACCCATACGAGATCATGCTGCTGCTCGACGCCGAGCTTGCCGAGGAGCGCCAGGCCGAGATCCTGACGCGGATCCGGGAGCTGGTGACGCAGCGCGGCGGCACCTGGCAGGGCGACGACTCGTGGGGGCGGCGCAAGCTCGCCTACGAGATCGACAAGAAGCCGGAGGCCTTCTACTACCTGCTCCAGTTCGACAGCGACGCGGAGACGCTCGACGAGCTCACGCGCGTCCTGAAGATCACCGATGGGGTGCTGCGCCACCTGGCTGTCCGCCGGCTCCCGGCCGCGGCCACGATGCCGGCCCGCGAGCCGTCGTCCGGGCCGCCCCGCGAGCGCGAGGCGCCCGCGCCAGCGCCTCCCGCCGAGGCCGAGGCCGTCCAGGCCGCCGAGTAGAATAGAACAGACGTTCGACTGAGGAGCTGAGAACCAATGGCTGGAGACATCAACCGCGTAACACTCGTCGGCCGCCTCACGCGCGACCCCGAGCTTCGCCACCTCCCCTCGGGCTCGCCCGTCCTCCAACTCGGGCTGGCGGTCAACGGGCGCCAGAAGGACGAGGCCGGGAACTGGACCGACAAGCCCAACTTCTTCGACGTGAAAGTCTTCGGGAACCAGGCAGAGATGCTCTCCCAGCACCTCGCCAAGGGCCGCCGTGTCGGCATCGACGGCCGCCTCGACTGGTCCTCCTGGGAGAAGGACGGGCAGAAGCGCTCCAAGGTCGAGGTCGTGGCGTTCCAGGTGCAGTTCCTGGACAGCCGCGGCGAGGGCGGCGGCGAGCAGAGCCAGTACATCCCCTCGTCCGACGTCGAGCCCGACCGCGGCGACTTCGCGCCCACCGGCGTCGCCGCCTCCGACGACGACATCCCGTTCTAGAGAAGAGGTCGACTCCGAATGGCACGCGAGCAATCGAACAAGCGGCAGCGCCGCACGTCCCCCTCGTCCGGGCCCACCCGGCGGAAGAGCTGCTACTTCTGCCGCGAGAAGATCGACGAGGTCGACTACAAGAACTACAACCAGCTCCGGCGCTACATCTCCGAGAAGGGGAAGATCCGCTCGCGCCGGATCACTGGCGCCTGCCGCCGCCACCAGGCGCAGATCGCCGTCGCGGTCAAGCGCGCCCGTGAGATCGCCCTGCTGCCGTACGTCGACTCGCACCACGTCAGCGGCGGGAACCGCTGATGGACGTCATCCTGCTGCAGGACGTCGACAAGGTCGGCCTCCGCGGCGAGGTCGTCTCCGTCTCGCGCGGCTACATGCGCAACTACCTCCAGCCGCGCAAGCTCGCCGAGTCGGCCACGGACGCCCGCGTCGCGGAGCTCGAGCGCCGTGACGCCGAGCGTGCCCGCCACGAGGCGCGGTCGGCGGACGAGGCAGAGAAGATCGCCGAGACGCTCCGCAAGACGGTGCTGAGCTTCGACGTCAACGCCGGCCCGCAGGGGACGCTCTTCGGCTCGGTCACGTCCACGGACATCGCCGACGAGATCTGGCGCACGCGCAAGATCCGCGTCGACCGGCGCAAGATCGACCTCAAGGACCCGATCAAGCGCATCGGCCGCTACGCCGTGCCGATCACCGTCTTCGAGGAGCTCCAGGTCGAGGTGAAGACGCTGGTCGTCCCGCTCGGCGGCGAGCTCCCGCCCGAGGAGGAGCTCGAGGCGATGGCCGCAGCCGAGGCGGAAGCGGCCGCAGCGGCGGAGGCCGAGGCAGCGGAGGCATCCGCGGAGGCGGAAGCCGCCGTGGCCGAGGTGATCGAGACCGAAGCGGAAGCCGAGGCCGAGGCCGACGAGGCTGAGACGCTGGAGGCCGAGGAGCCCGAGGCCGAGCCAGAGGGGCCGGAAGCCGAGGCCGAGCCACAGGCGCCGGCGGCCGAAGAGCCGACCGGCGAGGCGCCCGCGGTCGAAGCCCAGTCCGACGAGGACGACGGCGAGCCTACTCCGGCCTGACGGCCACCTCGTAGTGCGCCGAGCGCTCGTCCCAGCGTGACAGCACCGCGCGGGCGGGCTCCGGCACGACGGCGACCTCGTAGTCCTCGCCGGCGAAGGCCTTCACCGAGTCCAGCGACTCCCAGAGCGTCAGCGTGGCGAACTCGACGCCGTCCCCGACGTCGCGGCGGACGAGGTACGAGCCGCGGTGGCCCTCGTGGTTCCCCACCCACGGCAGGATCGTCGTCTTCAGGAGCGTCTCGTAGGCCTCGGCGTCCTCCTGCGTCGCCGTCCAGCCACGCCACCAGCGCGCGATCATGCCTGCGTCAACGCCGGACGCGGCGGGTGGATTCCCGCCCGTGGGAAGAAAACCGCGGGCCCGAGCGTCAGGTGGTCAGCGGCACACGGCTCACGCCACGGGCCCTCCTCGGAAGCGGGGCGCCGAATGCGGCACGGCGCCTCGCTTCATCATCGCTCAGGATTCGAAAGCGACCCCGTCTGCCAGGGCCGCCTGGCGCTCTCGAAAGTCGGTGTGAACCCTGATCTCGACGGGCCTGCAGAGCTTGAACAACCTGCTGGAGATCGCGCCTCCGAGCCGGCGTCGAAGCTCACCCGGCTCGAGGTTCGTGCTGGCGATCGTCGGCAGTCGACTCGCATCTCGTTCGTTCACCAGCGAGTAGATCTGCTCGAGACTCCACTGTGTGCTGGCCTCGACTCCCAGGTCGTCGATGGCCAGGAGCGCGAAGCCTCTCGGGCTCGGGAGGGTGCGGCGCTCTCCCTCCTGGAACACCGTCTTGAGATCGTTCAGCCATGAGGGAACGTTCAGAAAGAGCGCTCTCCGCTGGGTGACGAAGACGTATTCGCGGATGAGGGCAGCGAGCAGATGACTCTTGCCTGACCCAGGCGGGCCGTGAAGGAGCAGGCCGCGCGCCGATTGCGCTCCGGAGCGAAGCTCTCGAGACAACGTGAGCGCTGCGTTGAGAGCATCGCCGTTCCCCGGGAACCGCTGGAACCCCGAGAGGGTGGCGGTTCGGAGATCCCGGGGAATGTGAGCCTGACCCAGGAGGGTTTCCCCGCGACCCTGATCACGTTCCGCCTCCTCGGTCTCGCGACACGCCACGCAGTACCGCTCGGCGGGAAAGTCGTGCCCGTACAGGCGGACCTCCGCGGTCGTGAACGACCGGCCGCACCTCACACAGCTGGTGACGATCTCAGTTGGCAAGCGGCGCGAACTTGGCGAAGTTGCGGAGGAAGGCGAGACGGACGTCATCGGTGGGGCCGTTTCGGTGCTTGGCGATCCTCAACTCGGCGATGCCCTGCTCCTCCGACTCCGGGTCGTAGTAGTCATCGCGGTAGAGGAACATCACGAGGTCGGAGTCCTGCTCGATCGAGCCGCTCTCTCTCAGGTCGGAGAGGATCGGCCGCTTGTCGTGGCGTTGCTCGACTGCCCGGGAGAGCTGCGAGAGCGCGAGCACCGGCACGTCGAGATCCCGGGCGATGCCCTTCAGGCCCCTCGAAATGGCAGAGACCTCCTGCAAGCGGCTCTCCGGCTTGCCGTCCGCGGCCATGAGCTGCAGGTAATCGACCACGATCAGGCCGAGGTCGGGCGTCGCTCGCTTGAGCTTCTGCGCCTTGCTCCTCAGCTCGAGCAGCGTCAGGCCGGCGGTGTCGTCTACGAGGAGCGGCGATTCCTCGAGGGCGGAGCAAGCGGCAGCCAGGCGGGGCCAGTCGTCACTCGAGAGCTTTCCGGTCCGCACGTGCTGGACGTTCACCTTTGCCTCGGCGCACATCAGGCGCTGGACGATCTCCTGCCGGGACATCTCCAGAGTGAAGAACGCGCAGGGCTTCTTCTCGCGAACCGCGATGTTGGCCGCGATACAGACCGCCAGCGCGCTCTTCCCCATCGAGGGGCGCGCGGCCAAGACGATCAAGTTGCCCGGCTGGAAGCCCGCGGTGATGCGATCCAGGTCGCGGAATCCACTGGGTAGGCCCGTGACCTCGGCACCGACCTCGTAGAGTCGGCTGATCTTCTCGAAGACCACCTTGAGCTCGGCCGAGATGGGAACGAGCTCGCTTGCAAGCCGGTCGTCGGAGAGCTCGAGCAGAGCGCCCTCCGCGGCCGTCAGCAGCTCCCGCGTCTCGCCCGGGCGCTCCCAGCCGAGGCGGGCGATCTCGTCCCCGACCCGGATCAGCCCGCGGAGGGTCGCGGTCTCCTTGATGATCTGCGCGTAGTGCCCGGCGTTGGCGGCCGCCGGAACGAGCGCCGCCAGGGAGTGGATGCGTACCTTGTCGCCGACGGCCTCGAGCTCGCCGCGCTCGTCGAGCTCGTCGACGAGCGTGATTGCGTCGACCGGCTCGCTCTTGCCGTAGAGCGCCAGCCCCGCCCGGTAGATCTTGGCGTGGCTTTCGCGGTAGAACTCGCGCCCGTCCGGCGAGAGCACGTCGCTGACGGCGGCGATCGCGGACTGCGACAGCATCATCGCGCCGAGGACGGCCTCCTCCGCGTCGAGGTCCTGCGGTGGGACATGCAGGCTCTCGACGGCCGCAGTCCGGCCTCCGTTCGTTGCCATTGGACGTGACCTTACGAGGCCTGTTGAAAGTGAACGTTTGGGATCCACAGGGGAAAAGACCGGTCTGTGCAGGGAGAGTACATATGTTCGCATACCCGCCTGACGATATCCCCAGCGGCGGTCCCACAGGTGCTGTGGATCGATTTCCCGCTCTGCGCGAAAAGTTTCTCCAGGCCCTCCACATCCCCCTGTGGACGTAAGCTCACGGGCATGCCGGCCACCGTGATCGTGGGCGCCCAGTGGGGCGACGAGGGGAAGGGCAAGATCGTCGACCTCCTCGCGCTCGACTCGGATGTCGTCTGCCGCTACCAGGGCGGGCCCAACGCCGGCCACACGATCGTCCGCGACGGCGAGACGTTCGCGCTCCACCACGTCCCCTCGGGGATCCTGTCCGGAAAGCTCTGCGTCGTCGGCGCCGGCTGCGTCGTCGACCCGGGGCTGCTCGTCGCCGAGCTGGACGAGCTCGAGGGGCGCGGGATCTCGACCGGGCCGGTGCGGGTTTCCGGGAACGCGCACCTGATCATGCCGTGGCACGTCGCCATCGACTCGGCGAGCGAGCGCCACCTTGGGCGCCTCCAGATCGGCACGACTCGCCGCGGCATCGGCCCCGCCTACGCGGACAAGGCGGCGCGCATCGGCATCCGCGTCCAGGACATCCTCGACCCGAAGATCCTCCGCCAGAAGTTCGAGACTGCGCTCGCCGAGAAGAACGTCGTGCTCGAGCAGGTCCACGGCGTGCCCGCGCTGGAGGTCGAGGAGCTGGCCGCGCGGATGGAGGCCTACGCGGCGCGCCTGCGACCCTACGTGGACGACACGTCGCTGCTCGTCGACCGGGCCCTCCGAGACGGCAGGCGCGTCCTGCTCGAGGGCGCGCAAGGCACGCTGCTCGACCTCGACCACGGCACCTACCCGTTCGTCACCTCGTCGAGCCCGATCGCGGGCGCGGCCACGACGGGCGTCGGCATCGGCCCGACCCGCATCGACCGCGTCCTCGGGGTCGCCAAGGCGTACGTCACGCGCGTCGGCGAGGGCCCGTTCCCCACGGAGATCGAGGGGCCCGACCAGGCGCGCGTCAGGGAGCTGGGCGCCGAGTACGGGACGACCACAGGGCGGGAGCGCCGCTGCGGCTGGCTCGACCTCGTGGCGCTCCGCTTCGCCGTGCGCGTGAACGGGATGACGAGTCTCGTCCTGACCAAGATCGACGTCCTCTCGGCCTTCTCCGAGCTCCCGGTGTGCGTGCGCTACCGCTTGCCCGACGGCGCCGAGACGGAGGAGTTCCCCGCGCACCAGAGCGACTTCCATCACGCCGAGCCCGTCTACGAGACTCTCGCCGGCTGGCAGGAGCCCCTCGACGACGCCGAGTCGCTCGCCGACCTGCCGGCGGCGGCGCGGGCCTACATCGCCTTCGTCGAGGACCAGCTCGGCATCGAGGTCTGCCTGATCTCGGTCGGCGCCGAGCGCGAGCGCGTCGTCGCGCCGCGCGGGCTGGCGAGCGTGGCGGGATGAGCGAGCTGCGGCGCGTCAACCTCTTCTCGGTCGAGGCCGAGGAGTCGGGCGAGCGGCCGGACGGGTACCGCCTCGCCCTCGCGCGCCTCGCGCCGCAGCTCGGCGCGACCAAGCTGGGCGCGTCCGTCTACGACCTGCCTCCCGGCCAGAGCACCTTCCCCTACCACTACGAGTACGGCTGCGAGGAGTGGCTCCTCGTCGTCTCCGGCCGGCCGACGCTCCGCCACCCCGACGGTGAGGACGCGCTCGAGCCCGGCGACCTCGTCGGCTTCCCGGAGGGCCCCGCGGGCGCGCACAAGGTGACGAACCAAACGGACGAGACGGTGCGGATCATGATCCTCTCGACGAAGGGCAGCCCCTCGGTCGCCGTGTACCCGGACAGCGACAAGCTCGGGGTCTTCATCGAGGACGGAGCCGACGACCTCATGGTCAGGCGCGAGAGCGACGTCGACTACTGGGACCGCGAGCGCTGAGCCTCCGGCTCGACCGCCCCTAGCGGATAGCGTCGCATCCACCATCTCGAGATACGACCAGCGCGCGGCGCATCCGTTACAGGTCGTCGGGAGTGTTGACGTTGCGGAGCGCGCCCTCGTCCCACTGGATCATCCGCAGCTCGAGCTCGAGGCACGCTCGGTAGAGCGCGAGGTCGCCCGCGGCGATGTGCTGCTCGAGGACGGGCAGTGCCGAGCGGCAGTACGCGCCCGGAAGCGGCCCGGTCTGGGGGACGGCCGCTTCGGCGTCCTCGGCGGCGTCCGCCAGCGCGCGCAGGAAGTCCACGGTCACGTGCGGCATGTCGGTGGGGAGCACGACGACGCGCTCCGACTCCGCCAGCCGCAGCGCGGCCGCCACGCCGACGATGGCCGCGCGCGTCTCGGTGCCGTCGTCCAGGACCGGGAAGGGCAGGTCGAGGCCGTCTGCCGCCTTGCCGACGACGATCACGCGCTCGAAGGCCTCGGCGAGGGTGCGGTGCCCGCGCTCCGCCAGCGACTCTCCCTCGTAGAGGGCGAGCGCCTTCGGCGAGCCGAACCGCGTGCTCGCCCCGCCGACGAGAAGGGCGCCGACTACGCCCTGCCGACCGCGAGCCATGCGCGCGCCTCCAGCCGGAAGGGGCCGTCGGGGACCGACAGCCGCCGCCGGTACTCGGCCCTCAGCGCCTCACGGCTCCCGTCGTCGAGCGAGACGGCATAGCGCCCGGCCGGCCCCACCCCCTCCGTGAAGGGCTGCCACAGGTCGTCGAATCCCTGGTAGTCCGCCGCGACGACGATCTCGCCGTCCTCGACCTCGCCGAGGCCCACCTCGCGGAGAAAGCCGGCCAGCTCGCCGCCGCGGGCGAACGGCATCTGCGTCCTCTCGTCGACGGCCTCGACGCCGTCCGGATCGAGCTCGGCCCCTGCCTCCCAGAACACACGCAGGAGGGGCATCTCGCCGGGATAGTCCCAGACGCATGCGGCCACCGCTCCGCCCGAGCGGGTCACGCGTCGCATCTCGGCCACACCGGCGGCGGGGTCGGGAATGAAGTTGACGACGAGCTGGGCGATCGCTGCGTCGAAGGCTCCGTCGTCGAACGGAAGCGACTCGGCCCGGCCCAGCCGCACGTCGACCCCCGGGCACCGCTCGCGCAGCGCGTCGAAGAACGGCTCCGAAGGCTCGACCGCCGCCACGCGATCGGCGCCGAGGAGCTCCACGAGTCGGCGCGTCCCGGCGCCCGTGCCGGCGCCGACATCCAGCACGGACGACCCGGCGGCGACGCCCGCAGCCTCCACGAGCCCGTCGCAGAGCCCGCGGCTGTACCTGCCGACGAAACGGTCGTAGGCCTCCGCTGGAACGGCGAAGCTCACGCGAGCACCCGCCACGGCTCCGAGTAGACGTTGACGCGGCCGTCGCGGACGAAGCCGCAGAGCGTGATGCCCCGGTCGCGCGCAAGCTCGACGGCCAGGGTCGAGGGCGCTCCGACCGCGACGAGCACCGGGGCGCCCGCCACCGCTGCCTTCTGGACGAGCTCGAACGAGAGGCGGCCGCTCACGCAGACGAGCTTGTCCCCGAGCGGGAGGAGCCCGTCGAGGAACGCCCGCCCGACGACCTTGTCGAAGGCGTTGTGCCGGCCGACGTCCTCCCTGACGACGATCAGCTCGCCGTCGGCGTGGAAGAGGCCGGTCGCGTGCAGGCCCCCGGTCGCGGCGAAGGCGGGCTGCGCCGCCCGCAGCCGGTCGGGGAGCAGGGAGACGACGGCCGCCGGCACGCGCAGGTCGCTCTCCACCCTCGGCGCCTCGACGGCGACCGCTTCGAGCGCGCCCTTGCCGCACACGCCGCAGGAGGAGGTCGTGTAGAAGTTCCGCCGCAGCCGGCCCGGATCGAAGCCGTCCTCCACCTGCACGTCGATGGTGTTCGCCGCGAGGTCGGCGGTCGGGTGCGCCGCGACCGCATGGATCCCCTCGGAGCGAAGGAAGCCGAGGGCGAGCTCCTCGTCGTGCCCGGGCGTGCGCATCGTCACGGCGACGGCCTCGCCGTCGACGCGGACCTCTAGCGGCTCCTCAACGGCCAGCTCGTCCCGCTCCGTCCGCCCGCCCGGAAGCCGCAGGACGTCGGCCCGAGCCGCAGAGTACGGCGGCAGGGAGCTCACGATGAATGAACCATAACGGCCGCGGCGAGCTCGCCCCATTTGCCGGTCGACATGCAGAAGTGAAACTCAGTTGAACGTCTAGGACGAGGGCTGTATGGTCGCCCTCGGAGCCGGCGCTCGCCCCTACTCGCCCCGGGGGGCGCTTGCGTGCCCTGGAGTGCGAGCCGCGCCGGTGACCCGGGTGGAGGAGGCGAGGGGGCTTCTCCCAGGGAGCCCCCTCGCCCAGTACGCCGTGACCGTGCGCCGATTTCGCCGTACGATGCGCTCATCGGCGCGCCTGGCACACATGCCGGTGAGAACCGGTTCCTGTACGCGATCATCTCCACGGTCGGCTCGTCCCTGGACCTGGAGGAGGTCCTCGGCGCGGTCGTGCGCCTCCTGACGGACGCCACCTCGGTCCACGCCTGCTTCGTGTACCTCGTCGAGGAGGACCGGCTCGTGCTCGAGGCCGCCTCGGAGCCCTACGCGCACCTCGTCGGGAGGATCGCGCTCGAGCGCGGCGAGGGCCTCGCCTGGTGGGCCGCCGAGCACAAAGAGCCGGCCTGGATCCGCGACGAGCTCCTCGACGATCCGCGCGTCAAGTACGTCCCCGAGCTGGAGGAGGAGCGCTTCCAGTCGCTCGTCTCCGTGCCGATCGTGGGCAAGGACGGCAACGTCATCGGCGTCATCTCGAGCCACACCGAGGCGCCGCACGAGTTCTCGGAAGACGAGGTCGAGGTGCTCGTCTCGAGCGCTTCGCTCGTCGCCGGGGCGATCGAGAACGCGCGCCTCTACGAGGAGATGCGCCGCCGGGTGGACGAGCTCGAGCACCTGACCGAGCTCGGCGAGCTCCTGGCCGGCGCCGAGACGCTCGGCACCGTGCTTCCCTCGGTCGCCTCGCGCGCGCGAAAGCTCCTGCGCGCCGAGGCCTGCCACGTCTACCTGCTCGATCCTGCGTCCGAGGTGCTGCACCTGCGCGCCTCCGCGCCCGCGGCCGGCGACGCGCGTGCCGAGATTGGCCTCTCGGAGCTCGGGCCCGAGCTCGCCCGCAGCGGCCGAGCCGCGTCGGTGGCCGTGCCGCTCGTGGCGAATGACGAGCTGCTCGGCCTCCTCGCCGCCACCGGCACCTCCGAGGTCGACCTCGCGCGCGCCGTGGCCAACCAGACCGCGGTCGCGCTCAAGAAGATCGAGCTGATCGAGCGCCTGACCGAGAAGAACCTGATCAAGGACTTCTTCGAGCAGCTCGCCCGCGGGGAGTCGCTCCCCGGGCTCGAGGGCCGGGCGGCGCGGCTCGGCTGCGACCTCGACCAGCGCTACGTCGTGCTCGCGGCATCGCCTCCGTCGGACGAGCTCGAGCGGGTCCTGGCCGCCGCCGCGCCCGGCTCGCTCTTCGACCGCCGCGACGACTCGATGCGTGCGCTCCTGCGCGTCCTGCACGACGGCGAGGAGCGGCTGCTCGCCACCGTTCGCGCGACTCCAGGAGGAGCTGGAGGCGCCCGTGTCGATCGGCCTCTCCAACGTCTGCAAGGGCGCCGCCTCGTTCGCGGCCGGCTTCGAGGAGGCCCGTCATGCCCTCCTCGGCACGACCGTGCTCCAGGGAAGTCCGGGCGTGATGGCCTACGAGGAGCTCGGGCCGTACAAGTACCTCCTCCGCATGCCGTTCGACGGCGGGGTCCGCGACGCGCACCGCGACGCGGTCGCGCGCATCGCGGAGTACGACCGCCAGCGCTCGACCGCGCTCCTGCGCACGCTCGAGGAGTTCCTGCGCCGCCGCGGCTCCATCGGCGCGACGGCCGAGGCGCTGTACGTCCACCCGAACACCCTGCGCCAGCGCCTGCGCCGCATCGGCGACCTTTCCGGCCTCGACCTGCGCAAGGACGACTGGCTCATGGTCGAGATCGCCGTGAAGATGGTCCGCCTGCAGGAGGCGCTGGGCCCGGGCGAGCCCCGCGAGCCCTGACCAAGTAACAGTCTGTTACTTGGATCGTGGCCACCGGCGACACAAGGCACGGTCTTTGGTTGTGCCCTGCAGCCATCGGCTGAGCGGCTGACGGCGGTTATCGTCCGAGGCGTCCCCAAAGGAGGAGTTGCATGGCCCGGGAGAGCGCCGCCGCGCCCACCGTCGAGGACATCCGCAAGGAGTCCGAGAAGCGCGGCATCGATTTCTACTTCGCGCAGTTCGTGGACATGTACGCGCGGCCGAGCGCGAAGCTCGTGCCGGCGGCGAACCTGGACGACCTGGTCACCGACGGTGCCGGCTTTGCCGGCTTCGCCGCGGGCGAGATCGGCCAGGTGCCGAGCGACCCGGACATCGCCGCCATCCCCGACCTCGCCAGCTTCACGCCGGTGCCGTGGGAGCCGACCGTCGCGCGCTTTGCCTGCGACATCACGGTGGACGGCGAGGAGTGGCCCTACGACCCGCGCACGATCCTGCGGCGCCAGCTCGCGGCCGCCCGGGAGCAGGGCTTCGAGTTCAAGATGGGGCTCGAGCTCGAGTACTTCCTCGTCGAGCTCGCCGACGACGGCTCGATCCGGCTCGAGGACTCGCTCGACACCCTGGAGAAGCCCTGCTACGACCTCAACGGGCTCTCGCGCCACTACGACTTCCTCACCACGGTCTCCCGCTACGTCAACGAGCTGGGCTGGGGCAACTACGCCAACGACCACGAGGACGCGAACGGCCAGTTCGAGCAGAACTTCGCCTACGACGACGCGCTCGTGAGCTGCGACCGGGCGATCTTCTTCCGGTACATGGTCCACCAGCTCGCCGAGCGGAAGGGCCGGGACGAGGGGCGGAACATCCTGGCGACGTTCATGCCGAAGCCGTTCTCGAACCTCACCGGCAACGGCTGCCACTTCCACATGTCCCTCTGGGACGGGGAGACGAACCTGTTCCTGGACGAGAACGACCCGCGCGGGCTCGGCCTCTCGGAGATCGCCTACCACTTCATCGGCGGCCTCAAGAGGCACGCGCGGGCCTACAGCGCCGTGACCGCCCCCACCGTGAACTCGTACAAGCGGCTGAAGGTGGGAACGACCGCGAGCGGCGCGACGTGGTCGCCGGTCTGGATCAGCTACGGCTACAACAACCGCACGCAGATGCTCCGGATCCCGGGGCCGGGCCGCATCGAGGACCGCACCATCGACGGCTCCTGCAACCCGTACCTGGCCGCGACGGCCGTGCTCGCGGCGGGCCTCGACGGCATCGCCAACGGGATCGACCCGGGCGACCCGAACTCCGAGAACCTCTACGCCATCCCCTACGACGAGCTGAGGGCGCGCGGCCTGGAGACGCTGCCGGCGAACCTCCTCGAGGCGACCGCAGGAGCTCGAAGGCTGCGGCGTCCTGCGGAAGGCGCTCGGGCGCGGTCGCGACGAGGACTACGTCGACTACTTCCTCCGCGTGAAGCGCGACGAGTGGGCTCGCTACCACGAGCAGGTGACCCCGTGGGAGGTGACGGAGTACCTGACGCGCTTCTGAGTATGGAGAAAACCTCCATACGGGCGATGGCAAGATCGTGGGAAAAGCCCGTGTTCATGCGAGTATCCGCATGTAGATTTCGAACATATGTGCGGCATCGTCGGGCTCTTCGCCAAGTCGCCTGAGATCGAGGAGGCGCTCGGCGCGCACCTGGCGGCGATGCTCGCCCAGATGGACGACCGCGGGCCGGACTCGGCCGGCGTCGCCGTCTACCGCGACCCCGCTCCCGGCGGCGCCAGCAAGCTCACGCTCTTCTCCGCCGACCAGCTCCAGGACTGGGACGCGGTGGCCGCCGAACTCGGGCAGGCGTTCGGCGGCTCGCCGTCCCCCGAGGTGCGGGCGAGCCACGCCGTCATGGTCGCCGACGCCGAGGCGCCGAACGCCGAGGCATGGGTCCGACGGGCCCATCCCGAGCTGCGGGTGATGAGCGCGGGGCGGTCGATCGAGATCTACAAGGAGGTCGGCCGGCCCGAGGAGTTCGTCCGCCAGTTCGCGCTCGAGGACTTCCGTGGCTCGCACGCGCTCGGCCACACGCGCATGGCCACCGAGAGTCGCGTCACGACGGAGGGCTCGCACCCGTTCTCGACCGGCTACGACCTCTGCCTCGTCCACAACGGCTCGCTCTCGAACCACAACCGCCTGCGGGAGAGCCTGCGCCGCGAGGGCATCGACTTCCAGACGGAGAACGACACCGAGGTGGCCGCCGGCTACCTCGCCTGGCGGCTCCGCGAGGGCGCGACGCTCGAGGAGGCGCTGGCCGGCTGCCTCGAGGACCTGGACGGCTTCTACACCTTCCTGGTCGGCACCGAGGACGGCTTCGCCGTGCTGCGCGACCCGATCGCCTGCAAGCCGGCCGTGCTGGCCGAGACCGACGAGTGGGTGGCGATGGCCTCGGAGTGGCGCGCGATCGCCCAGCTCCCCGGCGCCGCCGACGCGCGCTCGTGGGAGCCGGTTCCCGGCGTCGTCTACGCCTGGGAACGGGCGAAGGTCTGATGGAGGCGGCGGAGGCGACCGAGGCGGTCGAGGTCGTCGACCTCGCCGAGACCCCGCTTCGCGAGCTCAACCAGCGCCTGCACGACCTCGCCTCGTCGCCCGGGCCGGCGCACTGGCGCGTCCTCAACCCCAACGGCGCGCACGCGGTTGCCTGCGGGCTCGACGCGGAGGTCGAAGTCGAGATCGACGGGCACGTCGGCTACTACTGCGCCGGCATGAACAAGCTCGCCACCGTGCGCGTGCACGGGAACGCGAGCACCGGACTCGCCGAGAACATGATGTCCGGCACGGTCGTGATCGAGGGCAATGCGAGCCAGTCCGCCGGCGCGACCGGGCACGGCGGCCTGCTCGTCGTCCACGGCGACGCGGCCGCACGGTGTGGCATCTCCATGAAGGGCATCGACATCGTCGTGCGCGGTTCCGTCGGCCATCTCAGCGGCTTCATGGCGCAGACCGGGCGCCTGGTCGTCTGCGGCGACGCGGGCGAGGCGCTCGGGGACTCCATCTACGAGGCCAGGCTCTACGTCCGCGGTTCGGTGGCGAGCCTGGGCGCGGACTGCGTCGAGAAGGAGCTCGCCGACGAGCACCGGGCCGAGCTGGCCGGTCTGCTCGCGGCCGCGGGCTTCGACGACGTCGACCCGGGCGGGTTCCGGCGCTACGGCTCCGCGCGGGAGCTCTACACCTTCAAGGTCGACAACGCCGGGGCCTACTGATGGCGAAGAAGCCCTGGAACCTGCGCGAGTCGTACCTGTTCGACAAGCCGGTGATCGCCGAGATCCAGCGCGCGGCGCGCGAGGGCATCTACGACATTCGCGGCTTCGGCGCCAAGCGGCGCGTGCCGCACTTCGACGACCTCCTGCTGCTCGGCGCGAGCATCTCCCGCTACCCGCTCGAGGGCTACCGCGAGCGCTGCGACACGAACGTCACGCTCGGGACGCGCTTCGCCAAGCGCCCGCTCGAGCTGAAGATCCCGGTCACGATCGCCGGCATGAGCTTCGGGGCGCTCTCGGCCCCGGCCAAGGAGGCGCTCGGGCGCGGCGCCACCGAGGTGGGCACGTCGACGACGACCGGTGACGGCGGGATGACCCCGGAGGAGCGCGAGCACTCGGCGCTGCTCGTCTACCAGCTCCTCCCCTCGCGCTACGGCATGAACCCCGACGACCTGCGCAAGGCGGACGCGATCGAGGTCGTCGTCGGGCAGGGCGCCAAGCCCGGCGGCGGCGGCATGCTCCTCGGGCACAAGATCTCCGACCGCGTCGCCGAGATGCGCGACCTGCCGAAGGGGATCGACCAGCGCAGCGCCTCGCGGCACCCCGACTGGACGGGGCCGGACGACCTCGAGATCAAGATCGGCGAGCTGCGCGAGATCACGGACTGGGAGAAGCCCGTGTTCATCAAGGTCGGCGCGACGCGGACGTACTACGACGTCCAGCTCGCGGTCAAGGCCGGCGCGGACGCGATCGTCGTGGACGGCATGCAGGGCGGGACGGCGGCGACCCAGGACGTCTTCATCGAGCACGTGGGCATTCCGACCTTGCCCGCGGTGCGGCTGGCCGTCGATGCGCTCACCGAGCTCGGCATGCACCGCCAGGTTCAGCTGATCGTCTCCGGCGGCATCCGCACCGGCGCGGACGTGGCCAAGGCGCTCGCGCTCGGCGCGGACGCGGTCTCCATCGGCACCGCCGCGCTCGTGGCGATGGGCGACAACGCGCCGGAGCACGACGAGGCCTACCGCGAGATCGGAAGCGCCGCGGGCTACTACGACGACTGGCAGGCCGGGCGCGACCCCGTCGGGATCTCCACCCAGGAGGACGAGCTCGCCGCGCGCTTCGACCCTGAGCTGGGCGGCCGCCGCATCGCCAACTACCTGCGCGTCCTCACGCTGGAGACGCAGACGCTCGCACGCGCATGCGGGAAGTCGCACGTGCACAACCTGGAGCCGGAGGATCTCGTCGCGCTGACCGTGGAGGCGGCCGCCATGGCGCGCGTCCCCCTCGCCGGCACGGACTGGATCCCCGGGAAGGAGAGCTGATGCGGCTGTACGACTCCGGCGTGTCCGGCAACTGCTACAAGGTGCGCCTCATGCTCGCCCACCTCGGGCTCGAGTACGAGCGGTACGAGCTCGACGTCGTCGACCGCTCGAACCGCAAGGAGGTCCTCGGCGAGCTGAACCCGGGGCTCCGGGTGCCCACGCTCGTCCTCGACGACGGCCGGGCGCTGGGTGAGTCCGGCGCCATCCTCTGGTACCTCGGCGACGGCACGGAGTACGTCCCCGCGGATCCCTTCGACCGCGCCAAGGTGCTGCAGTGGATGTTCTTCGAGCAGTACTCGCACGAGCCGTACGTCGCCGTGCCCCGCTTCTGGCTCACGAAGGGCATCGAGGTCGACCCGGAGACCCTGGCGGAGCGGCAGCGCGTCGGCTACCTCGCCTTCGACGCGATGGAGAGCCACCTGGCAGGCCACGAGTTCCTCGCCGGCAGCGCCTACTCGATCGCCGACATTGCCCTCTACGCCTACACCCACGTGGCCGACGAGGGCGGCTTCGACATGGGCGGCTACCCGGCGATCCGCGCATGGCTCGACCGGGTCGCGGCGAAGCCGCGCCACGTCCCGATCGACGGCTGATCCGCCAGGGGTGTCCCCGTGCCTGGCCACGGCCGGGGCCTGTCCCCGGGCCATGGTCGAACGCGCCACGTCTCCGGCGGCGGACGGGTCGAAGTACCACTCGGGCAGGCAGTAGACGTCGCACAACGGGACCCCGGACGTTCCCGCGGAGCCACGCCCGGGGCCAGGCCCCGGACCAGGTCCTGGCGACAGTGGTGCGTCCACAGCGGCTGGGAATTGACGTGCGCGGCGCGGGCTGGAAAGATCATTTGATCAAAGATCAAATGATCACGCCGCTCGAGATCTCCTCCGTCGAAGACGGGGTCTACCGCGCGCTCCGAGCCGAGATCGGGCGGCTCGAGCTGGCGCCCGGGCAGCGGCTGCCGCTCGAGGAGATCGCCGGGCGCTTCCAGGTGAGCCTCACGCCGGTGCGGCACGCGCTGCGGCGGCTCGAGAGCGAGGGGCTCGTCGTCAGCCTGCCCCGCCGCGGCTCCCGGGTCGCGCCGCTCTCCGTGGAGGAGCTGGAGGAGATCCAGGCGCTCCGGCTCGGGGTGGAGACCTACCTCGCCCGCCTCGGCGCCGAGGCGATCACCGACCCGGCGCTGGCGGAGATGCAGGCCGCTCGCGACGAGATGGAGCGCGCCTTCCGGGCGGGCGACCTCGACACGTACCTCGCCTCGTTCTGGTCGCTCCGGGACGCCTGTTACCGCTGCGCCGGGCGGCCCCGGCTCGAGCGGGCACTCCAGGACCAGCGCGTGCGCGTCGAGCGCTACGTCCTCACCCTCTGCCGCGATCCCGAGGCCTTCGCCGACCTGCGCCGCGGGCCGGACACGCTGCTCGAGGCCTGCCGCGCCCGCGACGGCGAGGCGGCCGAGACCGCGACCCGCGACGCGCTCCAGTGGGTCCTGGCGGAGCTCGGGCGGATGCTCGACAATGCCGAAGCCGCGACCGCCGAGGCCTCAGCCTGATGTCCTTCTTGCTCCCCTGCCCCAACTGCGGACTGCGCCCGGTGGACGAGTTTGCCTGCACGGGCGAGGTCACCGTCCGCCCCAAGAGCTCCCCGAGCCTGCGCGAGCTGACCGACTACCTCTATTTCAAGCGCAACGCGGCCGGCGTCCAGCGCGAGTGGTGGCGCCACCGCCACGGCTGCCAGGCGTGGTTCACGGCCGAGCGCGACACGCGCACGAACGAGATCCTCTCGGTCGAGGTCCCGGCCCGGAAGTGAGGCTCCCGCCGCAGCCAGGAGAGCGCCTCGACCGGGGGCGCGAGCTCGACTTCACGTTCCACGGCGCGACGGCGCGCGGCTTCGAAGGAGACACGGTGGCCTCGGCGCTCTTCGGCGAGGGGCAGCGCGTCTTCTCGCGCAGCTTCAAGTACCACCGCCCGCGCGGGCTCCTCTGCTGCCAGGGGACCTGCCCGAACTGCATGCTCACCATCGACGGGACGCCGAACGTCCGCGCCTGCGTCACGCCGCTCGCCCACGGGATGAAGGTCGAGGCGCAGAACGTGCGCGGTTCGCTCGACCACGACCTGCTGGCGGTCACGGACAAGATCGGCGGTCCGTTCACGCCGGTCGGCTTCTACTACCGGACGATGATTCACCCGCGCCGCGCCTGGCCGCTCTACGAGAAGTTCTTGCGGAGCGTCGCCGGGCTCGGGAAGATCGACAAGCACCGCGGGCGCGAGCGCCGCTACGACGTCGAGCACCGCCGCGCCGAGGTGCTGGTGATCGGCGCCGGTACCGCCGGCCGCGAGGCAGCGCGGCGCCACGCCGCCGAGGGGCGTCAGGTCGTGGTGGTCGAGGCCGACGCCGCCCGCCTCGACGCCGGCGAAGGGTTCGAGGTCGTCAACGGCGTCGCCCTCGGCGTCTTCGAGGGTGGGCTCGTCCCCGTGGATGCGGGCAACGTGCTTCTCCGCTACCGGGCCGGCCGGATCGTGGTCGCCGCGGGCGCCGTCGAGCAGCCGCTGGTCTTCCCCGGAAACGACCTCGCCGGGGTGGTCCTGCCCGAGGCCGTGCGCAGGCTCGTCGGGCGCTGGTCGCTGAAGCCCGGCGAGCGCGCGGTCGTCGTCAGCGCCGACGAGGAAGCCCTCGATACGGTCGCCCTGCTCGAGCAGGCGGGCACCGAGATCGCCGAGGTCGTCGACCTGCGCGAGACGCGGGTGCGCCAGATCGCCGCGAAGGGCCGCGCCGGACGCCTCGCCGCCGTCGAGCTGGACGGGCGGAAGGTCAATTGCGACCTGCTGGTCATGTCCGGCGGCCGCCAGCCGGCCTACGCACTCCTCGCGCACGCGGGCGCGAAGGTCGAGTACGACCGCGACCGCGGGATCTTCGTCCCCACCGACCTCCCGGACGGGATCGAAGTCGTCGGGAGCGCGGCCGGCGAGGTCGGCGACGTCGCCGTGCCCGCCGCCAGCTACAACGGGGCCGCGAAGCAGGGCAAGTGCTTCGTCTGCATCTGCGAGGACGTGACCGACAAGGACGTGAAGCGCGCCATCGCCGAGGGCTTCGACTCGATCGAGCTGGCCAAGCGCTACACGACCGTGACCATGGGCCCGTGCCAGGGGAAGCTCTGCCACGTCCCCTCCATCCGCCTCTACGCGCGCGAGAACGAGACGGACGAGGCGACGATCGGGACGACGACGGCCCGCCCGCCGTGGCAGCCGGTCGAGCTCGGCCTGCTCGCCGGCCGCCCGCACGAGCCCGCGCAGCGCACGTCCATCCATCACCGCCACAAGGAGCTCGGCGCCAAGATGATGTGGACGGGCACCTGGCGCCGCCCGCACTCCTACGGCGACCCGGCCGGCGAGGCGAAGAACGTCCACGAGACGCTGGGACTGATCGACGTCTCCACGCTCGGCAAGCTCCTGATCAGCGGGCCCGACTCCGCCGAGTTCCTCGAGCGCCTCTACCCCAACCGGTTCGGCGACATGAAGCCCGGGCGGATCCGCTACGGCGTCCTCAACTCCGACGCCGGCCGGATCATGGACGACGGGACGATCGCGCGCCTGTCGGACGAGGACTTCTACGTGACCACGACGTCGACCGGCGCCGGCGCCGTCGTCGAGTGGTTCGAGTGGTGGAACGCGATCTGGCAGCTCGACGTCGAGATCGTCGACGTCACCGGCGCGCTCGCCGCGCTCAACGTGGCCGGGCCGAACGCGCGCGAGCTGATGACGCGGATCACCGACCTCGACGTCTCGAACGAGGGCTTCACCTACCTAGACGCCAAGCACGCCCAGGTCGCCGGCGTCCCTGCCCTCCTCCTCCGCATCGGCTTCGTCGGCGAGGTCGGCTACGAGCTCCACTTCGCCAGCCCGTACGGCGAGCACGTCTGGGACACGATCCTCGAGCGCGGCGCCGATCTGGGCGCGCGGCCGTTCGGGCTGGAGCCCCAGCGCATCCTGAGGCTGGAGAAGATGCACATCCTGATCGGACAGGACACCGACTCCGAGTCGAACGTCCTCGAGGCGTCGATGCCGTGGATCGCCAAGCTCGACAAGGACGACTTCGTCGGCAAGTGGTCGCTGGAGAACGTCCTCGAGCGCGGCTTCCGGGAGCAGCTGGTCGGCTTCGAGACCGAGAGCGGCGTCGTTCCGCTCGAAGGCGGCCAGATCGTCATCGACGGCAAGCCGGGAGGCCGAGTGACGAGCGCCCGCTGGAGCGACCACCTCGGCCGCGCGATCGGCATGGCCTGGGTGCCGCCCGACCTCGCCGAGGAGGACGCCGAGCTGACGATCAAGGTGGGCGGCTCGGTCGAGAAGGCGCGCGTGCGCCTGCGGCCGTTCTTCGACCCCGACGGGGAGAAGCTGCGCTCGTGACCCACCTCGACTTCCTCAGCCCCGACCTCGCCACGGCGGACGCGGCCTGGCGTTCGCCCCTCGAGCGGGCGCTCGCGCACGCCCCGGCCGGGATCGAGGATCTCTCGCGCACCGGCGTCTTCGAGGTGCTCGGCGAGCTGGACGGGCTCGATGCCGCCGGTGGCGAGGTCGTGCGGCTGACGCCGGAGCGCGCGCTCGTGCTCTGCCCCTTCGAGGAAGCCGGCCGGCTACGCTCGCGGCTCGCCGGCGGCGGCCGCCTGGTCGTCGACGTCTCCGCGGGCTGGGCAGGCCTTCGCGTCCGGGGAGAGACCCTGCTGCGCCGCCTCACGGACCTCGACCTCGAGGCGCTCCCGGCGGCGGGCATCGTCGCCCACGTGCACGGGCTCGTCGTCCGCGAGGAGGGCGACTCCTTCCGCCTCTACTTCCCGCAGGAGTACGGCCATTCGGTGGCCGAGACCGTCATCGACGCAGCGGAGGGCCTCGCGTGAAGGACGTCTTCCGGGTCAAGCGCATGTGGCGCCCGCGGTCCGAGCTCAAGGACCGGTACGACGTCGTCATCGTCGGCGGCGGGTCGCACGGGCTCGCCACCGCGTACTACCTGGCCAAGAACCACGGCATCACCGACGTGGCGATCCTGGAGAAGAGCTACATCGGCTCGGGGGCCTCGGGGCGCAACACGACCATCATCCGCGCGAACTACCGGACGCCCGAGGGCGCCGAGTTCTACAGGGCGAGCGTCAAGCTCTACGAGGGCCTCTCGGCCGACCTCGACTTCAACCTGCTCTTCTCCCAGCAGGGCCACCTGACGCTCGCGCACTCGGATCGCGGGATCATCACGGCGAACGAGCGCGCCGAGGTGAACCAGCTCCTCGGCATCGACTCGCGCGTGATCTACCGCGACGAGATCGCCAAGCTCTGCCCCGAGATGGACCTCTCCGACGACGTCACCTGGCCCGTGCAGGCGGCTCTCTACCACCCGCCCGGCGGAATCATCCGCCACGACGCGGTCGTGTGGGGCTACGCCCGCGGCGCCGATCGCCACGGCATCGAGATCCACCCGTACACGGAGGTGACCGGGATCCGGCGCTCGAAGGGACGCGTGACCGGGGTCGAGACGACCCGCGGCGACATCAAGACGGACATGGTCGTGAGCGCGACGGCCGGCTGGTCGACGCTCGTCGCCGACCTCGCGGAGGTGCAGCTCCCGATCACGACGCACATCCTCCAGGCCTTCGTGACCGAGCCGATGAAGCCGTTCCTCGACGTGATCATCGTCTCCTCGCAGATGCACGTCTACGTCTCCCAGACCGACCGCGGCGAGTTCCTGATCGGCGCCGAGATCGAGCCGTACACGACCTACAACGGGCAGGGCACGCTCTCGTTCCTCGAATACTCGGCGCGCCACGTCCTCGAGCTCTTCCCGCAGCTCGAGCGGATCCGCGTGCTGCGCTCGTGGACGGGCCTCTGCGATCTGTCGCCGGACTACAGCCCGATTCTCGGGAAGACCGAGCTCGACGGCTTCCTCGTCTCGACCGGCTGGGGCACGTACGGCTTCAAGGCGGCGCCGATCGTCGGGACGACCCTCGCCGAGCTCGTCGCCACCGGCGAGACGCCCAAGCTGATCGCGCCGTTCGCGCTCGAGCGCTTCCACACCGACACCCTCGTGTCCGAGCTGGCCGCGGCAGCGGTCTCTCACTGAGATGCCTGGCCGGCGGCCAGTGCACTCACGGATGGTGGCTGCGACGCGGCGCCGGATCGCTGCGCTCGCCCTTACGCGTACTTCTCAGTACGCGCTGCGGACGATCGCGGCGCCCGGCTTGGTCGCAGCCATCCCCGACGAGCACACCGGCCACCGACCAGACATCTAGAAAAGGAGCCGACCCGATGGCCACGATGCCGAGCAGCCTGGAGATCGCGCAGGAGGCGACCCTCCGCCCGATCGCCGAGATCGCCGAGGAGCTGGGCCTCCAGCCGGACGAGTACGACCTCTACGGCAAGTACAAGGCCAAGGTCGACCTGTCGGTCGTGGACCGGCTCGCGGACCGGCCCGACGGAAAGCTCGTCTGCGTCACCGCGATCACGCCGACGAAGGCCGGCGAGGGTAAGACGACGACCTCCGTCTCGCTCACGCAGGGGCTCGGCCACATCGGCCGGCGGGTGGCGCTCTGCCTGCGCGAGGCCTCGCTCGGCCCCGTCTTCGGGATCAAGGGCGGCGCGGCCGGCGGCGGCTACGCGCAGGTCGTCCCCATGGAGGACCTGAACCTCCACTTCACCGGGGACATCCACGCGATCGGGGCGGCCAACAACCTGCTCGCGGCCATGCTCGAGGCACACCTCCTGCACGGGAACAAGCTCGGCATCGATCCGCTCTCGATCAGCTGGCGGCGCTGCGTCGACATCAACGACCGCGCGCTCCGGCAGATCACGGTCGCGCTGGGCGGGCGCGCGAACGGCTACCCGCGCGAGACCGGGTACGACATCACCGCGGCCTCCGAGGTCATGGCCATCCTGGCCGTGGCCCGGGACCTCCACGACCTGCGCAAGCGACTCGGTGCGATCACGGTCGGCTACACGTGGGAGGGCGAGCCCGTCGTCGCCGAGCAGCTCCAGGCGGCGGGGGCGATGACCGTCCTCCTCAAGGACGCGATCAGGCCGAACCTCGTGCAGACGCTGGAAGGCCAGGGCGCGTTCGTCCACTGCGGGCCGTTCGCCAACATCGCGCACGGCAACAACTCGCTCGTGGCCGACCTGGTCGGGCTGAAGCTCGGCGAGTTCGTCGTCACCGAGTCCGGCTTCGGCTCGGACATGGGCATGGAGAAGTTCCTCGACATCGTCTGCCGCATCGGCGGCCTGCGCCCGAGCGCGGTCTGCGTCGTGGCGACCGTGCGCGCGCTCAAGCACCACGGCGGCGATCCGGACGGCGGCGTCGACGTAATCGAGCGGGGCGCCGAGAACCTGCGCCGCCACGTCGGCATCGTCAAGGAGTTCGGGCTGAACGCCGTCGTCGCGGTGAACCGCTTCCCGACCGACACGGACGAGGAGCTCGAGGTCGTCCGCAAGCTGGGGCTCGAGTTCGGCGCGCACGCGGCGGAGCTGAACGAGGCCTTCGAGCGCGGCGGCGAGGGCGCGTCCGCGCTGGCCGAGGCGGTCGTCGACGCGGCCGAGCAGCCGAACGAGTTCGACTTCATCTACCCGCTCGACGCCCCGATCGCCGACAAGATCGAGGCCGTCTGCAAACGCGTCTACGGGGCCGACGGCGTCGCGTTCCTCCCGGCCGCGCAGGAGAAGCTCAAGACGTTCACGGAGCAGGGCTACGACACGCTCCCGGTCTGCATGGCCAAGACGCACCTCTCGCTCTCGCACGACCCCGCGCTCCTGAACGCGCCGACCGGCTTCACGGTCACGGTGCGGGACATCCGCGCGTACACCGGCTCCGGCTGGCTCGTCCCGCTGCTCGGCGACATGCAGACGATGCCCGGCCTCGGCGTGAAGCCGGCCGCCTTCGAGGTCGACATCGACGAGAACGGCAAGACGGTCGGCCTCTTCTGAGCCGGAGCGACCCTCCCAAGTAACAGACTGTTACTTGGAAACGTGGGGCCCGTGACGTTGCCGGGCCGGATCGGACAGAATCGCGGCGTGCCCTACACGGACATGCCCTTCGAGGAGCTCCTCGACACGATCGCCGCGGAGACGCCGGCGCCCGGCGGAGGCTCCGTCGCGGCCTTCGTGACCGAGATGGCCGCGTCGCTCGCCGCCATGGCCGCGCGGTTCGCGCACGACTGGGACGGGGCCGCCGGCGCGGTCGCGCAGGCGGAGACACTCCGCCACCGCGCCGCGCCGCTGGCCGGCGACGACGCGGTGGCCTACGAGAACGTCCTCACGGCCCTGCGGATGCCGAAGGAGCTCGAGCCGGAGGTGCGGAACACGCTGATCGGCGAGACGCTCTCGCGGGCCGCCGACGTCCCGCTCGAGATCGCGGAGTGCGCCGCTTCCGTCGCCGAGCTCGCCGCCGAGATTGCCGTTTGCGGGAACCAGAACCTCCGCGGCGACGCAGCGGCGGCCGCGATCCTGGCCGCCTCCGCCGCGCGCGTCGCTTCCAATCTCGTCGAGATCAACCTCTCCACCGTCGAGGGAGACGACCGGGTCGAGCGGGCGCGGGCGATCTGCCGGAGCGCCGACAAGGCCGCCCGGCGCGCGGCCGGCGCAGAGTGAGCGCCGCCGTCATCGACGGCCGCCTGCTGGCCGACGAGCTGCGAGGCCGAGGTCGAGCTGGCCGTGGCCGACCTGGGGAAGGACGGTGTAACCGCCCGGCCTCGCCACCGTCCTCGTCGGCGAGGACTACGCGGCGCAGGCCTACGAGCGCCGCGTTCGCCGGGTCGCGGAGGAGCTGGGCTGCCGGTACGTCTGCGAGGAGCTCCCCGGCGACGTCGAGGAGGCGGACGCCCTGGCGCTCGTCGGCAAGCTGAACGCGGACCCGCGCGTCCACGGCATCCTCATCCTCCGGCCGCTGCCGGCGCAGGTGTCGGAGGAGCACCTCTACCGGCAGCTCCACCCGTTGAAGGACGTCGAGGCCGTGCACCCGGAGAATGCGGGCCTGCTCGCGCTCGGCGAGCCGCGCTACACGCCTTCGACCCCGGCGAGCGTCTTCTGGCTCCTCGACCGCTACGTCGAGGAGAGCGGACGCGACCCGGCCACGTTCTACAACGGGCTCGACCTCGTCCTCGTGGGCCGCTCCAACAACGTCGGCAAGCCGGCGCTCTGGCTCGGCCTGGCCCGCGGCGCGACGGTCGTCTCCTGCCACCGCCTCACGGCGCAGGCCGGCCGCCTGGAGGAGCACACGCGCCAGGCGGACATCCTCGTCGTCGCGGCCGGCGTGCCGCGGCTTCGTGACGGGCGCAATGGTCAAGGAGGGCGTCATCGCGGTCGACGTCGGCATCAACCCGGTGCCCGACGAGGAGACCGGCAAGGTTCGGCTTGTCGGCGACCTCGACTTCGAGAGCGTTGCCGAGAAGGCGGAGGCGATCACGCCCGTGCCGGGCGGCGTCGGGCCGATCACCGACGTCTGGTTGCTCCGGAACACCGCCGAGGCGGCCTCCCTGCAGGCCTAGCTGTAGTTCGCGCCGGCCTGCGGGAAGGCGGAGACGTCGAGCGTGCTCGAGTCGTCACCGGCCCGAAGCCGCGCCTCCCAGTCGGAGTGCTGCTCCTTGCAGGTCGGACAGGCGCGGAGCGCGTTGCCGCCCCCGAGCTCGAGGTGGCCCCAGTACCCGCGCGACAGGATCCCGTCCGCCTGCTGCCGCCCGCAGAGGCCGCAGAAGAGATAGAGACGCGACATTTTCTTTCTTATAGCACCCTGCGCGTGCCCGCGCCTGCGCTTCCTACCAAGGGCCGATGAACGGGCCGTCGTCCATGGTCAGGAGAACGATGACGACGATCACGATGCAGACCAGCGCCGCGAGCAGGAGCGCCGGCGTCAGCCACTTGACGGGGCTCTGCTCGGGCGGGAACTCGATTTGCTTCTCACGAGCCATCGTGCCTCCTTTCTAGGGCCCGGGGTTGGTGGACGGCCCGGCGAGCGGCGGCTCTTTGAAGCCGGGGCCCGGGGCGGTGGGGCTGGCCGGCGGCAGGACCCCGCCGCCGCGCAGGAGCTGCGCTTGCGCGTCCAGCTTCCGGCGCTCCAGCATGACGAAGCCGATCAGCGACGCGACCATGAGGATGATCCCCAGAACGGTCAGGATGTAGGTACCGGTGGAGTTCTCCGGCCCGAACGTCCAGTAGGCCGCGATGTCCTCGGTCCACTCGTCGAAGGGGAAGCTGTCGATCACGGCGACCTCCTCGGTCCCGCGGCGGTGTCCGCGGTGAAGTTGCTGGCCTCAGCGAACGACTCGATGAGCACGGGAGCCGCTTCGACCTCCTGGCCGTCGGGCAGGACGATCGTCTCGGGCACCCGCTCGAACTCGGGATAGAAGTCCTGCTGGAACTCCGCCATGTCGAGGCCTTCGAGCTCGACCTCGGGCGGGACGCGCAGCAGGTTCAGCTTCTTCAGGATCCAGCTCGCGACGAAGCCCGGCAGGAACGCGAGCGGGAAGAACGCCAGCATCCCCATGAGCTGGCCGCCCAAGGACACCGGAACGTTGTTGATCCCGGTCGGGTAGCCGCCCGCGAAGATGCCCACGAGCAGCACGCCGTAGAAGCCGCAGACGCCGTGGACGGCCACCGCCCCGACCGCGTCGTCGACGCGGAGCTTCTTCTCGATGTACGTCCCCGCCCAGACGGCGAGCATGCCGCCCGAGAAAGCGAGGATGTAGGCGAGGGAGGGGTGGTAGAGGTCGGCGCCCGCCGACACCGAGATGACGCCGGCGAGACCGCCGGACAGCGTCCAGAACGGGTCGCCGCGACTGGCGAACCATCCGCCCGTGAACCCTCCGGCGAAGCCCACGGTGATCGTGAACGCGATGGCGCCGAGAGTCGCCGGATTCAAGTAGATGTTGAGCCAGCCGGGGAAGATCGTGGACTGGATCACCAGGCAGGCCGCGTAGAAGCCGTAGAACCCGGTGAAGATCAGCATCAGGCCCATGAGGGTCATGTGCGTGTTGTGCGGTCTGAAGGCCCGGGCGCGGCCCTTCATGTCGAACTTGCCGATCCGCGGCCCGAGGTTGAGGAGCACGCCCAGAGCGAACGCGCCCGCGACGCCGTGGACGACGAGCGAGGCGATCGAGTCATGGAAGCCGAACTTCGTGACGAGCCAGCCGCCGGAGCTCCAGCCCCAGGCCGCGTCCGTGATCCAGACCGCCGAGCCGAGCAGGACGGTCAGGAGCAGGTAGGCGGAGAGCCGAATCCGCTCGATCAGGGCGCCGGACATGATCGAGCCGGTCGTCCAGGAGAAGAGCAGGAAGGCGAGGAAGAAGACGGCGCTGACGTGATCCTGGAGGTTCGGCCCCATCGCCGCCGACCAGGGCGCGGTCGCGCCGCAGAAGCCCGGGAAGGCCTCGGGGCCCGCGTGGCCGTCCAGCGAGTCCGGCCCGACTGTGGGGAAGCCGGGCTGGAAGCAGCCGTAGATGTACCAGCCGAAGTAGTAGAAGGTCGGTGTCACGACGGCGATCGTGAGGATGTTCTTCATCGCCGTCGACATGATGTTCTTGCGTCGCGCGGCGCCCGCCTCGTAGGCCATGAAGCCGGCGTGGATCAGCCACATGATCACGACGGTGAAGAAGTAGAACTGCTCCGTCAGGATCAGCGAGTCGAGGCTGACCTGGGTCTGAAGCTCCTCCACGGTCGGGGCCTGGGCGAACAGCGCAGCGAGCGACGACATCAGCTAGCCCTCCTCTATACGCACGCCATCAAAGCTCCAGCGACACCAAATCCGCGACAAACGTACGAAACCAGTCGGACGTGGCCCAGGTACGACTTCCCCACCTTTTCCGGTGCGAGGTGTCGCCCGCGGACATATGACTGGAAGCAGCGCTAACGATCCTGGCGCCTGATCTCCTCGACCTCGCCGGTCGCGCCGTCCACGACGACGACGGTGATCCGCTCGGGATTGCCGGCTGCATCGAGGAGCGAGAGGGAGACCGCCCAGAACGGATGCGAGTCGACACCGCGGGGAAGGAAGCGCACCATCGTCCGCTCCGGCACGTAGTCGATCTCCTGCTCGGCGATCTCGATCGCCTCCTCCTGACTGATGTCCGAGTCCCGCGAGGCGCAGGTCCTCGCAGCGACGAGGGCGACCGCCAGGACGACCAGGAGGATCACGATCCGCCCGAGCGGGCGGTCGCGGAACGGGCGGCTAGGCGCCGGCTCGCTGCCGGCGTCGGTAGGCATAGACCCGCAGGATGAGGTAGCCGACGAAGTGGGTCAGGAAGACGAGCGAGAGCCACCAGCCCCACCAGGCGAAGTGCGGCCGCGGCTCCATCTCCCGCAGCTCGATCACGGTGAGATACAGGGCGACCACCAGGGTGAGCATGAAGACGACTTGCCCGGCCGGGGGCGAGAGGTAGACGAGGAACACGCGACCATCGTGAGCGAACGCGCTCCCGGGCGCAACCGTCATCGGCGAGGAGGAGAATCCCGGCGGTGTCCGCCCGCGACGTCATCGAGACCCTCGCGATCCTGCTCGCGGCCGGGCTGGTCGCGGAGGTCGTCGCCGGCCTGCTGCGGATCCCGCGCATGGTCGTGCTGGTCGCGGCGGGTGCGCTGCTCGGCCCCGACGTCGCCGGAGCCGTGGAGCTGCCGCTCGACTCGGTCGGGGTGCAGCTCCTGCTCACGCTCGGCGTCTCCCTGATCCTCTTCTACGGCGGCCTCAACCTCGCGTTCAGCATCCTCAGGCCCGTCGCGGTCGGCCTCGGGCTCCTGGCCGTGCCCGGCGTCCTCATCACCGCGCTGATCACCGGCTCGGTGGCCACGCTCGCGTTCGACCTCCCCATCGAGGCGGGGCTGCTCATCGGCGCCGTCCTCGCGCCCACCGACCCGGCCATCCTCATCCCGCTGTTCGAGCGCCTGCGCATCCGGGCGAAGGTGGCGCAGACGGTCGTCGCCGAGTCTGCCCTGAACGACGTCACCGGAGCGGTGCTGGCGCTCGCGCTCGCCGGGTTCGTGGTCGAGGACGGCGGCTCGCTGGCCTCGCCGCTGGGGGAGTTCGTCCTCGACCTCCTCATCTCGACCGCGCTCGGAGCGGTCTTCGGCATCGCGCTGGCGGTCGTCATCTCCACCAGGCGGCTCGGCATCTGGCGCGAGTCGCCGACGATCGCCGTCCTCCTCGTCGTCGTCGGCAGCTACTTCACGATCGACTACGCCGGGGGCAGCGGCTACCTCGGCGCCTTCCTCGCCGGGCTGATCGTCTCGAACATGGACGAGCTCGGCCTCGGGATGGGCTCGCACCGGGAAACGGAGATGCGCGTCTTCACGGAGGCGGCTACGGACATCGTGGTCATCTTCGTCTTCCTGACGCTCGGCGCGAACGTCCCGTTCGACGCGCTGGCAGACAACGCCGTGCCGGCGCTGATCACGCTCGCCGCCCTGATCCTCGTCGCGCGCCCGCTGACCGTCCTCGCGTGCCTGCTCCCCGATCGACGCGGCCGCTGGGAGCGCGAGGAGCTCGTGTTCCTCTCGTGGACCCGCGAGACAGGCGTGGTGCCCGCGGCGCTCGTCGGCGTCCTCGTCGCGGAGGGCGTCCCCTACGAGACCGAGCTCGCGACGGTGGTCGCGCTCGCCATCGTCGTCACGCTCGCGTTCCAGTCGACGACGAAGGCATGGCTCGCCCGCCGACTAGGGCTCGACGAAGGGTCCGCCTTGGCGCACGAGGTTCAGGACCAGGGGTAGGGCGAGTTCGAGACCGGGTGGAGGTCGCCGGTCGCGAAGCGCTCGAAGCGGAACGGGTAGAGGAGGCTCGAGTGGTCGCCGAGGAGCACCTTCGCCACCTCGCGCCCGACCCCGATCATCTTGTAGCCGTGGTTCGAGTCGAGGACGGCGTACGTGTTCGGGCGCATGTAGTCGAACACCGGGAAGTTGTCCGCGGTGAAGGCGCCGACGCCGCCCGACCTGGCCATCTTGTAGAGCGGCCGGCAGCCCTCGAAGCGGCTCATCGCGTGCGAGAGGGCCGCGCACCACATGTCGGGGAAGCCGGCGTCGACGTCCGTCGTGGACGGGTACGGGTCGAGCTCGACCTCCCCCTCGACCACGAGCGGCGAGGCGCCGCCCTGCACGCCGTGGCGGTCGCGCTTGTAGTAGATGCCCCAGAGCTCGTCGGTGATCAGCTCGCCGTCGTCGGCGTGGAGCGGCGCGTCCGTGTCGAGGTGGACGACCGGCGGCGCGCTCCCGTCCGCGGTGGCGAACATCGTCGGGTCGACCGTGATCTCGCCCTCCTGGAGGTTCCAGTACGTCCACATCGGCTGGTCGGGAACGACCTCACCTGCGGGCGTCCGGATGTCGATCGTGGCCGGGAGCTCGAGCAGCGACCAGAAGTGCCTGGCCCAGGGGCCCGGCGCGATCACGAGCTGCTCGCCGATCTCGATCCGGCCGCGGCTCGTCTCGAGCGCCTGTGCCGTGCCGTCGGCGGCGAGGTCGATGGCCCGCACCTCGACGCCGCTCAGGACCTCGACGCCCTCCTCGGCGCACTTGCCGGCGAGCCCGAGCACGGACTCGCGGTTGAAGGCGAAGCCGCCCTGGTGCTCGTGCAGGAGCGCGGTCACGCCCTGCGCGCGCCAGTCGGGGAAGACCCGCTTCATGTACGCGTCCACCTCGGCTTCGCCGGTGACGAGCGTGGAGCGGTAACCGATCTTCTCCTGGCGCTCGTACGTGGCCGCGAGGTCGCTCTCCTGCACCGCCGGGCCGAGCGCCATGTAGCCGACGGGGTTGTACGCGTACGCCGCCGGGTCCGACTCCCAGACCTCGACGCAGGCCTGCATCAGCTCGCTCATCGCCGGCTGGAAGTAGTTGTTCCGGACGACGCCGCAGGCGATGCCCGAAGCGCCGGCGCCGGGCTCCGACTTCTCGAGGACGACCACGTCCGCTCCCGAGCCGGCCCCGCGGGCGCGCAGCTCCTTGGCGAGGTGGTACGCGGTCGAAAGGCCGTGGATTCCGGCGCCGACGATCACGAAGCGGGGCGAGGCGGGCAGGTCGGACATAGATCGTTGCCTCCTGGGCAATAGCGTTTCAATTCCTGGCATACTGACCGTACCATGGCCCGGACCGGACGGCCAGCGGCACGGCGCGTGGCCGCAGTCGAGCGCGCCGCCTCGGTGCTGGAGGCGCTCGCCGACGGCGGCGAGCTCGGCACGAACGAGCTGGCCCGGCGAACCGGGCTCCACCCCTCCTCGGTGTCGCGCCTGCTCGCCACCCTGGCCGACGCCGGGCTCGTCGAGCACGTCGCCGAGACCGGCCGTTACCGCCTGGGCCTCAGGCTCCTCGAGCTGGGGAACGCCGTGCTCGCGCGCCTCGACCTGCGCGAGATCGCACGCCCGCACCTCCGCTTCCTGGCCGAGGAGACCGGCGAGACCGCGACGCTGTCGGCGCCGGGCGATCCCGACGCGATCACCGTCGACTTCGTCCAGAGCTCGTCGTCCGTGCAGAGCGTCGCGCGGCTCGGCCGGCCCAGCGTCGCCCACGCCACCGCCACCGGGAAGGTGGCGCTCGCCTTCGGCGACGTCGCGCTGCCGGACGGCACGCTGCACGCCTTCACGGCGCGCACGGTGGTCGACCGGGACGCGCTGGCAGCCGAGATCGGCCGCGTCCGCGGGGAGGGCTGGGCCAGCGCGCGGGGCGAGCGCGAGGACGACCTCAACGCCGTGGCCGCGCCGGTGCGAGGAAGCCGCGGCGAGCTCGCGGCGATCATCGGCGTCCAGGGCCCGGCTTCCCGCTTCGACGAGAAGGCGATGGCCGACGCCGTCGCGCCGCTGCTCGCGCGGGCAACGGCGGTTTCCGACGCTTTAGGCTGGCGCCCAACGGCGAAGGAGGAAGCGTGAGCACCGAGACCATCCGCACGGCTTTCGACGGGGTCCAGCGCGCACTGGACGCCGAGTTCATGGAGTGGGAAGGCTGGTACTGGCCGACCGAGTTCGGTGACGCGGTCGCCGAGCACCACGCCGTCCGCCAGGACGTCGGCGTGTGGGACGAGTCGCCGCTTCGCAAGTGGGACTTCTCCGGCCCGGACGCACTCGCGGCCGCCGACCGGATCTTCACGAACGACATGCTCGGCCTCGAGATCGGCCAGATCCGCTACGCGCCCTTCTGCGACGAGGACGGCAAGATGGTCGGCGACGGCACGGTCTTCAAGTTCACGGACTCGAGCGCCTGGGTGATCACCGCGCTCGACTCCGACCTCGAGCACATGCGCGAGGTCGCCGCCGGCCTCGACGTCTCCATCGAGCCGATCACGGAGAAGCTCCCGCACGTCCAGCTCCAGGGGCCGCGCTCGCGCGAGCTCCTCGCCGGGCTCGTGGACGTGGACGTCGAGAGCCTCGGCTACTTCCGCTTCCTGCCGCACCAGGTCCACGTCGGGCGCGTTCCCGTCTGGGTCTCGCGGACCGGCTACTCGGGCGAGCTCGGCTACGAGCTGTTCACCGAGCCGGACTACGCCGAGGAGCTCTGGGGCGTGCTCACCGAGGCCGGCGCCAAGCCGTACGGGCTCTCCGCGGTCGAGTCGCTGCGGATCGAGTCGGGGCTGATCTTCATCGGCTACGACTACTTCCAGCACGAGACCGACCCGTTCGACATGTCGCTGGACAAGGTGATCCGCCTCGACACGGGCGACTTCCACGGCAAGGCGGCCCTGGCCGAGACGGCGAAGAGCCCGCCCAAGCGGCTCGTCACGCTCGCGGTCGAGGGCTCCGAGGTGCCCGAGTACGGCGCCGCGGTCACGAAGGACGGCGAGCCGGCCGGCACGCTGACGAGCCCCGGGGAGAGCCCGACGCTCGGCCGCGTCATCGGCATGGCCGTCCTGGACTCGCGCTTCGCGGCGAAGGGCGAGACGGTCGAGGTCGCCCTCGGCGACGGCACCGTCGCCGCGACTGTCGACGACTTCCCCGTCTACGACCCGCAGAAGACGAGGCCGCGCAGCTAGCCGGCCGGCTCAGACGGCGATGGCCTCGTCGGCGCCGTAGTGCCTGTAGGCCTCGCGCTCCAGCTCCTCGGAGATGGGTTTGTCGGGGTCGCGGTACTCGGGCGCGTGGTGCACTTCGTCCTTCGACCACGGGACCCGCACCACTGCCCCTTCGCGCTCGGCACCGCGCACGGGCACGAGGTAGTGATGCGAGCGGAACGTCCCGGAGAAGACGCCGAGCCACTCCGGCTGCCCGGTGTCACGGTCGACGAAGAAGGTCTCGAGGTTGCCGACCGTCTTGCCCTCGCGGTCGACGACGTCCCGGCCCAGCGCTTCGCGGATAGCGGATTCGTCCAGCATCGCGGTACCTCCTCTCGGGTTCAGGTCCGGCTACCCGCGATCGCCGGTCAGGAAACCAGGCCGAGCAGGACGAGGCCCGCGATGACGAGGCCGATGCCGGCCCACTGGGTCGCGCGCGGGCGCTCGTGCAGGAGCATGACGCCCGCGACGATCGGGACGACGGAGTACGGCGCGGCGGCGGTCGCGACGACCGACGTGTCGGCGTGGCGGACGCCGAAGTTGAACGCGACGTAGCCGAGAGTGTCGACGACCGCGATCAACGCGATCATCGTCAGCAGGCGCGGCGAGCGGTCGGGGAAGCGCCACTCCCCGCCGCGCAGCGAGACCGCGACGAGGAAGAGCGTCGAGAAGCCGCGCGCCAGGAAGATCGGGACGAGCCAGCCGTAGTCGGCGCTGAAGTACGCGACGCCGTAGACGAACACGCCGATGATCACCGCGGTGGCGAGCGCGAGCAGGATCCCGAGGAGCGCGATGCGCTCGAGGTGCCGCATCTGCGCGAGGTCGGAGGAGGCGAGGACGACGCCGAGCATGACGACGACGATGGCGACCGTCTCGCCGCCGCCGAGCCGCTCGCCGCCGATCAGCACGGCGCAGACGACGGTGACGGCCGCGTAGGCGGAGACGATCGGGCTCACGATCGAGATCGGGCCGATGGCGAGCGCCTGGTAGAAGGCGAGGTAGGAGAGCCCGCCGAGGACGCCGATGAACGCGAGCCAGGCGAGGTCGCCGCCCGTCACGTCGGAGAGGCCCTCCCCGGTGACGACCATGAGCCCGGCCAGCAGCACCATGGCCACCAGGTGGAAGCCGAGCACGACGCGGAAGGCCCCGGTCTGCCGCGACGCCACGGCCGCGAAGTAGTCCGCCAGGCCCCACGAGAGGGCGGCCGTCAGGCCGAGGAGGATCCCCATCTAGCGGGGCTGGGAGGCCGCCGTCACGAACTGGGCGAACGGCTCGAGGAAGCGGCGGTCGACCCGCCACTCCTCCTGCAGCTCCCACTGGACGGCCAGGACGTAGTGCGTCGCCGTCCAGCTCGACCGCCTCGACGACGCCGTCGGGCGCCGTCGCCACGACGGTCAGGTCGGAGGCGACCTCGTCGAGCGCCTGGTGGTGGAAGCTGTCCACCTCGATCTCGTCGACGCCGAGCGCCGCGTGCAGCCGGCTCCCCGGCTCGATCGAGATCGAGTGGCGCGGGTGCGGCGGCACCTCGTCCGAGCCCTCGAGCGACGAGCGCTCGACCTCCTTCCAGGCGCGCCAGCCGCGGTCGGAGGGGTGCTCGGCCCACTCCGGCTTCACGGAGACGTCCTGGACGAGCGTGCCGCCGAGCGCGACGTTGAGGATCTGGATCCCGCGGCACATGCCGAGGATCGGCAGACCGCGGTCGAGGGCGCGCTCGGTCAGCTCCAGCTCGAAGGCGTCGCGGATCGGCTCCGTCGGGGCGAGGTGCTCGGTCGGCTCCTGCCCGTAGCGGCCGGGGTCGATGTCGCGGCCGCCGCCGAGGAGGATGCCGTCGCAGACGTCGAGCGCGTCCTCGAGGTGGCCGTCGACGCGCGGGAGCGCGAGGCCGACGCCGCCGGCGAGCGCGACCGGCCGCTGGAAACCGACGCCGGCGTAGTCGCCGAAGTCGTGCAGGCCCAGCGAGAGCCCGATCACCGGCTTGCGTCCGTTCGCTCATCACTGGACATTTCTATCGCAGTCGTCCTAGAGTCGGCGCAACCCAGCGAAGGAGGCGAATGGCAACCGACAAGGTCACCGACTCCGGGGGAACGAACGGGCGCGCCGCCGAGGTCGTGGAGGAGTGGCGGAACGCCGCGTACAACTGCTTCAGCTCGGGCCACAAGTTCTGCCGCGAGGTCTGCCCGGTGATGCAGGTCACGCGGGACGAGCGGCACACGCCGACCGCGTTCCACGCGAACGTGGTCGCGATGGACGAGGGCCACCTCACGATCGAGGACGTCGCCGAGGACTACGTGCACTGCACGATGTGCGGCGCCTGCGAGCTCCGCTGCCCGAACACGCTCTTCACCGGCGACTTCTACCGCTTCCGCCAGCGCACGATCGACGTCGTCAGGGCGATGCGGACGCTCGCGGTCGAGGAGGGCATCCACCAGGAGAACTGGAAGCGCTGGGCGGAGCTCACCGACCGCTGGGGCAACGAGCCCGTGCTCGGATGGCGCACGGAGACCTCCGGCAACAAGGTTCGCGCCTGGGCGGCCGGCCTCGACCTCCCGACCGGCGGCGAGACGGTGCTGTTCGCCGACTGCGAGGCGGCCTTCTACCGGCCGTCGGTGCCTCGCGCGGTGGCGCTCCTCCTCGGCGCCGCCGGCGTCGAGTTCGGCCTCATGAGCCAGCAGTGGTGCTGCGGCGGGCCGATGTGGGAGACCGGGTACGTGGAGATCGCCCACAAGATGGCCGAGCACAACATGATCGACTGGCGCAAGACGGGCACGAAGCGGGTCATCTGCCTCGACCCGCACGACTACATCACGATGATCGAGCACTACCCCACGCTCGACGAGAACTTCGACGAGTTCGAGATCGTGCTCGGCGTCGACCTCGTCGCCGAGCTGATCCGCGAGGGCAAGATCGAGCTGACGACGCCGATCGAGCGCACGGTCACGTACCACGACCCGTGCCGGCTGAACAAGCGCCTCGGCAAGTGGCAGTCCCCGCGCGAGATCCTGCGGGCGATCCCGGGGCTCACGTTCGTCGACGTCGACCACGTCACGCAGTGGTCGTACTGCTCCGGCGCCGGCTCGAACCTCGCGACCGAGAAGCCGGAGCTGACGGCGGAGATCAGCCGCCGGCGGATCGAGAAGGCGGCGGCGCTCGACGGCGTCGACACCCTCGTCTCCGCCTGTCCCTGGTCGGAGCGGCCGCTCACCGAGCAGGGCAAGGCTCAGGGCATCGAGGTGTTCGACATCTTCGAGCTGGTCGCCGAGGCGGCCGGATTCGAGGTGTGAGATGGCAGTCGCAGCCCTTCCCGACACCCTGATCGACGAGCTCGTCGCCATCTGCGGCGAGGACCACGTCTTCACCGGCCGCTCGGCGCTCTTCAACCGCGCGCGCGTCCCCTCGCCGTTCCCGAAGCACAGGTGGGAGGAGTTCATCCCGCAGGCGGTCGTGCTCCCGACGTCGGCGGAGCAGATCTCCGAGGTGGTCAAGCTCGCGAACCGCGAGCGGGTCCCGGTCGTGCCGCGGGCGGGCGCCACCGGGCTCACCGACGGCGCGGTGCCGCTCAAGCACGGGATCCTCGTCGACGTCAAGCTCATGGACAAGATCCTCGAGATCGACGTCGAGGACCGCACGGTCACCGTCCAGCCGGGGATCAACATGCTGAAGCTCTCCCAGGAGCTGCAGCCGCTCGGCTTCATCTATCCGGACAACCCGGCGTCGTATCCGTGCTCGCTCGTCGGCGGGCGCATCGGCACGAGCGGCTGGTCGCTCATCGGCGGCCGCTTCGGCCACACGCGCGACCTCGTGATCAGCTTCGAGATCGTGCTCCCGACCGGCGAGATCATCCGCGTCGGCGACGGCGGCGGCAAGAAGACCCGCAAGTCGTCGTCGGGCTTCCAGCTCAAGCACCTCTTCATGGGCCACCAGGGGACGCTCGGCATCGTCACCGAGGCGACGCTCGAGCTGGTCAAGCGCCCGGAGGCGGAGTTCTCGGCCTTCTACGCCTACCGCTCCTACGAGGACGCCTGGCGGGCGACGGGCGAGTTCGCGCGCTCGGGCGCGGCGACCCTCGCCGGCGTCGTCCTCTTCGACGAGTGGAAGGTGAAGTACCTCCGCCGCGACGACGAGGCGTACATCCCGCAGCCCGACTGGGTTCAGGCCGTCGTCGCGGTGGCCATGTACGGGAACGACGACGAGGTACGCGCCTCGGCGAAGCGGATGCTGAAGATCGGCAAGGCCTCCGGCGGCGAGTACCTGGGCGACGAGATCTCCCAGGGCGACTGGGCCTCGCGGCACGACCGCTACGCCACCCCGCAGCACGGGCGCACCCGGGACGGCCAGGTCGCGCTCATGAGCTGGCACTGCGAGGACGCGGCGATCCTCTACTCGCAGCTCCCGGCCGTGCGCGAGAAGTGGCATGCCGTCGCGGCCGGCCTGCGCGAGCGCTTCGACATGTTCGACGACTGGGGCATGTTCGCGTACACGAACGGGGCCTTCAAGTCGTGGGGCGACTACCTCACCGAGATCGACATCGGCATCTGGGAGATGAAGTGGGACGACGAGAGCTGGGCCGCGTGGGTGGACGCGAAGCGGGAGATCGCCCGCATCGCCATCGAGCACGGCGGCTCCATCTCGGCGTGCCACGGCTCCTGCCGCGAGGGCGAGGTCGACCTCGTCCCCGACGAGCTCGGCGGCGGCTTCGAGGTGATGAAGCAGATCAAGCGCACGCTCGACCCGAACAACATCATGAACCCGGGCAAGTACCTGCTCGACGAGGCCTACGAGGAGGTGGAGTCGTGATCGGCTTCAGGCTCTCGGCGCAGAAGCCGCCGGAGGCGCAGCGCATCAAGGAGGACGTCGTCATGCGCTTCGACCACATCTACGAGGTCGACCCGGAGCTCATGACCGAGCACACGCCGCAGCAGGACATCCCGGCCTGGGACACGCTGCGGATCGTCGAGAGCCGGTGGGAGCACCTGGCGTGGATGCACGACCACTTCGCGGACAGCGTCGTGTCGGGGGAAGAGCTGCTCAAGGAAATCGAGGCCGAGGAGGGCGCACAGCCATGAAGTTCAGCTACACGACGCTGCTCGACTACCCGCTTGCCGACTCGCTGGAGCACATCAAGACGGCCGACGAGCTCGGCTACTACGCGTGCTACGCGGCCGACGAGACCTGGCACAAGGATCTCTGGCTCCTGTACGCGGCGGCGGCCGACAAGACGAAGAACGTCCGCTTCGGGCCGAACCTCTCCAGCGTCTACCTGCGCGAGCCGACGCTCATCTGCCAGGCGCTCGCCACCCTCGACGAGCTGACCGGCGGCCGCGCGGAGGGCGTCATCTCCTGCGGCAACTTCGGCATGCTCTCGCAGTACGGCGTCGACTGGAAGGCGATCAAGCCGTTCTCCCGGGTCAAGGAGGCGCACGAGGTCATGCGCACCTTCCTCGACAACGGGGCGATCACGTACGAGGGCCAGTTCCACACGTACGCCGGGCTCTTCACCTTCGCGCGGCCCGTGCAGGAGCGCCTGCCCCTCTACATCGGCGCCATGCGGGGCCCCAAGTCGATGCAGCTCGCCGGCGAGGTCTCCGACGGCGTCCACAGTGCGCTGGGCTACAACAAGGCGTGGTACGACTACGTCGTCGAGAACGTCAAGATCGGCGCCGAGAGCGCCGGCCGCGACTGGAAGACGCTCGACATCGGCGCCTGGTGCGTCGTCACCTGCGGGCCCGACTCGGAGAAGGCGAAGACCGCGGCGCGGGCCATCGTCACCTTCTACCTCTCCTCCCAGCCGGACGAGCAGTTCGAGGCGCACGGCATCGACCCGGCCGAGACGAAGGCGATCGTCGAGGTCCTCGGCACCGGCGACCTCGAGAAGGCGTACGAGATGACGACGCCCGAGATCGCCGACAAGCTCTCGATCGCCGGCACGCCCGAGGAGTGCGTGGCCCAGATCAAGGAGATGGAGTCGGCCGGGGTCAACCACATGATCCTCTGCATCACCGACCCCTACATCCTCAAGCTGTTCGCGCAGAGGGACGTGGACGTCCCCGACGTCAACGGCCAGCTCCGGCTCATCGCCGACGAGGTCATGCCGGCGTTCAACTGACGTGGCCTGACCGACGAGCAGCGGGCGACCTTCTGGGCGCTGGCCGACGTCCTCATCCCGGCCACGGACGAGATGCCCGCGGCCAGCGAGGCCGGCTCGGCCGAGAAGTGGCTCGACCGGGCGCTGGAGGCCCGGCCGGACCTGGTCGAGCCGCTCGCGGCCGTGCTCGACGCCGCGGCCGGGCGCGACCCCGAGGGCGAGGCGCGGCGGCTGCACGCCGAGGATCCGGACGGCTTCTCCGCGCTCGCGCAGATCGCCTCGGGCGGCTACTACATGAACCTCAAGGTCCGGAAGCGGATCGGCTACCCGGGCCAGGGCAAGCGGCCGCCGTTCTCCGACGAGGCCGAGTACGACCTGCGGGACGGCCTGCTCGACCCCGTCTACGCGCGCGGGCCGATCAACACGACCGCGCCGCCCCCGCCGGAGACGATCGAGCCGGCGGCGCCGCTCTCCTTCTCGATCGCCGGGAACGGCGCGAAGGCCGACGTCCTCATCGTCGGCGCGGGCGCGGGCGGCTCGGTGGCCGCGCGCCACCTGGCGGAGGCCGGCTTCAAGGTCGTCTGCCTCGAGCAGGGCGGCTGGGAGAACGCCTCCGACTTCCCCGGCGACAAGCTCGAGTGGGAGCTCGTCGCCGACGCGCAGTGGAGCCCGAACCCGAACACCCGGCAGCACCCGGCCGACTACCCGCTCGAGGTCTCGGGCTCGCCGATCACGCCGGTGATGTACAACGCGGTCGGCGGGAGCACGATCCACTTCTGCGCCCAGTGGGTGCGGCTCCGGCCGCAGGACTACAAGCTCCGCACGCTGCACGGGATCGCGGACGACTGGCCCATCTCCTACGAGGAGATGAAGCCGTACTACGAGCGGATCGACCAGGAGATGCAGATCTCCGGCATGGCCGGCGACCCCAACTACCCGCCGGGCCCGCCGCCGCTCCTGCCGCCGCTCCCCATCGGCCCGATCGGGCGGCGGGCGGCCGAGGGGATGAACGAGCTCAACTGGCACTGGTGGCCGGCCGCGCACGCGATCCGCTCCGAGGACGTCGGCAGCCTGGCCGGCTGCAAGCGCACGGGCACCTGCATGTGGGGCTGCCCTGCGGGCGCCAAGAGCTCCACCGACACGACCATGTGGCCGCAGGCGCTCGCGCACGGCGCGAAGCTCGTCACCGGCGCGCGCGTGCGCGAGATCACGACGAACGGGAACGGGCTCGCCACCGGCGCGATCTACGTCGACCGCGACGGGAACGAGCAGCGCCAGGAGGCCGACGTCGTGGTCGTCGCCGGGAACGGCGTCGGCACGGCCCGCCTGCTCCTCCTCTCGGGCGGCCCCGACGGCCTCGCCAACTCCTCGGGGCTCGTCGGCAAGCGGCTGATGCTCCACCCGTACATGAGCGTGCTCGGGATCTACGAGGACGACCTCGAGGGCTGGCTCGGCCCGTGGGGGACGCAGCTCCTCTCGCTCGAGTTCGCCGACCACGACGAGTCGCGCGGCTTCCCGCTCGGCGCGCAGTGGGACGTGATGCCGCTCGGCGGGCCGCTCTTCAGCCTCTTCCGCTACGACGAGCTGCCCTTCGACGAGCGCTGGGGCGCCGCCGTCCACGACCTGACCGAGTCGACGCTCGGCCACGCCTTCGACTGGGGCGTCGGGATCGAGGACCTCCCGCACGAGTCGAACACGGTCACGCTCGACCCCGAGCTGACCGACGCGGACGGCATCCCGGCGCCGAAGATCACCTTCACGATCGACGACGAGATGCGCGCCAACCTCGAGTTCCAGCTCGCGCGGGCGAAGGAGGCGCACGAGGCCGCGGGCGC